>NZ_JALQEA010000122.1:0-229 GCF_023630965.1 Caballeronia sp. ATUFL_M2_KS44 | reverse complement strand
CATGCAGACGAAGTACGCGATGCCGTCTGACTACCAGCGCATCATCGACCGCACGCAATGGGATAAGTCGAAGCATTGGGAAATGCTCGGCCCGGAATCACCGCAGCAATGGCAATGGCTGAAGTCTGGTTATATCGCGACCGGCCCGCGCATCCGTTGGCGCATCCTGGGCAATACCTTCCAGATATGGCCTGGTGTGACAACTGCCGAATATCTCGGATTCGAATAC
>NZ_JALQEA010000121.1:0-230 GCF_023630965.1 Caballeronia sp. ATUFL_M2_KS44 | reverse complement strand
AGCTGCTGCCGCTCATCGACGCGCACGCGAACGTGCGGCTCGACGCGTCCGAGCAAAGCATCACCGATCTCGATGTGCGGCTCCTGAAGAACGCGTCGGTGACGGGCGGCGGCGCGCTCAAAAGCGGCAGGGGCAAGTTCGACCTCAAGGTCGCGAAGCTCGATCTGAACGCGATCGAGCCGACGCTGCGCCCGACGGATTTCGCCGGACCGATCCGCATCGAGCTGGAT
>NZ_JALQEA010000120.1:0-231 GCF_023630965.1 Caballeronia sp. ATUFL_M2_KS44 | reverse complement strand
GCTTCGCGTTCTGGCTCGCGATCTGACCGATGAGCGAACTGCTTTCCTGGGGCCGCTACCCGCGCCTGCCGCAGACCGCGCACGCCGCGCACTGGCGCGACGAAGCGCAGGCGCGATGGCGCGACGTGCAGCGCGAACACGGCACGACGCTCGCGTTCGGCAATGGCCGAAGCTACGGCGACGTCTGCCTCGCGAGTTCGAATCACGTCTTTCAGACGCTCGCGCTCGACC
>NZ_JALQEA010000119.1:0-232 GCF_023630965.1 Caballeronia sp. ATUFL_M2_KS44 | reverse complement strand
GGCGACACCTACCTCATTCAACGTAAAGTCAGTCGAGACGTCGAGGTTTACAGAATCAATATTGTCGAAGCCGCAGGAATAGCGGTGCCGCGCGTCATTGGCTCCCCAATAGGTAATGTATGCGGTAAGGTGGTCGCCAGGCTTCACTGTATGCGCAATGGTGCGCGCTGAAATGTTGAGGCCTGCTTCCCTTGTTCCCTTGACTACCCAGCTTCGAACCCTCCATTCGCAC
>NZ_JALQEA010000118.1:0-232 GCF_023630965.1 Caballeronia sp. ATUFL_M2_KS44 | reverse complement strand
CGCGCGATTGTCCCAGAACGCAATGCTGCCCGGTTCCCACTTGAAGCGCACCGTGAATTCCGGCCGCGTCACATGCTCCCACAAGAGTTCGAGCAACACCTGGCTTTCACGCGGCGCCAGTCCCGCGATGTGCTTGAGGAAACCCGGACTCACATACAGCGCGCGTTCACCGGTTTCGGGATGCACGCGCACGAGCGGATGCTCGCTCACGAGCGTGTGATCCGTCACGGCC
>NZ_JALQEA010000117.1:0-232 GCF_023630965.1 Caballeronia sp. ATUFL_M2_KS44 | reverse complement strand
CCCCTTCTTAATGAACCGCCCACCACCGAGATCTACACTAGGAACCGGTCGTCGGCAGCGTCAGATGTGAATAAGACACAGGCCCGGTTCCGTGAAGAGTCCCGAAATGGCGCGGCGCTGGATCGAGCGCTTTCCGCAGGTGCGCGTGATAATCTCTATTATAAACAACACCAACCCCAAGAGACCGGCGTATAGAAATGCCGAGCCGTTTTATCGGCTAATAAAGGCGGCG
>NZ_JALQEA010000116.1:0-233 GCF_023630965.1 Caballeronia sp. ATUFL_M2_KS44 | reverse complement strand
GGCCAGAGCCGGGCGAAGCTCGAACGCCTGCAAGACGGCGGCGATGCGATCGCATGCGCGGCCGTCGCCATAAGGATTCGCGCCACGGCTCATCGCCGCGTACGCACGCGCGTCGTGCAGCAGGTGCATGACGTTGTCGACGATGTCGGCGGTATCGGTGCCCACGAGCTTCACCACGCCGGCGTCGACCGCTTCCTGACGCTCGGTGGTATCGCGCATCACGAGCACCGGCT
>NZ_JALQEA010000115.1:0-234 GCF_023630965.1 Caballeronia sp. ATUFL_M2_KS44 | reverse complement strand
ACCGCCCGCATATTAACAACAGAAGGCGGGATACGAGATATTTAAGCGGGTGTAGTGGGATAGGATATGTGTTTAAGAGAAACGCGTGGACCGAGGCGCGGCGATTGCGGAGAACGCGGGCGCGATGGCCGATCAGGCCGAGCAGTTGAAGCAGTCTCTTAGACACATCTGACGCTGCAGACGACCGGTACCTACTGAAGATATCGGTGGTCGCCGTATCTTTAAAAGAGCGGG
>NZ_JALQEA010000114.1:0-238 GCF_023630965.1 Caballeronia sp. ATUFL_M2_KS44 | reverse complement strand
ATGCTGGCCTGCGTGATGCCTTACTCAAACCGATGGGTCTATTCCATTGGTCGAATACTTATCTGTCATTGCTCTTTTTGGCTATCGCGGTTGATCCGCTCATTCATCTGTGATGACCGTAATGCGGGTGTTATTGGCGGGTTTCCCCGCAGCCCCGTAACGTACCTTTTGGCCTTACCGTAACGGCTAGTAAGGCACGTCAACACCACATGCAAAGGAGCATGGCATGACTCTGACC
>NZ_JALQEA010000113.1:0-242 GCF_023630965.1 Caballeronia sp. ATUFL_M2_KS44 | reverse complement strand
CCCTCATGCTCCAGCAGGTATTTGGAGCCAGTGACTGTTTCGGCCGCGCCAAGAAACGTGAGTCGCACGATGTCTCCAAAGGTGTTTCGTCGATGAGCGTGAAGGTACTCGGGTTCACCTGATCGGATTTGACTACGATCAAATTCCCGCATCAAACCGAAAGTGCGAATGTGCCAGCTTGGTTGATCTGAGTCATGAGCTCCGAAAGGGCCGAACGTTAGGCTGGAGTCATGGTTCTGCGC
>NZ_JALQEA010000112.1:0-242 GCF_023630965.1 Caballeronia sp. ATUFL_M2_KS44 | reverse complement strand
TACCTGTCTTTAGCACAAGCAGGATGCCATTGAGTGCCGCACGGTCCGAGACTCGTAGGCGCCCAGGGTACCGCTTGCGTCGCGGTTTGGACGGTGGAAGTAGTGGTTCGATTAGTGCCCACAGTTCGTCATCGATGAAAGGTGCCGGCATTCCTTGATCCGTTGTTCAGGCATCCAAGGTTAACCGTTTCGAAGGAAAGTAAACAGCCCTCCTGGGCTCTTTTTGAACTGGCCTTTTAATC
>NZ_JALQEA010000111.1:0-243 GCF_023630965.1 Caballeronia sp. ATUFL_M2_KS44 | reverse complement strand
AGGCTCTGCAGGCTGCGAAGAAACGCGGAGTCAAATTGGGAGCAGCTGGCCCCGCTAACCTTGCGCGTAACCTGACCGACCGCAAGGCAGCTGCAGAACAGTTCGCTGCTAGGGTCAGCACGGTCATCAGAGCTATGGTTGCGAACGGCCTGTCTCAGCGAGCAATTGTTGGGGAGCTCAATGAGCTCAGTATCTCGACGGCCAGGGGTGGCACGTGGACGCAGCTGCAGCTTCAGCGTGGAC
>NZ_JALQEA010000110.1:0-246 GCF_023630965.1 Caballeronia sp. ATUFL_M2_KS44 | reverse complement strand
GGTGAATGAGCGCAGCGAAATACACTCGGAGGGAGACCCGTGATGGCGAAGCACACAACCTACATGTCGCCGACTGATCTCGAACATCCAGCGACGCAAGGTCCACAAAACGAACAGATCGACCGCGCCAGGCTCGAGCACTCGGTGATCAGCGCGCGGGCGTGGGAGGGCTTCACCATCACGACCGAGGACGGTCGCCCGGCGACGCTAGCCGTGGTCGATGACGCCGGTCACATCGTCGAGAGT
>NZ_JALQEA010000109.1:0-247 GCF_023630965.1 Caballeronia sp. ATUFL_M2_KS44 | reverse complement strand
GGGTATGCCAACGATTAGTATGTTTTATGGGGTTGTTATTTATATGTATTTTTATGATAATGAACGACATAATTTTCCACATATTCATGCAAAATACCGAGGGCAAGAGGCTTCGTTCCATATTACGGATGGTGCTATTTTGAGTGGAATCATTCCTCTCGCAAAAATTCGTTTGGTACAAGCTTGGATAGAGATCCATCGAGAGTCACTATTGGCTGATTGGAATTTGGCAATCAATGGTGAAAAG
>NZ_JALQEA010000108.1:0-251 GCF_023630965.1 Caballeronia sp. ATUFL_M2_KS44 | reverse complement strand
GGCTTCGGCTTCGTGTTCGCGCCGGTGGCGATCCAGTCGGCGGCGCTGCTTTCGTCGGCGATCGTGTTTCATGCGTTGACGGGCCATCGCTATCCGCACGGCCACGCCGCGCCGAAACCCGCGAACGCGCCGCCCGACGCCGCCTCGTTCACGCGCGCCGATCTCGAAGCCGTGCTGTCGCGGCGCAGCGAAATGCTCGACGTCGATCCGGACGATCTCGAAGCGCTCCTGCGCGAGACGCAGTTGCAGGC
>NZ_JALQEA010000107.1:0-257 GCF_023630965.1 Caballeronia sp. ATUFL_M2_KS44 | reverse complement strand
CCTCACGCAAAGCGGTTGGCTATAGTCGTCGTGGTGAGCGTGTATTCTGATTTCTGATCCACATACTTCGCACGGCTGTTTAAGCAATGACCCGCTTCTTATCGAGGTCGCAACCGCCTGGTGAGCGGCCCTCTTTTCTGGGTGGCTTGCTCTCCAGAGCGCTGTTGCACTTGCACGCTTGCCTGATATGCGCGAGTGATAGGCGTTGTTGTTCTTCCGGGTTGTATTCCTATTTTTCTTCGCGGACGCAACTGCCG
>NZ_JALQEA010000106.1:0-261 GCF_023630965.1 Caballeronia sp. ATUFL_M2_KS44 | reverse complement strand
CGACTGGCATGACGGGCACAGGTGGCCGTTCGATCGATATGGGAGGGCTGTCTTCGTCGCGATGACGAGGTCGACTAGCGCTGTTAGTTTAACATCGGCCGCTCGGGCGCATCTTTACGCGATCGCCATGGGACGTTAGCGATAGAGCGACGGGACGTCTTAATACCGGTATCCATATTACTTACTGAGGACCGAAAAGGTCCTTGATCAACAGTCAAACCGACCGCGTCGAATAAGCAGTCGAATAGTTGAGTGAAGCGC
>NZ_JALQEA010000105.1:0-261 GCF_023630965.1 Caballeronia sp. ATUFL_M2_KS44 | reverse complement strand
ACCTTGCTCTGACAGCAGTTGGCTTAAACAGGCAATATCTCGCAGTGCCAGATTAAAGCCCTGGCCGGCAATAGGGTGCAGGTTATGTAAGCTGTTACCTAACAGTGCAGTGCGGTGATTCACCACCTGCTGGCTTTGCTTTAACACCAGCGGGTAAGCGGCCCGGCTGCCCACTGTAGTAAAGACGCCGGCCCGGTAACCAAATGCCTGTTGAATTTGCGCTAAAAATTCGCTGTCACTGAGTGCCAGTAACTGCGGCAC
>NZ_JALQEA010000104.1:0-262 GCF_023630965.1 Caballeronia sp. ATUFL_M2_KS44 | reverse complement strand
GAGCAGGATGATGGAAGGCAAGGTGGTGGTCGTATCGGGCGCGGGCGGCGGCATCGGCCGCGATATCGCGCTGCTGATGGCGCGTTACGGCGCGCGCGTGGTGGTCAACGATATCGGCGCGTCGCTCGAAGGCACGGGCCGCGACAGCACGCCGGGCGAGCGCGTCGTCGATGAGATTCGCGCGGCGGGCGGCGAAGCCGTATCGAACACCGACAGCGTCGCGGAAAACGGCGCGGGCGAGCGCATCGTCGAACAGGCGCTC
>NZ_JALQEA010000103.1:0-265 GCF_023630965.1 Caballeronia sp. ATUFL_M2_KS44 | reverse complement strand
ACTCATGATAGTGATCTCCTATGAGTTTCAAAATATCAAGAATGACTAAAATAGCCTCATGAACATATAGAAATGACTAAAATTCCCCACAAAAATTTGAAAAGTACCTAAATATCCATGAAACCTCAAAATAACTTAAATATCTATAAAACATTAAAATTTAAAAATGACTAAAATAGATTTTTAAACTTGCCAAAATTAATATAAAGAAGCACTTCAAAATGAACAAAATAGCACTAAAACACCACAAATGACTTATACATCC
>NZ_JALQEA010000102.1:0-269 GCF_023630965.1 Caballeronia sp. ATUFL_M2_KS44 | reverse complement strand
CCCCGATGACGAGCCACATCCCCCGCAGCCCGGCCTCCGCTGCGGAGGCGGACTGGGCGATGCAATCGACTTGTAACCGGGTGTCTGGGGGGGTCGGAGATTTGTTTAAGATCGAGCCCTTGGACAGCGCGGACGCCGTGATCTTCAGCGCCTGTATCTAATAAACATCTGAATCTGCCGACGACCGGTACCTAGTCTAGATCTCGGTGGTAGCCGGATCATTAAAAACCGGGAAGGGGCGGGGTGGGTGGGGCGGGGGGGGCGTGGGG
>NZ_JALQEA010000101.1:0-267 GCF_023630965.1 Caballeronia sp. ATUFL_M2_KS44 | reverse complement strand
GTCTTAAGAGGACATTCAAAACGGCACCACAAAGTCTGGGGAGCTTTGCTACATACCACCCATCAACATACTCGTTATCTACAAAATAACGAGTTGGTTTATCTTTTGGGCGTAGTCGATCAAATGGAATATCACGCAATAGGCTTGTCGCCCTTATTCTCTTGCGATCTTTCCACGAATTGTGATCTGGTTTCCAGTTCATCTTGGGTAATTTTATTGATTAATAAAGGAAGAGTATCTACTCGGTGTTTTTGAATCTTTTCAAAT
>NZ_JALQEA010000100.1:0-268 GCF_023630965.1 Caballeronia sp. ATUFL_M2_KS44 | reverse complement strand
TCCCCCACGCGATAGAACCGGTCGAACACGCGTTCGCGTTCTTCTTGCGGAATGCCCGGCCCGGTATCGGAGATTTCGACGACCGAACGCCCGTCCCGAATCATCAGGCAGACGTCCACGCGTCCGCCTTTGGGCGTGTACTTCGTTGCGTTATCGATGAGATTGTTGAACATCACGCGCAGCGAATCCGCATCGCCCTTCACGGTCGCCGGCTCGCTCGCC
This sequence comes from Caballeronia sp. ATUFL_M2_KS44, assembly GCF_023630965.1. NCBI lineage: Bacteria > Pseudomonadati > Pseudomonadota > Betaproteobacteria > Burkholderiales > Burkholderiaceae > Caballeronia > Caballeronia sp. ATUFL_M2_KS44. Next base: position 46 of record NZ_JALQEA010000100.1, on the reverse strand, counting down.
TCGATGCCGAGATCGACGCCGCGCTCCTGCGCGACCAGCACGCAAC
>NZ_JALQEA010000099.1:0-269 GCF_023630965.1 Caballeronia sp. ATUFL_M2_KS44 | reverse complement strand
CGGTTGGCGTTGTAGGGGGGTATAACTGATAGCGGGCTGGGGGGCAAGATAGGTCCTGGAACTTACTGCCGCGCTCGACGCTGACTTATACATAGACTACGAACGTTAGTTAGAAACGAAAGCCCTTAGGCTTGTGCAAATATCACACAATGCAATGTAGTCTATCGCTGGGCAACCCGGCTGAAACGTCACAGGAGACGGATCAAGTAACCGGGTCACCCAGCGGATAGATCAACTCACCGTCAGGACAGCCAGCCCCTGGCATTCAC
>NZ_JALQEA010000098.1:0-269 GCF_023630965.1 Caballeronia sp. ATUFL_M2_KS44 | reverse complement strand
GACGACGCCCGAGTCGAGCGTCCAGACCGTGCCCGAGCCGCTGACCACCACGTCGCCCTTGTCGCCGTCCGAGACGCCGCCACCGCCACCGCCGGGCGGGGTCTGGTACGTCGGATCGGCACCGGCGCCGTTCGACATGATCACGTCGCCAGAGGTGCCGGGCGCGAGCTCCTGCCATCCGGCTGCGCCGCGGATCATCACGCTGCCGCGCGTGGCCGTCGTCGGGGCGCTGCCGACCTTGCCGGGGACGGTGGTCACGCGTTCACCAC
>NZ_JALQEA010000097.1:0-272 GCF_023630965.1 Caballeronia sp. ATUFL_M2_KS44 | reverse complement strand
CCCTTCCCCATTTCGACAAGCTCTGAAACAATTGTAGACATCAATTCGATATTGTGTGAACCGCGAGCACGGTTGTGGCGTATCGTAGATGCCATGCGGTCGCCGATTGGCTTATCGATTACAACCACCGGGAGCATGCCATTTTCCCTCTCCCAAATCCTTTGACTTTGTTTAAGTGTCAGGTATCGGTGAAACCCGTCTACGACAATATACATATCGCTTTCTTTATCGTAAAACGTGACCACTGGCTGAGTGTATCCATCTTCCCAAAT
>NZ_JALQEA010000096.1:0-275 GCF_023630965.1 Caballeronia sp. ATUFL_M2_KS44 | reverse complement strand
GCCTTAGGCTTCGCCAGTGTCGCCCTCCTCTCCTGGTCGACGCTCTCCTATCTGGGTCTGCCCATGCCGGTGGCCATTACGCTGGTGGCCGCAGCCGTACTCTCGTGGATGCTCAGCAATACGGTATGGGGACGCCATGTCTACGCAGTCGGCGGCAATCGCGCTGCCGCCCGGTCTGCGGGCATTCCGATCACCAAACACCTGATGATCTCGTTCATCCTTATCGGGGTGCTCACCGGTCTCGGCACGCTGATGTTTGTGGGACGGCTCGGATC
>NZ_JALQEA010000095.1:0-277 GCF_023630965.1 Caballeronia sp. ATUFL_M2_KS44 | reverse complement strand
GGATGTTGCTGCACGTACCACTCGGCGTCGAAGAGCGGCGAGTTCGCGATGATGCGCGCGTTTTCTTCCAGACGCGCACGTCCGCCGAGGCCGAGGGGAAGTTGTTTTGCGATCCGCGCGCCGCGCGCGCGTAAGACCGCGCCGACATTGCGGCGTCCTCCGGGCGCATGAGCGAGCACCGAGCGCAGCGGGCGAGTGGCGCGCCAGATGGTGCTGGATTCGATGCCGCGCAAGGCTTCTTCCGCCTCGGATGCGCGCGTTTGGGCATCGTCGAGGG
>NZ_JALQEA010000094.1:0-279 GCF_023630965.1 Caballeronia sp. ATUFL_M2_KS44 | reverse complement strand
GCGCAGGACATGGGCTTCAAGACACTCGCCGACAGCCTGCTCAAGAACATCTTTTTCGATACCTGCGTGTATCACCAGGCGGGCGTCGATCTGCTGACGAAGGTCGTGCCGCATCGAAACATCCTGTTCGGCTCGGAGATGATCGGCGCGGTGAAGGGCATCGATCCGGAGACCGGCCATCACTACGACGACACCGGGCGCTATATCGCCGCGACGCCGCATCTGTGCGATTGCCACCGGCAGGACGTGTTCAGCAACAACGCGCTCGATGTCTATCCA
>NZ_JALQEA010000093.1:0-283 GCF_023630965.1 Caballeronia sp. ATUFL_M2_KS44 | reverse complement strand
CACCTATGCCGATCCGGCCCGACTCGGCAGCGACCGCTGGGCCGGCATGATCGCAGCGCGCGCGGCGTATCCGGGCGAGCATCTGCTGGTCGCGACCTTCGGCACGGCGACGACGCTCGAAGCACTGCGCGCCGACGGCGTGTTCACCGGCGGCCTCATCGCGCCCGGCTGGTCGCTGATGATGGAATCGCTCGGCAGCCATACGGCGCAATTGCCGACGCTCGACGCGGCATCGGCGCGTGAGGCGCTGAGTCAGACGCGCAGTCTTTTCGCCACCGACACC
>NZ_JALQEA010000092.1:0-329 GCF_023630965.1 Caballeronia sp. ATUFL_M2_KS44 | reverse complement strand
CGGGTTCCGGCACGCTTGAATTCGAGCGCGGGGTCGGCGATCGTATCCTTCAGCAGCATCCCGCGATCGATCTCGAGATTGTGGAGCACGCGCCACGGCAACGCCCGGCCCTGGCGCGGCAGGACATCCAGGCCGCGCTGCACGTAGCCGGACTGCAACGAGCCCATGATCGATTCGTCGAGTCTCTCGCCGGACGGCGCATGCGCCGTCACCATGTCAAAACCTTCCGCATCCATATGCTGCATCAGGCGCCAGACATAGGCGGCCGCCATGTCGATTTTCAGCGTCCATGGCGCGTTCGTGTAACCGAACAGATAGGCGAAATTGGG
>NZ_JALQEA010000091.1:0-329 GCF_023630965.1 Caballeronia sp. ATUFL_M2_KS44 | reverse complement strand
CGGGTTCCGGCACGCTTGAATTCGAGCGCGGGGTCGGCGATCGTATCCTTCAGCAGCATCCCGCGATCGATCTCGAGGTTGTGGAGCACGCACCACGGCAACGCCCGGCCCTGGCGCGGCAGGACATCCTGGCCGCGCTGCACGTAGCCGGACTGCAACGAGCCCATGATCGATTCGTCGAGCCTCTCGCCGGACGGCGCATGCGCCGTCACCATGTCAAAACCTTCCGCATCCATATGCTGCATCAGGCGGCAGACATAGGCGGCCGCCATGTCGATTTTCAGCGTCCATGGCGCGTTCGTGTAACCGAACAGATAGGCGAAATTGGG
>NZ_JALQEA010000090.1:0-359 GCF_023630965.1 Caballeronia sp. ATUFL_M2_KS44 | reverse complement strand
AATGCCGAAATTGCGTGACTCAGCGCCGAGCGCGACAAGCCCACTTGCGCCGCCGCCCGCGTAAAACTGCGTTCTCTCGCGACGGCGACGAACAGTTGCAGATCGTTGAGGTTTTCCATCGTCATTGGTGAGTGGCATGCACCAGTGTATGCGGATTTGCCGATCTTCTCATCTAATGGCCGCGGCAGTAAATTTAAATCCATACAGCCAATTATCTCAACGAGATCCTTCATGAGAATGTTCTGCAAGCTTTGCTTTGCCGCCGGCTTTCTGCCGATGAGCATCACAGAGGCTACGCCCGCCGCAGCTGGTACGCCCATTGACGTGCAACAGATTTCGCGCGCAGGAACCCAGGCCGT
>NZ_JALQEA010000089.1:0-374 GCF_023630965.1 Caballeronia sp. ATUFL_M2_KS44 | reverse complement strand
CACCACCAGTCTTGCAGCACGGGCAGCAGCAGGCCTTGCTCGATATGAGGCTGCACGAGATCGAACGGTACATAGGCCAGGCCATTACCATCGAGCGCCGCCTGCAGCATCAGCAAGGTATTGTTGAAGGTCGTCTGCCCTTCCACACGCACGCTGAGCGACTTCCGTCCCTTCTTGAATTCCAACGCATACAGGCCGCCGTGTGTGGGCAACCGAAGGTTGATGCAACGGTGCATGGTCAGGTCATGCGGGCTGGTGGGAAGCTGCTTTCCTTCCATATAGGCGGGCGATGCGGCTACTGCCATGCACAGGTCGGGCGCAATCCGGACCGCGACCATGTCCTTGTCCACGCGATCGCCGTTGCGTATGCCGGC
>NZ_JALQEA010000088.1:0-427 GCF_023630965.1 Caballeronia sp. ATUFL_M2_KS44 | reverse complement strand
CCTAAGTGTCGCCCTCGAAGGACCAACCGGGCTTGGCTCGCGCACGGTCTGACACATCGCACCACAAGACAGACTGGTTCAGCACCAGATAGCTCCGGCCCGCTTCGCGGCCGATGGGTCAATCGGGTCCGCGCGTACTTTCGTGCTAACGCCACCATCTTAACGCGCTGCACATATATTCCGCTGGTTTCCCTTGCATACCCGACGGCAGCGCGTAGCGCTGTGCCGAAGCTCTTTCGTGCTGAACCAGTGTCCTCAGCGTTTTCGGGCGGCGGACCGTGCGCGATCCAAGCCCGATTAGGTGTTTGAGGGCACTCTTTAGGCGAGTGCCACCTAGGACGAGAGTACTACCCAACGTGCGTGTGACCGCGGGCCGTGACGAGCTGCTTTCTTTGGTTACTTTCTTTGCAGCAGCAAAGAAAGTGAC
>NZ_JALQEA010000087.1:0-512 GCF_023630965.1 Caballeronia sp. ATUFL_M2_KS44 | reverse complement strand
TTCAACGACGAAATCGTGCCGATCGCGATTCCGCAACGCAAAGGCGAGCCGCTGCAGTTCAACACCGACGAGTTCGTGCGCCACGGCGTGACGGCCGAGGCGCTGTCCGGCCTGAAGCCCGCGTTCTCGAAAGAGGGCACGGTGACGGCGGCGAACGCATCGGGCATCAACGATGGCGCGGCGGCGGTCGTCGTGATGTCGGCGAAGAAGGCCGAGGCGCTCGGTCTCACGCCGCTCGCGCGCATCAAGGCGTACGCGAATGCGGGCGTCGATCCGAAAGTGATGGGCATGGGTCCGGTGCCGGCTTCGAAGCGCTGTCTGGAACGCGCGGGCTGGAGCGTGAACGATCTGGACCTGATGGAAATCAACGAAGCGTTCGCGGCGCAGGCGCTCGCGGTGCATAAGCAAATGGGCTGGGATCAGTCGAAAATCAACGTGAACGGCGGGGCGATTGCGATCGGTCATCCGATCGGCGCATCGGGCTGCCGGATTCTCGTCACGCTGCTGCACGA
>NZ_JALQEA010000086.1:0-530 GCF_023630965.1 Caballeronia sp. ATUFL_M2_KS44 | reverse complement strand
GCCCCTCCCCGGGGCGGGGGTCACTTTCTTTGCTGCTGCAAAGAAAGTAACCAAAGAAAGCAGCTTTTCTGGCTCGAAGCACTGAATGTGTGGTCACTCCGTAGAACCAGATTGGCACTCAGCTTGAATCAACCTTGAATCACCTTCCGCGCCCGCTGAGCGCCACCCCATGCGAGCCCCCCGGCTCGACAAAACCATCGGGCACTTCCGCCCACGCCAAAACAAACCACGAATGAGACCACGCGCGACGGTGAAAGACACCGGTGCGTGGATGGCGGTGAAGAGTAGGCTTTTCTAGAGCTTGTGGTGTCGCGTGGTGGGTTGCCTGCCGATGGTTTTGTCGAGCCGGGGGGCTCGCATGGGGTGGCGCACAGTGGGCGCGGAAGGTGATTCAAGGTTCTATCAAGCTGAGTGCCAGCGTGGCTCTACGGAGTGCACCATCAAAAACGAACCACGGGCGAAAAAGCTGCTTTCTTTGGTTACTTTCTTTGCAGCAGCAAAGAAAGTGACCCCCGCCCCGGGGAGGGGCG
>NZ_JALQEA010000085.1:0-1608 GCF_023630965.1 Caballeronia sp. ATUFL_M2_KS44 | reverse complement strand
ATCACAGAGGCTACGCCCGCCGCAGCTGGTACGCCCATTGACGTGCAACAGATTTCGCGCGCAGGAACCCAGGCCGTCAGCGAAGGCTCCGCCGAGTATTTCACCGGACGCGTGCGCGTCGAGCCCGTCTGGCCTTCCAGTGAGGAAATCACCGCATCAGGTGCGAACGTGAGCTTTGAACCGGGAGCACGATCGGCATGGCACACCCATCCAGCAGGGCAGCGCCTCGTTGTGTTGTCCGGCACGGGTCTGACACAGGAATGGGGCAAGCCTGTCCAGATCCTCCACCCCGGCGATGTTGTCTGGTGCCCACCGGGTGTCAAGCACTGGCATGGCGCCGCGCCGAACACAGCGATGACGCATCTTGCTGTGACCGGGACGCTCGACGGCAAGAATGTAGACTGGATGGAGAAAGTCACCGATGAAGAATACGGCCGACGGTAAGCGGGGACCGGTGCGATGCCAGATGGCTGTGCTCGCGCTAGCGATGTGTATCGGCGCCGCATCGGCGCACCCTTCAACGACCGAGACCAGCAATATGAACGTATCCTCTACGATCGCCCCCGGCGACGCATCAACCCTTAACGAACGGCAGCGGGCAATCATCCCTATTGCAGCATTCGCCAGCGCTGGGCGCATTGGAGACCTGAGCGAGGCACTGAACGAAGGCTTGGACGCGGGTTTGACCGTGAACGACGCCAAGGAGATTCTCGTTCAGCTCTACGCATATGCAGGCTTTCCCCGCAGCCTCAACGCGCTTGGCGAACTGATGAAGGTGTTGGAAACTCGCAAGGCTCGCGGCATTCAGGATGCCGGCGGCAGCTTGCCCAGCCACGTGGCGCCAACCGGGGATGCTCTGCTCGAGGCCGGGACCGCGAACCAGACACGCCTTTCGGGCGGACCGGTCAAAGGACCGCTATTCGAGTTTGCTCCTGCTATAGACACCTACCTGAAGACGCATCTTTTTGGCGATATCTTCGAGCGCGACAATCTCGACTGGCAAAGCCGCGAACTAGCAACGATCGGGATGCTGTCTGCGTTGCCAGGTCTGGAGTCTCAAGTGCAGGCGCATATGCGTATCGGGATGAACGTCGGTCTCAGCGCGCAGGACCTGCGCGATCTCACGGAGGTGCTGGCCGACCGTGTCAGCGCCGAGGCAGCATCACGTGCGCGCAACGCACTCGAGGCGCAACTGGCGAGCGTGGCCAAGCAATCATAACGCGCGGAGAAATGCGGCTATCCGGTTCCGGTATCCTGAGTGATCGCGACATTCCGGGAGGTGCCCATGAAGGTCGAGGGACGCTGTCACTGTGGTGCGATCCAGTACGAAGCCGAGGTGCAACTTGGAACCGTTGTCGTCTGCCATTGCGCTGACTGTCAGATGCAGTCGGGATCGGCATTTCGGGCAAACATTCCCGCGCCGGCACATACCTTTCGATTGCTCCGGGGTGTTCCCAAACGGTATATCAAAGTGGCGCCGAGCGGCGCGCGACGGATACACGCATTTTGCGAGAACTGCGGCGGCCCTATCTATTCATCGGCGGAAGTCGATCCCACGCATTACTCGTTGCGCGTAGGTGCGCTGAAACAGCGCTTCGAACTCGGCGC
>NZ_JALQEA010000084.1:0-2435 GCF_023630965.1 Caballeronia sp. ATUFL_M2_KS44 | reverse complement strand
CATTAGGCGCCGCTCGCGCATCCTGTTGTGCGGACACTCGGACGGCCGCTTTGTATCTTTAAGCAGTCGTAGTATTGACGATGATGAACTCCTGGCTGTTCGATCAGTGCACTCAAATTTGCTGATTCCCGCCACGGATGTCCGATGGAGTGAGTTCGAACCACTGGCGGCATGCACGCGACAACGCGGATTGCGCAGGAAAGCCGAGCAGCAATGAAATTTGGCCGATCGTCAGCCGGGTATTTTGAAGGTAGTGGACTGCGAGCTGCTTGCGAACATCGTCCTTGAGTATCTCGAAGCTCGTGCCCTCCTCCGAAAGACGACGCTGAAGCGTTCTCGGATGCAGTGCAAGCAGTTCGGCGACACCGGACTTGTCGGAACTCGACGTGCCGAGCGTCTGCCGCAACACCTGGCGGACGCGATCTGACGCGCTGCCCTGCGCCGCACCAAAATTCCGGAAAATATAGTCTTCCGCGATCTGATGAAACGAGGCATTCGCCCCCTGGACATTGGCGGCAAACGTATCGCGCGCAATGTGCAACGTGGCGCCCGCCGGCTCCTCCAGCAGTTTCGCCCCGAAAAAGCGCTCGTACACCGCGCGGCTGACGGCAGGTTCGTGCGGTATCGATACCGCGCGCAGGTCATATTTGTCTCCCGCAAAGAGCCGCAGGAAATTGTGTGCATCCGCGAGGCAAAGGTCACTGTTTTGTCGCGTAACGACGGGACCGGTCAGGTGAACGTCGACGGACACCGCGACCGTGTTCTTCACGAGCGGGCTACGCTCGTTGACCGACACGATGATTCCCGGACTGTGCACGAACAGGTATCGAATCACATCGTTCAGGGCATCCCGGATTGTGGGCGCATTGCGCAGCACGATACTCAACGGACCGAGCACGTCGATGCTCTGATGCGAAGACAGGCGCAGCCCAAAATCACCGCACCTCGTCACTTCGGCGCTGGCTTCCAGCAGATGCGTGGCCGAGCGAAGCGATATCAACGTATCGTCCCGGTCCAGTGACTCCTCGGCAATGTGGTACCGGCGCAGCAGCGGTATGGGATCGTGGCCCATGTTGCGCATCAGTGCCGGGTAGCCGCGCAGGCCACTTGCTCTCACTAACGGATCCATGTCTCAAAATGTAAAACACTAGTCTCATGACGTCAAACGTTCGGGCGGGGTCAGGGCTAGAGTGCGGGTGTCGATCATCATCAGCGAGGAGGCATCCGGTGAACACCGACTACGACGTCCTGATCATTGGCGCCGGCATTTCCGGTATCGGCATGGCGTGCCACCTTGCCAGAAAATGCCCGGAAAAGCGCGTCACGATTCTTGAGCGCCGCAATGCGATTGGCGGAACATGGGCCCTGTTCCGTTATCCGGGTATTCGGTCTGATTCGGACATGTTCAGCTTCGGCTATGCGTTCCGGCCGTGGCACGACTACAAGGTCCTCGCCGACGGGCCGTCGATCCGGCAATACATTGCCGACACGGCGCGCGAGCATGGTGTCGACCGCCTCATTCGCTTCGGCGTCAAAATCGAGGACGCGAACTGGTCGACGGAGCAGCTCCGCTGGACGGTCAATGCGCGCCATGAAGACAGTGGAGAAACATTGACCTTCACCTGCCAGTACCTGATTCCGTGCACGGGCTATTGCAACCACGACCGCGGATATCTGCCGCATTTTCCGGGGCAAGAGCGATTCGGCGGCTTGCGCATCCATCCGCAGCACTGGCCCGTGGATCTCGACTATCGCGGCAAGCGTGTCGTGGTGATCGGCAGCGGCGCAACGGCCGTCACGCTCGTGCCCGCCATGGCCGGCCGGGCCGCTCACGTCACGATGCTGCAGCGCTCGCCGAGCTACATTTTTTCGGTGCCGGCCTACGACAAGATCTCCGCGGTGCTGGATCGCGTGCTGCCGACCCAGTGGGTGTACGCAATGGCCCGCTGGCGCAACATCGGGCTGCAACGTCTCATCTACAAGGCCGCCAAACGCTGGCCGCGCCGCATCCGGTCGTGGCTGCTGGCCCACGTCGAGAAGCAGGTCGGCGGCGGCACGGACATGCGTCACTTCACGCCAGCGTACAACCCGTGGGACGAGCGGCTGTGCGCGGTTCCGGATGGCGATCTGTTCACGGTCATCCGCGAGGGAAAGGCATCCGTCGTGACCGACCACATCGAAACGTTCACGGAAAACGGGATTCTCCTGAAATCCGGCAAGGTGCTCGACGCTGACATCGTGGTCACGGCGACCGGCCTGCAACTCCAGTCGCTCGGCGGCATGAAGCTGCACGTCGACGGACGACAGATCGACGTCAGCAAGGTCATGACCTACAAGGGCGTCCTGCTTCAGGACGTTCCCAATTTCGCCTATCTGTTCGGTTACACGAACGCGCCATGGACGCTGAAAATCGACATGGCGGCCGCCTATGTCTG
>NZ_JALQEA010000083.1:0-3219 GCF_023630965.1 Caballeronia sp. ATUFL_M2_KS44 | reverse complement strand
CTCGAGATCGATCGCGGGATGCTGCTGAAGGATACGATCGCCGACCCCGCGCTCGAATTCAAGCGTGCCGGAACCCGCGTGACGGCTTCTCCCGCACACCGCGCAGGAAGGCGTGCGGTGTCCGCGTGAAGCGGTACGCATGCGCGACATTTGCCAACTGACCGAACCGGAAGCGATCATGCCCAGTTTCGACTCCACATTCCCGAGCCAGGGCGAATACTGCGCCGGAACGCTCATGCTGCCGGACACGAGCGACAAGCCGCCCGTGATCGTGATGGGGCACGGCTTCGGCGCGATCCGTGCAGCGGGTCTGCCAGCATTCGCACGACGCTTCGTGGCCGAAGGGTACGCGGTGTACCTGTTCGACTATCGCAATTTCGGCGATAGCGAAGGCATGCCGCGGCATTGGGTCAGCCCACGCCGGCACCTCGCCGACTGGGCTGCGGCAGTCCGGCATGTGCGGACGCTTTCCAGCGTCGATACCGCGTGTATCGTCCTGTGGGGCACGTCGTTCTCGGGCGGGCACGTAATCGAAACGGCCGCGAACGATCACGGAATTCACGCGGTAATCGCCCAGGTTCCGCACGTGAGTGGTGTCGCGAGTCTGTGCCAGGTGCCGGCGCGCGTGACCCTTCGCCTGGCGATCGCGGCACTGTTCGACCAGGGCGGCCGGCTGTTCGGCCGTCCGCACTACAGCCGGATCGTCGGACATCCCGGCGACACGGCGGCGCTCACGAGTGCCGGGTGCCGGGAAGGTTATGCACGATTGCTTCCGGCCGGAGTGCGCTGGGAGAACAAGGTGCTGTCCCGAATCTTTCTGGAGATTCCGCTGTACAGCCCGGTGCGCTCCGCGCGCCGGGTAAAGGCGCCGACGCTCATCGTCGCTGGCCGACGCGACACGATCACGCCGGCCGCAGCGGCCTGGCGTGCGGCGACGCGCATTCCGGACTGCGAATTTCACCTCATGGATGGCGACCACTTCGAACTGCATCTCGAAGACGAAGCAGTGTGCCTGCAGAATATCGCCCTGTAGTTGGCATTCCTGAAAAAAAATCTCGGCGTCAACCGACCTGACCAGGCGGTGGCCACCAGACATGGGCGCGCCGACGCGATTCACTAGAACGGGTAATAGAATGAGCGGGAACTTGATGATCTACGGTTCATACGGCTACACGGGTGAACTGGTTGTGCGCGAAGCAGTGCGCCGGGGCATGCACCCGATCATCGCGGGGCGGGATGGCAAGAAGCTCAAGCCATTGGCGGACGAGTTCGGTCTCGAATCGCGGGCGTTCGCGGTTGCCGACGCGAAAACGAACCTCGAAGATGTCGCTGTCGTGCTGAACTGCGCGGGGCCGTTTTCCACGACGGCCCGCGCATTCGTGGACGCCTGCATCGGCGAGCGCGTGCATTACGTGGATATCACCGGCGAAATCCCGGTTTTCCAGTTCTGCCATGCGCAGGATGCGCGCGCAGTCGACGTGGGAATCGTGCTCTGCCCCGGCGCGGGGTTCGATATCGTCCCCACCGATAGCCTTGCTGCGGCGCTGAAGTCGCGGATGCCCGACGCGACGCGGATCGACCTCGCCTTTTCGTTCGGAACGAAGCCCAGCATCGGAACTGCGATGACGATCCTGGAGTCCGCCGCAAGCGGCGGACTCGTCCGGCGGAATCATCGCCTCGTTTCGGTGCCGAATGCCTGGCGTATCAGACGCATTCCGTTTCCCGGCGGCGCACGTTGGGGTGTGTCGATTCCGTGGGGCGATGTGTTTACCGCGGGTGTATCGACCGGCGTACCGGACGGGCTCGTTTACTGCACATTGCCGCTCGCGCTCGGACTGGCGATGCGGCTCACCAACTTCATGCGCGGGCTATTTGCCGTTCCCTCCGTACACCGGGCACTCGACCGGCTCGCACGGCAGCGCTTTGCCGGCGGTCCGGACGCGGGCGCGCGTGACATCCAGCGAACGGAGTTCTGGGCACAGGCGACGAACGTGCAAGGCACGACGGTGACGATAAAAATGTCGGCGCCTAACGTCTACGCGATGACGGCGGACACGGCGCTGGCCATTGCCGACCGCTGTCTGACTGACCCGGGACCGGGAGGCTACAGGACACCGTCGATGCTGATGGGCAGCGCGTTCTTTCCACAACGTTCGGGCTTTGAGGTGTCGTACGCGTGACACTCCGGACAAAGGTCTAAAAAATGACGACTTATGCACAGCAGCAAAACTGGAGAGACATTCAGCGCTTTCTGCCCCTCGAGTTTCAGCTACGGGGAGAACAGGAGCCGCAGGAGGAATGGTGGTCATGGCGTGGGCATCGCATCCATCTCGATTGCTATCGCAATGTCGAAGCGCCGTTGAAGGTGATTCTCTTCCATGGAGTCGGAACGAACGGCCGGCAGATGTCGACGATTCTCGGCGCTCCTCTTGCCCGCAGAGGCTTTGAAACCATCGCGATCGACATGCCGGAGTACGGCTTGACACAAGTCGGACGCGGCAGGCCGGTCCGGTACGACGATTGGGTACAGGCCGGAAGTGACCTCATCGACGCAGAGCTGGCGAGAGACGATCGGCCAATCGTGCTTTACGGACTGAGTGCGGGTGGCATGGAGACGTATCACGTCGCGGCGAAGAACCGGAAAGTCAGGGGTATTGTCGGCATGACTTTTCTCGATCAACGCATCCAGCAGGTTCGCGACGAGACGGCGTACAACCGGTTCATGAGCCGTGTCGGCGGCCCGCTTGCGGCGCTGACCGCACGCACGCCGTTCGCCGGGCTGCGCATGCCGATGTCCGTAGCGAGCAAGATGTACACGCTCGTCAACGACCCGGCTGCGCTGAAGGCCTGCATGGCGGACAAAACGTCGGCGGGAAAGTGGGTGACTATGAGTTTTCTGGCCAGCTACACGGGTTATCAGCCAGCGATCGAACCGGAAGATTTCGCCGTATGCCCGATCCTGCTAACGCAGCCCGCGCAGGATCGCTGGACACCCTTGCATCTGAGCCAGGTGTTCCTGCAGAGAATCAGGCACGTTCCTGTCACGGTGATGATGCTGGAAAACGCTGGGCACTACCCGCTGGAACAGCCCGGCCTCAATCAGATGGTCACCGCAGTCCATGACTTCTGCGTTGAGGTGACGTGCTCGTGATCGCGACTGGATGTCTCTGCTTGCCCGGGAGCGGCCGTTGACTACCGGACGAATCGAACGGCAGTTGA
>NZ_JALQEA010000082.1:0-5367 GCF_023630965.1 Caballeronia sp. ATUFL_M2_KS44 | reverse complement strand
AACGCAAAAACCCCACCTTTTCGGGGTGGGGTTTTTGTTTGCGGCATGAGGAGCCTGACGATTACCTACTTTCACACGGGCAATCCGCACTATCATCGGCGTGGAGTCGTTTCACGGTCCTGTTCGGGATGGGAAGGGGTGGGACCGACTCGCTATGGTCATCAGGCATGACTTGTTGTTGTGTCGCGTTGGGGGCGGCACAACCAATCTGGGAAGAAGTAGTTTTGGGTAGTGACTGTCTTTGGGCACAGTCGCGTGACTCAACCGATGGAGCACAAACACACCGGTTATAGGATCAAGCCTTACGGGCAATTAGTATCAGTTAGCTCAATGCATTACTGCACTTACACACCTGACCTATCAACGTCCTGGTCTGGAACGACCCTTCAAGGGGCTCGAAGCCCCGGGGATATCTCATCTTAAGGCGAGTTTCCCGCTTAGATGCTTTCAGCGGTTATCTCTTCCGAACATAGCTACCCGGCGATGCCACTGGCGTGACAACCGGTACACCAGAGGTTCGTCCACTCCGGTCCTCTCGTACTAGGAGCAGCCCCCTTCAAATATCCAACGCCCACGGCAGATAGGGACCAAACTGTCTCACGACGTTTTAAACCCAGCTCACGTACCTCTTTAAATGGCGAACAGCCATACCCTTGGGACCGGCTACAGCCCCAGGATGAGATGAGCCGACATCGAGGTGCCAAACACCGCCGTCGATATGAACTCTTGGGCGGTATCAGCCTGTTATCCCCAGAGTACCTTTTATCCGTTGAGCGATGGCCCTTCCATACAGAACCACCGGATCACTATGACCTGCTTTCGCACCTGCTCGACTTGTCGGTCTCGCAGTTAAGCACGCTTATGCCATTGCACTATCAGCACGATTTCCGACCGTACCTAGCGTACCTTCGTACTCCTCCGTTACACTTTGGGAGGAGACCGCCCCAGTCAAACTGCCTACCATGCACTGTCCCCGATCCGGATCACGGACCAAGGTTAGAACCTCAAACAAACCAGGGTGGTATTTCAAGGACGGCTCCACCAAGACTAGCGTCCTGGCTTCATAGCCTCCCACCTATCCTACACAGATCGGTTCAAAGTCCAATGCAAAGCTACAGTAAAGGTTCATGGGGTCTTTCCGTCTAGCCGCGGGGAGATTGCATCATCACAAACACTTCAACTTCGCTGAGTCTCGGGAGGAGACAGTGTGGCCATCGTTACGCCATTCGTGCAGGTCGGAACTTACCCGACAAGGAATTTCGCTACCTTAGGACCGTTATAGTTACGGCCGCCGTTTACCGGGACTTCAATCAAGAGCTTGCACCCCATCATTTAATCTTCCGGCACCGGGCAGGCGTCACACCCTATACGTCCACTTTCGTGTTTGCAGAGTGCTGTGTTTTTATTAAACAGTCGCAGCCACCAGTTTATTGCAACCTCTTCACCCTCCTGGCGCAGGCCAGTCAAGCTACAGAGGCGTACCTTATCCCGAAGTTACGGTACCAATTTGCCGAGTTCCTTCTCCCGAGTTCTCTCAAGCGCCTTAGAATACTCATCTCGCCCACCTGTGTCGGTTTGCGGTACGGTCATCGTTAGACTGAAGCTTAGAGGCTTTTCTTGGAACCACTTCCAATTGCTTCGTGACCGAAGTCACTCGCGCCACACCCTTGAATCCTGTGCCCGGATTTGCCTGAGCACCTTCTCCAATGCAGCGACCGGGACGTCCAACACCCGGACAACCTTCCGCGATCCGTCCCCCCATCGCATCTAACAATGGTGCAGGAATATTGACCTGCTTCCCATCAGCTACGCATTTCTGCCTCGCCTTAGGGGCCGACTCACCCTACGCCGATGAACGTTGCGTAGGAAACCTTGGGCTTACGGCGAGGGGGCTTTTCACCCCCTTTATCGCTACTCATGTCAGCATTCGCACTTCCGATACCTCCAGCACGCTTTTCAACGCACCTTCGCAGGCTTACGGAACGCTCTCCTACCATGCGAGTAAAACTCGCATCCGCAGCTTCGGTGACTGGCTTGAGCCCCGTTACATCTTCCGCGCAGGACGACTCGATCAGTGAGCTATTACGCTTTCTTTAAAGGGTGGCTGCTTCTAAGCCAACCTCCTGACTGTTTTAGCCTTCCCACTTCGTTTCCCACTTAGCCAATCTTTGGGACCTTAGCTGGCGGTCTGGGTTGTTTCCCTCTTGACACCGGACGTTAGCACCCGATGTCTGTCTCCCGTGATTGCACTCTTCGGTATTCGGAGTTTGCTATGGCGTAGTAATCCGCAATGGACCCCACAACCATGACAGTGCTCTACCCCCGAAGGTGATACACGAGGCACTACCTAAATAGTTTTCGGAGAGAACCAGCTATTTCCAAGTTTGTTTAGCCTTTCACCCCTATCCACAGCTCATCCCCTAACTTTTCAACGTTAGTGGGTTCGGTCCTCCAGTACGTGTTACCGCACCTTCAACCTGGCCATGGATAGATCACTTGGTTTCGGGTCTACGCCCAGCAACTGATCGCCCTATTCGGACTCGCTTTCGCTACGCCTGCCTTAATCAGTTAAGCTCGCTACTGAACGTAAGTCGCTGACCCATTATACAAAAGGTACGCCGTCACCCCTTACGAGGCTCCGACTGTTTGTATGCATGCGGTTTCAGGATCTATTTCACTCCCCTCCCGGGGTTCTTTTCGCCTTTCCCTCACGGTACTGGTTCACTATCGGTCGATCACGAGTATTTAGCCTTGGAGGATGGTCCCCCCATCTTCAGACAGGATTTCACGTGTCCCGCCCTACTTGTCGTACCCCTAGTTCTTCCACGCTGTTTTCGCTTACAGGGCTATCACCTGCTATGGCCGCACTTTCCAGAGCGTTCAGCTAACAACACAGATAAAGAGTACAGGCTGATCCCATTTCGCTCGCCACTACTTTGGGAATCTCGGTTGATTTCTTTTCCTGCGGTTACTTAGATGTTTCAGTTCACCGCGTTCGCTTCACTGGAGCTATGTATTCACTCCAGGATGACCCATACGGGCCGGGTTTCCCCATTCGGACATCTTCGGATCAATGCTCGTTTGCCAGCTCCCCGAAGCTTTTCGCAGGCTACCGCGTCCTTCATCGCCTGTGATCGCCAAGGCATCCACCACATGCACTTGTTCGCTTGACCCTATAACGAGTGTGTCTGTCGACACCTCCGTCATAGGCTGAGTATTCGCGTTGTGCCGTATTCCAAAGCAATCTTTCGATTACCTTTTCATACTCGATACAATCACTACCCTGAATCTTCTACTCACACCCATCTCTAAGTGCTTTCAAGATTCTCTTTACTACTTCTTCCAGATTGTTAAAGAACGTTTAGCCGACAAGCGCACTTCCCTGCTTGCGACATCAACTGGCTTTCAATCGCCAATGCGCAGCGCTCATTCCGAACGCTGTGCATTGAGGATTGGTGGAGGATGACGGGATCGAACCGACGACCCCCTGCTTGCAAAGCAGGTGCTCTCCCAGCTGAGCTAATCCCCCATGTAAGGCCTGACTTCGAGTCTGTCTCTCATCAGCACGCCTTCGGGTGGTGGGTCTGGTTGGATTCGAACCAACGACCCCCGCCTTATCAAGACGGTGCTCTAACCGACTGAGCTACAGACCCTTAGCCTGTCTTTCTGACAGCCGATAAGCGTGAGCGCTTAATCTTGTGTGCGAAGCTCGAGAAAGGAGGTGATCCAGCCGCACCTTCCGATACGGCTACCTTGTTACGACTTCACCCCAGTCATGAATCCTACCGTGGTGACCGTCCTCCTTGCGGTTAGACTAGCCACTTCTGGTAAAACCCACTCCCATGGTGTGACGGGCGGTGTGTACAAGACCCGGGAACGTATTCACCGCGGCATGCTGATCCGCGATTACTAGCGATTCCAGCTTCACGCAGTCGAGTTGCAGACTGCGATCCGGACTACGATCGGTTTTCTGGGATTGGCTCCACCTCGCGGCTTGGCAACCCTCTGTTCCGACCATTGTATGACGTGTGAAGCCCTACCCATAAGGGCCATGAGGACTTGACGTCATCCCCACCTTCCTCCGGTTTGTCACCGGCAGTCTCCTTAGAGTGCTCTTGCGTAGCAACTAAGGACAAGGGTTGCGCTCGTTGCGGGACTTAACCCAACATCTCACGACACGAGCTGACGACAGCCATGCAGCACCTGTGCGCCGGTTCTCTTTCGAGCACTCCCGCCTCTCAGCAGGATTCCGACCATGTCAAGGGTAGGTAAGGTTTTTCGCGTTGCATCGAATTAATCCACATCATCCACCGCTTGTGCGGGTCCCCGTCAATTCCTTTGAGTTTTAATCTTGCGACCGTACTCCCCAGGCGGTCAACTTCACGCGTTAGCTACGTTACTAAGGAAATGAATCCCCAACAACTAGTTGACATCGTTTAGGGCGTGGACTACCAGGGTATCTAATCCTGTTTGCTCCCCACGCTTTCGTGCATGAGCGTCAGTGTTGGCCCAGGAGGCTGCCTTCGCCATCGGTATTCCTCCACATCTCTACGCATTTCACTGCTACACGTGGAATTCTACCTCCCTCTGCCACACTCTAGCCTGCCAGTCACCAATGCAGTTCCCAGGTTAAGCCCGGGGATTTCACATCGGTCTTAACAGACCGCCTGCGCACGCTTTACGCCCAGTAATTCCGATTAACGCTCGCACCCTACGTATTACCGCGGCTGCTGGCACGTAGTTAGCCGGTGCTTATTCTTCCGGTACCGTCATCCCACCACCATATTAGGGCGGCGGTTTTCTTTCCGGACAAAAGTGCTTTACAACCCGAAGGCCTTCTTCACACACGCGGCATTGCTGGATCAGGGTTGCCCCCATTGTCCAAAATTCCCCACTGCTGCCTCCCGTAGGAGTCTGGGCCGTGTCTCAGTCCCAGTGTGGCTGGTCGTCCTCTCAGACCAGCTACAGATCGTCGCCTTGGTAGGCCTTTACCCCACCAACTAGCTAATCTGCCATCGGCCGCCCCTGCAGCGCGAGGTCCGAAGATCCCCCGCTTTCCTCCGTAGATCGTATGCGGTATTAATCCGGCTTTCGCCGGGCTATCCCCCACTACAGGACACGTTCCGATGTATTACTCACCCGTTCGCCACTCGCCACCAGGGTTGCCCCCGTGCTGCCGTTCGACTTGCATGTGTAAGGCATGCCGCCAGCGTTCAATCTGAGCCAGGATCAAACTCTTCAGTTCAAACCCTGTTACTGTTTTCGGTTCCGTTAGAAACCGGTCGCTCACTCAACGTACTGACGATGATTATTGTCCTAAGACAAAAACCTTCCTCTTAATACTTCGTGTGAGACTCTTGATTACTT
>NZ_JALQEA010000081.1:0-8054 GCF_023630965.1 Caballeronia sp. ATUFL_M2_KS44 | reverse complement strand
TGCTCGTGATCGCGACTGGATGTCTCTGCTTGCCCGGGAGCGGCCGTTGACTACCGGACGAATCGAACGGCAGTTGAGGGTCGGGATGCGGCTGTCAGCTCTCCGAACTCACCGCCGGAAAGCGGCCATTGATTTCCATTGCCGGAAAGCAGCCAGTCGCCAACGCACATTCCCGACCCGAAGCGGACGGTCGCCCCTCGGAATGCCGACCGTCTCTTGATGAGTTGCAACGGCCATTCGATGGTAGTCCTCAACGGCGCAACGCTGGCCTAGATGAGCATCCGCGCGACGGTACTCGCTAGGATCTCCAGCGGAAACGGTTTCAGCAGCACGGCTGGCTTCGGGCCAGATATCGCACTTAACTCCAACTTGTCGGCGAACCCCGTAGCGAACACGATTGGTAATCGGGGCAAACGCTCACGCAGAGCGAGCGCCAGTTCGCCACCCGTCGTGTGCGGCATTGCGTAATCGAGCAGCGCGACATCTGGCTGGTTCTGGTCCAAGCATCGCAGTGCCGCTCTTCCGTCGTCCGCTGCGTCAACGTTATAGCCGAGCATTTCCAGGGATTCAACGAGGAGAGTACGAATATCGTCGTCGTCGTCCACAACAAGAACACGCTTAGGCTTGATCGCATAAGCGGAAGCCGTCGCACGACGGCTCGACGGCGCCGCGATTGGCAAGCCCGTCGGCTTCAAGAGAATTGCTACCGTAGTACCCTTGCCGCTCGCACTCTCGATGCGAGCCGTTCCGCCCGCTTGCTGCGCAATACCGAACACTTGGGCTAATCCGAGACCAGTTCCAGCGCCAATCCCTTTGGTGGTAAAGAACGGTTCAAAGGCTTTCACGCGAACGTGATCAGGCATGCCGTGGCCGTTATCCCTGACGCGAATCTCGACATAAGGACCTTCGCTCAACTCGGCATCACCTTTCAGATCAACGACGCGCGAGGAAATAGAAAGAGCACCGCCTTCAGACATAGCGTCTCTCGCGTTGATTGCCAAATTCAACAGCGCAAGTTCAAGCTGCGTTGGATCGGCGACGACCGGAAGGCTTGCTGCATCCAGATCGAACGTGATATCGATGCTCGTCCCTAGACTCCGTGTCAGCATTTCCTCCATGCCGATGATCAAATCGTCCACCACCACCGAGGAAAGTGCGATCTTCTGCGTGCGAGAAAATGCCAGCAACTGCGCAGTCAGCTTGGCGCCGCGCTCGACCGAACGGGCTGCGTTTTGGGCCCACTTCTGCACTTTTTCCGGGCTTGCCGGAATACGTTGGATCAGTTCGAGGTTGCCGTGGATCGCTTGCAACAGATTGTTAAAGTCATGGGCAAGGCCGCCCGTCAACTGTCCGACTGCCTCCATCTTCTGCGACTGGCGCAGTTGCGCTTCGACCTGTCGCTGTTCGCTCAAGTCCGTAATCACCGCACAGATGATGATTTGATCTCTCGCGTCCGTGACGTGCAACGGACTCAACGAGATCGAGATGGGGACAGTCACGCCATTTCCGCTGCTGAACTTGAACTCTCCACGCACCGGACGAGCGTGACTCATCGCGAAGAGCTGTGCATAGTTCGCGTGGACATCGATGTCGAGATGCTCGCCGAGCGAGCGGCCGAGGACCGCGTCATGCGACTTATCGAAGATTTCAGTTACGCGACGGTTGGCGTAGAGAATCGAACCATCTGTAGCGAGCATCAACGCACCCTCTTGCATTTGCTCGATTAACTCGCGGTAGAGCCGGTCTGCATTTTCAAGTGTGTAGAGGCGGGTCGCGTCGTCGTGCCTGGAGATGACCGCGTCAACTGCTCCGCTTCGAATCGCTTCCAGCGCATCCTCTGCGTCTCGTAGTCTCGCCTTCAGCTCGTCGACTGTCAGGGCTGACAGATCGTCATCACGATCGTCTTGGTGATCATGCTCAGACATGGCTGTCGGCTCCGGATAGCGGCAGACCGAGTGCGCTCAAAAGCTTCCCGCGGTCCGAGAGGTCGCCGATGACGCGTCGTACAGGCAGCGGCGAAAATTTGACAAGGGTTGGAACGGCAATGATCTGATCCTTCATTCCAGCTTCGGGATCACGATACAGGTCGATGATCTGCAAGTCGACACGACCAAGAAGTATTGTCGTGCAGAGCCTACTGACATTCTCGATGGCTCGCGCGGAGCGCGGCGTGCTGCCGGCCACGTACAGCCTTAGGATGTACCGACCCGATTCAGTGCCGGGCTCGGAGGATGCATTGGTCACGAAACGCCTTTACATATCGAACGATGCTCACGAAGCTTATGCGATACAGGAACGCAAAAGAGGGGCCTGAAATGTTGCCTGCGGCCAGATTGTTTGAGTCCATTCTTAAGCCCCCCGCCGTCGCGCGATATGGTCTTGATCCTCTTGTGCGACCTCTTGCGCTGTCCGCGCAACTTCATCCTGCGCTGTCGCCTCAGCATCTTGTTCGAGCAATTCTGCCTGCAGCTCGGCAATCTGGCGTTTAATTGCCTGGCGTTTGCGTTCGGTCTCACGTTGCACGCGATGAGCCTCTTCCAGTTGTGCCGCTTTATCGGCACGCTCCCTCGCTTCCTGAGCAACACGCGCCGATCCGGTCAGCACCCCACCTGCGCCGATATAGGCAGGAACAAGTTCGATCCCATCTGAGCCTAAGATATATTCACGAATTTGATTCGAGTGAGCCATCCCGCGTGCCTTGAGTACGTACAGCGTCCGATTCCGTTCGCCATTAGCCTCCGTATTGAATAGCGCGATCCACACATCCATCAAAGAGGAAACGCTTCTGTCATTCACCGAGGCAGCAGACGTGACATCAACTAGACTTGTGAATACGCAGGTCGTGCCGCGCGCCTTGAGCATGTCGATCAAGCGCAGGAATACGCCATGGACTTCGTCTTCAAGTCCTCGGAATGCCGACAACGGATCGACGACGACCAGCGACGGGTCGAATTTCTCGATGTCCCGGTACATTCGCGCCAAGTGCATCTCCAGTCCGAATAGGCTAGGACGCGCTGACTCAAAGCGCAACTGCTTACCGAGGAATTCACTCAAGTCAATACCGACCGAGCGCATATTGCGGATAACCTGGTCGGGCGACTCTTCAAACTCAAAAAACAAGACACGTTCGCCACGCTCACAACTCGCCTTGGCGAATCGCGCGCCGAATGTCGTCTTTCCTGTCCCAGCAAGCCCAGAGATCAGCACGCTCGAACCGCGATAGATACCACCTGTCTCGAGCATTTGATCAACGCCGACAATGCCCGTCGGAATGATCTCTTGTGATGAGGTATGTTCAAGCCCCGCCGCGGTAATCGGTAAAACCGTGATACCTTCAGCGTCGATCAGGAACGGGTATTCGTTAGTCCCATGTGCGGAGCCTCGATACTTCACTACGCGCAGGCGACGGGTCGTGATCTGATCTCTTACCCGGTTGTCGAGCACAACCACGCAGTCGGACACATACTCTTCGATACCATACCGTGTGAGTTGACCTTCACCGCGTTCACCAGTGACGATCGCCGTTACGCCCCTATCTTTAAGCCACTCGAATAAGCGCCGTAGCTCGGTGCGAAGCACGCTGGTGTCCTTGAAAGACGAAAACAGCGTCTCGATGGTGTCGAGCACGACGCGGCGAGCGTTCACCTTGCGGATCAGAACGTCAAGTCGGATGAAGAGGCCTTCGAGATCGTAGTCAGGCGTCTCATCAGTCTCCGACGACCGAAGTTCGATGTGGTCGATCAGTATCTTGTTCTGGTCGACGAGCGCGGGCACGTCGTATCCGAGAGAGGCGACATTCGCGGCAAGGTCCGCCGAGCGCTCCTCAAAACTGACAATCACCCCTGCCTCGTCATGCCGTAGCGCGCCTTCAACGAGGAAGGTCATGGCAAACAAAGTCTTGCCACAGCCAGCGGCGCCGCACAGCAGGGTTGACCGCCCGCGCGGCAAGCCTCCCAACGTTAATTGATCGAAGCCTTTGATTCCGGTCGGCGCTTTTTCAATGCCTGATGGGGTCGGAGTTGCCAACGTGAGCCTTATTGGTAAAAGTTGCGTATCCAACAGGATATACGAATGCTTGATCACCGGGCCGCTCTGTAAGGCTTATCGTCGCATCGACGCTAGCGGCAGCACGGTTTTCCATGATGAGCGACTATGCAGAACCAGGGCGAACTCGCGTGGCTGTTTAAGCGATGAGCTGTTCTTTCGTCTTGACAATCTTTGCGGTCGGAAAATACGCCATCGGATGTGTGTATAGTGAGCGCCAATGGCATGCGTGACCGTCGCGCTACCTCCACCCTATTTTTGAATGACAATAACGCGTCGAAACAATGTTCATGTCGCCGGGAGCGGACCGCTTACAGTTATGTTCGCACATGGATTCGGCTGCGATCAGAACATGTGGCGCTTGCTCGCCCCGAACTTCCAGGAGCGCTACCAAACGGTGATGTTCGATCTCGTCGGAAGTGGGGGCTCGGACCTTACTGCCTACGATCGCGAGAAGTACAGCTCCCTGCATGGATATGCGGCCGACGTTCTCGAGATCCTCGACGAAGTTGGAGCCGGTCCCGTTGTCTACATCGGCCATTCCGTGAGCGCGATGATCGGCATGCTGGCCGCGATTGCCGCGCCTGAGCGCTTCGTAGGCAACGTCATGGTCGGACCCTCTCCATCATTCATCAATGACGGAGACTATGTTGGTGGGTTCAGCCGGGCAGACATCGAAGGCCTGCTGGATACGCTTGAGGGAAATTACCTGGGTTGGGCAAGTACCATGGCGCCGGCAATCATGGGTGCGCCGGACCAACCTCCTCTCGGCGAAGAATTGACAAACAGCTTTTGTCGAACTGATCCTGAAATTGCTAAGCACTTCGCCCGCGTGACCTTTTTTGCCGACCACCGCTCCGATTTGGCGCGCGTCACGACGCCTACCTTGATTATTCAGTCGCATGATGATCTGCTCGCGCCCGTGGCGGTGGGTGAACACATGCATCGCGCGATCAAGGGCAGCACGTTGAGCATTGTCGAAAATGTCGGGCATTGTCCGCATTTGAGTGCGCCAAGCGCCAGCATCGATGCGACAGAACGCTTCCTTGAAACATTGAAGCTTTAAGATGAGCGCCGCGCGCCCGAGCCTGCCGCCCATCGATATTGCGTTTGACCAAGCGCCGTGTGGCCTCTTGACCACGACCACGCAAGGCACAATTCTCCGGGCGAACGCGACGTTCTGCCGCTGGGCCGGTCACACCGCTGAAGAGCTGGTCGGCGAGCGACGGTTTCAGGATTTGCTGACTATCGGCGGCAAGGTCTTCCACCAGACTCACTGGGCGCCTCTGCTCCAGATGCAGCGCTCCGTTAGTGAGGTGAAGCTGGACATGGTGCACCCCAGCGGCACGTCCGTGCCGATCCTCATCAACGTGGTACGGCACGTTTACGACGAAGTCGAGTTTGATGAGTATGCGGTCCTGGTAGTTGCGGACCGGCACAAGTACGAGCGCGAATTGCTACGCGCCCGTCACGATGCCGAGGAAGCGCTCGAAGCCAAGCGCATGGCCCAAAAAGCGCTTGAGCAAGCGGATCAACGCAAAAACGAGTTTCTCGCAACGCTCGCGCATGAGCTTCGTAACCCCGTCGCTTCCATCGCAAGTGTGGCCTCAGTTTTACACAGCAAAGACATCATTGACCCTGAGCTGATCTGGTCGCGCGAAGCATTGCAACGGCAAATCAGACACATCGGTCGTCTCGTCGACGATTTGCTAGATAGCTCGCGCATAGCCGAGGGCAAGATCGAGTTGCGTCTGCAAACCGTTGAACTAGCCGCGATCATCCATCAGGCAGTCGAGGGATCGCGAGGAAACATCGAAGCAGCGTCTCACACTCTCGTGACCCGCGAGCCAGACGAGCCGCTTTTTCTTCTCGCGGACCCTGTTCGCCTCACACAAATCATTCAAAACCTGCTCAATAACGCAGCCAAATACACGTCTGAAAACGGCCGCATCGAACTCACCGCAAAGCGCGAGGGCGCGAAGGCCGTCATTGCAGTCCGCGATACCGGTATTGGCATTGCCCCTGACGACCTCGGAAAGATTTTCGACATTTTTTCGCAGTTGACGCCCGGTTTGCAACGCGCCGGCGGCGGCTTGGGTATTGGCCTCTCGCTCGTCCGCGCCATGACAACGTTGATGGGTGGAACCGTTAGCGTGCACAGCGAAGGCGTCGGTCGGGGAAGTGAGTTCGTAGTGAAAATGCCAGCACTCGATGCAGGATTGGCAGAGGTCGGGAATGAACAGACTGACAGCACCGCGCTTTCCAATTTCGAGCAAAGGCAGATTGTTATTGTCGATGACGACAATGATGGGGCCACGTCGCTCGCAATGGTGCTGGAGGCCGAGGGGCACAGCGTTCGCACCGCGATAACCGGACAAGCCGGTCTCCAACTCATCAGGGAATGGGGGCCCCACGCCGTCATTCTTGACATCACGCTGCCCGATATCAGTGGCTACGAACTCGTCAAAGAGGTCAAGTTGCTACGGCCCCATTTTGATTTGCTCACTGTCGCGCTTACTGGTTGGGGCCAATCACAAGACAAAGAACGCGCGCTCGCCGCCGGTTTCAACGTCCATTTCACCAAGCCTATCGATATAACGCACCTACTCAAATTGCTTCAGGAAATTAACCCGAAAGCCGCCGGCAGGCATTAACGCGGTAACGACGCCGCCTCCTGGTGGCGACCTCAAAAGCATTCACGGGCGGGGCGTCGGCACCCGACCGCAAGGGACCTGCCCCAAGGTATTGGACTGTAGCGCTCCGGACCATCCGACGAGTCGCGCGCCTTTGCGCTGGCTGGCATCAGACGGTTTTCTGATGAGGACCGCCGCTTGCTGCCAACTATCATCCTGCAAGCTTTCGGGTCATGAGCAATGATGCTCGCCAGGGTATTTGAGCGAGTTCGTGAACTTCTACCCATCAGCGTCCCCCAATTTCCCGAAACTCCTGATCGTCGACGACGAACCAAACGCGCTTGATGCGTGGGCGCAATTGCTCTCGATGCATGACTTCAATGTGCATACCGCTTCAAACGGCAAGCAGGCGTTGGACGCCGCGAGACGCATTCGTCCCCAGTTGATTTTGACCGACCTAATGATGCCCGAAATGGATGGGGTAGCGCTTTGTCGGGCCCTTCGCGCGGATGCTGAACTTGCGCTAATTCCGATCATTTTATGGAGTGCCGCGACGCGCTCACCTCGAGGGGAAGACACCCCTAGCATGCTCTTCGACCGCTTCCTTACCAAACCGGTTCTTTTCGACACGCTGATCGGAGTTGTCCAGAAAATGGTTTGCAGTTGATGATGACAAAGGGCGTTTCGCTCTTCTGGTAGTTGTTATGGCCGTTGATGGAGGCGAAGCGGTCGCAGAAAAGCCGAAATTGTCGGCGTGCGGAGGGTCGCTTCATGGCCGACAAGCGCACGCTGGCCGGCCAGCGGCTATCAAACTTCGGTCTGCTCGGCCATCTCGAGTGCATCGTCTACCTCAATCCCGAGGTATCGCACGGTGCTTTCAATTTTGGTATGGCCCAGAAGCAATTGGACGGCGCGCAGATTCTTGGTGCGTCGATAGATCAACGACGCTTTCGTGCGACGCATGGTGTGCGTACCATACGCGCTGTCATCGAGTCCAATCGACGCGATCCAACGATGAACGATGCGCGCATACTGGCGCGTCGATACATGCGCCGAAGCATGCAGCCGACTCGGAAACAAATAATCGGCAGGCTTCAATCCCCGCGCCGAAATCCAGGCAGAGACACTTTGACGAGTCTGCTCCGTGATCTCAAACTGCACTGGTCTGTGTGTCTTTTGCTGCATGAAAGTCGCGCGAGCTACGACATGACCTCCGACGAAGACGTCCTGCACCTGCAGTCGCGTCAGATCGCACGCCCGAAGCTTGCTGTCGATTGCCAAGTTGAACAGCGCCAACTCACGAGCGTTGGACGACATCTGGAGCCTCGTCCGAATCGCCCAGATCTCACGGAGCTTCAATGGCGGCTTCTGACCGGT
>NZ_JALQEA010000080.1:0-10454 GCF_023630965.1 Caballeronia sp. ATUFL_M2_KS44 | reverse complement strand
ATGAGCAATACGCCGTCAGCCTGGCGCTCGAACAGAAGGAACTGAAAGTCTTCGTATCGCATGTGGGAATCCAGAGTCGATTTGAACGAGGGCACCATGTATTGAACGCGGCAACATCGATTGGCGCAATGTGCGTGATGCGAACGTTCCGTACTCTGGCGATCCCAGGAATCGACTGGTTGACGCTCGGCGCGGGTCCTTTCGTGCAGGGGAACATCACCCTTGCCCATTCCTGCGCTGGCGGTAGATTTCGGCCATGTATCCGCCCGCCGCCGTGAAACCACCATCGACCGGCAGCGTGACGCCGTTGACGAAAGCCGCACCCGGCGAGACCAGAAAACTTACCGCATGAGCGACTTCCTCGGGTTTGCCGATGCGCCGCGCCGGGATTCTGTCCGCGGCTTCCGCCACCATGTCCTCGGGCCAAGCCGTGCGCAGCAGTTCGGTGTCGATCGGACCGGGCGCGACGGCATTCGCGGTAATGCCGAACGCCGCCAGTTCCAGCGCCATCGCACGCATCAGTCCCATTTGTCCGGCTTTCATGGAACCATAAACGGAAAGATTCACGGGCCCCGCGAGCCCTGTGACCGACGTGATGAAGACGATGCGTCCGTAGCCGGCGTTGCGCATCGGTTTTGCGCAAGCTTGTGCGCAGGTGAAGGCAGCGCCGAAATTCAGCGCCATCTGGGAGGCGAGGTCTGCCTGCGTCGTTTCCAGGAACGGATTGGATTTGCCGCTACCCGCATTGCTGACCAACACGTCCACCTTGCCGAGCGTACGTAACAACTCGTCCACGACAGCATGAATCTGATCCGCATCGGTGACGTCCAGGTGCACGGCACTCGCTTTGCCACCGAATGCTTCGATGGCCGACGCAGTTTCACGAACCGCGTCGGCTGCGATATCCGCCAGAACCACATGTGCGCCGTCGGCGGCGAGACGCGTTGCGATCGCTTTTCCGATACCGCGCGCGGCACCTGTCACCAGCGCGATCTGGCCTGCCAATTCACTCATGCATCGATCTCCCGGTTTTAGGTTTCAGGCTAGAGACAGTGCTTGTTGCGCGTGGCAACGTGAAGGCACGATCGTCCGTATTTGAATCTGTGTGGCTGAACCTGCACGCGATCCCGAGCGCGGGCTTCGCCCTAATTTTTTCCAATCTAACATATGTTCGTGAGGGTCGCCCGCACGAGGCGGGTGAGCAGGCGCGGATTACGATCTTCGCCAGCTGCATGCCATCGATGTCCGGTCGCAGTCCGATATTCCCCTCCAAAGTACGGAACACGTCGCGCGGCGACGTTGCCCTTCCTTTGCTGGACGTCGCACGATGATGAAGATATTCGATGCAACCGACGGTAAGCAGGAGAGTGTTATGAACGTGACGAGGAAGACCTTGCGCGATGCCATCGAAAGTTGGCTGACACCGAACGGGGCAATCCCGTTTCGCATCCGTTTCCTTCGACGTAAGGCGTGCAGGCGCTGTGTGAGAATTGACGCTAAAGTCCCAAGTGGCGACGTCGCGATCTGCTTCTTTCAGCACGAGGACGGCGCGTGGCATGTATTCCCGCCGCTGCCGCGTCACGCCACCATGCGCATTGCCTAGGCGCTGTCGAATCGGTTCAGTCGCTTGCCGATGCTGCTGCCCTATCGATTGATCTGATTGGTCATGACCGCACCCGCAAAACGCTGGTGCGGCTGTTCGCATTATGGCAATCAGAATCGCTTGTTGATCCCAAAGACGGCGCCGATGGTCGTGCCCGGCGCCCCGAACAACGCATTATCGATGGAAAGTCCGGTATGCTCGCGGCCGTGATTGTTCGCCGCGCCGACTTCGACATAAAGCGACGTCGATTTCGAAAGAAAGTAGCGCGTTGTCAGTGCTCCGATAATTGAATGATTGTCCGAGTCGTGCGGATCCCGGATATACCAGACACCCGAGTTGAGATCGAGCTGCGGGAGGGGAAAGTAGTCGAAGCCTACGTTCCAGACATTGTTGGCGCCCCCCACGAGAGCGCCGTTGACGCTGGTTGTCGGAATCTTGTAGCTCGTGAACGATCCTTTCACCGTGAACGGCCCGAAGTTGTAGCCAATTCCAATCATTCGGCCGTCGAACGGTTGCTGAAACGTGCCCAATGACGGTGTGCTGTTGCCCGAGGTGGAGTTGTACATGGCCGCGTTCAGAACAAGCCCGCCATAGCTGGACCGCGCGCTGATCGAGAACTGCTGCCCGGCCCGGAAGTCGCCGGCTACACCGCCAAGCGCATACATTACGCTGCCTGAAAATCCAGCGAAGCTTGGACTCGAATAGGTAATGGCATTCGGGTTGAAGGTGCCCACGAATGTCTGATCTCCATACACCGAGAAAGCGGTACCGAACTGTCCCGCATTACGCGGGTCGGCCTCGTAGATTGCCAGCACGAACGGTGAATACTGCACGCCAGCTTTCAATCGGCCGAAGTCGCCGTCGAGCGCCAGCCACGCCTGGCGTCCAAAGACGCCGCCGTTGCTGTTCTCGAAATGACCGTTGACCAGGCTGAAGCCGCTTTCTAGTTGAAACGTAGCCTTCATGCCGCCACCCAGATCCTCCTGCCCCTGAAAGCCGAAATTGGAAGGTTCAAGCCCTGCATTGATCAGGCTGATTTGCTTGCCGTCGTTCTCACCGGTCGTGGTATTGAGCGTCTTGTTCGTGAAAAGTAAGCCGACATCGAGCGTGCCATAAAGCGTGACGCTGCTCTGTGCCGAGGCGAGCGAGGGCAAAAGACACAGTCCGAGCGCGAGCATTTTCTGCTTTGAGGAAAGACGGATAGAAATACAATCATACATTTTGGAATCCCAAGTAATACGATTGATGCGTCTATAAAGTTTTTCAAGCCAGAATCGATATCCGTGCGCAAGAGCCCCACGTTTCGCGAAGAGTCCTCATCGCGGTTCCAGTGCAGTGCAGTGCTTTGCCAATCGAAAGGGCTGGCCGGATCTTGCGCTCTAGCGGCTCTCGTCGACGACTACTCTAATTCCGTATAACTAACGGTTGGTAGGATGAAGGGCGGGATATGGAATCTCCATCGGGTGTAACCCGCAAATCGCTTTTGTCCCTGTGCAGGGGGATGGGCCTGAGCTGTCATTGTTTTTATCATCAGTTCCAGAAATTTCTTGGGCGCACTTTCCGAGCGCTGCGCTCTGGAAGCATCTCAACCGAAAAGCCGACAGTCGTCCGCGCCCCTCGTGTGTCGCGGCGCGATGACGCATAGACCGATCGAAACCAGACAGGAGACTTGTCGATGAACTTCAGTGTGCTGCCTATCCGCGACCGCTTTGGTGTCGGTCCTGGGCGTCTCTTCATCAACGGCCAATGGCGCGACGGAGGAGAAGGGCAATTCGACCAGATTCACCCGTCGACCAACGAGGTCGTGACGACTTTGATCGAGGCGGGTGGCAGCGGCGTCAACGAGGCCGTTGCAGCAGCGCGTCATGCGTTCGACAACGGACCGTGGCGCAAGATGGCCGCGCGTGAGCGCAAGCGCATCCTGCAGCCGATCGTCGATGCGATCTATGCCGCCGAAGAAGAGATCGCGCATCTGCAGACGCTGGACAACGGCATGCCGATTCACTTCAGCCGCCATTCGCGCGTTTCATCGCGTGTTGCCGCCGACAACTTCGATCACTATGCTGGCTGGATCGACAAGATTACGGGCGAGACCTTCCCGCAATACACGGACGCCACCAATTTGCACTACCTCACGTTCCGGGATCCTGTCGGTGTAGTCGCCGCGATCACGCCGTGGAACGGTCCCGTGATGACCTTTGCCATGAAGGTCGCGCCTGCACTGGCATGCGGCAATACCGTGGTACTGAAGCCGTCTGAACTCGCGAGCCTTGCCGCGATCAGGTTAGCCGACATTCTTGCTCAATCCGACCTGCCGCCGGGCGTGTTCAACCTTGTCACTGGCGGTCCAATTACCGGCCAGGCCTTGTCCACGCATCCCGACGTCGACAAGGTCAGCTTCACAGGCAGTCCGGTGGTCGGCGAAAAGATCCTGTCTACGAGCGGCAGCAACATGAAGCGCATGTCGCTTGAACTCGGCGGCAAGAGCGCGGCGCTTGTGTTCCCCGATACACGCGACGTTCGTGTTGCCGCACGTAATCTGATGGGGCTGTGCTCGACCTTCCTGTCCGGTCAGGTATGTTCGACGCCTACCCGCGCGGTCGTGCACAAGTCGATCCTTGATGAGTTCGTTTATCACGCTCAAGAGCAGGTCCGGGAAATACGTTTCGGCGATCCATTCGATCCCGCCACGACGTCCGCTCCGATCATCTCGAAGCGTCAACTCGACCGCGTATGCAACTACATCGAGAGCGGCAAGCAGGAGGGCGCCCGCCTCGTGTTCGGCGGCGATCGCCCGGGCGGTCATCTCGCGAACGGAAACTGGGTGAACCCAGCGCTATTCGTCGACGTCGACAACACGATGAAGATCGCTCGCGAGGAAATCTTCGGTCCCGTGCTGAGCGTGATTGGCTTCGAGACCGAGGACGAAGCGGTCGCGATCGCGAACGACAGCGAATACGGGCTTTCCGGCGGCATCTATACCACCGACCTGTCTCGCGCATTCCGCGTCGCGCACGCCATGCGCACGGGTTCGATCGGGATCAACGGCTACTCGGTCATGCCCAATTCGCCGGCAGGCGGGATCAAGCGCTCGGGCATCGGCCGCGAAGGCGGCTGGACCACTATCGAAGCGTTCACCGAACTCAAGACTGTGATGCTCAATCTCGACGCATAAGGCATGACCGTGCTCACCTTCGAGGAGAAAGCAATGACGTTATCGACCAAGACAAGCGCCGGGCTTCGTCTGGAGCGCGAAGCGGCAAATGGCGCGTGTCCTGAATGTGGCGCGATGGCGCTGGGACGCTATCCCGTCCATTCCGAGGGTGGCTGGTTCTACGTGGTGAAGTGCCAGGCATGCCTGCATTCCGTCAGGCGCGAGCGCTGCGCGAGGCTCGGGCCCGCGCTCCGGCTCTTGTCCGACTCACTCTGAGAGAGAGCAAGATGATCGCTATCGATGTAGGCGGCACCTTTACCGATGTGGTCTCGCTGCGCAACGGCCGGATCGAGACCACGAAAATCTCTACTGACTACGACGACGTGACGCGTCCGATTCTGGCCGGTGCGAGCGATCTCGGCGTTGCCGACGCGCAAGCCTTCAATCATGCCAGCACGCATGGCCTGAACGCGGTCATCACGCGTCGCCTGCCGAAGATCGGCTTTCTGACCACGGAAGGTCATCGCGACATCCTCGACATGGGACGTGTCTGGCGTCCGGCATCGGCGATTCTCGATCCGAGTTGGCGCCGCAGTTTCGGTGACGCGACGCGCCCGCTGGTGCCGCGCTATCTGCGGCGCGGGATTCGCGAACGCATGCTCGCGGACGGCTCGGCGCTGTTTCCGCTTGACGAAGATCAGGCGCGCGCAGAGCTTGACGCGCTGAAGCGCTGTGGCGTCGCGGGCGTCGCGATCTGCCTGCTGAATTCGTACGTGAATCCTGCCCACGAAGTCAGACTGAAGGCGCTCGTGCATGAAGTGCTGGGCGATGTAGCCTGCTCGATTTCGAGCGAGGTGTCACCTCTGGCGCGGGAATATCCGCGTGCATCGACGACGGTCATCGACACCTTCATGAAAATCATCTACTCGGACTACACCGAGCGCCTCGAAAGCGGTCTGAAGGCCGCTGGCTTCAAGGGGGAGCTGAACTTCGCGGATTGCGCTGCGACGCTCGTGCCGGTGCGGCGTGCGATGGAACAGCCTTATCGTATTGTGTTTTCGGGCCCGTCTGCGGGTGCAATCGGTAGCGGGCATTTCGGCGCGATGATCGGCGAGAGCAACCTGCTGTGTGCTGACGTAGGCGGCACCTCTCTCGACATCAGCATCGTCACGGATGGCGCGCCTTTCGTGAACACCTCGTTCGAGCTCGAACACGACATGGTCGTGAATTCGCTTGCAATCGACGTGTCCGCGATCGGCGCGGGTGGCGGAAGTATCGTCGCGATCGGGCCAGCGGGCGAGATCCAGGTGGGTCCGGCCAGTGCGGGCTCGACGCCAGGACCGGCTTGTTATGGCCGTGGCGGCACTCAGCCAACCACCACCGACACCTTCTTGATGATCGGGGTGATCGACCCCGACAGCTTTGCGAATGGCGCGCTCAAGCTCGATCGAGCGCTGTCGCAGCGGGCGTTTGAGGCCCTCGATACCGGCTTCACGCTCGCGCAGCGCGTGCGGTATGCGTATGAGATCGCGATACACAATATTTCGGAGGGGCTGCTGAACGTCGCGATCAAGAACGGCGTCGACCCGCGCGACTATAGCCTGATGGCGTACGGCGCGGCCGGTCCGATGCTGCTGCCCGCCGTACTCGATGTGCTCAAGTGCAAGCAGGTGATCGTGCCGCCGAATCCCGGACTGTTTTCGGCACTCGGGTTGTTGTCGGCGGATCAGGTTTTCACCGCGAGCCGCAGCCTGTACGCGATCTTGTCGGCGGATGTCGCACCCGAGATCGACGCGCTGTTTGCAGGGATGGAAGCGCAACTGCGCGAGGGGCTCGACGACAACGCCAAGGTCACCTTCGAGCGCAGTTTCGACGCGCGTCTGGCGGGACAGAGTTGGGAAACGCCGTTTGTTCCCGCGCCGGACGGCAAGATCGACGCCGCAGCGGTCGCGACGCTTATCGCCTCGTTCCATCAGAGTTACGAGGCACGCTCGGGTAACTGCTTCGAAGCATTGCCGGTGCAGGGCGTCACGTTCCGTGTGCGGGCGGTGCTCGAGACGCCGAAGGTGGTTTATCCGCAATTGCCGCCGCGCGTGGGAAAGCCGCTCGAGCCAGTGGGACGCGCGACGCTGCGCTATCTCGGCGATCTTGGCGACGCGTCGGGCGAAGGACGTCAGCAGGCGCTCGTCTACGACCGCGACGCGCTGCGTCCGGACGATGTCATTCAGGGACCGGCGATCGTCAACGAGGGCTTGTCGACCACCCATATCGGCGCACGACAATATGCAACCGTTGGCCGTTTCGGTGAATTGCTGATCCGCAATAAGGAATAGGCTCATCATGAATCGCTTGAACGATCTCCCCGCAATGTCGCGTGCGCCCGTCTCTCATGTGCCGATTCGCGATCTGTCGGACACGCAATTCTTCGAACGCTACGCATGCGAGCGCTTTACCGCCTCCGTGCTGATCAACCGGCTGCGCTATGTGGTAGAGCACATGTCCACCGGTTTCATGCGCGAGGCGTTTTCGCCGATCATCCGCGACTGGTACGACTTTGCCTGCACCATCAGCGGGCCGCCGGATATGGATTACCCGATGCCGGTGGTGAGCAACAGTCTGATCGTGTTCCTTGGCACGATGGGCGATGCAGTGCGCAACGCAGTGCAGGAATACGGGTCCGAGAACCTTGCGCCGGGCGATGTCCTGATCTGCAACGACCCGTATCGGGTCGGCACGCATGTCAACGACGTCTGCTTCATCCGGCCGGTCTTCGCCGACGGCCGGCTGGTGTCGTTCGTGAACATTCGCGCACATCAACTGGACATCGGCGGCATCGTGCCGGGTGGCTTCTCCGCGACCAAACGCAACGTCTACGAAAACGGCCTCGTCATTCCGCCGATGCTGCTGTGGTCGAAGGGCGAGCCCGTGCGCTCCACTTTCAGCCTGATCTTCGACAACTCGCGCTTTGGCGGCCTGCTGCTGCCGGACTTTTACAGCATCGCGCATCAACTGGAACTGGGTGAACGGCTGGTGCGGGAGAACATCGCGCGTTACGGGCTGCAGGCGTTCCTCGGCAGCCTATCGTATGCGTGCGACGTTTCGGCCGAGCGCATGCGCCGTGCAATCGAGCGAGTGCCCGACGGCGATTACACAGGTTCTGCGCTGATTGATGCCGATGGCGTGGATGACAGCCTCGACTATCGAGTGAACATTACGCTGCGCAAACGTGGCCACCGGATCGAGGCTGACCTGTCGGGCACCTCGGCGCAGGCGCGTTCGTCGATCAACTGCGGAATTCTCGATGCAAAGACCGCGCTCGGCGTCGCGCTGACGATCCTGCTCGATCCCGAGGCGCCGTTCACATCCGGCACATGGCGCGATATCGACCTCGTCGCGCCGGCCGGAACCTTGCTCACGTCCCTTCCGCCCGAGGGGGCGATCATGATGTTCTGGGAGAGTAGCGGCGCACTCGTCGCCGCGATTCTGAAGGCACTCAATCCCGTCCTCGGCGAAAACGCCGTTGCAGGCGATTACGGATCGACGAGCACGCACAACGCTTACGGCGTCACGCTTGCAGGCACGCCATGGGCCAACGTGTGTCAATGCGGCGGCGAGCACGGACCGTGGGGCGCGACGAAGGAAGGCGACGGCGACAGCTACACCGTGCTGCTCACGCTGAACAACCTCGATCCGGCCACCGAGTCCATTGAGGCTGACGCACCCGTGGTGCTGCTGCGCAAGGAGCATGCGATTGACACGGGCGGGGCGGGTAAGCATCGGGGCGGTGCGGCCAACCTCAAGGACACCCTCTGGCTCACGTCGGCCGATCACCATAGCTCGCCGTTCCGTACACGCGAGCCGAGCGGCGTGGGCGCGAATGGCGGGCACGCCGGACCTTGCGGGGGAGTATGGTTCTTTCCGCCAGCAGGGGTGAGAACTGGTCGCCCCGACACACTGCTCGGCACGGGTGAGGAGGTCTACTCCGCCAGCACGCCCGTTGCGGGCGTGTTAAATATGAAGTCGAAGGTGCTCGACCCGCACGGTGGTCACTACCATTACTACGCAAGCCGACCCGTGTGGAAGACGGAACCCGGGGCTGTGTCGCGTTACATCACGAACGGTGGCGGAGGCTGGGGCGATCCGTGCAGCCGCGATCCCGCGAAAGTGCTGGCCGACGTGCGCGATGAATACGTCAGTATCGCGAGTGCGGCGCGCGATTATCGCGTGATGGTGACTGGCGATCCGCGCAATGATCCCGAAGGTCTGCGGATCGACGAAGCGGCAACGCGGCGGCTGCGAATGGCGCGGTGAGTGCATTGACGATGGCGTTGCATGTCTACAGGTAAATACCGACTTGGAACTCCGCGTCCGAATGCCTAACATTTGATCGGTAGGTAGGCGGCTCCTGCATCACGAGGACCAACGTTATCGATCAACGCTGTTGGCGACGGAGGCTGGATTGACCAGTGCGGTGGCGGAGCGGCATGGTCCGCTCGATGACATGATCAACGCGATCGGTACCGCGGCGTTTCCCGAGCGCTTCGCATGGGGATTGCGTGAGATGTGTGGCGCGGAATTCGCGTTCATCTTTCGTCTTTTTGAAACACGGCCGGTGGAGTTTGCATCGGTCGATTGCGAAGGCACGCATCGAGTAGAGCACATCCGCGATGTCTACCTTGGAAATAGATGCTGGGAAGTGGACGATGGGATCAGTGCACTCGATGCAGAGAACGCAACGTGCTTCCCGATGCTGAAGACGGATATCAAGCTATCGACATCGGGACGATTGCGTCAAACACTCTATGACCAGTTGAACATCCGGGACCGCGTATTGATGTGCACGCAGTTCGAGGGAGATCCGCTCGTCTTGAGTATCACGCGTTCCGAACAGCATGGTCCATTTGAAAAGCGTCAGGTAGACAACCTGGCGGTACATTCAGCGACGATCCTCTCGATTGTCGCCAAGCATTGCGACATCGCGATGCGCGCGCGCCGTCTGCCGGGCCTGCTAACTGAATTGCCAGCGATAGAGCAACGAGTTTTGGCGGCAGCGTACTCGCTGACTGCGCGGGAAGTGCAGGTGTGCGCGCGGTATCTTTACGGTGTGTCGACGTGCGGCATTGCGTCCGACCTTGGGATTGGTACCGAGACGGTCAACACATATCGGAAGCGCCTGTACGAACGGCTCGCCATCGGCAGCCATCGCGAATTGCTGCTGTGGTATCTTGGATTATGCGGGCAGCTACAGTAATGTGATATATCGCGCCTCTCTTCAGGCGATGTCTAAAAAGTTGCTATCGCAGGATGCCGGACCGGGACGAGAGATCGGCGCCTCAATCATCGGCTCGTCGCCTAATAGCTATTCACGCAATCACACCGATATTCGTGTCTTGACTCAATCACTCGAACGCCGCTTTGCCTCGCCAAGCAATAATTTTTACGATGGGCCAGCATAATCGACGTAGATTGAGCGTGTCCAAGTCCTGCCGACATCTCTCAAGCGGCCAGCTTCCTTCGGCAGCACCCTCGGCCTAACGGTACCCAAACTGATCCTACATCCGTAAGTATCAGTCTCTATTTGACATAATCTTAATTAGCGCATTTTTAGTTTGTAGCGGCTATATCCTAATGTCGTGTTCTGGCTATTTACAGATGTCGGGTTTTGACTCGGTGGCAAGCTGGCAGCGGATCGTTCAG
>NZ_JALQEA010000079.1:0-15411 GCF_023630965.1 Caballeronia sp. ATUFL_M2_KS44 | reverse complement strand
TATCACCTTTACTACGCCAGCCGGAAGCAGATTTCGCCCGCCTTGAGACTCGTCATTGACGCTCTGCGCTATCGCCCGGAAAAGCTACAGCAATCCGAAGGTAGCCGAGCGCGGCATTTGATGGATCGCATGCTTTTTTCCATCACAGTTGGGCGATATCACCGATCGCGCACGCTACAGGTCGAACGCGCTTCAAAGACTGCAAGGCTTTGAGAACCGCCACCGGCCGATAGCTAGCGACTGACCGATATGGGTCGCGTTGCGTCAGCCCCGCCCTCTAAATCATCGCCGGAAAGCGGCCGGTGGAATTTGGCTTCGCCAAAACGGCCGGTCGTCAGCGCACGCTCCCGGACCCGTTGCAGCCGCTGGACCGTAGCCATTTGAACGGCTGCTTCCGAGGCTTGAACGGTCGCCCGCGACAATGCCACTCGCACCGAACCGCGACGCTGTCGCTAGACAGAACGCGAAGCTCTTCAAAAGGGCAACGCCTACCTCGGTCGATGGCCCCTATCGCCGCCGACCGTAGAGAACGTCCTGAAGTCGTCACGAAGGAATTTAACCGGCGGAATGGTGCCTGTCATCACCTTCCGGGTTGCGATCGAAACGATACTTTGGTGATTGACGTGCAACGCTTTGTTGTCCCCTTCTACTGAGCCATCCGAACCAAAAATGTCGATCAAGCACTCGTGTGTGACTTGAATTCGAAACGTCTTGTTGACAATTCGCTGCTTGAAGAAGATATCTCCATCCAAGCGCAGCACAGGTAGTTGAGGTGGTGCAGTCATGAAGGAACGTCCTTTATAGCCATGCGAATATAGCCATGCGAACTGCTGAAGCACTTACCCGGGAGGTTCACTGGTTTGCGCCGCACCGCTGCTGCGACAAGTCAACGTCTATAGAGCCGAGCGCGCCGACGTGCGTAGGCTGAACCGCGGCTGTACGCGTCTTCTTCGGTAGGGAACGTAACTGCGCTGTCGTGGCGAGCCTCGGTGATTTTGGGTCCTGTCAGGTCTATGTCGACAACGGTGAAGGCGAAGCCGCCAGCAACCAGCGGGTGTACCACGACGTGGTACTCATGATTTCCAACCTTAATCAAGCGCGACATGGCGAATTCCATCGGTAGCGAAACACAACGAGGTATTCATTGTGCGCACTTTCTGGGCCACGAAAAGACAGTTTAAGAAGCCCGCTGCTCTGTCGACGTCGAATGACTGGTAAATAGGCACATATGAGCGAAAACGACTCGCGAGCACGTGCATGGCGGCTTTCCGGCCCGACTATGCCGATAATTAGACATTCGGACAGCGAAGCGGTGGGGAGAAACCGTGACAAGGAGACATTTCGATTTCTCAGCGACCGAGAATTGGCGAACTTCGAAGAGGTTATTCAGACTGGCGCTGCACCGGCACTTCCATCGTTGGCACACCCGTCGATAAACCGCTTTGCTTGCCGTTCCGCATATCTGAATCCGTTATCGAGAGTAAGGAAGTAGAGCTGCTCGGGAAGACTAATGACAGGCGAAGCGCCCGAGTCGAATGAAGCAATCGTCCAAGAGACAGCGTACCGGACCTGCTGGCCGTCAAGGGACGGCGATTGGCTAGCAACGACGCGCACGTCGATGGTATACCCGCGATAGGGCACACACGACTGGTTTTCCATGCTCGCTCCCTTTGCACACCTGAGCGGCATGTAGAAACACTATACGTGCTATCTACGTCGCACGCCGGAAAACTGCCCGGCAGCGCGAACGGAACCAAAACAGCGGCGCCCTTCAGCGCCGCAATGAATAAGGAGGGGTAAGACCTGTGCGCAAGACGGATTCGAGAGTGATGTCGCCGTGCACTGCATGACGGTTCACCGCGACGATGGCGTCAAATCGGCGGTCAAAACAATTGATCAGGCGCACCCCAGCGCGCGCGAGCTCCGCTCCGCATAACGATGCTTTCTTCGGTGTCGCGGTCAACGTGTACCACTGCTGGTGGGACCCTCAGTTGGACGATGCGCTTACCTCGATCGGCAATGACAATCGCATTGTCGCTTATCATGTTTCCGACTGGATGGTTCGGATGACCGATTTGTCGCTCGATGGGGGCATGATGGGAGACGGCGTGATCGCCCTGAAGGGGCTCCCGGCGAAGTGCTGAGAATTCGGCCATGACGATATGCTTCAAGTCGAGATTTTTTCGCGCGACAACTGGTGGAAACTTCCGCTCGACCTCGTCTTGCAAACATGCGCGAAGCGATTGCAAGCGGTCTGCTGAGAGTCGAGCCAGCGACATGTCAAGTCCTAAGTAATACGCACCGCATGCTCTTCAAGGAAGCGTGCGGCCAGCCTAACGACGAATCGGAACGGCTCTTGCCACATAAGAGCGGTCAATTGAACGTCCGCTGATATCTCCTGGCGAGCGTCGCCTCCTGGCCGATTGGGTGAGATCACAAATGGCCGCTTATGGCACTCCACTTCGGAAACCTCGTCGGGGCGGCGGCGGCCGGTGCATCTTCCCGGTTTTAAGCGCGCTCGTCCGGAGACGTTGCGCTTTCGGCCAACCGCGTTTCCAAAGATTTCACCACCCTCGACGTCTTCGAGCGACCCCACAGAGCCGGTCGGCTTTTCATCCGGCTTGCTCGGCTCTTCGCCGTGTCGGTGAAGCTCCGCGATGGCGCCTACATGGCGGCAAAGCGCCCGGCAAACGAAGCGGCTATCGGCGCTATCAACTCGCTCAACGGCCGCTGCAGCGTAAATATGCCGAGATGCTCGCCGACGTCGATCTTCTGGATTTAGCAAGTCTCGCTTGCCTCGCATGGCGACTATAGAATCGCCGAGTCGCTGATGGCGGCTGCCTCCTTTCGTTCTACCGCGTCGCTAATAGGAAGTTAGATGATGCGACGCCCGAGCAATTAGCGCGCGCCTTAGCGGCTATGCCAGGGCGTCCGTCGCCGTCTAGTATTTGAGCCTGGGGAGCCCATACTGTTCTGGTGGCTCCCAGGGGCCGTTTGAGCTGAAGTCCCATGTGGGCCCGTAGCTCGCCGAGTTGCCGAGACCTGCATTGGTCAAGCCACTCGTCGCGGGAATCATGGTGCCCTGACCAACACCGCTCGTTGCGTTCCCCACCTCTTTAGCCCAGAAGACGTCTGGTGCGATCTGGGCGACGTTGACTCCCGCGACGCCCCCAAGCGGAGCGCCGCTGCGGGTCGTGGTGGTCCGAGCGTTAGTGACCGACTGCGAAATCGAACCCGAGTTCGAGCCGATCAGCCCGCCGACAGCCCCGCCTGCGTTGACAGTCGGCGCCGCGAGTTGGTCGCCGTAGTAAGACTGCTCGATGTGACCGCGGTTCTCGCCTGCGACGCCGCCGGCCGGGCCGTGCTCGCTCGCCGCGCCGCCTCCAGCCGCAGCACGAATAACGATTCCTTCGTTGATGCCTACGGTTCCGCCGGTCGCCGCTCCTCCTGTCACCGTCGTGAACGAGCTGTCTGTCTTAGCCATCACACCGCGATTGATACCCACCACGCCGCCCGTAGCGGTGGTGCCTCCGCTCACCGTCCCGTAGGTGTCAACGTCCAATATCAACCCGTCGTTGCGCCCCGCTATCATCCCGAGCGCGCCTTCGTTCGCCGTCACCGAACCATTAGCCAGGCCGAAATTACGGACCACCGCCCCCTCGCCGACGACGCCAAACATACCGGTAACGGAGCGGGAAGTCGTATTTCGCGCGTCAACGCTTACAGAAAGGACACTACCGCCTCCGTCGAACTGCCCGGTGAAAGGGTGCTCCGCACTGCCGATGGGTGATGGCAGTGTCGTACCGTTATAGAGCTTGGAAGCAGAAGGGTTGACGCGATAATTGCCGGCGAGGTTGTCGTAGATCGCACTGAAGTCGGCGGAATCGTTGATCTGCATATAGCCGGTGATCTGGGTCTTCTTCCCGCTCAGCTGTGCCGGCCGCCACGCGGCATTGGTGCGCTGCACGCCCGGGACATATGCCCCGTTGCGGTCGTAGTACATCTCAACGAGACCAGTGCTACGGCACCATTCGATCACACCGTAGTTCAATATACTTCCGCCGTTATTGGCTGCAGAGTCGTCAGCGGCAACGGTGAACGTCCCGCTACCTGCGTTGGCAACAGTTACCCCCGGAGCTATCGTCACCGAATGCCGAGTGCGGAAGTAGAGCTGCGCCGCGCCTGTCCACCGCACATCGCCGCCCACGACAATGTCGCCCGTGCGCGCTGGCGGGTACACCGTATCCACGCTCACCGATGTACCGGAAGACAGACTGTGCGAGAACGTTCGCCCCAGCGCGGCGTCGATGGTCAACTCCGGAATGGTGATGCTCATAGAATCTGCGCGCACCGTCGCATCGCCCATGCTCAGGCGGTCGGCGGTGACGGTCACTTCGCTCTGCGGCCCCGCACCCTTGTCAGCGATGATCGTTGCGCCGTCCGCGTGAACCCGCCCGTTCTGCGCGACCAGCCACACGTGGCCGTCACGCTCCACGGTGCCAGTTGCACGCAGTTCCCTGTTGCGCCCTGCAAGCGCAAACACATTGCCATCGACGGCTTCGATCGCGATTTGCGCGCCGCGCATGACGCCCGCGTTCAGCGCGGTCCCGCCGCTACCGATCTGAATGTACGCGGCGTAACCGAGCCGCTCGTAAAGCGGAATGAGCACGTTCTCTCCGACCGCCAGTTGCGCGAGACCCTTGTCCGCGCGCAGTTCCCCCGAGTTCACCACCTTGTTACTTGCGATGAGAAAGACGTCACTGCCGCTCGACTCAATCTTCCCGAGGTTGACAATCTTTCCGTCTGATTTTCCCGTTAGCGACACCTGGGGGAAATACCGCATGAAGTCATCGTTCGTGATATTAAGCGTCGATGCCACGAAGCGGCCACCTGTGGTCACAACGCCGGTGCGCCCAACGACGACCCCGTGCGGATCGATGAGATACACGTCGCCAATGCCGGTGAGTTTTCCGTCTATGGTGGCGACGCCCGGCCCAATCACGCGGTTTAGCGTCGCGCCATTCGGGTTGTCGATGGACACCGCATGCGCCCTACCAATCGAGAAGCTGTTCCAGTCGATGACGGCCGTCGGCGTAGTCTGTTTAATGGCGAGAATCGTGCCATTGGTCGTCATCGAGCCTGCGCCCCCGACGAATTTTCCGCCGCTAGGGAGCGGACCTGCACCTAAGGCAGGCACGGTGAAGATGAGAAGCATGACCGCGGCCAACGGCCTGCGTTTCACTCGATAATGCAGCACGTGTGTGCCGCTCTCTGGCCCCGGCGTCTTGCGAAGCGGGTGCATCGATAAGGAACGCATGACGGCCTCCCCTGGTGCGCGAAGCAGCCGAGTTAGCAGAAGCACGACGTCTGGGCAATACCCGCTCGGGCAGAACCGCTTGCATCGCCGGTAAGTTCGAATGCTAGGTGGTCACACTTCCTTTTTCAACGACCGTGTCAGTGCGGTAACGCTAGCAGCATACGCTCAATTGGGGACCGAGCATGACGTACAGAGGCTAGCCGAGCGCTGCACGCGGTCGGTGAGATTTTCGTCCCCTTGGCAATAGTGAGAATGAAAACCCGTCAACGTCCGTAGATTTCTGGTGCGGTAGATGTATTCTTTTGGCTGAATCAGTTCGGTAAGCGCCAAACGAAAACGCAAACCTGAGAGAAATAGGAATTTTGCGTGCCAGATGCAAAGCACTCCTGAGCTACGGCAGCGGCCGAAACATCGACGAAGCGATCCAGCATCTTCAGCACGTTCTCATCGGTGAAGCGGCAGCCACTACGGTAGGCCGGACTTACTGGCGCGCTCGTTCAAGGACAATGGTGGCGGTATCTCTTCCGGCTCGTGGCTAGGACTGGCGCACCTCTAGGGTGTCGACAGTCGCTTGCAGCGTTCCCGCGCCTTCAATAAACCTGCTGCCCTAGGGTAAAGGTCCTGCGCAGGAGGTCGCTTGCCGAGACGGCGCAAGCGCTTGTGCCGAGGACGCATCGAAGAAACGCTGTAAGCAGCGGGCCGCTGCAAAACGGC
Organism: Caballeronia sp. ATUFL_M2_KS44; assembly: GCF_023630965.1. Taxonomy (NCBI): domain Bacteria; kingdom Pseudomonadati; phylum Pseudomonadota; class Betaproteobacteria; order Burkholderiales; family Burkholderiaceae; genus Caballeronia; species Caballeronia sp. ATUFL_M2_KS44. Next base: position 9,380 of record NZ_JALQEA010000079.1, on the reverse strand, counting down.
TGAAACGGTCGTGCACCATTCCGAGTTCCTCAAGTCCGGCAGAGATCGTTCGATCGTGCAAAATCGCGGCGCATGAGCCCTACCTGATATGTAGTGCGAAGCACGCTCATCCAATGTACATTGAAGAGTACGCTGTCTCATTGCGCAAGCAGAAAACGAGAAGCGTAGGACTTCACGCGAAGCGGAACAGCCTTAAGAGGAGCACTGTGATGGGGATCTCAATTTGCCGGGTTAAGCCGCCAAATTTTTTCGCTGCCCGGTCGGGTCGATCCATACAGCGTCTGCTTGCGCTTCGTCGGTTCTTTCTCAACGGTCTTTGGGCATTAGGAATGTCCTTGCTGTGTGGGGGGCTCGTCCATTCAGCGGTGCTCAAAGAGGGCGACGTTCTGGTCGTCGACCAGTACGCCAACAAGCTCTTCAAAGTAGACGCAGAGAACGGTGCGCGTACCGTAGTCAGCGATTTTAGCGATGCCTCCCAGGGACCAAAAAGCGTGACGACTTTCGGCCTCACCGGTGTTGCCGTCGGGCGACGGACGATCTTCGTGACGGATGCGTACTCGGGCATCTTCGGGGTAGATCCTCGCAACGGACAGCGTACCCTCGTGAGTGACTTCACTCAGGGTTCAATTCACGGGGACCTTTCCTACGGGGCGGCAGTTAATGTCGACGAGCAAGTCTTAGCAAATTTGCAACTACGCTTGGAGTCGCAGCAATACGTTGTTCGTGTCGACACCCGAACCGACACCCGCGTTCTTGTCAGCGACTTCGCTAATCCGGCGCAGGGGCCGCTTCTAACTCCTTGTTGTTACGTGACCGACCTAACCCTCGATCGCTCCGGGGCGATAGTTGCTGGCACGGAGTTCACTTTTACGAAAGGCCACGGAGCGGCGCTTTATCGGATCGATCAAAAAACGGGCGTTCGCCGGCTTGTGAGCGACTTTACCAATCGGGCGCAAGGCATCGATACAGTCGGCTTGGAGTTTGCAACCGGCCTTGCCGTTGAGTCTTCTGGACAGATCCTTGTCAATACAGCAGGAGAATATAACGGTCAGATTTTACTTTTGCGTGTCGATCCCGCAACTGGCATGCGTACTGTCCTTAGCGATCTTGGCGACGCAGCGCAAGGACCCATCGGAGTGTCTCTCCATGGTCTCGCTGTAGCGCTCTCGGGAGAAGTAATTGTTAGCTCCGCCCCCGCGACTTGGGTGCCAAACCTTTATCGGGTGGACCCGCGAACAGGACACCGGGCTCTGCTTAGCGATTCTAGTGATTCGAAGCAAGGAGAGCCATTCCAAAGGATTGTTGAGATTGCCGTTGTATGTGGAGAGCACGAGGGTGTCCGCGATCGCCATGGCCACCATCGTCACGAAGGCCATCATTGTTTCGAAGGTCCGCGGAGGGAAAGACCCCACGCGAATCCAGCGGGGGATTCGCTTATAAGTCCTTTTGGTCGGTGACATCCGGATAACCCAGGCGCCACGAAGCGAAATTCGGTCGATGATGCGTTCGGCCACTGAGCGCGTCGAGGGCCGTGGGACAGGGCGCCATTTGACCTCCTGTCACACGTTGCTGGCAGCGTATCCGCTTTAGAAGACAGAACTAGGCTTCACCGACGATGAGGAAAGCAGCTGACGAGATGTCACGCTAGCGTGGTGGGGTGACAAGGACCGGTAACATCCGTTTTGCGCGTGCGACTCAAGTCGCGCAGTCAGCGAAACTTACTTTTTGGCAGCGGGCAGAGGTGCTTCAGAATTTGCATTGGCTCGCGCGGCGTTTGCGGCGTTTGCGGCGTTTGCGGCGTTTGCGGCGTTCGCGGCGTTTGCCGCGTTGATTACCTTGCAGTTGTAGACGGGGGCGACGTTGTTGTTTGGGCTGAGGTTCGCGTTCGGCTTAGTGGCGTTCAACATAGTGCCGTTGGATGTACATCGCGAGCGCCGTAGCGGCTGCGCGCGACGTACATGCCGCCCGCTGCGCAGCCGCAACGGCGGTAATAGGACGCGCAGCCGACGTTCGAACGTCCACCCGAGCGCGCCAGCGTTTGGCTGCAAGTGGCCGACGCCGGTAGTTCGAACCTCGCCGATGATCGAGCGGTGCCGAGCCGTCTCCCGACTTCCATAGCCGACCCGTTACCGCCGCTCATCGCAGCCCGGCCTCATCGTCGCGTACCGGCAGTACAGCGGTTATGCAGCGACTAAGCTTGCCAGCGGGTCCTCGGCCATAGCCGACGTTCGCTCTTCAATCGCCGCGAGGCTGCAACACGCCGCATTCCGCTCATTCGCGATGCAGCGGGTCCGAATGTCGGCTCCTGGGAGCGGTGTAACGGTCTCGACGACCCATTGCCGTTCCGGCCATCCGCAACAGAGAGTTGTTTTACGGCCCTATAGTGCCGTCGTTTCGGCTCTTCGTGATGCCGATCGCTGGTGGGAGGGGCCTTGCATATGCGAGCGTTTGTGCCCTCGCCCATGCGCAACAAACCCCGTCCCCGGACGGACTCGCCCTCCACCGCGTGCGTGATCCGTGACGCACATGCTGGGAAACTTCAACGGCCATCGGCTTATGCGGGGGCCGGCGCCAAATGTGCATCGACGCGACGCCGAGCATGACACGACGCAAGTGCCAGAGCCCGCATCGCAGATACCGCGCTGGTACTCTCCGAGCACTTGAGATCGTTTCACGCGGATGCCGCCGAGACATCCGCCACCCCCGCCTACTGCTTCGCTACCGAGAACGCATACAGCTTGTGGTTATCACCCGCATACGGCAGCCCAAGCACCTTGGTGTGATAGCCGGAGCCCCAGTAGACCGTGCCGTCGACGATCGACGCTCCGGACACGACCGCGCCGCCACTCTCGAAGCTCCATTTGATTTCGCCCGTCGCGGCATCGAGCGCATACATGTTCGCGCCGCTACCGGCGAGCGAACCCGCATACACCACGCCGTTGGCTTCGGACATCGCCACGGTGTCCATCATGTCCTGCGGATCGGCGGTGCGCCAGAGCACCTTGCCAGTTGCGGCGTCAACCGCTGCCCACGCGCCGCCCTTGGTCGCAATCTTGCCCGGAGGCGAATCGACCGGAATGGATTCGTGATTCAGATTACCGATAGAGACGTAAATGCGCTTACCGTCGGCGGCCGTGCCCCAAAGCATGCCGCCCAACAGACTGCCGGGACCGACCTGGGTATGCCACACGACCTTGCCCGTCTTTGGATCAAGCGCCCAATAAACGCCGCTCTTTGCGCCAGCGCCAAGAAGCGTGCGCTTTTTGCCGCCGACGGTCGTCGTGTAGAGATTGGGCCCTGAGCCAAAGTCGTAGTCCGGACCATCCTCGTGGTCAAAGTTCGTCGACATGTCGGCGGCGAGCGTGCGCGTCGCCCACGCGATCTTGCCAGTCTTCAGATTGAGGGCAACGAAGCTGTCGATGTGATTGGTCGATACGTCCGGTTTGCAATCGCTTTGCCCCGGATAGCGGCAAACGCCCTCCGGCACCGTGAAATTGTTGCCGGTCGTGACGTACAACAGGCCCGTCTGATGATCAACAACGGGTGTGTTGCCCCAGACCGAACCGCCCGTATAGCCTTTGGGCACCATGTATGTTTTCCACAGCAGCTTGCCCGTGGTCGCGTCAAGCGCCACGACGCTACCGCGATACGTGGGCTTGTCCTTGAGCGCCTCGGCCCGCGACGCTACCCCCTCATAGATCACCCCGTCGTCGATGACGGGCGAACTTGTAATGATGGCGCTGGGATCCGTGTCCACCTGAGTGCGCCACAACGGCGAACCGTCTTCTGCCTTGATGCCTAACAGGTAAGCGCCCGTCGGATTGTTGGCGAGCTGCGTGCCTTGGCCAATCACGAGCATGCCCTTCCAGTATGCGGGGCTGGTGCGCGATGCGTCATTGGGAATCCCGCTGTAGTCGCTCACCTTCCTGTGCCACTTCACTTGTCCGCTCGCGGCATCGACGGCCCACAGCGAGCCACCGAAGTCCGGCACGTAGACAACCCCATCGACCACGGTCGGCGTCGCGGAAACGTTCCCATCCGTTTCGACCGACCAGCGCGGCGCGAGCTTCGCCACACTGTCTAACCCAATGGTGCTTTCGCCCTGCGCGCTACGCGTATTGGACGGATTCTGGCCGGCCATCGGCCAGTCTCCAGCGCCTTGGGCCACGGCGGACGGCGTGGGTATGGCACCCGCCATCAGCGCGGCCGCTGTCATAATTGTCGAGTTGAGCCAGCGCAACTGCATAACCCGATTATCGCCTTTCCTGTTGAACATGAACGTCTGTGTCATCTTCCGTCTCCAAGGATATATTGCGATTGACACCGTTACTTCGCAGCGCGGATCAGTATCGTCAAAAGCGGCACTGCCCTCGTTACTTGGACACCACCAAGGCAAAGCCACGCTGGGGCCTGCGACGCGTTAGCAGACTGTATGAACGTCGTCGGCGCGTCCCGGCAGTCGCCGTCCCGCGAAGCTCGATAAAGGAAGATTAGAAAACTAGACGGCTGCCGCGGTAGATCGCCAAGCCGTACACAGTGTTCTATCGGAGGAACGATCGGAATACGCGTCGCATCCCGCGTTTCCACGACAAGGCGTCACTCGTCTTTCTGAATGTGTTCGGCGAGATAGTCGATCAGCAGACGCACGGCGGGCAACAGGCCGCGGCGTGACGGAAAGACGGCATGGACCAGTCCCCCTTTGGGTCGCCAGCCCGGTATCACATCCACGAGCGTGCCCTCTGTGAGCGCATCCTCGACGACCATGTCCGGCAGCTGCGCGACGCCCACGCCTTTCATGGCCGCCTGTCGAAGCACCGTCATGTCGTCGGTGATATAGCGCGGCTTGTGGCTCACCCGTGCCTCCATACCGTCCGGGGCGACGAGCGCCCACGTATGATCGCGCTGCGGCCCCCAATCGACGCTCGGCATGCCCGCGAGATCGGCGGGATGTGCCACCTGCCCGTGCCGCTTCACAAACGCCGGCGACGCCACCAAACGCTGCGGACTGCCCGACAGCACACGCATCACGAGGCCGCTATCTTCGAGTGGCGGGAAGCGAACTCGCAGCGCGAGGTCGAGCCCCTCGCCCAACACGTCGACCCGACGATTCGTTGCGTCAAGGAGGATCTGCACCTTCGGGTATTGCGTCATGAAGTCGGCGACCAAATTGCCGATGCGATACGCGAGTAGCGTGGTCGGGCAACTCATGCGTACAACGCCCTGGGGCTCGGAGATCCTGCGTTCCACCACTTCGCGGGCGGCGTCGGCTTCCACGAGCACCGCGACACAACGTTCGTAGAACTCCCGCCCCGTCTCAGTCATCGAGAAATGCCGCGTCGACCGGTTCAGCAGACGAACGCCATATCTCGCCTCGAGCTCGGCGATGCGTCGGCTCAGCTTCGACTTGGGCATATTGAGCGCCCGCCCCGCCTGTGTGAAGCCGTGATTGTCGACGACTTTCACGAAATAGTAGAGGTCGTTCAGGTCGTCCATGGCTGTTCCTTCGACAGAACAATGCCTGCATTCTAGAGCGTTGCCGGCGGCGCGTAATCACCATTGTTCCGCTCGTAGAACACAGTCGGCGAATTTCAATACTAGAGGGCAGGACGCACGCCGCATAGCATTGTTGGGCATCCTGATCCGAAGCATCGCGCGTCGATCCCTGGACCCCTTTCACTCACCGGAGGCAAACATGGCAAGCGAACCCATTCGTGACCCCGCGAAAGACCATCTTCTGACACCGCAGAATGCGGCATTCATCGTCATCGACTACCAGCCGGTCCAGGTGAACTCCATTGCGTCGATGGACCGCCAACTACTGATCAACAACATCGTCGGTGCATCAAGAGCTGCAACTGCATACAAGCTCCCGATCGTCCATTCCACGGTCAATGTGAAGACGGGTCTAAACAAGCCGCCCATCCCGCAACTGCGCGCGGCGCTCGGCGAGTATCCGACTTACGATCGCACCAGCATCAACTCGTGGGAAGACGTTGAATTCCGGAAGGCCGTCGAGGCTACCGGCCGCAAGAAGCTGATCATGACCGCGCTCTGGACGGAAGCCTGCCTGACGTTTCCCGCGCTGGACGCGCTGGCAGAGGGCTACGAGGTCTATGTGGTCGTCGATGCTGTCGGCGGCACGTCCGTCGCTGCGCACGAAGCCGCGTTGCGCCGTATCGAGCAGGCGGGCGGCAAATTGATCAGCGTCGCCCAGATGTTCTGCGAACTCCAACGCGACTGGGCGCGCAGCGAAACCGTCCCGGCGTTCATCGACCTGTTCATCCAAACGGGCGGCACGGCCGGCATCCAGTTCGCGTACGACAAGAGCTGATGCGCGACCCGCGCGGCCGGTCGCTGATGCGGGCCGCGCGCACCCCCGATGTCCGACAGAGCCCGGAACACCGGGTCATGCGATGAGCATGGGCACGAAGAGACAAGATGGCGTTCACCATGAAGAGACAGATCTCGTCGATCGGCCTCGCAGGCTGCTTGATCGCGGCGTGCTTCCACACCCATTCGTACGCCCAGAGCAACGTCTCCTTGCAGGGAATGATCGACGGCGGCGTGACCTACGTGAACAACCAGCACGGCGGAGCGGTGACGCTGTTCGACAGCGGGATCTTCGCGCCGAACACATTGACGTTCAGCGGAAGCGAGGCGCTCGGCGGCGGAACGAAGGCAATCTTCAACCTGACTTCGCAATTCGACCTTGGCAATGGCGCAACCATTCCAGGCGCGAACCAGATATTCAATCGCACGGCCTATGTCGGTCTGGCCGATGAGCGGCTTGGCACCGTCACGTTCGGCAACCAGTACGACTTCATGTTCGATACGTTGACGCTCGGCTTCTTTTGACGGCGCGTTTCTGTTCGGCGGCCTCTATGATTTTCGCCAGGGACCGTTCAGCGCCCTGGGCGTCCCGAATAATCCGACTGGCTCATTCGATTTCGACCGCCTCGCCGGCGCCACCCGTGTGGCAAACGCCGTCAAGTATCGCAGCCCGTCCTTCGCGGGATTCAGCTTTGGCGTGCTGTATGGCTTTGGCGGCGTTGCGGGTTCATTCTCCGCCAACTCGACCGTCAGCGCGGGGATGAATTACGATAGCGGCCCGTTTGGCGTCGGAGTCGCGTACGTCGAGGCCAAGTATCCTGAAGTCGGCGACGGGCACGACGGCATCCGCAATATCGGTGCGGGTATGCACTACCGGCTCGGCAGTGTGCTCGCCATGCTGCTTTACACGAACACGAAGAATACGGCGAGCGGCGCAAAGATCGACGTCTACAAGGCGGGGGCGTACTGGACGGTCTCCGGTCCCTGGTCAGCAGGACTGGACTACCAATACATGAAGGGCAACGAGGTGCTCGACAACAATCGTGCGCACCAAATCACCACGGCCGTTCAATATCGCTTCTCGAAACGGACGATGGCGTACGTCGAGGCTGTCTACCAGCGCGCGAGCGGTGACGCCCAGACGACCCAGGCATGGATCAACGGCCTGCTACAACCCGGCGCGGCGGCCAGCAACCGATCACAATCGCTGGCCCGCATCGGGCTGCAGACCCGCTTTTGACCTTGCATCGAACCCTTTCCATCGTGCCATCGTTCCACCGGTGAGACACAGAAGGTCGCCCGCCGCCTCTACCGCCGTCATCGTCCAGCCACTACTTTGTATCCATGCAAACGAGGCCACCGGCCTCCTATCGACAGGAACATTCGACGATGAAAAAGATTCTTGGCAGTTACAGCAACCCCAACTCGCATTGGGTCGGCGACGGCTTTCCGGTGCGCACGCTGTTTTCGCATCAGACGATGGGCCGCCATCTGAGCCCTTTTCTGATGCTCGACTACGCGGGCCCGAAACACTTCGCGCCGACAGCGCGCCGCCAGGGCGTTGGACAGCATCCGCACCGCGGCTTCGAAACGGTGACCATCGTGTATCAGGGCGAACTCGAGCACCTCGATTCGACCGGCGGCGGCGGCCAAATCGGCCCCGGCGACGTGCAATGGATGACCGCCGGCGCGGGCATCCTGCACGAAGAGTTTCATTCGCCCGCTTTCGCAAAAACCGGCGGGACGCTCGAGATGGTCCAGCTTTGGGTCAATCTGCCCGCGAAGGACAAGATGACGTCACCAGGCTATCAAAGCGTCCTGGCTAACCAGATCCCGTCGGTCGAGTTGCCTGAAGGCGCTGGACACTTGCGTGTGATCGCGGGTAACTACGTGGGCAACGCGGGGCCCGCACGCACCTTCACGCCGATGGACGTCTGGGATATGCGGCTCAACGCAGGACGTGGTGTAACGCTGACGCTGCCAGAGGGCAGGACGCTCGCGCTGGTCGTGCTGCGCGGCCAGGTGCGGGTCAATGGAGATGAGCGCGTCGTCAGCGACGCACAACTAGTTCTGCTCGGGCAGGAAGGCACGGACGTCCGGCTCGATGCCGTCAGCGATGCAACCGTGCTGTTGCTGAGCGGCGATCCCATCGACGAACCCGTTGTTGCGTATGGTCCCTTCGTGATGAACACGACCGACGAAATTCGCGAAGCAGCGGACGACTTCAACAGCGGGCGCTTTGGATCGATGGCTGCGACTAAGGACCGGGCCGCGACCACCTAGGCGTCGCCAAGGACGTCCAGGTCTTTGTCGAAGAGTTGGGGCGGACACGCGGGCTGAGGTTGCCGAAGGTCGTCGGCTGAATTTCGCGCATAGCTCGCCCGTCACGTTTTGGAGTACTTCGGCCGATCAAACGGCGGAATTCCCCGCTCGCTGAACGGCAGGTTGTGGCCGACAAGCGCACGCTCGCCGGCCGGCTATCGAACCTCCGTCTGTTCAGCCATCTCGAGCGCATCGTCCACTTCGATCCCGAGGTATCGCACGGTGCTCTCAATTTTTGTGTGGCCCAAAAGCAATTGGACAGCGCGCAGATTCTTGGTGCGTCGATAGATCAACGACGCTTTCGTGCGACGCATGGTGTGCGTACCATAAGCACTGTCATCGAGTCCGATCGACGCGATCCAACGATGAACGATGCGCGCATACTGGCGCGTCGATACATGTGCCGAAGCATGCAGCCGACTCGGAAACAAATAATCGGCAGGCTTCAATCCCCGCGTTGATATCCAGGCAGAGACACTTTAACGAGTCTGCTCCGTGATCTCAAACTGCACTGGTCTATGCGTCTTTTGCTGCATGAAAGTCGCGCGAGCTAGGACATGACCTCCGATGAAGACGTCCTGCACTTGCAGTCGCGTCAGATCGCACGCCCGAAGCTTGCTGTCGATTGCCAAGTTGAACAGCGCCAACTCGCGAGCGTTGGACGACATCTGGAGCCTCGTCCGAATCGCCCAGATCTCACGGAGCTTCAATGGCGGCTTCTGACCGGT
>NZ_JALQEA010000078.1:0-908 GCF_023630965.1 Caballeronia sp. ATUFL_M2_KS44 | reverse complement strand
TAAGAGGCGTTAACAGAATGACTTTTGCAGGTGTCGCCAGCATATGATGCAGCAAGCGATTTCGAGCAAAGCCTCGTGGATGAAAGCGAGGCGCTCGAAGCGAATACGCAGTCGGCGAAAGTTGTGAAGCCACGAAATGGTCCGCTCCACGACCCAGCGTGTTTTGCCTAGACCGCTACCATGAGGCTGACCGCGCCGAGCGATTTCGGTTGCAATGCCGGCTGCATGTAGTGGACGTCGATATTTGTCGTGGTCGTAGCCTCTGTCGCCCTGAACGACTCGAGGCTTCGATAGGGGTCTGCCACGCTTGCCGCTGATGGGCGGGATAGCCTCGACCAGAGCATGGAGTTGAGTGACGTCATTGCGGTTAGCGCCGGTGAGTATCACCGCGAGCGGGATGCCCTGCGCCTCGGTGATGAGATGGTGCTTTGAACCGGGTCGCGCGCGGTCTGTGGGATTCGGTCCTGTTTTTGACCTGAGCCCACAGCGCGGATTGAAGAGGAATCGACGATGACGCGAGACCAGTCGATTTGGTCGGCTGCGCGCAATCGCGCAAGCAGCACCTCGTGCAACTGGTCCCAGACGCCGGCGGCCTGCCAGTCACGCAAACGACGCCAGCAACTCATGCCGCTGCCGCACCCCATCTCGCGAGGCAGTAGGTCCCAACGCAGGCCCGTCTGTAAGACGAAGAGGATGCCTGTGAGCACGGCACGATTGTCGAGTGGCTTGCGCCCCGGATAACGAACGCGCCGTGGCTTCGGAGGGGGCAGCAACGGTTCGATGAGTGCCCAAAGGTCGTCGTCGAGTATCGGCTTGGCCATATCCTTTTCGTCGTCGAAACAATGAAAAGGTTAACAGGATTCATCGAGTGTAAACAGCCCTTCGCTCATTTTGTTAAAGGTTCTAAG
>NZ_JALQEA010000077.1:0-6144 GCF_023630965.1 Caballeronia sp. ATUFL_M2_KS44 | reverse complement strand
CGAGCGTTGGACGACATCTGGAGCCTCGTCCGAATCGCCCAGATCTCACGGAGCTTCAATGGCGGCTTCTGACCGGTCAGCCTTCCCTTGTTCCAAGGCACCCGGTATGCGCTGGAGGAATTAAGCGTTTCCATGACAACCTCCTCTTCAATGAAGGGAGATCGATTCTGCGCTTTCGGAAATGGTCACGGTCCGTCCCAGATCGGCCGGTCAGCAGATTGCAGTCAGTGAGTCGGATTTCCGACCCGCAACGGGCACTCAGCCTTCTCCAAAGCGGCCGCTGGAAAGACCTCAATGCTTTGGACAATCTCACGCGTCGCGCCACAACGCTCAACTCCGCGCAACAGACCGTTAGCTTCAAACTGCACATTGCAGCGCGACGCATCTTATCCGTATATCACCGCGCCGGCTTAGTGTCGGAGGGGCGTGGCCCGGTCATTCCTGGTCGCAGTGCACCTTGAAGTGCGTTAGCACGGCGGCCCCGAATGCATTGCTGATTGCGACATCGGCGGCATCGCGCCCGTATGCCATCAAAACACGTCCAATACGCGGCGCGTTGTTTCGCGGATCGAACGTCTGCCAGCTACCGCCCACGTAAGCTTCAAACCATCCCGCAAAATCCATCGGCGCGGTAACGGGCGGCAAGCCGACATCGCTGATATAGCCCGTACAATAGCGCGCCGGAATATTCATCGCCCGGCATAGGGTGACGCCCAGGTGGGCGAAATCACGGCAGACGCCCTTGCGTTCGCGGTAAACGTCCCACGCAGTTTTAGTCGGTCGCGCATGCCCGTAATCAAATTCGATGTGTTGGTGCACGTAGTCGCAGATTGCCAGAACAGTGTCGCGACCCGGCGTGCACTGACCGAAAATTTGCCACGCGATCTCGACCAGTAGATCGGTCTCGCAATAGCGGCTGCCCAATAGAAAAGTCAGCGTATCGTCAGGCAACTGCTCGACCGGATGCGCCCACCCCTCGATGGGCCGCGTCTCCATGGAATCTGACACATTCAGCAGCGCTATGGTGCTCAATGCCACACGTCCGACAGGTGCCACGATCCGACTGCATAGGTTGCCGAACAAATCGCGATATTGCCTTATCGGCAGCGGCGGATCGGTGACGAGGACATCCGCCACAACGACATCTTTGGCGTGCGAAAAATGCGTGTTCAGCATCAGCATCATCGGCGTGGGCTGCAGGCACTCGTACCACAGTTCGTATCCGACGCGAAGTTTCATGGATCCCGGATCCTCCGTAGTTCGCTGATTGCAGGTGCCGTTGGGCCTGGTATTCGGAGATGCAATGCGGCACAAGGCAACAAGGGATGCTTCCCACTACCGGGCTCATGCTCTCGGCAAAAGATAGTTGCCTACTGTCGTTGCTGAGCGGAATCTTGAAAGGGCGCTTTCTTGCCGGTTCAAAATCGGGGCCGACCGATGTTCATTTCCGTACGCGGGTGATCATCAACCTGACCTTACCCCCGAAACCGGCTAGGCGCCGTCCATTAACACTTACTGAGTGTAGTGGGTCGGGAAACAGACATGCAGTCAATCGGCGGGACCGAGTAACACGTCGATTGCTGCTTGGCCGGCAATTTCGGCCACCAGATAGGCCCAACGCTCAGTAAAAGGTCCGTTGCGCAACGGGATGCGGCCTCCCCGCGCACCGAGCACTTCGAGGTTCGTGGCGCCCCTTATCTGAAAGGTCACATCAAAGGTGTTCTCGTCGGCAGCCGAAGTCAGTTCGATCTGAATCTCGAAGCCGCGGTATGCGATCGTTCGGTGCATGAAAGCCTCCCTTTCGTCTTCGGAGACTAACATGAGTCAGCATCGGACGGTCTACGCAACCTTTGGGATAGGTTTTCATGCATGCGCCACCACGGGTAATCAAATATGTACGTACCGGAACCTTCAGGACCGCAACTACCGATTTCGTGAATGCTTCTAGTCCTATACCGGTGCGTTAGCGCATTTGTTGAAGGACCTCGAAGCCGTCGAGGAACGGCCGGCAACCAGTGCAGACCGACGGCACGGCGCAGTGTGCCGTAAGCGGGGCGCGGGCCGCTCGCATCATCTGAAGCGTGTTGCAAGCCACTCTTGCGCCCACTTGGTCGCAAATTCGACGGCATCTGCGCGAAGGTCGAAGCCCCCGAGGTCACCGCTAATAAACACGTCGGTCGGGCTGCCATCCGCGGCGTGACCGTTGATGCGTGCGTGCGCCATGTACTCGCCGTCTGCCCTTCGGGGCGTCGGGTCAATGCGAAAGCTCGTCGGATTCGTTTGCATGATCTTCAACTATTCTATCGACCGGTTCGAAAGGCGGGCGCGCTTGGGCCGTTGCATTCTGCTGGGTCGCTGCTTCCCGCACGCGATGGTTCGTCTGCTTGCCGAAGAACGCGCGGCTTCTTGGGCAAGTGTCGATCACTTCCTCTGCATACGCCGTGCAGGCGCGCCGTGCATCGCCCGAGCTCTGATACCCGCTTTGTGCGGGCAGCCTGAACACGCAACTGCGCGACTGACCGGTTTCCGCTTCCGGCTCTTTGATGCGCACGGCGGCATCGAAACCGTCCTCATAGTTGTGACCGTGACCGCACAAGGTCGGTTGGCGTGGAAAAACGAGCGGATAGATTTCCAGCCCCCGATATAAGCGAAAATTGACTGCCATGAGTGAGCCCTCGCCCCGTTCAGGCGCCAAAATATGACTGTGTGAGAAGTAGTTTCGGTAGTACTGACAGATCGACCGCGTTGCACGGCCCCGAATGACGGACTTCGGTAAGATAGTCGAAGCACTGCTGGAAGCCAAAGTGGCATCGCTGTCCAGTCGGTACGTCCCATGCTACCCGCTTCGGAGACTTTGTACAGCTAACTTTGAAACGGGCAACCTGGGCTGATGTCAGAAGGAAGCGCGCTCTGCTAGCAATTGACGGGCTATACTTAAGCATTCTCCGTAAGTCCGAAGAGACGCCTGTCTCTACCAATGGAGCGCCTATGTACCGCATCATTCCATTCCGCGGCTTCGAGATCCACGTCAGCCTGGCGGTGTCAGCCGAAGATCCGTATGACGTGACGTTTCAACTCAAAGGCGGCTCCAATCTTGGCGTGCTTGGTCGCGCCGGCCACAGCATCCAGATTCATAACGGTCCCTTTTCTCATCGCTGGGCTTATTTCAATGCAGAGAGCGCCGGGCAGGCGGCAGTCGATACCTTTCTCGATGCGCAGCACGAGGCTTGACAAGCCGGCTTTGCATGGGCTTTACCGTCGCCCCTCAATCCTCTTGGTCATGCATCCAATTACCTCGACGATCTCGCCCTCGGAGCTTCATACGTTGCATAGACCTCTCAATGAACGCTAACCTTGTCGAACTGTACGTAAGCCCGAATGGCGATAGGTGGCTGTTGGTTGCCGCAGCCAACGATCATCTCGTCGTTCGGCACGTTCCCAGCACCGCTTCAGGGGGGCGCTCATCAGAATTGTCCCTCTCGGCCTTTCTTTCCGCCGACGACGCAACGCCGCAGCAAGATGCGCTGCTTCGACTGATCAGCCGACTTGTCTTGCCGCTCGTAAGCGCCGGCTCAACTGTACCGGTAGAGGTTCCCGCACTGCATCGACCGACTGCGGATAACTTGCTTCTCACGGCGGCCCGTGTGAGAACCTTCGCCAGCGCACAGCATCTCACCAATGCAAGCGGCTTCTTCTTTGCCCGTGACCAGCGCCTCTTTCTCGTCACAAGCCGTCATGTAGTCAACGACGAACCTAGCAAGCACTTTCCCGATCGCCTCGAAATCGAGCTTCACGTCGATCTAAATAACCTAGGCGCGTCGACGTGGTTTTCGATGCCATTGTTTTCGGAAGGCCTCGCAATGTGGCGTGAAGGCTTGGACGACGGCGGCACGATCGATGTCGCGGTGCTGGAAATGCACAAAGCAAGGCTGCCATCAAGTGCCGTCTTCGAAGCTTTCACGCCTGAACATCTGCCGAAGTCTGGGGATGTCATGCCGATAGGCGCCTCGGTTCTCATTGTAGGGTTCCCGCTCGGCTTTCACGACTCGCTCCACCATCTGCCCGTCGTGAGACAAGGCGTCGTTGCATCGGCTTTCGGTCTCCGCTTTCAGGGTAAGGGATGCTTCATTACGGATGCGCGAACGCATCGAGGGACAAGCGGCGCACCTGTGGTGATGAGCAAGCCGTTGAGGGAACAGTCGGCGACGGGTGAGAGATTGCCATGGACGCTTCTTGGCGTTCACTCATCCACCATTGACATGGGCGATCGCGACCTCCAGGTCGACGAGACGCTCGGCCTCAACAGCGCATGGTACGCGGACATTCTGATGACGCTCACGGAACATTGAGGCAATCGTTTCTTCCGGCGCCGGTAGCTACCTTCCAACAAAAGCTGCTCGAGCGGTTCGGCTCGCCATGACGACGGACGAAAAAACTCACCGGCCTTCCGAGGCGGCGCCGCTTCGAAAAGCTGCAGGGGGGCCGAGATAGCGCCGTCAGAGGCTTGCGGAATGGGCACGGGTTCACCATGTCGGCATCCGCGCGCCAGGGCTTGCATTCGTGGTGGTCCTTCAGCTGTCACCGGATCAAACCATGCCAGGCGCCCGACGTGCTCGGCAAATTGCCTGCTTATCAATTGGGCACATCACCGAATCGGTTGCGATCGACAAGGATACGATCTACGCGATTCCGCTTGGCAAAATGCTGTCGTTAATCGACGACCACGTTCGTCTGAAAGATCCCGAACCGCCCGGCTATCCGCCAACCTCGATCGATTTCCTTATGAGCTTCCGGCATAGTGAATGTTGTTCTACGGTCTCCACTCGTTGACGGAACTCACCCTGTCTGAACGCAAACGGAGGGTGAAACGGACGCACGCCCCGTCGAGATGGCATGCCGCAGCCCGAGCCTCCTTCCTTTCTTAAGCGGTGCCGCCAGCCGACGTCGGCAACTGTCAAACAACGACGGAAACTATCTCTGGGAATAGCCCTCTCGCCACAACGTGGCACCGACGGCCACCAAAATTTGGGCGTCGCCTTCCTCTAGACGATCCCAGGCCGACGCCAGCCACTGCGCCAGTCCGTTGCACGCGTCATTCAACGTGACGTAGTCTCTTCCCTCAACGTTGAACTGCTCAAAGGTAGCAAGTACGTTTTCTTCTGTCGCCATGTCAATCCCCAGGGTGGGTCCCCACTCGACAAGCATAGCCGCGAGTTGCTTGAAATATACTGGACTGTCCGCGCGCACTTCTCA
Source organism: Caballeronia sp. ATUFL_M2_KS44 (assembly GCF_023630965.1). NCBI lineage: Bacteria > Pseudomonadati > Pseudomonadota > Betaproteobacteria > Burkholderiales > Burkholderiaceae > Caballeronia > Caballeronia sp. ATUFL_M2_KS44. The sequence continues at coordinate 891 of NZ_JALQEA010000077.1, read as the reverse complement.
CACGCCTTCGTTACAGGATCTGCTGCACGGCCTATCACGGATGCAGTCCGGTTGTGGCGACTGCCACGGGGCGCGAGCCCGAGCGACGCACATGACGTCGATTTCGCCGGCCGTCAACTGCCGTCCTGGGTCGCACGCGCCGGCGAAACGTAGATTGACTTCGAAAAAAGCGTCTCACCGCCCATCGATCGATCGAGTACACCGATCGCTCGGTTGAGCAGGCCGATCTCGGCGCCCATGCTACGCGCTTCACGCATATAGAAGTTCACGGCATCGAGTCCGTCAATGGTACTGGCATCGCCTAGCGGTTGCCCCGGCCACCGAGCGAGAAGTACTGAATCGACCTCGGGCCCGCAGCTGTCCCTACGCGACAAAGTGCACCCGGTGCCAATGTGGACCACTTCGCTCCGAGCACGATCTGCGTGGAACTGCGGAAGTGTCGAAAGAAACTCCAGTAGAGGATACATTTGCCCTCCAGGGCGTGTGCCTGCGATAGGTTGGGGATCATCCAGCGCGTTGCAACGGCGGATATACCGATCATGCAGTCGCCAGGAGTACAGACTTTTTCAACGCGACGATATTGCCCGCTTTGCAGGAGTCGCTCTGCTTTACTCCGTTGCGAAGGCCGAAAGGCAATCGTTGATGAGGTCGCAGACTGCCGCGGACCCGCTCATCGCCACGCTTCCTTGACCGCTGGCGATGACATGTGGGTTCTCGCCGGCTCTGTTCAGCCGCTGAAACGGTTGCCTATATCGACTTAGAGCAGACCGCCGTAGCACTGCGCGTCACCTTGCCGTCTAACAGCTATGATCGGACACTCGATTCACCGGTAGTCGACCCCGTGTTTTCGGGAAAAAATGACTGGCAGGACGAGCTGACTATATTGTCTGA
>NZ_JALQEA010000076.1:0-275 GCF_023630965.1 Caballeronia sp. ATUFL_M2_KS44 | reverse complement strand
CCCCTCACCGTGGCCAAGATCACGTGAGCACAGCGCGAGCGCTTCTTTGACTTCGTGGCCCTCGCGCAGGTAGTACTCGTAGTTGTCGCGACAAAAGGCACGGCGCAGGGCGTGGCCAGAATCTTTACCCTTAAGGCCTAGCGCAGCAAAACGCTCATGGACGTGCTTTTGGGCTGCACGTGCGGTCGTAGCGTCGACCAAGTGGGACCGCGTCGCCATGACCGTGAGCGCGGCTTGTACGGCTTCTAGGGCTCGCGTGCGATAGGGCGCTGGGA
>NZ_JALQEA010000075.1:0-237 GCF_023630965.1 Caballeronia sp. ATUFL_M2_KS44 | reverse complement strand
GCTTCGAGGGATTCAGCGACGCGGTGTTCGCGATCGCGCTGACCCTGCTGATCGTCGAGATCAAGGTTCCCGGATCCCCCGAGGGCACGCATGACTACAGCGACCTGGCAAGCGCCATGGCGGAGCAGTGGCGCGAATATCTCGCGCTCGTTCTCTGCTATGTCGTGATCGGAGCCTACTGGCTGCAACACCATTATTCGGGTCGCATTTATGCAAAGAGCGATCACTGGTTCGGCG
>NZ_JALQEA010000074.1:0-432 GCF_023630965.1 Caballeronia sp. ATUFL_M2_KS44 | reverse complement strand
GGCGTCGATCGTCGCGTCGAACTCGAGTTCGAGACTCCGTGCGAGCGATTCGCTCAATTGCGTGGTGACGAGGCGCTTCAGCCGCGCGATGGATCCCGGGGATTGCTCCGCGATGCGTGAGGCCAGCGCGATCGACGTATCGAGCATGGCGTCGCGTGGCACGACGCGATTGACGAGTCCCATCGACATCAGCGATTGCGCGCTTTGCCGCTCGCCGAGCAGCCACAATTCCATTGCGCGTTGATGGCCGAGCGCCTGCGGCAGCAAATGCGTGACGCCGCCCGTGACGAACTGGCCCCACGCCATCTCCGGAAAGAACGCGACGAGATCGTCGGACGCCACGACCATGTCGCAATTGAGCATCCATTCGAAGCCGCCGCCGACGGCAAAGCCATGCACCGCGCCGACGACGGGCTTCGCGTTGAACATCAG
>NZ_JALQEA010000073.1:0-270 GCF_023630965.1 Caballeronia sp. ATUFL_M2_KS44 | reverse complement strand
GTTTCGCGCGTCTGCGTGAGTGTCGTTTGCATGTCGGTCCCCGTGATGAAGCGTCGGATACGGGTGAATTCGTCGCGAGTCCGCGTTCGGTTACATACGGGTTTTTCTTTTTCTGTTTCCCGTCGTGTTACCAATCGGCACGCAAAGACGAACTAGCTCACAAGACATGCAAGGAGTTCGTCATGCGGATACGCACGGCTTTCAACACGCTTGCGCAATGAAAAAGATGGACCGCGACGGCGCCTTTTCGACCCTCGTGAGCGCTATTGC
>NZ_JALQEA010000072.1:0-249 GCF_023630965.1 Caballeronia sp. ATUFL_M2_KS44 | reverse complement strand
GATCTGCCCGTCTGGCAAAAGCTCAATGTCGTCGCCTTTCTCGCGACCGGCGTCGCGGCCGCGGTGCCCGAAGCGCTCGGCGAGCCTTACGAGGACGCCGCCGGACATCGCTACGGCCGCATGCTGGGCCAGCCGATGCTCGTGTTCGCCGCCGATCTGTCCGGTCTGCAAGCCGCGCATCGACAGGCGATCACGCGCGAACTCAGAATCGTGCCGTATGTTCACGCGATGTTTTCCACCGGGCACGAT
>NZ_JALQEA010000071.1:0-24588 GCF_023630965.1 Caballeronia sp. ATUFL_M2_KS44 | reverse complement strand
TATTCATCGGCGGAAGTCGATCCCACGCATTACTCGTTGCGCGTAGGTGCGCTGAAACAGCGCTTCGAACTCGGCGCGCCAGTCAGGCAAATCTGGGCGCAGCGCCGATTCGCTTGGGTGTCTCCGCTGGATGGTGTGGAGACGTTCGATAGCCAACCTTGACGCTCCGGCGTGACGCCGTATGCAGCGGTAGCAACATAACGCTCGTTGTGTCCGAGGGCACGCGAACGTCCGCTCACAAGGTGTTGAAGTCGCGCGAGTGCCTGTGCGGCAAGTAGCGAACGGCTCTTTGTGGCCGAACCCTGTCTAACAAGCAATGCGTACACTTCGGCCTTGACGGGCGTTCGCCGGTCGCGCCAAGGATAACCGAGCGATCCATGCCGATGATAGGAACCGCCTTGCGCGCGCGCCTTAGGCGTCCGGAGCCCTTCCAGGACGCCCGTGACTGCCTACCATGTCGGATAGTGGACTGCCCGGTGGCAGAGGGCGAGCGGGCGCGAACAATGCTGATTACTTAGCCTGCCGATTCGACAATCCTGCATAGTGCGATAGCTATGTAACGCGTACGCGTGGCTCTCTCTCGGCACGCCTTAGCGCCAGAAGACGCTTTCTTCCAGACTGACGCTCGCGGGTTGTAGCCCTTGATGGGCATTTTCCGTCGAACGAGTGACAAAACCGGGCCGGTGTTTCGATTTTAGATCGGACGAATCGTGTGCCGTCTCGATAGGCTCATGACGCGATAGTTTAGTAGTGCTCGCGCGAAAAACGATCGATGCTTCCGCATACATACAATCCGCTGCTGGTCGTCTGCTCGCTTTTCGTGGCCGTTCTCGCTGCGTACACGGCGTTTGATATGGCCGGGCGCATCGCCAGCGCCAAAGACCGGATGACTTGGTGGTGGCTTCTCGGCGGCGCGTGCGCGATGGGACTGGGAATATGGTCGATGCATTTCGTCGGCATGCAGGCCTTCAATTTGCCGATCCCGCTCGGCTACGACCCCCTGATCACTGTCGCGTCGTTGCTCCTAGCGATTGCAGCATCGGCACTCGGGCTATGGCTCGTTTGTCAGGACCGACTGCCGATTCCGCGCCTGATGGTCGGCGCGGTGATGGTGGGGCTAGCTATCGCCGGTATGCACTACACGGGCATGGCGGCCATGCGGATGCGGCCGGCAATCGATTACGACCCCGCGCTGGCGACAATGTCGGTGACGATTGCGATCATCGCGTCTGGTGCCGCGCTCTCGCTCGCATTTCGCCTGCGGGGCCGCACGTCGATGATGCTATTTCGTCGCAGCAGTGCTTCGCTGGTGATGGGCGTTGCCTTTGCGAGCATCCATTACGTTGGAATGGCGGCCGCCCGGTTTCCCATAGGCAGTGTGTGTGGCGTAGCCGAAATCGGCGCAAACCATGGCTGGCTAGCCTTGGTGACGATGGTCGTGACGCTGGCCGTTATTGCGATCGCGTTGACGATTTCCGTATTCGACATACGCATGGAGGCTCAAACGGCCGCGCTAGCGACTTCGCTAGCAGCGGCCAACGACAAACTCGCGCATCTTGCACTGCACGATAGCCTGACTGAACTTCCCAATCGCATGCAACTGGAGAACAGGCTCGAAGAATTGGTTCGAACCGCGATCCATGCCGACGACAGGTTCACGCTCATGTTCATGGATCTAGACGGCTTCAAGGCGGTCAATGATGCATTTGGTCACCGCGTTGGGGATCAGTTGCTGATCGACGTCGCCACGCGCATCCGCGCCCGTCTACGGCCTCACGAGACGATTGCACGCATAGGCGGCGACGAATTCGTGTTGCTGTCTTCCCTCAAAGATGCGGCGGCCGCCGCCGAGTTTGCGGTAGCGTTGATCGGAGCGATCCAAAAGCCGTATCGGGTAAACGGCCACGAAGTCGAAATTTCGGTGAGCATTGGCATCACCATCTTTCCTGACGGTGGTGCGAATCAGGAGGAACTGCTATGCAACGCTGACTCGGCCATGTATCACGCCAAGGCGCTCGGTAGTGGCGGCTATTGCTTCTTCGAAACTTCGATGGAAGCGGATTTGTATGAACAGATGCAAATCGCGCATGAGTTGCATTCGGCGCTGAAACGAGGCGAAATGATCCTTCACTACCAACCTAAGTTTAAAGCCCCTAATGGGCCAGTGGTTGGGGCGGAGGCCCTTTTACGCTGGGATCATCCGGTTCGCGGGCTCATGGCCCCCGAGCGATTCATTCCGATTGCGGAGAAGACCGGGCTAATCGTGCCAATCGGAGCCTGGGTGTTGGACGAGAGTTGCCGACAACTGAAGGCTTGGCACGATTCGGGTCACACCGGCTGGAGCATGGCTGTGAATCTGTCGCCCATACAGTTCGCCCATGAGGGTCTTACTCAGGCGGTGCGGGACGCGTTGTATCGGCATGACTTGCCAGCAAAATGCCTGATCCTGGAGGTAACCGAATCGACTGCAATGCGCGATGTCGACTTCAGTTTGATGGTCCTTCGAAAATTGCGCCGGACCGGCGTGCAAATCGCGATCGATGACTTCGGCACCGGCTATTCGAGCTTGCTCTATCTCAAACGCCTGCCTGCGACCGAGCTCAAAATTGATCGCGGGTTTGTGCGCGATCTTGCCGACGGCACGGAGGACGCGGCGATCATTTCAGCCATCGTAGCTCTGGGAAGAACACTCAATCTGCGGATCGTTGCCGAAGGCGTTGAAACCGCCGCGCAACAAATGTATCTGACCCGGCTAGGCTGCGACACGTTGCAAGGCTTCCTGCTCGGCAGACCGGTGATCGCAGATGCGTTCCTTGCGACAGTCGTTTCCTCTGAGTAGCTTCGGATCACTTCGCAAGGTCGGGGTCGGCATTTTTGATATGCTCACGCATACGACACGTCGTTTGACGTGTGTACTCGAAGCCAGTCGCTGACGAGTTTGACGGCGACCGTAGAGTACGCGCTCGGCGTGCTGGATGCGCAAGTGCGCGCGGCACCTGAAGTGGACTTGTCGCGCGACCCAGCGTTGCAGTGCGTGACACGCTCTCGAACTGGAGGCGCAATGCGATACGGCCGTTATGACCAAGCGCGACTAGGCGTGCGCGTCGAGTTCGTCGCGAAGTGGCACTTCCGACCCAACTCGGTCAGACAACTTCCTCCAAACCAGCCGCTCAGCTGAATCGATGTCCGGCCAATCGGAATGCCAGAAAACGGCCGGTGGTGAACTCGCCCGATCGGCCAACTCCCGTCATTGAACCGAGCCGGGCAGCGGTCACTCAAACGACGGCTCCTTGCCGAGATGTGCCCGTTGTGAATCCAACGAGCCTACCGCTGAGCTTTTTCATCGCCGAGCGAATTGCGGTCCACAGCTTTTTACGCGTGCATGAACGAGCAGGCCGCCTTCAGAGAGCCCGCCAAGTTTGATTGGCGCAAAACCGAGTCTTGCCGCAAGCGTGCCAACCTCTGCTGCGGCCCGGTCATCGTCGCTAGCCAAAAACACGACTCTCCTGCCACCGTGTACGGCCGGGTTCTGATCGAGGATGGCAGCCACCAGGTGATTGAAGCCTTTGACCAGATCGGCCCCGGCGAATGCCTGCGCGACGAGTGCAGAGGATGAAAGACCGTCCAGTTCCTCAAGCGGCGCTTGCGTGTTCATTGCGTCGATGACGGTCTTGCCTTTCCAGTCGGGCAGCGCCTTTGCGATCTTCGGATGCGACTCGAAACGGACGGCCAGAAAGATGACCTCCGACTTGCTGGCTTCCGCCAGGGTTGTGGGGGTGATCGTGGGCCCGATCGCGGCCGCCTCGGATGCAAAGCGCGTCGCGCCATTACCGTCTGCTGATTTGGAGCCCGCGTTTACTGCGCTGCACGCTTAAAGGGATATGTTGACGAACGGGCCAATCGACTCCTGCCAATGCTCGACGACGAAGTAATCGGGCGTGACCGACATCCACTGCACTGTCGCTGACAGTAGGGTTTCACGCCGCCCGGATTGGACCATTGCTTCGGGCCATCCGAGAAGTCATCAGTAGGTATAGTGGCTAACCTCTTAGAATATGTAGAAATGCGCGGGCAAAGCGAGGGCTCGCCGGTGCCCCGCGCTGCGGCGCGTTTTTCCAGATCGGACGTTCTATTAAAGGTGACAGATGACAGTCCCTGAGACGCGTTACTCAAGCCGGTCCGAACGACTTTCGTTTTCCCCGCTGAATTTTCGAGCTGCGAGGCAACAACTTGTTGTCGCACTGGTGGCTTCCATCGTCGTCCCGTTGGTGCTCGCTGCGCTGTATGCCTGGCACACATATGGCCGCGTGATGGCAGAGCAATCCGCGCGGTTGAATCAGCTCGCCTGGGTGGCCGAAAGTAACCTCACAAATTTGCTCGATGTAAGTCGCGAACTCGCGGTGCAGGCCAGCGGTATAGCCACTCCAACCGACACGCGACGCATGGAAAACGAAAGCACGACGCTGAACAAGCGGCTTGAGGCCGTGGTCGCGGCTCATCGACACGTTGCGGCGCTCTCTGTCTACGACAGTAACGGACAGTTGCTAGCAGACAGCGGACGGCCGCGGACTTCTGAAAGCTACATCGGCAAGGAAGACTTCGATGTTGTCCGCTCGACAGCGCATCCTCTCTATATTTTTTCGCCGCAGCGCGGTCGAGACGGTGGCCCGACCGTAATAAAGCTGCTCTTCTCAAGAACGACTTTTGAGGGCCGTTTCGATGGGGCGACGGTCGTCTCAGTGTATGTAAGTTACCTTGCGCAAATTTGCCAAAAGCTTATTGAGGAAAATCCAGAACTCACTGTGGGCGTATACCGGGAGGACGGTGCGGTTCTGACGCGTATTCCCAGGCCTCGTGTCGCGGCGCCGCCGCCGAAACACGCTGTCCTCCAGAATGAATTCGCTCGAGGTACGTCCCGCGGCATTATGGAAATCGACTCTCCGCTCGATGGCATTCGAAAGCTGCTCGCTTATCGGCGCGCGGGAGAATACCCCGTATATGCCTCAGCGGGACTCGCAGTCAGCGATTTGGTCCGGATTTGGCTGCGCGACGACATGTCTATCGTCCTTGTTGCCTTGATTCCATGTATCTGCCTTTGGCTGCTCATCGCATTTTCGCTCCGCCGCCTTCGTGCTGAAGAGGCGTCCTGGCGCAACTGGCGCCGTGAACTATCGCGGCGCCGTTCTGCGGAAGCCTCGACGCGACAGCTGCAACGTATGGGGGCGCTCGGCAATCTGGTTGCCAGCGTCGCGCATGATTTCAACAACCTGCTGATGGTCGTCACCGCCAACATGGAGATCGCCCGCCGTAAGAACTACAGCGGCGTGAAAAATGAAGTCGACGCCGTCGAACGGGCTTCTTCGAGCGCACGTGAGACGACAGTAGTTCAGCGATTCGTGACGAGAGTGCGGGTGTGCAATCGCCGGAAGATCCTTTAGAGATCTCACGCCGGAACTCCCACCGCAGTGGAGTTGAGATAGGTCTTGTCCGCAGATCTCGTTGGCCGGTTTCCCTCAGCAAAACGTGATAAAGCGCAGTCTCTTGAGAGGAAAATTTCAGCAATTGAAAGCCTGATTAATGGAAGGTTTCACGCCGAGGCGGCGAGACAATTAGATGCTAGTTTCGCTGAAGCATTGGGCGATCCGAATATCTTGTCGACCCGCGCCGGTTTACTTATAGCGACAAACTTGCATATTATTAAAGTGAGAATCTTTGAAATTCAAAGGCAAGTAGCGGATGCAGGTGCCGAATGCTTAGGCACTACCGCTTCTGAAAGCAGACATTCCAATGTGGCTATGCGAGAGACCTTGCGACGTTGAGGCAAGGCTACAGGGCCTTAATGTAACCGGATTAGCCGAATGCCGTACTGGACTCCGTATTCTCGCTGTACCTGCGCCATCACTTCTCTGGCCCGCCTATTCAGGTCTGCCAGTCGGGACCTACGGACCAGCGGTGCGGCGTGCTTCACCCTCATTAGGTAGCGGCTTGGGTTTATCCATAGTATTCCCTCGCTACTTACCCTACTATGTAGGGAGGTGAAAATGGCGTATTCGAAATCCATGAGGCAAGGCCGCCGATTAATGGGGTGGTGGGCTTCACCTCTCTTAAAACCCGCGCTACTACGTTAACAAGAGAAAACGGTGTATTCACACATCCTCAGGTTTTAATTGACACGCAGTCCGTTGCCTTGGGCTTGTTTCTCTGTTCCTCATATCTAACCATATAGAATGTTTTCAAGTAACAAGTCTGATTTGTTCTATGTGAAGACCAGAGTTATCAAGGCTGGCGACGGCACGACTAACCGTATCGGGCAGCAATTCAAACCATCGAGTTAGGGGCATGTTGCGACTATCCGTTGTGTTGACTATTCCCAATGGCGGCTAACGCCTCCGCAGATTGCTGATGAACTGCGCGCGGTATTTCTGCGTCTCCTAACGGCGTGGCAGGTATGGGGACTGCTCCACGAGCTTAGTCAGAGGACCAAATATGAATATGCAGACATATACGAAGCGCCTATGCGTCATAGACGAGAGGATAAAGTGTACCCGTAGACGGATAGCAGATTACGAGCGCCTTGTGTTGTTTCCGCAAGGGCACAGTCCCATAACGATACTGGCCGTACTGGACAGTCTCCGCTTCACGTTGGACGCTTTAGAACACCTACGCGGTCTGGTTACAAGGGCGCAAGCCGCTGCGATGGTTGAGAACCGCCTATATTGGCTGCCAAATATCATGCCTCGCCCGTGATACCCCTATTAACTTCAGTGGATTATAAGCGGGCAATAGGTCGGAGGGTAGCGTATTTGTGAGCAAAATCCCGCGACACCGACCGATTCGATTCGATTCGAGATAAGGGTAAGTCCACATTGTTGATTTCCACCAAGTCTTAACCCAATCGTGGGTCAGGATTCAGTGCAAATCAACAGGTATGCGGGTGAGGACCATATCAAGCTAGCAAAACAGGCCGGCTTCGAACATTTCGTCGTTAAGCCGGCGGGGATTGCCGATTTGAACAGGGTCATGATGTCTTATCCGGGGGCGCCAGGAAACGCCGAGACCGAATGCTAGCGCGCGCGGCGCAAGTTGCCGCACCCACTTACGTTGCGAGCGGGCAAGCGTTATGCACATCAGTGACATCCCCGCGTGAAGCGAGACGAACCATGAAAACGAATGATCCGTGTGACGACGTCGTAATACTCCGCCCGCATTCAGGCGCTGGCTGGAGTGTGGAGCTGCAGCAAGCGGACACCGAAGGTCGCAAATTCGCGGCGGTGGTTGGGGACAAGAACCAGGCGCTCAGGCTCGCTGCCGAAATGTGCCCCGGCATTCCAGTTCGGGTCGTCGCCGGAGATTCGTAAAGCCGAGTGTTGGACGGCGCTGTTTCATGATCCCAAGCACGACTCGGCGGGTAGATTATTCGCACAGGCGACGCCAGTACTTCTTCGATGCAGAGCTCAGCTAAGTCTCGCGAGCGGAGACGCGCCTCTTGGCGCCTGCGGCAAAGGACCAGCCGAGAGATTGGAACGCAAGGTGAGCCGTGTGCTATTGTGCCCCTCCTTTTGTCACGTTTGGGTTTACAAGAAGCGATGACGCGCCGAAAAACTGATTCATCCCTTTGCATGACGCCAAGTGAACATCCAGGTGTGCTCCTTCGAGACTGCGTGCTGCCCGGCGTAGGACTATCCATTAGTCAGGCCGCGCGCGAACTTCAGGTGTCGCGACAGACCCTGCATCGCATCTTCGACGGCACGGCGGCCGTGACACCGGAGATGGCCACCAGAATCGAGACGTTGACCGGGGTGCCGTCGATGTTCTGGCTGCAGCGTCAAAGCGCATTCGACCTGGTGCGCGCGCGTTTGTCTTTGGCCGATGCGCTTTCGCGTATTCCCCGCCACACACTTTCCCGCGGCCTCATGAAACAGATTGGAGTGCTTGATGAACGATAACAGCGACGTGAGCTCTGTTGCGCAAACGGGTGTTGGAGGGCTAGACGATGTACTTGCGGGCGGGCTGACGAAGGGCAACCTGTTTCTTCTCGAGGGCGATCCAGGTACGGGTAAGACCACTATTGCCATCAAGTTCCTGATGGCCGGGACGGATGTCGGCGACAAAGGCTTGTACATCACGCTCTCGGAGACCGAAAAGGAGCTGCGCCGCGGAGCGGCATCTCACGGCTGGCAGCTAAGCGACGACATTTCGATCTTCGAAGTCGTACCACCGGAGAGCCTGATCGAAGCGGATCAGCAACAAAGCCTTTTGTACTCGTCCGATTTAGAACTGGGTGAAACGACACGCCTGATCCTGCGAGAATTTGAACGGATTAAGCCGCAGCGCGTCGTCATCGATAGCCTGTCGGAGATCCGGCTTCTTGCGCAAAGCTCGTTGCGCTATCGGCGGCAGATCCTCGCGTTCAAACACTATTTTTCGCGACACGGTGCGACCGTCCTGATGCTCGACGATATGACCTCTGACGCCCTGGACAAGACCGTCCACAGCGTTGCCCACGGGGTGATCAAACTCGAAGAGCTGTCGCCGGACTACGGCGCCGAGCGGCGCAGACTCAAAGTGTCGAAATACCGCGGGCGGGGATATCGTGGCGGATTTCACGACTTTACGATCAAGCAGGGCGGAGTAACAGTATTTCCTCGCCTCGTTTCGAGCGAGCATCACACCAAGTTTGCGCGCCACCAGGTGATGAGCAATGTCGAAGGGCTTGATGCGTTACTCGGAGGCGGAATTGAGCAAGGCTCAAGTACCCTGATCCTCGGGCCTGCCGGAACAGGAAAAAGCCTCTTTGCATTGCAGTTCATCGCCGCTGCCGTCGCACGAGGCGAAAAGGCCGCGCTCTTTGCGTTCGATGAAGAACTGGGACTTTTGTTCGATCGAACACGTGCTATGGGGTTCGATCTCGAAGCGATGCGTGACGCGGGCTTGCTCCAAATCGAGCAGGTAGATGCAGCGGAGCTTTCACCAGGGGAATTTGCCCACCGCGTGCGGGCCCGAGTCGATATGGCACAGGCCAAGACAATCGTCATCGACAGTTTGAATGGCTATCAGGCCGCAATGCCGCAAGAGAATGCGTTGATCCTGCATGTGCATGAACTGCTGCAATATTTGAATCGGCAAGGTGCCAATACGTTCTTGACTGTCGCCCAGCACGGCCTGGTCGGCGACATGAAAGCACCGGTCGACGTCACCTATCTTGCCGACACGGTGGTGCTTTTGCGTTATTTCGAAGCGCTTGGCAGTGTTCGACGCGCGGTGTCGGTCATCAAAAAACGCACCGGCCATCACGAGGAAGCGATTCGTGAGTTTCGCATCACTGAGGCAGGGCTTAAGGTCGGAAAGCCACTGACCGAGTTTCAAGGCGTGCTTCGCGGCGTACCGACCTTTGTGGGTAACATCGGGCCGCTTCTCGGCGCGAGCGAAGGCGGCGAAAGAGATGCCTGAGATTGATCCCTGTCCGACCTTAATTCTCGCCCCGTCGGGGCGGGATGCCAGCATCGCCGCCGCAATGCTCACCGAGTTGAAAGTTTTATCCCAAATTTGCCGAAATGTTGAGCATTTATCTTCGTTGGTAAGCGACAGGACATGCTGTGTTGTTGCTACTGAGGAAGCACTCGTCGACGCCGATCTGCATAGGCTTTCGACTTGGATCAATACGCAGCCCGCGTGGTCGGATCTGCCTTTTGTCGTGTTGACAAGGCGCGCGAGCGTAGCGGATCGGGCCCCTGCGGTCCGGTTAGTTAAAACGTTGGGAAACGTTACGCTCATCGAGCGACCTTTCCATCCAGCGACGTTCGCCAGCGTGGTCGGCACAGCGATTCGAGGACGAAATCGCCAATTTGATGCGCGCACTCGCATCGAGCAGGTACACGAAGGCGAGGCGCGACTTCAGACTGCGTTGACGGCCGGTCAGTTGGGGTCGTGGGACCTCGATCTGTCGACCGGCGTTCTGACGACTTCCGCCACGTGCAAGGCCATCTTCGGCTACCCCGCAGACTCTGCATTCACCTATCAAACATTGCTTGCCAGCATCCACCCTGATGATCGGGATCGGATGCAGGCAACGGTCAAGTCCAGCGTCGAGACTGGATGTGACTACATCATCGAGTACCGGAATGTTTGGCCGGATCGCACAATTCATTGGGTTGATATAAGAGCTCGCGTCTTATCAGACGAGATCGGCAGGGCCTACCGCTTGGTAGGCGTGTCATCAGACGTCACAGCGCGCAAGACCGCCGAGGAGGGCATGCGGCAAGCCAACGAAGCGCTTGAGATGAAAGTGACACAACGCACGGCCGAGCTCTTACAGACCCATCAAAAAGTCCTTGATGAGATCCGACAGCGAGAACAGACGGAGGAATTGCTGCGACATATTCAAAAGTTGGAGACGCTGGGCCAACTCTCAGGAGGTATCGCTCACGACTTCAACAACCTGCTGATGGCGATTATCGCGAATCTTGAACTGGCGCGCAAAGAAGTGCCACAAGAGTCACGCCTTATGAAGCTGATCGATGGCGCATTTGGGGGGGCCCGGCGCGGTGCCGCACTCACGCAGCGTCTGCTCGCTTTCGCGCGACAGCAGGAGTTGAAGGTCGAGCCTGTCGCAATGTCCTCGTTGATCGCGGGCATGTCAGATTTGGTGCAGCGGTCGATCGGTTCATCCATCGAGCTTGTTATCCGAAGCGATTCCACGTCGCCACAGACGATGGTCGATGCCAATCAGGTTGAACTCGCAGTTCTTAATCTGGTCATCAACGCTCGGGACGCGATGCCCAACGGAGGAACGCTGAGCATCAGCGTGGACACCGCGGAGGCGTCGGGCGCTTTGGAACTGCACGCGGGCCAGTATGTTCGGGTGACAGTCAGCGACACTGGCACCGGCATGGACCCGGCCACACTTGCACGCGCCACGGAGCCATTTTTTACGACCAAAGAGGTCGGAAAAGGTACAGGACTTGGTCTTTCCATGGTTCACGGGCTTGCCCTGCAGTTGGGTGGCTCCTTGCGTCTTGAAAGTAGTCCCGGTCGAGGCACGCATGCGTCGTTGCTGTTACCCGTCAGCGAGGCTCAGACAAGCCATGCGCTGCCCCCAGTAACGCTTCCTGCAAGGCAGAGCGAAGTTATTGACCCGCTCCACGAACGAGCGTGCGTTCTAGTGGTTGACGACGATCCGCTTATCGCGTCGAGTACGGCTTTTCTGCTCGAGGATTTGGGCCATGAAGTTGTTGAGGTCCATTCCGGTGTGGCCGCGCTTGATGTTTTACACAACGGCAAACACATCGATTTGATCTTGACTGACTATTCCATGCCGCGCATGACGGGCCTGGAGTTGGCTCACGCGGCACGCGGCCTTCGACCCAGTCTACCGGTTGTGATTGCAACCGGTTATGCAGAATTGCCCGAAGGCGCTGACCATACTATTCCGCGCATACGCAAGCCCTATTTGCAGGAGCAGTTAATCGCGGAGATTCGAAAGGCGCTTCATCCTCGCTCGACCTAAACAACCTCATTCTAAGTCGTCGATGGGGACGCAATATCCCGAAGCACCACCGCGGCGGAATTGATCTATTTCCAGATTTCACTCTCAGAATAGAAAATGAGTGCGTATTTCGGACGAAGGTGACCGGCCGTTTCGGGATCGTGACCGGTGATTTCGGCAACGTGACCGGCCGTTTCGGGATCGTGACCGGTGATTTCGGCAACGTGACCGGCCGTTTCGGGAACGTGACCGAACGAACCGGACGGCAGGACTGGCGTTGCGCATGACATCAACCACGCGAGCTATGCTCGCCGGCTTTTGCCGGAGAGAGCATGCCCGCGCACCGGATGAACATGCGCATGTATATGAACGCCTCCCTTTTGCGAAGCAGAAGTGCGCGCTGACAGGTGGATGGACTGCTGCTGTATATCCGGCCTTGGTGCAGTGCAAGACGCGCACTGCGGGCCCCGATGAAATTCGCTTACTCGCGCCTCTTTGATCAAGCGAGCTGCGAGCTCGTATGCGCATTCAGGTTTGGCGAGTACCGGTCCGACCTATCGTGTCATCGCTTTCGACTGCCGACGCAACCTTTGGATAAGCGTGCCTGGAAGAACGCCGTCTTATCGACGGGTTCGCAGTTAGGCGGGTTTCGTGCTGACGTGCCCTTGTTGATACGGGCAGCCATGGCTGAGGACTGCCCAGATTATTCGAGCGATCTTGTTTGCTATCGCGACGACGACTACATTCGCAGGTCTGCGCTGTTTGATCTGATCAAGCCACGGGGTAGACTGCTTTAAACGGTACATAACGCTTCGCGCACCGTGAATCAGCAGTGTCCGTAAGTACGTGTCACCACGTCTGCTGATTCGCCCAAGTACCACCTTTCCGCCGGAACCGGTCTGCCGGGGCACCAAGCCGATCCAGGCGGCAAACTCGCGTCCGGATCTGAAGGCACGCACGTCACCCATCGAGGCAACGGCTGCTGTCGCGGTCAACGTGCCGACGCCGGGTATTGCAGTAATCGCTCTGACGCCGCTATCGTTGATAGCGGCTTGTTGAAGTCGCCGTTCAATCGTAGAGACTTGATCGTCGATTTTCGATAGCGCAGCCCACTGTTCCCGCAGCGTATCAATGAGCGCGAGTGGAAGCCGTTCAGAAACGCGCGCCAATATCATGGGCATTGCCTTATCGAGTGCAAGGCGACCTCGTGCAGTGACCTCACCATACTCGGTCAGGAGTCCCCGCAGACAGTTTATCTGCATGGTGCGGAACTTGATCAGCTGCTGGCGCAATCGGTGCAGCGCCAAGACTGCCTGCTGCGCCTCGGTTTTTACGGCTACCGGTTTGCTCGGCTGCTGCAACGCGAGCCATATGGCTTGAGCATCTGCTGCGTCGTTCTTGTTACGGATGTTGAAGGCCTTTACAAATTCCGCTGGCATCAGCTTGACCTCGTGCCCTAGCGCCATCAGTTGTCGCGCCCAATGCTGCGAACCGCCGCATGCCTCCATGCCGATAAGGCATGGGGCCCGATTCGCAAAGTGTTCGAGAAGCTTCGCACGCTTTATCGGCTTGTTGATGACCTCGCCCGTCGCAGCGTCAACAAAGTGTATTTGGAAGACACGCTTCGCGATATCGATCCCAACGGGCGTAAGGTTCATCTCGGTCTCTCCTGGAGTCAAATGGCAGAGGTCGCAACGGCTCGTCAAGCATAGTGCGTTTGCATAGCATCCGCCGTTGCCGGGCCAATTCCCTGGTGCGACCATGGCGGGAGGCGTTCATTTCATTGATCACGGATGTTTTACGACTTAAGTTCGACGGCGGTTTCTCGCATGATCGAGTCGCCGCGTCGCTGGGCATTTCCAAGGGCGTGGTCACGAAGTACGTCGGGCTGGCGGGTGCCGCCGGGCTGGATTGGGCGATCGCCTGTGATATGGACGAAGGCGAGCTCGAGCGACGGCTTCTTGGCAAGCCCACCGGACCCGCAGCCTATGCACAGCCCGACTACGGTCGCATTCATCAGGAACTGCGCCGCAAGGGCGTGACGCTGACGTTGTTGTGGGAGGAATATCAGGCGGAGTTCGCGAATCGGAAGACCTACCGTTACACGCAGTTCTGCGAGCACGATAAGGCGTTCGCGAAAAACTAGCAAGGAAATCTACAATCGACACCGCGCAACGCCCGACCGCGTCAAACGGTCACGTTCCCGAAATCGGCGGTCACGTTCGCCGAAATACGCAATGAGTACGGTGAATGTCGACGAGGGCCGAATTTTTGCTCCCGGAAAGGGGCGTGAATGACCGGAACATTCGGTTAGACGCCGTTGAGACTTAACTAGAACCACTGGCAGTTGTGGGTCGATGGGAGTCGGGAGACGGCTCGGCACCGCTCGATCATCGGCGAGCTTCGAACTACTGGCGTCGGCCACTTTCTGCCGCTCGCCTGAGCCATCCAGTGGTCACTTGAACGGCCGGTCCAGTCTGAACCCCGCCCGATGTTCCGCGCACGCCGGCCTTCGCGGACGTTCGCTGATCGCGGCAGGGATGACCGTTTGACGTTCGGCAACCGGCCGCCGATACCACGGTCATGCCGATCTGCGATTCGTCCCAGGACCAACGGGCGAAATCGACCCATCGCTGTCGGTCGAGCCACCGCAGTGGCAAGTGGCAATGAATCGGTTCTGGCGGTGAAGCGGCCTCTCACCTAGTACCACTTAAGGTCAATCGAAAAACGGCGAACGATACGACGAGCGTATTTACTGTAACTCTCTCACAAGAAAATATGCATTCGACGACTTCCTGCGATTACGCTGCCCCTGATCCTCGTTAGTGTTGCTCAACGCGCTGGGGCAGGGCTGGGTGAAAGCCCGGGCGGCATCCGTTTCGCCGTTGCGCTCGACGTTGCCCGAACAATAGGTTACGTTGGACTTCGAGATGAGAAGAGCGACACGACGTTACGCCAATTAACTCTTGGCAGGCCGGTCGAACAACTACCACGCTCGTCCCTCCTCGGCCAGATTACGGCACGAGCAAATTCGATATGTTAGGTTTCCCACATATGTCTCCTGTTCTCGCAATATTGTCACCTACACTTTTCTCAGACCGTGCAATGGAGGGCGAGTGCGATGGAGACGAGACACCGCAAATTGCTTGCCCTTTTGCCATTGCTGTTGCTCTCAACATCTGAATACGCGGGGGCGTGGGATCCCATTGGCGATATTACCCATCCCGACAGGATCGTCCGAAATGTCGGCAGGGAGGTCGATAATGCCGGCAGGGCTGTCGATAAAGCTCGTCTCGAAGCACAAGCTCAAGCGGGCGCTCCGATCTTTGAGCAAGCTATTAATGCATCACGCGCCACGGCAATAAACGGAGGTGTGCAACCAATCCCGCCAGATGTAAGGCAGGATCTGACCGGGTACATCGACGAAGATGTATTGAATCGAGCCCGGTACAAAGTGGGCGACAACGGCATCGTAAATATCGCCAATCTCAGCATCCGTTATGGTGATGCCGCGGCGGTAACGCTTGTGGACGTCATCGTCTTCGCCAATCCCCTCGGAATTCGCGATCGTGCACTATGGGCGCACGAGCTTACTCATGTCAGGCAGTACCGGGATTGGGGGACTCGTGATTTTGCGATCCGTTATTTGCGCAGTTGGAATGGCGTGGAAAACGAAGCGTATGACGTGCAGAATCAATATGCTGCGTGGCAGTCGCAGCACCTTGCGCAGCAGTCTGGTCAAGGACTTTCGCCACCTCCAATGTCTCAGGGTCCAATGTTGGCCCAGAACCAACTGCCAATCCCGGTGCCTGCTCCTCTCCCGGTTCCAGTCGCCCGACAGCCGTATAGCAACGCTTGTTTTACTCCGCAAGGACCTTGCTTGCTCCCGCAACCGGTGCCCTTAGGTATTCCCTGTGGTTGTCAAACTCCCGTCGGTGTTTTCGGGGGCGTCACACGGTAGTATGGTAGTCATCATCAGGGACAACAGAACGTGGCCTACGAAAGCGGCCGGCCGCCCGCACTGCGAGAGTCACGTATCCGCCGATTGCCGACGAAATTGAGAGCTCCGTCGAAACGAAACGGCGCCCGATGAGCTCTAGTTCGTAAGACATAGTCTGGCGGTTGAACGATTTAGTGGGCGGTTTAATGGTGACTCGCGCGTCAAAGGAGAAGACTTAATCATCCGCTCCCGGCGAGAGACTGGCGCGCTCATGGGCCCCTCCAGCTTTCCTGACGTCCCGTTGCGTGTCGCGAGCATGGGAATGTTAAGGCTGCAAAGGCGCGCGCTTCAGGCTCACCGACAGCTACGGGTCGGTACGGTAGTTCGAGGGGAAGGTCGCCTCAGGTGCCCAGCGCCCTGCCTTTAACTTCGGCAAGCGGCCATCGCAGTCGTTAGCCTTTACCGGCGCGTGGTCACTCGTGCGGCGAGTTTGTCCTTGAGAAGGGACATCGGCGGGCCAACGTTGAGCAGCAAAAGTGATGTGCAGCACTTTCAGTTGCGGCCTTCCGGGGAGCTCGACAAAGCGAACACCAACCGATGGCCCTACTGAATGGCTGCATGACGCTAGGCTCGCGGCGCTATAACACCCGTTCCCGATATGGCGGGCTGCCAATGCGATCGACGAGAAAGTCTGCAAGCGACTGGACACGCTTCGCCCGCAGTCGCGCTTGCGGAAACAACAACGTGATATCGGGCGGATCGGGTTCGACCGAGGCGTGCCAACCGGTCAGCAGCGGGACGAGGCGCTTGCGCTTCAGTGTGTCCCGCTGATAGATCCAGGTCGGAAAGAGCACAATCCCTTGCCCCGCGAGCGCCGCTTCCACGAGCGTCTCGGCGTTGTTGCAGCGAAAGCCGCCGCTCGTCTGAAAGGCGCGGTAGGCCGTCTCCTCACTTCGACGAAAGAACCATTGCTGACCGCCGTGCTGGCCGTGGTAGACGAGGCAGTCATGCGTGCGCAAATCCTCCGGCGTGTCCGGCGTGCCGTGACGGTCCAGATATGCGGGACTGGCACAGAGCAAGTACGTTTGTGTTCCGAGCTTGCGTCCGACGAGGCTGGAATCGCTTAGCCGGCCGACGCGAACGGTGATATCGGCGCCTTCCTGGATCGGATCGACGAAGGCATCGGTCAGCATCAGTTCGACGGATACCTTCGGATGCATTCTCCGGAACTCCGCCAGCAGGGGCGCGATATGCAAGCGCCCCAGCGCGACGGGCGCATTGACTCGGACAAGGCCTTGCAGAGCGGCGTCCGTCCCGTCCGCGAGCGCTTCAGTTGCGGCATCGAGCAGGTCCAGTGCTTCGCGCACTTCCGCGTAGTACCGCTCGCCGGTTTCGGTTAGGCGCACCGCGCGAGTGTGACGAAACAGCAGGCGTTGTCCGACGCTCTCTTCGAGTGCCGCAATCTGTCGCGATACGGTGGACTGCGGCACGGCGAAGCGTCGCGCCGTCGCGATGAAGCTGCCCGTCATCGCGATATGGACGAAGTAACGTAATGCGTTGATCTGCATCGAGTTGCCAAAAAGACATCAGTGATATGTCATTGTGACGGATTGTTCCCGCGTCTGCGTGCCTCTACGATGGCGAGCTTTTGGAGGCATGGATGAAACAGGTCGCGCTGTTGCTCCTCGTTGTCCTGGCGGGCATGGGATTGTCCGTCGAGGCGGGGCTGCTCGGGCCGCTGGGCGAGGAGATCGGTCACGGCTGGGCGACGCTCGG
This sequence comes from Caballeronia sp. ATUFL_M2_KS44, assembly GCF_023630965.1. Classification (NCBI taxonomy): domain Bacteria; kingdom Pseudomonadati; phylum Pseudomonadota; class Betaproteobacteria; order Burkholderiales; family Burkholderiaceae; genus Caballeronia; species Caballeronia sp. ATUFL_M2_KS44. Next base: position 7,387 of record NZ_JALQEA010000071.1, on the reverse strand, counting down.
CATCTTCGGACTGGGAACGCTGTTGCTGACGTTCGGCCTCGTGTTCGGCCGAACCAGCGTGTCTGCGCTCTTTGCGCAGCCGCGCTGGACGCTGCTAGGCGGCGTGCTCGGCCCTGTCTACGTGTTCGCACTTACGATGGCCACGCCGCATATTGGTGTCGGCCTGACGATGGTCGGCATCCTGTTCGGGCAGCTCGCCGCGAGCCTTGTGATCGATCACAACGGCTGGCTCGGCAATGCCCGGCGCAGTATCGACTTTCACCGGGTCGGGGCGCTGGTCGCGATTCTTGCTGCACTGTGGCTCGTTCATTGAGGGAAGGGTGATGTTTATTGCAATGCTTCTTCTGGTGGTCGCGAGCGGCGCAGTCCTGTGCGCGCAATCCGCGATCAACGGCAGGCTCGGATCGGTCGTCGGCGTGCTGGAAAGCGCCTGGCTGACATTCGCGCTCGGCGCGCTCGTGACTATTGTCATTGCGTTCTTCACCGAGCCGCCGCACGCGATGAATGTGTTCACCGTGCCGCGATGGCAACTCACAGGCGCGTTCTTCGGCGTCGCCTACATGCTCGTGATCGTCTTTGCGATGCCGCGCGTCGGCACGGCGGCTGCGACAGTGGCGGTCATCAGCGGACAGCTTCTCATGAGTCTCGTGATCGATAACTTCGGCTGGTTGGGCAATGCGGTCGTTCCGTTGAGCGAACGGCGATTCGCCGCGATGGCGCTGCTGGCCGTGGCGCTCGCGCTCATCTATCGCAGTAACACGATCGCGGGCCGCAAGCAGGTGACAGCGGCCGCTTGATAATGTCCGATGGCGCGTCTGATGAAGGGCCGTCTGCTCGTGTGCCGCACTATCAACGCGCACGCTGAAAGGGGATTGGGTACGTCGCATACGCCAGTGCCGACGAGCGAACTGCGTTTCGCGTCGTCACGCGCGGCATCATGAATTTGGTGTTGTTGAAAGCGCTACTCACCGCCATGTGCGGCTCGATGCGCAACTGCATTCAAACGGCACAACACAGGATGACGTCGGGGGCGAAGCGATCGACGGCATTCCGGTGCTTTCTTTCGCCTCGCTCAACGATGTCGAGGACTGCCTGCTGACGGCCGATCACCGCGACATCGAATCGCACGAACGAGAGACTTGCAGCGATGCCGGCGGTTTCTGGACGGCGCTGAATTACGGCGTTATCAACCGGCTCGTGCCGGAACTGCCGACAGCGCCGTAATCGTGTCAATGCATCAGGGGGCGGTCCAAAGGTCATCAACGGCGCGGATCGCCAGCAAGTAGCCGTTCGCACCAGCCCCGCAGATCACGGCGGTTGCCGCCACTGATATCGTCGAATGACGGTATTCCTCCGAGCGTCGGTGAATGTTCGTGATGTGGATTTCCACGACAGGGCGGCGAATCAGCTTGACCGCGTCGAGCACCGGAATCCGCCCGAACGAGAAGCCGGCCGGGTTAATGATGAGCGCCGCGTCCTGCAGGAAGGCTTCCTGAATCCAGTCGATCAACTGGCTCTCGCTGTTGGTCTGGCGGAATACGCAATCGAATTTGAGATCTTCAGCGAGCGCAAGACAGTTCTTCTCGATGTCCTTCAGCGTCGCATGTCCGTAAAGGTGCGGCTCGCGTGCGCCCAGCATGTTCAGGTTCGAGCCATTGAGGATGTAGAGTTTGCGAGTCATGGTTTCAGTGTGTAGCGCTACGTTCGAGGGCGGTGTCTTTGGTTTCCCGCGACGTCGCGATCATGAGAAAGGAGAGCAGGTTCAATGAGCCACAGACCGCGACGATGGCCCACGGTGAACCATGGAAGGCATTGAGCAGGGCGACGGCGATGATCGGCATCGGTCCACCGGTGAGAAGGTTCGCCCCCGAGTAAGACAGTGCGGAGCCCGTGTAGCGCGCTTCGGTCGGAAAGAATTCGGCGAACCACACCGGCTGAATGCCGCTTTGAAACTGCGTGAAGCCGAGGAAGGCGCCCATCACGGCCATCGTCATGGCGATGGAGTGGTGATTGAGGATCGGAAAGTAGATCAGGCAGCAGACCAGCGTGCAGAACGAGCCGATCATCAGCGCGCGCTTGCGTCCGATCCGGTCGCTCAGATAGCCACCCGCGAGCGCACCGACGATGGCGCAGACGTTGGCCACCATCAGCAGCATGAAGCCGGTCTGCTTGGGCACGCCGAGGTTCTTCGTCAGATAGCTCAGCGAGAAGACCACGATCAGGTAGAAGAGCGCAGCCGGGCCGCAGAAGAACAGCGTAAGACGCAGTGCGGTCCGCCAGTGAAACCTGAAGACAATGCCGAGCGGATTGACGGCGCGCGCGCCTTCCCCATTCCTTTTGAGCGCCTCGAAGGCCGGCGTCTCGCTGACCTTCATGCGGATATAAATGCCCAGCAGCACGAGCACGAAACTCGCGAGGAAGGGGATTCTCCATCCGAACGATTCGAAGTCGTCGGTCGAAAGGAGACCGGACAGCGCAAAGAGGGCGAAATTGGCCAGGATCTGGCTGAGCGGTGAGCAGATGCCGAGCAGGCCGGAGTAGAGCCCGCGCTTGTTCGCGGACGCGTGTTCGACCGCCATCAGTTGCGCGCCGGTCGATTCGCCGCCCAGCGCGAAACCCTGAATGATGCGCAGCGAGACCAGCAAGGTCGGCGCGAGTATGCCGACTTGTTGATACGTGGGCAGCAGGCCCATCAGGAACGACGACGCGCCCATCACCGAAACCGTGACGAGCATCAGGTTGCGCCGTCCCCAGCGGTCGCCGAGCATGCCGCAGATCACCGCGCCAAGAGGACGTGCGGCGAGTCCCGCCCAGAAGCTCGCCAGAGACGCGAGCAGCGAGGCGGTGGCGTCGAGCGAAGGGAAGAACAGCTTCGGGAAGATCGTGGCCGCGACAACGCCGTACAACGCGAAGTCAAACCATTCGAGTGCCGTGCCGACGGTTGCGCCTGCCACCGCGCGACGCGCCATCAGGTGAGACTCCGCGGATCGTTCGCCCGCGGCAAGGTTGGGGTCAGCAGTAACTGACATGGGTGTCTCCTGGATTCTCGCTATGTCGTGATATTCGTTTCTTGCGGCGAACAGGTGCTATTGTTTTCGCTGCGAAAGCGAACCGTTCCGCACCGGAACTGCATTTCATATCATGAAAGCCGACTAACGATGTCACTCAAAAACGGCCTGAGCATGCTGGACTTCCTCGCCTCGCAGGGCGAGGGGGCAGGGCTGGTCGAGATCGCGGATGCGCTGGGAATGCCACGCAGTTCGTGTCATCGCGTCCTCGCAGACCTCGTCGAAAGCGGATATGTGCGGCAATTGACGGAGCACAGCCGCTACATTCTGACCATGCGCATGACGTCGAACGGGCTCGAGTTTTTGAGCTTGACCGGCATTGCAGATATTGCCCAGCCGATCATTGAACGCATCGCGGAGCGCACGGGCGAACTGGCGCGGCTGTCGCTGGTGGACGGCGATGCGATCATCTGGGTGGGGAAGGCCGACGGTCAGCGGTCGGGCTTTCGTTACGATCCCGACATGGGACACGCAGCACGGCTTTCCTGCACATCGACCGGACACGCATGGCTCATGACGATGTCCGATGAAAGAGCAGCTGCGCTCGTGCTGAAGCAGGGCTTCGGTCAGCCGAATGAATTCGGCCCGAACGCGCCGACCACCCTGAAGTCGCTTTTTGGCTTTTTGCACGCTGCGCGGGTGCGCGGCTACGCGATGATCGATGAAGTATTTGCGCCGAAAATGTCGGCAGTCGCGGCACCCGTGGTCAGCGGCTCGCGTTGCGTCGGTGTCATCAGCTTGGCCGGTCCGCGTAAGCGGCTGACGGCAAATAAGATTCACGAGTACTCCGAACTGCTGCGCGAGGCCGCCAATGAACTAGCCCAGTTGAGCAACATGGCTGGCTTTCCAAGTCGGCCGCCTCTGGGTAAGGGATGAACTGGAGCGAGACACGCCCTCCGCCGACCGACACCATGCGGTTCGAGTGAGCTTCTGTGATACATCGGCGTGGATGACCGGAGCACTCTGGTAACCGCCGTTGGAATACCGACGATCCGACCGTCAGCAACGGGTCGAAGTTTGACCGTTCCGCAAAGCGCACAATCGATCTCCCTTCGTTGAAGAGGAGCTTGTCATGGAAATGCTTGATTCTTCCGGCACTCGTCGGGTGCCGTGGAATAAGGGAAGGCTAACCGGCCAAAAGCCTCCGCTGAAGCTGCGGGAAATCTGGGCGATTCGAACAAGGCTGCAGATGTCGTCCAACGCTCGCGAGTTGGCGATGTTCAATCTTGCGATCGACAGTAAGCTTCGAGCGTGCGATTTGACGCGCTTGCAAGTGCAGGACGTCTACATGGGAGGTCATGTCGTAGCTCGCGCGACTTTCATGCAACAGAAAATGCACCGACCCGCGCAGTTCGAAATCACGGAGCAGACTCGTCAAAGTGTCTCTGCCTGGATTTCGGCGCGGGGATTGAAGCCTGCCGACTATTTGTTTCCAAGTCGACTGCATGCCTCAGCGCACGTGTCGACGCGCCAGTATGCGCGCATCGTTCATCGTTGGGTCGCGTCAATCGGGCTCGATGACACCGCGTACGGGACGCACACCATGCGACGAACGAAAGCGTCGTTGATCGTAAGCGTAGTAGCAGCGACGTCTTGACTGGGATCGTGATTGTCAGGCTGGACTGCGGAGCTGATCGGCGACGACCCACGGTGTGAGTTCGCTAATTCGATTGATCGCATGGTCAGCGATGCGTGCGAGCACGTAGCGCAGATACGCCTCAGGATCGATGCCATTGAGTTTTGCGGTGCCCACCAGGCTGTAGATGGCGGCGGCACGTTCGCCGCCAGAGTCTGCTCCAGCGAACAGATAGTTGCGGCGCCCGATGGCCACCCCGCGTAGCGCGCGCTCGACTGGCAGGTTATCGATTTCGAGCTGGCCATCATCGCAGTAGCGTGTGAGCGCTTCCCACCGGTTCAACGCATAGAGGATCGCCCGACTCGTGTCAGATTTGCGCGAGAGCGTTTCGAGCGTTGTCGTGAGCCACGCATGGAATCGGTCAAGTAACGGCCGCGCGTGCTCCTGGCGATAAGCGCGGCGCTCGTCGGGCGGTTTGCCCCTGATCGTTTCCTCAATCCGGTATAGCGCGCCGATACGCTCGAGCGCTTCGGTGTTCAACGCGTTGGGGCGCGCTGCGTGCAATTCATAGAACTGACGTCGAGCGTGCGCCCAGCAAGCTGCCTCCGTGACGCGCCCGGTTTCGTAGATGGCCTGGTAGCCGCCGTACGCGTCGGCTTGCAGCGTTCCGTTGAACGATTCGAGGTGCTGCTGCGGACGGATGCCCTTGCGATCCGGCGTATAGGCGAACCACACCGCCGGCGGCGTCATGTCGGCCGATGCACGATCATCGCGCACGTACGCCCACAGGCGACCGGTCTTCGTCTTGCCGTTGCCCGGAGCAAGCACTGGAACCGGCGTGTCGTCGGCATGCAGCTTCGTCGCCGACATCACGTGAGCACGCAGTGTTTCAACGAGTGGCTGCAGCAGCGTCGCCGCGTGACCGACCCATTTCGCAAGCAGCGAGCGATCAATCTCGACGCCTTCTCGCGCGTACATGACTGACTGCCGGTAAAGCGGTATGTGGTCGGCGAACTTTGAGACCAGCACGTGCGCCAGCAGCCCTGGGCCGGCGAGACCACGCTCGATGGGACGGCTCGGTGCAGGTGCCTGAGAGATGTGGTCGCAACACACGCAGGCAAACTTCGGGCGCACATGACGGATGACCCGGAAGCTGGCCGGTACGTACTCAAGTTGTTCGGCGACGTCTTCGCCCAGCGACTTCATCAGGCCACCGCACTGTGTGCACTTCCCGGCGGATTCGGGCAAGTGCGTCTGGATCTCTCGCGGCAGATGATCGGGCAGTGGCTTGCGCGGTGTCTGTTCTACAGCCGTGCGCGGCGTCTTCGGGATTTCGACCGGCGCCGCACCTTCGTCGGCCTCAAGCTCTTCGAGACGCAACTCGAGTTGCTCGATCTGACGGTCCAGCTTCTCCGACTTGCGACCGAACTGCATACGGCGCAGCTTGGCAATGAGCAGCTTCAGGTGTTCGACTTCAGCTGCGCGTGAAGCCAACGCGGCTTGTTGCGAGTCGACCGTTTCTTGCAGCTTGAGCACTTGCGTGTCGCGCTCGCGAAGCACCGCCTCCCGGCTGAGCAGCAGGGCCTTCAGCGTTTCGACATCGTCGGGAAGTGGGTTCGCGCGCGTCATGCAGGCAGTTTACGCGCCGGCAACGACGTTTACAACGCTGAAGTCGGACGTGTCGTTCTCGTCGGTTGCCGCCAGTCGATGCCTTCCAGCAGCATAGATAATTGCGCCGGGCTTAGGCAAATAACGCCGCTGTCGGCCTGAGGCCATACGAAGCGACCCTTCTCGAGTCGCTTCATCAGCAGGCACATGCCATCGCCGCTCCACCACAGTACCTTGAGCAGGTCGCCGCGTTTGCCGCGAAACACGAAGACGTGCCCGCAGAACGGATCACGTTCAAGCACAGTCTGCACCTTGGCCGCGAGACTGTTGAATCCGGCGCGCATGTCAGTGACTCCTGCGGCAAGCCACACTCGGGAGCCGGAAGGCAGGCCTACAGCAGACGGCAGCATCAGCAGGCTCATCGAGCAAGGCCCCGCACAATCTTGATCAGGGTTGCGATGGGTGTGTCAGCGCTTAATCGTAGCCGGACGTCACCACATTCGACCTCGTAGGTGCCGACACTGTTCGACGATTGGCTCGCCGTTGCTTCCGGCAAAGGCTCGGCCACCGCCACGGGTAGCCAGCCGAGCGCAGGTGCCTCTGGCAACGGAACGTCGGGCATGCCGAAATCGCCTGCAAGATAATGACGACGCCATTTGAACAGCAGATTGGCGTTGACGTCGTACTCGCGAGCGATGAGCGCGGCCGATGCGCCCGGCTTGAGTGTCGCCTCAACGATCTGCCGTTTGAACTCGACCGAAAAATTGGGGCGTTTGGATCGTTTGGATTGCGCAGCGTTGTCCACAATAGCGTCCACCATTCATTTGGTGGACACCAAAGTAGCCAAACTCAACGAGGATATCTACACGGTAATGAGGACGCGCTTACCGTTGATCTATCGACGCACCAAGAACTTGCGCGCGGTTCAATTGCTCTTGGGCCATACAAAAATCGAAAGCACCGTGCGATACCTCGGGATCGAGGTAGACGATGCTCTCGAAATGGCTGAGCAAACCGAAGTGTGATCGCCGGTGGCCGGCGAGCGTGCGCTTGCCGGCCATTAGGCGCCGCTCGCGCATCCTGTTGTGCGGACACTCGGACGGCCGCTTTGTATCTTTAAGCAGTCGTAGTATTG
>NZ_JALQEA010000070.1:0-17015 GCF_023630965.1 Caballeronia sp. ATUFL_M2_KS44 | reverse complement strand
GCGGCGCGGAGGTACGCACGCCACGCCGCGCATCCGGCACGAAGAAACAGCGCGAACTCACGCAACAGGACCTGGAGACAACGATGATGGCGCTGCATGAACACAAAGGCGGCGCCACGTCAGCAAAAGACAACTCCGCGGTCAACAAACCGTGAAGTCCATGCACCCGCGCCCTGCCCGTTCAACCCGCTTTCTTCAACACTGCGTGAGAGCAAAATCCCTGGATAGATACGACATCTGTATTTAGCCCGCACCCCGACATTTGTATTTGGCCGTGACAAATTGTGGATAGATTTATGTAAAATTTGAGATTCGGTCGTTAGCATATACGCGATGATTGTGCGCTTGCGGAAATGGGTGACCCGAAGTCCAGGCAGCAAGTCGTCGCGTGCAACCCCTCGCGCTGCGATAGTCTCGACTTCATGCAGAAATCCGCGGCGAGCGTGCGCATGCGAGTTAGAATGTAGGCCGCCTGAGTCGACAGGAAGAGCTGATCAATTCGTTCCACCGCCGGAACATCACCTGCCGAATCCTGCCAACCGTCTTGCTCCCAATGACGAGCGGCGCCGTGCGCGAATCCGGCGATTTCGAACGGGACGGCGTGACGTTTCCGGCCACCGATGTACAACTCGAATTTCTCGATCCGGCTGCGGATGAAGAAGGAGCAAGGCGCGATGTTCCCGACGGGCAGCGTCGTCGACGATCTCGACGTGCCCGGCATCGGCGCCTTCAAGGCGACGATGATCAACGCCGGCATCACGACGATCTTCGTGAACGCGGATGCCATCGGCTACACCGGTAAGGAACTGCAGGACGCGCCGACGCGGCGCTCACGCGCTTAGAGACCATTCGCGGCTACGGTGCGCTGCGCGTGGGGCTGATCGGCAGCTCCGATAAGATCGCGAGCGTCAGCAAACGCCGAAGATCGCGTTCGTCGCGCCGCCGGCGGCTATGTCGCATTGAGCGTCAAGCGCATCGGCGCGGACGATGTCGATGTGCTCGTGCGCGCGCTATCGATGGGCAAGCTGCATCACGCGATGATGGCCACGGCGGCGGTCGCGATCGGCACGGCCGCGGCGATTCCGGGCACGTTCGTCAATCTCGCGGCGGGCGGCGGCGAGCGCCGGTCCCTGCGGTTCGGCGATCCGTCCGGCACGTTGCGCGTGGGTGCTCAGGCCGTGCAGTCCGGCGGCGAATGCGCGTCGAGAAGGCCCTGATAAGCCGAAGCGCGAGAGTGCTGACGGAAGGATTCGTCAGGGTTCCCGATCCGGCCAGATGCGCTCGACAGCCGACCGGGTATCGCATGCGGCGATACCCTGTTCGACATCCGCCGCACGGCCTGCCTTTACCGCGCGAGGAACGCCAGCACGGTCTCGTTGAATCGCTCGGCATGCTCCCACTGCGCCCAATGCCCGCAGCGGCCGAACACGAGCAGGTCGGCATTCGGCATGCCCCAGACGAGACGCAGACCGACATCCAACGGCACAAAGCGGTCGTCGCGTCCCCAGATGACGAGCGCAGGCACCTTGATTTCGTTCAGCCGATGCCCGTAGTCGGCAAACTGCTTCGGGTTCGCGGCGAGACTCTTGACGAAGTTTTCCAGATGATCGCGCCGCGCCAGCATGTTTTGCAGACGCGCCTGCAACAATTCCTCGGTTATCGTGCTCGCGTCGTACACGAACACGTTGAGCATGCGCTTGATGTTCTCGATCGACGGATCGCGATAGACCGCCTGCAAGAGTTTGATGCCTTCGGTGGGCATCGGCACGAACTGGCTGGGGCCGCCCGTGCCGCCGCCCATCAGCACCAACTTGCCGACGCGTTCCGGATACGACAGCGCGAACGCCACCGCGCTGTGGCCGCCCATCGAATTGCCGACGAAGTGCACGCGGTCGATGCCGAGCGTATCGAGCACGCCCTTGACGACGCGCGCGTTCAGATCGGAGCGCGAACTCGTGCAGACGATCGAATCGCTCTTTCCCCAGCCCGGGCAGTCGATGAGCAGCACGCGATAGCCCGCATCGGCGAATGCATCGATGTTGCGGTGATAGTTCGCCCAGCCGCTCGCGCCGGGGCCGGAACCGTGCAGCAGCACCAGCGTTTCGCGGCCCGCGCCCGTGTCGTTGTAGTGGATGCGCAGTTCCCTATCGCCTTCCATCACGCTCACGAACTTGCTCGTGGCGGCTTCCGTCCAGGTTTCCTTGGTCGTCATGTTCATGTTCCTCAAAGATCGATTCAGATAGATTCGGTTCGAAGTGCGCGCGAAACGTCGGGCGTCTCGCGCGTCAGATTTGCCGCCACGGTGAGCGCGCCGATTGCCGCAATCACGATCAGCGGAATGCTCGACAGCACGAGCATCGATGCGCTCTGGCCCAGCGCGAGCAACTGCCCGGCGATCAGCGGCCCGACCATCGAGCCGACGCGCCCGACGGCCACCGCCGCGCCGACGCCCGTTCCGCACACCTGCGTCGGATACGCAGCGCCCGCGAGCGCATAGAGGACCGATTGCCCGCCCACCAGAAACAGTCCGGCCAGCAGTCCGCCGCAGGCCATCGATACGCTGCCGGTGGCGCCCGCCAGCGCAAGCAGCGCCGCCGCGATGCCGACATACATGCCAACGACGACCGGCCGCTTGCCGATACGGTCCATCAGCGCCGCAATGACGATCGCGCCGATGCCGCCGCCGATGTTGAACATCATCTGCACGACGCCCGCCTGCACGCGCGTCAGGCCGCGGCTCACGACCATCGACGGCAGCCAGTTCATCAGGAAGTACAGCACGATCAGCGTGCCGAGATAGCTCGTCCACAGCGCGATGGTCGTGCCCGCGCGCCCTTCCTTCCAGAGCGCCTGCACGACGCCGGCTTGCGCCTGACGGCTCGCCGCGATGAAGTGCGTCGATTCCTTCAGGAACAGCCCGAGCAGCGGCAAGGTCAGGAGCGGCCCGAGACCGCCGACATAGAAAATATGCCGCCAGCCTTCCTCGCCCGGACTGACGATGCCGATGACCGCCGCCATCGCCGCGCCGAACGGCATGCCGCAGTACATCGCGCCGACGGCCACGCCGCGACGCTCGGGAGGAGCGGCTTCGGCGCACAGCGCGATCAGGTTCGGCATCGCGGCGCCGAGGCCGAGGCCCGTCAGGAAGCGCATCGCAAGCAGGCTTTGCAGATCCCACACCTGTGTCGTCGCGATGGAAAAGACGCCGAAGAGCGTCACCGACAGCATCAGCACGCGCTTGCGTCCGATGCCGTCGGCGAGACGTCCGCCGATCGCCGCGCCCGGCAAGAGCCCGAGCGCGCCGATGCCGAAAGCCCAGCCGAGTTGCGCGACGGCGAGGTGGAACTCGGCCGCCATGCGGGGCGCGGCGACGCCCGTCGATTGCAGGTCGAGCCCTTCCAGCAGCGCGACCACGAGGCACAGGCCGATCGTGAGTGCGCCGCCGGAAGGCCCAGACGCGGTCGTAGAAGGTTTCATCGAAAAGTCTCCGGTTTTGACAATGCGGCGCTCTTCATGGCGCTTCGCTGATTCGGGTTCGCTCAGGCGTGCGCGGCGCGCTTTTTCAGATCGAGCGCCACGTCGACGATCATGTCTTCCTGGCCGCCGACCATGCGACGCTTGCCCAGCTCGACGAGGATGTCCACGGCCTTCAGATCGTATTTGCGCGCGGCGGCTTCCGAATGCCGCAGGAAGCTCGAATACACGCCCGCATAACCGAGCGCGAGCGTCTCGCGATCCACTCGAACCGGACGATCCTGAAGCGGGCGCACGATGTCATCGGCTGCGTCCATCAGCGTGTAGAGATCGGTGCCGTGGTTCCATCCCATGCGCTCGGCTGCCGCGATGAATACTTCGAGCGGCGCGTTGCCCGCGCCCGCGCCCATGCCCGCGAGCGATGCATCGATGCGATCGCAGCCTTCCTCCACCGCGACGATCGAGTTCGCGACGCCGAGCGACAGGTTGTGATGCGCGTGCATGCCGGTGTGCGTCTCCGGCTTCAATGCGCCTTTCAGCGCGCGGAATCGATCGCGTACATCGTTCATGTTCAGCGCGCCGCCCGAATCGACCACATAGATGCAGGTCGCGCCGTAGCTTTCCATCTTCTTCGCCTCGACGACGAGATTCTCCGGCGTCGTCATGTGGCTCATCATCAGAAAGCCGACGGTGTCCATGCCGAGTTCGCGGGCGTACTCGATATGCTGCTTCGATACGTCCGCTTCGGTGCAGTGCGTCGCGACGCGCACGACGCGCGCGCCCGCGTCGTAAGCGGCTTTGAGGTCGTGGATCGTGCCGATGCCCGGCAAGAGCAGCGTCGCGACCTTCGCGTGCTGGACCACGTCCGCGACGGCTTCGATCCATTCGAGATCGCTGTGCGCGCCGAAGCCATAGTTGAAGCTCGAACCTTGCAAGCCGTCGCCGTGGGCAACTTCGATGCTGTCCACCTTCGCTTTGTCGAGCGCGCGGGCGATCACCTGCACATCGTCGATCGAGTATTGATGACGGATCGCGTGCATGCCGTCGCGCAAGGTCACGTCGGAGATATAGAGTTTCTTGTCCATGTTGCCGTCCATTTAGGCTGCTGTGTCCACGAGCGTCGCGGCCACGCGCTCGGCGGTGGCGAGCGCAGCGGACGTCATGATGTCGAGATTGCCGGCATACGCGGGCAGGTAATGCGCCGCGCCTTCGACTTCGATGAAGATCGACGTTTTGAGGCCGCTGAACGTGCCGAGGCCCGGAATATTGAGCGGCGCGTTCTCGGGAATCACGTCGAACTGGACCTTCTGCTTCAGGCGATAGCCCGGCACATACACGTTCACGGCCTTGGCCATCTCTTCGACGGATGCCTCGATCTCGGTTTGATCCGCGGCTTCGGACAGCACATACACCGTGTCGCGCATCATGAGCGGCGGCTCGGCCGGGTTCAGCACGATGATCGCCTTGCCCTTCGATGCGCCGCCGACTACTTCGATCGCCCGCGACGTCGTTTCCGTGAACTCGTCGATATTCGCGCGCGTGCCCGGACCCGCCGACTTGCTGCTGATCGACGCGACGATTTCCGCGTAATGCACCTTGGCGACGCGCGAGACCGCCGCGACCATCGGGATCGTGGCCTGACCGCCGCACGTGACCATGTTCACGTTGAGCGCGTCGAGGTGCGTGTCGAGATTGACCACCGGCACGCAGTACGGACCGATCGCCGCGGGCGTCAGGTCGATCATGCGGATGCCAGGCTTGCGTTTACGGAGGAACGCGTCGTTCTTGACGTGCGCGCCGGCCGAGGTCGCGTCGAAGACCACGTCGATGTCCGCGAAAACCGGCAGGTTCACGAGACCCTGAACGCCCTCGTGCGTCGTCGCCACACCCAGACGCGCGGCGCGCGCGAGACCGTCCGAGTTCGCGTCGATGCCGACCATCGCGCCCATTTCCAGATACTTGCCGTGCCGCATGATCTTGATCATCAGGTCGGTGCCGATATTGCCCGACCCGATGATCGCGGCCTTGAGTTTTGCCGAAGCCATTTCGTTTCCTGAGAGTGTGTTGAGTTGCCGGCCAGCAATCGGCTACGCGAACGTTGCCCGCACGCTGCCGAGCCCTTCGATATGCGCGGTATAGGTGCCCGGTTGCGTCACCGTGACCATCGGGCCGAGCGCGCCGGTCAACACCACGTCGCCGGCACGCAACGGTGTGCCGAGCCGGGACATACGGTCGGCCAGCCACATCGCGGCGTTGAGCGGATTGCCGAGGCAGTTGGCGCCGCCGCCGCCCGACAGCACTTCGCCATCGCGTTCCAGCGTCATGCCGGCGTTGAACAGGTCGATATCGGCCAGCGCGACCGGCCGGCTGCCGACCACGAAGGCCGCGCTCGAAGCGTTGTCGGCGACGGTGTCGACGAATCGGATATCCCAGCCACGGATGCGGCTGTCGACAATTTCAATCGCGGCCAGCGCGCAGTCCGTGGCGTTGATGATGTCCGCGTAAGTGTGCTTCTTGCGCGTGAGGTCGCGCTTGAGAACCAGCGCGATCTCGGCTTCGACCTTGGGCTGAATGAACAGGCCGAGCGGGATCCGCTGGTTGTCGCCGTAGGACATGCTGTCGAACAGCGCGCCGAAGTCCGACTGATCCACGCCAAGCTGCTTCTGCACGGCAAGCGAAGTCAGACCGATCTTGCGGCCGACGATGCGCTCGCCCGCCGCCACGCGTGCATCGACGTTGGCCTGCTGCACGGCATACGCCATCGCCAGGTCGTCCAGCGCAATCTCGCCGCGGACCGGCTCGATCGCGTCGCGCGCGAGTTCCGCTTTGCGCAGGCGATCCGCGAGCGCGTCGATAAGGGTGGCGTTTGCCATCGATTACCTTTTGTCTATTATGGCTTCGTCACCGCAAGCCACGATCGATACGGATACCGAACTATTTCACGTCTCTCTGCGACGAAGCGTCTGGTGAATTTCACCGTGCGTGTTCAGACTTCCAGCAGAAAGGCGATGCTCTGCTGATTGAAGGCTTCCGGCTGTTCATACTGGGCCCAGTGGTCGCAACCCGTCATTTCCACGATGCGCGCATCCGGCGCAATCTCGGCGATCGCATAGGCGTTGCTGAGAAACATGTTGGGTGCGTCCACGGCGGCAATGACCTGCATAGGCAGCGCGAGGCTACGCCATTGTTCGGCGCTGAGCGCCTGACCGCCTTTCGAGAAAGCGAGCAAACGCGGCATGGCAGCCTTCATGCGCGGGTCCTGATAAATCGCGAGGCGAACGGCGACGATTTCATCGGACAGCGTTTCCGGGTCCAGAATCAGGGCTTTCATCGCGGCGGACACGGTTTCCCAAGTCGGCTCCGCTGCGGCGGTCGAACGACTCTTGCGCAGCTTTTCGGCAAAGCGTTGCTCTTCCTCCGGATCGGTGATGATGCCCGCCGGCGACACGAGAACCAGCCTGTCGACGCGTTCCGGGTGTGCCTGCGCCAGCGCGGCGCCAACCCACGCGCCCAGTGACACGCCCACCACGCCGGCCTTCTCGATGCCGAGCGCATCCATGAAACTGCGCACGTGTTCGGCGTAGTGATTGATCAGGTAGTCGTAATCGGGCTTCCCGGTCCAGCCGCAACCGAGCATGTCGAGGCCAATGACGCGAAAGTGCTCGGCGTAGGCCGCGTAATTCGCGCTGAAATTCTCCAGACTGCCCGCAGTGCCATGCAGCAGGATGACCACCGGTGCATCGGCCGGTCCCGCTTCCAGATAGCGCGTATTGACGCCGCCCGCATCGATCCATGCGAGCTTGTGAGGCGTCTTGAACAGGTGCTGCCAGATACTCGTGTGCTTCATCATTGTGCGGGCCTCGCCGTCAGATCCACCGACAGGAAGCCGGTGACGTTGCTATTGAACTCGTGCATCTTCTCGTAAGGCACCCACAGGCCGCAGTTGCCGTGGATATGAACGCGCGCCTTCGGAATCCGGGTCAGCATGAACAGAGCGTGGTCGTAGTTGATCGTCTGGTTATTGCGGCCCCAGATGACCAGTGTCTCCGCCTGAATCCGGTGCAGGTCCTGCCACAGCGGCTCCAGCGTTTGCCCCGGCTTGCCGCCATGCCCTTCCGGTGCCTGATTCATGAACTCCGGCTCGATGCTGGCTTCGTAGCGTTCGCGGATCACTTCCTCGGTCAGGATCGTCGGGTCACAGACGAGCCGCTCCAGATTGGCGCGCATGCGTTCCATGCTCGGGCCTTCGCCGCTGTAATAGCTGTGCGTGTCAGGCTTCGGCGGCATGGGCTGGAAAAGCGAGAGGCCGCCGGGCGAACTGATGACCACCAGCCGATCGACGCGCTCGGGAAAGTCGAGCGCCATCTTGAGCGCGACGGAGCCGCCCGTTGCAAGCCCCATCACATGCGCGCGGCCGATATCCAGTGCGTCCAGCATGTCGCGGAAAGTACGCGAATAGAAGCTCGTGCGCGGCCCTTCGATTTGAGGTTTGTCGGAGCGCCCGTAACCCGGCAGATCGACGATGATCGTCCGGAAGTTGCGCGACAGCGCCTCCAGATTGCGGCCGAAATTTCCCCAGCCGAACGCGCCTGGCGCGCCGCCGTGGATGCACAGCAGGACCGGGCCGGTGCCGGCCTCGTGGTAATGCACCTTGACGGCGCCGGCCTGAACGAATTTCGAAGTGTTGTCTCGTGTGAGTTTCATTGATCTCTCATCCTGATCGTTACTGGTCCGTGGTCTCTGCCGGATACCGCCCGAGCAGCAGGACTGCGAACGCGCCGACGAGACATGCGGCCAGCGACACCGCATGCACGAGGGTATAGGAGCCGAGGCGGTCGAAAGCGAGGCCGTACAGGAACGGACCTGCACCGCCACCCAGCGTCGCCGCCCCGAACAGGCAACCGTAGATCGAGCCGAACGAACGCTTGCCGAAATATCTGCGTGCCAGAAACGGAATCAGATCGCCTTCGGAGCCAGTCGAAATGCCGAGCAGCAGCGCGGCCAGAATGATCATCGACGGGACATGCGACGCATCGGTCAGGAAGATCGCGAAACCGACTGCGCCGACAAAGAAGGCAGTGCAGGCCACGAGAGGGGCGAACACGCGATCGAGCCCCACTCGCGCAATCGCGAGACCGGCGCCGACAACGCCTGCCGCTTGTGCGCCGACATCGCGCCCGAGCCCGCGGTCGCTCGCGAACGGCGCGAGATGAACGAAGCCGCCGATGATCGCGCCCGAGATCAGGAACACGACGACCGCGAGCAGCCAGAAGCGGAAGCTGTGCACCGCTTCGCCGAGCGTGTAGCCGGCCTCGACGGACGCGGCCGCCTGCACATCGGCGGCGAAGTACTTCTGAGCCGGCAGATTCCGGAACATCAGCCGATGCGCAACGAGGCCGAGCACGAGCGCGACCAGCGCGCACACGCCGAACCAGTGGCGCCAGTCCATCGTCGCGCTGAGCCGGTTCGCGGCGATCGGCGCAACCAGCCCGCCGATACCGGTGCCGATCATCGCGAATCCGAGCGCCATGCCGAGCCGCTTGTCGAAGACGCGCGGCAGCACGCCGAGATAGCCCGCCGGCGTCGTTCCTGCGCCGAGAAAGCCGATCAGGAAGCCGATTGCGGCAATGTACGCATGACTGGCCGGCGCAACGGCAAGCGCCGCGAGCGAGACCGCGAGCAGCACGATCGAACCCGCCAGGACCTTGCTCCATCCGAGCCGGTCCGCGAGATAGCCGACGGCAGGCCCGCCTAATGTCGTTCCGATCAGCGAAAACATCGGCAGCATGGCGACGGCGGAGCGGCCCCAGCCGAACGTCGCGGCCATCGGTTTCAGAAAGACGCCGGCGACGCTGAAAAACAGCGGGCCGAAGCCGAACATCAAGCCGATGGCGGCGCCGCAAACGATCCATAAGCTCGCGGATTGACTGACTTTCGAGGAGGCCTCAAGCGAGCCGGGCATCATCTTCGTGCTCAAAGGACTGCTCATGACGCTCTCCTTCTCAGAACTTGTGACGGATGCCGATCTGCGCGACCGCCTGATTCGCTGTCGACGACGCGCCCGCGCCGTTCGGCAACGTAGGCGACTGCGAATACGGCGTTACCGCGTAGAAATTGCCCGCGACGTGCGCTCCGCCGAGTGCGTGCTGGAACGTGCCGACCGCGAACACATCGGTGCGCTTCGACAGGAGGTAGTCGAAGCCGAGCGTCGCGATGTCGTATTTGCCGCGCTTGCGTTCATCGATATAAGCGAAGCCTGCGCCAGCCAGAATGTCCGGCGCGGGGCGCCAGCTCAGGCCGCCTTCATAGGCGTTCACGGTCACGGTGCCTTGCGGCGTATCCGACGCGTTCGTGTAGGTGTACACGCCGTTGACGGAGAAATTGCCGAACTTCACGAGCGCGCCGAGGGCTGCCGTATAGATCGACTTCGCGCCCAGCGCGACCTGGGCGATGGAGCCCGCGCCCGGTGCGGCATTGCCGCCATCCAGCTTGGTGAACGCGGCGCCGAACGAATACAGTGCATTGAAGGTGCCCGTCGGGCTGTACTTGAGTCCGACGCTCATCGCGCGCGGTACGGTCGACGTGCCGCCGAACCCGCCCGCCACGTTGCTGAAGCCATACATGACGCCCGCGTTGAAGCCGCCCACCGTGGGCGTCTCGTAGCGCACCATGTTGTGCACCTGTTCGCCCGCCAGCCGGTCGATGTCGTAGCCGAGGTGGAACGAGTACACGCCACCGAACTGCCCGGTGTTCGAGTAGAACGTCACATAGTCGTAGATGAAGTCGTAGTCGTTACCGAGGATCAGTGTTCCCAACCGGTTGCTCGACAAGCCGACGAATGCGCGCCGTCCAAACAGCGCGCCGCCCTGCGCTGCGGCGCCGGAATTCACATCGAAGCCATTTTCCAGCGTGAACACGGCCTGCAGGCCGTTGCCGATGTCTTCCTTGCCGGTCAAGCCCCACCGGTCGGAATAAATCACGCCACTGTCCATCTTGAAGTTGCTGTGACCGCCAGCGTTGCTGATGTAGCTCAGGCCGTCATCGACGACGCCATACAGCGTGACGCTGCTTTGCGCGTGTGCAGCGCCCGCGAACGTCGCGGCGACTGCAGCGAGCAGGACTCCCTTCTTCATCTTTGTCTCCGAATTGCCGTTGAACGGCAATTTGTTTTTTAGAATGTCGATCGCACTACTATGCCGGCACGAGCTGCGGCGTCCGAACGCATGCATGATGCGTTTCGTCATCGCGAAGTTTTTAATGGAATCGCCCGTTGCGGCAGAGGCTTGCCCGATATCACGGGCGTCGAGAGAGGTGTCGGTTGTGGCTCAGTTCGCCATCAGTTGCCCGGCCTTCTTTACCCATTCGTCCTGCATCATGAAGGTCGGATTGGCGCGTACCGCCTTTTCCACCTGCGCGAGAATGTCTTCGTCGGACTGGCTCAGATCCAGCGGCAGGCTCACCGGCTGGCTGACGTACCAGGGCGTGTCGCAATAGATTTCCATCTGGTTGCCTTCGGGGTCCAGCACGTAGATGCTGAAGGAATTGCCGTGGCTCTTGATCCGCGTGATCGTGCGGCCTTCGTCCTGCGCGCGCTTGTGATAAGCCCGCACCGTCGGGAGATCGTCGACCTGGAAAGAGAGTTGATTGATGATGGACTTGGTGCCGGGTTCGCGTCCGGCCACGAACACGATCTGATGATGCTCGCTCGGGTCTCCGCTCAGGAATACGCCCTTGCCGACCGGACCGTTGCCTTCATCCGTCTTGACCAGACCGAACCAGTCCGTATAGAAGTCCACCATCGTGTCGACGTCCATCACGTAAATACCGACGTGCTTGAAGCTGGCCTTGAGTGCCTGTGACATGCTGAGTCTCCTGTTTATAGGTCTGTCTGGTAAGGATATGGGTCGGTAACTCTCTGACAAAGCAACATTTTCGACGCTTGCATGACCTCACATCATGCAAGCGCCTGCATGCCAATCCTGGCGACCGCGCCGCGCGGCGGATGTCGCCACCGATAGGCGCATGCGCGCCCTCGTGGTCATGGGTCAGATCGCGGCCCCGCGGGTCACGAAGCCACCCGCCTCATTGATTTCCACCGGTGTGAGCCGGCCCTCGGTGGCCGCGCGTTCTTTCTGAGCGCGCTGCTTGACCTGGTTGTCAGGCGTTTCCCAACTGCGTTCATGCCCCCACAGGCTCATGCACCAGAGCTCGACGGGTTCCCAGCTTTCGCGGTCGATCAGCCGGCCGCCCCAGCCCGTTTCGATGAGAAAGCCGCCCGGCGTCTTCGAATAGAACGACAGCATGTGATCGTTGTCGTGCCGGCCGAGGCTCGTCTGAATCATGCCGGGGATGGTCAACGCCTTGTCGTACAACCGGCCGACATCGTCCATGAAGTTGTATTCGACCATGACGTGATGCAGGAATTTGGCCGGCGTCTTGACCAGCGCGAGCGAATGATGCCGCGCGTTCGCATGCATGAAGCGAACCTTGATGTCCTTGTCGATGTAGTCGCTCAGGCCGAAACCCAGCAGCTTCATGTAGAACTGCTCCATCTCTTCCAGCAGCGGGGTGCCGATCACTACGTGGCCGAAGCCGAGCGGTCCGGTGCGGAAGCCACCGATCGGACGGCCCGGCCGGAAGGACGCATTGTCGGCGCTGCGTCCGACAAAGAATTCGACGCGATTGCCGTCCGGGTCCGCGACCCACAGCAGTTGCTGCACGCTGCGCTCGGCACGCTCTTCAGCGCTGCCCTCGTGCACCTCGAAGCCTGCGGCGGTCACTTCGCTGCGCACGGTCTCGAGCGCTTCGGGGCTTTCGATCTTCATCCCGAGAAAGCCGACGCCATTGCGCTCGGCGGGACGCACCAGCATCCGCCAGGCGAAGTCGTCCATGCGCAGTCCCAGTTGCCCATGATCGAGCTGACGCACTTCGAATCCGACATAGTTCGCCGCGAAATCGCGCCACTCTTCCATGTGCGTGGCGTCGATGCCCAGATATCCGATTTCTTCGATTTTCATTTTGAGTCCTTCGTCAATTGGGCTGGCAGGCCGGCTCGCGCGGGAGCACCTGCGTCATCGCATATTCGCCGTTGCTGAACGTCAGCGGCTTGCCGTCGAAGTGCGCATACTGCTTCACCTCCCCGATCAGGATCAGGTGATCGCCCGCTTCCTGAACCGAAACGCGCTGGCATTCCAATTGCGCCACCGCTCCGTGGATCAGCGGCGCGCCGCCGAGTCCCGCTTCCCACGCCACCTGCTCGAACTTCTCCGGGTGGCCCTTGCAGAACCGATTTGACACATCGACCTGATCGTGCGCGAGCACGTTCACCACGAAGTGCTCCGCAGTCTGGAACGCCTCGACACTTCGCGATTCGCGCCGGATCGACCACAGGATCAGCGGCGGATCGAGCGAGACCGAAGCGAACGAATTCACCGTCATGCCGACGAGACCGCTGTTGTGGCTGGCGGTGATGACCGCCACGCCGGTCGGATACTGGCCGAGACAGCGCCGGAACGAGCGGCTGTCATCCAGCGGGCGGCCACGCTCGAGCAGGGACGCCTGGCTCCGGCCGACGGCAACTTGTTCTTCCATCAACATTTTTCGCCTCCGTGAGGTTCGGGTGCTTAGCGCCAGTAGGCCGCGGCGCCAAAATCGACGACCTTGAATTCCGGCGCCGGCAGGCCCAGCAGCGAACGCGAATACGCGATGGCCGCGAATTCCTTGCCGCCCGTGCCGTGGACTCGCGACGCCATGAGGTTGCGGTAGATCAGTTGCATCGGATTGGAGGTCTGCGAAGCCACCGCGCCGACCATCGGCCAGATGTCGTGCACGACATCGAAGCAGGCAGCGAACGAATCGGCCGATTCGAAACGCACGCGCAAGCGTTCCTGGTGCGAGATGGGCTCGCCCTTGCAGGCCTGATCGAAGATATGGCGCCAGTTGTTCAGCGTGCGCATGCGGATGTCGTTCATGCGCGTTTTGGCATCCGCGATCTTGAGATTGACAAAGGGATTCTCGGCCAGTCGCGCGCCGGTTCCCATCTTCGTGTAGCGGTTGCGGGACTGCTCGAAGAACACGTTGACGGCTTCCATCGCGGTGCCGATCACGGTATTCGCAGCCGTCGCGTAGAACACGGTCATCCACGACACGCCGCGATACAGCGGCGTGGTGATGGTCTCATAGCCGGGGTTGATGTCGTTGACGACATCGGCCATTACGTGAATGCGGTGGTTCGGCACGAACACCTTGTTTGCCGTGACCGCCTTGCTGCCGGTGCCGCGCATGCCCTGCACGTCCCAGCTGTCGTGGTCGATCACCAGATCGGTGATCGGCACGAGGAAATTGCGCTCGCCGCCGCCGAGCACCACGTAATGCGCGAAGTCGACGCCGCTGGAGAAGGTCCAGCGGCCGTCGAGCATGTAGCCGCCCTCGACCGGCTCGGTCTTGCCGAGCGGCGCGTAGGAACTGGACGCGCGCGCATCCGGACCATAGACGCCCCAGAAATCCTCGTGCATCTGCGGGTGCATCGCGGCGATCTCGAGGTTGTGACAGATGATCTGGCCAGCGATCCACGCGGCAGAGCTGTCGCATTGCGCGATGCGCATCAGGCCGTCATAGAAGTCCGCCGGGGACAGTTCCAGCCCGCCGTACTGCAACGGCGTGAAGGCGCGGAACACGCCGGCTTCGAGCATGGCCTCCACGCTCGCGTCCGGCACGCGGCAGTCGCGCTCGGACTGCTCACGGCCGGCGCGCAGCACCGGCGCGATGGCATCGATAGCCTTGAGGAATGCCTGGCCTGCTTCTAGCGCGCGCTGGCGGTAGACTTCGCCTTCGGTGACCGCGAAGGGTCGGGTTTCAATCACTGCGTCCATGTCGTGTCTCTTTTGGCGTAGTTCGAGTGAACACAGTTTAGGTGGCGCATGGTCCCGATCTAAAGCGATTCCTTCTGCGTTAGAATGAGTTCAACTCATGCAAGATCGTTGAAATGAAGCGCCTTCCGTCCCTTACCGCCGTCAGATATTTCGAGGTTGCAGCCCGCCTGGAGAGCTTCACGGCGGCTGCCACCGAGCTCCATGTGACCCAGGGGGCTGTCAGTCGCATGATTCAGACACTCGAGGAACAACTCGAGGTTCGCCTCTTCGAGCGCAACGGCCGCTGGATCACGCTGACGCGCGCCGGCAGGATGTATCACGAGCAGGTCACGGCGGGCCTGAACCTGATCGCCGAGGCAGGCGGCCGGCTGAAGGAAAGCGCGGCGCAGTCGACGCTGGTCCTCTCCGTGAATGTGGGTTTCACGCTCTGGCTGGTGCGCAACATCGGCGACTTTCGGGCACGGTATCCCGACATTCAGGTGGACGTGCTGGCGGAGGAACTCAAGGAGCTTGACCGCGACGCGCCCGTCGATGCGCGTATCCGTTACGGCTCGCCGCCCTGGCCGGGCTTCGACTCGGTCAGCCTGCTCGACACCACGCTGGCCGGCGTGGTGTGCTCGCCGCGCCTCAAGCAGCAGGCGAACGTGCACGAA
Organism: Caballeronia sp. ATUFL_M2_KS44; assembly: GCF_023630965.1. Taxonomy (NCBI): domain Bacteria; kingdom Pseudomonadati; phylum Pseudomonadota; class Betaproteobacteria; order Burkholderiales; family Burkholderiaceae; genus Caballeronia; species Caballeronia sp. ATUFL_M2_KS44. Next base: position 2,017 of record NZ_JALQEA010000070.1, on the reverse strand, counting down.
CCCGCCGACTTGCTCACGGCTCCGTTGCTGAGCGTGGCCGGCGCGCGCGAGGAGCCGTGGAAGAATTATTTCGAGCACTACGGGCTGCAAATGCCGAGCTTGGGCAAATCGCCGCGTTTCCTGCAGATGCTGATGATGCGCGAAGCCGCCATGTCGGGCCTCGGCTTCGGGCTGGTGCCCCTGTTCCTGTTTCGGGACGATTTCAACGACGGGCGGCTCGTGCAGGCCATTCCGCACACGGTCCGCATTCATCATGGGTACCACCTCGTCCACAGCAAGGGCGATCTCAATCCGAAGCTCAAGATTTTCAAGAAGTGGCTGCTGGCCCGGCTTCGGACGTTGATCGATGTTTCATCGACGGATCGATGAAATGCAACGCCATGCGCCGTTAGTTTGATGTTTCTCGTCGGGCGGAGGCCAGCATCGGCAAGCCCGCCAGAGCGCGATCATCCCTAGCCGCCCACGCGCCCCATGAAACGCTACGAAGCCCTGGCCGACAAACTCGCCGACGACATCCGACGCGGCCGCATCCCGGTCGGCGCGCGCCTGCCATCGCTGCGGCAGATCATCGCGCAGCACGGCGTCAGTCAATCGACGGTATTTCGCGCCTACTATCTGCTCTAGGAACGCGGGCTCGTTCGCGCCGAGGAACGTTCCGGCTATTTCGTCACGCCCGGCGCGAGTCTCGATGAATCGCCGCCGCGCGCCGCATCGCTCGCCGATTCCACGCGCGTCGATATCAGCGACCAAAGCTTTGCAGTCTTTGAAGCGCGTTCGACCTGTAGCGTGCGCGATTGGTGATATCGCCCACCTGTGATGGAAAAGAGGCGAAAAGAGCATGCGATCCATCTAATGCCGCGCTCGGCTACTTTCGGATTGCTGTAGCTTTATCGGGGCGATAGCGCAGAGCGTCAATGACGAGTCTCAAGGCGGGCGAAATCTGCTTCCGGCTGGCGTAGTAAAGGTGATAGCCGGGGAAGGTGCACCACCAGTCTTGCAGCACGGGCAGCAGCAGGCCTTGCTCGATATGAGGCTGCACGAGATCGAACGGTACATAGGCGAGGCCATTACCATCGAGTGCCGCCTGCAGCATCAGCAGGGTATTGTTGAAGGTCGTTTGTCCTTCCACACGCACGCTGAGCGACTTCCGTCCCTTCTTGAATTCCCACGCATACAGCCCGCCGTGTGTGGGCAACCGAAGGTTGATGCAACGGTGCATGGTCAACTCATGCGGAGTGGCGGGAAGCTCCCTTCCTTCCAGATAGGCGGGCGATGCGGCCACTGCCATGCACAGGTCGGGCGCAATCCGGACCGCGACCATGTCCTTGTCCACGCGATCGCCGTTGCGTATGCCGGCATCGAAGCGGGCCGCCGCGATGTCGGTCATTGCATAGTCCACGCTTAACTCGATATGAACGTCAGGGTACTTGCGCAATAGGGGCAGCAGCTTCGGCCACAGGATGGTGGAGATCGAATGATCATGGGCGGTGATGCGAACGGTGCCGGCCGGCGCATTGCGCAGGCACAAGAGCGACGCAAGCTCGGTTTCAATCTCCTCGAGCCGTGGTGTCAGCACGTTCAGCAGCCGCTCGCCAGCGTCGGTGGGCGACACGCTACGAGTCGTGCGTGTCAGCAGACGCACGCCCAGCCTCGCTTCCAATGCCGAAATTGCGTGACTCAGCGCCGAGCGCGACAAGCCCACTTGCGCCGCCGCCCGCGTAAAACTGCGTTCTCTTGCGACGGCGACGAACAGTTGCAGATCGTTGAGGTTTTCCATCGTCATTGGTGAGTGGAATGCACCAGTGTATGCGGATTTGCCGATCTTCTCATCTAATGGGCGCGGCAGTAAATTTGAGTCCATACAGTCAATCATCTCAACGAGATCCGTCATGAGAATGTTCTGCAAGCTCTGCTTTGCCGCCGGCTTTCTGCCGATGAGTATCACAGAGGCTACGCCCGCCGCAGCTGGTACGCCCATTGACGTGCAACAGATTTCGCGCGCAGGAACCCAGGCCGT
>NZ_JALQEA010000069.1:0-258 GCF_023630965.1 Caballeronia sp. ATUFL_M2_KS44 | reverse complement strand
TTGCATGGCTGTCTCCGATGGATTCGCGAGTCGCGCATTCGCGATGCGGACTCGTCTTGTTACGGTGATAGTAGTGGGATACGATGCGCTGCGAAAGGTCATATTCGGACAAGGTGGTGTCCCCGCAGGACACACGAGGAGGCGCTGTGTCGTCGAGACTGCCACTGTTGAACGAGCGCATCTATGCGCCCTACAAGATCGCCGCGCTGGTGGACGTGCTCGCTGAGCAAGGCATTGCGCCGGCGGACAGCCTGAAAG
>NZ_JALQEA010000068.1:0-245 GCF_023630965.1 Caballeronia sp. ATUFL_M2_KS44 | reverse complement strand
GCATGAACATGTAGGGGTTCTGCCCGAACTGCATCAACCCCAGCAGCGCGACGCCTTCGCCCAGGAAGATGATGAACATGGTGTTTTCGCGACCGATCTTGTCCGAGATGAAACCGCATAGCGGGCGCGTGAAGCCGTTGCACAGATTGTCGATGGACAAGGTCATCGCGAGCAGCGGCAAGGTCGCGCCGAACAGACTCACTGGCAAACTTGCGAAGCCGTATTCCTTGGCGATCGGCCCGAAT
>NZ_JALQEA010000067.1:0-301599 GCF_023630965.1 Caballeronia sp. ATUFL_M2_KS44 | reverse complement strand
GCGGCGCGGAGGTACGCACGCCACGCCGCGCAGCCGGCACGAAGAAACAGCGCGAACTCACGCAACAGGACCTGGAGGCAACGATGAAGGCGCTGCATGAACACAAAGGCGGCGCCACGTCAACAAAAGATAACTCCGCGGTCAACAAACCGTGAAGTCCATCCACCCGCGCCCTGCCCGTTCAACCCGCTTTCTTCAACACTGCGTGAGCGCAAAAATCCTGGATAGATACGACATCTGTATTTGGCCCGCACCCCGACATTTGTATTTGGCCGTGACACTGATGTAGGTCCCAAGTTCAAATGTCGTGTTTCTGCTAAGTAGAGATGTCGCATCTTGCCGTAGGTTCGTGGCCAGACAAGCGTTTCCGGAGCGCGAACCATGACCACGACTGTGACCATCACGAGTCGGCGACAGATAGCTGTACCACCATGACCGACGTGACCGAATCCGACCGTAGCAACTCTCACATCGCTTCCTCACCACGCGCCGCTTCGCGCAAATAATGCGCCGTGCGACTCCCCGCATGCCGTGCGACGACGCCCGGTTCGCCCGCCGCCACGATCGTGCCGCCGTTTTCCCCCGCGCCCGGTCCGATGTCGATCACCCAGTCGCTCGCAGCCGCGACCCGCATGTCATGTTCCACGACCACCACGGTATTGCCCGCATCGACGAGGCCCTGCAGTTGCGTCATCAGACGGTCCACGTCGGTAGGATGCAAGCCGGTCGTCGGCTCATCGAGGATATACAGCGTGTCCGCGCGATGCGCGCGTTGCAGTTCCGTCGCCAGCTTGATGCGCTGCGCCTCGCCGCCCGACAGTTCCGTCGCAGGCTGGCCGAGCCGCAGATAACCCAGGCCGATGTCGCGCAAGACGCCGAGCGCGCGCATCACGGCGGGTTCATCGGCGAAGAAATCACAGGCGGCGTCCACGCTCATGCCCAGCACGTCCGCGATGTTCTTGCCGCGCCATTCGATTTCCAGCGTCTGCGGGTTATAGCGCGAGCCGTGACAGGTCGAGCATGACGTGTACACGCTCGGCAGAAACAGCAGTTCCACGCTCACGAAGCCTTCGCCTTCGCACGTCGGGCAGCGCCCCTGCGCGACATTGAACGAGAAGCGGCCCGCGCCGTAGCGGCGCTTGCGCGCGGCGGGCGTATCGGCGAAGAGCTTGCGGACGTGGTCGAACAATCCCGTGTAGGTCGCGAGATTGGAACGCGGCGTGCGGCCAATCGGTTTCTGATCGACGCGCACGAGGCGCTTCACGGTCTCCATGCCTTCGACGATCCGCCCGTCCGCCGTCGTTTCGACGCTCGCGAGCAGCGGGTCCTTGTCCTCGTCGCCGGGATCGTCGAGCGAGCGGCCGAGCCGTTCCGCGACGAGTTCGGGCAGCGCCTGACTCACGAGGCTCGACTTGCCCGAGCCGGAGATGCCCGTCACCGTCGTGAAGCAGCCGAGCGGGAACGCCGCATCGATGCCATGCAGATTGTTGCGCCTGATGTCCGCGATCCGCAGCCAGCCGCGCGCCTTGCGCGGCTCGCGCGACCGTCGCTCGCGTTCGCCGAACAGATGCGTGCGCGTCTGCGATGCCTCGACGCCGGCGAGTCCCGCAGGCGGCCCGCTGTAGAGCACTTCGCCGCCCCGCTCGCCCGCCGCGGGACCGACATCCACGAGCCAGTCCGCGCGGCGCATGGTGTTGAGATCGTGTTCGATCACGAAGAGCGAATTGCCCGCCGATTTCAGGCGCTGCAAGGCGGCGAAAAGCGCTTCGCTGTCGGCGGGATGCAGGCCGGCCGATGGCTCGTCGAGCACATACACGACGCCAAAAAGCTGCGAAGCCAGTTGCGTCGCGAGCCGCAGGCGCTGGAGTTCGCCCGATGACAGCGTCGGCGTGGCGCGATCGAGCGAGAGATAGCCCAGGCCGAGATCGGTCAGCGTGTCGATGCGCTCCAGCAATTCCGCCGCGATCCGTTCGGCGGCGGCGCGTTTCTCGTCGGAGAGATTGGGCGTGGCGCGCACATCGGGCGCGGCCTTGTGCGCCGATCCGCCCGCCGCCACGCGCCTGGCCGTCGCCGCGCGCCGCGCATCGCGGTTCAGCACGTGGCCGCCGGCATCGGATTCAGGCCATTCGCCGCGCGCGATCGGGCCGAGCAGTTCGGCCAGTCGGCTGAGCGGCAACCGCGAAAACTCGGCGATATCGAGTCCCGCGAAGGTCACCGACAACGCCTCCTTCTTCAGCCGCTTGCCGTGACACGCAGCGCAGTCGCTGCCGACCATGAAACGCGAGACGCGCTTCTTCATGAGCGCGCTTTGCGTGTGCGCGAACGTGTGCAGGATATAGCGGCGCGCGCCCGTGAACGTGCCCTGATAGCTCGGCTCCGCGCCGCGCTTCAGCGCCGCCTGCGTTTCCTTCGGCGTGAGGCCGGCATAGACCGGCACGGTCGGCGATTCTTCCGTGAAGAGAATCCAGTCGCGATCCTTCTTCGGCAAGTCACGCCACGGTTTGTCCACGTCGAAGCCCAGCGTCACGAGGATGTCGCGCAGATTCTGCCCGTGCCACGCGGGCGGCCATGCGGCAATGGCGCGTTCGCGGATCGTGAGGGTGTCGTCGGGCACCATCGACTTTTCGGTGACTTCGTACACGCGTCCGAGTCCATGACAAACCGGGCACGCGCCCTGGACCGTGTTCGGCGAGAAGTCTTCGGCATACAGCATCGGCTGCTTCGGCGGGTAGCTGCCGGTGCGCGAGTAGAGCATGCGCACGAGGCTGGAAAGCGTCGTCACGCTGCCGACCGACGACCGCGCGTTCGGCGCGCCACGCTGCTGCTGAAGCGCGACGGCGGGCGGCAGACCTTCGATGGAATCGACCTCCGGCACGCCCACCTGTTCGATCAGCCGCCGCGCATACGGCGCGACGGACTCGAAATAGCGCCGCTGCGCCTCCGCATACAAGGTGCCGAACGCAAGCGATGACTTGCCCGAGCCGGACACGCCCGTGAAGACGACGAGCGCGTCGCGCGGCACATCGACGTCGACGTTCTTCAGATTGTGCTCGCGCGCGCCGCGCACGCGCACGAAGCCCGTGAAAGCGGCGGTCGGAGACGATTCGGTGTTGCGAGGCTTGTTTTTGCGGGCATCCATGAGTCGGGCGGGCAGCGTGATGGCGACCTTGATCGAGAGCAGATGATGTGCCATCGCGTTCGCCGACGAGTCGCACCTGCAATGCGAGAAGCGCTCAGTCGCCTAAAATGCCCAAAAGCCCGGCACGTGGCGATAGTCGATGTGACGTCGCGACGCCCGCCTCTCACCCGTCGACCCGCATGGCCATGAGCACACTTCCCTACCGCAGCGCCCTCATCGTTGGTGCCGGGCCCGGCATCAGCGGCTCTCTCACGCGGCGTTTGCGCGCCGAAAACATTCCGGTCGTCATCGCCGCACGCAATGTCGAAAAGCTCGCGGCGCTCGTCGATGAAACCGGCGCGATTCCCCTGCCCGTCGATGCATCCGACGCCGGTCAAATGGAAGCGCTCTTCGCCGAAACCGAAGCGCGCATCGGCGCGCCGGAAGTCGTCGTCTACAACGCGAGCGGGCGCGTGCGCGGACCCATCGCGGAACTCGATGCCGAGGAAGTCGCGAAGGCGGTCGCCGTCTCGGCGCTCGGCGCGTTCCACGCCGTTCAGCAGGCCGCGCGTCGCATGATTGCCGCCGGCAAGGGCGCGATCCTGCTGACGGGCGCGACCGCGGGCGTCAAGGGCTACGCGCTGTCCGCGCCCTTCGCGATGGGCAAGTTCGCGCTGCGCGGCCTCGCGCAAAGCGCGGCGCGCGAACTCGCGCCGAAGGGCATCCACGTCGCGCATTTCGTGATCGACGGCGGCGTGCGCGCGGAACATCGCGCCGATCCGCCCGACGCGCCCGACAGCACGCTCGATCCCGACGCCATCGCGCAAACTTATCTCGATGTGCTGCGCCAGCATCGCAGCGCGTGGTCGTGGGAAATCGAATTGCGGCCGTGGGTGGAGAAGTTCTGAAGCGTCACGCGCTCGCGGCGAGCTGGCCGATTCGCTCGGCCATCGCGCGGTCGACCGGCGTGTAGACGATCATGCCGAGATCCGGCCTGCCATCGACGGAAAACGCCGAATATTCCAGTTCGACCGATCCGAGCGCCGGATGCTTGAGCCGCTTGATGCCGCCGCCTTCTTCATGCGTGTGCACTTCGTTGTCGCGCCAGAGCGCATCGAATTCGGGGCTCGCGCGGCGGAGTTCCTCGACGAGATCGCCGACTTCCGAGACGAGACCCGCGCGCGCCACATCCGCCCTGAACGCGCCGACGACGAAGCGCGCGACGCTTTCCCAGTCGTGCTGACGCGCGCGCACATCGGGATTGCGGAACAGGAACCGCAGGATATTGCGCTCGCCGGGCGGCAGCGCGCTGTAATCGGTCAGCACGACGGCCGCCGCGCGATTCCACGCGACGACGTCCCACGTCGGCGTCTTGACGATCGCCGGACTCGACTGCAATGAATCGAGCAGACGCTGAAGCCGCGGACTGACGCCATCGGCGGACCGGTAGCGGACTTCCGGCGGCCGGCCCAGCCCGAGCATGAAGAGATGTTCGCGCTCGGCATCGGTGAGCATGAGCGCGCCGCAAATGCGCTCCAGCACATCCGCCGACGGCGCGCCGCCGCGTCCCTGCTCCAGCCACGTGTACCAGGTCGGACTGATGTTCGCGCGCTGCGCGACCTCTTCGCGGCGCAGGCCGGGCGTGCGCCGGCGTCCGGCAAAACCGAAGCCCGCCGGATCGAGGCGCGCACGCCGGCTGCGCAGAAAATCGCCCAGCGATCTCGCCGTGTCCACTGACATGAAAACCCTGTTAGTCGCTTTAATAGGATGACGTCACTACTTTAACGGGATAAAAAAACATCGGATAGTGAACGCCATTCCACCAGGGAGCTTCACCATGCGAATTTTTTTGACGGGCGCGACCGGTTTCATCGGCTCGGCCGTGGTTCACGAACTGATCGGCGCGGGCCATCGCGTTATCGGCATGACGCGTTCGGACGCGGGCGCGCAGGCGCTCGAAGATGCGGGCGCGCAAGTGCATCGCGGCACGCTGGAAGATCCGGAGAGCCTCGCGCGCGGCGCGGTGCAGGCCGATGCCGTCATCCACACGGCCTTCGATCATGATTTCTCGCGCTTCGTCGAGAACTGCGAGAAGGACAAGCGCGCCATCGCCGCGCTCGGATCGGCGCTCGCGGGCACGAATCGTCCGCTCGTCATCACGTCGGGGACCGGCATGGGCAGCGGCGAGCACGGCGAACCCGCGAGCGAGGACGTCTTCAACACGCGTCATCCGAATCCGCGCATCGCCTCCGAACTGGCGGGCAACGCACTGCTCGATGCGGGCATCAACGTGTCGGTGGTGAGACTGCCCCAGGTTCACGATCCGTTGAAGCAGGGGCTCATCACGCCGCTTATCGGCATTGCGCGCGACAAGGGCGTCGTCGCTTATGTGGGCGATGGCGCCAATCGCTGGCCGGCGGGCCATGTGTCCGATGCCGCGCGTCTCTACCGGCTCGCCGTCGAGAAAGCGCAAAGCGGCGCGCGTTATCACGCGGTCGGCGAGGAAGGCATCGCGAGCCGCGCGATCGCCGAAGCGCTCGGACGCGGGCTGAAGTTGCCGGTCACGTCCATTTCTCCCGGCGATGCAGCCGCGCATTTCGGCTGGATGGCGATGTTCGTCGGTCTGGACATGCCGGCGTCGAGCGCGCTGACGCAGGCGCGCCTCGGCTGGAAGCCGACGGGTCCGACGCTCATCGCCGATCTCGACGAAGCGCGCTACGCCTGACGCGTCTTTCGCGTGGCGAATGCCTCTGGGAATTCGGGCCCTCGAACCGGGGCATCGCCATGCGGCTAACAGCAATTCAGCGCGTGCAAGATTTTCGCCGCCGTGCATCTTCTACGTAGCGCGTTGCAATCCACGAGCGTCATGAACCGCTCGACCCGGCTGACCGTCACTTTCGACGCGTCGCTCGCCAGCCAGCGTTTGATTCCCGCATGCAACATTTCTCGATTCGCCGGCGGCGGTGAATCGACGCGTGCCGTCTCATAGAAGTAATCGATCGGAGTGAGTTCGCAAACGTTAAACATCAGTCGCATTTCCTTGAATATGTTTAAACCGGCCTCAAACGCTCAAATAGCCGATTCATAAATGAATCAAAACTCGTATGTCTAAATGAGTCCATTTTTCAATTGGTCCGCTCGTATGATGTTTGGCACGGCTCTCGCTTATGTATGACCCAAGCACATGAAAACAGTCGGCACTGTCTGCGAGCGGACAGCGCGATAGTGCAAGGGGCCGGCCGCCACTTCAGCGATTCAGCAATCGCGAACGGAGAGTGGGCCGGAAAATGAGAAGCGCGAGACGCATAGACCAACGAGAGAGTATGTTGACCCTTCAGTCGGACCTGCACGGAAACCACTTACTAGGCGCACTTCCTGGACATGAATGGCAGGCGATCGCGTGCGATCTGGAGCTTGTCCAGTTACGCACGGGACAGTTGCTTTGCGACTCCGGAAAACGCATCCATCACGTCTACTTTCCAATCACGGCTGTCGTCACTCTGTTGCACACGATGGAAGACGGCGGCTGCGTCGAAGTCGCCGCAGTCGGCCGCGAGGGAATGACCGGCGTGCCGGTGCTTACCGGCGGCGATACGATGCCGACCCGCGTCCAGGTTCAAGGCGCAGGGTCCGCTTATCGCATGAGCGCGAACGCGCTGCGTCAGCACTTCGGCCGTTCCGACTTCCTGCGGCGCATCACGCTCCTGTATATGCAGGCGCTTTTGACGCAGGTGGCGCAGACGGCTGCGTGCAATCGTCACCATACGCTCAGCAAGCAGCTTTGCCGCTGGCTGCTCATTCAGTCCGATCGCACCCGGTCGGACGAAATGCGCGTGACGCAACAACTGATCGCCGACATGCTGGGCGTGCGTCGCGAAGGCGTCACCGAGGCCGCCGGGAAGTTGCATGATGCAGGGCTCGTCCATAACAGCCGCGGCTGCATCAAGGTGCTGGACCGCGCCGCACTGGAGGCCAACGCCTGCGAGTGCTATGGCATCGTCAAGCGCGAGTTCGACCGGATGCTGCCGCGAATGCGTCAGACCGAGGAGCTTGTGTGACGAGGAAAGTCGGTTTCGGAAAGTGACCGGCTTCATCGACTTCATGGGCGCGATCGCGTCTGCATCGAACGAATAGAGTCGCGGCATCGATCTGCTTCGATGCCTGAGCGACCGCGCATCTGCGTCAAGCCTGCGAGCGGCATATCACCTCGCGATATCGATCGGCCATCAGCGCTCGATCCGCGCATCCTCTACCGAAGCATCATTCAGCGGCGACCCGCCGGCATTGAATCCACGTTCATTGCCGCTCGCCGGCGCAATGCGGCATTCCCGATAACCGGGAATGCGCCGCTCCTTCTCCGTGCCGAATCGGCGCAAGAGGCCTGAATCTTTCGTCGTCACGCACCACGACGACTACATCGCGCACCGATCCGCCCAATCATCCGCACTCCAACTGCGCGGCGGCACCCCTCTGGCGCACCGGCGCACCCTTTGCGACCCGCGCACCAAAGCAGAAGCTTTTTTTGACAAGGACAGCTTCTTATTTTTGATTGTGCATCATGCAATTCAGCAGCTACTTCACTTGTACGAGACCTTGCGAGGAACGACATGAAGGGATCGAACGCAACCGCAGTCAATACGGTCTCCGAGCCGCTGCGCGTGCGGCAACTCACTCACGGTTTCGAATCGCCCGACGGCTCGACCGTGACCATCTTCGACAGACTCGACTTCTCCGTAAAACATGGCGAGATCGTGTCGATCGTCGGACGAAGCGGCGCGGGCAAGAGCACCCTCTTCAATCTCATCTCCGGCCTGCTCACGCCGCAATCAGGCGTGATATCGGTCGGCCAACGCGCGGATGGCGAAGCGGGCCGCATCGCCTACATGTTGCAGAAAGACTTGATGATGCCGTGGCGCACGGTGCTGCAGAACGCGCTGCTCGGCATCGAGTTGTATCGCAAAGTGCGGCCCGATGATGTCGCTTCCGCGCGGCAAATGCTCGCGCGCTACGGGCTCGGCGCCGTCGCGGATGCGTATCCGCATTCGCTTTCGGGCGGCATGCGACAGCGCGTGGCGCTCACCCGCACATTGCTCGTCGATCCGACGCTCGTGCTGCTCGACGAACCCTTCTCCGCGCTCGACTACGAAACGCGTCTCGCGCTGGAGGACGACATCATCGCGCTGAGTGTGCGAAGCGGCACGAGCGTCGTGCTCGTCACGCACGACATCGAAGAAGCCATCGCGATGAGCGATCGCGTGATCCTGCTCGGCGGGCGTCCCGCGCGCATCGAAGACCAGATCGAGATCGAGTTGACGACGCATGGACCGCGCACCGCTGTCTCCGCGCGCGAGGCGCCCGAATTCCGCGGCTATCACGCGCGAATCTGGAACGGCTTGCGCGGACACGTCACGTCCCATAGCGCCGAAGCCGCTCAATCAAGCATGCCAGCAGGAGCCGTCCATGACTGAAGCCGTTCTCTCCACCGGCGTCGCGCAGAAGAAAGCCGTGCGCCGCGCGCCCGCCAAACTCGGCACGACGGGCGCCGTCGTCGGCATCGTCGTGGTGCTGGTCGTCGCGTGGCAACTCGCCGTCAGCGCGGGCTGGATCAACGGCAAGCTGCTCGGCTCGCCGTCCGGCATCTACGAGGCCGCCGTCATCGGCGCGACGCAAGGCACGCTCGCATACGACACGTGGGTCACGCTCTACGAAACGCTGGCGGGCCTCGCCATCGGCAGCGGTCTCGGCATCGGCTTGGGCCTTCTGCTGTGGTTTCTGCCGGCGGTTTCGGGCGTCGCCGAAGGATTGTCCGTCATCCTCAACAGCATTCCGAAGATCGCGCTCGGGCCGCTCATCGTGATCTGGTTCGGCTCGGACGCCTCGTCGAAGATCTGGCTCGCCGGCATCTCCACATTCGCCGTCGCGATGATCTCGTCGTGCGCCGCCGCGCGCGAAGTCGACAAGGACCTGCTCAATCTGTTCAAGTCGTTCAAGGCGAGACCGTCGATGATCTTCGCGAAGCTCATCGTTCCGAGCGCGCTGCCGTGGATCTTCTCGACCCTGCGCGTGAACATCGGCTTCGCGCTGATCGGCGCGGTCGTCGGCGAATACATCGCATCGCAGTCGGGGCTCGGTCACGCGGTGTTCGTCGCGGGCTCGCTTTTCGATCTCAACACCGTCTGGCTCGGCATCATCGTGCTGACCCTGATGGCCTCGGTTCTCAGCTGGATCGTTCAATTCGCGGAAGCGAAGATTATTTCCTGGAAGAAAAAATGAAGAAGACTCACGCTCTGCTCAACAGCATCGCGGCCGCCTGCGTGGTGGCATCCGGAATCGGCGCGACATGCGCGCAGGCCGCCGAGCCGGTCGTGATCTATCAGGCGTTTCAGTCGATCCAGTATCTGCCGCTCTACGTGGCCATCGACAAGGGCATCTTCGAGAAGAACGGCCTCGCCGTGCAGAAGGTCACGGCGGGCAGCGGCGCGGCGGGCGTCGCGGCGGTGATCGGCGGTCACGCGGATTTCTCGCTGCAAGACCCGATGACCGCGATGCTCGCGAACCTCAAGGGCGCATCGCTCGTGAACGTCGCCAATGTCGTCGCGGGCGTGCCGGTATGGGTCATCACGCCGAAGGATTCGACGGTCAAGGGCGTCGGCGACCTCGCGGGCAAGAGCGTGGCGACCGCGCTGCCGCCGTCGACGAGCACGTATCTGCTGCAACGGCTCATCAGCGAACAGAAGCTCGCGGACGTGAAGATGAACACCGTGCAGATCGGCACCGAACTCGCGCCGGTGACGGCGGGCCGCTCGGAAGCCGCCGCGCTTTATATGCCGCAAGCGGAAACGGGGCTGGCACAGGGCTACCGCATCGTGTATGCGTTCCCGAAAGCGTATCCCGGCGGCTACGCGTTCTCGACCATCGACACGCTCGCCTCCACCGTCAAGAGCAAGCCGAAGATGGTCGCCGCGTTCGTGAAGTCGATCGGCGAAGCCGAAGCGCTGATTCAGCAATCGCACGACACCGCGAAGAGCGTCGCGCGCGCCGAGTTTCCGTCGCTCGATCCGAAGATCGTGGATTCGGCGGTTCAGCGTCTCATCGACCAGAAGATCTACGCGGCCACGCCCGGCATTTCCGAGCAGGCGTTTCGCAATGCGCTCGATCTGCAGGAGTCGATCGGCAACATCAAGCCCGGCGCGATCACGTATGCGAACGGCGTCGACAACACGTTCGCCGCAGCCACGAGCAAGTGACGATGAATCGACCCGCGCCCTCATTGCTCGCAGCCCTGCTCGCGAATCGTAACGACGAAGCCGCCGCGCGTGCCACGCTGCTGAATGCGCAGGCCCGCGCCGATGCGCTGGAGCCGTGGCTTCGCGCGTTCGTGCATCGTCCGGACCGGTACGATCTAAGCGATGCCGTTGCGCGTCCGCTCGCGGGCGTGCCTATCGGCGTCAAGGATCTCGCCGATACCGCCGGCATGCCGACGCGCTACGGCTCGCCGGCTTACGATGCGCATCGGCCCGAGCATGACGCGCGCATCGTCGCGATGATCCGCGCGCTCGGCGGCACGGTCTTCGGCAAGACCGCGACCACCGAGTTCGCGTGGCGCGGACCGGCGGCGACCGTGAATCCCTGGAACCGCGCGCACACGCCGGGCGGCTCGTCGAGCGGATCGGCGGCGGCGGTCGCGGCGGGCATCGTGCCGCTCGCCATCGGCACGCAGACGGTCGGATCGATCATTCGCCCGGCCGCGTATTGCGGCGTCGTCGGCTACAAGCCGTCGTATCGCGCGGTGCCGACAGAAGGCGTGCATCCGCTGGCGGCATCGCTCGATCACGTGGGCTTTTTCGCGCGCTCGGTCGAAGACGTGGCGATCGCGCATGCGTTGTTCGTCGGTGGCGCGCCGCAAGCGGTCGAAAGCGAAGCGGCATGGCGCGATCACTTTGCGCGCAGCGCGTCCGCGCTCACGCTCGGCGTCGTTCGCACGCCGTTCTGGGACGAGCTGGTCGCGCCGCATCAACGCGCCAACTTCGATGCATCGCTGCGCACGTTGAGCGAAGGCGGCGCGCGTATCGTCGAGCTGGACTATGGCGCCGATCTTCCGCACATGCGCGAAGCGACGCTGACGATTCTCGCCGTCGAGGCGTATCGCGCCATCGGCGATGTCGCCGCGCGCGCGCCCGCTCTGATGAGCGAGCACATGCGTCTGCTGCTGGCGGAAGGCGAAGCGATGCCGCTCGCGCGCTACGAGCAGGCGTTGCTGTTGCAGGCGCAGGTGCGCGCGCAGTCCGCCGCGCTGATGCAAGGCTGCGACGCGCTCGTGACCTTGCCCGCCAGCGGTGAAGCGCCGCACGGACACGCCGATACCGGCGACGCCCGCTTCTGCGCGCCGTGGAGTCTCATGGGCGCGCCCGCGGTCAATGTGCCGTCCGGCTGGAGCGATGCGAATCTGCCGCTCGGCTTTCAGATCGTCGGCGCTTTCGGCGATGACGCGAAACTGCTGCGCGTTGCCGCGCGTATCGAAGGCATGCTGAAGTTCGAAGGACGCGTCGTCGCCGATTGACTCACCGCTCGACCGGATGCGGCTCGCGCAACTTCTTCGCCACGCGCGCCGCCTCGAAATACGATGCGTTCGGCGGACGCTTCAGGTATTGCCCCGCGCCGCGCACCGCGCGCAAGTCGCCATCGGTCCAGACGAGCGCGCCGCGCGTGAGCGTGTGCGTCGCCACGCCTTGCACGGTCATGCCTTCGAAGACGTTGAAATCGACCTTTTGATGGTGCGTCTTCACGGATATCGTTCGCGTGGCCTTCGGGTCCCACACGACGAGATCGGCATCCGCGCCGACCTGCACGGCGCCTTTGCGCGGGTAGAGATTGAAAATCTGCGCGGCGTTCGTCGATGTGACGCGCACGAATTCGTTCGGCGTGAGCCGCCCCATGTTGACGCCGTGATGCCACAGCACCGACATGCGATCTTCCACGCCGCCGCATCCGTTGGGAATCTTCGTGAAGTCCTCGCGACCCATCGCCTTCTGCGATGCGCAGAACACGCAATGATCGGTCGCCGTGGTGTGAAGCTGCCCGGATTGCAGACCGCGCCACAGCGCCTCGCGATGCTCGCCCGTGCGGAACGGCGGACTCATCACGTGTGCGGCCGCGCGCGTCCAGTCGGGGTCGCGATAAACGGATTCGTCGATGACGAGATGTCCCGGCAGCACTTCGCCGAAGACACGCAGACCATCGTTGCGTGCGCGCGCGATGACATCGACCGCATCTTTCGCCGATACATGCACGATGTAGATCGGCACGCCGAGCACCTGCGCGATGCGTATCGCGCGATTCGCGGCCTCGCCTTCGACTTCCGGCGGACGCGACAACGGATGCGCCTCCGGTCCTCTGAACCCTTTCGCGAGCAGTTGCTTCTGCAGTTGAAAGACCAGCTCGCCGTTTTCGGCGTGAACCGTCGGCAGCGCGCCGAGTTCGAGCGAGCGCGTGAAGCTGTTCACGAGCACTTCGTCGTCGGCCATGATCGCGTTCTTGTACGCCATGAAGTGCTTGAAGCTCGATACGCCGTGTTCGTGCACGAGCAGTCCCATGTCGCGATGCACCGACTCGTCCCACCATGTCACGGCGACATGAAAGCCATAATCCGCCGATGCCTTCTCGGCCCAGCCGCGCCATTGCCTGAACGCGTCCATGAGCGGCTCTTTCGGGCTCGGAATCACGAAGTCGATGATGCTCGTCGTGCCGCCCGACAGCCCCGCCGCGGTGCCGGTGTAGAAGTCGTCGCTCGCGGTCGTGCCCATGAACGGCAGTTCCATGTGCGTGTGCGGATCGATGCCGCCGGGCATCACGTACTGATCGGCGGCGTCGATCTGTTGCGTGTTCGATGGCGCGTCGAGGTTCTCGCCTATCGCGAGAATCTTGCCGCCGTCTTGCGGATCGGCGCATAGCACGTCGGACCGGTAGGTGCGGTCAGCATCGATGATGGTTCCGCCGCGAAGCAATATGGGCATCGTCACGTTCCTCCATTCACGTTCGGTTTCGCGCGTGCCGGCTAGGCGCGCATCATTCCCGCGCGCGGGCTTCCGCGCAGTTTCATCCAGCAGCCATAGACGACGGCCGCCAGCACGAGGCCGACGAACCACGCGTAGGTGTAAATCGTGTTGAAAACAGCGGGCACGCCGGCAAACGAAGCGGGAAACGCCGTGTGCAGAAAGCCCGGCAGATTCGGCAAGACGCCGACCACCAAGGCACCGACCGCCGCCATGTTCCAGCCGTTGCTGTAGCTGTATTCGCCGTTTTCGTCGAAGAGTTCGCGCGAATCGAGGCGCGTGCCGCGAATGAAGAAGTAATCGACCATCATGATGCCGGCGACGGGTCCGAGCAACGCCGAGTAGCCGACGAGCCACGTGAAGATATAGCCCTGCGTGGTCGCGAGAATCTTCCACGGCATCATGACGATGGCGATCGTGGCCGTGATCATGCCGCCCGCGCGATACGAAATGCCCTTCGGCCACAGACTCGAAAAGTCATACGCGGGGCCGACGAGATTCGCCGCGAGATTGCAGCACATGGTGTCGAGCGTGAGAATCACCAGCGCAACGCCGACGCCGATGCCCGTCATGCGGCTCGTCAGATCGATGGGGTCCCACACGGCCTTGCCATAGATGACCACCGTCGCCGACGTCACCACGACCGATATGACCGAGAGCAAGGCCATCGGCGCGGGCAGGCCGATCGACTGCCCGATCACCTGATCGCGTTGCGAGCGTGCGAAGCGCGTGAAGTCGGGAATGTTGAGCGCGAGCGTCGCCCAGAAGCCGACCATCGCCGTGAGGCCCGGCCAGAACGTCGCCCAGAACAATCCCTCTTTCTTGCCGCCCGCGACGAATTGCGAAGGCGCGGACAACATCGAACCGATGCCGCCCGCCTTCGACGTCGCCCACCACACGAGCACGACGCACATCACGACTTTGATCGGCGCCGACCAGCTTTCGAGCCAGCGAATGGAATCCGTCCCGTGCACGATGAAGTAGATCTGCAACGCCCAAAACGCGAGAAAGCACGCGAGCTGCCCGACTGAAATGTCGAGAAACGGCAGTGCCGCGCCATGCAGGGCGTTACCGGTGAGGATGTTCAACAGCGTATAAATGGCGCTGCCGCCGAGCCACGTCTGAATGCCATACCAGCCGCACGCCACGATCGCGCGCAAGAGCGCCGGCAATTTCGCGCCCTGCGTGCCGAACGACGAACGCACGAGCACCGCATACGGAATGCCGTGCTTCGCGCCCGCATGACCGATGAGCAACATGGGCACGAGCACGATGACATTGCCGAGCAGCACGGTCGCGACCGCCTGCCACGGCGACATGCCCTGCTCCGTGAGTCCCGCCGCCAACATGTACGACGCGATGTTCATCACCATGCCGACCCACAACGCCGCGAAGTGATACCACTTCCACGTGCGCTGCGCGGGGCCCGTGGGCGCGAGGTCGTCGTTATACAAGCTGCTGCGTGTTTCGACATCGAAGTCATGCGCTGTCTGATTCATCAAATGCACTCCGGCGGTGAGGTTCAAATGACGAGCGCTGCAATTGATTTATATGTTTATGCGGCTTTGGCGGGCTCTTCGGCGTCCACGCGCGCGGGATTGTTCGGATGCGTCGTCCAGTTCGCGTATTCGCCGGCATCGACCCGCTCCATCGTGATGCATTGCTCGACCGGGCACACGTGCATGCACAGATTGCAACCCACGCATTCCGCATCGATGACTTCGAAATGACGCACGCCGTCCTTCTCTTTCGCAATGGCCTGATGCGACGTGTCCTCGCACGCGATATGACACAGGCCGCACTTGATGCACTTGTCCTGATCGATGCGCGCCTTGATGTCGTACTTGAGATTGAGGTACTTCCAGTCCGTGACGTTCGGCACGGCGCGGCCGCGAATGTCGTCGAGCGTGGCGTAGCCTTTTTCGTCCATCCAGTTCGAGAGGCCGTCCGCGAGATCGGACACGATCCGGAAGCCGTAATGCATCGCCGCCGTGCAGACCTGCACGCTGCCCGCGCCGAGCACGATGAACTCCGCCGCATCGCGCCAGTTCGAAATGCCGCCGATGCCGGAGATCGGCAGGTTGGGCGTTTCCTTGTCGCGCGCGATCTCCGCCACCATGTTGAGCGCGATAGGCTTCACCGCCGGTCCGCAATAACCGCCGTGCGTGCCCTTGCCATCGACGGTCGGCATCGGCGCCATCTGGTCGAGATCCACCGCGACGATCGAGTTGATCGTATTGATGAGCGACACGCCGTCCGCGCCGCCCTTGTACGCCGCGCGCGAACCCATGCGGATATCGCTGATGTTCGGCGTCAGCTTGACGAGGCACGGCAGCTTCGTCGCTTCCTTGACCCAGCGCGTGACCATCTCGACGTATTCGGGCACCTGTCCCACCGCCGCCCCCATGCCGCGCTCGCTCATGCCGTGCGGACAGCCGAAGTTCAGCTCCACGGCATCCGCGCCGGTGTCTTCCACTTGCGGCAGAATCCACTTCCAGTCGCTTTCGTTGCACGGGACCATCAGCGAGACGATCAGCGCGCGGTCAGGCCAGTCGCGCTTCACTTGCGCGATCTCGCGCAGGTTCACGTCGAGCGGACGGTCGGTGATCAATTCGATGTTGTTCAGTCCCGCGATGCGCTGCCCGTTCCACTGCACCGCGCCATAGCGCGAACTCACGTTGACGACGTGCGGATCGAGACCGAGCGTCTTCCATACCACGCCGCCCCAGCCGGCTTCGAACGCGCGGTTCACGTTGTAGGCCTTGTCGGTCGGCGGCGCGGACGCGAGCCAGAACGGATTCGGCGATGCAATGCCCGCGATGTTGCAAGTCAGATCGGCCATGTTCTTGTGTCCCCGTCAGGCGGCTTTGATGGCGGTAAGCGCGAACGACGCATCGATGGATGCCGCCGCGATCTTCCCGTCCTGCACGGCTTGCACCGTGAGATCGAGTCCTTCGTGCGTGGAGCAGTCGCCGCCGGCCCAGACCTTGGCGAGCGTCGTCTGACAGTTCTCGTCGATGACGACGCGCCCTCCGTCGAGCGTCAACAACTCCCGCGACATGCCGACCGGGACCAGCGTTTGTCCGATCGCTTTCAAGACCATGTCGGCATCGATGACGAAACGCCCGCTTAGGCCCTCGAACTCGACGCCCGTGACAAGTCCCGCATCGCCTAGCAAGCGCTTCGGACTCGCGTGCGTGACGAGCGTCACGCCGCTTGTCTGCGCGAACTCGCGTTCGGCCCACGTCGCGCTCATGTGCTCGATGCCGCGCCGGTATGCCATCGTCACCGACTGCGCGCCGAGCTTGCGGCTCTGCACGGCGGCATCCACGGCGGTGTTGCCGCCGCCGATCACGACCACGCGCCGGCCCACCGGCACGCTCGCGAGGTCGTCGGCCTGGCGCACTTGTTCGATGAAATCGACCGCGTTCATCACGCCATGCAGCGCTTCCCCTTCGAGCGCGAGTTCACGCGTGCCCGCGAGTCCGAACGCGATGAACACGGCATCGTGTTGCTGACGCAGTTCGTCGAGCGTGACGTCACGGCCGAGCGCGATGCCGTTCCTGAACTCGATGCCGCCGATTCCATGAAGCCACTCGATCTCGCGCTGCGCGAAGTCGTCGACCGTCTTGTAAGCCGCGATGCCGTATTCATTGAGTCCGCCCGGTTTGTCCCGCGCATCGAAGACGATCGCGCGATGCCCCGCCAGCGCGAGCCGATACGCACAGGCGAGCCCAGCCGGTCCCGCGCCGACGATCGCGATGCTTCGCCCGGTCTCGGGCGCACGCCGGAACAACGGCTCGCCGCGCGCCATCGCCCAGTCGGTCGCATGACGTTGCAGCGCGCCGATTGCAACCGCTTCGTCATCCTGATGATTTCTCACACAGGCGCCTTCGCACAGGATTTCGGTCGGGCACACGCGTGCGCACATGCCGCCGAGCGGATTGGCCGAAAGAATATCCACCGCCGCGCCCTTCAGATTGCCGTTGCCGATCTTGCGGATGAAGCTGGGTATGTCGATATGCGTCGGGCACGCCTGCACGCAAGGCGCGTCATGGCAATAATGGCATCGGCTCGATGCAGCCGCGGCCGCGGTCGCGTCGAGCAGCGGCGCGACGTCCGCGAACTGGCACGCGAGCGCGTCCTGCGAGAGACGTTGCGGCGCGATATCGCCCGTTGTCTTGATGGTCATGCGCGTTCCCTCGTCAATGTGAGGACGTGACCCGGCCCGTGCGGTCCCGCGACCGCATTCTCCGGACAAACAAACGAAAGCCGCCGCGAACTACGAAGCGCGCTCCAGCATGGCGTGCAGAAGCACGTTCGCGCCCGCCTCGATCCATTCGGGCGTCGCGTCTTCGATCTCGTTATGGCTGATGCCGTCGACGCAAGGCACGAAGACCATCGCCGTCGGCGCGACCTGCGCGAGATAACACGCGTCGTGGCCCGCGCCCGACACCATGTCGCGGTGCGAATAGCCGAGACGCTTCGCCGCCGCGCCCACGGACGCGACGCAGTCGGCATCGAATTTGACGGGCTCGTAGTAGAAGATCTGTTCGAGCGCGGTGAGCAAGCCAATTTCGTCCGCGATGCGCGCGACGCCTTCACGCAGCGCTGCATCCATGCGCGCGAGCACGGCATTGTCGGGATGGCGGAAATCGACGGTGAAGAACACGCGCCCCGGAATCACGTTGCGTGAGTTCGGATGGACCTGCATCATGCCGACCGTCGCACAAGCGAGCGGCGCGTGGTCGAGGCCGATGCGGTTCACCAGATCCACCACGCGCGATGCACCCAGGAGCGCGTCCTTTCGGCGCGGCATCGGCGTGGGGCCCGCATGCGCTTCCTGTCCGGTCAGCGTGATCTCGTACCAGCGCTGGCCTTGTGCATCGGTGACCACGCCGATCGTCTTGTTCTCCGCTTCGAGAATCGGCCCCTGTTCGATATGCAGTTCGAACGCCGCATGCACCTTGCGCCCGCCGCACGGCACGTCGCCCGCATAACCGATGCGCTTCAGTTCCTCGCCGATGGTCTTGCCATCGACGTCCGCGCGCGACAGTCCGTATTCGAGCGGGAACACGCCCGCGAACACGCCGGATGCGACCATCGCCGGCGCGAAGCGCGAGCCTTCCTCGTTGGTCCAGATCACGAGTTCGACAGGATGCTCGGTCTCGATGCGATGATCGTTCAGCGTGCGGATCACTTCCAGCCCGCCTAGCACGCCGTAGATGCCGTCGAAGCGTCCGCCGGTCGGCTGCGAATCCGCGTGGGAGCCGGTCATGACGGGAGCCGCGTCCAGATTGCGCCCGGCGCGCCGCATGAAGACATTGCCCATCTGATCCACGCTGACGGTGCATCCCGCTTCCTTCGCCCAACTGACGACGAGATCGCGCCCTTCGCGGTCGAGGTCCGTCAGCGCGAGACGGCAGACGCCGCCCTTTTGTGTGGCGCCGATCTTCGCCATCGTCATGAGGCTGTCCCACAGACGGGGGCCGTTGATTCTGATCGATGTATCGAAACCTGCGATTCCCACTGCATCTGTGACAGCGTTCATTCGCGTTGCTCCGGAGCGTCGACTTCGTTTGAGGGGACTGACTGATGCGTTTTTGTTCTGACGAACCGGATGCAAATCTTGTCCGGATGGACAGGTTGTAGCCGATTAAAATAAGCAAATCAACGTCTTTCTAAAAAGCGTGTGCGGCCGGCCGCGAGAGCGAGAACCATGCCATCGCGCGCTGGCTGACAGTCAATACAATGGATGCACGACCACCCGGACGCGCCATGACGACTACAACGACGACGCATGAAGAAGAGGCCGCGGCTCCCTCTTTGCGGCCCAAGCGGCGCAAGGCGCATATCCGCGAATCGAACGAGGCGCGTCTGCTCGAATGCGCCGAAGCCGTGTTCGCGGAGAAAGGGCTGGAAGGCGCGAGCACGGCCATGATCGCGGAGCGCGCGGGCCTGCCGAAAGCCAACCTGCACTACTACTTTCCGACGAAACTCTCGCTGTACCGGCGCGTGCTCGAAGATCTCTTCGAAGACTGGCATCGGGCGGCGGATACGTTCGAATGCAGCGACGATCCGGTGATCGCCATCGGCGGATACGTGCGCGCGAAGATGGAGCTGTCGCGGCGGCGGCCGCTCGGCTCGAAGGTCTGGGCAAGCGAGATGATCCACGGAGCGGAGCACATGCGCGACATACTCGATGCGCGCGTGAAGCCCTGGCTCGATACGCGCGTGGCCGTCATTCGTGCGTGGATCGATCGCGGGCTGCTCGCGCCTGTCGATCCGAAGACCTTCATGTTCCTGATCTGGGCGATCACGCAGCATTACGCGGACTTCGATGTGCAGATACGCGCGCTCAAAGGCACGCGCGCGCTCAACAAGACGGCGTTCGATGAGGAAACGGAGGAAGTGGTGCGCCTCGTGATTCGCGCATGCGGAGCGGTGTCGCCGAAGGTGGCGTGCTGAGCGCGGCGACACTCACGGTCTTGTTCGTCGCTGTCTCGCGCGCTTGTGAGACTTCGAATCGTTCATAAGCGCGGTGGCTGGCCAGGCAGCCACCGCGCTTCGTCAAACGGGTGCCTCACGCACTGGCTTCCTTCGACCATCCCGCATACCACTTCCGGAACAGTTCGAATTGCGTTTGCGCATAGCGACGCTGCGCTTCGCTGAGTGCATCCGTTTCATTAAAGTGAAGCGTGTATTCCTTGTCGCCGTTGAGCACCATCAGATACTTGTAGTACAGCACGAGATCCGTGCCTTCGTCGAACGATGACAGCACCGCGAGCGCCGCTTCGAGTTCACGCGCCTGACGACGCGCCGTCACGTCGCCGTCGCTGGCCTTGCGGCACAGATCGACCAGATGCAAGACTTCGCGCGGCAACGCATTGCCGATACCGGTGATCGCGCCTCGCGCGCCGCAGTTGACGAAGCCGTGGAAGACCGCAGTGTCGACGCCCACCATCAACGTGACGCTGTCATCCTGACTGGTGATGTGCTCGGCTGCATAGCGCAAATCGGCAGCACCGCCGAACTCCTTGAAGCCGATCAGGTTCGGGTACTTCGCACGCAGTTCGAAGAACAGGTCTGCGCGCGTGGCAAAGCCGTAGTAAGGACTGTTGTAGATGACCGCGGGCAATGCGGGCGCCGCTTCGAGAATCGCGGAGAAATGGGCCTTTTGCGCGGCAGGCGAAGCACCGCGCGACAGCACGCGCGGAATGACCATCAGGCCGCTTGCGCCGACCTTTGCCGCGTGCGCCGCATGCGATACGGCTTCCTTCGAATTCACCGCGCCCGTGCCGACGATAGTCGGCACGCCGGCATCGACCAGCCGCGCCACGCCTTCCTGACGCTGCGCTTCGCTCAAAAGGGGCCAGTCACCCATCGATCCGCAGTACACCACTGCGTTCATGCCGAGGCCGACCAGTTCGCGCCCCTTGGCGACGAGCGCGTCGAAGTCCGGCGTGCGTTGCGCTGTGCACGGCGTCATTAGCGCCGGAATGGTGCCTGTGAAGATGTTGTTGCCCATGTTGTTGCCCTCGACGTTCGGTGACTTTGATCCGTGAAATGAACTCGCCGATCCCTCTGGCGATGCCTTGCAGTATCACAAGCCAGAAGCGTTCCGGCTTGCGTCGATTCGCGGTGTCGCGTGACGAAATCGGCACAGCGGCGCGACGTGTTCCGTTGAACTATCGCGCTTTGTCGGCGCGTATGAGCGTGCGATATTCGCTAGGCGTGAGGCCGACCGTCGCCTTGAATTGCCGCGTGAATGCGCTGTGGTCGTTGTATCCGCATCGCGCGGCGATGCCGGTAATGCTGAGATCGCTCGCGAGCAATCTGGATGCGGCATCGAGCCGTGTCTTGAGCAGCATCTGACGCGGCGTGAGATGAAAGATCTTGTCGAAATAGCGCTCCATTTGCGCCACCGACATGTCGATGAGCGATGCGATATCCGCAAGCCTGATCGGCTGCGCGTAGTTGTCGTGGATATTCCTGGCCGCCACCGCGAGGCGATGATACGCAGGATGAGTGCCCTCGGCCGCACGCAGATCACGCGAAACGCCCGCGACGCCGAGCACGCGTCCTTGCGCGTCCTGCAACGGCAACTTCGACGTGAGGCACCATCCGGGTTCACGTCCCGGATACAGATGAAGCTCCAACTGATCGGTAAAGCGCGTTCGCGTATGGACGATGCTTCTGTCCTGAGCCGTATAAGCCTGCCCGAAGCGCGCGGGAAAGACTTCCTCGGCGGTCTTTCCAAGCAGCGTCGCTTTCTCTTTCATGCCGCAACGCCTGGCAAGCGCGGTATTCACGATCACATATCGCGCCTGATCGTCCTTGACGAAGAAGACCACGTCGGGCATGGCATCGAAAAGCGGCTCGAGCAACGAGAAATGCGCCACCATGTGCTGCATGGATTGCGTTGCCGTGGCAGCAGGCAAGACGATGTCGATCATTGCGCGTCGGTTTCGAGCAGCGTTGCGATGCGCGCAGGCGCGAACGGCGGACGTTGCGCGCCCGTGTTCCAGCCGAAACAGAAGGCAGCCGCTTCGCCGCAAACTTTTCCCTGGCATGGTCCCATGCCGCAGCGCGTGTGCAGCTTCGCGTCGCGCCACGAGCGATACTTCGACGCATCGCCGAAAGCGACGTCTTCGCATCGGCACAAGATGGTGTCGGGCGTGGCCAGCGTGCGAAGTGCCGCGTTCAAGGCGAACGCTTCGTGCAGGCGCCGCGCGAATTGCCGATACGTTTCGCGCGACGCAAAAAGCGCCCGCGCATGTTCGCGATCGCCCATCGCCGCGTGCGCGGCAATGCGCCCTTCGAGCGCGGAAAGCTCCATGCCGCCCACGCCCGTGCATTCACCCGCCGCATAGACATCGGGCACGGAAGTGGCCTGCCATTCATCCACACGCAACGCGGTTTCAGACGGCGTCTCGACACGCTCACAGCCGAGCGCGATGCCGATTTGCGCGTTCGGCACCAGTCCGTACGCACAAGCGAGGCGATCGCAGTCGATACGCATGTCGCTTTCGCCATGACGCACGCGCACGTGCGTAAGCTGCGTCTCGCCATGCGCTTCCGCGACGTAAGCGCCGCGATAGTACGGCGTCGCGCGCAGATCGAAGCGCATGCGCGCCGCCTGAACGAGCTTCGCGGGCGTCTTCAGGAGACCGGCAGCGAAGTGCCGAACCTTGCTTGCCGATGCCTGCTCGACGATAGCCGCCACATGCGCGCCCTGTTCGCGCGCCGTGATCGCCGCAGCCCAAAGCAGCGGCCCGGTGCCCGCAATCACGATACGCTGCCCCGCAACGGGCATGCCGCCCTTGATGAGCGCCTGCAAGCCGCCCGCGCCTGTCACGCCCGGCAATGTCCAGCCGGGATACGGCAGAAAGCGCTCGCGCGCGCCTGTCGCCACGATCAGCTTTTCATAGCCGACTTGATAACCGCGCGCGGCATCTTCGACGAGCAGCTTCTTGTCGTCCAGGGATTGCACCACGCGGGTGCCGGACAGACGCGTGATGTTGTCGTATCGGGAAAGCGCGTCGATGGCCGCGCGCGCTTCGCCTTTCGGCGCATGTCGCGGGCCTTGCCGCCAGATTTGACCGCCGGGCAGCGCGTTATCGTCGATCACGCCGACCTTTGCGCCCGCTTCCGCCGCGACGCGCGCCGCGTGCAGACCCGCCGGACCCGCGCCGATAATCAGGATATCGAACTTCATTTCATCGCTCTTCCCGTCTCGACCGACATGCCCTGTGCACACAACGTCTGGCAGGCGAGCCGATGCTGCACGCCGTCGATCGTGACTCTGCATTCCTGGCATATTCCCATGCCGCATAACGGGCCACGGACCGCACCGCTGACCGAGCGCCGCGTGACGACATCCGCGCCGCCCGCGGCGAGCGCCACTGCCGCCAGCACCGAACTGCCGCTTGCCACGCTCAAGGCGCGTCCGTCGATATGAACCGTCAACGATTGCTCAGACATGCGCGGTTCCTTTGCTGACGCCATCGATCACGCCGCTCGTCTGGAATCGCGACGGCAGATACGGCGTCGCGTCGATCGGCAACCGGGACGACGCGCCCGTCATTTGCGCGGCGATGAGCTTCGCGGTGGCAAGCGCCGTCGTCACGCCGAGGCCTTCGTGCCCCGTCGCGATCCATGCCGGAACGCGGGCCGCATCGTCGTCAACAAAATGCGCCGCCGGGCCGATGAGCGGCAGGCCGTCCACCGTCGCGGGCCGGAAGCCGGTCCACGCGCGGATCGCGTTGAGGCCGGGAAGCCCGGGAAGATACTGGCTCGCGCGCCGAAGCATGCGCGCCATGATGTCGGGTTCGATCGCGGGATCGACGTTGTCGAACTGGCGTGACGAGCCGATCAACAATTGCCCGGTCGGACGCGGCTGCACGTTGAACGCGACCGACGTGCCGCTCGCGTGATGCGCGCTCTTGATATAGCCGAGTTCGAGGATCTGATGCCGGATGGTGCCCGGATAGCGATCCGTGATGAGCAGATGCCCCTTCTTCGCCTGCATCGGCAATCCGGGCATCAGGTCGATGGCCTGCAGGCCGTTCGCGATGAGCACCGCGCCCGCCGCGATCACTTCGCCGTTGTCGAGCACGACGCCTTCGCGCGTCAATCGCGCCACCGATGCGCCGAGCCGGCACGTCACGCGGCCTCCGCTCGACTGCTCAGACGACGCGTCCGCGATGAGCCACGCGGCGGCGGACGGCGCGTAGACGACGGCGTCGTCGGGCACGATCATGCCGCCGCGAAAGCCGTCGCGAAGCTCGGGCTCGGCTTCGCGCAACTGCTGCGCATCGAGCATCTCGCACGCAATGCCCTGACGCACGAGCGAATCGCGACGCTCACGCGCGAGATCGAACTCTTCGTCGTCGGCGGCGACCCAAAGCGTGCCGCAACGCACGAAGTCCTGACGCTTGTCGAGACGCGGCGCGAGATCGAGCCATAACTGACGCGACCACGACGACAGCGCGAATTCAGCGGGCGTATCGTCCATCACGACGACGTGGCCCATGCCCGCCGCCGTCACGCCCCCGCCGATTCCCGCGCGATCGAGCAAGAGCACATCCATTCCGTTACGCGCGAGTTCACGCGCGCACGCCGCGCCGACGATGCCCGCGCCGATCACGATCACATCGGGGCGAGCGCGTCCCGAGGCGGCACTCGCTTTCACGTGCGGATGCCCCACGCGAAGGGATCGTCGTTCGAGAAGACGAGCTTCGCTTCGGCATTCACGTGCGCGGTTCCGCGAATGCTCGGCCGCACGCGTCCCGCCGCGCGATCGCCGATGCTTTCATAACGCGCCTCGAACACGCTGCCGACGATGCTTTCCTGCCGCCAGAGCGCGCCTGGCGCGAGCAGGCCATCGGCGGCGAGGCAGGCGACTTTCGCGCTCGTGCCCGTTCCGCACGGCGAGCGGTCGTACGCCTTGCCGGGGCACAGCACGAAGTTGCGGCTATCGACATTGGGCGTGGTCGAATCGGCGAACAGTTCGATATGGTCGATGAGCGCGCCGCCCTCGCCCGTGATGCCGTTCGCTTCGAGCGCTTCGCGGATCGCCCAGGCGGTCGCGGTCAGCGATTCGACGCGCGCGAATTCCAGCGCCTGACCGTGATCGGACACGAGAAAGAACCAGTTGCCGCCCCACGCGATATCGCCGTGCACGCGCCCGAGATTCGGCACGTCGAGCGGCACTTGCGTACGGTAACGATACGCGGGAACGTTGTGCACGGTCACGCTGAGATCGCCGTGCAGTTCGGCTTCCACGATACCGACAGGCGTTTCTATCCGATGCACGCCGGGCTGCATGCGCCCGAGATGCGCGAGCGACACGACGAGTCCGATCGTGCCGTGACCGCACATGCCGAGAAAGCCGACGTTATTGAAGAAGATCACGCCCGCCGAGCACGATGGATCGTGCGGTTCGCACAACAGCGCGCCGACCATCACGTCCGAGCCGCGCGGCTCGTTGACGATGCCCGCGCGCACGCGATCGTAGTCGCGGCGAAAGATTTCGACGCGCTCGGAGAGCGGACCGCGACCGAGATCGGGGCCGCCCGCGATGACGAGTCGAGTCGGCTCACCGCCGGTATGCGAGTCGACGACTTCGATGTGTGTGAGTGTTTTCATGGGGCAATGGTAAGCGGCCGCACTGCCAGCGTCTTGGCCGAACGCGCCAGCGCGAATGATGAAATCGGCATAGCGTCGCTTGAGAAAGCCCGCTTTCTGCGCGACGAATAACGTCACCGGTAAAAACCCGACTAGTCAAAGACGCATACCGTCGCCGGCCGTGAGCGCCGCGCGACTATGCGGATTTCTGCATCGCCGCTGTTTATTTTCCGCAAGACGCGGCAATGCCCGGCTTCGTATATTTGTGCGCCACGTGCCCGAAGACGTGCCGATAAAACTGAAAAACGGCTACACCGGTTCGAGTTTCACCACTACGACACACGATTAAACCAAAGAGGATGCCTGAGAAATGAAAGTCGCCACTTCGTACGTTTCGGCCGCGCTGGTTGCGTGCTCGACCTTTGCCAGTGCATCGTACGCGCTCGCTGCATCGGCATCGCCGCAGAATGTCCAGATCGGCTTTGCGGCGCCGCTCACCGGCGGCCAAGCGCACTATGGCGCGGATTTTCGAAGCGGCGTCGAGCTTGCGATTGCAGACATGAATGCGACGAAGCCGGTCATCGGCGGGCAGCCCGTGCAGTTCGTGCTCAACGCACAGGACGATCAGGCCGATCCGCGCACCGGCACGACGGTCGCGCAAAAGCTCGTGGATGACGGCGTGGTCGCCGTCATCGGCCATTACAACTCGGGCACGAGCATTCCCGCCGCGCCGATCTACGCGAAGGCGGGCATCCCCGAAGTCGCGATGGCGACCGCGCCTTCCTACACGCGGCTCGGTTTGCCGACGACGTTCCGCCTGCTGACATCGGACACGCAACTGGGCAGCGTGCTCGGCGAGTATGTCGCGAAGGGCCTCAAGTTCAAGCGGCTCGCCATCGTCGATGACCGCACCGCGTACGGACAAGGCGTCGCCGAAGAGTTCGCGAAGGCGGCGAAGGCGGCGGGCGCGACCATCGTCGATCAGGAATACACGACGGACAAGGCGGTCGATTTCCGCGCGATTCTCACGAAGATCAAGTCCGCCGATGTCGATGCGGTCTTCTACGGCGGCGCCGATACGCAAGCCGCCCCGATGCTCAAGCAAATGCGCTCGCTGGCGATCAAGGCGGTGCTGATCGGCCCGGACATGCTGCAATCCGAGAATCTGATCAAGATCGCGGGCGGCGCGGCTGAAGGCACGCTGGCGGCATCGGAGGGAAGTCCGCTCGCGCAGATGCCGGGCGGCAGTGCATTCGCGGAGCACTACAAGGCGCACTTCAGCAAGCCGGTCGAACTGTACGCGCCTTATGCGTACGACGGCACGATGGCCGTTTTCAACGCGATGAAGAAAGCGGATTCCACCGATCCGCGCGTGTTCCTCACCGCGCTCAAGAGCACGAACATGAAGGGCGTGACCACGAGCGAGTTGTCGTACGACAATTACGGCGACCTGAAATACGGCGGCGTGACGGTGTATAAGGTCGCGAACGGGAAGTGGGTGCCGTTGCAGACCGTGGGCACGAAGTAAAGGGGAAGCGGTGGCCGCGTGCTTGGGTCAGCGCGGCCATCGATGCGACGTACGGTTGCGAGCGCGGGCGTATCGCCGGCAACGTAGCGTTCCGTGCGCCAGTCCGATGTCAGCTTCGTCTCGACTGCAACGAAGCCGGAATCGCTTCCGTGCCGATACCGGATGCACGTGAATCCTGCGCAACGGTGAAGCGATCGCGCACGAAGCGTGAACCATGACGTTAGGCCGAAGACACGCTGCGCGCTAGAATCGACACCCACCCTTCCTCCGTTCCCTTGCCTTGATCCGCCGCCCCGACCGCCTCCAGTTCGATCTCACGACGCTGCGTCTCTTCGAGGCGACCGCGGAACTCGGCGCGATCACGAAGGCGGCGGAGCGGCTCTCGCTGGCGCCTGCGGCGGCTTCGCGCCGCATCAGCGAGATGGAAGCGCAATTCGGCATCGCTCTGTTCGAGCGCCGTCCGCACGGCATGGCGCTGACCGACGCGGGCCGCGCGCTCCTCGCCCACGCCCGCAGCATGATCCACTCCGCCGCCCGCATGCATGACGATGCCGCCGCGTTCCGGCAAGGCGCGCGCGGCGTCGTCAAGATTGCGGCGTGTACGTCGGCGGTGCTGCAGTTTCTCGCCGAGGACGTGCGGCGCTGCCACGCGGCGTATCCGGGCATCGACATCGACCTGCAAGAGGCCAACAGTCACGGCGTGATGCAGGCGCTCACGCGCGGCACGGTCGATATCGGCATCTACGAGGCGTCGCTCGGACGGCTCGATCTGCCCACGCGGCTGTATCGCGAGGACCGCATCGTCGTGTTGACGACTGAGGATCATCCGCTCGCCGCGAACACGCAAGTGCGCGCCGAAGCGCTCCTCGACTGCGACGTGATCGGTCTCACCGAAGGCTCCGCCATCTCCATCGCGCTGAGCCGGCTCGCCGTCCAGATGGACCGCACGCTGCACATGCGCATCCGCGTCGGCAGCTTCGACAGCATGACGGCGATGGTCGCGGCCGGCGTGGGCATCGGCGTGATGCCGCTCGGCGTGGCGCGCGTGCTCGCGACGGCGGCGCGCTTTCGCATCCTGCCGATAGAAGGCACGTGGGCGGTGCGCCAGATGCTGCTGTGCCATCTTTCCGCCGATGCGCTTTCGTCGTCCACGCTCGCCGTGCTGGAACTGCTCGCCCAGCCGGTTTCGCAAAACGCGAAACCTGCGTAAGCCAATGAGCGATGGCGTGCGCCGGAGTTTGACCTTAATTTAAGGACATTCCGCCCGCACGAGGCGAAGCCTTCTCCCCGTCAAACGCAGGAGTGTCATGGCATCACCACCCGTTCACATCGCGCTCAGTATCGGCGACCCCGCGGGCATCGGTCCCGAAATCATCGCGCGCTTGCTGGCCGATCCGGCCACGCGACGCATGGCGCGCGTCACGCTCATCGGAAACCGGGATGCGCTTTCGCGCGGCGCCGCGTCCGCCGGCGTGCCGGTCCCGCAGCCCGACGACTGGCTCGACATTCCGCACTGGTCCGGCAGCGACGCCGTGTTCCCGCCCGGCGTCATCAGCGAGGCGAGCGGACGCTTCATGCTCGACTCGCTGCGTCTTGCCGTGCGTCATGTCGTCGACGGACCCGCCGATGCCGTCTGCTTCGGCCCGCTCAACAAAAGCGCACTGCGCGCGGGCGGCATGCAGGAAGAAGACGAGATGCGCTGGTTCGCGAAACTGCTTGATCATCGCGGCGTGTGCGGCGAACTCAACGTGCTGGATCCGCTCTGGACCGCGCGCGTGACCTCGCATATTCCGCTCAAGGAAGTGTCCGCGCGGCTTTCGCCGGAAAGCGTGGCCGACGCCATCGAAATGCTCGCGGCGGCGCTGCGGGCGTCGGGCGTCGCCTTGCCGCGCATCGGCGTCTGCGGGCTCAATCCGCATAACGGCGATCACGGCAATTACGGCAGCGAGGAAACCGACATCATCGCGCCCGGCATGCGGCTCGCCGCGTCGCGGGGCGTTGCGTCGTCCGGTCCCTTTCCCGCCGACACGATCTTCCTGCGCGCCCGCGCCGGCGAACTCGACGGCATCGTCACCATGTATCACGACCAGGGGCAGATCGCGACGAAGCTGCTCGGCTTCGAGGTCGGCGTGACCGTGGAAGGCGGCCTGCCGATACCGGTGACGACACCCGCGCACGGCACGGCATACGACATCGTCGGGCGCGGAGAGGCGAGCGGCACGGCGATGGCGCGCGCGTTCGACCTTGCCTGCCGGATGGCGCGCTCGAAGAACGCCGTGACCGCCTGACGAGCGCGGCAGACCGCGCGGCTCTGTTGCAGCAAACGGCGCACATCCCATTTGAACAAAAGACCGGCGGCGCGCGAAGCGCCGTAACGGCCCCTGCCATTGGTGGAGACATGATCCCGCAATCGATGCGCGTACCGCGCACTCACGTTCAGAAGTATGTGCTCGCGCTGCTGTGCGCGATGTCGTTCATCCTGTATCTCGACCGCGTCAATCTCGCGGCGGCCGCCGGGCCGATCAAGGCCGAACTCGGGCTTTCGAACACCACGCTCGGGGTCGCGTTCTCGGCGTTCGGCTACACCTATGCGATCTTCCAGATCATCGGCGGCTGGCTCGCCGACCGCATGGGCGCGCGCCGTACCCTGTTCGTGTGCGGCTCCATCTGGGTGGTCGCGACTATCGCGACCGGCATGGTCGGCGGGCTCGCGTCGTTGTGCGCGGCGCGGTTGCTGCTCGGTATCGGCGAAGGCGCGGCGCTGCCCGCGCAGGCCCGAGCCATTGCCAACTGGTTCCAGATGAAGGACCGCGGCTTCGTGCAGGGCATCACGCATTCGTCGTCGAGGCTCGGCAACGCGGTCGCGCCGACGCTCGTCGCGCTGCTCGCGACGCTGTATTCCTGGCGGCTGTCGTTCGTGATCGTCGGCGTCCTGACGGCGGTATGGATCGTCGCGTGGGTCTGGTACTACCGCGACGATCCACGCGAACACCCGCGCATCAACGAAGCGGAGATCGCGCTGCTGCCGGCGGCGGGCGCATCGCAAGCGAAGGCGGCGACGCCGTGGCGGCGCATCCTGAACCGCATGTCGCCTTCGATCTTCGTGTACTTCTGCCAGGTGTGGAGCAACACGCTCTTCTTCAGTTGGGTGCCGTTGTTCTTTCTGCACGGCTATGGACTCAACCTGAAGGAATCGGCGATCTTCTCGTCGGGTGTCTTCCTCGCCGGCGTGGTCGGCGACGTTACCGGCGGCCTGCTCAGCGATCGCGTCTTGAAGCGCACCGGGAGTCTCAAGCTGGCGCGTCAGGGCGTGATCGCGTTCAGTCTTCTCGGCGCATTCGCGTTCATGGTTCCGGTAATGCTAAGCCGTGACCTCACGGTCGCCACGACCTGCTTGTCGGGCGCCTTCTTCATGCTCGAATTGACGGTCGGGCCCATATGGGCCGTGCCGATGGACGTGGCGCCACTTCATGCCGGCACCGCGAGCGGCATGCTCAACACCGGCGCGGCACTCGCGACGATCATTTCGCCGGTGGTATTCGGCGTCGTGATCGACGCGACGGGCAACTGGAGCCTGCCGTTCGTCGGGTCGCTGCTGTTCCTGCTGATCGGAGCGTTGATGACCCTCAAGATTCGCCCTGACCGGTCCATCGACGAGTATCGCGTCACGAACGATGTTCACGCGAATGCGCCTGCCGCAGCGGAGCGCAGTCTGTAGGCGCTTCGATATTCCGTGTCGGTCCCGACCTTTCACGCCGTGTTCTTTGCGAGAAAGCGCCCCACGCCGACACGGTCGCGCTGCTAATCAGGACTTTCGGCGCGCGCGAGGCTTCGCGCCGATGAGCGCGAGCACCGGCCTCGCCGCGCCTTCGAGCAGCTCGCGCTTCGGATTGACGCGCGCGAGCACGCGCAGTCCAAGCAGCGAGGCGAGCAGCGCCTTGGCCGTGTCGGATGTGTTCAGTTCCGGCGGAATGGAGCCGTCCGCCTGACCGGCTGCCACGCAACGCGAGAAGAACCCTTCCATGTCCTTCAGCACGCCATTCAAGGCGCGATGAAAATGCGTGTCGTGCGGTGCGAGTTCTATCGCCGAATTCACGATAAGGCATCCCTTGCGATGCGGATCGCTCGCGGAAAGCCGGATGATCTCGTCGAAGAACGCGGCGATCGCCTCGCGCGGCGGCATGTGATGTTCGAGACGCCGCACCCGCTCGCGAAAGCCGCGCTCCACGTACGCTTCGAGCGCGCGTTCATAGAGCGCGCGCTTGTCGCCGAACGTGTTGTAGAGACTCGCCGCCGCCAAACCCATGGTCGCGGCGAGATCGCGCACGGAAGTCGCCTCGTAACCATGCGACCAGAACTGCGCGATGGCCGCATCGAGCACGGCCTCCTCGTCGAACTCACGCGGACGCGGCATGCGACTCCCTTCTCAAGCCGTCTTCGGGTAGTTCGAGGGGAACAGCGCGCGCCT
Source organism: Caballeronia sp. ATUFL_M2_KS44 (assembly GCF_023630965.1). NCBI lineage: Bacteria > Pseudomonadati > Pseudomonadota > Betaproteobacteria > Burkholderiales > Burkholderiaceae > Caballeronia > Caballeronia sp. ATUFL_M2_KS44. The sequence continues at coordinate 270,304 of NZ_JALQEA010000067.1, read as the reverse complement.
GGTTTCGTCGTCGTTCACCGTCTTGAAGGCGTGCTTCTTGTTCACGCTGCGCGCGCGTTCGACAGCGGGCCGCGCGTCGATCTTCGCGAACCAGCGTTTGAGTTCGGGATACGGCGCAAGCGGATCTTCACTGGACTTGAACACGCGCGATGCCCGATCGATCCAGCCCCACGCCGACATGTCCGCGATCGTATAGCTTTCGCCGACGATGAATTCGCGGCCCTTCAGCCAGTCATTGAGCACTTGATAATGACGGTCCGCTTCTCGCCGATAGCGGTTCACTGCGTAGTCGAGCCCTTCCGGCGCCGCATACTGGAAATGCACCGCCTGCCCCGAGAACGGCCCGAGACCGCTCGCGACGAACATGAGCCACGAAAGAAGCTGCGGACGATCTTCCGGCGCACCGAGAAACTGGCCGGTCTTGTCCGCGAGGTAAAGCAGAATCGCGGTGGAGTCGAACACGAAAGCCGGCTTGCCGCCCGGCCCTTCAGTATCGACGATAGCGGGCACCTTGCCATTCGGGTTGATTGCGCGGAACGCGGGCGAATGCTGCTCGCCCTTGCTGGTGTCCACGGGCTTCAGTTCGTAAGGCAGTCCGGATTCCTCGAGAAACAGCGCGATCTTCGCGGGATTCGGCGTGGGGTGAAAATAGAATTCGATCATGCGGGTCGTCTCCGTGCCGTGGCCAGTGTCGCATCATTTTAGAACGATCGATCCAGAACGTGCAATCGCCTTCGAAGGCGCCGGCATTGATGCATGCCCGCCATCGCACGCGTATTGCGCCCACGGCTTCGCGCGTGGTGTACAACGATCGACCGCGCATCGCCCAATTGGTATGCCGATTCCTGTGCAACGCAGCATGATCGACCAGGGTTTCAGCCCGCGCGCGGCAAGCATCGGGCACGCTGGTAAACCACTATCGCGCGTGGGTGGGTATGCCAGTAGTGTCAGACGCGAACGCGCACGCGCGTACCCTTCCTGTCGCCTCGCGCGGGCACCTTTGCAAAGGTTGTTCTGCTAGTCCGATCCAGTTCCGCTATAGCAAGTCCGCAAGATTTCGTGCTTCCCGCATATCGTGCCGCCCATCCACGACGTGCCATGTGCGCCAGCAGCCGGTGAGTTCTATCCAACAAAAAGGAGACGCCATGCTTGCAGGAATCAAGGTGCTTCGAGTAGTGGTGACTGCGGCGCTGGCGCTGGGCGCGAGTGCGGCCTTCGCGCAGGCGTCGATCGTTTCGGGCCCGGCCAGCGATCCCACATGCATGGTCCCCTGGAAGAGCGACACCAAGTTCATCAAGTATCCGAAGAAAAACGCGCCCTACCGGATCGCACTCGTGAACGGCTATATCGCGAACACCTGGCGGATCCAGATGATCAAGACCGCCAAGGCCTACACCGCGCAACCGGCAGTCGCCGCCAAGCTGAAGGAATTCAAGGTCGTCTCGACGGGCGAGGACGTGCCGGCGCAGATCTCGGCCGTCAATAACTTCATCGATGCGGGCTATGACGCGATCATCGTGGATGCGCAGAATCCCTCCTCGTTCGGCCCGGCGATCCGTCGCGCGAAGAAGGCCGGCGTCGTGCTGATCGCGTTCGACAACACGCTCGACAGCGAAGACGCGATCAACGTCGACGTCGACCAGTATGGGCTCGGCGTGCTGTGGGCCAAGTGGCTCGCGGAACACGTGCCGAACGGCGGCAAGGTGCTCGAGGTTCGCGGCGTGGCAGGCACGTCGGTCGACACGGACCGGCACAACGGCTTCCAGAAGACGCTGGACCAGACAGGCAAGAAGTGGAACATCGTCCAGGTCTACGGCAAATGGGACGACGGCGTCGCGCAGAAGGCCGCCGCCGATGCCATCGCGGTGCAGGGCCATTTCGACGGCATCTCGGCGCAGGGCGGCGACACGGGCGTCGTGCGCGCGATGCTCGACGCGAAGCATCCTTTCGTCCCGTTCGGCGGCGAGACGGAAAACGGCTTCCGCAAATTCTGCGAGCAGTACGGGAGTCAGGGCCTGAAGTGCACGTCGGCGGGAAGCGGTCCCGCGCAGGTGGCCGTCGCGATCAAGACAGCGCTCGCCGCGCTCGACGGCCAGACCGTTCCGGTGGCGATCAAGCTGCCGCTCGACATCACGGACGATTCGAAGCTGAAAGCCGGCGTCAACTACTTCCCGAACGAGTCCGATAACTTCTTCGTCGGCAACTCGTTTCCGACTTGCGGCATCAACTTCTCGGCGCAGGAAATCATGACGCAGACCCAGGGCAACCAGTAACCGGATCGTGGCCGGCGACATGACGGGAGACCCAAGCATGCGGCGGGACGCAGAGCGGCCGTTCTTTCAGATGTCCGGGGTATCGAAAAGCTATGGCGGCGCCGTCGCGCTGGATCACGCGGAACTCGCGGTGCGCCGGGGACGCATTCACGCGGTCCTCGGCGAGAACGGCGCGGGCAAGTCCACGCTCCTGAAGGTGATGTCCGGCGTCGTGCAGCCGGACCAGGGCACGATGCATCTCGATGGCCGCGAGGTCTCGTTCGCGTCGCCGGCCGTGGCGAACGCGGCCGGCATCGTCTGCGTGTATCAGGAACTGTCGCTGATCCCCGACCTGAGCGTGGCGGACAACATCTTCGCTTCGAACCCGCCGCGCCGCTTCGGCATGATCGACCGCCGGACGCAGCGCCGGCAGGCCGAGGCCGCCCTCGCCCGCGCGGGCGCACCCGACATCGATCCGCTCGCGAAAGTCCGCGACCTGCCGCTGTCGCGCCAGCAAATGGTCGAGCTTGCAAAGGGGCTTGCGCACGAACCGCGCATCCTGATTCTCGACGAGGCCACGTCGGCGCTGACCGCAGCCGACGTGGCGCGCGTCATCGAAGTGCTCAAGCGCCTGCGCGACGAAGGGCTCGCGCTGCTCTTCATCTCGCACCGGATGCACGAGGTGAAAGCGCTCGCGGACGAATGCACCGTCTACCGCAACGGCCGTCATGTGATGAGCTTCGAGGCGGGCACGCGCTCGGACAACGAGGTCGTCGAGATGATGATCGGGCGGAAGTATCAGCACGTTTTCCCCGACAAACCCGCGAACGGCCCCGAGACCGGCGCCGCCGCGAAACCCGTGCTCGCCTGCCGCGATCTCGCGTGGAACGACACGCTTCGGGGCGTCAGCTTTTCGTTGAGGCGCGGCGAAATCCTCGGGCTGGGCGGCCTCGACGGACAAGGCCAGCGCGAACTGCTGCTCGCGTTGTTCGGCGTGCTGCGCGGTTGCGCGGGTCAGATCGAGATCGACGGCAAGGCGGTGTCCGTTACGAGTCCCAGGTCGGCGCGCGCCGACCGGATCGGCATGGCGCTGATTCCGGAGGATCGCAAGACCGAAGGGCTGATGCTGCCGATGTCGCTGCGCGAGAACCTGTCGTTTGCCGCGCTCGACCGCATGTCCACGGCAGGCGTGATCGATCGGGGCCGCCAGCAGTCGTTCGTCGACCGGATGATGAGCCTGCTCGCGATCAAGTCGTTCAGTCTCGATGCGGCCGTGGACTCGCTTTCGGGCGGCAATCAGCAGAAGGTGGTCATCGCGAAATGGCTGATCCGGCAGCCGAGAATCCTGCTCCTCTGCGACCCGACGCGCGGCATCGACGTCGGCACCAAGCAGGAGATCTATCAGTTGCTCAGGCGCCTCGCCGACGAAGGCGCCGCCATCGTCTTCTATTCGACCGACTACGACGAGCTGATCGGCTGCTGCGATCGTGTGCTCGTGCTCTACGAAGGCAGGATCAAGAAGGAACTCGCGGGGCCTGCCATCACCGAGCAAAGCCTGATTGCCAGCGCGCTGGACCTGCCGGTCGGTCAAAGTCCGGCTACAAGAGGAGTCGCGCCATGAGCGGCTTGCGTTACTGGTATGCGGAGAATCGCGGGTCGGCGTTCGCCTTCGGCCTGTTCGTGCTGATGTTCGCGATCTACCTCGTCAACTATCCGTCGAGCTTGTCGGCGAACGTGTTTCAGACGGCGGCGAACAAGGCGGTGTTGCTCGCGCTGGTGTCGATGGGACAGACGCTCGTCGTGCTGACCGCGGGGATCGACCTCTCGATCGGCATGATGCTCGTGCTCACGAACTGCATTGCATCGTGGATCGTCACGGGCGACGCGCTGCACAGCGCGCTCGGCATCGCCGGCGTGCTCGCGGCGGGCGCGCTGTGCGGCGCGCTCAACGGCGTCATCATCATCTTCGGCCGCCTTCAGCCGATCGTCACGACCATCGCCACGGGGGCCGTCTACTACGGACTCGCGCTGCTGCTGCGCCCGGTTCCCGGCGGATCGATCAACGAAGATCTCGCCGACGCACTGACCGGCAAGGTCGCGGGCGTCGTGCCGGCGAGCCTGCTGATTCTGCTCGCGGCGGTGGTGATCGTCTGGGTTCCTTTCAAGCGTTCGGCGGTCGGGCGCGCGGCCTATGCGACCGGCTCCTCCGAGCCTGCGGCCTTCCTGTCCGGCATGCCGATCCGCCGCGCGAAACTGGTGAGCTACACGCTCGCCGGCGTGCTCGCCGCGATCGGCGGACTCTTTCTGACGTTCTTCACGGACACCGGCGAAGCCAGCCTCGGCAGCGCCAATTCGTACACGTTGTTTTCGATTGCCGCCGTGGTGATCGGCGGCGTGTCGCTGCTCGGCGGCCGGGGCAGCGCGATCGGCGCGGTCTTCGGCGCATTCGCGTTCCGCTCCATCGGCGACCTGCTGTTCGTGTTCAACGTCGATGCACTATGGCAGCCGCTCTTTCAAGGCATCATCCTTTTGCTCGCCGTTTCTATCGGCGCGTGCGGGCTGTTCAGGGTGCGCAACCGGCTGGAGTGGTTCCAATGAGCGACGTTCCCGCAAACGGCCGCACGACGCTCGTGTCGAGGCTCGCGCGCAGAATCGACAAGCCGATCGTGATCGCGTTCGGGTGCATCGTCGCGCTGCTGCTTGTCGGCGGCATGTTTTCGCGCAACTTCACGTCGCCGGAGTACATCCTGCTGCAACTGAAGGTCGGCGCGTTCCTCGGCATCATCGCGACCGGCCTGATGATGGTGATCCTGCTCGGCCATATCGACTTGTCGCTGCCGTGGACGATCACCGTCGGCGCGATGATGGCGTGCGCCGTCGCGGGCCACGGCGAACTCGGACGCGTGCTCGCGATTCCCGCCGGAATCGGTTGCGGCGTGCTGATCGGCATCGTCAACGGCGTGCTCGTGGCGCTGCTGCGCATTCCGTCGATGATCGCGACGCTCGCGACCAATGCCGTCGCGCAGGGCATCATGATCGTGTACACGGGGGGATCGTCGCCGCAGGATTCCGCGCCGGACGTCATGCGATGGCTCGCGGCGGGATGGCTCGTGCCGGGCGTGCCGAATGCGGTCGCATTGTGGGTCGTCATCGGCGCCGCGACGATGTTCCTGCTCTCGCGCACGACCTTCGGCCGGACGCTTTACGCCATCGGCAACACGGAACGCGCGGCCTATCTTTCGGGCATCAACACGCGGATGGTGACCGTGGCCGCATTCGCCGTGTGCAGTGCGTTCGCGGCCTTCGGCGGCGTGCTGCTGGCGGGTTATGCATCGAAGGCCGCGCAGTCGATGGGCGATGCGTACCTGTTGCCGGCCATCGCGGCGGTCGTGCTCGGCGGCACGTCGATTTTGGGCGGCCGGGGATCGTACCTCGGGACCGTGGCCGGCGCGATCCTCATCACGCTTTTGCAGTCGATCCTGTCGGTCGCGCAAATGCCGGAAGCGGGGCGTCAGATCATCTATGGCGTCGTGATCGCGGCGATGCTGCTGCTGTACGGACGCAGCAAGCGGCAGGCGTAGGTCGTCAACCAGGCGACGGGACATCGCACATATAGGATGCCTAAACATATCGGGGATGATCGGAAACAGGCCAGCGTCGCCGTGAAATAAAAGCCCGAGCGTGCCGATCACAATACTTCAATCGCTGGCTGAAGGGCCCTCTTCCTGACGCCACACTCATGCAGTTCGCCGACCTTAAGCGTGCTTTAAGCACCGCAGACTAGTTTGAATCATGGGCAGTTCGAGTGACTTCACGGCCGATAAACCGCCGTTGATGCCGCCACGTCCATCCGACGACGAGCCGCGAACTTAATGCCCTGCGCGAACTTCTCGATAGGGAGAAAGCCATGAGAAAGAGTCAGCTTACCGCGTCCACCTTGGTTGTGATCGCCGCCGCTTGTTGCGCAGGCGCCGTGCAAGCAGCCGAGTCACCCCGAACCGTCGCCTCGGATATGGGGAAAGTCTCCGGAAAGGGAAACGAGGCATTTCAACAAATCGAACTCGCGCGTCTCGCGATCTTCAACGGTCAAGGGGCTCGAGCGGCCAAGCTCGTGAGCGCCGCCCAGAAATCGCTGCAGGAAGCGCAGGCGGACAACACTGCATTCACCAAAGCCGAGAAAGACCTGAAACTCCCGCCGACGGCTCATCCCGCTTCGCCGGGTGAGTCGGATGTCGCCAAGGCGTCGAAGGCGCTCGTGTGGCTTCCGGTCGGCGCTGACGTAACCGTCACCGATAACCTCGTTCAGTCAGCCGATAAAAGCAAAGCCGTGGCGTCAGCGAATGAGCTTATCAAGCACGGTCAACGCGACAAGGCGCTTAATGCATTGAAGGTCGCGAATATCAACGTCGCCTATACCATGGAGCTTGTGCCACTCAAACTGGTGATGGCAGACGTCGATGACGCGGCAAGGCTGATGAACCAACACAAGTACTACGAGGCAAATGGCGCACTGCGGCAGGCGCTGGCGAGCGTCCGGTATGACTGGGTCGATCTGAACGCAATCCCGCAGTCGACAGTTGCTGCAACCTCCGGCCACCCCGCTTCATCGACGAGCGCGAAATGAACCCGTTCAGCAAGAAGACGTCTCTCGAAAGCGGTCCGGAGAGTCGGTTCGCTCTAGCCGATACGAAAGGGGGCTGCCGTGCAAAGCGTTAGCGACTTTTGTGACGACACGGCCCGGCGAAAGCTGCTCGTCGCGACAACCAGCGCGGGCGCGCTCGCCGGCGCCGCGACGCTTGTTCCGTTCGTCGGCTCACTCGCCCCGTCCGAGAAAGCGCGCGCATTGGGCGCGCCCGTGGAGGCAGACATCAGCACGCTACAGCCCGGCACGATGACGACTGTCGCATGGCGCGGCATGCCGGTCTTTCTTGTCAATCGAACTCAATCGATGATGGCAAGCGTCGTCAGGGCGAACTCCATGGTCGCGGATCCATCGAGCGAACATTCCTTTTCAATGCGCATGCCCGCTTACTGCTCGGCGCAATACCGGTCGCGAGCGAGTCATCCGAATCTGCTCGTGGTGGTCGGCGTGTGTACGCATCTCGGTTGCACGCCGACGCCCCGCTTTATTCCGGGCGCGCAGCCAAACTTGCCGGACGATTGGCCCGGCGGATTCTTGTGCCCTTGTCATGGCTCGACCTACGATCTCGCCGGCCGCGTCTTCAAGGACAAACCGGCCCCGAGAAACCTCGACGTTCCGCGCTTCGAGTTCATATCGTCGACCGTTGTCATTGGAAGAGACGAGAAAGGAGAAGCCTGACGCGCTTCGAGCGCCGGAAGGCCGGCTGCTTTCGACCAGCGGTTCACGCCGACGCCAGTGCTTGCTGCAGTGCAGATGGATCAGGCAGCGGGCGGCATCGTCTGCATACACCCGCAGCGTGCTCGTCAATATCTCACGCTCTACAAATCGAAAGCTTAGTTCGGCTCTCACCGGGTTCGAATCGTCCTTGCCGATAAGGACATTGAAGTACCGATCGAGGCCGTGCACTCACCGATGTTCGCAGCCCCTCGGGAAAGCGCTGATTGAGAGTGCCTTGCTAAAAGCGTGGCTTTGCTCTAAAAAAGTTGAAGAGCAAATCTAACTGTCGCCCTCGCAAATCAAGGACGACCCCACGGAGAGCACGACAGTCTATGAGTCTTCTCGAGCTCAAGGAGATCTCGAAGCACTTCGGTGCAATCCAGGCCCTCAGTGACGTGACGCTCAGCCTCGAGCCGGGCGAAGTGGTCGGTCTCATGGGCGACAACGGGGCAGGAAAGTCGACTCTGGTGAAAGTCATCGCAGGCAATTTCCCGCCATCGCACGGCGAGATTCGTATCGACGGCAAACCCGTGCATTTTAGTAAGCCTGTCGATGCGCGCGCGAAAGGAATCGAGGTCGTCTACCAGGATCTCGCGCTCTGCGACAACCTCACGGCAGCCGCGAACGTGTTTCTCGGCCGCGAGCCGCGGATCGGCTTCGGGCCCATTCGCATTCTCGATCACGCCAGCATGTACCGGCGCGCCAGCGAACTCTTCCGCGAACTGAAATCCGAAACGCGTCCGCGTGATCTCGTCAGGCAGATGTCGGGCGGTCAGCGGCAGGCGGTGGCGATCGCGCGCACGCGTCTGTCCGAAGCGCGGCTCGTCATCATGGATGAGCCGACCGCTGCGATCAGCGTGCGCCAGGTGGCCGAAGTGCTCGGTCTCATTCACCGGCTGTCCGAACATGGCATCGCGGTCATCCTGATCAGTCACCGCATGCCGGACGTGTTCACCGTCGCGCATCGCGTCGTCGTGATGCGGCGCGGCCGAAAGGTCTCCGACAAGACGACGGCAACGACCTCGCCGGAGGAAGTGACCGGCCTCATTACCGGAGCCATCGCCACCGCCTGATGTCCCACCGCCTGGAGACCCGAACTTGAAGGACGCCCCACAGAGGCCGAATCCGATGCCGGTCGTGCTCGATGACCCGCAGTCGGCGAAGACCCACACGCGCTGGACCGGCATGCTCGCAAGCCAGGTCTTCTGGGTGGTGCTCGCGACGATCGTCGCCTGCATCGTGTTGTCGCTGGCGACTTCGACGTTCGCGACTTCGCAAAACCTGTTCAACGTCACCCGCAACTTTGCGTTCGTGGCCATCGTCGCGCTCGGGATGATGGCGGTGATCGTCACGGGCGGCATCGACATCTCGGTCGGCTCGACCATCGGCCTCAGCGGCGTGGTGCTTTCGGTCGTGATGAACGCCGGCTATTCGATCTGGGCCGGAATCGGCATGGGGCTGCTGACCGCCGGTCTCGTCGGCGCGATAAACGGCGTCCTGATCGCGTATCTCGGCATGCAGCCCTTCGTCGTGACGCTCGGCATGCTGAGCGTCGGACGCAGTCTCGCGCTCGTCGTTTCCGGCAGCCGCACCATCTTCGATTTCGGTCCCGACGGCAGCAAGCTCCTTGCGCTGGGCGGCGGCGCGACGCTCGGCGTCGCCAATCCGGTCTGGTTTCTCGTCGTGCTCGCGCTGCTGTTCTGGTTCGCCTTCAGCCTGACGCGTTGGGGCCGCTACGTGTTCGCGGTCGGCGGCAATCGCCATGCGGCGAATCTCACCGGCGTGCCGGTGCGCCGCGTGATCTGCTCGGTGTACGTGCTGGGCGGCTTGATGGCAGGCGTCGCCGCGATACTCGAAGTCGGCTGGCTCGGCGCGGTGACGACCGGTCTCGGCACCGGCGACGAACTGCGCGTGATCGCCGCCACGGTGATCGGCGGAACCAGTCTGATGGGCGGCATCGGCAGCACGCTGGGCACCGTCGTTGGCGCGGCGCTGATCGAAGTGATTCGCAACAGTCTGATCCTGCTCGGCGTCGACTCGTTCTGGCAGGGAACGGTGGTCGGCTCGTTCATCATCATCGCCGTGCTCTTCAACCGGCTCGGCGGCGATCGCCCGACAGGTTGACGGACTGCGTGGCACCGGTTGCATGGTCGTCAGTGCGAAGGGGCGGTCGGACGGTATGCGGCGCTCATGGCATCGCGAGGATCCGCGGGGAATGTCGAGACGCGCATGGCTTTTTCTTGCGCTCACGAAGACAGTCGTGCGGGGAAGACATCGGCGCCGTCGGACCGGCGTCCAACAGGAGACGAAGATGAAAAAGGCATTGATGTGTCTTGCTGCTATCGGAAGCCTTGCGATGCTGGCCTCGCCCACGTTCGCGGCGGACAAGACGCTGGCTCTGGTCGTGAAGGGGCTCGACAACCCCTACTTCGACCTCATGCATCAAGGCTGCGACCGGGCGAACAAGGAACTCAGCAAGCAGGGATACACCTGCTACTACACGGGTCCGGCGACGGCCGCCGACGAAAGCGCCGAAGTGCAGATCATCGATGACCTGCTGACGAAAGGCGTGTCCGCGATAGCCATATCGCCTTCGAACGCACCCGCCATCGCGGAAGTGATCCGCCGGCGCAACACGAAGATCCCGATCATCACCGCCGACGCGGACCTGCTGCCGAAAGACCAGTCGCTGCGCAAGAGCTATGTCGGCACGGATAACTACGAACTCGGCGTGAAGCTCGGCGAGCAATTGAAGTTGCTGATGCCGAAGGGCGGCAACGTCTGCCTCGTGATGGGCAATCCCGCAGCGGAGAACATCAACCAGCGGGCGCAGGGCACGCGCGACGCGCTCGCCGGCAAGAAAGGCGTCTCGAAGCTCGCAGGCGAAAACGGCTGGCGCGAGATCAGCGCCTGCCCGCTGTATGTGAACGACGATGCCGCCAAGGCGAATCAGATGATGCAGGACACGCTCACGGCGAACGCCACCGGTCTCGATGCATTCGTGCTGGAAGGCGGCTGGCCGCTGTTCGCGCCGCAAGCGTATTCGCAGGTCGTCGCGCCGATCATGGACAAGATTCAGAGCGGCAAGTTCGTGATCGTCTCGGCCGATACGCTCGGGCCGGAACTGCAGGCGCTGAAGGACCACAAGGTCAACGCGCTTGTCGGCCAGCGTCCGGAGGAAATGGGCTATCAGGCGGCGATGGTCATGCGTGATCTCGCGCAAGGCAAGACGGTGAAGCCGATTGTCCACACCGGGCTCGACACCTGCACCTGGAAGAACGCCGACACCTGCCTCAAACACTGACTCCGGGCGTGCGCGATTGGACGTGCGAGGCGCCTGGCCGAGCCGTCCAATCCAGCGCATGCGGCGCGGTGCTATCGAGCGACGCCAACACGCGACGTTCCGCGCTCCGCGCTGCCGCCTAGCGAATCTCCCTGGCGACCGCCTGCAAGCGCGTGAACGCGCTGAATCGCGCATCATGCAACGCGCGTACATCGCGATGGGGCTCATAGACTTTGCTGACCTGAGACATGACGCCCATCGCGGTCTGCACATCGCTGAACTGCCCGCCCGCCACGGCACCGAGAATCGCCGCGCCGAGCAGAACGGGTTCCTCCGCGCGCGTGGCCAGCAGCGGCTTGCCGACCGCATCGGCGAGCAACTGACGCACAAGCTCATGGCGCCCCGCTCCGCCGCTGATCATCACGCGTTCGATTGCCGCGCCCGCCGACGCCTGCGTCTCGACTATCTGGCGCAAGCCGTATCCGATACTGCAGATGCCCGCGATATACAGCGATACGAGACTGTCGAGGTCGGTTTCCATGCCGAGGCCTGCGATCACGGCTCGCGCGTGGGGATCGGCGAACGGTGCCCGGTTGCCCAGAAATTCGGGGACGACATGCACGCCTTGCGCCAGTTTCACGACGTCGGACAAGGTGTCCGACGCCTGCGTCGCGAGATTGGCGAGCATCGCGGGCAGCGACTGTCCCGCTTCCTCGGAACGGCTTCGCGCCTCGGCGGTTGCCGGATGCAGCGTGAGCAGCCTTTCGATGGCCGCGCCCGCAACGGACTGGCCGCCTTCATTGAGCCAGGCGTTCGGGACCATCGCCGAAAAATACGGTCCCCAGACGCCGGGCACGAACACCGGTTCGCGCGTCGTCGTCATCGTGCAGGACGACGTGCCGAACACATAAGCGAGACAGGCTTCCGGCTCGCCTTCCGCGCCCACCGTGCCGATGCCGCCTGCGTGCGCATCGATCACGCCCGCGGCGACGGGCGTCCCGGCGCGCAAGCCGAGCTGCGCCGCTGCGTCTTCCGTCAGGCCGGATCCCAGCGGCGTGCCGGGTTCCACCACGTTTTGCCCGATGCGGGCAAAATCTTCGTCCGCGAGCACGCCCAGTCCGACGCTGCGAAAGTAAGTGCCGTCCCAGCGGCGCTCATGTGCCAGATAGGTCCACTTGCATGTGACCGTGCAAGTGGATCGCGAGAGGTCGCCCGTCGAACGCCACGTCAGGAAGTCGGTGAGATCGAAGAACTGCCATGCATCGTCGAATACGGCGGGACGATGCTCGCGAAGCCACAGCAGCTTCGGCGTTTCCATCTCCGGCGATATCTTGCCGCCCACATACTTCAGGACATCGTGGCCGGCGGCGTTGATGCGTTCCGCCTGCTCGATGGCGCGGTGATCCATCCAGACGATGATGTCGCGCTCCGCTTCCTCCGACGGTCCCACCGGCAGCGGCTTGCCGCCGTCACCGAGCACGACCAGCGAGCAGGTGGCATCGAATCCGATCCCGACGATCCGTTCCGGCGGCACGTCCGCCTGCGTCACCGCATCCTTGACCGCGTGACAGACCGCGTTCCAGATTTCCGTGCTCGATTGTTCGACGATGGACCCGCTCTCCCGATACAGCGTGATGTCGTGCTTCGCCGTCCCCAGCATGCGGCCGTCGAGGTCGAAGACTCCCGCGCGCGCGCTGCCGGTGCCGACGTCCACGCCGACGACAAACCGCGCGTTCGTTGCGTCCTGGGTCATGTAATCAGAAGTCATGGCTCCCTGCCTGGCTAAGCGTTGGATCGATGTCGAGGGACATGCGCGCCCCTCGCATGCCTGTTCGTTTCAGAGATCGACCGCGTTCGGAAGGATCACGAGGTCGCGAATGGTCACGTTGCGCGGGCGCGTCAGCATGAAAAGCACGCAATCGGCCACTTCCTTCGGCTGCATCAGGCTGCCGGACGCGAGCGCCTCTTCCATCTTCGCCTTGGGCCAGTCGTCCAGCAACGCGGTCACGACCGGTCCCGGCAATACCGAGCCGACGCGCACGCCGTGCTTCGAGAGCTGACGCCGCGTCGTGTGCACGAAGGCCTGCACCGCGAACTTCGAAGCGGTGTAGATCGGCTCCCAGACCACCGGCACCATGCCCGCGATGGAACTCGTGAAAATGATGTCGCCGGACTGCTGTTTCACCATGTGAGGGAGAACGGCGTGCACCGAACGGAACGCGGCATTGATGTTCAGGTTCAGCATGCGGTCCCATGCGTCGGGATCGCCTTCGGTCACGTCGCCGCCCACGTACGCGCCGGCATTCGCGTGGAAGATATCGAGGCCGCCGGCGGCATCGAGAATGCGCGGCAGCAGGCCGGACACTTCCGCCGGATTCAGCAGGTCCGCAACGAGCGGAAATGCCTCGGGCCCCAGCTCCGCGCACAGCGTGTCGAGCCGCTCTTTGGCGCGGTCGATCAGCACGACCTTCGCGCCATGCGCAATGAGTTCGCGCGCGCATGCCAGGCCGATACCCGACGCAGCGCCTGTGATGGCCGCGACCTTTCCTTTGATCGTGTCAGTCATTCATCTATCTCCTGAATATCCGAATCATGCGCGACCATGCGAGACGCGCGACTGACGGGCAAGCGAATCGACGATGACGGCAATCGCCAGGACAGCGCCCGTAATCATGAAGCGCAGCGAGGACGAGAGATTCAGCAGCGTCAGTCCGCTCGCGATCGACTGGATCACGATGATGCCGAGCACCGCCGAATACGCGCTGCCGCGCCCGCCGAAGAGACTCGTTCCGCCGATCACCGCCGCTGCGATCGCATTGAGGTTGACATCGCCCGTGCCCGCCTGCTGACTGGCCGATGCGAGCCGCGCCGCCGACAGAACGCCGCCCAGCGCCGCGAGTCCCGAGCAGAGCACGAAGGCGCTCATATAAATGCCTTTGACGTTGATGCCCGCGCGCCTCGCCGCTTCCTTGTTGCCGCCGACCGCGTGCATCGAACGGCCCCATCGGGTGCGCCTGAGCATGTAATCCATCACCACCGCGAGCGCCAGGAACAACGCGAAGAGCAGCGGAATGCCGCGACTCTGATTCAGATACGCGACCACGACCTCCAGCAGCACCGTGATGACGACGCAGCGCGTGAGCAGACTGCTCATCGAGGGCGACGAAAGATTCGATGCCCGGCGGCGTTGTTGCGTGCGGATCCCGAGAACCAGCATGAGGACGCCCGGCACGAGCGCTATGACATACGAAACGACCGGCGGCAGCACGATCAACTGCCCGAGGTTCACCATCGCCGAACCATACGGCAGGTTGATGGAACCACTGGAGCCGAGCACGTACAGTTGCAGCCCGAGCAATGCGAGCAGGCCCGCCAGCGTGGCGACGAAGCTCGGCATCCCGAGGCGGTTGAGGAGCGACGCATACAGCGCGCCGACGACCGCGCCCACGACGATGGCCGCAGCGATCGCCAGTCCAACGGGCCATCCCTCATTCACCCAGAGCATGCCCACCAGCGCCGAAGCGAAACCGCTCATCGAGCCGACGGACAGGTCGATCTCACCGACCATCAGCACGCAGACGATGCCGAGCGAGATGACGCCGATGGTCGAGCAGTCGAAAAGAAGATTGACGAGATTGTTGGCGGATAGAAAGACGGGATTGAGGCTCGTGAACACGGTCCAGATAATGACCAGACCGACGACCACGGGCAATGAACCCAGGTCACCCGACTTCACCTGATCGACGAATGCGGAGATCGCGCCTCCGACGCCCGTCGCGTGCTTCACGCGCACGTCGCTGCGATCGAGCAATGTGGAAGCTTGTTCCGGCTTGTCCGGCTTTCCGTGCGGAGCACCCTGAATCTGGTTACTCATGTCGTGTTCTCCCACTAGGCATTCGTTTGAGCCTGACGCCGGTCGGCGCGGCGCGAGACTGCGTTCTCGGTTGCGCCGGTGATCGCGGCGACGAGCTCCTGATTCGACGAGTCGGGATAGAAGACGCCGTTGTTCTTGCCGAGCCGCAGCACGACGATCCGGTCCGCCACGGCACGCACGTCTTCCATGTTATGGCTGATGATGATCACCGCGTGCCCGCGATCGCGCACGCGTTCGATGAGGTTCAGCACTTCCGCGGTCTGCGCCACGCCGAGCGCGGCAGTCGGCTCGTCCAGCATGATCAGTTTCGGATCGAGCAGCAGCGAACGTGCGATGGCGACGGTCTGCCGCTGCCCGCCGGACAGCGACGCCACGACATCGCGCACATCGGGAATGCGCGCCGACAGTTCATTCAAAAGGGTCCATGCCCGCATCTCCATCGAAACTTCGTCCAGGCGCATGGGACTCATTTCTCGCCCGAGGAAGATGTTCGCGACCACATCGAGGTTCTCGCACAGCGCCAGATCCTGGAACACCGTGGCAATGCCGAGGTCGAGCGCCGCCGACGGGTTCGCCAGCGTGACTTCCTTGCCGTCGAACGTGATCGTGCCCGAACTCGGCTGATGCACGCCCGCCAGCACCTTGATGAGCGTCGACTTGCCCGCGCCGTTGTCGCCAACCAGCGCGACGACTTCTCCCGCGTGTACGTCGAGTTCGATGTCCGTCAGGGCCGAGACCGCTCCGAAGTGCTTGGATATGTTGCGCAAACTGAGCACCAGCTTTCCCGGGGCGGGCCGCTTCGTGGAGTTGTCAGTCATGGACCGTACCTCTGCTTGATTGAATAGAAAACGCCGCGAGGCGCCGGTTTCGTCCGGCGTCGCGCCGGTTCAGTTCGTGATGCCGAGCTTCTTGCAGCCTTCCGCGTAACGGTCGGTACACAAGGTCTTCGCGCTCGCGAAACCCTTGTCGACCACTTCCGCCTTGAGGTTTTTCGCCGTGATGACGGTCGGCGTGAACAGTTGCGTCGGCGTGTTGAAGAGCGTCGTTTCGCCCTTCGCGGCCTGTCCCGACAGGAACCCGACGGCGACCTTGGCCGCGGCCGCCGCAACGGTTTCGCTCGGTTTCAGGATGGTGTTGTACTCGTCGCCGGCGATGATCAGTTGCAGACCGGCGATGGTCGCATCGTTGCCCGTCACCGGCGGCACCGGATTCACGCCGGCTGCCTTGAAGGCCGCGACCGTTCCGCCGGCCGTGCCGTCGTTTGCGGCCACGACGCCGACGATCTGCGACTGGAAGCGGGTGATCTGTCCGCTGACCCATTGCTGAGCCTTCGGCGGCGCCCATTCGGGGGTGTCGTACTCGGCGAGCGTCTTGTAGCCGCTGGAGGCGAGACCGGAATGGATGCCTTTCTTGATCAGCCCTGCTGCTGCGTCGGTGGGAGAGCCGTTGACTTCGAGAAGACCGCCCTTGTTGGTCGGCACGCCGGTGTCTTTCAAGTGCTGCACGAGCGACTGCGCGATCATGCGGCCGATGCCTTCGTTGTCGAACGAAACATAGTAGTCAGCTGGCGTCGACGGAACCGGCCGGTCGTATGCAATCACCTTCACGCCCTGGCTTTGCGCCATATGAACCAGCGACGCCGCCGCGGTCGAATCCACGGGGTCGAGCACGATCACCTTCGCGCCCTGGGCGATGACGGAGTTGAACTGCTGCTGCTGAGTCGAAACGTCCGCATTCGCGTTCTGATAGAGCACCTTGCAGTCGGGACACAGCTTGGACATCGTTGCCTTGAAGCCCGGAAAATCGTGCTGTTCGTAGCGCGTGGACGCCTGATCCGGCATCAGGAACGCGACCGTGCCCGAAGGCGCCGCCATTGCCGATCCGCTTAGCATACCTAACGTGATCGCGCTGATGCCGCCAACGAGTGTCGAAAGCTTTTTCATTCGGTGTCTCCTTTATTTATTGGGTGACGGCACTCGCCGCCGAGTAGGATGGCGCGGAACCGCGCGCCTCGTCTGCGCTTGCCGCATTGAGTTGCTGATACCCGCGCCATCTGGAAGGCGACATGCCTTTGATCAACAGAAACTGACGGTTGAAGTTGGACAGGTTATTGAATCCGACCTGATAGCAGATATCGCTGATACTCAGTTCCCCGGACATCAGCAACTGGCACGCGAGATTGACGCGCAGCCGGTTCACGTACTGCACGAAAGGCACGCCGGTATGGCGGCGAAAGTATCGCGAGAATGCGCTCACGCTTTGACCCGCAAGGCCTGCCAGGTCGGCTTCGCGAAGTTCCTGCGCGAGGTTCTTGCCGATGTACGTCAGCACGTGATTGATGCGCGTCTCAGCGTAGCGCGCCGGATCGGCCCGATATGCGGCGCTTGCCAACCTGACCGGCTCCCTGCTCTGAAGAAGGAGCGCGAAGAGCGATACGAAGAGCGCGATCCGCCGCATTCCCTGCGCGTGCAGCATCTCACGCATGATCGGCTCGGCGGCCGCGCCCGTGTCCTCGGTGAACACCAGGCCCCAGCCCGACGCATCGAGCAAGCCAGTGAGTTTTCTGAATTCGGGAAACGCATCGATTGCACGCACGACGAATTCGGAATCGAACTGAAGCACGAGGCAGCGTTCGCTCACCTGCTCGCCCCGCGACACGTTGCTTACCCAGTTGTGCGGCAGATTAGGCCCGGTCATGACGAGATTGCCGGGCGCGAAATCTCCGATGTAGTCGCCGACGAAGTACTTGCCCGTCGTGGCAGTGATGAGGTGAAGCTCGTACTCGGGATGAAAGTGCCAGCGCACCGTGCTGTAAGGATAGCCGTGCGACCACACCTTGAACGATTCGTCGCGCGGTACGGCGACCAGCTCCAGGTCGGGCTCGGCAACCCGCGGGCGACGGCGAGTGCTGCCTCCTGCGACATCGGCGCTGTCGTTCGTCAATTCTGTCTCCATGAGCCACCGTCTCTATCGACGATTGTTCGGTTTGTCACCGCTTCCATGGATTCAAGAATAGCCGTTGAGCGAAAATTTCACTACACGGGATAGGACGCGTTACTGATATTTTTTTGCATTCGGGAAAGCCCTATCGTCTTTCCCGGTCAAAAATCGTGCAGTGCAGCAGCCTTGCGCGGGGCTCGCCGCATTCGGACGAGAGGCGACGGCGGCCCCGTTCCAGACCCGATGAGCCGCGTCATCGATGGTACTTCGCATCCACCTGATTGATGGCCTGTACGTTGCCCGCGCTGCGTCCGTTTTCGTCGAACGTGTTCACGAGAAACGCATCCGCAATCGCCTTCGCCACTTCCGGGCCGATCACGCGCGATCCCATCGTGATGATCTGCGCGTTGTTCGAGAGCGCCGCGCGTTCGGCCGAATAGGTATCGTGGCAAAGCGCAGCCCGAATGCCCGGCACCTTGTTCGCCGAAATACTCACGCCGATGCCCGTTCCGCACACGAGAATCGCGCGGTCGTACTGGCCGCTGACCACGCCGGATGCCACGCGATCGGAGAGATCGGCGTAGAACTCGCCGGGATTCGATTCGTTGTTCGACACTTCGAAGACATCGAAGCGATCCTTGAGATACTCGGCCAGAACGCGGGCCAACCCGACGCCGGCACTGTCGCCGCCGATGGCAACCTTCATGATGAGCTCCTTGATAGCAGGGTTTTGCAAGTCAGCGCCGCGGTTCAGAGCACCGCTCCGGCGCGCTTCACGATGTCGAGATAGCCGGCCACGTTCCAGGCCGACCGGCCGATGAACAATCCGTCGATATTCGGGCAGGCGGCGAGTTCGGCGCAGTTGCCGGTATTGACGGAGCCGCCGTAGAGGCAAGGGATCCGGCGGCCGAGCATCTCCTGCGCGACCCGGACGATTTCCGCCTGACGCGCATCCGCGTAATCGGGGTCGGCGGGCGTTCCGCTTTCACCGATGGCCCATACCGGCTCGTACGCGAGCAGGATCGGCGCGGTCTTCTGTTCGGCATTCAGGCGCGCCAGCGCGCCGCGCACCTGCGTCGCGAGCACATCGGCCGCGCGGCCGCCATGCTTGTCGGCCAGCGTCTCGCCGATGCAGATCAACGGCGTCAGGCCATGACGCACGGCGGCTTCGACCTTGAGTCCGACAGCGTCATCGGTTTCACCGAAGTGCTCGCGTCGCTCGGAGTGACCGAGCTCGACCAGATCCATTCCGCAATCGACCAGCATCGCCGGGGAGATTTCGCCGGTCCAGGCGCCGCGCTCGGCCCAGTGCATGTTCTGCGCACCGACTTTCACATTGGTCTCGGCAAGGATCGACTTCACTTCGCGAATCGCGGTGAACGGCGGAATCACGAAGCACTGGATACGCGGGTCGTCATGGCTTTCGAGCAAGCCCTCGGCGAAAGCGATCGCTTCCGCCAGTGTCTTGTTCATCTTCCAGCTCGTGCCGACCCAGAACAGGGAATCAGACATGGATACGTAGTCGTTCAATAGGTCCGGATTCAGGCGCGCACGGCCGATGCCGCCGCCGTGCGCGCCGGGGCCGTCTGTCACTTCGAGAGGACGAACGGCGCGGTGTACTTCGAAACGTTCGCCTTCGTGATCAGCACGCAATCGAAGAGCTGCTTCTCGCCCGAGGCGCCCGTCTTGCCGGTCTTCAGGAACTGATCGGCTTCCTGAACGGCTTTCGCGGAGAACTCGGCGACCGGCTGAAGCACCGTGTATTGCAGCTCGCCGGCCTTGACTGCCTCGACTGCCGCGGGCGAACCGTCGAAGCCGCCGACCTTCACGTTCTTGAGCTTGCCGGCCTGCTTGAGCGCCGCGATCGCGCCGAGCGCCATTTCGTCGTTGCCGCTGATCACGCCGATCACGTCGGGATGCGCCTGCAGCAGGCTCTGGGTCGCGTTGAAGCCTTTCGTGCGATCCCAGTCCGCCACTTGCGAGCCGGCGAGCTTCAGGTCCGGATACTGGCTCAGCACCGACTTGTAGCCGTTCGAGCGCGTCGCCGCGTTGTTGTCGGACGGCGCGCCAAGCAGTTCCACGTAGTTGCCCTTGGCCCCGACGTCCTTGACCCATTGCTGCGCGCCGAGCGCCGCGCCCTGCGCGTTGTTCGACACGAGCTGCGCCTTGGCGAGCCCGGGCTGATTGATTTCCGCGTTGACGAGGAACACCGGAATGTTCGCGGCCACGGCCTTCTTCACGGCGCCGACCGAGCCGCTGGCGTTCGCCGGATCGAGAATGATCGCGACGGACTTGTTGGTGATGGCGGTGTCGATCTGCTGGCTTTCGGTGTTCGTATCGCCTTTCGATGCCGACACGTTCGCGGTATAGCCCAGCTTCTTCGCTTCGGCGGACGCGATGTTGCCTTCGGCCAGCCAGTACGGATTCGCCGGATCGTTCACAATGATGCTGATGAGGCCGCCTGCGGCGTGAGCCTGCCCGGCGAACAGGGGTGCAGCCAGAGCGGCAGCGGCGAGCATCAGAGTCTTTCTCTTCTTCATAGTCATGGCTTGTCTCTTTCTAAAAGTTGGTGTTGGCGCAGGACTTACTACGGATGTACTTCTCACTTGCCGGACGTAACGCTCAAGCTTTGCTGCCGCCTTGCGGAGAAGCCAGTTGGCCACCGGTCGGCGCGGGCCGCTTCGCCCGGCGGCGATATTGAATGGCGTTCAGCAGCACCGCGAGGACGATCACGGCGCCGGTGAACACGGTTTGCCAGTAAGACGAGATGCCGATGATCACGAGACCGTCGGACAAGAAGCCGATGACGAACGCGCCGAGCAGCGTGCCGCGGATATTGCCGGTGCCGCCCATCAGCGATGCGCCGCCGATCACCACGGCGGCAATGGCCGTGAGTTCGTAGGTCGTGCCGGCGGTCGGGCCGGCGGACGTGAGCTGTGAAGAAAGAATCAGCCCGGCGATGGCCGCGCACACGCCCGACAGCATGTACACGCTGACCAGCACGCGCTTGACCGGCACGCCGGAGAGTTCGGCGGCGCGATCGTTGCCGCCCGACGCATAGAGCCATCGTCCGAAGGCCGAGCGGTTCAGCGCGATGCTGCCGAGAATGGCGATGACCGCGAGAATCAGCACGCCGACGGGCACATGGAACAGCCGGTCGAAGCCGAGATAGTCGAAGCCCGTGTTGCCCAGATCGGCCGAGCCGCCGAGGTTGTTATAGGTCAGGCCGTTGGTCATCAGGAGCGCGAAGCCGCGCACCACGTACATCACGCCGAGCGTGGCGACGAACGCGGGCACCTTGAAGCGGGCGATCAGAATGCCGTTCACGAGGCCGATGAACGCGCCCAGCGCGCAGCACAGCACCACGACGACCCACACCGACGGATACAGCACGACGCCGAACATGTTCAGCGTGACGCCCTGCATGAAGAATCCCGCGACGACGCCGGACAGCCCGAGCGTGGAACCGACGGACAGATCGATGCCGCCGTTGATGATGACGAGCAGCATGCCGATCGCCAGAATGCCGTAGATAGCCACGTGAGAGGCCATCGTAAGGAAATTTTCCAGTGCGAAGTAGTTAGGCGAAAGAAACGAAAAGATCGCGATGATGGCGATCAGCGCGAAGAAAGCGCGCCCTTCGAGCAGCATCTTGCCGAGGTCGAATCCTTCTCCTGAAGAACCGGAGTGGGTCGATCCCGAAGTCTTGGCGGGGTTGTTCATGTCGAGTGTCTCCTGGCATTGCTACGATCAGGCCACCACGGCTTCGCCCGAAGCGGCCATGATGTCGTCCTTGTTGGCGTCGGGGCCGAACTCCGCGGATATCTTGCCGCGCCGCATCACGATGATGCGATGCGCGACACTCAGGCACTCGCCCACTTCCGAGGTCGAGTACACGACGGCGAGCCCCTTCTTCGCGTTCTCGGCGAGCAGGCGGAATACTTCCGACTTCGCGCCGATATCGATGCCCCGGCTGGGTTCATCGAGCAAGATGACTTTCGGATTGGTCGCGAGCATCTTGCCGATCACGACCTTCTGCTGATTGCCGCCGGAAAGCGAACGGATCGACGCGCCCGCGCCCGAGGTCTTCACGTGAACGTTACGGATCGACTGCCCGACGAGCTGGCGCTCGGCGGGCGGCGACATCAGCAGGCCCTTCACGAACGTGCGGATGCTGGCAAGCGACATGTTGGCGCCGACGCTCATCGTCGGCACGAGACCGTCGCGCTGGCGGTCCTCCGGCACCAGCACGAGGCCGCGCCCGATGCGCGCGGCAATGCCGAGCCCCGCCATGTCCTCGCCTTCGAGCAGGATCTTGCCGCCCGTCACCGGCAAGCGCGTGCGTCCGGCCACGGCTTCGAGCAGCTCGGTGCGGCCCGCGCCCATCAGCCCATAGATGCAGACGATCTCGCCCGCGCGCACCTCCAGCGACAGATGATCGACGACCGATGCGCCCGAGCCGGATTCGTCCGCGACGCTGACATCGTCGATATGCAGCGCGACGTCGCCGAATGCATAGCCGGTCGGCGGCGAACCCAGATCGAAGTTGTCGCCCACCATGTTGCGCACGATCCAGCCGAGATCGATATCCTTGCGCTCGGCCGTGGCGGTGATGCGCCCGTCGCGCAGCACCACCGCGTAATCGGTCACCTGCAGCGCCTCTTCGAGATGATGCGAGATGTAGACGATCGACACGCCACGGCTCGTCAGATCGCGTATCACCTTGAAGAGCACTTCGACCTCGGATGCGCTCAGCGCCGAGGTCGGCTCGTCCATGATCAGGATGCGCGAATCGACGGACAGCGCCCGCGCGATTTCGACCACCTGCTGCTGGCCGAGGCGCAGATCGCGCACGAGCGTCATCGGATCGACGTCTTCTTCCAGTTCCTGCATGAGCGCGCGCGTCTGCCGCGCTTCTTCCGCGAAATTCACGCCAGTGCGCGTGCGAATCTCGCGGCCCATGAAGATGTTGTCGCGCACGCTCAGATTCGGCGCGAGGCTCAGTTCCTGATGGATGATCGAGATGCCGTGATCGCGCGCATCGCTCGACGAAGTGAAAGCGACACGCTTGCCGTCGAGGTCGATCTCGCCGGACGTCGGCTTTTCCACGCCCGAGAGGATCTTCATCAGCGTCGACTTGCCCGCGCCGTTCTCGCCGAACAGCGTCGTGACCTTGCCGCGATGGATCTCGAAGTTCACGCCCTTGAGCGCATGCACGCCGCCATACGACTTGACGATATCTCGCGCCGACAGCAGCACGCCGTCTTTCGCCGGGGCTTGTGCGGGGGTTTCGGTCAGTGTGCTCATTTCACGTCCAGCTTGACGGGAGTGACGAGCCAGCCGTTCGGATTCACGAGCTGGAAGACGCCGACGACCGAGACGGTCTTGCCCGTCAGCTTGACCGTATCGACCTTGGCGAGAACCTGCTTTTTCATCGCCGTGTTGATCGCATAACCCGCGTTCTGATAGTCGATCTGATTCGTGAACTGGCCGAAGCTGATGTCGCCCGTGGCGTCGCGCAGATCGGTGCCGTTGATCGCCGGGCCCGTCTGCACGCGAATCAGGAGCGAATCCGGCAAGCCGGGCACCTTGACTTCATAGACGCCGGAATCTTCCTTGCCCGCCACGCCGGTGAACTTCACCGACATTTCCGGCCCGATGCCGCCGCCCGCCACGCCGTATTGCTTGCCCGCCGCGTCCTGATCCTTGGCGATGGCCGCGGCCAGCGTGGCCGCATCCACCGCGCGCTTCTCGATCGCCGCCTGCGTTTTCGGGAACTGCTTGTTGCCGTACGCCTCCGGCTCGAACTCCTTGGTTTGCGTATCCGCGCCCGAGCCGATCTTCACGACCTTCGTGCTCATCGCCATGGCGGCGAGCAGGATCAGCAACAGCACCACCTCGATCAGCAGGCGAACGCCGCGGTTCGGATGTCTCTTCGTCGATGCGACCGCGCTCATTGGCATACCTCCATCGCTTCAGTCAGTTTCATGTTTGCCCCACTCGTTGGCCATCACGTCGAGCACCATCGCCGCGCTTGCCGCGCCGGGATCCACGTGTCCGAGACTTCGTTCGCCGAGACGCGCGGACCGGCCCTTGGTGGCGACCATCGATCGCGTCGAATCCGCGCCCGCCGCCGCGGCCTCGCGAATGCGCGCCATGATTTCGCTCACCGGCAAGCGGTCCGCCATGCCTTGTGCGGCCACCGCCGCTGCGGGCGCCCACACGTCCACCATCGTCTTCTCGCCGGTCTCGGCCTTCCCGCGCGAGCGAATGCCCTCCGCCATCGCGACGATCAGGCCGGGCGCTTCGTTCATCGGCATCTCGGCGCGCGCGCCCGCAGCCTTCGCCGCGCGCATGAACGCCGTGGCGTACAGCGGTCCCGACGACGCGCCGACCGCGTTCAGAAAGCCCTTCGCCGCCGCGTTCAACTGGTCCGCGAGCGTCGCCCCGGCGGGCAGCGCATCGACCGCTTTCGAGGCGGCGCCGAAGCCCTGCTCCATCGCGATGCCGTGGTCCGCGTCGCCGATCACGCCGTCGAGCCGGCAGAGTTCGTCGCGCGCCGCCGCGATGCTCTGCGCGAGCGCGCGAAAGAGATGCGCCATGTCGGCGGTCGTCAGCGCGCGCATCGTGCGGCCTCCTGCTGAAACATCGCGCATTCGCACGGGTGATCGATGAGCCGCTGAAGCTCGTCGTCGAGATGCATCACCGTGATCGATGCGCCCGCCATCTCCAGCGACGTGCACAGCGGCCCGACCAGCGTTCTGTGCACGACGAGACCCGCGTCTTTCAGGCGCTGCGCGACGCGGCGGTTGAGAATGTAAAGCTCCATGAGCGGCGTGGAGCCGAGCGAGTTGACGAGCACGGCGACGCGATCGCCCTTCGCCGCGCCCATCTCCGCGAGAATCGCGTCCATGATTTCGTCCGTGATGGCGTCGGCGGTGCGCAACGCCTCGCGGCGCATGCCCGGCTCGCCGTGAATGCCCATGCCGATTTCCATATCGCCGGCAGCGATCTCGAAATTCGGACGGCGCGTCTGCGGCAGCGAGCACGGCGCGAGCGCCACGCCCAGCGTGTAGGTGCGGGCGTTGGCGTGACGCGCGACGCGCTCCACGTCGTCGAGCGGCATCATCAGATCCGCGGCGGCGCCCGCTGCCTTGAAGATGAACACGTTGCCCGCGACGCCACGCCGTGTCTCGCGCTTTTCGCGCGGCGCGGACGCGATGTCGTCGGTCGTCAGCACCGTGCGCGCCTCGACGCCTTCCAGTTCGAGCATCTCGGTGGCCATGTCGAAGTTCATCACGTCGCCGGCATAGTTGCCGTACATGAACAGCACGCCCGCGCCGCCGTGCGCGGCGAGCGCCGCATCGACGGCGGGCTGCGGCGGCGGGGACGCGAAGACGTTGCCGATCACCGCCGCATCGGCCAAACCCTTGCCGACGAAGCCGAGAAAGGTCGGCTCGTGGCCCGAACCGCCGCCGATCACGAGCGCAACCTTGCCTTCGCGCGGACCGTGGCGCGCGATGATCGCGCGCGGCGCGGATTCGCTGCGCATCAGCAGATCGCCGTGCGCGGCCATGACGCCTTCCAGCATTTCGTCGACGGCGGCGTCGCCGTCATTGATCAGCTTCTGTGTCATCGTGTCTGGCATCGTCGTGTCCTCAGATGTGCAGGTCTTGCACGCCGCTGTCGAAATGCGGCGCCCAGAACGCCACCGATTCCGCGATCTGTTCGACCACCTGACGATCGGTCGGCTCGCGTTCCTTGAACGACAGCTCCAGGCAGATTTCGTTGTCGCGGCCGCCGCCGTCGTGCAGCGCGCGAATCAGCGGTTCGGGCTGAATGCGGCCGCGCGCGTTGTACTCGGCGGTGAACGGGCGATGCCCGCCCTTGTCCATCAGCGACTGCTTGATGTGGATGATCGGCGACACGCGCGGCACGGCGCGCGCCCATGCGTAGGGATCGAAGTCGTCGGGGTTCGGGCTCGTGACGTCGCCGTGATCGATGTCGGCCATCATCCACATGGGAATAGCCGTCTTCGCCGCGCTGAGCCGGTCCTGAAGCGCCATGCACGCGGCGATGGTCTCGCCGAATTCGCGTCCGACCGACATCGGTTCCCAGAACACGTACTTCAATCCGGCCGCCTTCGCGTGTTCCGCGACTTCGGCCCAGCAATCGATGGCGGTCCGGATCAGCGCGTCGCGGCGCGCGGCGTCGTCGAAATCCTTGTACGTGAAGATGGCGAACTGCGTGCCGATGGAATCGCCGCCCAGGTCCGCCGTGATGTCCGCGAAGGTCTTGAACCAGTCGATGTAGTAGCGGCGCACATCGGCATCCGGATGGCCGAAGTGGTTCAGACGGCCATACGGCCCGGTCATGCCCGACGTGATGCGCACGCCGGTGCGCGTCATCGCCGCGCGCATCTCGCGGGTGAGGCGGCGCGTGACCGCCGCCGGCCACGACGGGTTGATGAACTCGTGCGTCAATTGCACGTCCCGGACCTTGATGTCGTGCGCGATCGTCTCGATCAGATCGCCCGGCTCGGCGAAGCGGTTCACCAGCGGATTCGTGTTGAGTGCAAGCGTGAATGCCATGTTCGTCCCGTCTCCTGTATGTTTCGGCGCGGCCGCTTACGCGGATTGCCTGACGAGGCTGCCAAGCCACGCCTCGAACGCGGACTTCTGCGCCGCGCTCATGTGCAGGCCGTGCTTGGTGCGGCGCGTGAGCATGTCTTCCGCCGTCGCAGCCCATTCGTGGGCCATCAGATAGCGCGCTTCCGCTTCGTAGAAATTCGGCCCGAACTGCGCGCCGAGACCGTCGAGCGACGTGGCGCCGTCGATCACCCGCGCCGTGAGCGTGCCGTAGGTCTGCGTGTAGTAGCGCAGCAGGCTGCGCGGCAGCCAGTCGTACTGGCTTTGCAGGCGCGCGGTGAAACGCGCCACATCCGCGTCTTCGATGTCGCCGCCCGGCAGCGTCGCGGAGGCGGTCCAGTCGGCGCCCATCGACGGGAACGTGCCCTTGAGCCTTTGCAGCGCGTGCTCCGCGAGTTTGCGGAAGGTCGTGATCTTGCCGCCGAAGACATTGAGCAGAGGCGCGCCGTTGCTGTCGTCGAGATCGAACACGTAGTCGCGCGTGACCGCCGATGGATTGCCCTTGCCGTCGTCGTAGAGCGGCCGCACGCCCGAGAACGTCTGCAGGATGTCCTGGCGGCGCAGCGGATGCTTGAAGTAGCGGTTCACCGCCGACAGCAGATAGTCGATCTCCTCGTTTGAAATCTGCACGGTTTCCGGCGCGCCGTCCCATGGAACATCGGTCGTGCCGATGAGCGCCTTGTCGCCTTCGTAGGCGTTGATGAAGATCACGCGCTTGTCGTGGTTCTGCACCAGATAGGAATGCGGGCCGTCCCAGAACTTCGGTGTGACGAGATGGCTGCCCTTCACGAGCCGCACTTTGCGCGTCGAGGTGGCGCCCGCGCGCCCGATCACGTCCGATACCCACGGCCCCGCCGCATTGACGAGCGCCCTGGCCGTCACGACGCGCGTCGAGCCGTTGCGTGCATCGCGCAATTCGACGCGCCACGCGCCGCCCTCGCGCCGCGCCGATACGCACGCGGTGCGCGTGAGCACTTGCGCGCCGCGCAGCGCGGCATCGACCGCATTGAGCACGACGAGGCGCGCGTCATCGACCCAGCAATCCGAATATTCGAAGCCGCGACGGTACTCGTCCTTGATCGGCGCGCCTTCGGGGTTGCGCCACAGATCGAGCGACCGCGTGCCCGGCAGCTTCTTGCGGCCGCCGAGGTGGTCGTACAGAAAGAGGCCCGTGCGCACGAGCCACGCGGGACGATCGCCCGGACTGTGCGGCAACACGAACCGCAGCGGCCAGATGATGTGCGGCGCGGCATTGAGCAGCACTTCGCGCTCGATCAGCGCCTCGCGCACCAGCCTGAATTCGTAGTATTCGAGGTAGCGCAGACCGCCGTGCACCAGCTTGCCGGAACGCGACGACGTGCCCTGCGCCAGATCGTCCTTTTCGCACAGGATCACCGACAGCCCGCGGCCTGCCGCATCGCGCGCGATACCCGCGCCGTTGATGCCGCCGCCGATGACACACAGGTCCACCATGTCTCTCTCGCTCATCTCAGCGTTCCGTGTCGATGTGCTCGACGTTAGTTGAGGGCTGCGGAAACGGCTTCTGGCCGATGCCGCGACTTCAGCAGCCGCGCGGTCTCATCCCACGTCGGCGCGAGCGCCTGACGCGCGTGGCGATAGGCCGGAAAAAGCCGCGTGTAGAGCTGGGTCAGTTCGGCATCCGGCGTTTCGAGTTCTCCCAGGAGCGGCGTCACCCATTCGGCGATGCACGCGTCCATGTCGGCGTGGACGCCGAGCGCGACCGCCGCCATCATCGCCGCGCCCGCCGCGCCGGCTTCCTCTCGCGCGGAAATGCGCGTCGGTGCGCCGACCACCGCGCCGAGCACGCCGCGCAGGGCGCGCGAACGCGTCGCGCCGCCGGTGAGGCGCAGCTCGTCGGGCATCGGCAGGCCCATCGACGTGTAGCAGTCGCGCGCCGCCATGCCGAGCCCTTCGACCACGGCGCGGAACAGGTCCGGATAACGGCTTTCGCTCGTCAGTCCGATGAAATCCGCGCGGGCGTTGGGATCGACGAACGGGCCGCGCTCGCCTGCATCGGAGATATAGGGGTGATACAGCAGCGCGCCCGGACGCCCGGATTGCAGCCAGCCGTCGATGCATTTCATCCGGTCGGCGTGCGAGAGACTCGTGCCGAACTGCCTGAGCAGATCGCAGGCGAGATTCAGCGCCCAGTCGACGTTCAGGGTCGCGGCCATGTTCGACTGCACCTGCGCCGACATGCCGGGCAGCGGCAACGCGATCACATAGCCCGTGCCTTCGGCGTTCAGATGCACGTCTTCGTTGCGCATCGCGCGCATGTGCATGCCCGTCGAGCCGACGATCGAGCAGCTCGCGCCCGCCGCGCCTTCCGTATGAATGCCCGCGCCCAGCGCGGTCAGCACGATATCGACGAAGCCGAGACACACGGGCGTGCCTTCGAGAAGGCCCGTCGCGCGCGCGGCATCCGCCGACAGCGGATGCGTGGTCTCGGTGCCGTCCACGATGTCGGGCAGCAAGCCTCGCCACTCGACGAGGCCGAGCGCGTCGATCACCGTGTCGTCGTAGCGGCGCGTCCGGAAGTCGCCGAAGGTGAAGCTCGCCTCCGACGGATCGGTTGCGCGCACGCCCGTCAGATTCAGGTACAGCCAGTCCTTGCAATGCAGCGCGACTTCGGCGCGCTTCAGCACGTCGGGCATCGTCGCGGCCATGTGGGCGATCTGCGCGCCCTGGCTGCACGACGCGAGCCCCGTGCCGGTGGCCTCGAAGCGCGCCCGGCTCGATGCGCCTTCCTGCAGCCGCTGCACGGTGCTCGCGGCGCGCGCATCGAGCCACAGCCATGCATCGCTCGCGGGACGATTGTCCGCGCCGACGAGCCATGTGCCGTCGCCCTGCCCCGTGACCGCGAGTCCGCACGTGCGCTGCGCGAGACCTTCGACTTTCGCGCCGAGATCGCGCAGCGTCTGCGCGCAGTCCGCCCAGGTCCGGTCGAGCGGCTGGGTCGCCGCGCCGTCGGCGCTCGTGGTGTATCGGTTCGGCACCGAAGCGACGGCGATTTGCCGCCCGCTGAGATCGAAGGCCACGGCCTTGATGACCGACGTGCCGGCGTCGATGCCGATCAGCAGATCGCGCGTGTGCCCGTTCATCACGCGTGCTCCGCTGCGGTGGGCTCGTCGTTGAGCGCGAGCGCCGACACTTCGTCGGTGATCAATCCGCTCAACAGGCCGCTCTTCAGCACGGCGCGAATCGCCGCGATCTTCGACGCGCCGCCCGCGATGCCGACGATGCGCCGGCCCTTCAGATCCTCCAGTTCGGGCGCCACGGTGCGCGCCGCGAGCGACGTCTCGACCGATTCGCCCTCCGCGCTGAAAAAATGCCCGAGCACTTCGCCCGCACCGCCCATCTCGCGCACTTCGTCGATTTCCGCCGGCTCGATCATCTGCGAGGCGACCAGTTGCGCGTCCGCGTTCACCGAGCCGATGCCGACGAGCATCAGATCCGCGTGCGCCGCCAGATCGAACACCTCGCGCGCGCCGCGCTGCGACAGCAACACTTCGCGATCCTCGGCCGTATTCGCGAAGAACGGCAGCGGCATCACGTAGGACATCGCGCCCGTCTGCTCGGCCAGACGATGAATCACGTCATAAGGATTCGCCGTGTATTTGCGCGTGACGCCGCCCAGCAGCGAGACGAAGCGCACGGTGCCCGCGTCCATGCGCGGAATGTTCGCGACGGCGGCCGCGAGCGTGCGGCCATGCCCGATGCCGATCACGCCGTTCTGCAACGCGAGGATCTCGCGCTGAAGGAACTGCGACCCGGCGAATCCCAGCGCGCGCAACGGCAGTTCGCCTTCGTTGAGATCCGGAACGACTTCGCAATAGCTGAGACCGTAGCGATGCGCGAGTCCGGCTTCGAGCACCGCGCATTCGGCCACGTCGCCGTCGATGCTGAATTTCACCGCACCGCTCTGGTTCGCACGCATGATGAGCCGATGCGCCTTGAGGCTCGTCACCCCGAGACGCGATGCGACGTCCGCCTGCGTCTGGCCGGCGACGTAATGCAGCCACGCCGCGCGGATCGCAAGGCTGTCTTCGGCATCGCGCCTGTCGGCGGATTTCGTCATGTCGTCTCCATGAGCACGTCGAAAAGTGATATTTTTTTAATGCGCTGAAATTTTTTTCAGTTCAGTCACGATAGGCACTCGTCTCTTCCATCGCCATCCGCGCTAACCCTAGCTTGGGAGCGTCGGCAAAAAAGACCGGGACGGCCTGTCAGTGACGTAAAAAGAACGGAGACACGATGGAGACGTATCTGCTGGGCATCGATAGCGGATCGACCGCGACGAAGGCCGTCATCTTCGACACATCCGGGCGCACCGTCGCCGTCGGCAGCCGCCGCGTGGAGCAGCGGCAGCCCCGCGCGCGGCATGTCGAGCGCGACATGCGGGAGACATGGGACGCCGCCTGCGGCGCGATTCGCGATGCGTTGAGCCAGATTCCGGGCGGCGCGGTGGAAGCCGTCGGCGTGACCGGTCACGGCGACGGGCTCTATCTCGTCGATGACGCCGGCGCGCCGCTCGGGCCGGGCATCCTGTCGCTCGACAGCCGCGCGTTCGACGTGCACGAACAATGGCGCGAGCAAGGCGTGCTGGATCACGCGCTGCAACTGACCGGGCAGCGGCCTTACGCCTACGCCGCCGTCAGCCTGCTGAAGTGGATCGAGCGCCACGAACCCGAGCGGTTCGCCCGCATCGGCCACGTGCTGTTCTGCAAGGACTGGCTGCGCTTCTGTCTGACCGGCGTATTCGCGACGGATCCGACCGAAGCCAGTTCCTCGTTCACCGATGTCAACACGCAGACCTACAGCGACGATGTGATGGCGCTCTACGGGCTCACGGCGATCCGGCGCGCGCTGCCGGACATCGTTCCGTCCGCGGCGCAGGCCGGACGGATCACCGCGTTCGCCGCCGCGCAGACCGGCCTCAGGGAAGGCACGCCCGTGGCCTGTGGCCTGCATGACGTCACATCGAGCGCGGTCGGCATGGGCAATTCGGAGCCGGGCGTGTTGTCGGTGACGGCGGGCACGTTCAGCATCAACGAGATACTCTCCGACCGTCCGAAGCTCGATCCGCGCTGGTCTTGCCGAAACGGCACGCGCGCCGGTCAATGGATGAACATGTCCATATCGCCCGCGTCGTCCAGTAACGTCGACTGGGCGCTGCGCGAGCTTTTTCGCCACGAGACGCGGGAAGCCGCGCGGCGCGGCTGCTCGCTGTTCGATCTGATCGGCGACGAAGTGCAGGCCGCGTTCGACGAACCGGGCGCCGTCATGTTTCACCCGTTTCTATTCGGCTCGCCGTTCGAACAGCCTGCGAGCGCATCGTTCTTCGGCATCCGCTCGTGGCACAGTCGAGCCCATCTCGCGCGCGCCGTGCTGGAGGGCATGGTGTTCAATCATCGTTGGCACATCGAAGCATTGGCCAGCGCCTTTCCCGCGCGCCGTGCGGGGCTGACCGGCGGCGGATCGTCGAGTCCGATGCTGGCGCAGTTGTTCGCCGACGTCCTCGGCCGCGAGATCGACATTCCGGAGAGCCAGGAGGCCAGCGCGCACGGGGCCGCGCTTTGTGCCGGCGTGAGCGTGGGCCTCTTCGCGTCCCTGTCCGATGCCGCCGCGCGTGCGTGCCGCGTGCAGCGCACCCACACGCCGGATGCCGCCCGGCACGCCCGTCTCGACGATGCATACCGGTTGTGGACGCAACTCGCCGCCGCCGTCCAACCCCTGTGGGCCGCGCTCGACCGCCCGCCCGCCGCACAATGAAGCCGGAGAACGACGATGACCGAACGACACCGCGATTTCTTTCTCGACCGGCTGAAGCGCGATCCGAAAATCAGCGTGTTGATCATTGGCGCAGGCATCAACGGAGCGGGCCTGTTTCGCGACCTGTCGTTGCAGGGCGTCGACTGCCTTCTGATCGACAAGACCGACTTCGCTTCCGGCGCGAGCAGCGCGCCGTCGCGGCTGATTCACGGCGGCGTGAAGTATCTGGAGACAGGAGAGTTCCGGCTTGTCGCCGAGTCCACGCTGGAGCGCAACCTGTTGCTGAAGAATGCACCGCATTTCGTGCTGCCGCTCGAAACCGTCCTGCCGATTCACTCGTACTTCGGCGGACTGCTCTCGTCCGCTCTAAGGTTCTTCGGTATGAAGGCGAAACTTGCCGATCGCGGCGCCGTCGTCTCGAAGATCGGACTCGCCCTCTACGATTTTCTCGGGCGGCACGACCGCACCATGCCACTGCACCGGTTTGCGTTCAGGAAGCGCTCGCTCGCGTCGCTGCCCCTGCTCGATCCCGCCATCAAGGCGACAGCCACGTATTACGACGCCAAGGTCACGCATGCGGAGCGCCTGAACTACGAACTCGTCGCCGATGGGCTGGCTGCGTGCGCTGAATCGGCGGCGGCGAATTACGTGAGCGTCGCGCGCGCGGAAGGCGGCGTCGTGTGGCTGCGCGATCTCGTGAGCCAGTCGCTCGTCGCGGTCGAACCGGATGTCGTCGTCAACGCGGGCGGCGCCTGGATCGACAGCGTGAATGCGGCGCTCGGCATCGAACGGAAATACATCGGCGGCGCGAAGGGATCGCATCTGATCGTCGATCATCCGGAGCTGCATGCGCAGTTGCGGGGCCGCATGGTGTACTACGGCTCGAAAGACGGACGCATCTCGCTCGTCTATCCGTTCATGGGCAAGCTGCTGATCGGCTCGACCGATATCCGCGTGACCGACCCGGACCAGGTGCGTTGCGAAGACGACGAGGTCGCCTACATGCTCGGCGTGCTCCGCGAAGTGTTTCCCGGCGTGGCGCTGAATGAGTCGGACATCGTGTTCCGATACAGCGGCGTGCGCCCCTTGCCTTATTCCGACGCTGCGAATCCGGGCGATGTCAGCCGCGATCACGCGATGCACGTCGATCGTCTGCCGGGCGCGCAGACGCCCGTCCTTTCGCTCGTCGGCGGCAAGTGGACGACGTTTCGCGGCTTTGCGGCGGCGGCCGCCGACGACACGCTCGCCCGACTCGGACGTTCGCGCAAGGCCGACACGCGTCACGAACCGATCGGCGGCGGACACGGCTTTCCGCGCGATGCAAAGGCGCGCGCCGCGTGGATCGACGACACCGCGAGGCGCTTCGCGGTATCGACGGTACGCGCCGAAACCCTGCTTTCACGCTACGGCGCGACCGGATTCGATGTCGCTGCTGACTGCGCGCAAGCGCACGATGACGGCCCGGACCGGCCGCTCGCGCACGAACCGGGCTACACCGTCCGCGAAATTCGATACCTGTGCGAGAACGAAATGGTGACGCACCTCGCCGATCTATTGTTTCGACGCACGACTCTTGCGATCTCCGGCTTGTTGACGAAAGCGCTCGTGTCCGAAGTCGCGGAGACCGCTGCGCCGGCGCTTGGCTGGGACGCGAACCGACTGCAGCAGGAAATCGACGCAACGTGCAGGGTCGCACGAGAACGTCATGGAATGGCGCTCGCCAGCGACGAGACATATACGACAGTCCGATGAGCGAGGCGCGGTGCCTGATCCGGGAGTGAAAACAGGTGTCGTTTCAGCCTTTGTCACGAGGCGGACTCGCTTTGACCACTGAGCCGTCGCGGTCGATGGCCGACGCGCTTAAGGTGCTGCGATTAGAATCGTCGGCTCGGCTTTCAGCGCGAAGACGCTCAAGCGGCCGATATCAACGGAACGACAAGGACATCGAGACCATGCCCCGAATGAAGGTACTGCCGTTCGTCATCACTCTCCTTCTCCACGCTTTGCCGGCTAGCGCGCAACAAACAACGAACCGGGACGAGTTTTACTGGCTGGGCGAAATCAACAAGGCTACTGCCGTCATCAATACGCAGGAGGGTTTGCTCGATAAAACGCTGGCGCCCGGCATCGCGGCGGGTCTCGCTAAAGTGCTTCACGACGGCAATCAACCCGGCGGCAAACGCCCTGCCACCGTCATCACTTTCGAGCCGCTTCTGATTCAGGCTGCGGGCATGGATGTCACCCTTCTGCACGCCGGACGATCGAGTCAGGACATGCATGCCACGTATCGTGCAGCCATATTGCGCGACGACATGCTCCGCCTCGCCGAGCAACTGGACAAGACGTCCGCGACAATCGTCACGCTCGCGCAGAAGCATGAGCACACCATCGTGCCGAACTACACCAACGGCGTCGCAGCCCAGCCGAACAGTTATGGCCACTATCTCCTCGGCTACGCTGCCGCGCTCGATCGTGACGCGCAGCGCATCCGCGAAGCGTACGCGCGCATCGATCTGTCTCCGATGGGGACAACGGTTCTGAACGGCACGAGCTGGCCACTGGACCGCGTTCGCATGGCCCATTATCTGGGCTTCCCCGATATCGTCGACAACGCCTACGATGCGCATCAGATTGCGGCGGTCGATCATCCGGTCGAAGTCGGATCGATCGTCACGGAAATCGCGCTTCATGCGGGCAGCTTCATCGAGGACGTCATGACGCAGTATGCGCAGCCGCGTCCGTGGATTCTCCTTCAGGAGGGCGGCGCCAACACCTACGTTTCCAGCGCCATGCCTCAGAAGCGCAACCCTGGCCTGCTGAACTCCACGCGGGCCGACGCATCCACCGCCATTACGCTCGCGATGGGGCCGGTCATTCGGGCGCACAATCTGCCGCCGGGCATGCCCGACGCGAAAGAAGTCAGGGACAACAAGGAAATGGTGAATAGCGCCATTACCGTCCTGAGAAAGTGGGATCAGATTCTGCAAGCGCTGGTGATCGATCAAGGCAGAGCGCTGGATGAACTGAACAGCGACTGGACCGCATCGCAGGAAATCGCCGACGTGCTGATGCGCAAATACAAGTTGCCTTTCCGACTGGGACATCACTTTGCGTCGGAGATCGTGGAATACGCGAGGGCGAACAATATCAAGCCCAGTGATTTCCCATACGAACAGGCGAAGCGAATCTATGCTGAAACCACTAAAGGTTATGGCGATGGCGTGCTTCCGATGAGCCAGGAAGAATTTCGCGCGACGCTCGATCCGATCGCGATCGTCAACAACCGGCGAACCATCGGCGGCCCGCAACCCGCCGAGATGGAGCGCATGCTGACCGCGGCGAGAGCGAACATCGCGCAACGTGATCAATGGGTGAAAGAGAAGCGCGCGAAGATCGATTCATCGCTGGCCGGCCTCGATCGTGACTTCGACAAACTACTGAGCGAATGACATCCGAGCCTGCCGGATTATGGCTGCGCATCAGGCGTGAATATCTCGCGATTTTGAAGGACGTAATCGCGCACGGTCATCGGCTTGCGGCCAGTGATCCGTTCGACCGTGTCGTCGTGACCGGCAAACTCACCCGCCTGATACGCACGATAAACCGACGTGATGTGCTGAATGAAATGCTCCGGCAGTCCCGCGTGTCCGAGGCGCGCCTCGAATGCATCGAGGCTTTCCGGCACATAGCGAATCGTGCGTCCGAGCGTATCGCCGACAATCCGCGCCACTTGCTCGTGATCGAACTCTTCCGCGCCGAACAACGGATACGTCTTGCCGATGTGATCGGCAGGTTCGAGCAAGATGCGGGCGATGACACGCCCCTGATCCGCAGCGGCAATCGGCGCGTGCCTGCCATCTCCCGCAGGCACGCTCAACATGTCATGCTTCACGATCTGCGGCAGTTGAAAACCGTACGTCAGCCACTCCATGAAAAATGTGGGTCTCAGATGCGTGACCGGGACACCGCTCCAGTCGAATACACGTTCTCCATACCAGTGTGCGAGCGCGGCATGGCTCTGTGCATCGGCTTTCGCGCTGATCTGAGACATGTTGACGATCGATTGCACACCGGCGACTCTGGCGGCCTGTGCGAAATACACTGTCGCCTCGATGAGTTGCGGCTGCATGATCGGATACACGAAGTACGCGCCCGAGACGTCTCGGAGCGCGGCCTGAACGGCCTTATCGTCGAGCAAGTCGCCGGTCAGCACGTCCACGCCCCTCGCGCGCAATGCC
This sequence comes from Caballeronia sp. ATUFL_M2_KS44, assembly GCF_023630965.1. Lineage (NCBI taxonomy): Bacteria > Pseudomonadati > Pseudomonadota > Betaproteobacteria > Burkholderiales > Burkholderiaceae > Caballeronia > Caballeronia sp. ATUFL_M2_KS44. The sequence goes on along the minus strand of NZ_JALQEA010000067.1, from coordinate 233,917 downwards.
GCCGCGCGATCGTCGTCACGATGCACGAGCGCCCTCACGCGGGCACCGTGCAGAAGCAATTCGTCGATGGCGGCCCCGCCTGTCGCGCCGGCCGCTCCGGTAATCAGGTATAGCTCGTCTTTCATGTTCGCTCCGGACTGGAAAGTTCGTTTGCCTGGCTTGTTCAATTGGCCGACGCGCGCAGTGGCGCAGCGGGAACGATAGTCTCGACACGTCCGGTTTTGACGTCGTAGACGAGACCGCTCACCATCACGTCATCGGGCAATTGTTCGTTGGCCTGCAGCGCTGCGACGTCGAGCGCGACTGCCTCATAGGGATCGGTCACCGCGAGGTCATCGAGCGAATCCGGAGCGACACCCAGATGTTTGGCGAGCAAGCCCGGCGCGTGCCTGTAACAGCCGATGATTCCGCAGTCCGTATGCTGCAGAAGCACGAGATTGCGGGCACCGTTCGGACGGCCCGCCGATTTCGCGACGACGGACAGCACCGCGAGCGTTTCGAGCAGGTGCTTGTCGACCCTGCCGCCGACATTGCGGATGATCGCCGCCTCGCCTTGCTTCAGGCCCAGCACGTGAGCGGGATCCACGCGCGGATCGACGCAACCGACCACCACGGTTCCCGTCGTGGGCATCATCTTCAGTTCAGACGAAAAGGTGGTCTCGACGAACGCGGCGTTACGTTCGAGCATGACAGCATTGAAGTCCATTCCGTGCACTCCCGGGTTGGCGGGCGATGTCGCCCGTTTGATTGCGAAGTGCCTGTACCTTAGCGCCGCGTGCCACTAGCATGTAGGTCGTTGTTGCCACCATTCGTGCCATCGTCTGGTGCTGGCGGCGCGAACTCGTTATGTGAGAACGCGCGACGGAGAATCGTTTCAGGAGTGGACATGCATCGGATCGGCTTCATCGTGCCGCAGCGATTTCAGATGATGAGCGTCGCGGCGCTCACGACGTTCGAACTCGCGAACATGCCGCCGAGAGGCGCATGCTACGAGGTCCAGTTGTTGTCGGAACACGGCGGCCCGGTCGAATCTTCCGGGGGCATGACGCTGCAGACCACGGCCTACGGAGACCCTGCTTTCGACACGGTCATCGTGGGTTCGATCACCGAGGTTACCGGGACGCCCTTCGACCGTGCGACCATCGCATTCGTGAAGGAAGCGGCGAAGGCGTCGAGGCGGATCGCATCCATTTGCAGCGGCGCATTCGTTCTCGCCGAAGCCGGCTTGCTCGACGGACGGCGCGCGACGATGCACTGGGCGCACGCATCCGAATTCCGGGCACGCTATCCGAATGTGACGACGGAAGAGGACCGCATTTTCATCAACGACGGCACGGTCTGGACGTCCGCGGGCATGACCGCGGGTATCGATCTCGCGCTGGCGCTGCTCGACCGCGATCTCGGTCCTGACGCGGCCAAGCTCGTCGCCAGGATACTCGTGATGAATCAACGCCGGCTAGGCGGGCAGAAGCAGCATTCCGCCTTGCTGGAAATGACGCCGAAATCGGATCGGATCGAACTCGTTCTCGTGCATATACGGCGCAACCTGCGCAATCCGCTCACCATCGAAGAACTCGCAGATGTTGCGAATCTCAGTCCTCGTCAGTTCAGCCGGGCATTCTTGGCGGAGACGGGTCAGTCGCCGGCGAAAGCGGTGGAACAGCTCAGGCTGGAGGCCGCGCGATTCATGATCGAGCAAGGTCGCCATACCGTGCACGTGGTGGCGCAGGAGACCGGATTCGCGGACAGGGAGCGCATGCGCCGCGCGTTCATTCGGACCTACGGCGTGCCGGCCGAGGTACTGCGCAGGAATGCTCAACGCGGCGCGGCAGGCCACAATTAGGCGGTCGGCGCCCCCCCTCTGCTTGCATAGTCCGAGTGTGTTGCAGCGACCGGTTGAGTCCGCCAAGCGGAACAACCGGTCGTGCGCCGCGCGATCAGAATGCGTGCACGATCCCGACCACCACCGCGAGCTGATTGGCCCCGGTCGCAACGACGGTTGTCGACCCCGTAGCGCTCAACGCGGACTTCGAACTGTTGATGACATAGGTTATGTCCGTGTAAAGCGTGGTGCGCTTGGACAGCGAATAATCCGCGTTGACACCTGAACTCACCGCGTGAGCCGAAACCGTGCGAAACGCGTGATAGTACGAAGCCGCCGACACCTGAAACGCGGGAGTGATCTTGTAGCGAACGCCGCCGAATGCCATCGTCTGCGGTGGCGATGCGCCGAGCGTCGCGGCGATGTCGTTCAGGAGAAGCTCGTAACCCGCGTATAACGTTGCGTTTCCGATAGCCCACGATCCGCCCACGAGATAGCGCCGCTCGCTGTCGCCGGACGATGCAGCGGTCGTGCCTTGTCGCTGCTCATAGACGAGGCTCAGGTTGAACGGCCCTTGACGATACCGCGCGCCGATGTCGAACTGCTTGCCGACACGAAATTCCCCCGGCACCTGCGCTCCATCCGCAATCGTCGAATCGTAGCCAAAGCTGTACAGCGCGTTGAGTTCGAACGGACCGGCGTGCCCGAGATATTCGAGCGCGTTATCGGCACGTCCGACGAACTGCGCGTCCTGCGCCGACAAGCCGTAGCTGGAGTAATTGAGCGGGTCGAGCGCCAGAAAAAAGCGATACATCGGCGTCATCTGCCGGCCGGCCATCACGGCGCCGAACTTGTCGCTTTCCAGGCCGACGAACGCCTGCCGCCCGAACAGCCGGCCACCCTGTTGCAGCGTGCCGTTGTTCGTCGCGAAGCCGGATTCGAGTGTGAAGATGGAGCGCAGCCCCGCACCGAGATCTTCCTTGCCCGTGAATCCCCAACGCGAATTGATGCGATTGCCGGTATTGAGACGAAACAGCGTGCCGGAGCCTTGCTTCGCCGCATGCGTCACGTACTCGACGCCCGAGTCGAGAATGCCGTAGAGCGTCACCGACGACTGAGCGTGAACCGCCATGCTCGCCGACGCGCATATCGCAGCGGCAAGCGTGGTCCTGACCAGCCGCGTAGCGTGGTTCGATTTCAAGCGATGTCTCCTTACTTTTATTTATTACGTATGCCTAACTGAATGAAGCCGGAATGCAAGCCGGGTGATCGACTTGCGTCCGGGCGAACGTGGAATCAGATCTGTGCGATGCGCTTGCTCACGAACAACATCGCGATCAAGCCGACGACCGGACCGACGGCAAGCGTGAGAACGGCGAGCACGATCGAATGCGTCCCGCCATAGACATGCCCGACCGCGAGAGGCGATACGGCGCTGCCCATTTGCCAGATGGCGTTCGTCCAGCCGGCGCTCGCTCCGGCCAGCCGTTTGCCGGACGCATCGCTCACTTGCGCCATCAGCACCGGCAGATAGCCATAAGAAAACGCGCCCAGGATCGGCGCCACGATATAAAACTGCGTGACCGTCGAGCACATGCCGAACACCACCAGCGTCAACGCAAACGCAATCAGAACCAGAATGGACATGAGGCGCCGCGACATGCCCGGCAGGTCGGAGATCCATCCGAGCGTCGGTTTCGCGATGACCGCGCCGATGCCGAACGACGCGATGATCGATCCGGCCACGACGGGAGAGATGCCGTATTGCCGCGTCATCAGCGCATTGCCCCATGCGCCGAAGCCCACGGTCGCCCAAAGCCCGCCGCATCCGGCGATGGACAGAAAGATCAGATTGCGGTTACGCAAAAGGCCGAGCATCTCTTTTGCATTGTTGCGGGCGGGAGCGCGTTCGCCGCCCGGCCGATTCTTGAGAAAGAGAAAGGAGACGATGCCCCACGCGAACGTTGCAACGCCCAGCATGCGAAACGCGCTGGACCAGCCGTACTGCGCGGAAATGGTCGGCACGACGGCGTTCGCGAGCACGACAGCGAGCGACGTCGCCGTGGTGTAGATGCCCATCGCTCGTCCACGGTCACGCGTGAACCACGCGGGAATCACCTTCATTCCAGCCGAATAGTCGGCTCCCGCGGCGAAGCCCATCGCCAGTTGAATCAGAATGCCCACGCTCAACGAAGTCGTCTCGCCGAAAAAGAACGTGAAGACACCGAGCGGAAGCAACGCGAGCGTCATCATGGCCCGCCCGCCGAGAAAGTCGGTCAGCATGCCTCCGATGATGTTCGCCACCACATATCCCGCGTAGAAGGCCGTGACGAAGGCGCCCAGCAGCGACACCTTGATGCCGAGCGAAGCGCCAACCGGCGCGGCGACCGTGCTCCAGGCGACGCGGTCCACATAGCTGAGAAGAAACGCCGCCCAGACGATGAACAGGGCGACCCAGCGATAAGGGCTCGTCTGCGTTTCGCCCACGCTCGACGCGGCCCAGTCCGCGCCCGGCGCGTCACTCGATGACGCCAGATTTTTCTCCACGACTCCTCCATGCAGGGCGTGCGCATGCCGCCCTATTCTCGTTTCGTTTCGACATCCGGCGCATGAGGCGCGCCGGGCGATGTATTGCGGGATTGCGGGCTTGCGTCAAAGGTCCAGCACGAGTCTCCTCGACTTCGAGCGTGAGCAGCACGGCATGAACTGATCGTTGCGCGCCTGCTCTTCGGGCGACAGAAACAGATCGCGATGCTCCGGTTCGCCTTCGAGCACGCGCGTGACACAGGTTCCGCAGATGCCCTGCTCGCATGAAACCGGCACATCGACACCAACGTCCGCAAGCGCCTGCGTCACCGACCGGTCGGCGGGAATTGACACCGTCTTTCCGGTGCGGGCGAGACATACTTCGAACGCTCCATCGGACGACGTATCGACGGCGGGCGCGGCGAAGAACTCGTAATGCAGCCGATTCTCCGGCCATCCGTTGGCGCGGGCCGCATCGAGCACCGCGTTCATGAAGCCCTGCGGCCCGCAGACATACAGATGCGTATTCGCATCGGCATCTTCGAGGAGCGCGTCGAGGCGAAGGCGCTGATGCTCGTCCTCATCGTCGAAGTGATACTGCACGCGCCCGGCCCACGACGCATTCGCGAGCCGCTCCAGAAAGGCCGCGCGCGAACGCGAGCGTGCGCAGTAGTGCATTTCGAAATCGCCGCCACTACGATCGAGGTGCTGCGCCATGCAAAGCAGCGGCGTCAGCCCGATGCCGCCAGCCAGCAGCAGATGCTTCGCGGGACCAGCGGCGAGCGCGAAGTGATTGCGCGGCGTGCTGACGCGCAGTTCGTCGCCTTCCCTGATGACGTCGTGCATGCCGGCCGAGCCGCCGCGCGACTGCGGTTCACGCAATACGGCAATCTGATAGCGCGAGCGATCATGCGGCGCGCTGCACAGCGAATACTGGCGCACATGTCCGGCCGGCAGATAAACGTCGATGTGCGAGCCCGCATCGAAGGCCGGCAGTTCGCGGCCATCCAGACTCGCGAGTTCGAAACTCACGACGCCCTCGGCCTCGATATTGCGCCGCGCGACGCGCACGGTCATGGTGGAATCGTTCATGGCCACCGCCCTCACATGATCGACAGGCCGCCGTCGACCATCAGCGTGACGCCGGTGATGAACGATGCCTCGTCGCTCGCAAGCCAGAGAATCGGCCATGCGACTTCTTCGGGAGACGCCCAGCGTCCGATCAACGACGTGTCCTGCCTTTGCGTCTTGAGCGTCTCCACGCTCTTTCCGGCTGCCTGTGCGCGATTCACGTGGAAATCGGTCAGCGTCGAGCCGGGGCAGATCGCGTTGGCGCGCACGCCGTGCGCCGCTTCTTCGAAGGCGAGCGTGCGCGTCATGGCGAGCATGCCGGCCTTGGTCGCGTCGTAGAGGCCCATGCCTTTGCGGCCGGTCACCGCGTAACAGGACGATACGTTCACGATGCTCGCCGAATCCGCCTTGCGCAAGAACGGCAAGGCCGCCTTGCAGTAGTTCGACGTGCCCACCAGATTCACCGACACCATGCTCTGCCACTCCTCCGGCGTCGCGTCGGCGATCGCGCTGTAGTTGCGCATCGCGGCATTGTTGACGAGCACGTCGAGCTTGCCGAACGCATGCATGGCCAGCTCGACCGCCGCCGTCGCCTGATCCGGATTCGCGACGTCGGCCACGTGGGTTTGCACGTTCGCCGCGGGATGACGGCTCTTCAATGCGTCGGCGACGTTCGCGAGCGCTTGCGGATTCGCATCGACGAGAACGACTGCCGCGCCTTCGTCGCAGAACACGCGTGCGGTCGCGGCGCCGATGCCGCCTCCCCCGCCCGTGATCAGCGCGACCTTGTCTCTTAGTCTTGAACCTTGCATGTGCGCGCGCTCAGATGGAGTAGATCGGCTGGCCCTTGCCATCCGAAAGATGGATGACGGCCCATTCTTGCGGCTTCTGATCGCGCGGAAGCAAGGCGCCGGCTGCACGCACGCGCTGCTGGTTCGCATCGATCGCGGGCGGGTCGGTGTCGATCTGCAAGGCAGTGGCTGCTTCATACAACATGCGTCGAGCCATCACGATGGCGCGGTCCGTCGGCAGCAGCTTCTCCTTGCTGTGGTCCTGAATCGGGCCCATGCTTTCCTGCAACGATGCGTCCTGCATCGCGAAGCCGAACACGCCCGAATAGGCGCGCTTGTCCTTCTGCGCCTGACGGTCGATCAGATAGTCGTTGTCCTTGTTCGCCTTCGGACGGAACGTGCCCGGCTCGTATTCGCAGTGAATGCCCTTGCCGGCGTTCAGGTCGTTCATCTCTTCCCCGGACAGCGGACGATCGGGACGGAAATTGATGCTCCACGCCCAGCACGTGTGATCGTCGATCGGCACCCAGACGTGGCCCGCCAGCGAGTGATCGCCGAACGGCGGAATCAGCGTGTACCACGGGAAAAGGTACTGCGTGATGCGCCAGTAGTACGAATCCGGCTCGCCATTGCGACGGCCGAAGAGCGTGAGCCCGAACGGCTGCTTCTCGATTTCGAAGATGACGTTGCCGTCCGCCTTGATGTATTCGAGCGCCTTGGTGCCCTGGTGCATCGGGTCTTCGTCGACTTCATAGCGATGCACGTACGAGACGTGGCTGGTGTCGATGCCGCCTTCCATCGCCTGCAGATAGTTCGACTCCTGCAGACGCTTGGACACGAACACATGGTCCGCCGGCAGATTGCACCATTCGAGGTCCGGCGGCGCGGGTTGCTTGTCCTTCGGTCCCATGTAAGCCCAGACGATGCCCGCGCGCTCGATGCACGGATACGCCGTGATGCTCATGTGCTTGCATGCCTGCGGCGCCGACGGCACCTCGACGCAGTTACCGTTGCGGTCGAATTTGAGGCCGTGATACGAGCAGCGGATGCCGTTTTCCTCGTTGCGCCCGAAATAAAGCGATACACCCCGATGCGAACAGAACTCGTCGATCAGCGCCGCGTTGCCGTCCGAATCCCGAAACGCCAGCAGCTTTTCACCGAGGATCTGCACGCGCACAGGCGGGCAATCCGGTTCGGCGACTTCGCTCGCCAGAAGAATCGGCACCCAGTAGCGCCGCATCAGATTGCCCATCGCGGTGCCCGGACCGGTGCGCACCAGCGTTTCCGACATGTTCTTGTCCATCCTCAAACTCCAATTCGTGTGGGGGATTGTCCGCCTGATGAAACTGTGATTTCATTCTACGGACAACCTGCGCGGAATTCAAGCGATTGGGACTTAGGGGATTTCTCTACAATGGCGCTGACGGCTTGGGCTCAAAGACCAGAAGGACACGGAAAAATGGAAGAAAAGAAGGCGCACGAAAGCGTTCGTGCCGTGGAGCGGGCGTTGGAAATACTGCTGGCGTTCAGGCCGGGCGATAAATCTCTGACCGTCGCGGAACTGGTCACGCGAGTGGATTTGAGCCGTCCGACGCTGTATCGGCTATTGAATACGCTGGAGCAGTCGGGCTTTCTCGCGTCATCGGGAGAACCGCAGCGCTTCCATCTCGGAAGCTCGGTCGCGCAACTGGCGCATGTCTGGCTGAGCGACCATAGAGTCGCCGAACTCGCGCAGCCGGTGCTGCGAAGCCTCTGGGAAGCCACGTCTGAAACCGTCGCGCTCTTCGTCCCCGACGACACTTACCGGCTTTGCGTCGCGGAACTGGAGAGCAATCAGCCGCTCAGCTTTCGGCGCGGCATCGGCTATCGCGAGAAACTCGTGCGCGGCGCGAGCGGCCGCACCATCCTTTCGCAGATGCGACTCACGCCCGAGGAATTGCGGCGATACCTCGTGGATCCCGAACAGGACGTCGAGGCGGTGATGAACGACATCGAGCAAATTCGCGCCAGGGGCTTCGGCACGAGCCATCATGAATTGATCGAAGGCGCCGTAGCCGTCGCAGCGCCCTTCTTCAACGGCGCCAACCAGGTAGCGGGTTCGATTTGTATTTTTGGCCCGAGCGTCCGGGTCACGGAACAGCGGGTCGAGCAGTTTGCGGAATTGCTCGAACAGGCCTCTGCAAGACTCTCTCGTCTGCTCGGGCAACAAGGGGCTTCTTCGTAGAATCGGCGGCACATCGCGAAGCCGCTTTCCGTAAGCCGCCCCAAGCGTCGATCAAGCGTGAAGCACCAGCTTCTGCACGCGCCAGTTCAGCAGTTCGGCGACGAACAGCACGTTCTCCGACGGGCACGCCATCTGATGAATCCAGCCGAACTGCTTCGGCTGCTTGCCGGCTTTCCCGAGCACGCCGAGCACCTTGCCGTCGAGCGTCATCTTGTAGATGCGGCCCGGGAATGCGTCGGCGCTGTAGAGCACCTGATTCGGCCCGGGCGAAATGCAGATGGCCCACGGCGAGCCCGGCGCGAACGTGCCTGCCGCGATGGCCGCTTCATCCGGCATGTTGCCGATCGCCGGACGCGCGTCCGGCGGCACGGGAACGTCGATCGTGAATTGCCGCTGGAAGTTGCCTTCGGTGTCGAACACCTGAATGCGCCGGTTGCTGCGATCCGCGACGTAGACGTTGTCGTGCGCATCGAGCGCGATGCTATGCGGCGTATGAAACTGGCCCGGGCCGGTGCCGCGGTCACCCCACGACTTGATCCAGTTGCCGTCGCGATCGACTTTCGCGACGCGCGAGTTGATATAGCCATCGCTGATGTACGTATTGCCCGCGACGTCCCACGCGACGTCGGTCACCTGACGGAAGCGCCCAGGCTCGGCGGGCAGCGGCGGGTTCGGGTGCTTCAGCGGGGCGGTCTCCTCGTCGGCGGCTTCCTGTTTGCGGCCGAACACCATCGCGACGCGACCTTCCGGCGTGAACTTGATCACCATGTCGGAGCCTTTGTCCGTCACCCAGATGTTGTCCTGCCGGTCGATCTTGACCGTGTGGGCGAACGACCACGCGTACAGGTTGTGCCCTATCTCGCGGACGAAGCGTCCGTCCGGCGCGAACTCCAGCAGTTGTGCCGCGGCGGCGCCATAGGCGGGCCCGGTCGTGTTGCCGCGCGACAGCACGAAGATGTGCCCGCGCGAGTTGAGCGCGACACCCGAGCACTCGCCGAGATACATGTCCTTGGGTAAATGAACGGGATCGGCAATCGAGTCGTAAGCAATCGACGGCACGGGCTGAGCGTCGGCGAACGCGGGAGGCATCGCGAGTCCGGCAGCGGTACCTGCAATAAGACTCATGAAAGCACGGCGACTCATTGCCCGATGCCCGGCACTGCCACAGCACGGGCAAAACAGCCCATCTCGCTCACTCATCTGGCGTCTCCTGTGTGGTGTGTTGCGTGCTGCCTGGCCAACCTGCTCGACGTAGGCAACGTGCAGAGGCAATCGTAGTGCACAAAACGCTTGATTGCCCGATCGTTAACGGCCAAGCGATGACGTGGCGACATCGAAACTGCCATCCGCAGACGGCACGTCGCGCACCTTGCCCGTGCGCGCAAGCCGCGTTGCGAGCGTCGAGAGCGCATCGTACGCATCGCGCGATACCGCGTCCCACGCGCCGATGGCCTGCGCTTGCGCTTCGACCACGGCATGATCGCCGCGCGCCGCCGGTCCGGTCAGCGCATCTTTCGGCCCGAGCGAAACGACGTTGGTCGCGGCATTGCGCGTGAGCGCATGCATCATGTCATCGATGAGCGCTTGCGGAATGCCCGCCGCCTGCCACATCTCGACGGACATCGCCGCGAGTATCGGCAGAAAGTTCGACGCGACGACCGCCGCCGCGTGATAGAGCGCCTTGCTGCCCGGCTCGATATCGAAGCAGCGCGCGCCGATGGCCGCGAGAATCTCGCTCCATGCCGCACGCGCGGCGCGATCGCCTTCGAGTCCGCACGGCGTGCCTTCGAACTGGAACACGGCGGTGCCCGGCTTGGCGAAGCTCAGCATCGGATGCGCGCTCGCCACGCTCCAGCCGATCGCGCGCAAGGGCGCGAGCATGTCGGCATCGAGCGCGCCGCTGCAATGCACGGCGATCGCAGACGCGTCATCCTTTCGATGCCGCGCGAGCATCTGCGCCACATCCGCGATACGCGCGTCGGGCACGGAAAGCAGCCAGATATCGGCGGGACGCATCGCGGCGATATCGCCGAGCGCGCGGCCCGCGCCGATGAAATCGACCGCTTCGTGCGCGTGCGCGATATCGCTGTCGCAGACATCGCCGATATCGAGCACGCGGTTCGCGACGATCAGATTGCCGAGCGTCGCGCCGACACGCCCCGCGCCGATGATGTTGAGAGTCGCCATGACGATGTGAACCCGCGCGAAACTAGCCGTGCCTGATCGCGATGGTCTTCAGGCTCGTGAAGCCGTACAGCGCTTCGAAGCCCTTCTCGCGTCCGTGCCCGCTCGCCTTCACGCCGCCGAACGGCAACTCCACGCCGCCGCCCGCGCCGTAGTTGTTGATGAACACCTGCCCCGCCTGCAGCTTGCGCGCGAGACGCAGGCCGCGCGATCCGTCGCGCGTCCACACGCCCGCGACGAGACCGTAGTTCGTGCCGTTGGCGAGCTTCACGGCTTCGGCTTCATCGTCGAAAGGCATCACCGCGAGCACCGGGCCGAAGACTTCTTCCTGCGCGAGCCGGCTTTGCGGCGGCACGTCGCGAAACAGCACCGCTTCCTGAAAGAAGCCATTACGCGATGCCTCCACCGCGATCTTGCCGCGCGCCGCCACGCGAATGCCTTCGCCTTCCGCCTGCTCGACGATGCCGCGCACGCGCGCATGTTGCTTCGCGTTGACGAGCGGGCCCATGTCGAGGTCCATCGCGGGCGGACCGGAACGCAGCGCTTCGAAACGCTGCGCGAGACGTTCGATCACGGTTTCGTAGATGCCGCGCTGAACCAGCAGACGGCTGCCCGCCGAGCACGTTTGCCCGGCGTTCTGGATGATCGCGTTCTGGATGACGGGCAGGGCTTCGTCGAGATCGGCGTCGTCGAAAACGAGTTGCGGCGACTTGCCGCCGAGTTCCAGCACGCTCGGGCAATGACGTTCCGCGGCCGTGCGTCCGACGAGCGCGCCCGTCACCGTCGAGCCGGTGAACGAGATATGACCGATGCCTTCGTTCGCCGACAACGCCGCGCCCGCTTCGCTGCCGAGTCCCGTGACGACATTGATCGCGCCCGCCGGAAAGCCGATGTCGGCGGCGATTTCGGCGAGACGCAGGATCGACAGGCTCGCATCTTCAGCGGGCTTCACGACGCACGCGTTGCCCGCCGCGAGCGATGCGCCGACGCTGCGCCCGTAGATCTGCATCGGGTAATTCCACGGAATGATGTGGCCCGTCACGCCGATTGGCTCGCGCACCGTCAGCACCGTGAAACCGGTCGTATAGGGCAGCGTTTCGCCGTGCAGCTTGTCGACGCAGCCGGCGTAAAACTGCAGATAGCGCGCGAGCACGGCCGCGTCGGTGCGCGCGGTCTTGAGCGCCTTGCCCGTGTCGCGCGCTTCGAGTTGCGCGAGTTCGTCGGCATGGTCGAGCACGGCCGCCGCATAGGCGAACAGCAGGTTCGAGCGCTCGGCCGGCGAGAGCTTCGCCCACGGACCGTCGAGCGCGTCGCCCATCGCGTTGCGGGCGGCGTGGACGGCCGCGCCGATATCGGCGGCGTTGCCGCGTGCGATCGCCGCGAACGGCTCGCCGGTGCTCGGGTCGATGACATCGAGCGATTCGCCGTTGTCGCCCGCTCTCCACGCATTGCCGATGAAATGACGATATTCCATGCTTACTCCGTGATCAGTGCGTGTTCCGTGACGGCTTCGGCGATCGCCGCGCCGACTTCGATGGTGTTCGCCGTGCCGCCCATGTCCGGCGTGCGCGGGCCGTTTTCGAGCACGCTTTCGATAGCCGCGACGATGCTCTTCGCCGCCGCTTCGTAACGCGCATCGCCGTGTCCGAGATGCTGCAGCATCAGCGCGGCCGACCAGATCTGCCCGATCGGATTGGCGATGCCCTTGCCCGCGATATCGGGCGCTGAGCCATGCACCGGCTCGAAGAGCGACGGAAAGCGCCGCTCCGGATTCAGGTTCGCCGAAGGCGCGATGCCGATGGTGCCCGTGCATGCCGGCCCGAGATCCGAAAGAATGTCGCCGAAGAGATTGGACGCGACCACGATATCGAAACGGTCCGGATGCTGCACGAAATGCGCGCACAGAATGTCGATGTGAAACTTGTTCGTCGCGATGTCGGGGTAACGCTTTGCCGCTTCGGCCAGGCGCTCGTCCCAGTACGGCATCGTGATCGAGATGCCGTTCGATTTGGTCGCGGCGGTCAGTTGCTTCTTCGGGCGGCTTTGCGCGAGCCGGAACGCGAAGTCGAGAATGCGATCGACGCCCGTGCGCGTGAACACCGCCTGCTGCGTCGCGAACTCGCGCTCGGTGCCTTCGAACATGCGTCCGCCGACCGATGAATACTCGCCCTCGGTGTTCTCGCGCACGACCAGAAAGTCGATGTCGCCGGGCTTGCGGTTCGCGAGCGGCGAAGGCACGCCGGGCATGAGGCGCACCGGGCGCAGGTTCACGTATTGATCGAAGTCCCGGCGAATCCGGATGATCGATTCCCACACGGCCGTGTGATCCGGCACGATGTCCGGCGTGCCGACCGCGCCGAAGAAGATTGCGTCGTGCTTGCCGATCTGCCTGTCCCAGTCGGCGGGCATCATCGTGCCGTGCTGCACGTAGTGCTCGGTGCACCATGACGCGAATTCGTCGAAATCGAGCGCGATGTCATAGCGCGCGGCGGCGGCCTTCAGCACGCGCAAGCCTTCGACCATGACTTCCTTGCCGATGCCGTCGCCCGGAATGACGGCGATGTGATGCGTTGTTGCCATTGCCCGATGTCTCCTCTTTTCGACGCCTGTTCAGAGGGCCAATCTAGCGGACGCGCGTAAGCGGAGGAAGTGCGAATGCGGAAACGGGAGTCTTCGAATATGCGCAAGGCTTCATCCGGCGGAGCGCTCGCCGCCCGGCGCGACGAGCGCAGCGGGCGCGAGCGCGCTCAGATATTCGAAGAGCTTGCGCGCGGGCAACGGCGCCGCGCCCGAGCGTATGCCGACGGACATCACGCGCTCGGCCCACGGATTCGTCAGGCGGATGAAGCGCAGGCGCATCGGCTCGCGAAAGAGCCGCACCGCGCCTTCGGGCAGCACGCCGATGCCCTGTCCCGCCGCGATCAGCCTGCACATGCCTTCGAAGCTCTGCACCTGCACGCGAAAGCGGATGGTGCGGCCCGCGAGCGCGGCTTCCTTGACGAGCATGCGAGTGACTTCGGCCTTGTCGTCGAGGCCGACGATATCGTGTTCGAGCAGCGCGGCAAAGTCGATCTCATCGCCCCGCAGCACGTGATCTTCCGGCACGACCACGCTGATGCGGTCGGTGCAGTACGGGGCGAGGCGAACGCCTTCCATGCCGCTCTGCGACGTCACCACGCCTACGTCCGCGCGCCCTTCGCGCAAGGCCTGAAGAATATCCATGCTGCGCAGTTCGCTGATGTGCAGCTTGATGTCCTGATAGCGCTGCGAGAATGCGCGCAGATGATCGGGCAAGTCCTGACTGATCGCGGAGATATTGGCGAACACCCGCACGCGGCCGACCGACCCTTTCGTATAGTCGGAGAGTTCGCTATAGATCGCGTCGGTCTTGAGCAAAAGATCGGTGGCATGACGCGCGAGCGCTTCGCCTGCTGGCGTAGGCTCGACGCCCGCCGACGTGCGGTTCAGAAGCCCCACGCGAAAGTGATGTTCGAGCAGCGCGATGCGCCGGCTCGCGGTCGACAGCGACATGTGCGATTGCTGCGCCGCCTTGGACAAGCTGCCCATTTCGACGGCGCGCAGAAAGAGAGCCAGCGACGTGAGATCGAACAAAACCGGATGCCCCGCAAAAGTTCATGCCGCGCAGTATGGCATTCGCCCACGCTCGCCGCGTCGCGCCCGAGTACAGGAAAACCCTGACCGGGGCACGCGCCGTGCCGGAAAGCGCGTGTTCGAAGTATTCGAAAGCCCGCTTCAGCGATTTCGCATATCACCCGCGCTGAGTAGCCGCTACATTTCTCCTGTCCCGCCGCGTCCCGCGCGAGCCGGACTCAAAAAACATATACGGAGACAGACGTGGAAATCGATGCGACCAACATGCCGCAAGGCGCGGCATCGCCCGCCCCGTCACACGATGGCGCCACTGCGGACCGAATTTTCCGGCGTCTCGCGCTGCAGGTCCTGCCGATCCTGATGTTCGCGTACATCACGTCTTATATCGATCGCGTGAACGTGAGCTTCGCGAAGCTGCAGATGGCGCAGCAACTCGGTTTCTCCGATGCCGTGTTCGGCTTCGGCGCGGGCATCTTCTTTCTCGGCTACGTGGTTTTCGAAGTGCCGAGCAACATGGTCCTGCAGCGCGTCGGCGCGCGCCGATGGATCACGCGCATCATTCTCTCGTGGGGCGTCGTGTCGGGGCTGACCGCATTCGTCGCCACGCCGATGCAGTTCTACGTGATGCGCTGCCTGCTCGGCGTCGCGGAAGCGGGCTTCATTCCGGCGATCATCTTCTATATCGGCCAGTCGTTTCCGCGCAACCGGCGCGCGCGCATCCTCAGCATGTTCTATGCGGCGCTCGCGCTCGCGGGTCTCATCGGCTCGCCGCTGACCGGCTTCATCATGCAGTACTTCGACGGCCTCATGCACCTGGCCGGCTGGAAATGGATCTTCATCGTGGAGGCGTTGCCTGCGTTCATCGCGGCGGTCTACACATGGAAAGGCCTCGACGACGACGTCACGAAGAGCCCGCGCTTCAGCGAAACGGATCGCGCGTTCCTGTCGCGCGTGCTCGCCGAGGATCGCGCGGTGACGGCGGAATCGAATCACAAGGGCCTCTTCACGAGCGTGCTCGTGTGGGCGTTCTGCCTGATCTATTTTCTCGATGTCTTCGGCATCTACGGCTACACGTTCTGGGCCCCGACCATGATCAAGTCGATGGGCATTTCCGGCGACTTCGCGATCGGCGCGCTCGCGGCATTGCCCAACGCGGTCGCGGTCGTCGTGATGGTGATGTTCGGCCGCAGCGCGGACCGGCGCGGCGAGCGGCGCATGCACGTCGCGGCGCTCTTGCTGATGGGCGCGGTCGGCCTGTCGCTCTCGGTGCTCTGGCATGACAACCTGTGGCTCGGCATGATCGCGCTGTGCATCGCCAATGCGGGATTGCTCTCGTTTCCGCCGCTCTTCTGGAGCATGCCGACTGCGGTGCTCGGGCAGGCCGCGGCGGCGGTCGGCATTGCATGGATCAGCGCGTTCGGCAATCTCGGCGGCTTCTTCGGCCCGTATGCGGTCGGATTTCTGAAGCAGGCATCGGGCGGCATGACGCTGCCGATCTTCTCGATGGTCGGCTGCCTCGTGCTCGGCATCGTGCTCACCATGATGCTGCCGAAGCGCCTCGTTAACCGATAAGCCATCCTTATCAATTCGACAACGACAACGGAAAAGACACGCATGAAGCAGCGAATCGGCATGATCGGTATCGGCCTGATGGGGCACGGCATCGCACGCAACGTGATGAAGCACGGTTATCCGCTCACGGTGGTCGAGCATCCCGGCAACCAGCCGCTCGACGAACTTCTTGCGGGCGGCGTGAAGACCGTCGCGAACGGCGCGGCGCTCGCGCGGGAATCGGACATCGTCATTCTGTGCGTGACGGGATCGCCCGAGGTCGAAGCGGTGCTGACCGCGCCCGACGGCGTGCTGGCGGGATTGCGGCCGGAAACGATCGTCATCGACTGTTCGACGGCCGTGCCCGCATCGACGCGTCGCATGGCGGCGCTCGTGGTGGAAGCAGGCGGTTTCTTCGTCGATGCGCCGATGACGCGCACCGCGAAGGAAGCGCACGAAGGACGTCTGAACCTGCTGGTCGGCGCGTCAGCCGAGTTGTTCGCGCGCATCGAGCCGTTGCTGCGCACGTATGCGGAAAATGTGACGCTCGTCGGCGGCGTTGGCGCGGGACACAGCATGAAGCTGCTGCACAACTTCGTGTCGCTCGGGACGATTGCGCTGATCTCGGAAGCGGCGGCCTGCGCGACACGCGCGGGCGTGGATGCGCACACGTTCGTCGACGTGCTCGCAAAGGGCGGCGGCGGCGGCGCGGCGCTGGAACGGCTGCGTCCGTCGCTCATCGAAGGCGATGCGTCGGGCATGCCGTTTCACATGTCGAACGCGCTCAAGGATCTCGGCTACTACGTGACGATGGCCGGCGACAACGAAGCCGTCGACGGGATCGCTGCCGCCGTGCGCACGACGTATGCGGATGCGGTCGAGCAAGGCGGCGCGCATCGGACATTGCTGGAGCTGCCGAAGCTGCTCGGCGATTGAAGTGCCAATGACAGATCGCGCGCCGGGCGGCCTGAGAACGCGCTCAGTTCGTGCCGCCCCGCGCCTGTTTCTGAAACCCGCCGGCGCGTTGGTCCGAACGTGACACCGCTTGCGAGGGATCGACGGTAAGCTCGATCACCTTTCCCTCCTGCGCCATGTAATACATTCGACCGGCATAGCCCGGCTGAATCATGGTCCCGGTATCGACTACAGGAAGCAGGTCGGATCGCGCCAGTTCGCGCCCGGTTCCGGCTTCGCGCCAGACCACGGCGTCCTGCGTATTCGAGCCTATCGGCTGGTTGGCGGGAATGTCGGTGCCCACCACCACGCGATGCTCGGCCGGCCCGATCAGCGCGAGAAATTCGGTCGTCCGTTGCTTTGCTGTCCATACGGTTTTCAGGCCATCGGAATCCAGTTGCAGCACGCCTATGACACCCGGACCGGCATCGAGAACGAAGACCCGGTTGCGCAGCGGGTCGACTGATACGGCCGACGGCGAAAAGCTGATGATGTTGGATGGCGACTCGAACGACTTGAACGGCTGGACGGCGAATTGTCGGGCGGCGTCGGCCTGATTGATCGCGGTCACCGTCATCCACGGAGAGGGGCCGGGGGACGGTTGCGTGACCGGCGTGCCGTTATTTTCGAAGACGATCCAGTCGTTCATGACGACGACCGCCGAGGCAGCCGTCTGGCCCGAGTTGCGATCCCGATAGACGACCGGGCCCCACGAGGTATCGAGCGAGAAATGTCGGTTCTGGTAAAGGTAGCGGAAGATCTTGGTCGAGCCGGCGACATAAGCGTAGTCCTTGCCCTGAAATCGAACCGAGGTGATGCGTCCGCCGATGAATTCTTCTGCTCTGATCCTGTCGACGACTTCCAGCGTCCGAGGGTCGATGGCCACGATGATCGAGCGTGGCACCGCCGCAGGATGCTCGCACTTCAGAAAGGCCGAGAAGCCTTGTTCCTCGCAGCCTTTCTCGCGATACACCGTCTTCGCGATCAACGTGCCGTCGGGCAGCGCGTCGAGACCGTTGTAAGAGGTATCGCGCAGGTCCGCCGTCGGTGCGGTCGGCAGTTGCACCGGTCCCGCCACCACGTGCCCGTCGACGGGATCGAGCTTGACGATCCGGTAGCCGTAGATGACGTAAAGATAGCCGTTGCGCAGGATGCTCACGACGCCCGGATAATCCCACTCGTTCGTCTCGACCGTGTTGATCAGCTGATTGGTCCAGAGCGTCTTCAGCGTCGCCGGATCGATCCGCGCGACGAAGGCGCCGATTCCGCCTTTGTCGCCGTAGCCGCCTCCGTAGACGAACATCGCGTCGGCGTCGAGATACACGACGTTATAGGGCGTCAGGTAATCATCGGGGGAAACTCGAACGTCGACCGCGTTGCCGCCCTGAACGAACGATCCGTGGAATCTCGCCTCGGTGAAGAGGTGGCTGCGTCCGGAATCGTAATGCTCGAACGCCATCAACGAGGGATACCACGGAGCGTTGCTGTCGGGCGGTTCGGCCATCGCCACTCCGGGCAGCACCGCAAGTGCCGCGATGATCGAGAGTCGAAGCGCATTCATGAATGTCCCTTCCGCGAGTGCCCGAAAAAATTGGCTGGGGTTGCCGCTTCGACACGCTCGTCGAGAATTCTCAGTATAGGAACGCTCAACGAATTGGGCGCAATTTTCGTGGCGGCGCGACGGATTGATACGGAAGACATCCGTCGATCGACGGGAGGATTGCACCGTCCGCTTTTTAGACAGACGAATCAACTCGCGGAGGCACATCAGAACCGCATCACGAGCGCGACGCCCGCCACCATCAACACCGTGCCGAGCGCGCGCAGCCAGCCCAGCGGATGCTCGGCGACGCCAATCAAACCAAAATGGTCGATCACAACCGATGCGACAAGGTTCGCGCAAATGGTCAGCCCATTGAGCGTGCCGACGCCCACCTTCTGCACGAGCGTCAGACCGGCGAACACCGCGACAGCGCCGACGATCCCGCCAAGCGGCGCCCACCACTTCATGTTGCGCAGATCATCGAGTGTCGGCAACGGCGTCGGCGCAATCGCGAACAACGCGATGGCGAGAAACGTGACGAGCAGAAACGACACGCCCGAAGCAAGCCAGGGATTGACGAGCGCGTGCTTGAGTTCGCCATTGATCGGAGCGCCTGCCGCCTGAAGCACGCCGCCCAGAATGATGAAGGGGTAAATCCATGCGCTGCTCATGTTCTTCTCCGTTTGCGGGCGTCAATTTCCGGTCAGTGTCCGGTCAGGAGCCGGCTGCCGAGCGCCAGCACGAGCGCCGGAATCATCACCACCACGCCGACCTTCAGAAACTGCATGAAGCTCACCTCCTCGCCTTCGCGCCGGATCGATGAAAGCCACAGGATGGTTGCGAGCGAGCCGGTGATCGACAGATTCGGGCCGAGGTCCACGCCGATCAGCAGAGCGTCGATGACGCGCTCCGGACTATGCGCCTGCAAGGCCGTCGCGCTCGCGATGAGTCCGGCAGGCAGGTTGTTGATCGCGTTGCTTCCGAACGCGATGACGAGGCCGGATACCGCCGCCGTCATCGGCTGACTGTGCCCGCTTGCCTGCGCCAGAAACGCCGAGAGTTCGCGAATGACGCCCGTATGATCGAGCACCTCGACCAGCACGAAGAGGCCCGCGACGAGCGGCAATACGCTCCACGATATTTCGCTGACGAGTTCCACGGGCGACCGGCGCTCCTTGACCAGCACGACCAGCGCCGTGAGGATGCCGAGACTCGCCGTGGGCAAACCGAGTTGCAGATCGAAGGCAGACACGACAAGCAGCGCCACCGCCGTCACGCCCATGCTCGCCAGCGTGACTTTGCCGTTCGTGCTGAGCCGTTCGACAGGCAGGTCGCGCGCGCACGCACCGCCCAGATCCGCGCGCTGGGTCCAGCGCAACATGACGAACGTAGCGACGATCGACAGCGCCGAAGGCAGCGCGAAACGCGCCACCCAAAGACCCAGCGCCGGCGTGTGGTTCGCATAGAGCACGAGGTTCGCGGGGTTCGAGATCGGCAGGACGAAGCTCGCCGCATTGGCGATGAACGCGCACGCGTAGAGCAACGGCAGCGGCTTCGCATTCGCTTTCTTTGCGGCAGCGAACACCGCGGGCGTGAGCACGACGGCGGCTGCGTCGTTCGACAGAAAGGTCGTCACCACCACGCCCACGAGATAGACCAGCAGGAAGAGCTTGCGAGGCGACCCTTTTGCGTAATTGACGGCATGCACCGCCACCCAGTCGAACAGGCCTTCGCGACGCCCCAGTTCCGAGAGCAGCATCATGCCGATCAGGAACAGATAGACGTCCGTGCCCTTGCCGACCGCTTGCCACGCAAGCTGCGCGGGAAGAAGCCCGAGCGCGACGAGCATCAGCGCGCCGGCCACGGCCCAGATTGCTTCGGGCCATCGGAAAGGCCGCAAGATGACGCCGGCAGTGGCGGCGAGCGCAATGCCCCAGGAAAGAAAAATCGGATTCATGTCGCCAGAGGAGATTCGTTATTCACGTCGCGGCGAAGGCCGCAAGCTTTTTTGAGCGTCGCGCCGAAGAGCAGCCACAGCGCAAGCGATCCGGTCGACACAGCGCCCAGCACGAGAAACGCGCTCGCGTAACCGAAATGTTGAGCGAGCACGCCGCCCAGCGCGGGACTCAGCGCCGCGCCGATTCCTTGCACGGTCATGACGACGCCCTGCCCGACATTCACCCGTCCCGTGCCCTGCAGCAGCCGCACCACCAGCGCGGGCACCGCGACGCTTTGCAAGCCCGCGCCGATGCCGTCGAGCGCCTGGACCGGCCACACGCCCCACGCGGTAATCGACATCGCGGCGACCATGCCACGCAGCGGCAGCGCGAGGAACGTGATCAGGATCACGCCCCAGTAGCCGATTCGCTGAATCAGGCGATTCGCAAAACATGCCGCGACGACCATCACGAGCTGCGCGACCACGATGGTCTGCGCGGTAAAGGCGCTCGGATCGCCCTGATGCGCCGCGACGACCGCGAGGCCGTAGAGCGGCAGCATCGCCGCATTGCCCAGATGAAACATCGCGAGCGACGCGGCCAGCAGCAGCAATGGCCGGCACGTCAGCAAGACGCGAAAGCCGCTCGCATGTTCATGCCCGGCGTCCGGCTCGCCCGATGCCGACGTTGCGAGACCGCGCGCGCTGTCGTGATCGATCGCATCGCGCCGGATCAGCAGCGTCGAGACGACGGTCAAGAGGCCGAACACGCCGGCGAGCACGAACACCGCGCCGAAGCCGTATCGCCATCCGAGCCAGCCCGAAAGCGCCGCTGCGACGACGTTGCCCGCGTGATTCGCCACCTGATTGCGGCCGAATTGCCGGTCGAAGCCCTTTTCGCGCACGATGCCCAGCGTCACGCCGGCCACCGCCGGACCGAGCGCCGCGCCCGTCACGGCCGTGAAGATCTGCGAAGCGGCCACCATCCAGTAACTGTGCGACACCCACAGCACGAGCGACGCGAGCGTCGTCATGATTCCCGCAATGACGATGATGCCGCGCTTGTGATGCGTGGCATCGACGAGCGCGCCCGCCGGTGATGTCGCGAGCATGCCCGCGATACCGCCGAGCGTCATGACCGTGCCGATCGCGTCGGGATGCCAGCCATGCGCCTGGAGGAAGACGCCAAGGAACGGTCCGATGCCCGCCTGCACATCGGCCATGAAGAAGTTCAGTCCTTCGAGCGCGTACCGGGGATTCATGGTTCATCCATGGCGTCCGTTGTTGTTGGGTCCGGGCGGCGGGTGGTGCCCGAGATGCTTTTCAGCGTGGCCCGCATGAAGAGCGCCGACGCGCATCCGGCTCGACATGACACACGCGCCATGGGTGAGATGCGGCTTCGTCAGATTGCCTGCGATGCGTCGACGAGCTGGGCTATTTCATCGACCTCGATCGTGCGCCCGTGCCTGTTTTTCACGCCGTGGCCCCAGGCGTGAACGTGCGCGCCGGGCATCAGGTAATCGGCGAGTTCGGCGGCAGCGTGAGGCGGCATGCGCAACGATGTGCCATCGTCCAGCAGCGCCCCGCGCAGTTCGCCTTTCGGGCCGAAGAGCGAAAGAATCACTTCGCCGGATGCGTCCATCGGCTTGCGCGCGACGTCCGGCCTCTGATGCTTCTCGCCGTTGCGATGCGGACCTTCGTCGAGAATCTCGACGCCGCTTTGGGTCGTCAGCGAAACAGCGGCGATCATGTCGGCGTCGCGAGGCTTGACGCCGCGTACGCGAACGACGTCGCCGAGTGCGACGTGACGCGCGAGTTGTTTCGACAGATGCGGCGGAAAATGAACCTGACGCGCGCCGATGACGAGGCCGTCGAGTTCGCCGTGCGGATTCAATAGGAAGCGCGTGACTTTGCCGTGCGTTTCCGGAAGGCTTGCGGGATCGATCCAATGCATTTTGTTTGTCCTTGTGAGGTGTGTTGAACGTGCGGCTTCAAGGCATCTGCGCATTACGGTCGTAGAGCGGAGTCAGGTTGCCCGGCGAGCCGAATGCGGTCGCCTGAAGCGCGGTGCCGTATTGATTGCGTGTGCCATAGCCTTGCGCCGATACCGTCGCGCCCGTACGGACCAGCCCCGGGAACTGTTGCGCCACGGGCGGCGTGAGCTTGATGACCGTGCCGTCGGAGAGAATCACGCCGTCGGGTTCGCCGCGTGGCGCGGTCGTGACGTGCGCCACCTGCCCTTGCGCGCTCAGGCGCGACAGACCTTCGCCACGCGCGGCGCGCGGCAACGGCGCGGCGCGGCCCATCGGCGGCTCGTCGATCACTTGCTGACCACTTCGCGTATCGGTGATGCGTTGAGCCGCGAAGCTACCGCCTTCGTCGCGTCTGCCGATGACTTGCACGACGTCGCCGCGACGCACCGCCGAAGTCAGTTGCGTGCTCATATGCGGAGGAAAGCGCACGAGGGTCCCGTCGTCGGTCATGAAACCGTCGACATCGCCATCCGGATTGGTCAGGAAGCGCGACACGGTGCCCTGCGTGGTCGTGATCGCAGCCGCGTCGGCCAGCGGACCCGGTTCGGCGCCCGGCGGCGGCGGAGCGGGCGGCGCGGGAGGTATCGGAGAAGCGGCGACGGGCGGCGGTGTCGACGGTGCAGGTTGCGCGGCGCAGCCACCGCTTGCCATGAACAAGACAGCCAGCGCCGCGATTCGCAGATTGGGATACCGAGTCGTTTGCATGATTCACTCCTTTTGCATGGCGAGGAGCTATCTGCAAGGGCTATGCCAATCGTCAAACGCCGATGGCTCGGCGCGCGCCGCGCGAGAGGCAAATCGAAGTGTCAGGAAATCCGACAGCGCATGTCCGGTTCCTTGACAGCCGGACAAAGCGCGCCAGTGCGAAGATCATCGAGGTCGTTGTCGAAGCACTCGGCTTCGCCGGTGACATGCCATCGACGGCGTCGTCACATATTCGTTCGCATGGTGGAAGTCACTCGACGCGAGTTCGCACGATGGCCTCCGAGCGCTTCATGCAATCGCACGAGCCACCAGCGCCATTGACGGACCTGATAGAACATGGGGCCGGGCGCGGCAGTCGTACAAACCGCGATCTCCACGTAGTTCCCGGCGACCATCCCGAACCGCGTCTTCGGAATGTCGTCGCTATTCCATTGGCACAACCAGCTCCGTGCATCGCGGATCGTGCAGAAAGGAAGCTCGCGTGGCAGACCCGGATCGTTCATCGTCCAGTACAGCACGGAATGTTGATCGAACGACACCTTGTAGACGAAAGGCACAGCCGTTCTCTCATCGCCTTCGCACGCGCCGTTCGCGCGCACTCCGTCGCAAGACAACATGTAGACCGTCGTTTCGTTTTCGAACGGAGTCCGGAATGTCGATGCGACAGGGAACGCTGCAAAACTCACGCCGACCAAAAGGCCGCCCAATAGCCGATGCATTTTGCCGAGTCAGTTCGTCACGCGATATGGCCGCATCATCTCGTTGTCTTCATGGGTGAGGACATGACAATGCCAGATGTAATACCCCTGCGTCGGATCGAACGCGTAAAGGTTCTGTCCTGCATAGGATTGACCGGGTTGGACGGGAACGCTGGAAGGCGTCCATCGCACGAGTATCCTGAGCACCTGTCCGGAATGCGCATCGGCTGTGTCTTTCCAGCCGGATTCTCCCGCCGTCGGCGCGATCACGGCGCCCTGAAGATAGCCGCTGAAGGGAAGATTGCCGCCCAGTGCGCCATCCTTGTTGGGCGTTGCGTAGTCCAGCGGCGGCCCGTAATCGGCGCAATAGGTGCCCGCCGTGCATCCGGCCGGCAGCGCCGCCGCACTGCTGCCCGCCGCCCCGAATGCCCGGGTCCAGTCCGCGAGATATTGACTCGTGTTGATCTCCTGACGATTGAGCACCTGAAACTGCGAAAGATGAATATGAACCGGATGGCTCGCTCCGGGCATGGTCGAGAGATAGACGATCTCCCACATTTCCGTCGATCCCACGCGCGGCAATTCGCTGATGCCGTCGCCCGGAAAGTCGTGCGCGATACCCGGCGACTCCAGGCCGTTCCACGCGGTGTTATTGACCAATTCCCTGATGTCGGTGGGAACCGGGCCGCCCGAGCGCTCGACATCGTCGTAGAGAACCATCTGCCTGACGCGGTCCACTTTCACGCCGGGCAATATGCTGCCTTGACCGTCGGTCAGGCGAACCAGCGGATGCGGTCGCGCGCAGATGCCGGCGGATGTATCCGGACTCGCGGGATCGCAACTCGTGTCGGGCGCGGACACCGAGGACGCCACTCTGAACTCCATGATGTCGGGTAACTGGACGTCCTGACCGCCCTGCGTATTCGTGAGTTCGATCGTCTGTCCGGCGAACCCGGAGAAGTCGACGATGATGTCTGCGCGCTCTCCCGGCGAGACCGGCAATCCCGCCGACGCGCCGGTCGAGGAAACGGGCAGCGGAACGGGCTTGTCGAAATAGTTGTCGTCGCTTCCGACCAGATAAGCGGGGGCGCTGCCGAAGACGAAGGTGTATCCGCGATTCAGACTGCCATTGAGAATGTGCAGCCGGTAACGTCGCGGCTCGACGTTCAGGTAGGGAAAGGCCGCGCCGTTCACGACCGCGACATCGCCTTCGAAGATCGGACTCCAGAACGGATGGTTGAGCGATGGCTGCTGGACCGGCAAATAGGACTGGCCGGTGGTGTCGAACATATGGTCCTGCACCGCCATTTCTATTTCGTGGGGACCGTCCGGATACCCTTTTGGCTCCGTGTCGGCGTCTTTGAGGAAATAGAATCCGGCGAGGCCCGCGTACACGTCGAGGCGTGTCGTCCCCAAAGCATGATCGTGGAACCAGAGCGTACCCGGCTCCTGTGAATTCGGATATTCGAGGGTCGCCGCGCCGGGCGCCGGCTTTCCGATGGTGTGATAGTCGGCGCCCATCAGACCGTTCGGCGTGAACCATGATTCCGGATCGCCGTCATCGGCGGCGGGCAGTTCGGCGCCATGCAAATGCACGGCGGCTGGAACCGGACCGATGTAGTTCGATCTGCATGCCGAACTGGTGGCCGCACCTTGCGTGGGCATTCCGCAGCCGCTTTTCAAAGGATCGGCCCAGTGAACGGTCTGATCGAATGGCAGTTCTCCCTGCACCATGCCGGGACCCGTCGGATTGTTCGGATCGAAGCTCGGCAGCCTGTTGACGTAGGTCGTGCGCGTTGCGATGCCGCGCTGGGCCGCAATGGTGACGGCTGGCCAGTGAGCCGGACCGAGCACCGCGCCCGTCTTCGAGTCTGTCGTCTGGTATGTCCAAACGCGCGTCGGGCCCAGCGTCACGCCCGGGCCGCATCGGGCGTAGGAACCCGGCGGCAGTACCTGCTGGCTCGTCTCGGCCATGGTCACGGTCAAATCGGGATGAGCCGCCGCATCCACGCGCGGCAGTTGTCCGGCGGGCCCGAACACCGGCATGGGAATGGCGAACTTCGCGAAGCACGTTCCATCGAGTTTGGTCCTTGTCACGGCTGTCGGGGCGTTGTCGCTATCGTCGCCGTGGCAGCCGTGAGCGAGAAGCACCAGCGACAGCGTAGCCACACTCAAGACGATCGAGCGCCGCAGGGACTGCGTTGCACGCTTGCGGCGCCCTGCTGCATCCCGGGACATGACGTCTCTCCTTTTACGTGCCTGTCGATCCAGCGACTGCGACGCGGACCTCGACCGAGTGAGAATCGAGTAAGAAGTGAGTGAGAAGCGAGTGAAGTGTGTAATATCGAGTGCAATCAGACATCCCCAGAACTGGGGATGCTCGCGCCGAATCCTCTCCTCACGCGGATCCTTTCTTGCAACGCTTCGAACTCACGGACGTTGTCGATCTGATTTATGCTGCCGCGCTCGGCGAAGGTGCGAGCTGGCAGGATCTCGGTGACAGTTTCATGACCCTCATGAACGCCCAGCGCGCCACGCTGTGGCTGGGCGAAGAACCTGGCGCGACAGGCAACCTGTTGATGCACGCCGATTCCTATGACGAGGAGTACGCGTACCGATACGTCGCGATCGACCCTTATCGCGAAGCGGCGGGCAAGGTCGGTCTGGACGAAACCGTGCGCCGCCGGGGAGATATCCGGCTCGGTCACGAGATCATTCCCGATGCAAGCTATGTGAAGAGCGAGTTCTATGTCGACTTCGGCCGCAAGAGTTCGCGTCGCTATATGATCGGCGGCCTGATCGGCACGTCGAAGGTCATTCCGCTGGGGCTGCATCGGGATGTTGCCTCCCAGCCATTCGTCGAGGACGACAAGCGCACGCTTTCCCTGCTCCTTCCGCATCTGCAACGCGCGCTTCAGATGCGTGCGCGGCTGGCGCCCACAGCAGCGAGTCTCGGTGACGGCGCGCTCGATCTATTGCCGCTTGGCGTCATCATCGTCGATCGGGAGATGCGGCTTCTCTACTGCAACGCGGAGGCCGACGCCTTGCTCGGCGATCCGCAATGCGGCCTGTCCATCGCACGGCATGGGCGCGGACCGCATACGAGCGCATCGAGGCTTGTCGCGCGACATCCGGCCGACGACGCGCAACTCTGCAGCCTCGTCGCTGCGGCCTCACGAGGCAGCGCCGGCGGCGGCATGCAGATCCGTGCGCGTTCAAGCGCATTGACCGGCGACTCCGCGACGCTTTCTGCATTGATATGTCCGGCTCTGCGCCATCTGTCGTCGCCAGGGCAACCGAACATGGGCACGAGCGTCGTCGGTGGCGCTGCGACCGTGCTCGCGCGGCGCCTGCTCGGGCGTGCTATTCCACCTTTCGGGCTGCTCATCGATCTGTTCGGTCTCACGCGCTCGGAAGCCGAGGTTGCGGTGGCGTTGGCTGGCGGCGTAACGGCAGAAGAAGTGGCGCGCACGCGAGCTGTCACTCTCGATACGGTACGCAGCCAGATTCGCGCAATACTGAGAAAAACCGGCGCGTCGGGTCTGCGCGATTTCGAGCGGATCATCGCTTTGAGTTCGACGATGCACACGGCGACCGCCGGAAGCCGCAAGACCGGCATCGACTGATATGTTTCGGCCGCCTGCAAGAGCAGGCTCGGACTTGTGACGGGCGATGCACCGGGCCGGCTCCGCTAATGCACGAAATTGTCACGCCGAGCATCGGCGGCTTTCACATCGACAGGAAACAGGAACGCTGCATCGGCTCCGCCATCGCCTACAATGATTTCGTCCCCCGAGTTGCACGAAGCGAGTTGTAGTCGCAGGTTCGCTGCGCCTGAGCGTGTGCGGCGTCGGACACCGCGATGGAGTGCGCCGCACACGCCGTTACGGGCGCCTATGTCGTGGTGATGACCCTTGTTGATCGTGACGCCGGCGTGCCGGCCCTTGCGGGAAATCACCATGCTATCCATGTCGCGCCGCCGGGCGCTTCAGACCGTTGCCGCGCTCGGCGCGCTGGCCGTGCGCCCCGGCTGGGCCGGCAATGCACGCGTCAGCTTGCCCATCCCGCGAGAACGCAGGGCGGACGCGCAAGGCGTGATCGCCTTCGACGCCCGCAGCGCGAGCAAGCGCTTCCTTCACGGACGCAACACGCCGACCTACGGCTACGACGGCGCCTATCTCGGGCCGGCGCTTCGCGTAAGGCGCGGCGAGACGGTGACGATCGACTTCACCAATCGCCTGCCCGAGCCGACCACCGTGCATTGGCACGGCCTGATCATTCCCGGCGATGTCGATGGCGGTCCGCACCGGCCCGTGGCATCCGGCGAGCGCTGGCGGCCCACGCTGCAGATCGACCAGCCCGCCGCCACGCTCTGGTTCCATCCGCATTTTTATCCGTCCACCGCAGCGCAGGTCGTCAGGGGTCTCGCCGGCCTGCTGATCGTCGATGACGAGGAAGCGGAGCGGCTCGCGCTGCCCTCGCGCTGGGGCATCGACGACGTTCCACTGATCATTCAGGACCGGCGCTTTCGCAGCGACGGCGCCTTCTTCGATGCGATGAACATCGTCACGGCGATCAACGGCTATGTCGGCACGCAGCCGCTGGTCAACGGCGCCGTCTATCCTCAGGCGCGCACCGCGCGCGGCTGGGTGCGCTTGCGCGTGCTGGACGGATCCAATGCCCGCAGCTACCGGCTGAGCGCTTCGGACGGTCGCTCGCTGTTCGTCATCGGCTCCGATGGCGGATTGCTGGAGCGTCCGGTCGAGGTGAACGAGATCGTCCTGCACGCGGGCGAGCGCTTCGAGATGATGGTGGATTGCCGCTCGGGCAAACCGTTCGACCTCGTCGCGCAACCCGAGGGCGAAGCCGTCATGCGGCTGCCCCCCTTCGACGCGCCGCTGCGCCTGCTGACGATCCATCCGACGGGCGTGGCGGGAAATAGCCGGCTTCCCGAGGTGCTCGCGAAGTTGCCTTCGTTGCCGGCCGAACCGCCCGAGATCAGCCAGGCGCTGGTCATGAATATGTTCCACGATCAGGCCGGCATGATGCCGCTGATGAAAGCCGGACTCATGATGGGCATGACGCCCCCGGGGCCTGTCGCGCCCGAGACCGTCGCCCGCGTTACCCGGCTGATCGAGGGCGAACCGACTCTGCCGATGGCCGAGCAACTCGCGCTGAATGGCGTCAACGGCAAGCCTTTCGCGCTGAAGGAGCCGGGCTTCGTGGCGGCCCGTGGCGACCTGCTGCGCTGGCGGGTGTCCGAAGGCGACGACAAGATGCTGCATCCGGTGCACATTCATGGCTGCCAGTTTCGCATCCTGTCCGAGAACGGCCGCCCGCCGCAGCCGCATCGCGCCGGCTGGAAGGACATCGCACCGATCACGAATGCCGGCGTCAGCGAGCTGCTGCTGAACTTTCCTCACCCGGCCGATGCCGACGCGCCCTACATGGCGCACTGCCACATCCTGGAACATGAGGACTCCGGCATGATGGCGCAGTTCACGGTGGCGTAGCGCGCGCCGAGCCCGCGCACGCGGCACTCACAGTTTCGAGCCGCCATCGACGCGCAGCGTATCGCCCGTCACCCACCGCGCTGCATCGGACGCGAGGAAAACCGCTGCTCCCGCGATGTCCTCAGGCTGGGCTACGCGCTTGATGGCCTGAATGCCGAGCGTGAAGTCGCGGCCCGCGTCGGTCCGGGCGAAGTTCGACATGTCCGTCTCGACGACGCCCGGCGCGATCGCATTGACGCGAATGCCGCGCTCGCCTAGCTCGGACGCGAAGTGCCGCACGAGCGTATCGATCGCGCCCTTGGTCGCGGCGTAGGCCGACAGATTGTTGACCGCGCTGCGTGCCGCGAGCGACGACAGCAACACGACGCTGCTGCCTTCGCCGAACATCGGCAGCAATTGCTGCACGAGGAAATACGGCGCGCGCACGTTGACCGCGAAGAGATCGTCGAAGTCCTGAACCGTCGTCTCTTCGATGGCAGCCGCTTTGGAGATCCCCGCATTCGCGACGAGGACATCCAGCCGGTCGCCGGCCAATGCGCGAACCCGTTCGGCAAGCTCGTGCGGGCCATCGGAAGCGCGCAGATCGGCCGCTATCTTGTCGGCGCTGCCGCCTGCGGCGCGAATGGCTTCGACGACCGCGTCCGCAGCGTCTTCCGCGCTGCCGAAGTGAACCAGCACGCGCGCGCCGGCCTTTCCCAACGCCAGTGCAATGGCGCGGCCGATGCCGCGCGAAGCGCCCGTGACGAGCGCGGTTTTTCCGGTCAGAGTGGTCATGATCTAGCTCCTTAAGATGAATCACCAAGACGCGCGCGTGTGCAGGGCGTCATTCAGAAAGAAACTGCGCGGCGTGCGCGACAAAGCGTTCGGGATACTGATACAGCGAGCCGTGATTGGCATCCGGATAGATGATCAGTTGGGCATCGGGGATATGCTGCTGAAGAATCCACGAATTGATCGAATAGATGATCACGTCGTCGTCGCCGTTCACGACGAGCGTCGGCTGCGTGATGGCCTCCAGATACGCATACGGGTTCTCGCGCGCGACGCCCCACTTGGCGAGCGCGGCGAGTTGCGCGGGCGCCACCTTGTCGTTCGCTTCGGGATCGCGATTCTCCTTGCGCAGACGAAACCGCTGGAGAAACGCGCGCCCCGCTGCCTGGCTCGCGGCAGACGGCGCGAAATGCACGCGCAACCAGATGTCGTCGGGTTCGTCATAAGTCACGCTGAAGATTTCCTGTGCCTCCGGCGTCAGCGAAGCCATGCCTTCACCGCTGCGCGGGCCGGTGCCGACGAGAATCAGCTTGCGCACGAGTCGAGGTCTCGTGATCGCGAGTTGCTGCGCGATGAGACCGCCCATCGAGAAGCCGAGAACGTCGACCTGTTTCAAATCGAGTGCATCGATGAAGGCCGCCGCGTTCGCCGCCATGTCTTCGATCGATTCGGGCACGGCGCCCGAACTGCTGGAAATGCCGGCGTTATCGAACAGGATCACTTCGCGGCCTTGCGCAAGACCATCGGTGACGGCCGGATCCCAGTGATCCATCGTGCCGGTGAAGTGAATGTTCATGACGAGCGGCACGCCTTGCGGATTGCCGAAACGGCGGTATGCGAACCGGATGCCGTTCGCTTCGACGTATTGCGTGGGTGCGGTCTGGTGAGTATGGCGAGTCATGGCTGTCATCCTTTGAGTGCGGAAGAGAAGTCAGGCGGCTCATATCTCGAACGTATGGCCTGTTCGTCGATGCGTCGCCTGTTGACGTTCAATGTAGGCTCGCCGCGCTCGCCTGAAAAAGACTTTCGAGGCAGGCCGCCATGCATGGCAGGCATGGGCGCTCGCGCATCGGTGCGTGCCATGCCGGATGTCATGCTGTGACCGGAAAGGGTGTCGCGGCGGCGCGGCCTCGCTTGGTGATGAGCGTGTCGAAGACTTCAGCAGAAACGCATCGTTGCGATGCGCGGAATCGACCGGACGGTCATCGCTCAAAGCACTTCGAACACGCTGTACACGGGGCCGT
Organism: Caballeronia sp. ATUFL_M2_KS44; assembly: GCF_023630965.1. Classification (NCBI taxonomy): domain Bacteria; kingdom Pseudomonadati; phylum Pseudomonadota; class Betaproteobacteria; order Burkholderiales; family Burkholderiaceae; genus Caballeronia; species Caballeronia sp. ATUFL_M2_KS44. The sequence goes on along the minus strand of NZ_JALQEA010000067.1, from coordinate 202,739 downwards.
CAGGAAAGCGATGGCCCATGCCGACCGCAAGGACGCGGTTCAGCCATTCGTAGCGGCCCGTCGGCGCTTCGAATAGTGGGTTGATGCGAAAGTAGTAACGCGCGGGGTCGACGGCTTCGCCTTTGTCCAATCGCCGAATCACGTCCGCGGGGCCGTGGCGGATGCCGCGATACGACATCAAGATGGCGACGCCGTCATCGGTTCGCAGCACGAGCCGCACGTCGAGCGTGGTGCTGCCATCGCTGCGCACGGTCTGCCAGTCGCTGCTGCCGTCGAGCACTGCGCCCGAAAGCCGATCGCCCGCGAACGCGCCGGACGGCACGATACCGACACGGCGAAAAGGCCCGGGCGTCTCGCCGACAACGACGATCGGTTTCACGTCGAGGCGAAGCACGAACAGCGGCCGCGTCTGCACGCGCTGCAAGGCGGGAGGCAGATCGTCGAAAAGCGGTGTCGGCATGTCGTTCACCTTGCGGTCTGGGCAGCGTCAGGCAGCCGTTCTTCCACCATTCACGCGCAGCACTTCGCCGGTCATGAAACTCGCCTTCGCCGATGCCACGAACACGATCGCCTCGGCGATCTCCGCGGGCGTGCCCGCGCGCTTGAGCGGAACGGTCGCGAGCATGGCGGCCTTGCGCTCTTGCGAACCGGTCAGGCGGTCGAGCATCTCGGTTTCGACCGGCCCCGGCGCGACGGCATTGATGCGCACGCCGAGCGACGCCGCTTCCAGCGCGGCGGACTTCGTCAGGCCCTCCACGGCGTGCTTGCTCGCGGTGTAGATCGAAAGACCGGCTGCGCCGCGAATGCCCATCGTCGAGGACACGTTGACGATGCTGCCGCTTCCTTGCGAGGACATCGCGCGCAACTCGTGCTTCATCGCGAGCAGCGTGCCGAGCACATTGGCATCGAAGACAGCGGTGTAGCGTTCGGTCGTCTGGTCGACGACGGGCGCGGCCTCGCCCTCGGTGCCGGCGGCGTTCACTGCGACGTCCAGCCGGCCGAAGCGGGAGACGGTTCGCTCGACGAGCGCCTGAACCTGATCTTCGAAGCGGACGTCGGCCTGCACGAACTCGGCTTGCGCGCCGAGCGCGCGGAGTTCATCGGCCAGTTCCTTGCCGGCATCGGCGCGGCGGCCGGAAACAACCACGCGGGCCTTTTCTCTGGCGAATGCAAGCGCCGCGGCGCGGCCGATACCGGACAGAGCGCCGGTGATGAGAACCACGGGCATGTCATTCATTTCGGCTTCCTGATCGAATTTCGAGTCTCAGAGACCATGAAGGCGCAACCATGAGAAGTCAGTGCTTCTCTTCGATCGAGTCCACGCGGTCGGGATAGAACGCAAGGTGGCCGCGAATCGATTCCACGGCTTCATACGGCTCTTCATACGTCCAGACGGCGTTCGTTCCCTGTTCGCCGGCGGACGAAATCGAAAAGTACGCGCACTCGCCTTTGTATGGGCAATACGTCGCGTGCTCCGTGCGTTCGAGGCGCGTCATGTCGACGTCCTTTCGCGGGATATACAGCACCGCCGGGTAACTCGCTTCGCGCAACGTCAAGGCGTCGTGCGTATCGGCGATGACCGTGCCGCCCGTCGTGACGACCACGCGCGAAGCGTTACGTTCGATGGTGATGGGATGGCTGGCGTCCGGCACTTTGATGGTTCTGGACATGACGGTGTTCCTCTGACAAGTGGGTTCCTTCGGCGATTCAGCGATTCGGCTGACGGCGGCTGCTTGCGTCACGGCACGCGACGGTGCGTGGCTGTCACTCACCTTTCGGCATCACGTTGCTGGCAACGCGTAAGACATGCGCCGCCGATCAAAACCAAAGATAGACGATGCTTGCCGCCGCGAGAAAGACTTTATAAGCTGCCCTCCATACCTACGGGGCATGGGACATGAACATGGAACTGCGCCACTTGCGGTACTTCATCGCGGTCGCGGAAGAAGGCAGCCTGACGGTGGCAGCGGAAAAACGCCTGCACACGTCGCAACCCTCGCTGAGCCGGCAGATTCGCGACCTCGAATATCAGGTTGGCGTGCAGTTGCTGATGCGCAGCGCGCGCGGCGTCGAACTGACCGATGCCGGGCGGGCATTTCTCGATCAGGCGAGGCTCGCGCTGGCGCAAGTGGACGCCGCACGCGAAGCCGCGCGCCGCGCAGCGCGGCCCGCCAAGCCGGTTTTCGCGGTCGGATTCCTGAGCGGTCAGGAAGTCGTCTGGCTCGCCGAAGCGACGCGCGCGCTGGCAGGCGATCTGCAGAACATCGAAATGAAAGTATCGAGCGAGCACTCGCCGGAACTCGCGGAGGGATTGTCGATGGGACGGCTGGATATTGCTTTCATGCGGGCCGAGCCGGGGCGGCCGGCACTGGAATATGTGACCGTCGCCCGCGAGCCGTTCATCGTCGTGATGCCGAGCGATCACCGCCTCACGGCCCACAGGAAAGTGGACGTGCATGAGCTTGCCGGCGAGCTGTTCATCGGCGGATCGGAAGTCGCGGGCCCGATGCGCAGCGTCATCGAACGCTATCTGACCGAGAACGGTCTCGATATCGAACCCGCACATCGCGTCCACAATCTGACGATGGCGTTGTCCCTTATTACATCGACGCGCGGTGTCGCGTTGTTGCCATCGTATGCCGAGAATTTCCTGCCCGGGTCGGTCACGAGCCGGCCGCTCAAAGGCGAAGCGCCGACGATCGATCTCGTCGTCGGCTACAGCAAGACCCATCGCTCACCGATCGTCGAACTCTTTCTCTCGCGAATCGACCTGATTCGAAAGTGCCAGCCGCGAGACACTCAATCAACCGGTCCCAAATAACCCGGAAGCCCGAGCGCCGATTTGCTTCGCGCGAGTCTTACTGCCTTCTTCACCAGTGACTCGAACTCACTATCGCCATCGGGTTTCGGCAGATGAGTTCGAAAAAAATCGGCCCATCGAAATTCCTCTAGCGGGACGGGAGTCTTCTCGTAGCCGCCCGCCTCACGCACCGACGCCGACAGGCTGCGAAAGACGTCATCGTCGAGATCCCAAACATGCTTGCGCATCTCCGAGAACGAGACGCGCCGGCCATTCGCGTCGTAGGGATAAGTCCAGCGCTTGTTTTCCAGCGTCAGCCAGAATTCGGCCCTCGATAACGCCGACAAGTCTTCGAGAAGAACGACCGGAACGCTCTCGATTTTCGCCATCCACAATGCGGCGGCAACGTGATGATGGTCGGTTGCATACGCCGCGTCATCCGGGCCGCACACAATGGGAACGGGTTTCTCCGCGATCGCCATCTCAAGTTCGTGCCCCGTCAAAGACGCATAAGTCTTCGCTTTCTCGCGCACTTCGCGCATTCCGTGGGTCAGTTGAGTCGGGCGTAGTCGAGCGATCTTTACCGTCTTCATCATCTTCTCCGATCAGCTTTGCTCGGCTTTTAGCAACTTTCGCGCCGCGTCAGCTTCGCTTTCGCGAGCCACCTCTGCCCGGCAGCCGCACCACCGTCACGACCATCACCGCATGCACGATACCGAGCAGCAGAAATGCAGCTTCCCACGCGTTGACTCCGGCAAGCGTCGGCGGCGCGCTGAGCCATTGCGCCAGCACCAGCGCGCAGAGCGTCGTCACGGTCGGTCCGCCGAGCCGCTGCAGAATGTTGAGCGTCGTGGTCGCCATCGGCAGATTGCGCGGCTCGACCGACGCGTAGGCGGCCGACATCGCCGGCAGCGCCGTCGCACCGAGTCCCGCGCCACGCACGAACAACGTCGGCACGAGCGCGGCGACCTGCAACGGACGCGAGGCCAGCCACGCCAGCATCAACGTCGCGGCGAGCGACAGCAACGCGCCACCGGCCGCGACCGCGCGACCGCCGAAGCGTCCGGTCAGAAAACCCAGCGACGGAAACGCGACCATCATTCCCAGACCGAGCGGCGCGAGCAGCCAGCCCATTTCCGCAGGAGAACGGCCGCACGCCTGAATGAGAAAAAGCGGAATCAACATCTGCCCGGCGAACATCGCGCCGTTCGACAAGAATTGCACGCACGCCGCCACCGTGAACGCGCGCTTGCGAAACTGGCTCAGATCGATCAGCGCCCGCCCGGCCTTGCGCGCTTCCACCCGCAAGAAAACGACGAGCAGCACGACGCCCGCCACCATTGCGACGATGCCCGCATGTTGGCGGATGCGCTCCGCGCCGAGCAGTATCAAGGCGAGTCCGGGCGATAGCAGAATCAGCCCGAGCCAGTCCAGTTCGCGCGGACGACGAACATCGCGATCGTCCGGCAGAAACATCATCGACAAAACGAACGCGAGCACGCCGACCGGAAGGTTCACGAGAAACAGCCAACGCCACGACGCATGCCGAAGGATGACGCCGGCGATCACCGGACCGAGCAGCGGCCCGAGCAGAATCGGGACGGTCGCGTAGCCCGCCACGCGTGTGAACTGGTTGCCCGCCGCGCGCTTCATCATCAACTGCGCCATCGGTGCGAGCAGACCGCCGCTCGCGCCCTGCAACAGACGAAAGCCGATCAGCGCATCAGCCGACCATGCGAGACCGCACAACAGCGAACTGAGCGTGAACGACGCGAAGCACCACAGATAAAGCGCCTTCGCGCCGATCCTGTCGATCAGCCAGCCGTTGAGCGGCAGCACCAGCGTGAGCGCAAGCAGATATCCGCTCGTGACCCATTGGATGGCCGGCAACGTGGCATGGAGATCCTGTGCCAGCGTCGACAGCGATACGTTGACGATAGTCGCATCCAGCTGCGCGAGCAGCGAGCCGAGCACGGCGACGGCGGTGATTTTCCAGACGAGCAGATCGAGCCGGTCGGGTTGCGTCGCGCTCAAAACAGCCCTTCGCGACGCACGCGGCCAAAATGAAGCGATGCGAACACGCCCATGACCAGCACGCCGACCAAGAGCGCCGCGCTATCCATGTTCACGCCCGGCGCGAACGGGCGATGAATCAGCAGCGCCAGCCCGATCAAAGCGTTCAGCATGCCCCACAGAAAATTGGTCAGCGGCGACGACGGCCCCTTGCCATGCGGCCTCGAAAACGGAGAAGGAAACACCTCGCCGCGCAAGCCCGCGGTGAGATGCGGCATCGCGTTGCACAAGAAGGCGCCCGCGAAAAAGGCCTCGACGAAACTCATGGTTCGGTCCTTTCAAGAGAAACGGTAGAAGCCGCGAAGGCTAGGGAAGCGTGGAATCGCCGAGTCGCCGGATGAGCGGAATGGCGGCGGCAAGCGTCGCGACGTCGTGCGCGTCGAACTCTTCGAGCTTCGTCAGAAGCCAGTCGCGCTTGGCCGCCGTGCGCCGCTTGCGTTCGTCCAGCCCTTTGCGCGTGATCGCGAACAGAATCTGGCGGCCGTCCGTGGGATGCGGTTCGCGCTCGACACATGCCTCTTCTTCGAGGCTCGCGAGGATGGTCTTCATGGACTGCGGCTTCATCGATTCGGCGCGCGCGAGATCCGCGGTGGTCATCGGTCCATCGCGCTCCAACCGCGCGAGCACGCTGGACTGCGACAGGTTCAGGTCGCCGGAATGGGTGCTGCGCAGCCGCCGCAAAAGCTGGCCAACAGCCAGCGTGAGATCGGAGACGACGCTTTCAAGCGGCGGAGTGGATTGGCGGGAGCGAGTCATGCGCGAAGCATAAGACACGACAGCTAAACTTGCAAGTTTAGCTGTCGATTTGCGGAGCAAGCGCGAACACGGCCACGACGCTTAATCGTCCTTCCGACTATGCGCCGCAATGTAGTCGATCAGCAGCCGCACCGACGGCAGCATTGCGTCACGCCTGCGCGCGTCGGCAGGCGGCCCGTACACGCGCGGCGACCGATGCGGCCGGCGACGCATCCATCGCGATCGCGGCGGCGTCCGGCAGCGCATCGGTGGCAAGTTGGGCGAGCGTCTGACCCGGCGGCATCTCGACGAAGACGTTCGCGCCGAGTTCGGACAGCGCGACGGTGGAATCGTGCCAGCGCACCGGATAGCGCAGATTGGTGGCGAGGTCTTCGCGCACGGCATCGGCGTGGCGCAGCACGCGCGCACCACGATTGCCGACGTACGGAATGCGCGGCGCGCCGATCCGCACGTCGCGCGCGGCTTCGGTCAACTGCATGGCGGCGTCGTCGAGCAGCACGCAATGCGACGGCACGCTCACGCACAGGCGCTCGGCCTTGCGCGCGCCCCGCGAGAGCGCGATGTCGCGGACCTGGGCGAGCGCGGCGTCGCCGCCCGACACGACCATCTGGCGCGGCGCGTTCAGATTGCCGATGTAGGCGTCGGCGCCGCTGTCGGCAATCGCGCGGGCAAGCTCCGTTTCGTTCAGGCCGAGCACCGCGAGCATGCCGTAGCCGTGCGGATAGGCGTTCTGCATCAGCGTGGCGCGCAGTTGCACGAGCTTCAGCGCGTCGGCGAACGCAATCGCACCGCACACGACCGCCGCGCCGTACGCGCCCACCGAAAGCCCTGCGACCGCCTCCGGCTCGATGCCTTCGCCGGCGAGCGCGCGCGCGCCCGCCACGCCCGCCGCCACGAGCGCGACCTGCACCGCGACGGTCGATGCGAGCGCGTCCGCCGTATCGAGCGCGAGGACGTTTTCGCCGAGCGCATCCGATGCCTCGTCCAGCGTGCGCACGATTTCCGGATGCGTTTTGTCACCGCCGAGCCGATGCATGAAGCCCGGCGTTTGCGCCCCTTGGCCCGGAAAGAGATACGCGATCATGTCGCCGCCCACGGATCGATCGCGAGGCGCGGGCCATCGGCGCTGCGCAGCAGCACGCGCAGATTCGTGCGCGCGAATTCGGCGAGCGAAAAGGCCGCGTCGGGCGTTTCGAGCTGCACGTCGATGCGCGTCCCTGCCTGCCGCGCGGCGTGCGAGAGCGCGTCGAAGAGCGATGACGCGTCCGCGCGCGGCAGCGGCGTCGGCGTGCGCACGACGATGTCGAGGTCGCTGTCAGGCGTGATCGTGGGCAGCGCGCTCGCAAGCTCGAATCCCGCGCTGCCCGCGGGGCCCCAGTCGAGACCGCGCGCGTCGATGATCGGCGCTGCCGCGCGCAGCAACGCGAACGCGGGCAAGCCGGCGCGCGCGGGATCGGGCGCGCGCGTGCGCAGATCTTCGGGACTGAGAAGCGCGTCGATCCAGCGCGGCTCGATCCACGTGCCGAAGCGTTCGCCGCGCGTGCCGCCGCGCACGCCGACCGCGATGCCTTCGCCGATGCGCGGCGCGCGCCGCACGACGACGAAGGGCGCGCGCGCAAGCGCTGTCGCGACCCACGCGGGCGCATCGCCGAAAGCAGGCGTGCCGGGCGCGAGACGCAACAGATCGTGCGGACGCGGCGCGCGGTGCATCACGCGTCCCACTGCTCGCGCATGCGCCTGCGCACTTCGATGGACGCGGCGCGCGTGCGCTTCGCATCGGCGGAAGCGAGCCGGTTCGAGAGATCGCGCGAGCCGTCGCGCGCATCCTTCACCGCAGCCGCGAGCGATGCCTTCACGCGTTCGATGTCGGCGGGAGAAGGCGCATCGGCATCGACGTTTTCGATCAGTTCGTGCAGCAGCCCGAGCTTCGCATAGGCGCTCATCTTGTAGGACATCGGCAAGACCGTGTCGCCGAGCGCGTCGAGACTCTCCACGCTGCGACGCGTGACGCGCGCGGCGGCTTCCTTGCCCATCGCGTGAACGGCGGTGCCGGGCGCGTCGAGCGCGACGATGCGGTTCGCCTGATAGCCGTGCGCGAGGTACGCACCCGACATCGCCGGACCGACGATCAGCGCGATCACCGGATGTCCGGCGAGGCGCGCGCTCGCGTACGCATCCACGGCGGCCGCGCACGCGAGATGGATGCCGAGCAGTTCCTCGCGGCGTCCGTACGCCTGGCTCTTCACGTCGACGACGGCGACGACCGGGCGCTTCACATCGGCATCGCGATCGGCGTCGATGACGTCGCGCACGGCGCGCGCAAGCAGCCAGCCTTGTTCGAGGCCGACGACGTTATCGGTCGCGCGCGGGAAGCGGTTCTGCGGATCGGGCACGACGGCGATGAAACGCGCGCGCTCGCCGCCGAGCTGGCCGTCGCGGGCGCGAACCGGGCCGCTTTCGGCCCCGGCGGAATCGGACGCGAGCGCGTCGAGCCAGCGCGCGCCACGGGAAAGCGTGTCGGTCATGATGTGCCCCAGAGGTTGCGCAGCGTGTCGGGATCGATGGCGTCGGGATTCACTTGCGCGAGCCGCGCGACGTAACCGTCGACGTCCTCGGTGCGATGCCGCTTCGGCACGCCGCGCGCGAACGCGGCGAGCACGGCGTCGCGCACCTGATCGGTATCGTCTTCGACGAGCGTATCCGCCAGCCCGACCGCGACGCGTTCCTCGCCGCCGATCATCGACCAGATCAGGCGGCGATCGCTCGCATCCAGTTCCTCGATGCCCGCTTCCTGTTCGATCACTTCCGGTCCGTTCATGCCGAGCCGCGCCTGACGCGTCATCACGAGTTCGGTGCAGAGCGCCGCCGCGAGCGACATGCCGCCGAAGCAGCCGACCATCCCGCCGATCACGCCGACGACCGGCACATGACGCCGCAACGCGACGATCGCCGCCTGAATCTCGGCGATGACCGCAAGCCCGAGGTTCGCTTCCTGCAGGCGCACGCCGCCGGTTTCGAACAGCACGACGGGGCGGATCGGACGGCCGGCCTCGCATTCGCTCAAGGCCATTTCGAGCGCCGCCGCGATCTTCGCGCCCGACACTTCGCCGATGCTGCCGCCCTGGAACGCAGGCTCGATCGCGGCGATCACCGCAGGCTCGCCGCCGAGCGTGCCGCGTGCGATGACCGCGCCGTCGTCGGCCTGGCAAACGATGTTCTGCATGGCGAGCCAAGGCGATTCGAGCTTGTCGAACGGTCCGAGCAATTCGCGGAACGTTCCCTTGTCCAGCAGCGCGCGTGCGCGTTCGCGCGCCGTCAGTTCGATGAAGCTGTGCCGCGCGAGAAAAGTGTCGTGCGCGTTCATGCCGGGTCTCCTTCGCTCGCTTCCACCGCTTCGTTGAGGCGCAGCATGACGACGCCGGGCGTCGCGCCGAAGTCGTTGAGTTCGATTTTCGCCGCGCCGTCGTAGCGCTGGAAGAAGCGGTCCAGCACGCTCTTCCACACATGACCGTAGCCGTCGACGCTCGTGCGGATCACCACTTCCGCGTTCGCCGTCTGCGACGGCGAAAGCAGCACTTCGAGATCGCCCGAGCCGACCACGCCCACATGCGCGCGGCGCGTGACGGGCCGTTTGGCCGGGTATTCGTATCGCATGTTTTCCATCGTTCGTTCCTCTTCGATGCGCTTCGTGGTGCCTTTCAGGCGAGGCGCCTGAGACTGTCGAGAAAGAGCGTCGCGGCGAGCAGGTCGGCGGCGCCGCCCGGCGATGCGTTCAGCGCCAGCAATTCGGCGTCGAGCCGGGCGAGCGCGGCGCGGCCCTCTTCCGTGCCCGCGCCGCCTGCGCGCATCACGCGCTCCGCGCCGCGTTGCGCCGTGGCGAGCGCCGTCGTTCCGCCGCGATGCAGCAGGCACGTATCGTCCAGCGACGCGATGATCGCGATGAGCGTATCGAGCCGCGCGTCGGATTCGGCGAGACCGCGCGCGCGCGCATCGTCGAGCGCGGGCAGGCCGACGAGCCGCGCATGCGGAAAGCCCTCGCGCGCTTCGCCCCGCGCGCCCGCGACGCGATAACGTTCGCTCACGCGCGCGCCGTGACTCGTCGCGACGGACGCGGGCGCGTAGCGGTCGTCGTACTGTGCGATCGCGGCGGCGGATGCGCAGATCGCCTCGCTGTCGCCGGGTGCATGCATCGCCGCGCCCGCGCACAACAAGCCGACGATCCAGATTGCTCCGCGATGCGCGTTGCTGCCGTTCGTCGCGCGCATCATCGCGGCTTCGCCTTCGCGGCCGATGCGCGCCAGTCGCTCGCGCAACGCCTGCGACGGCTGCACGCCGCACGCGGCGCGCGCGATCGCGAGGAAGGTCGGTTGCAGTGCGCGCGCGGAACGCAGCATCGTGTCGAGATCGAGATCGCGATGCGCGCCGCTGCCGCGTTCATCGACGAGCGCGGGCTTCGGCGTGAGACGCGCCTCGGCGATGAGCGCATCGACGGCGTGTGTCGCGATGGTCAGCGGCGGCGCGACGAATGCTTCGGCGTCGCGGCGCAAAAGGGAAATGGCGTTCATCGCGATCACCAGCTTCTGAAGCGCGCGGGCGGCGCGTAAAGGCCGCCCGACCACGAAACGAGATCGTCGATGCTGCGCGCCGCCAGCAGCGAGCGCTTCGCTTCGCCGCGCCGCACGCCCAAATCTTCCGGATACGCGACGATGCCGCGCCGCCTCAACTCCTCCGTCTTCGCGGGATTCGCGCGCATGCCGATGGGCGTCACGCCCGCGACCGCCGCGAGCGCCGCGCGCCGCTCGTCGACGCCTTCCGCCGCATGCAGATACGCGATGCCCTCCTCGGTCACGACATGCGTGACGTCGTCGCCGTAGATCATGACGGGCGCGATCGGCATGCCGCTTTTCTCGCCGACGGCGATGGCATCGAGCGCATCGACGATGGTCGGCTCGCCGCCCTTCTTGTACGTCTCGGCGGTCTGCACGACGAGCTTCTGACCGCGCGCGATCTTCGGATTCGGGCCGTCGTCCTTCAGGAGCTTCAGCCACGCTTCGCTCGAATGGCGTCGGCCACGCGGATCGTGTCCCATGTTCGGCGCGCCGCCGAAGCCCGCGAGCCGCCCGAGCGTGACCGTCGACGAATTCGCGTCGGCATCCATTTGCAAAGTCGAGCCGATGAAGAGATCGACGCCGTATTGCCCCGCGAGCTGACAGAACACGCGATTCGAGCGCAGGCTGCCGTCGCGTCCGGTGAAGAACACGTCGGAGCGCGCCGCGATGTAATCCTCCATGCCGACTTCGCTGCCGAAGCAATGCACGCTCTGCACCCAGCCGGATTCGATCGCGGGAATGAGCGTCGGATGCGGGTTGAGCGCCCAGTTCGTGCAGATCTTGCCCTTCAGCCCGAGCGCTTCGCCGTACGTCGGCAACAGCAGTTCGATCGCGGCGGTATCGAAGCCGATGCCGTGATTGAGCGACGTGACGCCGTAACGGTCGTAGATGCCGCGTATGGTCATCATCGCCATCAAAATCTGCAATTCGCCGATGTGACGCGGATCACGCGTGAAAAGCGGCTCGACCGCGAACGGGCGGTCCGCCTGCACGACGACATCGACCCACGAGCCGGGAATATCGACGCGCGGCAGTTCGTCGACGATCTCGTTCACCTGCGCGACCACGATGCCATGTCGGAACGCGGTGGCCTCGACGATGGTCGGCGTGTCCTCGGTGTTCGCGCCGGTGTAGAGATTGCCGTGGCGGTCCGCCTGCACCGCGCACACGAGCGCGACCTGCGGCGTGAGATCGATGAACATGCGCGCATACAGTTCGATGTACGTATAGATCGCGCCGATCTCCAGCTTGCCGTCTTCGAGCAGTTGCGCGACGCGCAGGCTCTGCGGCCCGGCGTACGCGAAATCGACCTTGTGCGCGATGCCTTGCTCGAAGAGCGCGAGATGCTCCGGACGGCTGATGCTCGAAATGAGCAAGTGAATGTCGTGCACGCGTTCGGGATCGAGCTTCGCGAACGCGCGCGACAGGAAATCCGCCTGCTTCTGGTTGTTGCCCTCGAGCGCGACGCGGTCGCCGGTGACGATCAGCGCGCTCAACGCATCGACGATGCGCGCGGAATCGAGCACGGAGCCGGTCAGCCACGGCTCGATCAGCTTCAGACGCCGCGCCTTTTCCTGTGCGCGCGTGTTCCAGTTCCGGGTTTCAGCGATGACGTCGTTCATTGGTCGGCCTTCGGAGTTTTCGTTCGGTTCGATGCGCGGCGCTTCTTCTTGACGTGGCTCGACTGCGCGAGCGCTTGCGCATCGGCGAGAAAGCGGTGGATCAGTTCGCCCGTCGCGAGCAGATGACGCGCGACGAGCGTCTGCGCCTGTTCGATATCGCGCGCGACGAGTGCGTCGAAGATTGCGCGGTGCTCGGCGTCGGACGAATCCTTGTGAATCGGCAGCCCGAGCTTCAGACGCAGATAACGCTCGCCGCGCCGATGCATCTGGCCGATCAGTTCCATCAGGCGCGGCCGGTTCGCGGGCGCGTAGAGGCTCATATGGAACTGCTCGTTGCGCACCACGTAGAGCGTGGGATCGGGCTCGTTCTCGGCGGCTTCGAGCAGGCGCTTCGATTCGGCGAGCGTCTCGGGCGTGTGATGCCCGATCGCAATGCCGATCGCCAGGCTCTCCAGCGACGCGCGGATTTCATAGATCTCGCGCGCCTCGTCGGCGGATTGAAGGCTGACGGCCGCGCCGCGATTCGGCTCGATCATCACCCAGCCCTCGCTTTCGAGCTGGCGGAACGCCTCGCGCACCGGAATGGCGCTCACCGAGAACTGCCGCGCGATCGCGTCCTGACGCAGCGGCTCGCCGGGCAGCAGCGCGCCTTCGACGATGGCGGCGCGCAGCGCATCCGCGATGAAACGCGACGTGCTCCGGCGCGGTTCGAACTGCGCGTCGCGGAAGGAGGACGGCTGCGACACGGCGGAGAGATCTGTCGACATGGCTAGGTGAAAGTGCTGAGTTGTCGTGTTCCGATGTTCAAATATTATATATAAAAATGCACACGGAACCCCGGTGCTTTCCCTAGACGCCAGAACAAACACGATTAACCGGCGCGTCGTTAATTTCCTTGGAGAGACATGGCCATGCCGACAACGCTAGATCGACAGATAGGCGCCACGCGCGCCTCGAAGACGCCGCTGAACCGGTCGCAGATCACCGGTTTCTGGGGCGCGTGGGCCGGCTGGACGCTCGACGGCATGGATTCGTTCATCTACGCGCTCGTGCTCGCGCCTGCGCTCACCGAGTTGCTGCCGCGCTCGGGCTACGCGGCGACGCCCGCGAATGTCGGTCTCGCAGGCTCGATCCTGTTCGCGCTGTTTCTCGTGGGATGGGGACTCTCGTTCATCTGGGGGCCGCTTGCCGACCGCTTCGGCCGCACCAAGGTGCTTGCCGCGACCATCTTCACGTTCGCGATCTTCACGGGTCTCGCCGCGACCGCGCATACGGTGTGGGAACTCGGCATCTACCGGTTCTTCGCGGGCGTGGGCATCGGCGGGGAATGGGCGCTCGCGGGAACGTACGTCGCGGAAGCGTGGCCGGAAGATCGCCGCAAGATGGGCGCAGGCTATTTGCAAACCGGCTATTACGCGGGCTTCTTTCTCGCCGCCGCGCTGAACTACACCATCGGCGCGGCGTTCGGCTGGCGCGCGATGTTCCTCGTCGGGCTGTTCCCGGTCGTCATTTCGATCCTCGTGCTGTTGCGCGTGAAGGAAACCGACAAGTGGGAACGCGTTGAAGCAGCCGAGCCGCGTGTCACGCACGTGAAGCATCAGAGCCCGCTCAAGGCGATCTTCAACGCGCAGTACCGCAAGCGCACGATTGTCGCGGCCGTGCTGCTGACGGTGGCGATCATCGGGCTGTGGGCGGGCGCGGTGTACGAACCGTCGGCGGTCATCCAGCTTGCGGCGAAAGCGGGCATGGACAAGGCGGGCGCTGCGCGCATGGCGTCGATCGCCACGGGCCTGTTGTCGATCGGCACGATCGTCGGCTGTCTCGCGCTGCCGCCGATGGCCGAGAAAATCGGCCGCAGAAAGACGCTCGCGGTGTACTTCGTCGGCATGGCGGCATCGATCGCGCTCGCGTTCGGCTGGGCGTTCTATCTGCCGCACGGACTCGTGCCGTTCATCGCGCTGCTCGTCGTGCTGGGCTTCTTCGGCGGCAACTTCGCGCTCTTTTCGCTGTGGCTGCCCGAGCAGTTCGAAACCCGCGTGCGTGCGACGGCGTTCGCATTCTGCACGTCGGTGGGACGCTTCTTCGGCGCGATCGTGAACTTCGGCATCGGCGCAATGGTGCTCAACATGAAGACGCTCGGCGTGCCCATCGCGCTCACGTCGATCGCGTTCCTGATCGGCCTCGCGGTGATCCCGTTCGCGCCCGAGACGAAGGGGCACGAACTGCCGAACTGACGCGTCAGACTTGTTCTTCGACGAGCGGCCTTCGCGATTGCGAGGGCCGCTTTTTTGCTACACGACGCGCTTCCACTTGCCGGCCTTCGCGACCTGCGCTTCATCGAACGAAAGCCCAGAGTTGCGACTGGCACACGTTCCGCAGCGAACCGCTGGTGCTGCTTTCGAAACCTTTCATTCGTTACGACCGCGATGTCGTCGGCGGCCAGCTCGCGGATGCCTATCTGCGTCAGCATGGCATCAAGCCGCATCAGCGCTGCGAACTCGACGGACTCGCCGCCATCGCGACACTCGTGGATCGCGGGCTCGGCGTCTCGCTGGTGCCGGACTGGGCGCCCACCGAATACGCCGCCATTTCGGTGCGCAAATGGCCGTTGCCGCATGTCGCGCCGAAGCGGCTCGTCGGCCTGATCTGGGCCGCTCGTGCGCGCGCATCCGGCTCGTGCACGCCTTTCTCGACGCGGCGGAATCCATCGAACGGACGCGGCAGGCGCAGCCGAAACCGAAGCGATAGACGAGCGTCGCTCACGTCCGGAAGCAAAAACTTCTATGCTTTGAAGCTAGCGGCAACCCGTCGCGGCATCGGCACGCGCTGGCCATAATGCAGTAACCCCACAGGAGACGCCCTCGACATGAGCGACACATTCAAGAAGAAGCCCGCGAGCGATGCAGCCGCGCCACCGAGCGGCCTGCGCAAGTCGCTCACGAACTACGGCGACAACGGCTTCTCGCTGTTCCTGCGCAAGGCGTTCATCAAGGGCGCGGGCTACACCGACAGCGCGCTCGACCGGCCGGTGATCGGCATCGTCAATACGGGCAGCGCGTACAACCCGTGTCACGGCAACGCGCCGCAACTGATCGAGGCGGTCAAGCGCGGCGTGATGCTCGCGGGCGGCTTGCCGATGGACTTCCCGACCATCTCCATCGCCGAATCGTTCTCGCAGCCGACCAGCATGTACCTGCGCAACCTGATGTCGATGGACACGGAGGAAATGATTCGCGCGCAGCCGATGGACGCCGTCGTGCTGATCGGCGGCTGCGACAAGACGGTTCCCGCGCAACTGATGGGCGCGGCGTCCGCGAACATTCCGACCATTCAACTGATCACCGGTTCGATGCTGACGGGCGCGCATCGCGGCGAGCGCGTGGGCGCGTGCACCGATTGCCGTCGATACTGGGCGCGCTTTCGTGCCGAGGAAATCGACAAGACCGAAATCTCGGCGGTGAACAATCAGCTTGTCGCGAGCGTCGGCACCTGCTCGGTGATGGGCACGGCGAGCACGATGGCCTGCATCGCCGAGGCGCTCGGCATGACGGTGCCGGGCTGCGCGTCGCCGCCCGCGGTGACGTCGGACCGCATGCGCATTGCCGAACTCACGGGCACGCAGGCGGTGCGGATGGCGCGCGACGGTCTCACCATCGACAAGATCCTGACCGCCGAAGCGTTCGAGAACGCGATGCGCGTGCTGCTCGCCATCGGCGGATCGACGAACGGCATCGTGCATCTGACGGCGATCGCCGGGCGCATGGGCTACGACGTCGATCTGAAGGCGCTCGATCGCATGGGCCGCGAGACGCCGGTGCTGGTCGATCTCAAGCCGTCCGGCGCGCATTACATGGAGGACTTTCACAAGGCGGGCGGCATGGCGACGCTGCTGCGTGAACTGAAGCCGCTGCTCAACCTCGACGCGCTGACGGTCACGGGCCGCACGCTCGGCGAGGAGATCGAAGCGGCGGGTCCGGCGTTCGAACAGGATGTCGTGCGTCCCTTCGATCAGCCGATCTTTCCGCAGGGCGGCATCGCGGTGTTGCAGGGCAATCTCGCACCGGGCGGCGCGATCATCAAGCAATCGGCGGCGAATGCAAAACTCATGGAGCACGAAGGCCGCGCGGTGGTGTTCGAGAACGCGGCGGACCTCGCCGCGCGCATCGATGCCGACGACCTCGACGTGAACGCCGACGACATTCTCGTGCTGAAGAACATCGGTCCGAAAGGCGCGCCGGGCATGCCCGAAGCGGGCTATATCCCGATTCCGCGCAAGCTCGCGA
Organism: Caballeronia sp. ATUFL_M2_KS44; assembly: GCF_023630965.1. Classification (NCBI taxonomy): domain Bacteria; kingdom Pseudomonadati; phylum Pseudomonadota; class Betaproteobacteria; order Burkholderiales; family Burkholderiaceae; genus Caballeronia; species Caballeronia sp. ATUFL_M2_KS44. Next base: position 186,595 of record NZ_JALQEA010000067.1, on the reverse strand, counting down.
CGGCCGGCGTGAAGGACATGGTGCGCATCTCAGACGGCCGCATGAGCGGCACCGCGTTCGGCACCATCGTGCTGCACGTGACGCCTGAATCGGCGGTGGGCGGGCCGCTCGCGTTCGTGCAGAGCGGCGACCGCATCCGGCTCAGCGTGTCGAAGCGCGAGATTAGCCTGCTTGTGGCCGATGCCGAACTGAGTGCGCGCGCGCAACGTCATCCGGTGACGATACCGGCCGCCGACCGCGGATATCGCAAGCTCTTCTTCGATACGGTCACGCAGGCCGACAAGGGCGTCGACTTCGATTTTCTGCGTGCGACGGAGCATCGCGGGACCACGCCGCGAAGCTAGGCGCGACGTGCTGCATCGCTAATCGAGGCCGCTTTCGAGCGGCCTTTTTCATTCGTGCATCGCCTGTACTTCGCGCTCCGGCCGGCGGCCATACTGGGCGCGCCCCGCATAACATCAGGAGACGCCTGCCCATGTCCACGACCTTTCACGGCGCGCTGTCGCCCGAACGAAATGAAGCGGCCTCGATACCGTTCGAGCCATCGGCCGCGGATGATCGCCTGCTGTATACGCGTGCGTCGAACAACGTTTCGCTCAACTCATGATGCCGATCTGCCACGGCACGAATTCGTGGTCGCCCAGCCCGAGAAGTTCGCTCTTGCTGCGCTCTCCCGATGCGGTCGCGAGCAACGCATCGAAGATCGCCCGACCCATGCTCTCGACGCTCGCCTCGCCGTCGAGGATCGCGCCGCAGTTCAGGTCCATGTCCTCGGTGAGACGCCGGTACATCGGCGTGTGCCCGACCGAATATTCTTCCTTCGCGTCGATATCGACGGCAATCTGTGGTGCGGCTGGGGCATGGGCAGCGACGAGCTGGACGGCGTGATGGTGCTGTCGCCCGCGGGCAAGCTGATCGGGCGCATTGCGTTGCCCGAACGCTGCGCCAATCTCTGCTTCGGCGGTCCGAAACGCAACCGCCTGTTCATGGCGGCGTCGCGGTCCATTTATTCGGTGTACGTCAACACGCAGGGCGTCGCGGGCGGCTGAACCATTCGGGAATGCCGTCGGGCGATTCGACGGCGGCGTTCTCAGGCTTGCTGTGCGAATCCCGGCTCGAACTGCTTCCCGACGAACGCGATGTGCGCAAACATCGCCGTTTGCGCTGCCTCGGCGTCGCGGTTTCTCACGGCATAGAAGATCGACTCGTGCTGATTGAGCCGCATCGCCGACTGGCTGACGGCGTTCGCGTTGTTGACCGTCGCATCGAACGTATTCGCCGCGATGTGCTCGCGAAGCGCGCGGATCGTGGTCGCGTAGAACTGGTCGAACACGCGGTTGTGCGAGGCGGCCGTCAGCGCCGTATGAAACTCGCCGTCGCCGACGGCTTCCGCGTCGACATCATGCGCTTCGACCGCGTTGCGCATCTTCACCAGAATCGACTCGAGCTTGCCCAGTTCGTTGCTCGTCGCCCGTTGCGCGGCGAAGCGCGCGGCCGCGCATTCGAATACGAGGCGGAATTCGAGCATGTCTTCCCTCATCGGCGGATTCTCGGACACCAGTTCGAGCCACGGCGCGCTCAGGCGCGCGGGCTGCCTGTGCACGACGTAGACGCCGCTGCCGGGCTTCGTTTCGAGCATTCCACGGCTCACGAGACGCTGGATCGCCTCGCGCACGGTCGACCGCGACACACCCAGTGATTCGGCAAGCACGCGCTCCGCAGGCAGACGCGCCGACGCGCCCCACTTCCCTTCAAGCACTTCTTCTTCGATTTGCCTTACGGTCCTTTCGACCGCGCTAGACGAACGACTGTGAAAAGCCATGCCGGTGCTTCCAGAAATTGGTCCGACCGATTTGCTTCGGTTCATGAAGGAAATCAGTATTCGCCGCATCGAGCACGCGGACATCGAAACCGTTGCCGACGCCCACGAACCACACGATTCAGGAGGAAAATCAGTGGCTGATTCTAACTCTCAGGTGATCTCGCTGCATGCCGACGACGACGTTGCGATCGCGCGTGGCGCCATCGCCGCCGGCACCGTGCTTCAGGAACTCGACGGCCTCGCCGTCATCGCCGATATTCCGGCCGCTCACAAGATCGCCGTGCGCGCGCTCAAGTCCGGCGATCCGGTGCGCCGCTACGGACAGATCATCGGCTTCGCCACGCAGGCGATCGCCCCCGGCGCGCACGTCCACACGCAGAACGTATCCATGGGCGATTTCGCGCGCGACTATGCGTTCGGCACCAATGTGAAAGCCCCCGCCGCCGCAGCGCAGCCCCGCACGTTCCAGGGCTTTTTGCGCGCGGACGGTCGCGTGGCCACGCGCAATTACATCGGCGTCGTCAGCACCGTCAATTGCTCCGCCACCGTGACGAAACTCGTCACGCAACATTTCTCCGCGCCCGGCGCGCTCGACGCGTGGCCGAATGTCGATGGCATCGTGCCTATCACGCACAGCTTCGGGTGCTGCATCGACCACAACGGCGAAGGCATCCAGCAATTGCGCCGCACGATTGGCGGCTATGTGCGCCATCCCAACTTCGCTGCCGTCGTCGTGATCGGTCTGGGTTGCGAGGCGAATCAGATGGGCGCGATGTTCGTCGCTGAAGGACTCGAAACGGGCGAGACCGTCGTGCCGCTCGTCATTCAGGAACAGGGCGGCACGCAGAAGACCGTCGATGCCGCGATCGCCGCGATCGAAAAGCTGCTGCCTGTCGCGAACCGCGCTGTGCGCGAGCCGCTTCCCGTCTCGCATCTGAATATCGCGTTGCAATGCGGCGGCTCGGACGGCTACTCGGGCATCACCGCGAACCCGGCGCTCGGCGCGGCCGTCGATCTGCTCGTGCAGCACGGCGGCACGGCGATTCTCAGCGAAACGCCCGAAATCTACGGGGCCGAGCATTTGCTCACGCGCCGCGCCGTCACGCCCGAAGTCGGGCAGAAGATCGTCGATCGCATTCACTGGTGGGAAAGCTATGCGGAGCGCGAGAAAGGCAGCATCGACAACAACCCCACTCCGGGCAACAAGGCAGGCGGCCTGACGACCATTCTGGAGAAGTCGCTCGGCGCCGTCGCGAAGAGCGGTTCGACGCCGCTGATGGATGTCTATCGCTACGCCGAGCCGGTGACCGCCAAGGGACTCGTCTTCATGGACGCGCCCGGCTATGACCCGATGGGCGCGACCGGGCAGATCGCGAGCGGCGCGAATCTCGTGCTCTTCACGACGGGACGCGGCTCGTGCTTCGGCGCGAAGCCCGCGCCTTCCATCAAGCTCGCGACGAACACGAAGATGTACACGCGCATGGCCGACGACATGGACATCAACTGCGGCGACATCATGGACGGCGATGTTTCCGTCGAACAGAAAGGCCGCGAGATCTTCGAAATGATCATCGCAGTGGCCTCGGGATCGAAGAGCAAGAGCGAGGCGCTGGGCGTGGGCAACGAGGAATTCGTGCCCTGGATGATCGGCGCGCAGATGTAACGCGAAAAACACGGACGCGGCCACCACGGCCGCGCCGGAAAAACAACCGAAGGAGACTGAGTTTATGCAAGCCTGGCAACAGATTTACTTGCCATTCGATAGTGTCGGTCTTTCCGCGCTCGCCGCAGCGGGACCGATCATCCTGTTCTTCGTGTGTCTCGCGCTGCTCCGCATGAAAGGCCACGTGGCGGCCGCGCTCACGCTCGCGTTGTCGATCGTGATCGCGATCGCGCTGTACCGCATGCCCGTTGCGATGGCGTTCGCATCGGCGTTCTATGGCTTTTTCTACGGCTTGTGGCCGATCGCGTGGATCATCGTCGCGACGGTTTTCGTCTACAAGGTGGCTGTCCGCTCGGGGCAGTTCGACATCATCCGCAGCTCGATCACGGGCCTGACCGACGATCGCCGCCTGCAGATGCTGCTCATCGGCTTTTCGTTCGGCGCGTTCCTCGAAGGCGCGGCGGGCTTCGGCGCGCCGGTCGCGATCACGGCGGCCCTTCTCGTCGGCCTCGGCTTCAATCCGCTCTATGCCGCCGGGTTGTGTCTCATCGCCGATACGGCGCCGGTTGCCTTCGGCGCGCTCGGCATTCCGGTGATCGTCGCGGGTCAGGTGTCGGGCCTTTCGCCGTTCGCGGTCGGCGCGATGGCAGGCCGTCAGTTGCCGTTCATGTCGATCCTGCTGCCCTTCTGGCTCGTCTTCATGATGGACGGCAAGAAGGGCGTGCGCGAGACGTGGCCGGCGGCGCTCGTCGCGGGAGCCAGCTTCGCGCTGACCCAGTACTTCACGTCGAACTTCATGGGCCCCGAGCTTCCCGATGTCGCGTCGTCGATCGTGAGCCTCGTGTCGCTGGGCGTCTTCCTGAAGGTCTGGCAACCGAAGATGGCGTTCACGCCCGCTCTCACGGGCGGCGGCACGGCGGCGTTCGCCGTCGGTCCGGCCGGCATGGCGGGCGGCTTCGGCGGCGACAAGACCCCGAGCCCGTATCCGATGAGCACGATTCTGCGGGCGTGGTCGCCGTTCCTGATTCTCACCGCGATGATCACGGTATGGGGCCTCGGCGGCTTCAAGGCGCTGTTCGGCCCGAACGGCGCGCTCGCCGCGACGACGCTGTCGTTCCACATGCCGTTCATCGACCGCCTGATCATTCGCGGCGCGCCCGTCGTCTCCACGCCGACGCCGCTCGATGTCGTGTTCAAGCTGGATCTGCTGGCCGCGACCGGCTCGGGCATTTTCCTCGCCGCCGTCCTCGCGATCGTGTTCCTGCGCATGCCCGCGAAGACCGCCGTGAACACGTTCGCTGAAACGCTGCGCGAGCTGGGCCGGCCGATTCTCTCGATCGGGCTCGTGCTCGCATTCGCGTTCGTGGAGAACTATTCGGGCATGTCGGTCACGCTGGCGATGCTGCTCTCGAAGACGGGATCGGCATACCCGATGTTCGCGCCGCTGCTCGGCTGGCTCGGCGTGTTCCTGACGGGCTCGGACACGTCGTCGAACGCGCTCTTCGCAGCGCTTCAGGCAACGACTGCGCATCAGATCGGCGTGTCGGACATTCTGCTCGTCGCGGCCAACTCGACCGGCGGCGTCGCCGGCAAGATGATCTCGCCGCAGTCGATCGCCGTGGCGTGCGCGGCGGTCGGCCTGGTCGGGCGCGAATCCGATCTCTTCCGCTTCACCCTGAAGCACAGCATCGGACTGGCGCTGATCGCGGGGATCATGACCATCAGCCAGGCTTACTGGCTCACCGGAATGCTGGTGAAGTAAGCCGGCGTTCGAGAAGCGCGCGTTCCCGATGTGAACCCCGCCCGGGCTGAGTTCTGCACGTCACAGACCTCAGCCCTTTTTGCTTTCCGGTCCGAAGCGTTCTGCGCCAGCGCGACGCTGCGCGGATCGTAGTGCAGCGTCTTGTCGAGATACGCGGGCATGTGCGCGAAGAGCAGTCCGTTGTGGCCCGCCGTCGTGCACGTCGTCAGAATGCCGACGATCACTGCCTTGCCATGTCCCCGCATCAGCTCGGAGAACGGATGCTTCGCGGCCATGTGCTTCATGTGCGCGAACTCCGGCGTTTCTTCGAGCTTGCGGCGCAGCCAGAAGCCGAGCAAGCCGATGAGTCCGCCGAAGATGAACGCGATGCGCCAGCCGTATGCGGCGACGTCGTCCGGCGGCAGCGCCGCATGGACCGCTGGAGACCGGCCGCGCTCAGGCGCTGCCTCGCGATGAGATAGGAATCACGGCTGCGCGGCGGCATCATCGGCGCCCGACTCGCGCCACTATAATCGGTCTCGGTGGCCGCACGGGTCGTCCGACGCGTGCGGCCTTCCTTCGAGGTTCGAACCTTTACGAGGATGATGCCCGCCATGACAAAAGCTGCCGCGTCTCGCCCGAATCCCGCTCCACGCTTCTTCTACCCACGCGTTCTAGCCGCCGCCCTGGCGAGCGTCTCCCTGTTCACTGCTTGCGCCTATGCGCAGGACGATATCGACCACGACTCCGGGCGGCACGGCGATGGCGGCCGGCATGTCAAAGTGATGATCATTTCGATGTTTGGCCCCGAAGGCCAGGTCTGGCTGGACAATCTCGGCCCGTGGCAAGCCGTGCAGGTGCCGGGGCTGTCGCCGGACTATCCCAATGTCAATTGCAATCGCGACGACGTCTGCGTGATGACCACCGGCATGGGCCATACGAACGCGGCGGCGTCCATCATGGCGCTGGGCTTCTCCGATCAGTTCGATCTGCGGCACACCTATTTTCTGGTCGCGGGAATCGCGGGGATCGATCCGGCTCGCGGGACGCTCGGTTCGGCGGCATGGGCGAAGTATCTCGTCGATTTCGGCATCCAGTGGGAACTCGACGCACGCGAGAAGCCCGCCGACTGGCCGACCGGCTTCCTCGGCATCAATACGAAGAGTCCGACGGACAAGCCGCCGCTCGATTACCGCACGGAGGTGTTCGCGCTCAACGCATCGCTCGCGGATGCCGCCTACGGCATCTCGCGCAACGTCAAACTGTCCGACAGCGACGAGGCGAAAGTCGCGCGCGCGAAGTTCAGCTACGCGCCGGCGAATCAGCCGCCTACCGTCATCCAGTGCGACACGCTTGCAGGCGACACCTGGTGGTCCGGCAAATTCATCGGCGAACGCGCGCGCGACTGGACGCGTCTCTTGACCGACGGCAAAGGCGTCTATTGCACGACGCAGCAGGAAGACAACGCGACATACGAAGCGCTCAAGCGTGCGGCGAGCGCGAAGCGGGTGGATCTGTCGCGCGTCGCCGTGCTCAGGGCCGGCTCGGACTTCGACCGGCCGTATCGGGGGCAGACGGCTGCGGACAATCTCTTGAACTATTCCGCACAGGGCGGCTTCGCGCCCGCCATTCAGAACCTGTACTTGACCGGCAGCCCGGTCGTGAAGGAGATCGTCACGCACTGGGGCGCGTGGCGCAAAGGCGTTCCCGCGCATTGACGACGCACGTCGGGGGAGAGACGTTCGTGGTGAACGACGCACTACGGCGCTCTCCCGCAAACGATTCGCTAGGGAGTTGCATCAAGTTGTCGTGCCCGGCGATTGACGATTACACTGAATCTCCCGCGCCGGGCCGCCCGCCAGCGCGATCGTCCGCTCATCAACCGGCCTTCGATCAACGCGCATGGTCAACGACCTCTGGTACAAGAACGCTGTCATCTACTGCCTGTCCGTGGGCGTGTTCATGGACGCGAACGGCGACGGCATCGGCGATTTCCAGGGACTCGTGCGCCGTCTCGACTATCTTCAGGGGCTCGGCATCACCACCCTATGGCTGATGCCTTTTCAGCCGTCGCCGGGCCGCGACAACGGCTACGACATCTCCGATTACTACAACGTCGATCCGCGCTACGGCACGCTCGGCGACTTCACGGAGTTCACGCACGCGTGCCGCCAGCGCGGACTTCGCGTGATGATCGATCTCGTCGTCAACCACACGTCGGACCAGCATCCGTGGTTCAAGGAGGCGCGGCGCGACCCGGCATCGAAATATCGCGACTGGTATGTGTGGTCGAAGAAGCGGCCGGCCGGCGCGGACGACGGCGTCGTGTTTCCCGGCGTGCAGAAGTCGACCTGGACGTACGACAAGGAAGCGCGCATGTGGTACTTCCACCGCTTCTACGACTTCCAGCCCGACCTGAACACGGCCAACCCTTACGTGCAGGCCGAGTTGCTGAAGATCATGGGCTTCTGGACCCAGCTCGGCGTCTCGGGATTCCGCATGGATGCCGTGCCGTTCGTCATCGCGACCAAAGGCGCTCAGGTTAAAAGGCCGGTCGAGCAGTACGACATGCTGCGCATGTTCCGCGAGTTTCTGCAATGGCGCGAAGGCGACGCGATCATTCTCGCGGAAGCCAACGTGCTGCCCGACGCCGACATGAAGTACTTCGGCGATGCCGGCGAGCGGCTGCAAATGATGTTCAACTTCCAGGTCAATCAGAACACGTTCTATGCGCTCGCGAGCGCGGACACGGCGCCTCTCAAGAAAGCGCTGGAGGCGACCAAGCCGCGAGCGGCATCGGCTCAGTGGGGCGTATTCCTGAGAAACCACGATGAACTCGATCTCGGCAGGCTGACGCTCAAGCAGCGTGAAACCGTGTTCGCCGCGTTCGCCCCCGAGCCGGACATGCAGCTCTACGATCGCGGCATTCGCCGGCGTCTTGCGCCGATGCTCGATGGCGACCGGCATCGGCTGGAACTGGCGTACAGCCTGATGCTGACGCTGCCGGGCACGCCCGTCGTGCGTTACGGCGATGAAATCGGCATGGGCGACGACCTGCGCCTGCCCGAGCGCGAAAGCGTCCGCACGCCGATGCAATGGTCCACCGAGCCGCATGCCGGCTTCACGAAACACACGCGTCCGGTGTGTCCGGTGATTTCGGGCGGACCGTATGGCTTCGAGCGCGTGAACGTGGCGAGTCAGCGGCGCGAGCCGAACTCGCTGCTGAACTGGATCGAGCGCATGATCCGCATGCGCAAGGAAGTGCCCGAAATAAGCTGGGGCGATTTCGACATCCTGCGCACCTCGCGCGACGACGTGCTCGCGCTGCGCTACGCGTGGCGCAACAACTCGGTCGTCTGCCTGCACAACTTCAGCGCCGCCGCCTGCACGGTGAAGTTCCAGGTCCGCCCGGATACCGGCGAGAGCGCGACGCTCGTGAATCTGCTGTCGGACGATCACAGCCAGGGCAACGCGAAAGGACAGCACACCGTCGTGCTGGAGCCGTATGGGTATCGATGGTTCCGGTCCGGCGGGCTCGACTATCTGCTCAAGCGAAGCGAAGTGTGAGCGGCGGTTGATCGCGCATCGCACGCGAACCGATGGCAGCACGGGGGGCGTCGCGTCCGGCGGCAAGGCCGATTCGCCCTGGATTCACGACGAGTCCCTTGGTCGTCAAGGGACCGCGTGCCATGAACGCGTTGTTGTCGTTGTCGATGTCGAGTGCCGATGCGTCCGATCAGCATCCCTCGCGGATTGATCAGGCAAAAGCTCCCCGTCGCGTTCAACGTGCCGTCGTAAGCGCTTGCTTCGACGGCGCACACGCCCATGCCGATGGCGAATCGAACAAGCACTGGACATAGCCGGTCCGACACAGAATGGATGGAACGGTCGTGCGACATTCCAAGCCCCTCCATTTCTACGAACGGCTCATTCGATCAATGCGGAATTGCGACATATTCAAGTCACTCAATTTGGACTACCAACGACGCAAATTCGACCTACATTGAAGATCACGATGTCCCGTCGCGCAAAAAGTCAAAGTGAACAATCCGATCAATCAGGAGCCCGTTATGATGAAGAACCCGAGTCGAGTCCGGTTGCTCATGAACGTCGCGTTATGCGCGGCCGCGCTTCTAAGCGCTGCGAACGCACGATCGGACGACAAGAACGCGCAGTACGCGCATCGTGCAGCCAACGACGTGCTCGCGATCGGCGACACCGGACCGGCTGACGATCCGAACGCACCGCCGCAGCACTCCACCGTCAAGTTCTTCGATGCGCGCTCGGGCGAGCTTCTCTATCAATTGCCGGACGCGAGCGGCGGCCTGGCGGGCCCAACGGGCATCGTCTTCGATGATGGCCGGATGATCGTCGCCAATCAGAACGTCAATCTGCCCTTCAATGGCGAAGTGCTGCAGTATGGACGCGGTGTCGAACCCGGCACGCCGCTGGTTTCTCGCGACGATCCGCATGCGCCGCTCGCCCCGCGAGGCATCGTGCTCGTGCAGCGCGGCAATGGCAAGCGGCTGTTCATCGCCGATATGGGCGATCCGAACAACAACGTCAACGGCAAGCTGCTCGCCTTCGATGTCAGGCACGGCAAAGCCACATTCGTGGCTGACATGAATCCGAAGACCGATGCCCTTGGCACGGAATTCCGGCCGCGCGGGCTGGTGCTCGGACCGGACGGGTATCTGTGGGTCACCCTCGCGTATCTTCCCGGCGGTTGCGGCGGCAAGGTCGTGCGGTTCGACCCTGCGACACTCGCGTACAAGGACACGGTGCTGTCGAATTCGCCCGATTGCGCCAACGACGTCAACCATTTGAACCGGCCCGAGGGGCTCGCGTTCGCGCCGAATGGCGACCTGTTCGTCACGAGCTTCAAGAACTCCACCTTGGACGCGGACATCGACCGGATACTGATTCTGCGCGCTGAAGATCGCATTTATCGACGTTCCGCGCCGCAACTCGACTTCATTCCACTCGATGCTCCGGGTCAGCCGCGCACGTCGACCCAGGCGCTCGTGTTCGGTCCGGGCGGTTATCTCTACGTCGCGTTTCTGCAGAACGGCGAGGTGCGCAAATACGATGTGGTGACCAAAGGCTATTGGACGATCGTTCCGCCATCGGGCAAGCTCACGGCGCCGTTTTATCTCAGCTTCTTCAGGACCGACCCTGCGACGCTGGCTTATGAAGGGGATGATGGTCGGCGTTAGGGAACTGCCTGTCCGATCGCGCAGCCGTTGCCTGCGATGCTGAGGTTCGCCTTCTGAATGCGACCGGCAGATTCGCCGCCGACGCTCAAACCCGTGCGCCGCACTCCGACCCGCGCCAGGCTCACCGCGTCCTGACGCTCTGACGCATCCGCTGCACGAACTTGTCGGTGATCGCCGGCAAGGTCCGGCCTCTTTTCTTCACGATCGCGATCGATCGCACGAACGCCGGATGATCGATCTTCTTGACGACGAGCCCCGGTTCCGCGCCCACCTCGCGCGCGGTCTCCGGCAGGATGGTCACGCCCAGCCCGGCACGCACCATCGCCACGGCGGTCATCATGTACGTGGGTTCGCACGCGATATCGAGCGGCCCGATCGACTGACTGAGCGCTGCATCGACGACCGCGCGCACGCTCGTTCCCGGCGCGGTGAGCACGAGCGGCAACCGCGCCAGATCGCTCAGGCCGATACGACGCTTCCTCGCGAGCGCATGCTCCTTCGGACACACCGCGACGAGCCGGTCCACGCCCGCATGCAGCACTTCGAGCATCGGGTCGAGCACTTCGCCGCCGGTCAGGCCGATGTCCGCTTCCTCGTCGCGCACGAGCGCATTGACGGTGCTCGCCACGACATCGCGAATCTGGAACACCGCGCGCGGCACGTCGCGCTTCATGCCGATGATCAGTTCGGGCAACACGCTCGCCGCGAACGTCGGCAGGCACGCGATACGAATCGTGCCGCTCTCCCCGATGCCCAACGCGCGCGCATCGCGCAGCACGCTTTCCATGTCGCGCAGCGACTTGCGCAGAAGCGGCAGCAGTTCGCGGCCCGTCGGCGTCAGCGCGACGTTGCGGCTGTTGCGATCGAACAGCCGCGCGCCGACCGCTTCCTCCAGCCTGCGTATCTGCACGGTCAGTGCGGGCTGCGACAGATGCAGCCGCTCGGCCGCGCGCGTGAAGCTGCCCGCCTCGGCAACCGCGACGAGCGCGCGAATATCGCGAAGATTCAAATCCATTATGGTTCGTGATAGCTGCGATCAAATCATTTCAATTGTGTTATCGCCGCTTCGAACTTACTCTCGGCTACATCAAAAAACAAGATTCGGAGACAGACTCATGCTGCCGTTGCTCGGCCTGGCCACCATCGTCGTCCTGCTCGGGGCGATTCTTTCGAAGCGCATGTCGCCGCTCGTCGCGCTCATCATCGTGCCGATCGCGGCGTCGCTGATCGGCGGCTTCGGCTTCTCCACGAGCAAGTTCGTCATCGACGGACTGAAGAGTCTCGCGCCCGTCGTCGGCATGTTCGTGTTCGCGATTCTCTATTTCGGCACGATCACGGATGCGGGCACGCTCGATCCGATCATCGACCGCATCCTGCGCGCGGTCGGCACGAAACCAACGCGCATCGTGATGGGCACGACGCTGCTCGCGCTGCTCATCCATCTCGACGGCTCCGGCGCCGTGTGCTTTCTCGTGACGATCCCCGCGATGCTGCCGCTCTACGATCGCCTCAAGATGGACAAGCGCGTGCTCGCGGCGGCCGTTTCGATGGCGGCGGGCATCAACTTCCTGCCGTGGACCGGGCCGATGATCCGCGCGTCCGCCTCGCTGCATCTGCCGATTTCATCGCTCTTCAATCCGCTGATTCCGGTGCAGGCGATCGGCCTCGTGTTCGTGTTCGGCATGGCGTGGTGGCTCGGGCGTCGCGAGGAAAAGCGCCTCGGTTATTCGAGCGCGAGCGGTGCGATTCCCGTTCCGAAGCGCGAACTCACGCCGGAGGAACAGGCGCTGCGCCGCCCGAAGAACTTCTGGTTCAACATCGTGCTGACGATCGTCGTGCTCGGCACGATGGTCGTGATGGGCGAGAAGATTCCGCCCGCGATCATGTTCATGGTCGGACTGTGCATCGCGCTGATGGTGAACTACCCGAACGTCGACATGCAGCGCAAGCGCATCGACGCTCACGCGCGCGCCGCGCTGATGATGGCCGGCATTCTGCTCGCGGCGGGCGTGTTCACCGGCGTCATGCAGGGCAGCGGCATGTTGAAGGCGATGGCGCAGGCGGCCGTCGGCTTCGTGCCGCCCGCGATGGCCGGCCACATTCCGGTCGCGCTCGGCCTTCTGTCGATGCCGCTCTCCATGCTCTTCGATCCCGATTCCTTCTATTTCGGCGTGCTGCCGGTCATTGCCGAAGTGGCGTCGCAACTGGGCGTGCCGGCGGTGCATGTCGGCCAGGCCGCGCTGCTCGGCCAGATGACGACCGGCTTCCCCGTGAGTCCGCTCACGCCCGCGACGTTTCTCGTCGTCGGCTTGTGCGGCATCGATCTCGCGGATCATCAGAAGTTCACGTTCCCGCTGCTGTTCGGCGCGTCGATCGTCATGACGATTGCGTGCGTCGTGCTGGGCGTGTTTCCGTTGTAAGGGACAAGCATCATGAAAGACACCATCAGAATCGGCGCGGGCGCTGGCTATTCGGGCGACCGCATCGAGCCCGCCGTCGAACTCGCGGAGCACGGCGCGCTCGACTATCTCGTGTTCGAGTGCCTCGCCGAACGCACGATCGCCATCGCGCAGCAGGCGCGCCGCCACGATCCTTCGCTTGGCTACGATCCTCTACTGGAAGCGCGCATGCGCGCCGTGCTGCCGGTCGCGGCGAAGAACGGCGTGCGCATCATCTCGAACATGGGCGCGGCCAATCCGCGCGCGGCGGCGAGAAAGACGGCGCAGATCGCGCGTGAACTCGGCTTGCACGGATTGAAGATCGCCGCGGTCACCGGCGACGACGTGCTCGATATCGTCCTGCGTTCGCGCATGCGATTCGAGGAATCCGGCGACGATGTGGCCGCGTATGCGGATCGCATCGTGTCGGCGAATGCGTATCTCGGCGCGACGGCTATCGTCGATGCGCTCGCGGCGGGCGCGGATATCGTGTTGACGGGGCGCGTGGCGGATCCGTCGCTGTTCACGGCGCCGCTCATCCACGCATTCGGCTGGCGCATGGACGACTGGAACACGCTCGGGCAGGCGACCGTCGTCGGTCATTTGCTCGAATGCGCGGGACAGGTGACGGGCGGCTATTTTGCCGATCCCGGTTACAAGGACGTCGGCAATCTCGCGCGTCTCGGCTTTCCGATTGGCGAGGTGAGCGCGGACGGCGCGGTCGTCGTGACGAAAGTGCCGCATGCGGGCGGCTCTGTGACCGAGGCGACGTGCAAGGAGCAACTGCTCTACGAGATCCACGATCCGGCGCGTTACTACCAGCCGGATGTCGTCGCGGATTTCACGCAGGTTCGCGTGACGCAGGAAGCGCCGGACCGCGTGCGCGTGTCGGGCGGACGCGGCCATGCGCGCACGGATACGCTGAAAGTTTCGGTCGCGTATGCCGACGGCTACATCGGCGAAGGACAGATTTCCTACGGCGGTCCGGGCGCGGTGGAGCGTGCGCGGTTCGCGCTCGATATCGTGCGCGAGCGGCTCGCGATAACGGGCGTCGATACGAGCGAGTTGCGCTTCGACCTGATCGGCGTGAATGCGCTTTATGGCGACGCGCTCGCTTCTCAGCACGACGAGCCTTGCGAAGTGCGCGTGCGCGTGACGGGGCGCACGGCGAATGCGAAGGAAGCGGCGCGCATCGGCAACGAAGTCGAAACGCTCTATACCAACGGCCCGGCGGGCGGCGGCGGCGTGACGAAGGCGACGCGCGAAGTCATCGCCGTGCAGTCCGTGCTGCTCGCGCGCGAGCACGTGAAGCCCGTTTTCGAATTCGTGGAGACAAGCGATGAAACTGCGTGAACTGGCGCACGGCCGCACCGGCGACAAAGGCAACACGCTGAACGTCTCGGTGATCTGCTTCGACGCGAAGCACTACGCGCATCTGCACGCGCAACTGACGCCCGAACGCGTGAAGGCGCATCTCGCGGATGTCGTGAAAGGCGATGTCGTGCGCTACGAGTTGCCGCATCTCGGCGCGTTCAACTTCGTGCTCGGCCATGCGCTCGGCGGCGGCGTCACGCGTTCGCTCGCGCTCGACGCACACGGCAAGTCGATGAGTTCGGCGCTGCTCGATATCGACATCGAGGCGCCTGTGGCGGATTGAGTCGCGTCCGCCCTTGCACAGCACGCCATGCAAAAGTCCGCGACATGCGCGGACTTTTGCGTTGGTTGGTGCGTCTTACTGGACCCTGAATCGCTTCACCTTCGAACTGAGTTGGTCGGCCTGAGACTTCATCGAAAACGCGGCAGCGGAAACCTGCTCCACGAGCGCCGCGTTCTGCTGCGTGACGGCGTCCATCTGGGTGACGGCCAGATTGACCTCGCCGATGCCCTTGCTCTGCTCGGCGGAGGCGGCCGCGATCTCGCTCACGATATCCGTCACGCGCTTGACCGATTGCAGGATTTCTTCCATGGTCGCGCCGGCGACATCCACGTAGCCGGAGCCCGCCTTCACGCGATTCACCGAATCGTCGATCAATGCCTTGATCTCCTTCGACGCCGCCGCGCTGCGTTGCGCGAGCGACCGGACTTCGGAGGCGACCACCGCGAAGCCGCGCCCTTCTTCACCGGCGCGCGCTGCTTCGACGGCGGCGTTCAGCGCAAGGATGTTCGTCTGGAACGCGATGCTCTCGATGGTCCCGACGATCTCGGCGATGCGGTCCGAACTCGCGTTGATGCCGTCCATCGTTTCGACCACCTGCTGCACGACGCCGCCGCCGCGCTGCGCGGTCTCCATCGCCGTCGTCGCGATGTGGCTGGCCTGCCTGGCGCTTTCCGCGTTGTTCTTCACGGTCGAGGTCAGTTCTTCCATGCTTGATGCAGTTTCCTGGAGCGATGCCGCCTGCTCTTCGGTTCGCTGCGACAGGTCCTGATTGCCCGCCGCAATCTGCGATACCGCCGAGACAATCGACTCGCTCGACACATGGATTTCGCGGAGCATCGCCTGCAGTTGCTGCTGCATGCGCTTCATCGAATGCAAGAGGCTGTTCTGGTCGCTCGAAGCCGTTTCGACCACCACCGTCAGGTCGTTGTCCGCAATACGGCTGGCAATCTGCGCAGCATATGCGGGATCGCCGCCCAGCGAACGCAGGATGCCGCGATTGATCCACACGACGATGGCGGCCATCGCGGCAGCCGCGAGCAGCAGCACGGCGAGGCTCTGATACAGCGAGGTGCGGAACGCGGCGTCGATGTCATCGACATAAGCGCCCGTCTGCAGAATCCAGCCCCACGGCGCGTAGCTCGCAGCGTAGGCCGTCTTCGGGAACACGCCGGAGAGTCCGGGCTTGGTGAACGAGTAGTTCACGAAGCCGCCGCCGTCGCTTTTCACGCGGGCGACCGTGTCGTGATAAAGCGCGACGCCGTTGGGGTCGGTGTAGCTATCCTGGTTCTTGCCGACCAGTTCCGGATGGAACGGGTGCATCAGGATGACAGGCTCGAAGTTCATCACCGTGAAATAGCCTGTGCCGCCTTCCCCGTAGCGCGTGCCCTTGATCGCGTCGAGCGCGCGGGCCTTGGCCTCGTCCTCAGTGATCTTTCCCGCGGCGGCCTGGTCCGCGAAGGCTTTCACGGTCGAGAGGCCGACTTGCGTGGCGTGAACGAGGTCGTTCTTGCGCTCATCGAAGCGCACTTGCCGAAGCCGGTAGGCATCGATCAGCGTGACCGAAGCGGCGAGCACGATGCTCAGGATAAGGGGAAGCCACAGTTTCTGGCTAAAGGTCAGTTTCACGGAGTCCTCGGTCATGTCGTTGCGTCTCCCGGCTTTTAACGACGTACTGCAGAAATTCTTGAGTGCCGTGATTCGGGTATGCGCGCGCGAAATCGCCCAAATCCTCAAGAACCGAGGACTACCATTCATCTCCTTTCAAAACCGTAAGTGACGCGTGCGGCAAATAAGGCCGCCGAAGCGGCCCCGAACGATTGCGCGACTCAGAACGGCAACATGCCCTTGGCGCCCGGCGCGTCGTCGTCGTCCTTCGAATCGTGGCCGTGGCCGTGGTCGTCGTCGCGACGGTGGTCATGATCGAATCGGAAGGACTGGAAAAGATCGCCTATTGCGGGCGAATTGACCGGAACATAAGGATTATCGGGCTGCTGAACCGGATTCGGCAGATTGTCGCGGCTGCGCGATGTGATCGGCGAAAGCTTCCAGTTGCGGTCGATGAATTTCACGATCGACGCGTGATCCGCATACTCGTGAACCACGCGCCCGCCGCGCGAATAGGGCGACACGACGATCAGCGGAATGCGCGGACCGTCGCCGAAGAAATCGACCGGCTGAATGTAGCCCGAGTCGTAGTAGCCGCCGCCCTCGTCCGTCGTGATGAAAATCGCCGTGGACGCCCACAACGCCGGATTGTTCTTCACGGCATCGACGAGCTTGTGCGTGAAGGCTTCGAAGAGACCGAACTTGGACGATTCGGGATGGCCGTCGAGCAAGCCGCCGGGCTTCACGAACGACACCGCGGGCAAGGTGCCATTCGATATGTCCGCATAAAGATCGCTCGTGTCCTGAAGGTGCGCCTTCACGATATCGGGCTTCGTCATGATCGCCGATTCGTACAGGAACGGATTGCAGATGTTGCAATACACGCTGGTCGGCGATTGCGCGGCGAACGTCTGCCATCCTTCACCGTAGTACTTCCACGAGATGCTCTTTTCGAGCAAGGTGTCGCCGATCGTGCGGACAGGCGAAGGCGGGATCGTGAATTCGCTCGTGTTCACGCTGCCGTTGCCGTTATAGCCCGGGTTGTAGTTGTTGAGCAGATACCACTTGCCCGGCGAGCAATTCGCGTCCGGATGATACGGCAGCGAATCCAGATATCGACGCACCGCGCCGACGCCCGGCTGGCTCCTGTCGGAGCAGTTGCTGTACGAGCCGCCGGAATAGCCGTCTTGCGTGTACCAGTTGTTGGTGTTCGCCTGCGGCCGCGGATTTTCGATCTGCAACTGCGGTGGCCGCGCGGCGTTCCCTTTTCCGTCGGTGTAGTAGAGCGCGTCCGCCGTGCCGATCATGATGCTGTTCGCGCCCGTGCCGCCCATCACCGGTTGATGGTAGTTGTCGCTGATCGTGTATTCCCGCGCGAGTCGATAGAAGTACGGCATGTCGCCCGTATTCACGTTGTAGTAGCCGAGCGCGGTCGCGCCCTCGCCCGTCGACTGATCCGTGAAGTTGGCCGGTATCGGGCCGCCGTTCGATCCCGCGCCCACCGACGTCTCGACCCATGCGAAGAGATCCATCTTGCATCCGCTCGGGTTGTCGCTGGTCGCATGCGCGACGTTGCAATCCGACTGCTGCCAGTTCTGATAGAAGCGGTGCACGGGGCTGTTCATGTACTGGTTGTAGTCAGGACCGACACGGGAGATCTGATACGGCCCATTGGGAAGCGCGAAGGTGTTGGCGCCGAAACGCGTATCCGGAACCTTCTGCGGCAACCCTGTCGCCCCGTAGGTCAATTGCGCGATGTCCTGCGCATAGAGCACGGCGCCTTCCCGCTGCTGCGCCGCCGCGTAGGTCGCGAAGGGCGGCGGACTCGTGTCGGTGGTGGTGGGCGTATCGCTTGCCTTGGTCGCCGTCGATCCCGTGTTCGGCGCGGGCAAGACGCTGTACAGGCGCTTGTCGCGCGGGCTGAGATCGAACCGATTCGGGTTTTTCGCGACCGCCGTGTACTGCGCGGCGAGCGAGAAGTTGGGGCCGGGCTTGCCGTCTTCCGTGACGATGCCCTTGGACAGCAGATTGGACACGCTCTGACCGTGGCGCGGCTTGTAGACGCCGAATACATGGTCGAAAGTCCGGTTCTCTCCGACGATGACGATCACGTGCTTGATGGGCGATGCCGTGTCCATCGACGCATCGGGCATCGGCGACTGACTGCTTGCGAGGCCCGGGTAGATCGCGAGTGCGATCGTCGAGGCAAGGCCGGCGACGTTCAATGCGCAGCGGCCCAGCGAAAGCCTGTTTCTTTCCACGTTCATAAGGAGCTCCTTGCGAACTTGCCGTTTGATTTCGCTTGTAATGCGGCTTTCATTCGTTACCGCGCATTACCGGGAGCACCTTAGAAACAGAGGATGACGCTGGTTGGAACATTCGATTGCGAAACGCCTGCGCTTCGCTGACGCACGAAAACGAGTTGTGTTCAGGCCGCCTGGCTGGGCGTTTCGCTTTGACCGTGCGGCGCGGGCGTCGGCGAATCGTGGCGGTAAGCGCTTCTTATGAAACGCTTAAAGGCGGTGGAATGATGTAATGGGTTGACGCGATCGGCGCGCATCGGATATCGAATGCCATCGGCAATCGTGAGCTTGCCGTAAGGCGTTTCGCATCTCGATGACAGGTAAGCATCGCCGAAAGCCAGCGCTTTCTTTTCGTCGAAGGCAGCCGGAAAGCCTCCGGTTCAATACCCGTAGTACGCACGCCGACGCTCGTACTCCTGGCGCTCGCGCCATTCCCTTCGCTCGCGCCACTCGTGCTCCCGCCACGCCTGCTCGCGCCAGTCCTCGCCATAGACGACAGGCGCGGGCGCCGTTTCATACACGACGGCGGGCTGCGGAGGCGGCGCATAGTAGACCGGCGGCGGAGGCGGCGGCGGCGCGACGTACACAGGCGCGGGTGCATACACCGGCGGCGCAAAACCGAACCCGATGCCCACGCTCACATGCGCGGACGCATCGGCGTGCGCAAAAGAGAGGCCGACCGCGAGCGCGACGGCAAGCAAACCGGAGATGCGTTTTGCGCAGGATGTCGATTGCGCGTTTTCGATGTTGGCCATGTCGGCTCCTTTGACAGTGAGCACATAACGCAACAAACCCACGGCTCGTGCACAACGAATGTGTGACTTATGTAACTCCGCGGCCGGGAACCGGCGCAAGGCGGCATGCGTACGCGGGAAGCCGGTTTCGAAACATAAGACAAAATCATCGCGATAAGTGGACCATCGCACACTGGCTGCGCGCCCCATTCGATAACCTCGTGCCTCATCGCCTCGACAGCAGGCGAGTCATGGCCAAAAACTACGGGGAAAAACATGAAATCACGGATGGCGGTTGCATTGAGCGTTGTGCTTGCGGCGTGCGGCGGCGGCGGGGGCGGCGGTGCCACGAGTTCGACATCCGCGGCGTCGGCAGCGCCCGCGTCGAGTTCGGCGCCCGCGGCGTCGGCCACGCCCGCGTCGGCCACGCCCGCGTCGGCCACGCCCGCATCGGGTTCGACTGCCGCCGTGTGTTCGGGCGGCCCCTTCACGACGGACGCGACGCAGGTCTGCTCCGATGCGTCCGGCAAGGTCGTCACCGCCTACGTCTACGCGCAACCGCAGACCGTGATTGCCGATGGCACCGTCATCTCGGCCGACACGACGTGGCCGGCGAGCGGTTCGCCGTATTACATCGCCGGCACCGTGCAGGTCGCCAAGGGCGCGACGCTCACGATTCCGGACGGCGTCACCGTGGAGGGACTGAAGCCCGTGCCGTGCGCATCCGATTGCATCGGGAAGATTCCGACCACCGGCATCATCGACGTCGCCGGGCAGTTGAACGTGGGCGGCAACGATCAGGTTCAGCTCCTCGGCGTGACGGTCAGCAACGTCGACGCCAACGTGGGCGGCGGCACGGTGAGCATCCAGCACGCGCATCTCGAAGACGCGTTCGTGCAGATCAGCCCCGCCGCGCCGTTCTCGATGACCTATAGCCAGGCTTACCGCCTGAACGTGACGCCCATCGTTCGCGCAGGCGTGACGACGTACCAGGCGGGAACGAACGGCTATCCGAGCTTCAAGAACTCGACGCTCAAGTTCAACACGTTCGTCGATTCGGCCGCCTTCGCGTTCGATCCTTCGGTGGTCATGCAGAACAATCTGTTCGTCAACATGGTCGATTCGCTCGTGCTCATCGACGATTTCCCGGTGAGCGGCGCGCCGACCGGCATCGCGAAGAACAATTCGTTCCTGTTCAAGCAGAATTCGCCGAACACGAACCGCATGGTGATCGCGGCTCACGGCACCTACTCTGCTTCGACCATCCACACGCTCGACTTCTCGAACAACTTCTGGGGCGTGACCGACAACACGACGATCCAGTCGCGCATTCTCGACAGCACGAACACGAACAATCCGCAACTGCCGAACGTCATCAGCTACGCGCCGGCCGCCGCGAATGCGGATCCGGCGACGCCCGCCGATCCGCAAGGCAACGTGCCGAACGAGTAACAGCAGCAGCGTTGGAACGGATGAGCGCGGCGGATACGTCCGCTGCGTTCATCGAGCGCGACGCCCTCCCGTTGTGCAAACGCACATGGCCGCCGCAAGGCCAAACGCGCCGCGCGGCGCATAATCAGCATGCACTCGAAGCACGCAAGGCCCTAGTGAAGCGCCAAGCCTCGGGAGGACATCATGCTGGTCAGGAACGAAGCGCGAGTCGAACACCTCATCAACGATCTCCTGGACTTCGCACGCGGGCGATTGCCCGAGCCGGCCTTCCAGGTCATCGAGCCGCTGCTGCGCTATTACTACGAACAGGTCGATGTCGAAGACATAGCGAGCCGCGATGTCGCCGATCTCTACGGCGCCGCCATGGCGCACTGGCAGACGGCGCAGAAGTTCGTGCGCGGGCGCGAGGTGCTGCGCGTCTATAACCCGAATCTGGAGCAGCACGGCTGGCATTCGGATCACACGATCGTCGAAATCGTCAACGACGACATGCCGTTCCTCGTCGATTCGGTGACGATGGAGCTGAACCGCCTCGGCCTCGCGCTGCATTCGGCGATTCATCCGGTGTTCCGCGTGTGGCGTTCGGCCAAGGGCGCGCATGCGGGCGAGATCGAGCGCATCGGGCAAGGCCACGCCGAAGCGGGCGACGGCAACTCCGAACTCGAATCGTTCATTCATTTCGAAGTGGATCGATGCAGCGACGCCGAGCGCCTCGACGAAGTGCGCGACAACATCGCGCGCGTACTGGGCGACGTGCGCGCGGCGGTCGAAGACTGGCCGAAGGTAATCGACGCCGCGCGCGCCGCCATCGGAGAACTCAAAACGCGCGATACCACGCCCGATGGCATCGAATCGCGCGCGTTCCTCGAATGGATGGTCGCGGACCATTTCACCTTCCTCGGCAGCCGCGATTACGATCTCGTCGAACACGAAGGCGGCTTTGCGCTGCGCGGCGTGGCCGGTTCGGGAACCGGCATCCTGCGCGAGGATTTGCGCCAGACGCCGCCCGGCGATCTCACGCCGCTGCCTGCGGGCGCGGCCTCGATCATCGAAAGCGCGGCGCCGATCTTTCTGACCAAGGCCAATTCGCGCGCCACGGTGCATCGGCCGGGCTATCTCGACTACGTGGGCGTGAAGCGCACGTCGCCGGACGGCAAGGTGACGGGCGAGCGGCGCTTTCTCGGGCTGTACACCTCGACCGCGTATCTCGTGCCGACATCGGAAATACCGATCGTGCGGCGCAAGTGCGCGAACATCGTGCGGCGCGCGGGCTTCCTCGAAAAAGGCCATCTGGCGAAATCGCTGATCACGGTGCTGGAGCAATATCCGCGCGACGAACTCTTTCAGGCCGACGAAGACGTGCTCTTCGAAATCGCGCTCGGCGTGCTGCGCTTGCAGGAACATCAACGCACGCGCCTCTTCGTGCGCCGCGACCGCTTCGACCGCTTCGTGTCCTGTCTCGTCTTCGTGCCGCGCGACAAGTTCAACACCGATCTGCGCCGGCGCATCAGCAAGGTGTTGATGGACGCGTTCAACGGCAAGAGCATCGAGTTCACGCCGCTGCTGTCCGAGTCGCCGCTCGCGCGCATTCATATCGTCGTGCGCGCGGATCGCGGCACCATGCCCGAAGTCGATACGCGCGAACTCGAAACGCGCATCGTGCAGGTCGCACGACGCTGGCAGGACGATCTCGCCGATGCGCTCATCGACAGTCACGGCGAAGAAGCGGGCAATCGCCTGCTGCAACGCTACGCCGATTCGTTCCCGGCGGGTTATCGCGAGGATTATCCGGCGCGCACGGCGGTGCGCGACATCGAATTGATCGAGGCGGCGCACGCGCGGCCCGGCGGCTTGGCGATGAGTCTGTATCGCCCGATCGAAGCGGGACGGCGCGCGTTTCGCTTCAAGGTGTATCGCGCGGGCGATCCGATCGCGCTGTCGCACAGCCTGCCGATGCTCGAACATCTCGGCGTGCGCGTGGACGAGGAGCGGCCGTATCTGATCGAGCCGACCGGCGCGCCGAACGCCTGGATTCACGACTTCGGCCTCGAATTGCAGGACGACGTCGATTTCGATATCGACCGCGTGAAGCCGCTGTTCGAGAACGCGTTCGCGAGCGTGTGGTCGGGCGAGATCGAGAACGACGATTTCAACCGGCTCGTGCTGCGCGCGGAATTCGGCTCGCGCGACGTGACCATCATGCGCGCGTACGCGAAGTATCTGCGCCAGGTCGGCTCCACGTTCAGCGATGCGTATATCGAACGCGCGCTGATCGGCAATCCGCTGATTGCGAAGAAGCTGCTGCAATTGTTCACGATGCGTTTCGATCCTGCGCGCGGCGGGTCCGCCGAAGATCGCGACAAGGCTGCCGAACGCGTGCTCGCGGACATCGAAGCGGCGCTCGATCAGGTGCCGAATCTCGACGAGGACCGCATCCTGCGGCAGTTCTTGGGCGTTATCACGGCGACGGTGCGCACGAATCATTTTCATCGCGATTCGAACGGCCAGCCGCGTCCGTATGTGTCGTTCAAGCTCGATCCGTCGAAAGTGCCGGGCCTGCCCGAACCCAAGCCGATGTTCGAAATCTGGGTCTATGCGCCGCGCGTGGAAGGCGTGCATCTGCGCGGCGGACGCGTGGCGCGCGGCGGACTGCGCTGGTCGGACAGACGCGAGGATTTCCGCACGGAAGTGCTCGGCCTGATGAAAGCGCAGATGGTGAAGAACACGGTGATCGTGCCGGTGGGATCGAAAGGCGGCTTCGTCGTGAAGAATCCGCCGCCCATGACGGACCGCGAAGCGTTTCTCGCCGAAGGCGTCGCGTGCTATCGCATGTTCCTGCGCGGCCTGCTCGACGTGACCGACAACCGCACGCCCGACGGCATCGTGCCGCCGCCGGATGTCGTGCGCCACGATCCCGACGATCCGTATCTCGTGGTCGCCGCCGACAAGGGCACGGCCACGTTCTCCGACTACGCGAACGCGATCGCGCATGAATACGGCTTCTGGCTCGACGATGCGTTCGCGTCCGGCGGTTCGGTGGGCTACGACCACAAGAAGATGGGCATCACCGCGCGCGGCGCGTGGGAGTCGGTGAAGCGCCACTTCCGCGAGATGAACTTCGATACGCAGACCACCGACTTCACCGTGGTCGGCATAGGCGACATGTCCGGCGACGTGTTCGGCAACGGCATGCTGCTCTCGCGTCATATCAAACTGATCGCGGCGTTCGATCATCGGCATGTGTTTCTCGATCCGACGCCCGATGCCGCGACGAGCTTCGAGGAACGCGCACGCCTCTTCGCGTTGCCGCGTTCCAGCTGGGCCGATTACGATGCCGCGCTGATATCGACGGGCGGCGGCGTGTATCCGCGCACCGCGAAGTCCATTCCGGTGTCGCCGCAAGTGCAGGCGGCGCTGGGCATCAACGCATCCGTGCTCGCGCCGAACGAGCTGATTCGCGCGATCCTGCTCGCACAAGCCGACTTGCTTTATAACGGCGGCGTCGGCACGTACGTGAAGTCGAGCGCGGAGACGCATCAGCAAGTCGGAGACCGCACGAACGACGGCGTGCGCGTCAACGGCGCAGAGCTGCGCGTGAAGGTCGTCGCGGAAGGCGGCAATCTCGGCCTGACGCAACTGGGGCGCATCGAGTTCGCGCAGCACGGCGGGCGCATCAACACGGATGCAATCGATAATTCCGCAGGCGTCGACTGTTCGGATCACGAGGTCAACATCAAGATCCTGCTCGGCCTCGTGCTCGCGGACGGCGAGATGACCGAGAAGCAACGCAACGCGCTGCTCGCCGAGATGACCGATGAAGTCGGCCTCCTCGTGCTGAAAGACAACTACGCGCAGACGCAGGCGCTTTCCATTGCGAAGCGCCATGTCGCCGAAACGCTCGACGCCGAAGCGCGCATGATGCGCTTTCTCGAACGCGCGGGGCGGCTCAAGCGGCGCATCGAGTTTCTGCCGAACGACGACGAGATCGCCGAGCGCGCGGCGGCGAAGTCGGGGCTGACATCGCCCGAACGCGCGGTGCTGCTCGCCTACGGAAAGATGTGGCTCTACGACGAACTGCTCGAATCCGACGTGCCGGAAGACGCGCTCGTCGCCGGCATGCTGCCCGATTACTTCCCGAAGCCCTTGCAGCAACGCCATAGCCAGGCGATGCAGCGGCATCCGCTCAAGCGCGAGATTCTCGCGACGCATCTGACCAATGCGCTGGTGAATCGCGTGGGCTGCACGTTCGTGCATCGGCTGATGGAGGAAACGGATGCGCGCCCGAGCGATATCGTGCGCGCCGCGCTGATGTCGCGCGACGTCTTCGATCTCGACGACCTGTGGCGCTGCATCGACGCGCTGGACAACATCGTCGCGGACGAAGTGCAGGCCCGCATGTTCGTCGATGTCGTGCGCCTGCTCGATGAAACATCGCTGTGGTTCCTGCGGCAACCCAAGCGCGGCAGCGCAAGCGCGCAGGAAGCGAAGGGCCTGCTCGCGCGTTGCCGCGAGGCGGCGCAGCGGCTCACGCCGCAATTGCCGGCGCTTCTGCCTGCGGCGCAACTCGACGCATGGTATGCGCGTCGGCGCGAGCTGGAGGATGCGGGCGTCGAAAGCGGCATCGCGGCGCGCGTGGCGAGCGGCGAAATCGCGACGGCGGTGCTGGACAGCGCGGAAGTCGCGGCATGCTCCGGGCGCAGCCTGGAGCTTGTGGCGAGCGTGTACTTCGGCATCGGCACGTTGCTGGATTATCGCGGCATCGCGGAGCGCGCGATGGCGCTGCCGATCTCGACGCACTGGGACTTGCTGGCGCGCGCGGCGGCGCTCGAAGAACTGGCGCGTCTCAAGCGCGCGCTGACGGTGAATGCGCTCGAAGAATCGCGCGGCATCGATGCAGCGGACGTGATCGTCGAAAGCTGGCGCGCCAGGCGGCAAGATGCGCTCGATCGCTATACGCGCCTGCTCGCGGAACTGCGCGCGAGCGGCGCTGCGAGTCTTTCGATGCTGCTGGTGGTGGTGCGCGAGATGGCGGTGCTGGAACGGGCGTAGGCTCGCCCGCGCGATCCGTGCGGGACGCGAAGATCGGCATGGGCGCGTATCGCTTGCCCGCATCGATCGGACTTGACGGCAAACAGGAGTGAAGACGGTTCATCGGCGCGATGCACGAGCGGAATGCATGCATCGCGCCATGACAGCGTTCTTTTGAAGAGATCCGAGAGATCGTTCTGACCGTGGCGATCCCGCTGACTAACGGTAGCCGAAGAACGCGACTTTCCTCCCCTCAAAGCTCTCTTGCACGCCTTGCTCGCAGTTCGGCGGACACGACACCTTACCGTCCGCGCTCGCCCCGCCTGCGGTAACAGCCCGATACACGACCGATTCGACGAGCGTGCCTTCGCTCGCCACGACGATGTTGAGGTCCGTCTCGACGCCGGCAGGCACCGCTCCGCCCGCTTCATAAACGATTCGCATGGTGCCGGTGCAGTCGGGGTTCACGGCATAAGTGCCGCTCTGAAAAGGATTGAATGTCGTCTTTCCTCCTTTCGGCAATCCGCCGATCACGCCGAAGTCGGTACGCGAAAAATGACCCATGCCGTCGAATGTCACCAGTGCGACGTCATCGAGGATGGATGGAGCCGCGTACGGATGCACCTGACCATCTGTGCCGATGAGTCCGAGAATCTCTCCGTGACCGATGAAAGCGAACGGACCTCTTAGTGTTTCGTTCGAACAATGCCCGCCTGCCTGCGCGACATCACTGAACGCGAGAAGCGCAACGACTGCTGCCGACGCAATGCTTACATGCCTGGTGTTCATGGTCGTCTCCTTGCCAGCGAATCGAGTGCGCGACATGGGGACCTCCGGGCGGGTTGCTGCCCGGCTCTCCGGCACCCGACCCGGATTGAAAGCGGCGAGGCGGCAATGCAGCTCGACTGCCGCCGCGTGACTGAGCGAATGCGAGAGGGTGATGACCGTCAGAAAGCCCGCGTTTTATGCAGTGCGAGACGAGAAACAAGCGTGCAGGCCATGACGAACGGCGAAACGCTTTCGCCAGGCAGTCGGTTGTGGCCTGGCGTTGGCGGACGCGCGCAGAAGGGCTGCACGAACGTCCGTCGAGATTGACTTGATAGGTCTGCTATGCATGAAGGTCGCATAGCTAAGACAGTGTAATTCACGAAATCCGAAGGTCCAAATGGAGTCGCGCGAGCCTCGTGATGACATGCTGCCGTTGATCGGCGATATACAGCGCGCGCTGATGAAACGCAGCGGCGCGTTTCAAACGCCGGATTCAGTGAACGTGGACTACCGCGTTAAAGACAAGCGCCATGACCAGACCGACCACGGCCACGATGGATTGAACCACCGAGATCGTCTTGGTGGCTTCGCCCATGGTCATGCCGAACGATTCCTTGACCATCCAGAAGCCGGCGTGGTTCGCATAGTTGAAGAACAGCGACCCGCAACCGACGGACAAGGCCAGCAAGGGCAAGTTGAGGCTGGGATCGGCGCCGGCCAGCGGGGCCAGCAAACCCGCCGCGCCCACGATGCCCACGGTGGCCGACCCTGTCGAGACCGAGAGCAACATGGCGATGAGCCATCCAAGGATCAGCGGGGGAAAGGCGAAGTGCTGCGTCAGATGCACGATGGCCTCGCCCACCTTCGCACTCGTCAGCATTTCCTGGAAGGCGCCGCCACCGGCAATGATCATGATGATGGACGCAATCGGCTTGAGACTGGTGCCGAGCGCGTGACGCAGCCGCTCGGCATCGCCGCCGCGCGCGAGAACCAACGCCACAACGGCGAACAGGACGCCCAGCAACATGGCGATCAGCGGATTGCCGAGGAAACTCGCGATGTGCAGCATCGGTGCGCCCTTCGGCAGCACCATCTCCGCGACAGCATGAACCAGCATCAGGAGTGCGGGCAGCAAGGCCGCGAGCACGCCGAGACCGACGCCAGGCCGCGGGCCGCTATCGGCCTGTTCGACGACGGTGAATTGATCGAGCAGGTTCTGGTCGGGTCTCGTGGTCATGCGCGGCGCAATGAGTGCGCCATAGAGCGGACCGCCGAGAATCATCGCGGGAATGGCTGCAAGAAAGCCGTACAGCATGGTGGGACCGACCGAAGTCTTGAGCGTGGCGATCGCTGTCAAAGGACCCGGATGCGGCGGCACCATGCCATGCATGGCGGCAAGCGCCGAAATCACCGGCACCCCGACGTACACATAGGCCGAGCCCTTGAAGCGCGCGTGGCTTTCCAGCTTGCGCGCCACACTGAAGATAAGCGGCAGCATGACGACGAGCCCCACTTCGAAGAACATCGGAATGCCCACGACAAAGGCCACGAGCGTCATGGCCCAGGGAATCATCCGGTCCGAGGCGCGCTTTAGAATGGCCTCGGCAATTTGCTCGGTGATACCCGCATCGGCGAGGATCTTGCCGAGCATCGCACCGAGCGCGATGACCACTCCCACCGCGCCCAACGTCTTGCCCGCGCCGTTGGTCAGGTGCTTGACGATACTGCCCGGCTCCATGCCGGTCGCGAAGCCCACGCCAATGGATACGACGAGCAAGGCGAGCAGCGGATGCATCTTGATGCGCGACACGATGAGCGCGACGAGCACCAACACGCTGATCAGCGCGGTCAGCAACAAATCAATATCTAGAGTGGTCATGAAAGGTATCTTTGGTTTGAATACTTTGCTGCGGGTATTTGTCGATGCGTTGCCGCCTAGTCATCGAACATGTAGAGGCGCGCCGGCGTGTCCGCCAAAACGACGTCACGCTCCTTGTCGTCCGGAACGAGCGCGTTCAACAGTTCAAGCGATCTCGCGAATCGATCGGAAGTTTCGAACTGCGTATGAGGCCAGTCACTTCCCCACATGAGTCGATGCACGCCGAAGGCGTCCTTCAAGAGATCGAATGCCTTGCGGGCTTCATCGTCAGCCACGCGATTGCCCGGCCAGTTCCGATATGCGCCGGACACCTTCACCCAGACGCGCTTTGATGCACCGAATTCGAGAAGGCGTCGAAAGCCGGGATCGCTCGCACCGAGAGCAGGATCGGGCCTGCCGAAATGATCGACGACGACATTGACGCCCGCATCCAGAAGCGCCACGACGATGCCGTTGAGCCTCGCTGCTTCCGCGTGCACTTCGACGTGCCATCCGAGTTCGCGAACATGAGCCAGCGTGCGGGCGCTTATCCAGTGGTCGAGCGGGTGATCGGCATGTCCGATCAGATTCAGCCGGATTCCCGCGATGCCCGCTTCGGCCATGTCAGTCAGCAAGTCCGGCCCGCAATCGCGCGCGATCACGGCGACGCCACGCAGCCTGTCACGCGCGCCACTCAACGCATGCAGCAGATAGCTGCAATCGGTGCCGAGAAAGCTGGGCTGCACGAGCACGCCGCGCGCTATCTGGTGCGCATCGAGTTGCGCGAGGTATGCATCGAGCGGCGCATCGTAATCCGGCGCATATCGGCGATGCTGCGCAAGCGGAAGACCGCGCCTGAAAACATGAGCATGCGTATCGATACGACGCGCGTCGTTCCGACTGCTCGCGTCCGTCACCGACTCAGAGAGCATTGAACAATTTCTCCATCAATGATTGCGCCCGGCCGCAAACCAAGGGCCGCTCGGTCAATGCCTTCGAGCGTGAGCAAGCGGGCTCGCGTCCGCCGTATCGGGGGCAGCTTCGCCTAGCACGCGGCCTCTTGTCTCGGGCAGCATCAGCACGGACAGCACGACGATTGCGTAAGCCACGCCTGCATCGATGCCGATTGCCGTTCCAAGCGACATATTCGCGGACATATGCCCGACCAGCACCGGAAATCCCGCTGATACGACGCGACCGAAGTTGTAGCAGAACCCGACACCCGTGCCGCGCATTCCGCGCGGATACAGTTCGTTGAACAGCGCGCCCATGCTTGCCGGAATGCCCGCCGCGAAAAAACCCAACGGGAAGCCGAAGAACAGCATCGCGGTATTGCCGAGCGGAAGAAACAGGTACGCGACCACCGTTATCACGCAGCAGATCGCGAATGTGAGGATGGTTTTACGACGACCGATACGATCGAGCAACTGCGCGCTCACGAGGCATCCGCAAAAGAACGCGACGATCACGACAGCGAGATAACCGCCGGTACTCAGCACGGAAAGATGGCGCTCGCTCTTTAGAAACGTGGGCAGCCAGGTCATGAGCGCGTAGTAACCGCCGTGCGCGCCGACGCCCAGCAGCGCGCCGATCAACGTCATGCGGAGCATGCCCGCCGAAAAGATGCCGGTCACCGCATCCGTCGCCGTCTCAGCGCGACGCGCGCGCGCCGATTGCGCCGATTGCGCCGATTGCGCCGATTGCGCCGATTGCGCCGATTGCGCCGACGGGTTCGGTTCCTGCACGCCGCGTCGAACGTAAAGAATGAGAAGCGCGGGAACGATGCCGATTGCGAACATCACGCGCCATGCCGTGGCCGCGGGCATCAGGGAAAACATCAGCGCATAGAGCAGCACGGCTGCGCCCCAGCCGACGGACCACGCGCTCTGCACACTGCCCATTGCCTTGCCGCGATGCTCGTTGCGGATGGTCTCGGCCATCAGCACGGCGCCTGCGGCCCATTCACCGCCGAAGCCGAAACCCTGCAACGTCTTCAGCACGAGAAACTGCGGATAGTTCTGCGCGAACGCGCACAGGAAGGTAAAGACGGAAAAGCACGCGACCGTCCATTGAAGCGTTCTGACGCGCCCGAAGCGGTCCGACAGCATGCCGGCGATCCATCCGCCCAACGCCGATGCAACCAGCGTGACGCCGCTGACCAGTCCCGCTTGCGTGCGGCTGATCGACCACTCGGCGATGATCGCCGGAATCACGAGGCTGAACATCTGAACGTCGAGCGAATCGAGCGCCCATCCGCCGAAGCACGCCCAGAACGTCCGGCGTTCATTGCCCGAAATTTCCCTGAACCAGTTGAACATGCCGTCTCCGCGTCGCGGTTTTATATTCGAATCGAGTGTTTCCGTTAGCGTTCGATAGCTAGCGGATCTCCGCTTGATAGATGAATTCACTGGCGGGACCGCGCGAACGGCGCCATTCGAGCGGCTGGCGATCGTAGCCGAATGCGAGACGTTCGATGACGACGGCCGGCGTACCCGGTTCGATGTTCAAGAGCCTCGCATGCCGCGCGCCGATGGCTTCGACGGTGAGCGTTTCCGTGGCGGACGCCACGATCTGATTGCACTGCGTCTCGTACACCGGATAAAGAAGATCACCGACTTCGTTCAGGTCCATCTTCGCGAACGCCGCGAATCGTGCGTAGGGCAGCCAGATTTCTTCGGCGAGCATCGGAACGCCGTCGATCAGCCGCAGACGCGACATCTGAATCACGCGCGCCGTGCGCGATATCTGCAGTGTCGCGGCGACCGCCGACGGCGCGTCGACCACTTCGCGCCGCAGTATGCGGCTCTCCGGAATGCGCCGTTCGCCTTGCCGCGTCTGGAAGCGAAAGAAGCGAAACAGAGAAGCGTCGAAGTTCGCGCGGCGCACGAACGTCCCTCTTCCCTGAAAGCGCTCGAGCAGCCCTTCCGCGACGAGCAGATCGACGGCCTTTCTCACCGTGCCGACGGCCAGACCGTAGCTTTGGGAAAGCGCTTGTTCGGTGGGAATCGCTTCGCCCGGACGCCAATGACGAGCCGCGATCAGGGCGACCATTTCATCTCGCAGGCGCTGATAACGGGGTAAGCGGCCATCGGCCTGCATGATCGTCTCTCCATCGAATTCATATATATGATTACATGTTTTCGTTCGAAATGGATGGGGGATAACCCTGCCGACGCGACGCATCGTTTATCGCGCATCGCGTGTGCACGCACGTTCGAATCGCTTGCGAAGGCAGCATCGGCGCCTATGATTCAAACGGCATGCGAGCACGCGGTTTTCTTCGATGGGGGCCTCGATGGATGCATTCACCTCCGGCGAATGGCGACAGTTTCATCGGGACGGTCACTTGCACCAGGCATCGGCGCGCGCAACCTTGTATCACGTCGTGATATTTTTTCAAACGTTTGAAAAGCGTGCCAATCGGACGTTGCGCCTCGTTTGCTCGTGAAGAACGACTGCGGCGTGTTAAATCCACTCGATGATGTGCGGCGCGCGACATATGCGCAGGTCCATTTTCACGCATCTGAACGAAATCAGAACGTCCGTGAGTTTCTTGCAGACATCTGACATTCCTCACGCCGGGCTTTCGCAACGAATAAAGGCATCGGCGCGGCACGCGCGTTGCGTCACGGTGTGACATATCTGTGGCTTGTCCGCAGTTCTCATCGAAGCGTTCGAGGAGCAAACCATGTCCACCACCGTCGGCGACTTTCTGGTCGACCGTCTCCACGCCTGGGGCGTGCGTCGCATTTATGGCTATCCCGGCGACGGCATCAACGGCATCTTGGGCGCGTTGAATCGCGCGAAGGGCAAGATCGAATTCATTCAGGCGCGGCACGAGGAAATGGCCGCGTTCATGGCTTCCGCGCATGCCAAGTTCACCGGCGAACTCGGGGTATGCCTCGCGACATCCGGCCCCGGTGCCGCGCATTTGCTTACCGGTCTTTACGATGCGCGGCTCGATCACATGCCCGTGCTCGCCATCGCGGGTCAACAGGCGCGTGCCGCGCTCGGCGGACATTACCAGCAGGAAGTCGATTTGCAGTCGATGTTCAAGGACGTCGCCGGCGCTTTCGTGGAACAGGCGAGCGTGCCGGCGCAGATCCGGCATCTCGTCGATCGCGCGATCCGCACGGCGATAGGCGAACGCAGGGTCGCGGCGCTGATTCTGCCGAACGATCTGCAGGATCTCGAATACGAAGCGCCCGCGCGCAAGCACGGCACGCTGCATTCGGGCGTGGGTTTCAGCGCGCCCAAAGTCGTGCCTTATGCCGATGATCTTCAACGCGCCGCCGATGTGCTCAACGCGGGCAAGAAGGTCGCAATTCTCGTCGGCGCGGGCGCGCTTCAGGCAACCGATGAAGTGATCGCCGTGGCCGACAAGCTCGGCGCGGGCGTCGCGAAAGCGCTGCTCGGCAAGGCCGCGTTGCCCGACGATCTCCCGTATGTGACAGGTTCGATCGGCCTGCTCGGCACCGAGCCGAGCTACAAGCTGATGACCGAATGCGACACGCTGCTGATGATCGGCTCGGGCTTTCCTTACTCCGAGTTTCTGCCGAAGGAAGGACAGGCGCGCGGCGTGCAGATCGATATCAAGCCGGACATGCTGTCCATCCGCTATCCGATGGAAGTGAATCTCGTCGGCGATAGCGCCGAGACCTTGCGCGCGCTGCTGCCGCTGCTGCAACAGAAGAGCGATCACGCATGGCGCAAGGACATCGAAGGCTGGATGGGCGACTGGTGGAAGAAGCTCGAAAAACGCGCGCTGGAGCCTGCGCAAAGCGGCGTGAATCCGCAGCGCACCGTATGGGAACTGTCGCCGCGCGTGCCGTCGAATGCCATCGTCACGAGCGATTCAGGATCGTGCGCCAACTGGTACGCGCGCGATCTCAAAGTAAAACGCGGCATGATGTGCTCTTTATCGGGCGGTCTCGCATCGATGGGCGCGGCGGTGCCGTATGCGATTGCCGCCAAGTTCGCGCATCCCGAGCGGCCCGTGATCGCGCTCGTCGGCGATGGCGCGATGCAGATGAACAACATGGCCGAACTCATCACCGTCGCGAAGTATTGGAAGCAATGGTCCGATCCGCGATGGATCTGCATGGTGCTCAACAACGAAGACCTGAACCAGGTCACGTGGGAGCAGCGCGTGATGAACGGCGATCCGAAGTTCGAGGCATCGCAGGAGATTCCGTCGGTGCCGTATCACCGGTTCGCGGAGATGATCGGCTTGCGCGGCTTCTATGTCGACGATGCCGAGCGCATGGCGGCCGTATGGGACGAAGCGCTGGCGTCGGATCGGCCTGTCGTGATCGAAGTGAAAGCCGATCCTAACGTGCCGCCGCTGCCGCCGCACATCACGCTGCAACAGGCGAAGGCGTTCGCGACTACACTTTTCGAGGGCGATCCCAACGAAGGCAACGTGATCGTCGATACCGCGAAGCAAGTGCTCGGCGCCGTCCTGCCGGGGCACAAAGACAAATGAACGAAGCCGCGCCATGCATCTGACCAAACGCGAAGCGCCGGTCGAAGCCGTTCGGGCGCGCGCCTACACCATTCCGACCGACCGTCCCGAAGCCGACGGCACTTACGCCTGGACGTCCACGACGCTCGTCGTCGCGGAAGTCACGGCGGCGGGCAAGACGGGCATCGGCTATACGTACAACGACGCAGTCACCGCGCGCTTCATCGAATCGACGCTCGCGCCGACGCTCATCGACGAAGACGCCTGGCATATCGATGCGCTCTGGATGCGCATGCAGCAGCACGTGCGAAACATCGGCCGCTCGGGCATCGCCGCGTGCGCGATATCGGCGCTCGATTGCGCGCTGTGGGACGTCAAGGCGCGGCTGCTCGACATACCGCTTGCGCGTCTGCTCGGCGCGGTGCGCAGCCGCGTGCCGCTCTATGGCAGCGGCGGTTTCACGACGTATACGGACGACGAAATCCGCGACCAGCTTACGAGCTGGGTGCATGAAGACGGATGCCGCTGGGTCAAGATCAAGATCGGCACGGAGCCGTCGCGCGATCCGCATCGCGTGGCCGTCGCGCGCGAAGCGATCGGCGATGACGCGGGCCTCTTTGTCGATGCCAACGGCGCGCTCGATCGCAAGCAGGCGCTCTTCTACGCGCAACGGTTCGCGCAGTACGGCGTCGAGTGGTTCGAGGAGCCGGTGTCGTCGGACGATATCGCGGGCCTTGCATCGTTGCGCGACGCGCTGCCCGCGCATATCGAACTGGCCGCGGGCGAGTACGGCTTCACGATCGACGACTTCCGCGCGCTGCTCGCGAACGAAGCCGTCGATGTGCTTCAGGCCGACGTCACGCGCTGCGGCGGCATCACGGGCTTCCTGCGCGCGGCGACGCTGTGCGACGCGTTTCATGTGCCGCTGTCGGCGCACTGCGCGCCCGCGCTGCATCTGCATGTGGCCTGCGCCGCGCCGCGTCTGCGGCATCAGGAATGGTTTCACGATCACGTCCGCATCGAGTCGATGCTCTTCGACGGCGCACCGCATGCGCGCGACGGCGCGATCTCGCCGGACTGGTCGAGGCCCGGTTGCGGCCTCGATTTCAGGCATGCGGATGCGCATCGGTATGCGGTCTGACACGCGCGGAAAATCGAACGACATGACCCAAACCAGAACGATCGACATCGCCATCGGCTGCGGGATCGCTGCGGCGGGACTCGCGCTCGTGCGTCTCGGCGGACGCAACGCGCATCGTCCGGCGGTAGAGACGCATATCGACACCGCGCGCACGTTCAACCGAAGCTCGGCGCTGCTCGCGCTTTCCGTGCTGACGGACAGCGCGATGGAGCACTATCGCGGCTCCTTCGACAATCCCGCGATGTACACGCCGCTCGTCGTCTCTACGCTGTCGCTGTTCGCCGGCCTGCACGGCGGCTCCGATCACGAGCCGGCGCGTCATCCGGTGCGCGATGCCGTCTATGTCGGCGCGGCGCTCGCGGGCGTCGCAGGCACGGGGTTTCATCTGTACAACATCACGAAGCGCCCCGGCGGATGGAGCTGGCACAACCTCTTCTATGCGGCGCCGATCGGCGCGCCGATGGCGTTGCTGCTTTCCGGCGCGCTCGGCGCGGTATCCGAACGGCTGCGCGACGAACCCGCGCACGAGCCGCGTCTTTTCGGCATGCCGGCAGGACAGGCGCTCGCGCTCGTCACGAGCGCCGGACTGCTCGGCACGCTCGGCGAAGTCGCGCTGCTGCATTTTCGCGGCGCGTTCCAGAACCCGGCCATGTACGCGCCGGTCGTCATTCCGCCGGTCGCATCGGCGCTGCTCGTCGATGCCGCCCTCGCCCGCCCGCGCGAACACAGGTTCACGCGGCTGTGGCTGCGCGTGACGACGGCGCTCGGGTTCATCGGTGTCGGCTTTCATGCACGCGGCGTCGCGCGCGCGCGTGGCGGCTGGCGCAACTGGAGCCAGAATCTGTTCAACGGACCGCCGCTGCCCGCACCGCCGAGTTTTTCGGCGCTCGCACTCGCGGGACTCGCGGCGCTGCGTCTTCGGGAGACCGAGAAGAAATGAAGCACCTGCCCCGCTATCCCGATTACGACGTGATGAACAAGCGCGACACGCCGTCATGGGACGACGTCACGCGCCATGTCATCGACGAACGGCTCGCGACGCCCGACGGCCCGCACTTCTTCGATGCCGTCGAATGGCGCGCGCTCTGCGCGCTGTGCGCGTGCATCGTGCCGCAAGATCGGCAGCGCCCAGCGGTGCCCGTCGCCGCGCTCGTCGATGCGCGCCTCGCGAAGAATACCGGCGACGGCTATCGCGATGCGCGTCTGCCGCCCATGCGCGATGCGTGGCGCATCGGCCTTCGCGCGCTGGATGCCGAAAGCCGTGCGCGTCACGAGTTGCCGTTCGCGAGCATCGGCGATGACGCGCGCCATGCGCTTCTCATCGGCATGCAGCAAGGCAAGCTCGACCACGCCGAATGGAAAGGCATGCCGCCCGCCCTCTTTTTCACGGAGCGCGTGCTGCACGACATCTGCGGGATGTACTACGCGCATCCGCAGGTGTGGAGCGAAATCGGCTTCGGCGGGCCGGCCAATCCGCGCGGCTACGTGCGCATGGTCGCCAACCGGCGCGATCCGTGGGAAGCCGCCGAAGCCAAACCCGGCCATGAGGAAGCCGCGCAGAAGGAGAATCGCCGTGTCCGCTGATTCGCCGAACGACGCGCAGCACGTCCCGCGCGGCAAGAACGGACGCGCGCCCGACGTGTTCCATCCCGGCGCATGGATTCCGATGCGCGAGTATCCGCAGGACGAAGCGGTGGACTTCGCGATCGTCGGCACGGGCGCGGGCGGCGGCACGCTTGCCTGCCGTCTCGCGGAGAAAGGCTTCAAGGTCGTCGCGTTCGATGCCGGCGCGTGGTGGCGTCCGCTCGAAGAGTTCGCGTCCGACGAGACGCATCAGGGCAAGCTCTTCTGGACCGACGAGCGCATTTGCGACGGCGACAATCCGCTCAAGCTCGGCAACAACAACAGCGGCAAGTCCGTGGGCGGCAGCACCGTTCACTTCGCGATGGTCTCGCTGCGCTTCCGGCCGGAATGGTTCAAGTCGCGCACGCTGCTCGGCTACGGGGCGGACTGGCCGATCGACTGGCGCGAGATGTGGCGCTATTACGGCGAAGTCGAAGAGGCGCTGAAGATCGCGGGGCCGGTGAACTATCCGTGGGGACCGAAGCGGCCGCGCTATCCGTATCGCGCGCATGAGCTGAACGCGGCGGCGCTCGTGCTGGCGCGCGGCTGCGAAGCGCTCGGCATCGACTGGGCGCCGACGCCGCTCGCCACGGTCTCCGCGCCGCGCGGCGAAGCGCATCCGTGCGTGTATCGCGGCTTCTGCGTGTCGGGTTGCGCGACGAACGCGAAGCAAAGCGCGCTCGTCACGTGGATACCGCGCGCCGTGCGAGCCGGCGCGGAGATACGCGATCTCGCGATGGTGGGCCGCATCGTCATGGGCGACGACGGGCGCGCCACCGGCGTCGAATATTTCCGCGAAGGACGCTGGCAGTTTCAGCGCGCACGCAATGTCGTGGTCGCGGGATACGCGATCGAAACGCCGCGCCTGTTGCTCAACTCCGCGACGGACCGCTTTCCCGATGGCCTCGCCAATCGCTCGGGTCTCGTCGGCAAGAATCTGATGGTGCAGACCAATCAGGCCGCGTGGGGCACGATGGACGAAGAAGTGCGCTGGTACAAGGGGCCGCCGTCGCTTGCGCTGACCGAGCACTGGAATTACGAGGACAAGGGCAAGGACTTCTTCGGCGGCTATTGCTACATGAGCCAGGGACCGCTGCCGGTGGCGTGGGCATCGACGCAGAACGGGCGAGGTCTCTGGGGCCAGCAGCTACTCGACGAGATGCAGAAGTACAACCATCAGGCAGGGTTGAAGATTGTGGGCGAGACCATGCCGCAGGAGCGCAACCGCGTGACGCTCGCCGACGAGAAGGATCAGTACGGCTTGCCCGTCGCGCGCGTGACCTATTCGCTGTGCGATAACGACAAGCGGCTCGTCGCGCATTCGCTCGACTTCATGAGCCTCGCGCTCGAAGCGGCCGGCGCGCGCGACGTCTGGCGCGAAAGCGACGACACGTGCCACCTGAACGGCACCGCGCGCATGGGCGACGATCCCGCAATGAGCGTCGTCGATGCCGATTGCCGAAGCTGGGACATCGACAACTTGTGGATCTGCGACGGCTCCGTCTTTCCGACGGTCGGCGGCGTGAATCCGTCACTGACGATACAGGCGATCGCGCTGCGCACCGCCGACCGCATCGAGGCGCTCGCCGCGCGTGGAGATATCCGATGAGCGAGACACGAAAGATCGCCGTCGTCACCGGCGCGGGCGCGGGTGTCGGGCGCGCGGCGGCGGATGAATTCGCGCGCCACGGCTACGACGTCGCACTCTTGTCGCGCGACGCCGAACGGCTCACGCGCGCCGCTGCGCAGATCGAAGCGCGCTTCGGCGTGCGCGCGCTCGCCATTCCGACCGATGTCGCCGATGCGCGCGCCGTCGAGGCGGCGGCATCGCACGTGGAAGACGCGCTCGGTCCGATCGATGTCTGGGTCAACGTCGCGATGGCGACCGCGTTCGCGCCCGTCTCCGCGCTCACCGCCGACGAAATCGAACGCGGCACGCGCGTCACGTATCTCGGTCAGGTCCACGGCATGATGTCGGCGCTCTCGCGCATGCGCACGCGCAATCGCGGGACCATCGTCAATGTCGGCTCGGCGCTGGCGTATCGCTCGGTGCCGCTGC
The DNA here is from genome assembly GCF_023630965.1 of Caballeronia sp. ATUFL_M2_KS44. Lineage (NCBI taxonomy): Bacteria > Pseudomonadati > Pseudomonadota > Betaproteobacteria > Burkholderiales > Burkholderiaceae > Caballeronia > Caballeronia sp. ATUFL_M2_KS44. The sequence goes on along the minus strand of NZ_JALQEA010000067.1, from coordinate 148,023 downwards.
AATCGGTGTATTGCGGCGCGAAGTTCGCCATTCGCGGCTTCACGGATTCGCTGCGTTCGGAGATCATCCACGACAAGCTGAACGTGCACCTGACGGTGGTCGAGCTTCCCGCGATCAACACGCCGCAATTCGACTGGGCGATGAACAAGACCGGCAAGCGCGCCCGCCCCGTCGCGCCGATCTTTCAGCCGGAAGTCGCCGCGCGCGCGATCTATTTCGCGGCGACGCATCGCAGGCGCGAGGTGTGGCTCGGCTTCTCGACCGTGAAGGCGATTCTCGCGAATCGCGTCGCACCCGCGCTCATCGACCGCTATCTGGCGCGCGCGGGCTATGCGGGCCAGCTCACGGACGAGCCGCTCGAACGCAATGCCGCCGGCAATCTGTTCGATCCCGTGCCCGGCGACTTCGGCGCGCACGGCCGGTTCGACGACGAAGCGCGACGGCATAGCTGGGAGATGTTCACCGACCGCCATCGCTCGGTTTTCTGGGCGCTCGCGGGCATCGGCGCGGTGGGCCTGCTGCGCCTTGCGGTCAAACGGCGGAGTTGAGTGGAATGAGCCGCCCCATCGAGGACTATGCGCTCATTGGCGACGGCAACACGGCTGCGCTCGTCAGCCGCGACGCTTCCATCGACTGGCTATGCTGGCCGCGCTTCGACGACGACGCGTGCTTCGCGGCGCTCCTCGGCACGTCCGATAACGGCTGCTGGACGCTCGCACCGGCCGCGCGCATCGTGCGCCAGGCGCGCCGTTATCAGGAGGACACGCTCGTCCTCGAATCGGACTTCGAAACCGATGGCGGCGCGGTGCGCGTGACCGACTTCATGCCCGTCGGCGACGGTCCGCGCTCGGTGATGCGCATCGTGACCGGCCTGGGCGGCGTCGTCGACATGCGTTCGGAATTGCGGCTGCGCTTCAACTACGGCGAACTCGAACCGTTGATCGAACGCATCGGCAGTGAATGGCACGCGTGTATCGGACCGGATCGCGTGGTGCTTCGAACGGGCATCGGCATGGACGTGAGCAACGGCGCGATGCACGCGCGCTTCACCGTCAAGGCCGGTGAGTGCGTCAGCTTCGCACTGAGCTACGCGCGCGCGCATGAAGCGCCGCCCGCCCCGCTCGACGCGGTGAACGCGCTGCACGACACGCAACGTTTCTGGCGCGACTGGATCGCGCGGTTCGACGACAGCCGGACCGCGTGGCCGCAAGCGGTGCGGCGTTCGCTGCTGACGCTGAAAGCGCTGATGCATCATCGCACGGGCGCGATTGTCGCCGCCCCGACGACTTCGCTTCCCGAAGCGCCCGGCGGACGGCTCAACTGGGACTATCGCTATGCGTGGCTGCGCGACACGAGTTTCGCGATGGTCGCGCTGCTCAACGCCGGGTATCACGAAGAAGCGCGCGCATGGCGCGACTGGCTGTTGCGCACCATCGCGTCCGCGCCGGAACGCAGCCGCATCATGTATCGCGTGGACGGCGGACGTCACTTGCGCGAATGGACTGTGGACTGGCTGCCGGGGCATCGTTATGCGAAGCCCGTGCGCGTCGGCAATGCGGCGGCGCATCAGCATCAGCTCGACGTATTGGGCGAAGTCGTCGACTGTCTCGACGTCGCGCGGCGCGGCGGACTCGAACCCGCCGATCACGAACACCTCATCGAAACGCGCATCGTCGAACATCTCGAGAAGGTGTGGCGTTTGCCTGGCGCTGGCATCTGGGAATCGCGCGGCGAGCCGCGGCATTACACCTATTCGCGCGTCATGCTCTGGGTGGCGCTCGACCGTTTCACGAATCATCGCGCGGCCGAAGGCGTTCCTTCGCCGCTCGTCGAACGGATGACCGCGCTGCGCGAACACATTCGCGACGAAGTGCTTCGCGAAGGCTGGAACGCGGGGCTCGGCAGCTTCACGCAGTATTACGGCAGCGAAGCGTTCGATGCCAGTCTCTTGCTGATGCCGCTCGTCGGATTCCTCTGCGCCGATGACCCACGCATGGCCTCGACGATCGAGCGCATTCGCCGCGACCTCTGCGAAGACGGGCTGATTCGACGCCGTGCGCGGCACGCTGGCGATTCGAATGAAGGCACGTTCCTCGCGTGTTCCTGCTGGATGGCCGACTGCCTGAACCTTCAGGGGCGCAGCGAAGAAGCGCGGCGGCAGTTCGAGCGCGTGCTCGCCACCGCGAATGACGTCGGCCTGTTTTCGGAGCAATACAACGCGCAGCGCCGCGAACTCGCCGGCAATTTCCCGCAGGCACTTAGTCATCTCGCCGTCGTCAATACGGCGCTCGGATTATGCGGACGGACATTGCAGCGAGGCGGCGGGTGACTTCATCGCCGATGGAACGCCATCCATCGCTGCAAGACCGCTTTTCGCGTCATCGCTTGCATGTGTCACATCATGATATATATTGAAAGAAGCGTCGAAGCGGGAGGTGCCATGTTGATCGACAACGATTTCGAGATCGGATATCTCATCGTCGTGTTTTCGCTGATGGGGATTATCTTCGTCGGCGCGCTGTTCGCCACGCTGCATCTCGAGCGCTGGCATCCGCGACTGGTCGGCGCGGTACTCGGCGCGCTGATCGGCCTTGCGCTGATCGAAGCGGTGCCGATCATTTCGTAGCGGTCTCGCTTGGCACTTAAGCTCCTACGCGCTCCAGATGATGTCGGCGTCCTTGCGCCTCGCTTCGCGCAACATATCGAGGAAAGGAAGCGCGCGGGACTGCAGCCCCATCCCGCTCGGCTCGGCCGTACGCGACAGCGGATGATAGACCGCACCGTGCTCGTAAGCGATCCGTTCGTCTTCCTTTAGAACCGTCTCCAGGCGATCGATCGCGGTGTCTACCTCGCCATGCGGAATGACGCCTCTAGACCCGATACGCTTGCCGATAATGCCCAGAAGATAACCCGCAAGGTCGCGCAACATGACGACATCGGGCGTGGCATTCGAATGAAATTTGACTAGCATGGTCGTACTCCCTTCTTATCGCTCTTGCGGTTCCATCGCCACGAGCACGCTGCAGGAGACGCGATCGAGCAACCGGCCATCGTCCTGACCGGTCCACCAGCGGTAGAGAAGACCGCTCGGATGATGTCCGACGACGATGAGATCGATATCGAGCGCCTTTGCAAACGAAGGAATCTGCATCATCGGGTTGCCGATCGCCAGATGGCCCCGCGCGACGACGCCGAGATTCGCAAGCCTGTTCACGCCTTCACGCAGTACTTCCTTCGCGGTCTCCTGCTCGAGTTCGAAGGAGACGGCAGGAATGACCTCGAGGCCGCGCGTCCACTCCGTGTCGTCGAGGACGGCAAGAAGATGCGTTTCGGCGTGAAGCTCACGGGCCAGTTGAGCGCCGAGACGAAGCGCGCAACGCCCCTCGGCAGTGGCGTTGTAACACAACAGGATCCGACGATAGCTGGCCATGATGCCTCCGCCCCGGTCGATTCAATATATCACACTGTGATGTAAATGCGACAAGCCGATGGCGTTCATAGACCAACAAAATTCCCGATGCAATTAGGGTTCCGGCTGCTTGCGCGGTCCTTTTTAGCGTCCAACACTTTGCCATCAATCCGGCTCGCCAGATAACTGTCCGATATATCGGACATCCGAGTGCCAACCCTCGATCAGGATCTGAACATGAAGCTCGCCACCAAGGGCGCCAAGGCCGCCTTGCTGATTGCCGCAACCGCCGTGAGCGGACTCCTCGCGCTCTCCGCCTGCACGAAGGTGGCGACGCCCGAACAAGGTCCGGCGGCAGCGGCGCCTGCATCGACGCTTCAGGCCGTGCTTCAGCGCGGCACGCTGCGCGTGGGCGACTGCCTCACGTTCGCGCCCTTCGGCTTCTACGATAAAGACGGCAATCCCGACGGCTACGACGTCGACCTCGCGAAGGAACTCGCGAAGCAAATGGGCGTGAAGCTCGAAGTCGTGAACACGACGAGCGCGAACCGCATCCCGAACCTGCAAACCGCCAAGGTCGATGTCGTGTTCTGCAACTTCACGCGCAATCTCGAACGCGCCAAGGTGGTCGAATTCACCTCGCCGTACGTGGTCGCCAGCGAAGCGATGCTCGTGAAGAAGAGCAGCGGCATTCAGTCGGCGAAGGACATGAGCGGGCGCACCATCGCCACGGTGAAAGGCTCGACCAATGGCGACGAAGTCCGCTCGATGGGCATCCCCGTGAAGATTCAGGAATACGACAGCTCGCAGGCGGCCATTCTCGCCGTCAAACAGGGCCAGGCCGATGCGATGATCGAAGACAATAACTTCCTCGCGTATCAGGCGAAGCTCGATTCCGAACTGGCCGTGACGAACGAAGCGCTCGTGCCGCTCGAATACAACGCGTTCGGCGTGAAGGCGGGCGATCAGGCGTGGCTCAACTATCTGAACCTGTTCCTGTTCAACATCAATGCATCGAAGCTGAATGCGCAGTTGTACAAGAAGTGGTTCGGCGTCGATCCGAGATATCCGCTCAATCCGCAGTTCTGATGCGGAGGCGCAGATGAGCTATCAATGGCTGACGCTATGGGGCTACGTCCCCGAGTTTCTGAAGGCCGGCTGGCTGACCTTGCAGGTCACGCTGCTGTCGTTCGTGCTGGCGCTCGCGCTGGGTCTCATCGCGGCGCTTGCGAGCATGTCGCCGTCGGCCATCGTGCGGTTCATCGCGCGGGCTTATGTCGAAGCCATCCGCAATACGCCGGTGCTCCTGCAGATTTTCATCGTGTTCTTCGGCTTGCCGTCGATGGGCATTGCGCTCGATGCCTATTGGGCCGGTGTCATTGCGCTGGGCGTGAACGTGGGCGCGTACCTGTCCGAAGTGTTTCGCGCGGGCATGCAATCGGTGCCGCGCGGACAGATCGAAGCAGCGGGCATTCTCGGGCTGGAACGCGGGCAGATTTTCAAAGAGATCGTGTTGCCGCAGGCGGCGCGCGCGGTGTATCCGGCCATCGTCAACTATCTGATTCAACTGTTGCTCGGCACGTCGCTGTTGTCGGCCATTGCGTTGCCCGAACTCACCGGCACCGCGACCGTGATCAATTCGCGCACGCTCCTGTATGTGCAGACGTTCGCGGTCGTGCTCGTCGCGTATCTGGTGCTGAGCAATGTGCTCTCGTTCATTGCCAGCCAACTCGGCGCGCGCATGTTTCATCCGCCGCTGATCGTGAGGCCGGCCACGCGCTGGATGGGCTTCACGCTGCGTCGCGCGAATCGTGCATGAGGGATTGAGTCATGTCACTCGAACTGCTGAAAAACAGTCTGTCGATTCTGCTGCAAGGTCTCGTGACCACGCTGCTTCTCTCTGTCGCGGCGATCGTCGGCAGCACGCTCATCGGCCTCTTCGCCGCCGTGTTGCGGTCGTTCGGACCGTGGGGCACGGACCGCATCGCGAAGCTCTATACAGAGTTGTTTCGCGGCACGCCCGTGCTCATCACGCTGATGTTCATCTACTTCGGCGTGTCGTACTTCGGCTATGCAATCGATGTCTTCGCAGCGGGCGTCATCGGGCTGAGCGTCTATCAGGGCGCGTATATCGCGGAAGTCTTTCGCTCGGGTATCGAGTCGGTGCCGAAGGGACAGTGGGAAGTCTCGCAGATTCTCGGTCTCTCGCGCATGCAGACCTTCGCCTCCGTCGTGTTGCCGCAGACCGGGCGCATCGTGTTGCCGCCGCTCGTCGGGCAGTATCTGTCTCTCATCAAGGACACGTCGATCGTGAGCATGATCGGCATGTCCGAACTGATGCACGGCGGCCAGACGATCGTGGATCGCATCGGCAAGCCGGTGGAGATTTACGGACTCGTCGCGCTGATCTATTTCGTCGTGTGCTTCCCGCTTTCGCAATGGGTGCGCCATCATGACCGCCGGAGACTTACGTGAGCGATTCCATTCAGAACAGGCCCGTCATTTCGCTGTCGGGCGTGAGCAAGGCATTCGGCGCGACGCGCGTGCTCAACGAGATCAATCTCGACGTGCGCGCGGGCGAAGTGCTCGTGCTTATCGGCGCATCGGGTTCGGGCAAGAGCACGGTGCTGCGCATCATGGCCGGACTCGAAACGACGGACTCCGGCGAAGTGTGGGTCAACGCAGTGCCCTTGCACGATCCGAAGCGCGCGCGAGAGATTCGCGGTCATGTCGGCATGGTGTTCCAGCAGTTCAACTTGTTCCCGCACAAGACCGCGCTCGGCAATGTCACGCTCGCGCTCATCAAGGCGCGCGGCATGTCGCCCGCCGATGCCCGCGCACGCGCAATGGAAACGCTCGACCGCGTGGGTCTCGCGGACCGCGCATCGCATTACCCGAGCCAGTTGTCGGGCGGACAGCAGCAGCGCGTCGCCATTGCGCGGGCGCTGGCCGTCGAACCCGGCATCATGTTCTTCGATGAAGCCACATCCGCGCTCGATCCCGAACTCGTCGGCGAAGTGACGGAAGTGATGCGCGGCCTTGCGCGCGACGGCATGACGATGGTCGTCGTCACGCATGAAATGGGCTTTGCGCGCAAGACGGCGGATCGCGTCGTGTTCATGGACAAGGGCGTGATTGCAGAGCAAGGCGATCCGGAGCAGATCTTCGTCAACCCGGCGAACGAACGCACGCGGCAGTTTCTCAGCCGCGTGCTCGACCATTGAACGGTGAACGAATGGCAGTGACGGAATCGTCGCGCGCGCGAGGCGTGGATCGTGTCATCGATATCTTCAGGAAGCTGCATCACGCGCAGCGCCGCATGACCATGCGCGAGCTGATCGAAGCGACCGGCGCGCCGCGTTCGAGCATCTACGAACTCGTCGCCATTCTCACCGAAGTGGGCTGGCTCGAAACATCGGCGGACGGCAGTGTGTTCTTCGGGCGCGAGATGCATTACTACGGCTCGGACTACGCGACGCACAACGACCTCATCAGCCGCGCGCATCAGTCCATTCTCGCGCTCGTGCGCAAGTACGACGAGACCACGCAGTTGTGCATGCTCGAAGGGAACAAGTACACGGTCGTGTTATCGGAGAACAGCGCGCGGCCGTTCAACATCAGTTCGGATATCGGCGTGCGTGTGCCGATTCCGTGGACCGCGACCGGACGCCTGCTGCTCGGTCACATGAACGCGGATGCCATCCGCGCGCTGATTCCCGCCGATGACTTCGTGCTCGACAACGGCGTGCGTATCGATTTCGACGAATTCATGCGCGATGTGCAAAACGCGAAAGAACTCGGCTATTGCTGCACGGAAGGCCTGTCCAACGCATTCCGGCTCTGCATGGCCGCGCCGGTTCGGGACCGCGCGGGCATGCCGATCGCCGCGCTCTGCTTCATGACGGGCCGCGACACGAACCCCGAACGCCGTCAGTCGATGCTCGACGATCTGCTGCAATCGGCGCAGGCGCTGTCGCATCGCTGACATGGACACGCGGCGCAAGCGCATCGATGAACTGGAACAGGAGAACGCGGCGCTCAGGGAAGTGAACGACATCCTGCGCAAAGCGGTGGCGTATTACGCGCGTTCGCTCGGCGGATTGACGAACGAGCGCGCATCGTTGCTGCAAGACGAACCCGCCATCAATACGACTCGGAACTCGCCACGCGCTCGTATCGACGCACGCCGCCGAGCCACGCCGAAAGCAACACGATCACCACGAACACGGCCGAGAGGTTGAAGAAAAGCTGCGCCACGGGCAGATGCATCGACAGCAGCACGCCACCGAGCATCGATCCCGCGACCGAGCCGAGCTTGCCGATACCGATCGCCGATCCCACGCCGGTCGAGCGCAGCGTCGTCGGATACACCATGCCCGACACCGCGTACAGCGCGAACTGACTGCCGATCACGCACACGCCGCTCGCGAACACCGCCGCGAAGAGCCAGGCGGTCGGCATCGGCATGCCGAGCGATGCCGCGATGGGACATCCGGCCGCGGCAAGCAGCATGAGCACGCGCACGCCGTATCGGTCCACGCAGCGGCTCAACGCAAGCGCGCCCACGGTGCCGCCCACCGGAAACATCATGGCCGCCTGCGCCGCGCGGGCCGGCGCGAGCGTGCTCATGCTGAAGAGAATCGGCAACCAGTTCTGCAGAAAATGCAGCGCCAGTGAGTTGAGAATGAAGATGCCCCACAGCAACGGCGTGACTCTCGCGAGACCGCCCTGGAACAACGCGGCGGGCCGCACGCGCACGCGCGTTTCGTCATCGACGACATAACGCACCGCTTCGCCTTCGGCCTCCGCGCCAAGCCGCGCGGCAATGCGTCGGATCTTGCGGACATCGCGCCCGTTGATGATGAGAAAGCGGATCGATTCAGGCAACAGCGCGAACGACGCCAGCGCCACGACGACCGCCGCCGCGCCGCCCAGCGTGAACAGCACGGGCCAGCCGAAGCGCGGCAGCAGCCACGAGGCGACCGCCCCGCCGCCGCCCGCGCCTATCGAGAAGCCGGAAAACATCAGCGTGATCCATGTCGCGCGTCGTGCTTTCGGGGCATATTCGGAAACCAGCGCCACCGTGTTCGGCACGACCCCGCCCATGCCGATGCCCGCGAGAAATCGCAACAGCGTGAGTTGCCCGAGCGAATCGGCATATCCGCACATAAACGTCAGGATGCCGAACCAAATGGATCCGTAGATGATCGTGAGCCTTCGTCCGAAGCGGTCACCGCTGACGCCTAGCAACAGCGATCCCACGAGCACGCCGAACAGGCCCACGCCGAACACGCGCCCGAAACCGGCCGCGTTCGTGTGCCACGCGTGCATCAGCGCGGGCGCGGCGAACGCGGCCGCGACCTGATCGTAACCGTCGATCAGGACGATCAGGAAGCACCACATGATGAGGCGCAGCGAAAAGCCGCCGAGCTTCTGACGTTCGATCAGCGCTGAAACGTTGACGGTGTTCATCGTTGTGATCCGCCGTGGACATTGCTGTCGTCTCGCGTCATATCTGTCTCCTCTTGTTTTTCATTGATGTCGCCGATGACTTTCTGGTCGCGCTACAGCCACGGCGCGCGCCCGAGATGCGTCGCTTCGAAGGCGCGAATCTCGTCGGCGTGAACGAGCGTGGCGCCTGTTTCGTCGAGTCCCTCGAGCAGCAGTGTCTTTGCCGCCGATGCAATCTCGAACGTCAGGCATTCGCCGTCCGGTGTCCACAGCGATTGCGCGCTCAGGTCGATGCGCACGCGATAGCCCGGCGACGCCTCGACCGCTTTCATCAGCGCCGTGATCGTCGCGGCATTGAGTTGCACCGGCAAGAGTCCGTTCTTGCAGCAGTTATTGAAGAAGATGTCGGCGAAGCTCTCCGCGATCAACACGCGAAAGCCGTATTGATGAAGCGCCCACGGCGCATGCTCGCGCGAACTGCCGCAGCCGAAGTTGCGTCGCGCGAGCAGCACCGAAGCGCCCGCATAGCGCGGCTGATTCAGCACGAAGTCCGGGTTCTGCGTGCGCTCGTGCGCCGGCTTGCCGTAGTAGCCGGGATCGCGATAGCGCCATTCGTCGAAGAGATACGGACCGAAGCCGGTGCGCGCGATCGACTTCATGAACTGCTTCGGCATGATCGCGTCGGTATCGATGTTGTCGCGATCGAGCGGCGCAACGAGGCCGGCGTGACAGACGAGCGGCTCCATCAGCAATCTCCTTCGGCGCCCGGCATGCGGCGTACGTCGACGAAACGGCCCGCGAGCGCGGCCGCTGCCGCCATCGCCGGACTCACCAGATGCGAGCGGCCGCCCGCGCCCTGCCTTCCCTCGAAATTGCGATTCGACGTGGACGCGACGCGCTCGCCGGCTTCGAGCCGGTCCGCGTTCATCGCGAGGCACATCGAGCAGCCGGGCTCGCGCCATTCGAAGCCCGCGTCGATGAAGATCTCGTGCAGCCCTTGCGCCTCCGCGTCGCGCTTCACCTGCTGCGAGCCCGCGACCGCGAGCGCGAGCCGCACATTCGGCGCGATCCGTCCGCCCGCCGCGCGCAACACGCGAGCCGCGGCCTGAAGGTCTTCGAGTCGCCCGTTCGTGCATGAGCCGATGAACACCTTGTCGATGGTGATCGCTTCCATCGGCGTGCCTGCTTGCAGTCCCATGTAATCGAGCGCGCGCGTCCAAGCGGTGCGCTGGCCCGCATCGGCGGCTTCGTCGAGATCGGGCACGCGGCCGTCGATGCCCGCGACCATCTCCGGCGACGTGCCCCACGTGACCTGCGGAACGAGCGTCGAAACGTCGAGCATATGTTCGGCGTCGAAGCGCGCATCGTCGCCGGAACGCAGGCCGCGCCACGCGCGCGCCGCGTGCTCCCACGACTCGCCTTGCGGCGCATGCGGGCGCGTGCGGCAATAGTCGAGCGTGATGTCGTCCACCGCGATCAGTCCGGCGCGCGCGCCCGCTTCGATCGACATGTTGCACAAGGTCATGCGCCCTTCCATCGACAACGCGCGCACCGCAGGCCCCGCGAATTCGATTGCATAGCCCGTTGCGCCCGCCGTTCCCAGCCTGCCGATCACCGCGAGCGCGATGTCCTTCGCCGAGCAACCCGCAGGCAGCTCGCCATTAATGCTCACGCGCATCGTGCGGCTGCGTCGCGTGATGAGCGTCTGCGTCGCCAGCACGTGTTCGATCTCCGACGTGCCGATGCCGAATGCAAGCGCGCCGAGCGCCCCGTGCGTGCTCGTGTGCGAATCGCCGCAGACGATCGTCATGCCGGGCAATGTATCGCCGAGTTCGGGCGCGACGACATGCACGATTCCCTGATGCACGTCCTGCATGCCGTGATGCGCGATGCCGCTCTCCGCGCAATTGTCCTGCAACGCCTCGACCTGAACGCGCGAGACTGGATCGACGATGCCGCGCGCGCGGTCCGTCGTCGGCACGTTGTGATCGGCCACGGCGAGATTGGCGCGCGCGCGCCACACGGGCCGCGACGCCTGCCGCAGAGATTCGAACGCCTGCGGGCTCGTCACTTCGTTGAGCAAATGGCGATCGATGTAAAGCAGCGCGGTGCCGTCGGCATCGACGCGAACCGTGTGGGCGTCGAAGATCTTGTCGTATAAGGTATGGCTCATTGATCGTTCGTTATCCGAATCATTATCCAAGGTACGATGTCCAAAGAGACGATGCGCCGCCCTGCTCTCGCGTGACGGCGCGCCTTGGGATTACGAGTCGTGCAGCAGCGAACGCGACGACGGTTCGACCGGCACTTCGGCGCCCGGCTGCTCACCGAAGCGCGCGCGGTAAAGCAGCGCGAGAATGGTCGAGAACACGGCGGCGATGAGGAACAGCACCGAGGCCGCATAGAAAAGCTGGGTGATCGGCAGATGCATCGACAGCAGCAGGCCGCCGATCACCGGCCCCGATACCGAGCCTATCTTGCCCACGGAAATCGCGCTGCCGACTCCGGCCGAGCGGAACGATGTCGGATAGATCATGCCGGCCACGGCATAGAGCCCGTACTGCGCGCCCACCACGCAGAAGCCCGTGGCGAACACGGCGAGCATCAGCCAGCCTTGCGACGAACCGTGACCGAGCAGCGCAACGACCGGAAGGCCGATCACCGGCAGCGAGATGATCGCCGCGACGCCATGACGATCCACGAAGCGGCACAGCACCAGTCCGCCGATCACGCCGCCGACGGAGAACATCATCGTGATGAGGCCCGCGCCGCGCGGGTCGATGCCCATGCCTTCCATCAGAATCGGCAGCCAGTTCTGCAGGAAGTAGAGCGCCATCGAGTTCGCGATGAACACGATCCACAGCAGCGGCGTAATGGCGGCGAGGCCGTCGGAGAAGATCAGCTTCAGCACGAAGCGCTGCTTTTCGCGCACTTCGCCGGCCACGAACAACGCGTCCGCGGGAAAGCTCACATCGGGACGCAGCCGCGTGATGAGCTTGCGCAGCATCTGCGGATCGCGCTGCCGGATAACGAGCAGCTTCGCGGACTCGGGCAACGTGAAGATCAGCAGCAGCGCGACGATCAACGAACCCGCGCCGCCGACCGCGAACATGACAGGCCATCCGAAGCGATGAATCAGCGCCGACGACACGAGACCGCCCGAGCCGGCACCGATGCTGAAGCCCGAGAACATCAGCGTGACCCATGTCGCGCGCAGGCGCTTCGGCGCATATTCCGCGACGAGCGCAACCGAGTTCGGCACCACGCCGCCCATGCCGATGCCGGCCAGAAAGCGCAGCAGCATCAAGTCGTGCAGCGAAGTCGCCCACACGGAAGCGTAAGTCAGCGCCCCGAAAAAGAGACTGCCGATGATGATCGCCTTCTTGCGGCCCAAGCGGTCGCCGAGATAGCCGAAGATGAAGGAGCCGATCAGCGTGCCGAGCAGGCCCGCGCCGAACACGGGGCCGAATCCACCGCGCGCGACGTGCCAGTCCTTGATGATGGCGGGTGCCGCGAACGACACGGCGGTCTGATCGTAGCCGTCCATCAGCATGATCAGGAAACACCAAAAGAGCAGGCCGGCGGCGAAGCGCCCCGTTTTCTGCTCTTCGATCAGTTTCGCGATGTTGAAAGTCCGGTCTGCTTGCATGTATGTCCCGTTTGCCTTGTTCGGACGGACGCACCGGCCGGGCGCATCCGTTTGCTGCCTTGCTGCTGAAAATCTCTCATGGCGAAGCCATGGCCGGAGCCACAATATAAGAGGCGGCCCCGCGCGGCTCAATCAAAAAGTAACGATGAAGCGATCGAAATAAGTGAAGAGTCCGTCTCGCGTTCCCGTTCGCATGCAGCTCACCGCACGATGACACCTCCGTTTCCTCAGAACATGTGATTGACGCCGATGCGCGCGACCGTCTGGCTGCCGGTCGACGACGGCTGGAAGCCGAACTGCGCAGCGTGAGCGCCGGGGCCCGAAGCGCGTTGCAGGCCGACGCCTGCGTACACCTGCGTGCGTTTCGAAAGGTAGTCGGTCAGAAACAGGTTGTACTGGTTCGTCGTGATGCCCTGGAACAGCGAGTGATTCACCGAAACGCCGAGAATGAAGAAGCCTAGGCTGCCGACCAGTTCCGTGTTCAGGCCCGCCTGATAGTTGTTGAGCGTTGCCGAGCCGCGCGCGTTCTCCAGCTTGACGCCGCTATACGTGACGTGCGGCGTGAAGATCCCGATCTTCAGCGAAGCGCCCGCGGCGAGCGTGCTGTAACGGCTCGCGTTGAACATCGTGCCCTGCCGCAACGGCTGGCCGAGCAGCGAAGTCAGGCTGAAGGTGCCGAAGATATCGGCTGTGCGGTTATGGGACATCGTGTACGCGACGCCGAAATTCACCGTGTTGCTCGAATACTGCGCGCCGACGCTGTACTGGCGTCCCGCGCTGAAGTCGCCGGCCTGGTTGCCGAACGCGTTCATCGCGCCGGCCTGGAAGCCGTGGTAGTTGATCGTCTCGTACTTCACCGCGTTGTTGAGCGCGTGCGTGTTCGCGAGACCGTCGAGATTGCCCGGCGTGTAGAACGAGGAGATGCCCGGCACCGAGTTGTTCAGCCGCCCGACGTACTGGTAGATGTAGTCGTTGATGTTGCCGAAGCTCAGCGAGCCGAAGCGATCGTTCGAAAGGCCCACGTACGCGTCGCGATTGAAGAAGCTCGTCGGGTTGATCTGCGCGCCGGTGTTGGTCAGAAAGCCCGATTCGAGCCGCGCGAACGCCGTATTGCCGCCGCCGAGGTCTTCCTTGATCAGGAGGCCCCAGCGGTCGGGCTGGCGCTTGCCGGCGGATTCCTGATACAGGTGCTTGCCCTGCGAGTTCGACACGAAATCGACTCCCACGTCGATGCTTCCATACAGCGTGACGGACGACTGAGCCAGCACCGGCCCAGCCAGAATCGCGGCGCAACCGCCGACGAGCAGACGAGTTTTCAACGAAGTCTCCAAATTTTTTTATCGCTGGCCGGCTGCTCTTCGGCGCCGGCGTCCTGCATCGCGCAATCCTGCGGGCAGTCTTCCGACCGCCTCTTGCCCGATGCGGAACCGAGTTTAACCATTCAAATACGGGCTTTGAATCACGAGTTATTTATCAAGCAATAGAACATCCCGAATATTCACTCAGGGTATTTACTCATCGACCTTAAAAAAACACATAAGGCTTCTAAAGGCGATGAATCGCCGTGCTAACATCCGCCACGTTTTGATTCAATGACCGTTAAAACGGAGAGCACAGATGCATTTCAGCGCAGTACCGCCCCGGCGCATGATCGTGGGCATCAGCGGCGCATCGGGCGTCGTCTACGGCGTCCGGCTGCTGCAATTGCTCAGGCAGCTCGACATCGAGTCGCATCTGGTGATGAGCCGCTCCGCGCAGGTCACGCTCGCGCACGAGTCGCCGTACAGCGTCGCCGACGTCCGCGCGCTCGCCACGGTCACGTACCCGAACACGGACATCGGCGCGGCCATTTCGAGCGGATCGTTCCCCGTCATGGGCATGATCGTCGCGCCCTGCTCGATCCGCACGCTCTCGGAAATCGCCACCGGCGTCACGAGCGGCCTGCTTTCCCGCGCCGCGGACGTCACGCTGAAGGAGCGCCGGCGGCTCGTGCTGATGGTTCGGGAAACGCCGCTGCATCTGGGCCACTTGCGCAGCATGACGAGCGTGACCGAAGCCGGAGCAATCGTGTATCCGCCGGTGCCCGCATTCTACGCGAACCCGGAATCGCTCGACGAAATGGTCGATCACACCGTCGGGCGCGTGCTCGATCTCTTCAATATCGAAACCTCGGTCGTGCATCGCTGGGGCATGTGAGATTCATGCGCGGGCGCTTCCTGCATTATCAATTTTCAGTGATAACTCATTAGAATTCTTTTGCTTCTTTCGCGACCGGCGTTCCTTTAAAGTGGTTCCGTTTTAAAACGAAACCCCATTTAAAAGATTTATCGATCGACTGATAAATCTTCTCGATAAGAGACAGCGTTAATACGAAAGAGGTCGAAAGGTCGAATGAAGATCGTCATTGCAGGGGCCGGTATCGGCGGCTTGACGGCGGGAGCCGCTTTGTTGAGAAGAGGCTTCGACGTCACCATCCTTGAACAGGCCAAGGCGCTCGGCGAGATCGGCGCCGGCGTGCAGTTGAGCCCGAACGCCACACGCGTCCTTTATCAGATCGGCGTCGGCGAGCGTCTCGAAGGCCTCGCGTGCGAGCCGCCCGGCAAGCGCGTGCGTCTCTGGAACAGCGGTCAGACCTGGCCGCTCTTCGATCTCGGCGCGGCATCGCGCGAGGTGTATGGCTTTCCCTACCTGACCGTGCATCGCGCGGACCTGCATGAAGCGCTCGTCGATGCGGTGCGCGCGTTTCGTGCCGATGCGATCAAGCTCGATCACAAGGTCGAGTCGATCGTGCAGAAGGACGGCAAGGTCGAAGTGCAGACCGTCTCCGGCGCCACGTTCGAAGCGGATCTCGTGATCGGCGCCGACGGCGTGCATTCGCGCGTGCGCCGCGCGCTCTTCGGCGCGGACGAACCCGTCTATTCGGGCGTGATGGCCTGGCGCGGCGTGATCGACGCGACCAAGCTGCCCGAGCATCTGCGCACGCCGTACGGCACCAACTGGGTCGGGCCGGGCGCGCATGTCATCCACTATCCGCTGCGCGGCCACAAGCTCATCAACTTCGTCGGCGCTGTCGAGCGCGATGGATGGCAGGTCGAATCGTGGTCGGAGCGCGGCACCCTCGACGAATGTCTCGCCGATTTCGAAGGCTGGCACGAAGACGTGCGCACGCTGATCTCGGCCATCGACATTCCGTATAAGTGGGCGCTCATGATCCGCGAGCCGATGACGCGCTGGAGTTCCGGCAACGCCACGCTGATCGGCGACGCCTGTCATCCCACGCTGCCGTTCCTCGCGCAAGGCGCGGGCATGGCGCTCGAAGACGGTTATCTGATCGCGCGCTGCATCGGGCGCTATCAGGACGACGTGCCGCGCGCGCTCGAACGCTTCGAGGCGCTGCGTCTCGAACGCACGTCGCGCATCGTGCGCGGATCGGCGGCGAACACGAAGCGCTTTCACAATCCCGCCCTCGCGCATGCGGAAGGCGCGGCGGAATACGTCGATCGCGAGTGGAGCGAGGAACGCGTGAAGGAGCGCTACAACTGGCTGTTCGAATACGACGTCGACGCCGTCGAAGTCTGAGCGAGCGCTGCTTTCACCACTCGCCTCGTCAAAGCCGCATCAAGGAGACAAGCATGTCCGATTCCCTGCCGCCGGTGCTGGGCCTGCACCATTTCGCGTGGCGCTGCCGCAATGCCGAAGAAACGCGTCATTTCTACGAGGACATCCTCGGCCTGCCGCTGGTTCATCTGATCCGTCTCGACCGCGTGCCGAGCACGGGCGAGTATTGCCCGTACGTGCATCTGTTCTTCGAGATGGCCGACGGCTCGAATATCGCGTTCTTCGATCTCGGCGACGACGTTGCCGCCGAGCCTTCGCCGAACACGCCGTCGTGGATCAATCACATCGCGCTGCGCCTGGGCTCGCTCGACCAGCTCGAAACGATGAAGCAGCGTCTCGCCGATCACGGCATCGAAGTGCTCGGCGTGACCGATCATCACTTCGTGCGCTCCATCTACTTCTTCGATCCGAACGGCTTGCGGCTCGAATTGACGGTGCCGGTCGCGCCGCCGGAAACGCTGTCGTCGTATCGCACGCACGCGCATGCCGGGCTCGAAGCATGGGTCGAAGAACGCAAGAACGCCGTACCGGAGACGCCGCTCGCATGACCGCACTCAACGCCACACACGATCCGGCGCGACGTAGCTGGATCGATTCGGCCAACCTGCCCGACGCGGATTTCCCGATCCAGAACCTGCCGTTCGGCGCTTTCGAGCGCGATGGCGTCGCGCGCGCGGGCGTGGCCATCGGCGAGCATGCCGTGGACTTGCACGCGCTCGCCGAGAGCGGTCTCATCGACGCGAACAGCGACGCGGCCCTCGCCTGCGAAGCCACGCGCGATGGCACGCTGAACCGCCTCATGGCGATGCCGCATCGCTATGCAAACGCGTTGCGCGCCGCGCTGTCCGATCTGCTGAAGAGCGATGCGCCGCAGCGCGCCCGCGTGCAGCAGCAAGCGGATGCGCTGCTGCCGCGCATCGATACGCTCGCGCTGCGCCTGCCGTGCGAAGTCGGCGACTACACGGACTTTCTGACGTCGCTGCATCACACCGAGCGGCACGGGCGCTACAAGGGTCTCGCCGATCCGCTGCCGCCCGCGTTCAAGTCGCTGCCGATTGCGTATCACGGACGCGCTTCGTCGCTGCGCGTGAGCGGCGGCGACGTGCGCCGTCCGCACGGCCAGTATCGCGATGCGAACGGACAGATCGTGTTCGGCCCCGCGCCCGCGCTCGATTTCGAGCTGGAACTGGCGGCGTGGATCGGCGAAGGCAATGCGTTCACGCAGCCGATTCCCGTCGACGAAGCCCACGCGCACATCTTCGGTTATTCGCTGCTCAACGACTGGTCCGCGAAAAGCATCCAGTGGTTCGAACAAGTGCTCGGCCCGTTTCTCGGCAAGAGCTTTCATTCGAGCCTGTCGCCGTGGATCGTCACGTCCGAGGCGCTCGCGCCGTTCCGCAAGGCGCCGGTCGCGCGTGCATCGGATGATCCGCCGCTCATGGCGCATCTGCACGGCGCGCGCGATCAGCAGGAAGGCGGGCTGCATCTGGAACTGCACGCGCATCTTTCGACGCGGCAATTGCGCGAAGCCGGCGCGGATGCTGTGCGCATCACGCATACGCATCTGGACAACCTCTACTGGACCTTCGCGCAGATGGTCGCGCATCACACGAGCAACGGCTGCAATCTGCGCACCGGCGACCTGCTCGGCAGCGGCACGATTTCCGGCGCGGACGACGCGGCGCGCGCATGCATCACGGAACTGACCAACGCGGGCCGCGATCCGCTGCGCCTGCCGAACGGCGAAACGCGCACCGCGCTCGAAGACGGCGACGAAATCGTGTTGGGCGCGCGCGCTTCGAAAGCGGGCGCGGTATCGATCGGTTTCGGGGAATGCCGTGGCCGCATCGCGCCGGCGTTCGCGTTTGCGTCCGCGACCGCCGACGTGGAGGCCGCCGCATGACGCACGCGCTCAACGGTTACGTGCAGGTCGGTCACGGCCCGCGCAAGGTGCTCGCGATGAACGGCTGGTTCGGCAGCGCCGACGACTGGCAGCCGCTCGTCCCCGCGCTCGATACGGACGCGTTCACCTACGTCTTCTTCGACTATCGCGGATACGGCCGCTCGCGCGAACGCGACGGCGCGTTCACCTTCGAGGAAGCCGCGCAAGATGCGCTCGCGCTCGTCGATCATCTCGGCTGGGACACCTTCAGCCTGATCGGTCATTCGATGGGCGGAGTCGCGATTCAGCGCGTGCTGCTCACCGCGCGCGATCGCATCGAGCGCATGGCCGGCGTGTGCGCCGTGCCCGCGTGCGGATCGCGCATGGACGAAACGCGCCTCGCGATGTTTCGCGCGGCCGTCGGCGACGTGGACAAGCGCGCGGCGATCATCGCGTTCTCGACCGGCAATCGCCTTGCGCCGCGTTTTACTCAGCATCTCGCGCGGGAATCGCAGCGCGTGTCGCGCGCCGATGCCTTCGCCGGCTATCTGCCGCACTGGGCCGCGAGCGATTTCTCGGCCGAGGTGACGGGCAACGAGACGTCGGTGAAGCTCTTCATCGGCGAACACGATCCCACGCTGACCGCCGACGTGATGAGCCGCACCTGGCTCGCGTGGTATCCGCGCGCGAGCGTCGAGACCATCGCGAACGCGGGGCATTACCCGATGTATGAAGCGCCGGTCGCGCTCGCGACCGCGCTCGAAAACTGGCTGAAAGCGGCCTGAAGGTCACGGTCCGCAGGAGACTTCATGTACGAGACTTCATATCTGCGCGCGTCGTCGCTCGAAGAAGCCGCCGCCTGGCTGATCGAGCACGAGGACGCGCGGCCGCTCTCGGGCGGCATGACGCTGATTCCCACGCTCAAGCAGCGGCTTGCCGCGCCTTCGCATCTGATCGACCTCACGCGCATCGAAGCGATGCGCGGCGTGAGCGTCGAGAACGGCGTGCTGCGCGTCGGCGCGCTGACGAAGCATGCCGAAGTGGCTGCATCGCCTATCGTCGCGGATGCGATTCCCGCGCTCGCGCAACTCGCGAACGTGATCGCCGATCCGCAAGTGCGCAATCGCGGCACGATGGGCGGCTCGGTCGCGAACAACGACCCCGCCGCCGATTATCCGAGCGCCGTGCTCGCGCTGAACGCGCAGGTGCTCACGTCGCAAAGGCGCATCGCCGCCGACGACTTTTTCGTCGATACCTTCGAGACCGCGCTGGAACCTGCCGAGCTGGTGACGGGCTTCGACTATCCGCTGCCGTTGCGCGCGGCGTACGCGAAGTTCCGCCAGCCGGCATCGGGCTACGCCGTGGTCGGCGTGTTCATCGCGCAGTTCGCGGATTCGATTCGCGTGGCGGTCACGGGCGCGGGCGCGTCGGTGTTCCGCTGGCTCGAAGCCGAAGCCGCGCTCGCCGCCGATCTGTCCGACACCGCGCTCGACGCATTGAAGATGGACGCCGCCGCGCTGCCCGACGACGCCAACGGCTCGTCCGCGTATCGCGCCCATCTGATCGAAACCTACACGCGCCGCGCATTGCAGGCGTTGCTGACGCAGCCGCTGCGCCAGCCTGCCTAAACCGTTTTCAGGAGACACACACATGGAGTTCACCGGATCGCAGACGATTGCCGCCACGCGTGAGCAGGTATGGGCAGGCTTGAACGATCCCGCCGTGCTGCAGGCATGCGTGCCGGGCTGCGAGGAATTCATCGGCGAAAGCGACAGCGAATACAAGGCCGTCGTGGTCGCCAAGGTCGGCCCCGTGAAGGCGCGCTTCAAGGGCACGCTCGTCATCTCGGATCGCGACGGCCCGAACGGTTACCGGATTCTGGGTCAGGGCGAAGGCGGCATCGCGGGCTTCGGCAAGATGAACGCGACGGTCACGCTCGCCGACGCCGACGAAGGCGGCACGCTCCTCACCTACGTCGCCGACGCGCAAGTGGGCGGCAAGCTCGCGCAGATCGGTTCGCGCCTCGTCACGTCGGTCGCGAACAAGCTCGCGGCGGAATTCTTCACGCGCTTCAATGCGACGATGAGCGCCCCGGCCAACGCCGACGCGCCGCAGTGAGCATTCGGGGAACGAATCATGGCTGAAATCCAACTCCGCGTGAACGGCGTCGACGTGAAGCGCACCGTGCCCGATCAGACGCTGCTCGTCGAATTCCTGCGCGAGACGCTGCGCCTCACCGGCACGCACGTCGGCTGCGACACGAGCCAGTGCGGCGCGTGTACCGTGCATCTCGACGGCGTCTCGGTGAAGTCGTGCACGGTGCTCGCCGCGCAGGCGAGCGGCGGCGCGGTCACGACCGTCGAAGGGCTGCGCGAAAGCGCCGATGCGCCGCTGCATCCGGTGCAGAACGCGTTCGTGCAGTGCCACGGCCTGCAATGCGGCTTTTGCACGCCGGGCATGATCATGTCGTCGAGCTTCTATCTGCGCGAAGAACCGTCGCTCGACGAAGACAGCATTTGCCACGCGCTCGAAGGCAACATCTGCCGTTGCACGGGCTACGTGAACATCATCGAGGCCGTGCGTCACGCGGCGCACGAGATGTATCCGGCGCTCGCAGACACATCGACGGAGGACGCCAAGCGATGATCGGCCAACCTCTTCCGCGCCTCGAAGACCGGCGCTTCGTGACCGGCAACGGCCAGTACACCGACGACCTCCGTCTCGACGGCCAGTTGCACGCCGCCTTCCTGCGCTCGCCGCACGCGCACGCGGCGCTGCGTTCCGTGGATGTGTCCGCGGCGCGCGAGGCGCCCGGCGTGATCGCGGTGCTCGTCGGCCAGGATTATCTCGACGACGGCTTTCAGGGCGTCGATCATGTGCCGAATCCGATCGATGCCGTCGATGCCACGAGAAAGGCGTTCCTCACTTCGCTGACCGGCGAGATCTTCAACCAGTTGCATGTTCCGCTGCCGATCGATCGCGTGCGCTATGTCGGCGAGCCGATCGCGATGGTCATCGCGGAAACCGCGCTCGCCGCGCGCAATGCAAGCGAGCTGATCGACGTCGATTACGACGAACTCGACGCTGTCGTCAACGCCGCCGATGCGATGCAGGACGGCGCGCCGCAACTGTGGGACGGCGCGGCGAACAATCTGTGCTTTCAGACGCAGATCGGCGATCGCGACGAAGCGCGCCGCATCATCGCCGATGCTCCGTTCGTGCTCACGCGCGAGTTTCATCACAGCCGCGTGGTGAATTGCCAGATGGAGCCGCGCAGCGCGATCGGCGCGTTCGACGGCGAAAGCGGCATCTACACGCTGATCTCGGGCAGCCAGGGCGCGGTGCGGCAGAAGGTCTGCCTCGCGATCGCGCTGAAAGTGCCGCCCGAAAAAGTGCGCGTGGTGTGTCCCGATACCGGCGGCGGCTTCGGCCCGCGCTCGTTCATCTACATCGAGCAGCTCGCGGTGGTGTGGGCCGCGCGGCGCATCGGGCGGCCGGTGAAGTGGACGAGCGATCGCAGCGAAGCGTTCCTCTCCGACTATCAGGGCCGCGACCAGATCATCCGCGCCACGTTCGGCTTTTCGCGCGAAGGCCGCATTCTCGCCATCGACAACGAATGGATCGGCAACGTCGGCGCGCATACGGTGTCCTATGTGCCGATGTCGAACGGCACGCGCATCATGACGACCGTCTACGACGTGCCGCTCGCCGCCGTGCACATCAGCGCGGTGCTGACGAACACGGTGCCGACCGCGCCGTATCGCGGCGCGGGCCGCCCCGAGGCGACGCACGTGATCGAGCGCATGCTCGACCTCGCGGCGGCGGAACTCGGGCTGGATCGCGCGGAGATTCGCCGACGCAATCTGATCGCGCACGAGAAGCTGCCGTATCGCAGTCCGATGGGCCTCACCTACGACAGCGGCGAATTCGCGCGCAACATGGCGCGTGCGCTGGAACTGGCGGAGTGGGACGGCTTCGAGACGCGTCGCGCGGCGTCGCGCGAGAAGGGCATGCTGCGCGGCATCGGGCTCGCGAACTATATCGAGTCGCCGGTGGGCGCGCCGCGCGAGCGTATCGAGCTGACGGTATTGCCGGAAGGCCGCATCGATATCGTGTCGGGCACGCAGTCCACCGGTCAGGGTCACGAAACGACGTTCGCGCAAGTCATCGCGCAGCATCTCGGCGTGCCGATCGATTCGATCACGCTGCGCACCGGCGACACCGCGTTCGTGAGCGTCGGCGGCGGCAGCCACTCGGATCGCTCGATGCGCTTGGGCGGCATGCTGCTCGTCGATACCGCCGCGCAGATCGTCGCGCTCGGCAAGCGCGTCGCCGCCGAACTCTTCGATGTCTCGCCCGAGCGCGTGGACTTCGCGAACGGCGCGTTTTCGGACGCGGATTCATCGAGCGAAATCAGTCTTTTCGACGTGGCCGCGCACATCGCGCGCGACGGCCTTCCCGGCGATGCCGCCACGCGCAAGCTCCACGCGCACGCCGAAGTGAACACGCGCGTGCCCGCGCATCCGACGGGCGCGGCCATTTGCGAACTGGAAGTGGACCCGGACACGGGCATCGTGAAGCTCGTCAACTACACGTCCGTCGACGATGTCGGCCAGCCGATCAATCCGCTCATCGTCGAAGGCCAGGTGCACGGCGGTCTCGCGCAGGGCATCGGTCAGGCGCTTTCGGAGACCTGTTATCTCGACCGCGACACGGGCCAGGTGCTGACCGGCTCGTACATGGATTACGGCATGCCGCGCGCGGGCGTCATTCCGCGCCTGAATCTCGAACTCACCGAAGATCCGACGCACGGCAATCCGCTGCGCGTGAAGGGCGGCGGCGAAAGCGGCATCACGCCCGCCACGGCGACGATCTTCAACGCGCTCGCCGACGCGCTCAGGGAATTCGGCACCGACGAACTCGCGATGCCGGCCACGCCAAAAGTCGTGTGGGAATTCATCCATCGCGACGCATGAACACGCATCAATAAGGAGACCAGCATGACCAGCCCTCACATTGCGATCCGCCGCAACGGACCGCTCGTGGACGTGGTGCTCGACCATCCGGAGAACGGCAATCTGATCGATGCGTCGATGAGCGAGACGATCATCGCGACCGTCACGACGCTCGACGACGACGTGAAGCTCGTGCGCATCCTCTCGAGCGGCCGCGACTTTTGCAAAGGCCGTCTTTCGCCGATGCCGCCGAAGGACGCGAAGCCGTCCGCCGAAACGCTGCGCCGCGTGGTCGCCGCGCCGCCGCTCGCGCTCTACGACGCGCTCAAGGCCGTGCGCGTGCCGGTGGTGTCGGTCGTGCGCGGCGAAGCGCTCGGCGTGGGCTGCGCGCTCGCGGGCGTGTGCGATATCGCGCTCGCCTCCGACGACGCCGTGTTCCAGATTCCCGAAATGGAACGCGACATTCCGCCGACGCTCGTGATGTCCGCGCTGATCGGCCGCGTGCCGGTGAAGACCGTCGCGCACATGGTGTTGAGCCGCGCGCGTCTTTCCGCGAGCGAAGCGTTGCAGGCGGGACTGGTGAGCCGAGTCGTGCCCGCCGCGAACCTCGACGCCGAAGCGGACGCGCTCGTCGACACGCTGCTCGGATGCAGCGCCGTCACGCTGCGCGCGGTCACGCAATTCCTGCATCTCGCGCCCGAAATGAATGCGAGCGGCGCGAGCGGCTTTGCCGCGCATCTCGCGGCGACGGCGCTTTCCGCGCGCTTCTGACGCTTTCGCGAAGCCGCCGCCACGCACCACGAATTCACGCATCAAGGAACCCAGATTGAGACCCAAGACCGCCATTCCCTCGACCGTCGACGGCACGCCCGCGCCCGACCTCGAACGCTTCCGCCTGCGCCGCTTCCTCGAATCGCTCGACGAGACCGAACTCGAACGTCATGACGCGCCCGTCGATCTCGCCGATATCGCCGGCATCATGGAAGGCAATCCGCGCGCGGTGTGGTTCAGCCGTCCGTCCGGCGGCCCGATCTCGCTCGCGGGCAGCGTCGCCGCAAGCCGTTCGCGCCTCGCGAAAGCGTTCGACACGACGCCGCAGCGCCTGCTCGACACCGTGCGCGAACGTCTGCGCGTGAAGGGCAAGCTCGTCGAAGTGAGCCGCGAGGAAGCGCCCGTGCAGCAAGTCGTGCTGACCGGCGACGCATGCGATTTCACCGCGCTGCCCGTGCATCTGCAACACGATCTGGACGGCGCGCCGTATATCTCGGCGTCGATCGACTTCGCCGTCGATCCGGAAACGGGCTGGACCAATGTCGGCATTCGCAGGCTGATGCTGCGCGGACGGCGCACCGCGGGCATCGATCTCGTCGCGCCGTCGGATTTGCGCGCCATCGCGATCGGCCACGCGAAACGCGGCGAGCGCACGCCCGTCGCGTTCGCTGTCGGCACGCATCCGGTCGATCACGTCGGCGCGACCATGCGCATTCCCGCCGACGAACTCGAACTCGTCGCTGCGCTGCGCGGCGCGCCGATGGGCGTCGTCAAGTGCGTGACCAACGACCTGCTCGTGCCCGCCGACGCCGAATACATTCTCGAAGGCTATCTCGACGAACGCGGCCATGCCGAGCCGGAAGGTCCGTATGGCGAATTCCTCGGCTACTACGGCGGCGTGAAGACGAATCCGCTGTTTCATCTGACCGCGATCACGCATCGGCGCGATGCCGTGTTTCAGACGTGCACGATCGGCGGGCGCACGATGGCGCGCACCGACACGGCGCAACTCGCCGCGCTGCGCACGGAAGTGACCGTGTGGCGCGCGCTCGAAACGGCCGTGCGCGAAGTGAAGGCCGTCTATGCGAATCCGGCGACGGGCGGCATGTTCAACGTGCGCATCGCGATGCAGCAGCGCGTGCCGGGCGAAGCGCGCAACGCGATCGCGGCCGTGTTCGCCTCGCTTGCGAACGTGAAGCATGTGTTCGTGGTCGATCCCGACATCGACATATTCAACGACGAGCAAATGGACTGGGCGCTCGCCACGCGCTTTCAGGCGGACCGCGATCTGGTGTTGCAGGAAGGCCTGCGCGCGATGCCGCTCGATCCGTCGCTGCTCGGCGCGAAGCAGACCGCGAAGGCCGGTTTCGATCTCACGCTGCCCTTGCTCGCACCGGGCGCCGAGCGCGATCTGGAGCATCGCGTGCCGACGCCGCCGGCGTATCGCGGCGCGCGCTTCGACTCGCTCGAAGCCGCACTCGACGACGGCCCGAAGCGCTTCTCGGAACTGATGGCCGCGACCGGCACGCGCGACGGCCGCGAAGTGGTGCAATGGCTGGAAGACACGGCGCAACGCCGTGCGATCGTGCGCGACGAAGAAGGCCGTTACGTCTTCGCGTGACGGCAAGGCGGCTGCCGCGCCCGCGTTCGGGGTGCGGCGGTCTGCCACGCCAGACGGGATAGAATCGAGCATGCCCCTTGCCCGATCAATAAAAAGCCGCCGTTGATGAATCTGTCCCTCAAACAACTCAAGGTTTTTCTCGGCGTCGCGAACGCGTCGAGCTTCACGAAGACCGCGCAGAGCATGCATCTGAGTCAGGCCGCGCTCTCCGCGATCATCCGGGAACTGGAAACGCAACTCGATTGCCGCCTGCTCGAACGCACGACGCGCACGGTTTCGCTGACCGAAGCGGGCCGCCTGTTCTATCCCACGGCGATGGCGATTGTCGAGTCGCTCGAAAAATCGGTCATCGAACTGAACGAACTGGGGCGTCAGAAGCAATCGTCGCTGCTGCTCGGCTGCACGCCGATGATCGCCGCGAGCCTCATGCCTGCGGTCCTTGCGCGCTTTTTGAAGGTCAATCCGGCGGCGCAGATCGAACTCGTCGACCGCAATCCGGCCGAACTCGTGCAGATGGTCGAAGAAGGCCATCTCGATGCCGCGTTCGGCGTGTTCTTCTCGCAGCTTTCCGGCATCGACCGCACGCCTATTTTTCCGACGCGGCTCGTCGCGGTTCAGCGCGCCGAGCCCGGCGCGCCGCTGCGCGGCTCGGGCGTGCGCTGGACGGCGCTTGAGAATCAGCCGCTCATCACGCTTCCGAAGGACAATCCGCTGCAACGGCTCATCGAGGCGACGCTGTCGAAAGAAGATGTGACGGTGAGCCGGCGCATCGTCGTGGGGCAATTGCAGACGGCTATCGCCATGGCGCAGGAAGGCTTCGGCGCGGCCGTGATGCCTTCGTTTTGCGAGCACATCTGCTACCGCTATCAGGTGCGCATCGACCCGCTGCGACCCGAGGTTCCGCTGTCCTTCTATCGCATCACGCGCACCGGGCGCGACACGCTCGCCACGCTCGATCAGTTCACCACGATGTTCACCGAAGCCGCGAGAGAAGATTCCGCCGGGTTCGCAGACATCGACGACAACTGAGCCTCATACGACGCAACGCCGCGATCGCACGCGGCCTGAAGGATCGTTCACCGATCCACGATGCGGCTCAAGTTACCCCGCACGCGTTGCAGCAGCGCGATTAGTTGCTCGCGCTCCTGCTTGCTCAGCCCCATGAGCGCCTCGGCGGTGATTTCGTCGCCCACGCGCCGCGCACGGTCGAGCGCTTTCTCGGCCTTCGCGGTCATGCTGACCTGTCTCGCGCGCCGGTCTTCCGGATCGTCGTGTCGCTTTATCCAGCCGCCCTCTTCCATCCGGTCGAGCAGCCGCCCCGCTGAAATCGGCGCGACTTCGAGCAGCCCCGCGAGCCGCGCCTGATTGACCTCGCCGTAATGCGACAGATACGCGAGCACGCGGCATTGCGCGCGCGTGAGATCGAGCGACGACTTCGCGAGCGCGTCGAAGCGGTTGCCGCATAAGCGGTCCACATCCGCGACCAGGAAGCCGAAGCGTTTGTCGAGTTGAGTTTCCATCGGGCGATTATAGGGAAGTTCCCCGGCGCGTCAGTATGATAAGCTGGCTTATTATCTATGCACGCCGCGAACATGTGGCGCATCCCATGTCTCCACAACCCTCGACGGAAAATGCGCCGCTGAACCGCACCATGCTGACCGTCTCGATCATGCTCGCGACGCTGATCCAGACGCTCGACAGCACCATCGCCAACGTGGCGCTGCCGCACATGCAGGGCACGCTGTCGGCATCGCAGGACGAGATCACATGGGTGCTGACGTCGTATATCGTCGCAGCGGCCATCGCCACGCCGCTCACCGGATGGCTCGCGGATCGGCTCAGCGTGAAGCGGCTGCTTTGCATTGCCATCGCCGGTTTCACGGTGGCGTCGGCGCTGTGCGGTTTATCCGAGACGCTCACGCAGATCGTCGCGTCCCGGCTGCTGCAAGGCGTTTTCGGCGCGGCGCTGGTGCCGCTTTCGCAATCCATTCTGCTCGACATCAATCCGCCCGATAAACAAGGCCAGGCGATGGCCGTCTGGGGCATGGGCGTGATGGTCGGCCCCATTCTCGGCCCGACGCTCGGCGGCTGGCTCACCGATAGCTACAACTGGCGCTGGGTTTTCTTCATCAACGTGCCCATCGGCGCATTCGCCCTGTTCGGCGTGTTGACGTTCCTGCCGACGCAGGCCGCGCGCCGCTCCGTCAGGTTCGATGCCTTCGGCTTCGCAACGCTCGGCCTTGCCATCGGCGCGTTTCAGGCAATGCTCGACCGCGGCGAGCAGCTCGACTGGTTCGGCTCGATGGAAATCCGCATCGAGGCGATCATCGCGGCACTGAGCTTCGTGTTCTTCGTCGCGCATACGGCGACGGCGGGCGCGCGCTCGTTCTTCAAATACGAACTGCTGAGGGACCGCAACTTCGCGACGGGCACCTGCTTCATCTTCGTCATCGGCGCGGTCATGTATGCCACGCGCGCGCTCCTGCCGCCGATGTTGCAGAACCTGATGAACTATCCGGTCGCGACGACGGGCCTCGTCACCGCGCCGAGCGGCGCCGGGACGATGATCGCCATGCTGATCGCCGGGCGCCTGCTCAAGCGTATCGATGCGCGGCTGTTGCTGCTCGCGGGCTTTCTCATCTCCGCCTTCGCGCTCTGGCAGATGATGCAATACACGATCGTGCTGTCGGCGTCGGACATCGTATGGCCGGGCGTGATTCAGGGCTTCGGGCTGGGCTTCGTGTTCGTGCCGTTGTCCGCGCTGACGTTCTCGACGCTCAACGCCACGCTGCGTGCTGACGGCACGGCCACGTACAGCCTCATGCGCAACATCGGCAGCAGTATCGGCATTTCGATCGTGCAGACGTTGATGACGCGAAACACGCAGGTGGCGCATTCGGACCTTGCCGCGCACATCACGCCCTTCAATCCGGCGATGCAGTCGATGCTCGCCACGGGATCGATGCGTGACATGGCGCTATTGAACGAGACGATCACGCAGCAGGCGGCGATGATCGCTTACCTGAACGACTTCAAGCTGATGTTCGTCGCGACGCTGCTCGTGGTGCCGCTGATTCTGCTCATCCGGCCGTCGCGCCGTGCAGCGGATGAATCGCTCGCGCATGCGGCGATGGATTAGCGTTAGCAGCCGGTGGCCCGGTTTTCTTGTTCTGCACATCGAACGTTCGTTTATTAGGGCGGGCGAACAAGAACCGCTTGGATGCAGCGCATGGCCGACTAGAATTGATGATGCCGGCATGACCTTCAAGCTAACCGGAGCCAAGCGATGAAGACGATCAATGCGCTCAAAGTTTCTGCGATCGCGTTAGCGACCGTGTTCTCCTTCAACGTGTGGTCGCAAACGGGCGACACCGCTGCGCCTTCTTCAGGCACGACGTCGACGAGTGCGGGAATGTCGAAGAAGGAGATGCGTAAAGCCAACAGGGCGCTAAGCAGGAAGGTGTCGCAAGCCTTGCAGAAGGGCGGAATCAACATGAACGGGGTACAAGTGATCGCGAAGAACGGCGCGATCACGCTTGCAGGACACGCAGCCGATCAGACTCAGATCGACAAGTCCGCTGCAATCGCAAAACAGGTCGATGGCGTCACTTCCGTGAAGAACGTCTTGACGGTTCAGTACGGCGGTCAATAGCCGCACGCGTCAGAAGTCCGCGTGAGTCAATCAGTTTATTGAAAATCGATTCGATCGCTGAAGAAATACGACAGCGCGCATCGACACGACGCACGCTCTTGTCTTTCGAAAGAATTCTTATTTGAACGCACTCGCGCGGCATTGAAGGCAACTTCAGTGCCCGAGTGCGTTATTTTTTCATGCGCAAACGATAACGCGAACGTCGCTGCCCTAATGCTGCCGTCGAATCGGCCGATAACATTACAGACGACTCCCTTCAATCCAATGTTGGGCGCGAGAATAAGAACACCGGAAAACCTGGTATGCGTTTGAATCAGATTTCGGTCCCGGCCGGGCCGACTGTCACCTTCGGTTCGCTCACACGACTGGTCGTGTCGATTGAACACGGGTACTGGCATTAAGCGATGATCTTTCTCCCTTTCTTTCGCCGGTTGCGATCGCTGGCTTCAATCCCTCGCGATAACGGGCCGCTGCTAGTCGCACAGTTCGAAGCATTCCGGCACCAGATGCCGCTCATGTATCTGGTGCTCATCGCGAATACATGGGCGCTCGCCGTCACGCATTTCACTATTGCGCCGACCTGGCTGAGTATTTACGTACCTTGCGCCTTCACGTTGATCGGCCTGCAGCGCTTGTGGCGATGGACACGCGCGGATCGCCGGCAGACTTCGGTCGACACGGCGGAACGCGCGCTTTCGAGGGCCACCTGGCTCGCAGCGGCTCTGACGATCGTCTTCACGGCGTGGGCGCTTTCGCTGGTCCGCTATGGAGGCCCTTACGCGCAGGCGCACGTCGCTTTTTATATGGCCATCACGGTCATCGGCGTGATGTTCTCGCTCATGCATCTTCGGGCGGCTGCGATCATCGTCGCCGTGACCATCAACGGTGCGTTCTTCGGGTACTTCGTGTTGTACGGGAACAGCGTGTTCCGCGCGGTTTCCGTGAACGTCGTGCTCGTCTCCGGTGCGATCCTCGTCATCTTGATGAAGAACCACCGCGACTTCACGCGCATGGTCGAGGCGCGAGCCGAGAATGAGCGGCTCGCGCATCTCGACAGCCTGACGGGGCTGCCTAACCGGCGATCGTTCTTCCATGAACTAGAGACCACATATGCGGCGGCCGTTGCACGCAAGACGATGCTCGCCGTCGGCATTGTCGATCTGGATGGCCTCAAGCCCGTCAACGACACGCACGGTCACGCGATTGGCGACAGGGTGCTGAGTCAGGTCGGTGAGCGTCTCGCACGGCTCGTGACGCCGCAACTGCGGCTAGCGCGTCTTGGCGGCGATGAATTCGGGCTGCTGGTCGTGGACATCATCTCCACAGAAGCATTAGCGGCGTTGGGCGAACATGTTTGCCGGATGCTGCGCGAGCCTTTCATCGCCGGCGACGTGAACATACAGATATCCGCTTCATTGGGTTTCGCGGTGTATCCCGCCCACTGCGCCACGGCCGCGGAACTCTATGAATTCGCCGACTACGCGCTGTACTCCGGAAAGCGGAACCGCCGCGGCAGCGCAGTCCTGTTTTCCGCGGAACATCACGCTGCTATCCGGCGCAGCGCCCTGGTCGAGCAGGCGCTACAGATGGCCGATCTTGAACGTGAACTCACGGTCGCATTCCAGCCGATCGTCCACCTCGCGACGGGCCGCGTTTATGGTTTCGAGGCACTCGCGCGCTGGACGAGTCCCACGCTCGGCAACGTACCGCCCGATGAATTCATCTTGGTCGCTGAACGTGCCGGAATCGTTAGCGACCTGACCTTTATCTTGTTGAGGAAGGCGCTATTTACCGCGCTGCGTTGGCGGAATCCAGTGCGGCTGTCGTTCAATCTGTCCACGCTCGACCTTGCTTCACCCGAGACGGTATCGGACATACTGAAGCTGGTTGCCGATAGCGGCTTCGATCCCTCGCGGCTCGATTTTGAAATCACTGAAACCGCGATCGTTCGGGAGTTCAAGGCCATACAGTCTGCTGCTTTGCGGCTGCGCGCGCTCGGGTGTGGAGTATCGCTCGACGACTTCGGTGTCGGCTATTCGAGCCTCTCGTATCTTCATACGCTGCCGCTCACGAAGATCAAGATCGACCGCAGCTTCGTTCGCGGAATGCATGCCGTGCGAACGAGCTACAAGATCGTCAAGTCGCTGCTCGCGCTGGGACGAGACATGGGTGTCGAAACCATCGTGGAGGGCGTGGAGACCGAAGAAGAGCTAAGGGCGCTCGAGTCTGCGGGTGGGGAGTTGTCGCAGGGGTTTCTTTTTTCGAAGCCGGTCGAGCCCGAGCAGACTTATGCGCTGGTGGACGTCGGGTTGTTGCCGGGTTGTGCGGGTACGAGTGTTTCATGAAAGCGAAGTCATTTTCTCGCAGCCGATTAATCTCGCACCGGCCTATTCAACCGCGCAAGCTGGCGAGTGTAGGAACACACGATCGTTCGGACGACGAACGTTTCCCCATGTAATATCACCAGAAATTACATACAAGTACCTTTCTAAATAGTTACCGCCCTTTCTCTCGCCGTTTGTCGCCTTGCAGTACCATTGCGACTTCGCGCCCGCAGCCTAAGCTGACCGGCGCAAACGCGCCCCGTTCGCGCCCCTTTACGCATCGACGCCTCGAAAGTCCGGCTTTCAATCTACTAGCCGTTGCTCAAGAAGATCGTCAATAAACTGTCAAGCAAATGCAAGTCAGCAATTCCCGTCGATGGGCGCCTCGCGGCCCCAGACGATGGCTCATCGCAGCGGCGGCGCTCGCTGCGGCCTTCGTCGTCCGGTCATTGTTACATCCACTGCTCGGTCCGGTCATGCCCGGCACCGCTTTCTTTCTGGCGGCCGTGCTCGTCGAGTATTACTGCGGCCTCGGGCCCGCGCTCTGCCTGATGCTGGCCGGCCTCTGCATCGCGGACTATCTGTTCGTGCCGCCGTACGGGCGCATCGATGTCATCGACGCCTCGGACGTTCGCCTGCTCGTCACTTATCCGCTCATCACCATCGTGATCATTGCGCTCGTCGAGCGCTTGCGACGCGCGCAATATCGCGCGGAACTGCTGGCTGCGGTGGCCCAGTCGCGCTACGAGATGCTGCTGCGTCACGACAACGAGCGGCTGCTCAACCGCCGCGCGACAGACGATATGCATCGAATGCTGCATCACATCGCGCAATATCACCACGCGCTCGTCCTCATCAAGGCGCTCGATCCGGTGAATAGCGCGTCGCCTGGCAGCGTGGTGGCCGCAGCCGCGACAGCCACCTCGAATGGCCTGATCGACGATACCCCGTTCAGCACAGGCATCGCCTATGGCGCGATGCATGCGCACGTGCATCAGGAAGATCTCGCGCGCGTCAGCGATCGACTCACGCCCGGCCATCATCGCATGCGATTTTTATCTGCAGACCGAAACAGTTGGCGATCGATGGAATGCGTCTGCGAGCGCTTCATCACGCCATCAGGCGAATTCCTCGTTCTGCGAGCGGAAGACTGACCTTGAACACGCCATCCATGTCCGCTGCAAACGACAACAGCCACGCAGTGCTTTTGCTTCACGGCCTGTCGAGCTCGCCGCTCGAACTGCGCTTCCTTGCGCGGCTGCTCGCCGACGAAGGTTTCATCGTCCATACGCCCACGCTGAACGGCTACAGCGCCGGCAGCGGACACGAGAAGATGGAGCATTGGATCGACGCGGCCGTCGCCGAATTCGACGCGCTCGCCGCACGATACCGCCACGTGTCCGTATGCGGCCTTTCGATGGGCGCGACCCTCGCCGCCGCAGTGGCGCACGAGCGGCCCGCCGCGCGCGCGATGCTGCTGCTGTCGATCACGCTCAACTACGACGGCTGGGCCATCCCCTGGTACCGCTTCTTGCTCGACTACGCGTACTACACGCCGTTGCGCTCGCGTTACCGGTATCGGGAGCGCGAACCCTTTGGCCTGCGCAATGAAGCATTGCGCCTGAAGATCGCGCGCGCCATGCAAAAGAATCAGATCAGCGAAGTCGGGCCCGCATCCATCTCGCTGCCCGCGCTGCACGAAGCCAGCCGCCTCACGCGCTCCGTGCGCAAGAAGCTCAAGAACATCGGCGCGGACTGCCTTCTCATTCACGCCATCGACGACGAAACGTCGAGCCCGCATAACGCGCGCTTCGTCGCGGCGAATGTCGGTGCGTCGTTCATGCGCACGATCTGGCTCGACGATTCATATCACATGATCACATCCGACAACGAACGCGAAGCCGTTGCGCGGGAATGTGCGCTCTTTCTGCGCGAAAGCGCGGCGGCATCGGACTCGAGCAACCATCCGACGCCGGTGGTGTCGCGCGCGCTTGCGCGTCGCTTGAGGCAACTCGCGACCGTGGCGGAGAAGGCATGAAGCGCAAGCTCATATCGGCAGCCGTCATGGTCTTTGCGATGTCCGGCCTCGTGGGCGCCGCGCATGCAGATGAAGCGCAAGCCCCGAGCGACTGGAAGGTATCGATCGGACCGGGCCTGTATGTGTTTCCGAAGTTCCCCGGTTCATCGCAGCTTCAGCTTCTGCCGTTTCCTGCGCAGGACATCTCGTGGAAGGACCGCGTGTTCTCGCAAGGTCCGGACGTGCTCGGCGTGAATGCGCTGCGCGGCGAGAATTACCACGTGGGTGCGTCGCTGAGTTTCGACTTCCAGTCGCGACGCGCATCCGACGATGCACGTCTGAAGGGTCTTCCCGATGTCCACTACGGACCGAAGCTGCGGCTCTTTGCCGATTACACCTGGTGGGCCTTCACCGGCGCGGCGGCCGTCTATCAGGACATCGCCGGCACTGGACAAGGTCTGACCGCAACGGTCGATGCATTCGCGTCGGCACCGCTCGGCAAGCTGCTCATTTCCGTGGGGCCGGGCGTAACTTGGGCGAACGCGACCTATACGAGGACTTTCTTCGGCGTGAACTCGCAGGAAAGCGCGGCGTCGGGTCTGCCTCAATATGCAACGAGTTCCGGCTTGCGCGATGTTCACATGAACGTGAACGCCACTTATCA
Organism: Caballeronia sp. ATUFL_M2_KS44; assembly: GCF_023630965.1. Classification (NCBI taxonomy): domain Bacteria; kingdom Pseudomonadati; phylum Pseudomonadota; class Betaproteobacteria; order Burkholderiales; family Burkholderiaceae; genus Caballeronia; species Caballeronia sp. ATUFL_M2_KS44. The sequence goes on along the minus strand of NZ_JALQEA010000067.1, from coordinate 114,010 downwards.
ATTCGACTCGCACTGGTCAGCAAACGTCACGGCGGTGATCGGACGCCTCGAACATTCGGCAGCGAACAGCCCTATTACGGAGCGCCGTCTCGATCTCAACGGCATGGCGTCTGTGCTGTATCGGTTCTAGGCCCGCGCGATAAAAGCGGCATCCTCTTACATGATCTCGTCCGAATCCATTGACGCACTACTCGCGCGCCGACTGCAAACGCAACGTGAAGCGTTTCTGCGCGATGGCCCTCCTTCCGCGAATCGACGACGCAACGACCTGACAAAGCTCAAGCGTGCGCTCATCGCTCGCAGGAGCGACATCGAGCGCGCGATACAAGCGGACTTCGGTCATCGCGCGACGCACGAGACCGCGATCATGGAGTTGCTCACGCTCGTGAATGGAATCGACTATTTGCGGCGGCGTCTACACCGCTGGATGCGTCCGGAGCGGCGACCTACGCCATGGCAACTGCAGCCCGCTCGCAGCTACGTGCTGTATCAGCCCGTCGGAGTCGTCGGCATTGTGGCGCCGTGGAACTATCCGTTGTCGTTGGCGCTGATGCCTTTGGCCACTGCGCTGGCAGCCGGCAATCGCGCGATGATCAAGCCATCCGAATCGACGCCTGCCACGAGCGCGCTGCTCGAAGCCATCTTGAGCGAGCTATTCGACAAGGAACAGGTCGCTGTGGTCACTGGCGATGCGATCGTGGGCGCCGCGTTTTCCGCGCTGCCATTCGATCATCTGTTATTCACCGGCAGTACCGAAGTCGGCCGCAAGGTCATGCAAGCGGCCGCGGCCAATCTCGTTCCTGTGACGCTGGAACTGGGCGGCAAGTCGCCCGTGGTCATCGAACCGGGCCACGGCGAAGCGGCGGCCGAGAGCATCGCTTATGGCAAGCTCGCCAACGCGGGACAAACGTGCATCGCACCGGACTATGTGCTGTTGCCCCAGCAAGAGATGGATACGTTCGTCGATGCCTACGATCGCGCCGTCAGGCGGCTGTACCCCGAAGGGCCGGATAGCGTGGATTACACATCGATCATCGACGAGCGGCATCATCGGCGTCTCTTGACGCTCCTGGACGATGCGCGGAAGAAGGGTGCGCGAATCATCGAAGTCGGCAATCGGCAACGCAATGCACGCAATGCACGCGATGCCATGCGCAAATTAGCGCCTGTGCTCGTTACCGGCGCGACCGATGACATGCTCATCATGCAGCAGGAAATCTTCGGGCCGCTGCTGCCCGTGCTCACATATGAAGATATCGACGAAGCGATCGATTTCATCAACGCGCGTCCGCGTCCGCTTGCGCTCTATTCTTTCGGCGCGCAAGGCGCGAGCCGCGAGAAACTGCTGACGCGGACCACCGCCGGCAATGTCACCATCAACAACACGTTGATGCACTACGCACAAGATGCTCTGCCCTTCGGCGGAATCGGCCTTAGCGGAATGGGCGCTTACCACGGCGTAGAAGGCTTTCGTGCGTTGAGTCACGCCAAGGGCATTCTGGTGCAGTCGCGCTGGCAGCTCGGCAAATTACTTCGTCCACCTTACGGTTTCATCGCGAATGCCATCATCAAGGCGATGCTCCGTTAGCGCAACGCATCGGTGTTTCAATTGATCTGAATCAAGAGCCGATTCCGACGCCGCGCCGGAACGGATGAATCGCTCGCGCCGTCGCCCTGCCATTGACCTGAATCAACGCGATCCACGATCGGCGTCTCTAGACTGATGCCAACGTGAATCACGATCCGACTCAAGGAGCCACGCGATGAGCTACAAGACTGTTCTCGTGCACCTCGACACCAGCGCGCGCGCTCACCCGAGGCTCGAAAGCGCGTTGCAACTGGCGAAGCGTTTCGACGCACATGTTATCGGGCTCTTTGCCGTGTACGAACCGGAAACGCGCGCGTTCGCCATCATGGCCGGCACGGCCTCGTATTACGAGCAGCACGCGGCCACGCGGCTCGAGCAGCGCGGCGCGATCGAACGCCTCTTTCACGCCGAAGTGAAGCGTGCGGGCGTGACGGGCGAATGGATCGAAGCCCACGAACCGGCGACCCATGCGGCACCGCATTTCGCGCGATGCGCCGATCTCGTCGTCGCCAGTCAGGACGATCCGGACGATCCCGAGTCGTATGTCGGCGATCACTTTCAGGAGACGCTCGTCCTGTCATCCGGGCGCCCGGTCCTGCTGCTGCCTTACACGGGCTTCTTCCCTTCCATGGCCAATCATCCGATGATCGCGTGGGACGGCAGCCGCGAGGCAACGCGAGCCGTCCACGATGCACTTCCTTTGCTCAAGACGGCCGAGCGCGTGAGCATCGTCACCATCGACACGACGCAAGGCGAAGCGCGCGACGAACGCATTGCGGGCGCGGATATCGCCGCGTGCATCGCGCGGCACGGCGTGAAGGCCGAAGTGTCGTCGAGCGCAATCGCGGATGAAACATCGGTCGGCGAATTGCTGCTCTCGCGCGCCACGGATCTCGGCGCCGATCTCGTCGTCATGGGCGGCTATGGACACGCACGCTGGCAGGAACTCGTGCTCGGCGGCGCCACGCGAACCTTCCTCGCATCGATGACGGTTCCCGTGCTCATGTCTCATTGAGGCGATGCGCTCATCAAGGAGGCCGATCATGAACTGGAAGACCATCCTCGTTCACTTGGACAACAGCCGGCGCTGCGATGCGCGCACGCAGCTTGCGTTCGATCTCGCGCGTCGCTTCGACGCTCATGTCATCGGGCTGTATCTCGTCTGTCAGGACCTGGCTCATCATCTGTTCGGTCCGGCGCAACGTGTCGAACGAAGCAACTATGAGAGGCAACAGCGCGCGGCGCTCGATCACGCGCACGAGGCGTTCGAGCATGCGGCGCAACTGGCCGGCGTCACCGCTGAATGGCGCGCGCCGACGGGCTCCGTCATCGACGCAGCGGTGCTGCATGGCCGTCATGCGGACGTGATCGTGCTCGGTCAGGACGATCCGCAAGACCCGGCTGCGTTCATTGCGCGCCACTTCGTCGAAGATACGGTGATGAGCGCGGGACGGCCCGTGCTGATCGTTCCACGCGCGGGCGACATCGAGACCATCGGCGAGAACGTGGTCCTCGCCTGGGACGACAGCCGTGAAGCCGCACGCGCCGTGGCCGATGCGCTACCCATCCTGCGACGCGCGCGCGTGGTCGAGGTGGTGACGGTGGAACGGCACAAGAACGAGAATGCGCCCGCGGGCATCGACATCGCAGCGTGGCTGGACAGGCAAGGCGTGCGCGCAGGCTTCTCTTCCACGCCGCGCATTCGCGGAGGCGGCACGGGATTCACGCTCCTCGACAGGGCAAGCAGCGTGCATGCGGACATGCTCGTCGCCGGCGCTTATGCGCACTCGCGCGGACTCGAACGCGTGCTTGGCGGCGTGTCGCGGACCCTGCTCGAAGGGTCCGCGCTGCCCGTGCTGCTTTCGCACTGAGTCGCGGCGTATCGGCGCGAAAGATCAGGCCGGCACCGAACCGAGCGCGCGCGAACGACGCTGACAGTGAACGAGCCGCAGCATCGGCTTCTCGATTGCAACATACGTCAGCGACGATGCCGCCACGGTAGCGATCGTGCCGGCGATGCATAACACGTCCGCATTGACGCTGTGCCCCAAGCCGCGCTTGAGTGCGCTGCCTGCGAGCATCGAGAGGAAGCCGTGCGTCAGGTAGATCGAATACGACGCGTTGCCGACGAACAAGAGCACCTTCGATGCAACGGGACGCACCATGTCATAGACCACCACGCCGAGAATGATCGCGAAGGCCGGCACGCCATAGATCAGCACGCGGTACTTGTCGAGCCTCACTTCGTAGTAGGCGGAAGTCACCATCGCCACGAACGCGATGAAGGCAACGCCGATAGCCGCATAAGCGATCCGCGACTTGAAGATCGACCGCGCCAATGCCTTCGCAATCTGCGCTGCAATCATGCCGAAGATGAATTCGCAGATCAGCGGCGAGCCGGTCAGATGCAGCACCGACGGCTCATGCGAAAACGCACGCGCCAACAGATAGAGCGCCGCATACACCGCGCACAGAAACGGCGCCATGACGCGATTCGGCACGCGCGCCAGTATGGCCACGGCAAAAAACACGTAGAAATAGGCTTCGAAAGACAGCGTCCAACCTTGCGAGAGAATCGGCTGATACGGTTCGATCACGTTCTTCATCGGCCATAGCAGAAGCGATCCGATGATCGTCGTCGAATCGGGAAACGCCACGGATTTGTGGACGAACCCGAAGTACCAGAGTGCGATGAAGATCGCCGTCCAGAACCAGTAAAGCGGCATCACGCGCTGGAAGCGATGCTTCAAAAAGGTCGTCGCCCCTTTGAAACCATTGGCGCTGTCCTTGCGCGTATAGAACATGATGAAGCCGCTGATGACGAAGAAGATATCGACGCCCGCCTGCCCGACCTGGTAAGTCGATAAGAACAACGACGTTGCGCCGCCGCCGTGATACGTGAAAACCGCCGTGGCAATGTGGAAATAAACGACGAGGGCTACTGCGAATGCACGAAGTGCCTGTAACCCGCCCAGCTTGGTCCCGTTCGATCGTTGAGGCGATGGCGGCATCGTTTCCCCTTTCGATAAGATTGACGTGGCCTATACGGTAGGACACCTGTGCAATTCGCTTATGTGGGGTTCCGCACGTTGAAGCGGCACTCAACGATTATTTATCGCTATCCGATCAAAAGATCCGAACGTGCAGGCCGAAACTCGCCGTTCGCGTGCGCTTCTTCATATGAAAGGAGTGCATATCTTCTGAAGAAGCGATATGCGTTACTTGCCCGCACCGGTCGACGGCACACATGTCAGCACGAGAATGCCTTCGTTGTTCACAGCGGCGCTGACTTCGGCACGATGAAATTCGCCGCGTCCGCAAGACCATTCGGCGACGAAATCGGCCCGGCACGCACGTGGCTTGTGAAAGTCCGCGGGCAAGGCAACGGGATAGCGGCATGTTTCCACTGAGTCGCATCGCTGTGCCAGTTCATGCGTCGCGTTGCCTTGATACGCGCCGCAGTTCGCACCGTAGGTTCCCGATTCGATGTGGATGGCATCGGCTGACGCGTCACTCGCCGTGCAGCAGAGAATGAGCGCAAGCAACGTCGAAGTCGTTCGCAACATGATCGGCTCCCATGCGAAAGTCAACGCGCTGCATGAAGTTACTATAGGCCCGATTCAGCGCATTCGGCTATGCTGCGTGGATGCATGCACTTCCTTCATTCAATGCCAGCATCCTCTTCTCTTCTTGATCGAACATTGAGCGCTATCGCGCGACGTTATCGCCTGCCGCGATACGAACTCGACGCATCGCGAACGCACGAACTCAGTCCCGAAACGGCGCTTGCGCTCATCATCGAACAGGCGCGCATCGCGAAGACGTGCGACACCACAACGATCGCCGCGCTACAACAGCGCTTCATCGATTCGCTCGCACGCCTGATCGCTTCCGCGATGCATCCGCAAACCGGCGACGCCGTCTTTCAGGCCACGCTGCTTCGATACCGCGAACCGACGGTCAGCGAATACGCATCGCTTTCATCGCAGGCGGAACGCGATCGGCGCTCGATTCACGCTGCCGTCAACGCAATGGCGCATCCGGCGAGGCATCAGCGTATGCCGCCCGGGGCGCAACGCGATTGGCTGGGCCGGTTGTACGAGGCGGCAGCGGTATCGTCGTGGTCGCGAGCCGAAGAGAGCGCGCAACGTCTGCTCGATCTCGCTGACACCGATATCGAAGCGTCCGTGAAGCGCCGCGCGCAACTGCTGCTCGACAGCGGAGCGCTTGCGCGTCTTCAACGTCTGCAAGCATTGGACGACGATGAACTCGTACGGCGGTATCGATCGTTATGGGACCGGCATGGCCCTCGCTCGGGAAGCGCAGCCGCCGCTGCGCAAGGTGTCGCGTCGAAGCGGCGCGGCGCTGAAGTCGAAGCGCTGGCCACGCGTGCGCTCGAAGCATTCGCGGAGCGTCTCGACAAGGAAGAGGCTCACGCGTCCTATCGCGTGGTCACGTCCATGCGCGTGCCTGCATCCATTCCTTCGAGCCACGAGCACGCCAAGACCGAATGGGACGTCGTGCTGTTGCGGCATGCCGGAACATCCGGCGACACCGTCGTGTGGGACATCAGCCTGCTGATCGAAGCGAAGGCTTCCGTCGATGCCGCATCGACCGACTTGCCGAGACTCTTGCGCGGCTTGCGTCTGCTCGCGCACGCGGATGCGAACGCGCACTATGCGTTCGAAACGCAACAGGGCGTGGTTCATGTGCGCGGTGCATCGCTGACGTCGCTGCCAACGGAAGGCGATCGTCTTGCGAACACGGTGCTCTATTGCTGCGACGCTCCCGCCGATGCTTCCCCGCGTCTGCTGAACGCAGCAAGCAGAATGCAGCTCTTAAGCGCGCCGGAGAGCCTCGCCTATGCAGGCATGTTGACTGAGCACCAACACGCCGACGCCCGCACGCTAGAACCCGTATGGCACGCGCTGCTCGAATCGCCGCGATGGCGCGTGGTGCTGGATCAATACGCGATACTGCGCCAGGCACGCGACCTGATGGTTCATACCGACGACCTGCTCGCCGCAATGCGAAGCTGAAAATCAGGACTCGACTTTCAGCATGTCCGCGAGGCTCTCGCGAAGTTTGTCGAGCGCGACGGGCTTGCGCATCACGGTGGTATGCACATTCGTCAGGTCCTCGGCCCCCGCCCATCCGGTAATGACGATGGTAGGAATATCGCGCCGGCGCGCGGCGAGCTGCTCGATCAATTCCCTGCCGCTCATGCGCGGCATGGTCAAGTCGGTCACGACGGCATCGGCCGGGTCTTGTTCGTCGACCTCCAGCGCTTCCATGCCGTCGTGCGCCACGCTGACCCGAAAGCCCTCCCACTCCAGGAACAGTTTCATGACCTGGGTGATGGAGCTTTCGTCATCGACAACAAGAATGTGCTTCATCGGTATTCGTTTCGAAGCGGTCCGGGACGCATCCCATGACGTCCAGGACGAGCGGGTTGATCATGTTGGTACTCGTTGAACGGTCAGTCAGCCCGCAGCCAGAGGAAAGATCATCTTGACGATACTGCCCTTGCCAACGACGCTCTCTATCTCAAGCCGGCCATTCGACTGCTGCACGAATCCGTGGACCATCGCAAGGCCCAGGCCCGTGCCCGGTCCCTTCGTCGTGAAGAACGGCTCGGCCGCGCGCCGCATGGTATCGGCATCCATGCCCACGCCTTCGTCGTGAACGCACAGAATCACATACTGACCGGGCGAGAGATGTCTTTCGGGCGCGCCCGTCGCGAGGTTCAGTATCGACGTCGCAACGGTCGCCCTGCCGCCGTGGGGCATCGCGTCGCGTGCGTTGATCAGTATGTTCAGCAGCGCCATCTCCAGATGCTCCGCATCGAGCATGCATGACGGCAGGCCGGGCTTCAGGTCCAGACGAAGGTCGATGTGCTTGCCCAGCGTGCTCGCGAGCATGTCGCTGAATTCGAGCACGAGCTGGTTCAGGCTCACGTTCCTCGGCGTGAGCTGCTGCTTGCGGGCGAAGGTCAGAAGCTGTTGCGTCAGCCTGCCGCCGCGTTCGGCCGCGCCCTTTGCGTTGTCGATGAGCGTATCGAGCAGCGCATCGCCGTATGCGGCTGTTTTTCTCTTGGCAAGTTCGAGGTTGCCCGTCACGACCTGAAGCAGGTTGTTGAAGTCGTGCGCGAGCCCGGCGGTCAGTTGCCCGATCGACTCCATCTTCTGGGCCTGCCTGAACGCCTGTTCCGATACGCGCCTGCGCGTGATGTCCATTTGCGACGCGAAGAAATTGACGAGATTATTGTCCTTGTCGAATATCGGCCCGAGAAAGAGCGCATTCCAGAAAGGCGTGCCGTCTGCTTTGTAGTTCAGTATCTCGACGGCCACCGCGCGCTTCTCGCTGATTCCGGCGCGCACTTCCGCGATCGTCTCGGGATCGGTCTCCGGACCTTGCAGGATGCGGCAGTTGCGGCCGATGACATCGTCCTCAGCGTATTGCGTGAGGTCCAGAAACGCGCCGTTGACGAACACGATCGGATTGTCCGGCAGCCGGGGATCGGTGACGACCATCGGCATGCGCGTCATTTCAACCGCTGCGAAGAAGACGCTGCTGCGATCGTCGAGGCCGGGGCGCGATATATAGCCCGCCTGCCAGTGCCGCCGGTCCGATGTGCCTGTCGGCGTGAACGAATGGTTGTCGAGTTCGCCGGCAGCGGGAATGCCCACGCTTTGTCCGCCGCCTCGTATATCGAGTGTTTTTTCTTCTCTTCCTGACATGGGGACCTGATGTTCCTTGCGATCTTCGCCTGCATGACGGGCACGCGAAGATGAGCGATGTCTTGCGGTTCTGAGGTTGTCACCCTGAGAGCAATCACGGTGCCACGTCCCCATCACGAAGCGTCGCGCGAAAATATTCGCGGCGTTGAACGTTTGCGTTTCATCGTCCACATTCTGTTCATCTTCAGCCTTCCGAACAGATGTCGCTATACATCGGTCGCCGCTCAAAGGCGGCTGCATCGACGTACATCGAAAGCGCAGCGCATAAGCGAAACCTAAGCGAACCCGTAGCGAACCATCGGAGAAGAACAAGAATGAAAAGCAGGCGCATGTCGGTCAGAACGAAGTTGGCCATCGGCTTTGGATTACTCACTGGCGCGGTGTTGCTCGTCGCCGCGCTGTCCATCGAAGCGCTCAGCGATGCGAATCGGCGCTTCACGACCTTCGTGTCGGAGATCAACGCGCGCGCGAACCTCGCGGAACAGGTGCGCACGGCGGTGGACCGGCGCGCGATCGCGGCGCGCAATCTCGTGCTCGTCACGAAACAGTCCGACCTGGACCTCGAGAAAGCCGCCGTCACGAAGGCGCATGAAGACGTGCTGCGCAGCCTCACCAGGCTCAGGCAGATGACCGACGCCGCCACGGATCTCGACGTCACCGCGCGCGCCGATGTCGATGAAATCGCCCGCGTCGAATCGCTTTATGGGCCGGTTGCGCTCGGTATCGTCGATCTGGCGTTGAAGGGCCAGCACGAAGCGGCGATTGCGAAGATGAACGACGAATGCCGTCCGCTGCTTGCCGCGCTCGTGCAGGCGACGCAGCGCTACGCCGATGTCACCGATGCCCAAGGCGCGCGTCTCGTGGCGGAATCCGCGCAGCGATACGCGAGCTGGCGCGCGTGGCTCATCGGCCTGTGCGCGCTGGCGGTCGTCGCGGCGGCGTCGGCGGGACTCGTCATCACGCGCGGCATTCTGCGTGCGCTCGGCGCGGAACCGGACGAACTCAGCGACGTAGCCGGGCGCGTGGCGAGCGGCGATCTCGCGTTCGTCGCGCATATCGACGATGCACGCCACGGCAGCGTGCTCGCCTCCATGAACGCGATGCAGGCGAACCTCGTCAGGCTGATCGGCAACGTGCGCACGTGCGCGGACAGCATCGCGACGGGATCGAGCCAGATCGCGGTCGGCAACGTGGATCTGTCGACGCGCACCGAGCAGCAGGCGGCATCGCTCGAAGAAACAGCATCGAGCGTCGAGGAACTGACCGCGACCGTCAGGCAGAACGCCGATCACGCGCAACAGGCCAACACGCTTTCGGCGGATGCGTCCACGGTGGCGCAACAGGGCAACGCAGTCATCACGCGCATGGTCCAAACGATGTCCGACATCAGCGCGCGCTCGACGAAGATCGCGGACATCACCGGCATCATCGAAGGCATTGCGTTCCAGACCAATATCCTCGCGCTGAACGCGGCCGTCGAAGCGGCGCGCGCCGGCGAAGAAGGACGCGGCTTCGCGGTGGTCGCAGCGGAAGTGCGCAATCTCGCGCAGCGCTCGTCGAGCGCGGCGAAGGAAATCAAGGAGCTGATCGGCGCGTCGGTCGAGCGCGTGGCGCAAGGCTCGTCGCTCGCGCTGGAAGCCGGCGAGACGATGGCCGGCGTGCTCGGCGCGGTCTCGAAGGTGAGCGGGATCATGAGCGAGATCGCGGCGGCATCGGACGAACAGAGCCGCGGCATCGAGCAACTGAGTCGGGCGATCGCGCAGATGGATCAGGTGACGCAGCAGAACGCGGCGCTCGTCGAGGAAGCGGCGGCGGCTTCGCAATCGCTCGATGAACAAGGGCGGCATCTGACGCAGGCTGTATCGTTCTTCCGGCTCGCGGCTGTATAAGCGATAAGCGGCGATGCGGCGATGAGCGGTGATGCGGCGATGAGCGGCGATGCGGCGCCGCCACGCGCGACGAATGATGGACACGCCGTTTCGAGCATCAGCTTTGCGTTTCCGGGAAGCTGCGGAAAACCCTAGCAAGCCCTTCATCCCGCACGCTTAGCGTGCTCTGCTAACGAATCAAGCACACAAATAAGACTCGCGCAACATACGCATGTTGCCTCGCTCGGGAATACATCGCCCCTTTCTTTAGCGCTGCTACACTGCCCTGCCACTAGAGCGCTCAAAGCAAAAAAACACGGGGAATGTCACAGCCCAAAGGGGGGCATATGCGTCATTCAGTGAATCTTCTCGCGAGCGCCTTCCAGACCGGTCACCATGCCGGCACCGCAAGCACTTTTCCAAACACGTACGCGCCCGGCTTCAGGATGCGCGCCCTCTCCGTGCTCGTCGCCATTGCTTCGGGTTCGTTCGCACTCACGGCAATGGCCGCTCCGCCGTTGCCGCAAGGCGGGCACTTCGTCGCGGGCAGCGGAAGCATCGCGCAGAGCGGTGCGAACTTGAACATCACGCAGTCGGGCTCGCGCGGCATCATCGACTGGAACAGCTTTTCCATTGGCTCGGGCCACACCGTGTCGATTAACAACGGTACCGGCGCAACGCTCAACCGCGTCACCGGTAACGATGTCTCCGCCATCTTCGGAACGCTGCGCGGCACCGGTACGGTCTACCTGATCAATCCGCATGGCGTGGTGATCGGACCGCAGGGCGTGGTCTCGACGGGCGGCCACTTCGTCGCCTCGACGCTCGATATCAACAACGACGATTTCGCCGCCAGTTACCAGACCACGTTCACGGGCAACTCGAATGCGGACGTGATCAACCTGGGCAAGATCAGTTCGACGGGCGGCAACGTGTTCCTCATCGGCGCGAACAAGGTGGTGAACGCGGGACGCATCGACGCGCCGCAGGGTTCCGCCGGGCTCGTCGCGGGCCGCTCGGTTTCTCTCGTGGATACCGGCTACGACCAGCAGATCGGCGTGGCGGTGGGAAGCCACGGCACGGCGGCGAACGCGGGCCAGATTCAGGCGGCGGTCATCAGCCTGCAGGCGGCGGACGGCAATATCTTCGCGCTGGCGGGCCACACGGCGGCGTTGCGCGCAACCGGCACCGCGACGCGCGACGGTCACGTCTGGCTCGTCGCGGAGAGCGGCACCGTCGATGCGCGCGGCGCGGAGATCAGCGCGCGCAATGTCGACGGCAGTGCGGCCAGCGTCGACATGAACGGCAAGGACGTGAAGATCAGCGGCGCGACCATCAGTGCGGACAAGCTCAATATCACCACGGGCGAATTCACCGCCGATGCCGCGACCGCCAACACGCTCGCATCGAACCTGAATCGCGGCACGTCGATCACCGTGAACGCGGACGGCACCGACGGCACGTCCGGCGCGAACGGCAAGGGCGACATCGCGGTGCAATCGAACGTGCGCTGGAACGGCGCTTCGTCGCTGACGCTCAATGCCGCGCACTCCGTCACCATCGCGCCGCAAGTGACCATCGCGAACGCGGGATCGGGATCGCTCAAGCTGTACGCCGACGCGCACGCGTTCGACAACGGCGGCAGCGTGACCAATCGCGGCACGATCGACTGGTCGCGCAGCACGGGCGCGGTGGCGGTGCTTTTCGACATGAACGGATCGAACACGCCGGGGACCGTGCGCGTCAATCCGTCGTGGAGCGCCGCGCCGTACAGCGGGCTCGTCACGCAGTACACGGCGTATCGGCTCGTCAACTCGGTCGCGGACCTGCGCGCGGTCAAGAGCGATCTCGCGGGCACCTATGCGCTCGGTTCGAGCTTCGCGCTCGACGGCGCCACGGACGTGGGCGACATCGGCACGGCGGCGAAGCCGTTCACCGGCCAGTTCGACGGCATGGGCCACGTGCCCGTCGGCCTCGACCTGACGGGCAACGCGTCCGGTTTGTTCGGCGCGGTCGGCGCGGGCGGCGTGCTGCGCAACTTCGTGCTGGCGGACACCACGGCGACGTCGTCGAGCGCGGCGGTCGGCCTGCTCGTCGGCGTCAACTCGGGCTATCTCGTGAACGTCGGCGCAACGGGCGTCGTCCGGTCGACGGGCAACGCGACATCCGTGGCCGGCGGGCTGGTCGGGGAAAACCACGGGCGCATCGAGCAATCGTGGGCCGGCGCGAACATCAGCGGCGCGAACGAGACCGGCGGACTCGTCGGCCGTAACGATGGCCGCATCACCACGTCGTACGCGCTCGGCTCCGCGACGGGCGGCGCGCAAGGCGCGGTCGGCGGGCTCGTCGGCGTGAACAACGGCGCGATCGTGCAGTCGTATGCGCAGGCGTGGCTGAGCGGCGGCGCGGCGATGGGCGGCCTCGTCGGCAGCAACACGGGCGGCATCGGCCAGTCTTATGCGAACTCGACGCTCTCGGTCGGCGCGGGAAAGGCGGGCGGAATCGCGGGATCGAACCGGGGCAGCATCGACACGAACGTGTTCTGGAACAAGCAGTCGTCCGGCGCGCTGGCGGCGGTCGGCGCGGGCACGGCGGTCGCGCCGTCGACCGGGCTCACCGATGCGCAAATGGGCAATCCCGCGAGCTACGGCCCGACGTGGGACTTCAGCACGCGGGGCGCGTGGTCGATGCCGGATGGATCGTTGACGCCCGCGTTGCGGTGGGCGTCGGGGTCTTGAGGGTTTTGCATGAAAGGCCCGCCAGAAATGGCGGGCTTTTTCATGCGCCTTCGCCGCTCACTGCGCCTCCACAATCTCCTTCGCCTCGTCCACCGACAACGTGCGCCGCATCGCTTCGGCGAGCGCGCTCATCTGCGTGCTCCGCTCGCATGCCACGGCCGCGACGAGCTTGCCCTTCTCGCCGAACAGCGCGACGAACTCCAACTTCTCCGGCGATCCCGTGATCACGGTCTGATCCCACGAACGCGCATGCCCGAGATACTCGAAGTTCTTGCCGAAGTGATACGTCCAGAAGAACGGCACGAACGGCTCTTTCGGCGATGACCCGAGCATCGCGTGCGCCGCGATGCGCGCGTGCTGCTGCGCGAGCCGCCAGTGCTCGACGCGTATGCGCCCGCCCGGCTCGATCGGCAAATCGAAGCGCGCGATGTCGCCCGCCGCGAAGAGACCATCGGCGACGCGCATCGATGCATCGACGTTCAGGCTGCCGTCGTCGTTGCGATCCACGCCCGCGATAAAGTCCGTCGCCAGCCGAATGCCCAGCCCCGCGACGATGAAATCGCATTCCACGATCGCGCCGTCGTCGAGCGTCACGCGCAAGCGCCGTTCGCCGCCGGCCTCGTTGCGCGCGACCGCCACCGCATGCCGCCCCATGCGGAACGTGACGCCGTGCGATTCATGCAGCCCTTGCACGAGCCGCGCGACTTCCGGCCCGAACTGCTTTTCGAACGGCACGTTGCCGGGCGATACCACCGTCACCGCGACATCGCGATTGCGCAGCGCAGCGGCCACTTCCAGTCCGATGAAGCTCGCGCCCAGCACGAGCGCGTGACTTCGCTCGACGGCGCTTTCGACGAGACGCCGCGCATCGTCGCGCCCGCGCAGCAAGCGGATGTGCTCCGCGACGCCCTGCGCATCGCCGCCCTGCAACGATGGCCGCTTCGGCACGCCGCCCGTCGCGACGAGCGCGGCATCGTAATGAATCGACGGCGCGCTGCCGATATCGATGCGTTTCGCCCGCGCATCGAGCGTCTGGACCTCGGCCTGAATCACGTCGATGGACTCGCTCGCGAAGAAATCGTCCGGCAGCAGCGCGGGCACGTCGTCCGGCGACATCTCGCCCGATGGCACGAATTTGCTCAACGCGGTGCGATCGTACGGCGTGCGCGGCTCGCGATCGATCACCACGATGCGCCCCGCGAAGCCGCCCTGACGCAGCGCCGAGCACGCGGCAGCGCCCGCCGCGCCCAGCCCGACGACAGCGAAGGTCCGAGCGTCGCCGGGCTTCGATTCGGCCGGTTCTTCCATCGGCACGGCGCTCGCGAGAATGTCGTCGCCCTCCACGCGCACCGGATAGCGCTTGAGCGGCAGCAACGGCGGCGGTTCGACGAGCGCGCCGCTTTCGATATCGAACGTGCCTTTGTGCCACGGACAAATCAGCCGGCCGCTGCATAGCGCGCCCTCTTCCAGCGGTGCGCCCGCGTGCGGGCAATCCGCCTCGTAGCCGAGCACGCGCTCGCCCGAACGAATCAGAAGAATGGGCGTCTCGCCGATTTCCACGCGCTTCATCGCGCGCGCGTCGAGGTCGGAGAAAACCGCGACTTTCTGCATGGGGGAATCGTGGGTCATGGTCGTGCTCGTCGCTCGCTTCGATGCCCGCACTCATGCAACGCACATGCCAAGCGCGGCATCGAGTCGTGCAAAACACGGGCACGCTCCTTGCCCCATTGCTCATGAACGACGTACTGCACGAGCGCGAGCGCCGCGCCATCCACGGAGAAATGCGTGAACGATATGACCCAAGGGCTGCGAAAACGCGCGATCCCCGACTGGTGGCGCGTGGAAGAACGCGACGCGCACAACGCACGTGCCGCACGCGACGACCATCGCATCGCCCTCCTCGACGATCACCTCGCGGCGATCCATTTCACCGACGAAACCTGCGCGAGCCGCGCGGAAGTTCTCCGTCAACTGATCGGCACGGAAGGACTGCTCACGGCCGATTTGCCGCTGCCAGGCCGGGGAAATACTGCAACGCGCTGGCGCGCGCTGGGCGCGGTCGCCGCTTGCGATCTCTCGCTTGCGAAGCTCTACGAAAGTCATGCCGATGCGCTCGCCATCCTCGCCGAACTGCATCGCGCAGAACTGGGACAGCGCGGCACATGGGCCGTGTGGGCCGCCGAGCCGCCGAACGCGCGGCTCGCGGCGAGCGCGGGCGATGGACAAACGCTCGTCCTCGAAGGCACGAAAGCATGGTGCTCGGGCGCGCGCCATATCACGCATGCGCTCGTCACCGCTTGGCGCGACGACGTTCCCGTGCTGGCGGCCGTCGAGTTGTCGCAGGCGTGCATCGGGATCGACGAAAGCGGCTGGCAGGCCGTCGGCATGCGCGCGACGGGCACGGCGAGCGTGCGTTTCGACGGCGCGCACGCGGTTCAGATCGGCGATGCCGGCGCGTACGTGAATCGTCCCGGCTTCTGGCAAGGCGGCGCGGGCATTGCCGCGTGCTGGCTCGGCAGCGCGGCGGCCATCGCGACGACGCTCCTCGACAGCAGCGCGCGCCGCGCCGAACCGCACGCGCGCGCGCATCTCGGCGCGGCCGATGCGGCGCTCGCCTCCGCCGCCGCGTTGCTGCGCGAATCGGCGGCATGGATCGACGCGCATCCCGACGCCAACGCGCAGCAATGGGCGTTGCGCGCGCGGCTCACCGTGGATCGCGTGGCGAGCGACGTCATGCAGCACGTGTCCCGCGCCATGGGCCCCGCGCCCTTCTGCACCGACGCGTGGTTCGCGCGCGCGCTCGCGGATCTTCCCGTCTTCCTGCGACAAAGCCACGCGGAACGCGATGAAGCCGCGCTCGCGCAAGCGATATTGGACGACCACGCGGGAGGCGCGCGATGACCGGCGGCGGCGTCGTTGGATAAGAGCCGCGCGACAGCGGCAACGAAGAGCCAATAACGAGGCAACAACAAGGATGCCCATGTCCACACCGCGACGGTATTTCGACGATCTTTATCGCCACGACGACGATCCCTGGCGTTATCGCACGAGCTGGTACGAGCGTCGCAAGCGCGATCTCGTGCTCGCGAGCCTTTCGCGCGAGCGCTACGAATCCGCCTTCGAGCCGGCATGCTCGAACGGCGAACTCTCCGCGATGATCGCCCGCCGATGCACGCGCCTGCGCGCCTGCGACGTGAGCGAAGCCGCCGTGCGCGGCGCGCGCGAACGCCTCGGTGACGCGCCCAACGTCACGCTCGAACAGCGCGCCGTGCCCGACGAATGGCCGGACGATGCGCGCTTCGATCTCATCGTCGTCAGCGAGCTTGCGTACTATCTGTCGCCGGAAGCCACGGCCAGGCTCGCGCAACGCGCATGGCACTCGCTTGCGGACGACGGCGAATTCGTCGCGTGCCACTGGCGTCATCCGTTCGAAGGCAAATTGCAGCGCGCGGAAGACATCCACGCCGCATTCGACGCCGCGTTCGACGGCACGCGTACCGTCCAGCACGCGGAAGCCGATTTTCTCCTCGATGTGTGGTCGAAAGATGGCCGCTCGATTGCACGGCGCGAGGGGATCGCATGATAGGCATCGTGATTCCGGCGCATAACGAAGAAGCCTTCCTCGCCGATTGCCTCGAGGCCGCGCGGCTCGCCGCGACGCATCCCGCGCTGCTCGGGGAAGCGGTCGAAATCGTCGTCGTGCTCGACAGTTGCACCGACGATTCCCTGTCTATCGCGCAGTGTTTCGGCGTGCATCTGCTGACGCTCGATGCGCGCAACGTGGGCCGGGCGCGCGCGGCCGGCGCGGACTTCATGCTGGAACGCGGCGCGCGATGGCTCGCATTCACGGATGCGGACAGCCGCGTCGCGCCCGACTGGATCGTCGAGCAGCTCGGGCTGGAGGCGGACGCGGTGTGCGGCTGCGTGACCGTCGACGACTGGAGCATGCACGCGTCCGCGACGCGCGAGGCGTTTTATCGCAAGTACACGCACGCGGACGCGCATCGGCATGTGCATGGCGCGAACCTCGGCGTGTCGGCGAGTGCGTATCGTCGCGCGGGCGGATTCATGCCGCTCGCGTGCAGCGAGGACGTCGCGCTTACCGTGCAACTGGCCGAGAGCGGCGCGCGCATCGCGTGGAGCGCGGCGCCGTGCGTGGTGACGAGCGCGCGGACCGCATCGAAGGCGCGGGGCGGTTTCGGCGATACCCTCGCCGCGATCGCCGAACGCGAAGCGCGTGAAGCGCTCGCGGACGCGGCGGCGCTGCCCGATGCGCAACGCGAGGAAGCGTAGCGGGTCGCTTCGTCGTGCAAGGCGGCGCGCCATGACTACCGTTGCGCGGCCGCCTGCTCGTCGTCCTCCCATCCGCCGCCGAGCGCCTTGTACACGGCGATGAGATTCGTCGTCACGTTCACCGTCGATTGCGCGAGCTGCGTGCGCGTTTCCGCGAGCTGACGCTCGGCGTCGAGCACGGTGACGAACGGCGTAATGCCCTTGCGATAACTGTCCGTCGCGAGTTGCAGGCTGATGCGGCCCGCCTCGACGGTGCGCATCAGCGCCGCGCGCCGGTCCTGCTCGGTCCGGTAGCTGACGAGCGCGTTATCGACGTCCTGCAATGCGCCGAGCACCGTCTGCCGATATTGCAGCGCCGCCTGCCCCGCCTCCGCCTTCGCGACGCGCACGTTCGCGCGCAGCGCGCCGCCCTCGAAGATCGGCAGCGACACGCTCGGCCCGACCGACCAGAAGAGACTCGACCAGTGCGCGAGATAGCTCGCCTTCGTCGCGCGCATGCCGACCTGCCCGGTGAGCGACATGTCCGGATACAACTGCGCGACCGCGACGCCCACTTCGGCCGTCGCCGCGTGCAGTTGCGCTTCCGCGCGGCGGATGTCCGGACGGCGGCGCGCGAGCGTCGACGGCAAGCCGACCGGCACCGTCGGCGGCACGGGCGGCACGGCGGCGCTGCCGTCGGCATCGGCGAGTTCGGCGTCGAGCGTGCCGGGCGCGCTGCCGGTGAGCACCGCGAGGCCGTTCATCGCCTGCGCGATCTGCGCATCGAGCGTCGGCACTTGCGCCTGCAGGCTGCCGACCTGCGCGCTCGCGCTCTGCACGTCCTGCTGGCTCGTCAGGCCGACGCGCGCCTGCTCCTGCGTCAGCGCGAGAATCTGCTGCTCGGCCTCGATTTCCGCGAGCGTGATGCGCTTGATCGACTGCGCGCCGCGCAACTGCGCATACGCGCGCGCGACTTCGGATTCGAGCGACACGAGCGCGTCGTTGCGGCTCTCCCTCTGCGCCTGCGTCTGCGCGTTCGCGGACTCCACGGAACGCCGCACGCGGCCGAAGAGATCGAGTTCCCACGACGCATCGAAGCCGTCCTGATACAGCGTGACGGGACCGGTGGCGGCATCGATTCCCTGCCGCAGTTGCGCGCCGTTCGCGCCCAGTCCGTTTATCCGGTCGTAGACGCCTTGCGATTGCAGCAGGCCTTTCAGCCCGAGCTGCTCGCGCATGACGCTCGCGTTCGCGCCGATCTGCGGCAAGCCCTGCGCCGCCGCCGACGCGCTTTGCTCGCGCGCCGCTTCGATGCGCAACACGGCCGCCTGCAAATCGAGATTGCCCGCGACGGCGCGCGCGATCAGCGAATCGAGCGTCGCATCGTGGAACTGATGCCACCAGCGCGGATCGGGATCGGCGGACGTTTCGGCGACGGACGGCGCCTGCGCGTGCGGCGCGCGCGGATCGTCGGGCGCGGCCTGCGTGCGCTCGGCATGCTGCATGTCGTTCCAGTTGCCGGGAACGTCTGCCGTCGGCGGCTTGAAGTCGGGACCGACCGTGCATGCGCTCGCGATGAGCGCGAGCATCAGAATGGAAAGACGCGGCTTCATCTCAATGCCCTCCCGCCTTGCCGGACGCCTTGACCGGCGAGAAGAAAAGCGCGAGCGGAATGAACATGAACGAGAACACCGCGCACGCGAGAAAGACGTCGAGATAGGCGAGGATCGTCGCCTGCGAGACGAACGTCTTGTACATCTGTCCGGTCGCGGCGGTCATGGCTTGCGACATCGTTTGTCCTGTGTCCATCAGCGTTCGCGCCATGCGCTGCACCGTATCGTTATAAGGCTGATTCAGCGGCGTGAGATGCTCGACCATATGCGCCATGTTGGCCTGCGTGCGCTCGCGGATCGCCGCCGTCGCGAGCGAAATGCCGATGGAACCCGCCACGTTGCGGAACATGGTGAAGAGCGCGGATGCGTCGTTGTTGAGCGCCTTCGGCAGCGAGAGATACGCGAGCGTCGTCACCGGCACGAACAGAAAGCCGATGCCGATGGACTGCGCGCTGCGCATTTTCGTCAGCGTGACGTAGTCGATATTCGGCACGAGATGATGCGAATACAGCAGCGCGCATCCCATGAGAAAGAAGCCGAACGCCACGAGAAAGCGCGTCTGGATGTAGTTCATCAGCTTGCTGACGACGGGAATCAGGAACACGATGCATATCGCGCCCGGCGAGAGCACGAGGCCCGCGAGCGTCGCCGTGTAGCCGAGCTGCTGTTGCGCGAGCTGCGGGATCAGCACCGCGCTTCCGTAGAGCACCGACGCGAAGCCGAAGATGGCCGCCGAGCCGAGCGCGAAGTTGCGGTCCGCGAGCACGCGAAGATTCACCACGGGCCGTTTCGCGTACAGCAGCCACGTCGTCGCGCCGACGATGCCCACCGCCGAGAGCACCGCGAACGTCGTGATGAAGCCCGATGAGAACCAGTCGTCGTCCTCGCCGCGATCGAGGAACACTTGCAGACAGCCGAGCCCCAGCGCGATCAGCCCGATGCCGATCACGTCGATGCCGATCTTCTTCGCGTCCTGGCGCTTCTCCCACGGCGGATCCTCGACGAACTGCATCACCGCGATGGTCGTCAGCACGCCGACCGGCACGTTGATGAGAAACACCCAGCGCCATGTGAAGTTGTCGGTGATCCAGCCGCCGAGCGTCGGGCCGAGCACCGGCGCGACGACGATCGCGACCGCCGAAATGGAGAACGCGCGGCCGCGCTGCTCGGGCGGAAAGGTATCGAGAATGATGGATTGCTGGCTCGGTTGCAGGCCGCCGCCGAAGAAGCCCTGAAGAATGCGAAAGACGATCAGTTCTCCGAGATTCGACGATATGCCGCACATGAACGAGCACACCGTGAACGCGCCGATGCAGATGAGAAAGTAGCGCTTGCGCCCGAGAATCTTCGAGAAATACGCGGAGAGCGGCAGCACGATGCCGTTCGCGACCAGATAAGACGTGAGCGTCCACGTGGCCTCGTCGTAGCTCGCGGACATGGTGCCGGAAATGTGCGGCAGCGCGACGTTCACGATGGTCGTGTCGAGCACTTCCATGAACGCGGCAAGCGTGACGACCACGGCGATCAGCCACGGATTCGAGCGTGGCTTCCAGCCGCTGTGGTCGTGTTCTTCGGTGGTATCGCTCATGACGTCAATGACGCAGCATCACGGTCGGCACGACCGACAAGCCGAGCGGCAACGACGTGCCCGGCTTCAATCCATCGTCGATGACGATCTTCACCGGCACGCGCTGCACGATCTTCACGAAATTGCCCGTCGCGTTCTCGGCGGGAAACGCGGAGAAGCGCGATCCGCTGCCGAGCTGCACGCTGTCCACGTGGCCGTGCAGCTTCATGTTCGGATACGCGTCCACGTCGATATCCACCTTGTCGCCCGGCTGCATGCGATCGAGCTGCGATTCCTTGAAGTTCGCCGTCACCCAGACGCGCGTCGTGACGAGCGTGAGAATGGACGTGCCCGCTTGCAGGAACGTTCCGTTCTGCACGTTGCGCCGCGTGATCCAGCCATCGGCGGGCGCGCGCAGTTCCGTGTAGCCCAGATTGAGTTGCGCCGTTTCGACTTGCGCCTCGGCCTGCCGAACCTGCTGACGCCTTTCCTCGACATTCGCGACGACGGTCGCGATCTGCTGCGGCACGAGACTCGCGGTGCGGACCTGCGCGTGCGCCTGCGCGACATTCGCCTGCGCGCTCTTTTGCTGCGCCGTCGCCGTGTCGATATTTTGTTGCGATGTCGCGCGAATATCGACGCTCTTCTGCCGCTCATACGCCGCGCTCGCCTGCGCGAGATTCGCGCGCGCGGTCTGCTCCTGCGCCTGAGCCTGCGCGAGCTGCGCCGGATATTGCACGCGCGCCACTTCCAGTTGCGCCTGCGCGGATTGCAACTGCGCCCGCGCGAGCCCGAGCTGCGCATTGGCCTGATCGACTTGCGCCTGATAGTCGCGCGGATCGATCCGGATGAGCAGATCGCCTTTATGCACGAAGCGGTTGTCGTCGATATTCATCTGCACGACATAGCCCGATACCTTCGGCGCGATGGTGACGGCGTCGCCGTCGGTGTAGGCGTCGTCGGTGCTGACCTGATTGCGCGTCAGGAACCACCAGATGAACGCGCCGATGGCCAGCACCACCACCACGATGCCGAGAATGATCAGCGGCTTCTTGCCGGGCTTCTTGCGGCCGTTGTCCTTTTCGTCGCCTTTGTCTTTACCGTTTTCCTTGCCGTTGGCATTGGCTTTCGCCTTGACCTTGGGCTTCGGTTGCGCGTCGTCGCCGCGCGATGGGTCGTGGTTATCCTGTGGATCTGACATTGCCGCTCACTTTGAATCCCGGACGAACGCCGGGTGGAACCGCTGATCGAACCAGCGCCTGCAAGCGCGGAGATTGACGCCGGCGCCCTTTCAGCATGAAAGCGCATCGACGCGTGCATGGAAGCTGGATCGGACAGCAAGTAACGTTCCTCGCGCTATTTGAAACGCGATTCGAATGCTGCGAGCGTGAGTGGGAATGTGGGAATGGGGGAATGGGCAAAGGCGTGCGTGTCGCGGCTCAGAGCGAGCGCGCAGGCTCGTGCACTTCCTCGACGCCTTCATGCACGGAAAGCGGCGCACACGGCGCGAGCTTCATCAAACGCGCGAGCACCGGCCAGCGCGTGAGCGCGGCGCGATATTCCTCGTCGGCCTGAAAGTCGAAGTAACGCGCGGCATCGAGACCGGGCAGTTTTTGCGCGAGCGCGGCCACGTCGTGCACGGCGCGCGCTTCCTTTCGGGTTGGCGTATCGCTCATTTCTGATCCACCCATACGCCGTCCGGCGTTTTCACGACATAGCCCGTGGCCGTCTTCATCGTCACGGTGCCTTCGTTTTCGCCGACCATCGGCGTCTGCGGCAAATCGGCCGCGTATTGGGACAGCGTGACGCCCGGCTTGAACGGACTGTTCGACACGAGATTCGACAGCAGTTGCGCCACCGCGAGGTGTCCCGCCGGCTGGTCGATGACCGTGGTCGGACCATGACTGCCGCTGAAGCCGACGAGCCGCACGCCCACCGGACCGTGGATCACGCTCGGCGTCGGAATTTCGCGCAGGCCCGCGATCTGGTTGCTGTCGCCGCGCAGCGCCGCGCCGTGCTCGGGCACGAACACGATGACCGCGCGCCGTCCCGATTGCGCGATGAGATCCGCGAACTTGTCGAAGTCGCTCATGAGCTTGTTGACGCGCATCGGATACGAATCGAGGCTCGAGAGCCTGCTGTCGGGCAGGCGGTTGCCGTCGTGCAGGCTGATCGTGTTGTAGTACAGCGCGACCGGCCCCGGCGTCTGCGCGCGCTGTGCGTACCAGTTCGCGAGCGTGCCGTAGTCGTCCATGATCGCGGAGCCGTCGAACGCGTGCATCGCGACGGGCGCGGCGGCGTTCGAGACGAACGGCACGTTCGGCACGCCGATGTTCTCCTTCACCAGTTGCGTGAAGTTGTCGAAGTGGCCGTCGTGATTGAACGTCACTTGCGGCGTGTAGCCCGCCTCCGCGAGATCGGCCATCAGATGACATTGCGCGGGCGCGTCCTTGTAAAGATCGGCGTGCGCTTCCTGTCCGCACGACGCGCGCAGCACGCGGATCGCCGCCGGGCCGCTGTAGCTCGCGGCGGTGCTGAAGTTCGTGAACAGATAGTCGAAGTGCGCGAGGAACGGATGATTGCGCGCCTTCGATACATCGAGGTCGTCCCACGACAGCGAGCACACGTGCAGCACGATCACGTCGAACTGTTCGCTCGCATTGCCCGACAGATGCCCGAAACTCACCTGCCGCTGCGATTCCTTCGTCCGGAATGCGGCGAGCGTCGCGTTGTAATCCAGCGGGCCGGAAGGCTGGCCCTGAGCGCCCGCGTTCGCGCTCGCGCTGACCTGCGGCGCGGCCTGGATGTGCGCGAGCACGGCGTTCGCGCCCTGCCACATCGGCAGCACGAAGAGCGCGAGCATCACGAAGGTCGCGACGCGCAGCCATCGGTTGACGATCAGATACACGGCCAGCCCGCACAACGCGATGCCGATCAGCATCGGCGGGAGAAAGCGCGGCAGCAGTTCGAGCCAGTAGCCGAAGCTGAAGGTGCCGAGATTGCCGAATTCCTCGACGATGCGCGCAAACGGCGGCACGTTCGCCTCGCGATACATGAGCGGCAACCCGACTGCAAGCCCCGCGGCGAGCCGCACCGCGCGCCAGAGACGCGAGCGCAGCGGCGCGCTCATCGCGAGCGCCAGCGCGAACGCAATGTTCGCGAACCAGAGCGGTTGCAGATGCCCGGTCGAAAACAGCGCCAGCTTGATGATGAAATACAGGTTCCAGAAGGTCATCGTGATTCGTTTTTTTGCGATCGTCGCCCGTAGAACGGCACGAAAGCGCTTGGGCTTTAGCGGCGTTGCGGCGAAAGTCCCGCGATGAGCGCGCGGCGCGCGCCGTCGAAAAGGCGCGCGTAGCCTTCCACGCCCATCAGCAGCACTTCTTTCAGGCCCTTGAGCGGCGAGTCCTTCTCGGTGCGCTCGTCCCATTCGATCCACGCATCCGCGCGCCCGAACGTGCATTGCACGAGACGCCGCTCCTCTTCGAGCGTCAGCGAATCGAAGCGCACGCCGAGATGCGCGCCCGCGAGCCGCGTCACGCGCACCGGAAAATGGAACTGCCGCTCGCCCCGGCTCACGACGACGCCGAGCGTGTCGTCGGCGTTCAGCGCGAGCGCGCCCGGCTCCACGGTCAGGCCGAGGCCGCCCGTCGAATAGTCGCTCGTGGTGCAGGCGAGCGTGCTGCCGTCGTTGAGCACGAGCGTCGCGGGCATCGTCATGGCGATGCGATGCGTCACGCGCACCTGCTTCGCCTCGCGCGCCACGCTCACCGCCGCGCCGAGCATCACGAGGTTGTAGAGCGTCCAGAACACGTTCATGAGGATGGTCGAGGCTTCGTCGCCCGCGCCGGACACGAGCCGCGCGACGCCCACGGACATCGCCACGGCGTTCAGGCCGAGCAGGATCAGATACGGCTTGCTCATCGCCCAGTCGATATACGTCTCGTCGATGCGCCCGCCCTTGTCCGTCACGTTGAACTTGCCGTGCTTCGGGCTGATGAACGCGATGGTCGTCGGCAGCGCGATATACCACGCGAGCACGGACTCATAGACTTCGGCCCAGAACGAATGCCGGAACTTGCCCTGCATGCGCGAATTCGCGATATTCGCGATCACGATGTACGGCAGCACGAAACTCGCGATGGTCGAAGCCGCCGCGTTGATGAAGTACATCTGGAAGAAGAGGTACCACATCGGCATGGTGAGAAAGACGAGACGCGGAATGCCGTAGAAGAAATGCAGCATCGCGTTGCCGTAGCACAGGCGCTGGAAGAAATTCAGCCCGCGCCCGAGAAACGGATTGTCGATCCGGAAAATCTGCGCCATGCCGCGCGCCCAGCGCGTGCGCTGCTTGATGTGGCTCGCGAGGCTTTCGGTGGCGAGACCGGCGGCCTGCACCGTCGGCAGATACGCCGTCGTATAGCCGCGCCGATGCAGCTTGAGCGCCGTGTGCGCGTCCTCGGTCACGGTTTCCACCGCGATGCCGCCCACTTCTTCGAGCGGCGCGCGCTTGATGACCGCGCACGATCCGCAGAAGAACGTGGCGTTCCACAGGTCGTTGCCGGCCTGCACGAGGCCGTAGAACAGGTTGCCTTCGTTCGGCACGCGGCGGAACGTGCCGAGATTGCGCTCGAACGGATCGGGCGAGAAGAAGTGATGCGGCGTCTGCACCATCGCGCATTTCGGATCGGCGAAGAAGGTGCCCATCGTCGCTTGCAGGAACGAGCGCGTGGGAACGTGATCGCAATCGAAAATGGCGATGTACTCGCCCGTGGTCTTCGCGAGCGCGCGGTTGATGTTGCCCGCCTTCGCGTGCCGGTTGTCGTCGCGCGTGATGTAGCCGATGCCCGCCTCGCGCGCGAGCGCCTCGAATTCCGGGCGATGCCCGTCGTCGAGCAGATACACGCGCAGCTTGTCCGCCGGCCAGTCGATGCCTTGCGCCGCGAAGAGCGTCGGCTTCACGACGGCGAGCGGCTCGTTGTAGGTCGGAACGTAGATGTCGACGCTCGGCCAGTGCGCGGGATCGTCGGGCAGCTTGGACGCCGGGCGCTCCAGCGGCCACGCGGTCTGCACGAAGCCGAAGAGCAGGATGATCCACGTGTACGCTTCCGCGCCGTAGAGCGCATAACCGATGATGCCTTCCATCGGCGTGCGGAAGTCGAGCGTCTGCGTGGTGCGCCACCAGATATAGCGCACGGTCACGAGCATGGCGAGCGCGGCGAGAATCAGCACCGGCATGCGCCCCGGCACGCGGCGGATCACGAGCGCGACGCCCGCGAGCACCGCGAAGAACGCGAACTGCCCGCCCGCGCCGAGCGGCGACGTGCCGACCACGAGCCACGCGATCCCGCCGATCACCGTGAGCGCGGGCAGCGCCCAGCGCACGCGGGCGATGCGGTTCGCGCCGCCTTCCAGCCGCGCGCCGAAACGCGCCCACGGCAGGCGTTCGATGCGCGCGTCGATCACGCGCCGCACCGCGACGACCGCGACGGCGAGCGGCGTCAGCATGCGTTCGATGAAGTCGAGCGCGATCGTGGCGCGCGCGATCATCGACCGTCCGCCTTGGCGCGGCGCGCGCACGAACGCGCGCAAGAGCCACGCCGACGGTTTGCGCACATCGGCGACGCCCCATTCGCGCGCCCACGCCAGCAGCAAGGCGCGCAGCATGTCGCGCGCGATGTCGCGCCGGCCTTCGCGCGGCGGCTTGAAGAAGAGGCGCACGCACCAGTCGAGCGCGGTGCGCGAAGCCGGCAGGCCGAGTCCTTGCGCGATCCAGTCGATGACGCGCGCGCGCCGTGGGTTCGTGTTCATGCGGCGAGACTCGCTTCGAGCGCGGGCAGCCAGGCATCGACGTGTTCGGCGAGACCGTGCAGATCGTGCGACGCCTGCGATTGCGGCGCTTCATCGACGATCCATCCGCCGCGCGCGAACGCCTCGGGCAACGCCGCTTCCATGTGGATGCGCTGCGCGACGGGCAAGCCGGCCGCCGCCGCGCGCAGCATGGCGAGGACATCGCGCTGCATCTCGCGCGCCGGATTCAGCCGGTTCACGACGATGCGCACGTCGGCGCACGCTTCGCGCAACGCGGGCAGATGCGCGACGAAGCCCGCGCACGCAGCGGGCTCGGGCGGACACACGCAGAGCACGAGATCGGCGGCGCGCGCGGCCTGTTGCGCCTGACGCGACGGAAAGCGCGGCGTGTCGATCAGCACGACGCCGGACTCCGGCAGCGCGATCTCGCCGATCGCGCGTTCGAGCCACTGCGGATGCGCGGCGAGACGGGCGTCGCAGGCGGCGGCTTCGTCGAGCGTGACGTTGCCGTGCGGCACGAACAGCACGCCTTCGTCGCTGCGCCACGTATGCGCGTGCCATGTTTCCGATGCGTCCGTCAGCGCGTTGGCGATGCCGCGCGGCGCGAGCGTATCGAGGCCGAGCCACGCGCCGAGCATGTTCTGCGGATCGAAGTCGAGCGCGACGACTTCGCGGCCGCGGCGCGCGAGCAGCACCGCGAGCGTCGCGGCGAGCGTGGTGCGGCCCGCGCCGCCGGCCATCGAAATGACAGCGATGGTTTTCATCGGCGCGCCTCCGCATCCACATTCGCATCCGGCAGCAGCCGTCCGTTGAGCGCGACCGCTTCGATGCGGCACGGCGTAGCCTTGCGCGGATCGAAATGCCTCGCGGCGATCAGCCCGCCGCGCGCGCCGCGCCGCTGCCATGCGAACCAGACCGGCACGCCCGCGAGCGCGCCCAGCATGGCAAAAATCAGCAGGGTTTCCATGTTCAGTTCCTCGGTTCGGCGAGCGGCATGCGGGCAGGCACGGCGCGGCGCACGTGGCGGGCGCGAGGCGCGGCTTCACGCGCGATGGGCGCATCCGCGCCCTGCTTGCGGGCTTCGCTGTCCAGCGCGGCCTGAAGCGCATCGAGTTCGGCGCGCGCGCGTCGCACGGACTCGGGCTCTTGCGCCGCTTCGGCGGGTTTCGCGGCGGGGCGCGCGGCGTGGGCGAAGAGATCGCTGTAATCGGCGGCGGGCGCGCGACGGTTCGCGGCATCGAGCGCGTCGAGCTGCGCGGCGATGCCGTCGTTCGACAGATACGTGACGTCCATCGCCACGCGATCCACCGGCTCGGTGAAGATGCGCCCGAGCGCGGCCTCGGCGTCGGCGAGCCGGCAGCCGAAGAGGAACACGTAGAGATGCGTCGCGTCGGCGGTGAACACGTCGCCCGCGCGGCGCGGACGGCAGCAGCCGAGGGCATCGACGTGGGCGAGCGTCGGCGGCAGCGTGAGCCTGGCCAGCACGTGCGGCAGACGCAGCACCGCGCCGCGCGCGAGCGCGCCTTGTGCCTGCGCGCAGAACGCGCCGACGTTGAGATAACCGAGCGCGGCATCCGCGAGCGACGCGGCGAGCGCCGTGCGGTAATCCGGCACCAGCGGCCGCGTGTAAAGCTGGCCCTGCACCGATTGCAGCAGCGATTCGAGCCGAGAGAACGGCACGTCGCGCCCGATCACGAGGTTCGCGCCGAGGCTCAACATCAGCAATTCGTATTGATGACGCAGCACTTCGCCGCGTTCGACCACCGCGATCTTCAGCGCGCGACCGCAGCGGCGCCGCAGCGCATGGACCGCTTCGCACAGCGGTTCGAGCTGCGCGCCGTCGTGATGCGCGAGCACGACCGTCGCGCCGCGCGCGTCACGGCACGCGGCGACCACGGCGTCGCGGTCGTCGAGCAGTTCCCAGTTGCGCGGCACCCACGGCTCGTCGCCGGTCACGGCCCGGCACACGACCACGCGATCTTCATCGGGCGCAATCCGCATCGCGCGATGCGCCGCGTCATGCGCGCCGTTTTCCGCTCCCAACGATGCGACGCTCAAGCGGCCATCGACGGTGAAACGCAGCGCGCGCACGTCGCCGGTGACGAGCGTGTTGCCCGTGCGCCAGAAATCGACTTGCCACAGCAGTTCGCCGTGCGAACGCTTCACGCGCGCCACGCCCGCGCACGCGCCGTTCAGTTCGCGTCCGCCGGGCGTGTCGCCGGCTTCGTCGAAATCGGGCGAGAGGCCGGATTCGGGCGCGGCGGCATCGTCGCCGAGGAGGAGGATCATCGTGATGCGGCGCGCCGCGCACCAGTCCGACAGCAGACGGCCTTCGCGCGCGAGCGCCGCCGTGTCGCTCCAGGTGAACCAGCGTTGCGCGCCTTCGACGATGAAGAGCGCATGACGGCGCAAGCCGAAGCGCTTGAGCGCGCGCAAGCCGCCGTAAAGGCGGGCGAGCGCGAGCGGCGGTTCGGCGCAAGGCGCATCGTCGGGCATCGCGAGCACATTCATGCGATGCGGCCAGCGCGCCGCCGATGCCCCCGCGAAGCCCACTTCACGCAGCCGCGCGGCGGCCTGCGCCCGTTCGCGCGCGAGCACGACGGTCACCGGCCGGCCGCCCGCCGCGCGCGCCGTTTCCCAGATCAGCGCATCGCATTCGGGCGATCGCGGCGCGACCTGCACCGCGTACAGCGCGCCGGGCGCGAGCGTGGCGAGATCGGCGGGCAGCGCATCGATGCCGAGTCGGCCGGTCACGTCGTCATCGCGCGAAAAACGCGTGCGCGCGAACTGCGCGAGCGCGGACAGCACGCCCGGCGTGCGGACGGCGGCGCGTGGCGAAGGGTTCAATTCAGTGCTCATTCGTTCTCTCGCCGCCGGTCAATAACTCGAATACAGCCGCACCGGCTGCGGGCTGATGCGGTAATCGTCCTTGCGCGCCGAGAAAGCAAAGCGCGCGTAAACCATGCCGGAACTCGGCGCGTAGTCGTGCGAATGATCGATGCTCACGCGCGCGCCCACGGCCAGTTGCGCGTTCATCCGATACTCGACCGTCGCCGCGAGTCCATAGGAAAAGCTGACGCCGCGCGTCGAACTGCCGCTGAACTTCAACTGGCTGAGATCGGCGGGCGAAAGCCCCGCGACCGCCGGCAGTCCGTTCGGAAAATACGGCGAATCCTTTTCATACGAATTCGAGACGCCCGCCGTCGCCGTGACGTCCCACATGAAGCCGTTGCGCTTGCCCATGAACTCCAGCGGCACGCCGAGCGACAGATAGCGCTGCGGGCTGTAATAACCGCCCTGCCCGAACGTGTAGTACCGCAAATTCTCGGTGTAATGCCACGCATTGCCGACGAGACCGGTCAACACGCGCATCGTCGCGCGCTCGTACACGGGCACGTTGAAGCCGGTGCGCAGCGTGAATTCCTGATTGCCCGCGACATTGCGCCCGCTCAGTTCGGCCACGCCGATATCCGCGAAGGTTTCGATCCTGCCGATATCCGCGCCCGCGTGAACGTCGATGCCGTCGCGCCGCACGCCGCCCCAGACCGTGTGCGTGAGCGGATCGGCGAGTCCCGCGTAGGAGAGTTCGCTGCTCGTCACCGCGCGCCGCGACGCCGACACGGAGAAGCTCGCCGGACCGGCATCGAACCGGTAGCGCGCGCCGCCGACGAGGTAATGCACCGGAAAGCCGATGGGCGTCGAGCCGAGGTCGAATCGCCATGCATCCGATACATAGCCGAATCCGCCGCCGAGTCCGTTCGCGTGCTGATGCAGGTCGCCCGGCGTCACGGGCGCCGACGCGAGATGGTTTTGCAGCGCCGCGGTGTTCGCGCTGTCGTAGAAGCCGGCGGTCGTGCCGAACTGGCTCACGACGCTCGACGGCGTCTGCCCCGCTGCGATGTTCGTCGGGTTGAAGAAACCGTTGTCGTCGAGCGTGCCGGCGTCGAGATGAACCGCGTCCGCATGGATGAAGAAGTGGCCGTCGTAGCGATACGGAATCTGCACGTAGATCGGCACCTGCTGCGCGTGATACTCGGACACGCCCGCATCGCCGGACTTGTACGCCGGAATCCACGCCGTCTCGACTTCCGGATTGCGGCGCTGGTTCAGATCGTCGAAAGCGGACTGCGCGGGCGTCGGCCGGATGCCGCCCGCAGGCGCGCTGAACGCGGGCGCGACGCCGGCCGCGCGCTCCTGATCCATCGACTGCCGATACAGCGACGCGGCATCCGCGTAATCGCCCAGATCCTCGGCGACGCGCCCGGCCTGCAAGGTCACGTCCGGCCGCGCCGGATACGCGACGCGCAGCGGCCCGGTGATGTCCTGCGCATCGCGCGGGCGGCGCAGCGCCGAAAGACGGCGCGCGGCGGACAGGCGCGTGTCGATGTCGTCGGGCGGCGCGGCATCGACCACGCGCTGCACGATGGCGAGCGCGTCGCGGCGCTTGCCGCTGTCGCCGAGCACGCGCGCGAGCGTGAGCTGCGTCTCGAAATCGTCCGGCGATGCGGCCAGCACCGGCGCGAGCGCCGCGCGCGCGGCGTCGTAATCGCCCTGCACGCGCGCGAGATCCGCGACCTCGAACGCATAACGCTTGTCGCGGCGGCCCGCTTCGCTGACCGTGGCGAGCAGCGCGCGGGCGCGCGCGTAGTCGGCGGCGGCGATGGCGTCGTCGGCCTGGCGCAGCACGCCGCGCAGCGATTGATCTTCGAGCCGCTCGCGCTGGCGCGGCGTCAGTGCGTCATCGACGCGAAGCTGCGCGAGCACGCCCGCGAGTTCCGTTTCGCGCCGCGCCGCGCCGAGCAGATCGCCGTAGCGCAGGCGCACGTCGGCGTCGGTCTTCTCGGGATGCGCGGCCATCCAGTCGCGCAGCAGCGCGAGACCGCGCGCCGTATCGCCATGATCGATATACAGCGAGCCGATCGACGCGAGCATGTCCGGATCGTCCGTCGCGTCCGATTGCGCGCGATCCAATGCCGCTTGCGCGGCGGCGGCGTCGTTTCGCGCATACGCGGCGCGGGCATCGAGCAGCGCCTGCTGCGCGTTCAGATTGCGGGCGAGCGCGCGCATCGCGTCGGTGCGCTCGGCGTCGGGAACAGAACCGAGCGCGGCTTGCGCGCCCGCGAGATCGTCCGTCGAACTGCGATACAGCGCGCTCGCGTAACGCATCTGCGCGGTTGGCGCGCG
Source organism: Caballeronia sp. ATUFL_M2_KS44 (assembly GCF_023630965.1). Taxonomy (NCBI): domain Bacteria; kingdom Pseudomonadati; phylum Pseudomonadota; class Betaproteobacteria; order Burkholderiales; family Burkholderiaceae; genus Caballeronia; species Caballeronia sp. ATUFL_M2_KS44. The sequence continues at coordinate 82,629 of NZ_JALQEA010000067.1, read as the reverse complement.
CGCGAGGCCGTCGTCCATCACGGCGCGGCCCAGTTGCGGCAGGCCGAGATTCTGATAAAGGCGCGCGAGCGCGAAGCGCGTCCACGGCTGATTCGGATCGATCCGCAGCGACGCTTCGTACGCCTGCGCCGCCGGACCGTTGCGGCCGCTATCGGCAAGTTGCTGCGCCCTCGCGGCGACGAGATCCGCGCGCATCGCGACGAGGCTTTCGCGATCGTCGGCAGCGGTGAAGCGGCTTTGCAGCGCCTCGATGAGCGGTTCGACTTCGTTCGCGCGTCCGGTGTTTTCGAGCAGCGTGCGCGTGCTGCGCAACGCCGACAGGCTCGGCGCGGGACCGGCGAGCTGCGCGCGCAGCATCGGTTCGGCGGCGCGCCAGTCGCGTTGCGCGAGGAGCGCATCGGCGAGCAGGAGCTGGGCGTCGGCGTTGCCCGGCTGCATCGCGAGCGCCTCGCGGGCGAAGCGCTCGGCATCGGCCGGCTTGCCTGCATTGGCGGCGTCGCGGGCGTGCGCGAGCGTGCCCCAGAACTGCGCGGTGCGCGCGAGGCCCTGCCACTTCGCGCGGTTATCGGGCGCGAGCGCGGCGGCGCGCTCGAACAGCGCGCGCGCCTCGTCGCGCTGGCCTTCGCGCATGCGGGCCATGCCGAGTCCGCCTACCGCTTCGGCATCGGTCGGACGAGCGGCGGCGGCGCGCGCGAGCAACGGCGACGCCGTCGCGACATCGCCGCGCGCGAGCGCCGCCAGGCCGCGTTGCTGCGCGATGTAATCGGGATCGCGCGCGAGCTTCTTCTGCGCCTCGACGCGCGCGTCGAGCAGCGCGACGCGATCGCTGAATTCGCTGTCGTCGGAAACGAGCGCGAGATACGCGCGCAACGCGGGCAAATACGCCGTGTCCTCGCCCGCCGCTTGCAGCACGTGACGCCAGAGGTCGAGCGCGGCGCTGCGGTCGGCGTCGGTGCGCGTAGCCAGATTCCACGCGATGCGGTTCGCTTCCGCGCGCGTCGCGTCGCTGGCGTTCAGGAGGCGCGCGAGCGTGAGCGCGGCGTCGATGTCGTCGGGATCGGCGGCGACACGGCGATGCAGCGCATCGAGCGCCTCGTGCCGGCGCGCGGGCGTCGCGGCGACGATCTGGTAATACTCCGCACCCAGCGCGCCCGACGGCGCGCCATGCGGGAAAAGCGCCGACACGCGGCGCGCGGCTTCTTCCGACTGGCCGCTTCGGAACAGCAGACGCACGGCCGCCATTTCCTGACGGCCGCTGACGGCGACGCGGTATTCGTCATCGACCTGGCGCGTGAGGAGCGCATCGGGCGCGGCGGCTTTCATGCGCGCGAGCGTCGCCGCTGCCTGCTGTGCCTGGCCGAGCCGCAACTGGATGCGCACACGTTCCGCGAGCAGACGCGGCTCGTCGGGCGCGATCAGCAAAGCCTTGTCGATGGCCTGCAACGCGAGATCGTCGCGATGCTTGTTCGCCCACGCGCGCGCGGTGGCGTAAAGGCGCGCGGGTATCGGTTGAAGCGGTTGAAGCGGTTGAAGCGGCGGCAACGGCGCGACTTCGCTTTGAGCGATGTTCGATGCCCGCACGTTCGCCGCATGCGCGGGCAGCGCCGGCCATTGCGATGCGCAGACGATGCTCGCCGAGATCAGCGCGGCGCGCAGCGGTCCGGGCGCCGCGCGTCTTGCACGAAGCGCGCGCGTCATCGGACACCTCCGCATTGCGATGCCGCCGTCTCCAGCGTGCCGTTCGCCGCGAAGCGATAGCGCCCCTCGCGAAAGCCGAGGCCGAAGAGCGTCAGCACGCTCGTGTAGTAGCCCGGCGCGCGTTCAGCTTCGGCGCGCGCGGCCTGCGCATCGGCGAGAGCGGATTCGCCGCGCGCCGCGAGAAACGGCACGGCGGCGGCGGAAAAGCCCGCGTTGCCGTCGTTCGGTCCGGGGCGTCCGGTGCGCGTATCGACGCGCTCGGGCGGCGCGCCATGCTCCGCGACGAACGCGGCGAACGGCGCGAAACGTTGCAGCAGACCGGCGCGCGCGGCGTCGGACGATGCCAGCATGCCCGCCCACAAATAGACGCGGATTGCGTTGTAGGCGCTTTCGGCCCCTGTGTCGGTATCCGGCTCGAAGCCGCGATTCGCGCGATACAGCGCCCAGTCCGGCGAGAATCCGCGCGGCGCGGTATCGGCCAGCATGCGCGCCGACGACGCGGCGAGACGCGGCCAGCGGGCATCGTCGGGAAGACTTGCGCCGATGCCGCGAATGACCTGCAGCGGCGCGTAGCTCGGGTTCACGCGCCATACATCGGCGGCCGGATGGAAACCCGCCGGGCCGGGCAAAAGCGTGAGGCCGAGACCGGGCACCGTCGCCGATTCCTCGTCGAGCACGCGCCGCGCGAGCGATGCGCCGCGCGCCGTGTAGCTGCGCTCGCCCCACGCGCGGCCCGCCTCGATCAGCGAATACGCGATCCACAAATCCGCGTCCGATGCGGCGTTCGCATCCAGCACGCGCAACGCGCCGGACGCGTCGCGGGCCCAGAGCCACGCGGGCAGGCGCGCGGTCAGGTCGCCCGCCGCGAGATTGTTTTCGGTCCAGCGGAGAATCGTGTCGAAGCTCGCGCGGTCGTTCGCGACGAGCGCGAAGAAAAGCGCGTAGGACTGGCCTTCCGAGACCGTGCGCTCATCGGCCGAACCGGCGTCGATCACGCGGCCTTCCTTCGACACGAAATCGCGCTTGAACGCGTCCCAGCGCGGCCACGACGAGCGGCACGCGAGCGGCGCGGCGGCGGCGTTGTCGGCGTCGGCATCGGCGGCGCTCGCCGGGAACGATGCGAAGAGCGCCGCCATCGCCATGACGCAAGCCACGCGGCGGAGAACCGGAGTCATCGCTCAGATACCCTTGCGGCGCGCGGCCAGTTCCTGAAGCCCCGCGAATGCGCCGACGGCGAGCAGCAGGCCCGCGATCGCGCCGATCAAGCCGAGCAGCACCGGATGCGCCACCGCGTGACTCCACAGCTTCGCGTACCACGGCACGTAGCCGACGACATACGTATCCCCGACGCGCATGCTGTCCACGCCGCCGCGCCGCACGAGCGCGACATCGCCCTGCACTTGCGTCACGCGGTCGGACCGTTCGAGCACGTCGAGCAGGTCGTCGAGATGGCCTTCTTCGGTCGCGGCCAGCGCGATCACGCTGCGTCCCTTCGTGCCGGGCGACTGGAAGCCCATCAGCGCGGCGAGCGGGCCGTTCTGATCGAGCGACGCACCGCCGCGCGTGACGAGCTTGCCGTCGCGCCACTGTTCGTGGACCGAGAACGACGCACGCGCGATGCCCGCCTGCGCCGCCGGATTCGCGATGGAAAGCGGCAACGCATCGCGCCAGCGCGCGAACACGGGCGACGACGGCGCGCCGCCGATCACGAGGAGATCTTTTTGCGCGAGGCCGGCGACATCGCCGGGACGCGCGATGGTCACGCGCAGGCTCGGCAGGCCGGTCCACTGGCCCATGTGACCGAGCATCGTGAGCGCGGCTTCGAGCTCGGCGGGCGCCGGACGGTCCGGAATGACGATGGCCGTCTGCGCGAGATCGGCGTATCGCGTGAACGGGAAGCCGCTGTTGGCGAAGTACGCCAGATTCGGCATGCGCGCGTAGTGCACGAAGCTCGAGAAGTCGATGGTCGAATCCGGGTCCACCGCCGCGCGCGCCGTGTTGGTCGCCACGCCCGCGCACAGGCCGGTCTTCTGCGAATCGATGTTGAAGCGCAACTGCAACTGGTTCGAACTGCCGACGCGAAACGCCGGAATGTCGAGCGTGTTCGCCGCGCCGCTGTTCGTGCCGGACAAAAGCGGCAACTGGATGCGGCCTTCGCTGTCGTCGGCTTTGGCGGCCGGCAGATGAAACGACTTCACCAGCTGGTCGTTGATATCGACGGCGAGCGCCGAGTTGTTCTGCACCGTCGGCGCGGTGTAGCGGTATTTCAGATTGAGCGGCACGCCCGCCGCGTTCCACGAGAACAGATCGGCGGGCACGCGCAGGTTCAGGCGGATGGCGTCGGGCGCGCTGCCGGACACTTGCAGGCGCGACGGATCGTCGACGAGTTCCTTGAAGCTCACCGGGCGGTTCGTCGGCATCCAGCGCGGCGCGTCGTAGGGTTCGCGCGGCTTGCCGATGTCCACGTGCGCGACCTTCGCGAACGCGCCCGACATGGCCGTGCGGCCGAGCACGAGCGCGTAGACGGCGTCGTCGAGTTCGGCGGCGTCGCGCCCCGTCACGACGAGCAGCTTGCGATCGGCGGACGCGGGATTGTCCGCGACGAGAATCGTCGGCCCGTCGATGCGCGGCAGGTCGATGCCCGCGGGCAATTGCGCCCGCGTGCCGACGATGACCGCGTGTTCGTTCGCGGGCAGCGCGGACAGCGCCGTCGCCACCGGAAAACGCGCGCCGCGATAATCGGCGAGCGCGCCGAACCACGACGCGAGCACGCCGGCGCTTCTGAGCGTCGCGCTGTCGGGCGATGCGGGCAGCAGGAACGGCAGCGTGAGCCGGTTGACGTCGCGGGCATCGAAGAACGGCGCGGGCAAGAGCGCGAGATCGCTCGGCAGCTTGATGGGCGCGGTATCGAGGATGAATTCGCTCGCCGGACTGACGTCGGCCCAGAGCGCCGTGTTCGCCGGGTCTTCGCAATGGTCGAGCGTGTAATGGCCGATGAAGCGCAGCCCGAACTGGTTGTAGTCGGTGAAGAGGCGCGGGTCGAGCGGGATGTCCTGCGTGACCGTCGATCCGGCGTGCTCCTTGTCGAACGGCACGGTGGCGATGACTTCGTTGTTGATCGACACCTTCACGTGCGACATGGCGAACACGAGCGCCGGGGAATACGTGTAACGCAGACGCAGCCGCGCGCCGGTCACGACGCGGTCGAGCCGCACGCCGAGCGACACCGAGCGGGCGTCTTCCAGACCGCGCAATTGCAGCGGCTGCCACGCGCCGAGCGCGGAAAACGGAATGTGGGTGGTCGTGGCGTTGGCGGATGCCGCAGGCGCTTCCGGGACGGACACGGCAGCGGGAACGGCGGCGGGCAACGCAGCGGCGTAGAGTGCGCTGGCGGCCATTGCCAGCGACAGGCAGAAGGAGACGGCGGGTTTCATCGGCAATTCCGGGAGGCGGTGCGTGGCATGGCGGCGATGGCCGTCGTCCCGCATGCATTCATGTGGAGATTTACGGACGCGCGCTGTCGACACTGTCGAGAAGCGGCCGGAACAAACGCATAATGTCGGGCAGATCGGTTCAACTCAGCATCCTTCAAACAAAAACCGCCACGTCGCGTCATGGTCCGGCCAACTTCGTCATCGAATTCGTCTTCTTCCGCCGGCACGCCCGCCGCCGTCAAACGGCGCGGGCTGCTGCGCGGCCTCTTTGCGCTGCGTCACTCGTGGGACGGCATTGCCGTCACCTGGCGCGAGGAAAGCGCGTTCCGTCAGGAGGCGTGCGTGGCGGCGGTGCTGCTGCCGATCGCGTTTCTCGTGCCGGTGAGCGCGGCGGAGCGCGTGCTGCTGGCGGCGTCCGTGTTGCTCGTGCTGCTCGTCGAGTTGATTAATTCGAGCATCGAGGCGGCCATCGACCGCATTTCCCTCGACCGGCACGAGCTGTCAGGCCGCGCGAAAGACTGCGCGAGCGCCGCGGTCACGGTGTCGATTCTCATCACCGCGATGACCTGGGGCGTGATCTGCGGCCCGGTCGCGTGGCGCTGGCTGAGCACGCATCTGTGACACGCGCGTGACAAGCGCCTGATGGGTATGTCGGCGGGGAATGGGAAATCTTGAGGGAGTGGGTGGGGAAGTGGCGGGTTGAGCCGCGGCGCGGACGGATGGTGACCTTTGACGATGGAATCGACCCATCGAGAGTTTCGCGTCAACGCGGTCCCGACTATCTGTCAGATCGAGTTCCGGCTGATACCGCTGAAGCGCCTTGCACTGGCGGAACGAAAGCGCCGCTGTTGTGCTCCTGTCTGGTCGTGGCTGCGATCGTCGAGCCTTTGTTCGGCATTCCGCGTCCGGGAGCAGCAAGACGGCGATGTCGTCCGCGACGGGCTAGGTCTGCGCTCGCTTGATCCGATCACGCTTCCACCGCCGCCTCAACCAGGGAATCGACGTTGGCTGATGTCGATTGCTTAGGGGCTCCGCCTGTACAGAACCATCTCTTGACAGTTCAGCAGTCGCGCCAAAACCGCAACTCGCATCTGCTGCTTTATCGACACGTCGATCCGCCGCTTCATCCATGGCTCAAACTCGCCGGGCGATGGATCGAACGCGCAGGCTTCGAAGCAGGGCAGCGCGTCAGGGTCAATGTTGAACATGGACGACTCACGATTACCGCCGAGTAGACGAACAAAGGGCCGCGTCAGCGGCCCTCTTCATTAAATGCGCTTAACTCCCTCCAGCTCATCCCACAACTGAGACAGCCCGATCGATTCCATGTAGGTTCCATAATCTTGGAACTTGCCGGAACTGATTTCAGTATTGGACAACCATGTTGCGTCACACTCGGAACAGATATAAATCAAGCGCCCATTCGCTTTGATTCTTGCCTCGACAACATAATCCTGCTCACACCGTGGGCAAATCATCCTTCATTCCTTCAATGCACTGGATAAGCCGTAATAACCTCATTCGTCCCTGGGCGAGTGATGATCTTGATGCTTGTTTCCCCAGCAGTACCTACAGCCCTGCACATAGGAACGATATAAGCGCCCGGATCATCGGCTAGGGGCTGGCCGCGATTCTTCCAAACTTCATCCACCAAATCTAATGAGCTGCCGCGCTTGCACGTACAGAACACTGAGTGTTGGCTTGTCTGAGTTTGGAGACTCATCTTCCAAGACATGCTTAATTCGATTACCTTGCTTGGAGCCTTGTCCATAGCTTAAACCGTTCGGCGCGCCCCAGGTTATTGAGCTCTTGTCGTAACTCAGCTTCAATAAGCCAAGCGGATCAATCTACTGCACCGGGTTCGGCGCATATTGATATGCGTTCAACCCACCGGCCAGCTCAATCGGATCCTTGCTGATGAACCGACCCGTGCTTGGATCATAATACCGATGCCGATTGTACTGCAAACCAGCGGGGATTCGCTCGTTGGACTTGAGCCACCCGCTGAACCGCGTATTCACAACCCGCGCCTGCATGAGCTTTACGAACAGATGGATTTACTTTCGGACGAGGATCAGGAAGCGCTGATCGTTTTGATGGACAGTCTCGTCAAACGCTCACAAATGACGAGGCTTATGGCGAGATAGCAAGGCAGTAAAAGCGCGAGCCGCAAGGGCGGCAACCCATGCGGCTCGCTCACCACCACCAACTCATGAGGGAGTTGATCATGGCTGACGCCAATCTTAAAACACGCCCACCCGTTACGGAACGCTTCGTGACCATTCAAGAGTCACGCCGCGAGAACCGCAGCACCGCATGGTGGGGCAAGCCCCATGTCAAACGCACCGATCCGCCGCTTTATCCGTGGCTCAAGCTCGCCGGTCGATGGATCGAGAACGCAGGCTTCGAAGCAGGCCAGCGCGTCAAGATCAACGTTGAACACGGACGGCTCACCATTACCGCCGAGTAGACGAACATAGGGCCGCGTCAGCGGCCCTATGTGCTTATGTTAGACCCGACTTGCAAAGTTCTTCAGAATCTCAGCTAACTCCAACGCTTCCGATTCAGACAGTTCAACAGGGTCACCGCGCGGCGTTACTGCCTTAATTTGGATAGACGATTCTTGTTCGATCCAAACCCGAACAGCTCCATCGTTCGATTCAAAATAGTCTTTCTCTCTTCCTTCTTGCATTGCTATTCACCTGTAGTTGGAAAGTGAGGATTGCCATCAACGGGAGATTTCACCTTCACTTTCCCCGTTGAATCGTATGCGTGTACATGGTCAACGGCAGCCTTGGGATCGTTATAGGGCAATCCTGTTGTTTGATCTATATGGCCGCGGTCTAATCTGAGACGCTCTTTCCCAGTACACGGGCATTTCCATTTGATTGGCAAGCCGGCAGCGTCTTGCTTCGCGACTTCGAGACCTTTCTGGCGCGCAAGGCCTCGAATCTCTGTTCGCGTTTTGTTAGTTATATCTGCAGCAGAGATTGTCGGCGGCGTCTTACCGCTCAACCCCAGAGGATCAATCCACTGCACCGGATTAGGCGCGTACTGGAACGCGTTCAGCCCACCGGCCAGCCCAATCGGATCCTTGCTGATGAATCTGCCCGTGCTCGGATCATAATACCGATGCCGGTTGTAATGCAGCCCCGTCTCGTCATCCGCGTACTGCCCCTGGAACCGAATCGCGTTGTCCGTCTCGACCGCATCTATCTTGCCATAGGGCGCTCGCTTGCGGGCCCCCCACGCCTTGTACCGCGCCAGCCACACCACCTTCCCCGACTCATCCAGCAATTCCTGCGGCGTGCCCAAGTGATCATTCTGATAGAACACCGTCGCATGGCGGCTCTTCGCCGGCACCTGCACGAACCCGCCATCCGTTCCCGTCGCCAGAAACGCCGGCTCGATGAGCCGCTCATCCAGACGCGCCAGCGGCACGAACGTCCCCGGCTCATGCAGATACAACGACGCCCGCATCCACCGATAGTCTGAATCCAGCGTGTGCATCCGCTGCGCCACCGGCAGCGAGTATTCGTCCTGCCCGTTCTCGCGAACCGTTTCATACCGGGCGTTCTCCGACCTGCGCTCGCCTTCGTGCTCGCACGGCAGTGCCTCGAAGCGCTCCTCCATCAGCAGCACGTCGCCGTCCCAGGTGAACACGGTCAGCTCCGTCGCGCCGCTCGCGCGCTTCACTTCCTTGGACGTGCGTCGCCCGAACGCGTCATAGTCGAAGCTCGCAACCAGATCGACAGGCGCCGTGCCCGGAATCGAGCGAATCCCGCCCGCAGGCGTCTTCTCCCTGCGATCGATCTCATCAGCCGCCGGCGGCTTCGCATAGCGCTTCGCTTGCTTGAGCCGGTTCTGCTGATCGTACGCGTAAATCCACGTCACGCCGTTCGGCCCGGTCTTGCGGCTCAGGTTGCCGCGCTCGTCGTATGCATAGTGCGTGTGGTTCAACTCCTTCAGCACGTTGCCGATGCACTTGGGCAACGATGCTTTCCACGCCCGCAATCTCGCCGAGTCCTCCGAGCCGCGCTGATTCCACCGCAACGGCGGCAATTCGCCCGGATGCGAGCGCGTCCACGCCTCGTCTTCGGCGCTTTCCCTCGCATGACGGGCCACCTGTTCCTCCGCGCTCTCGATCACCGGCCGCGGCGGTACCTTCTCCGCATCCACCGGATTGCCCGCCGGATCGAACGCAAAAAGCTCCGTCAAGTCGGGCGTCACCGATTTCAGCAACCGCCCGAGCGGGTCGTACGTGTAATCCGTCGCGCCGCGCGTGTCATCCTCGATACGCGTCAGATGCCCCGCCGCGCTGTAGCGGTACGTGCGCCGCGCCAGCACGTCCAGCACATTCGCCGATCTCGCATGCCGCACCGACATCTGCGCGAGCCGTCCCACGCGGTCATACTCGCGCGTCTGCGTGAAGCTGCGATGCGCGCGCTTCACTTCCCGATGCAGCCTGTCGCGCTCGAAGTCCACCAGCGGCTTGCCATCGACCATCACGCCGTGAACGTGCCCCGAGCCGTAGCGCAGCCAGTCGATCGTGCGCGTGTTCGGCAGCACCGTCTTCGTCCGATTGCCCAGCACATCGTATTCGTGGCGCGTGACGGTCGAATAGCGGCCCCGCAAGCACGGATGACTTGCGCTTCGAACGGTTCCCATGACTTCGCGGGGTTGTAGTTTCTGACGCGCACCGACTGAGCGACGGCGACGCTATGCGTCTGCAATGAGAGGATCGCCTCGTTGCCGGTCTCGAGACCCGACGTTTCGCGCACCCGGACGGGCGTGCTCAAGTGGTAGTCGTAGCCGTCTATGTCGTCCGCGAAGATCACCTGATCACCGAAATCGCCGGGTCGCGTATAGCAGAAGAGGCCTGCCTGGCGCATCAAAAGATGGATGAACGCCCAGTCCGACATTTGATGCTGCATGTGGAAGGCGAGCGTCGGGAACTCGCGACGCAGCCTGAACGCGAACTGATGCGTAAGAAAACCGTGCGACAACAGGATCGCCTGGATCATGTCGGGCACGGTCTTGTTCTGATAGACGCGGGAGCGTTTGGTGATGCGCAATCGCGCAAGCGGCGATTCCACCACGATCCGATACGCGCAAAAATCACGCGTCTTGCGGGTACGTATAAAGCGGGTGACGACGCCGTTGAATTCGCGCGGCGTACCCTCGTCGGGCGCGGGCTCGATGCTGAACGTCGCGCTGCGTCCGAGGTAGTCAGCGAGCGCCAACTCGGCGTTGGCCGTCAGTTCGAGCGTGATGTGATACGGCTCGCCCAGGCGTTCAATGGCCTTGACCGAAACAATCGAAAGGCCATCGGTCGGGGCCGCGCCTCGAACCTTGAGGAAATAGGATTGGCGCCCCGTGATCCAGCGTGCGAGCACACTGGTGCGCGTAGTTTGTACGTCCATCGAGAATTCTCATGCATGAAGGAGGATTTCAGGTTGCACACCTGACGATCACCCCGTGAATGAAAACAGCGTTATCGCTTTTAATGAGGATTGCTGCTCGGCGCAATTGGGAAATCTCTGAAAACACCATGTAGTGTGAAAAACAAAGCGGAGACGACGCAGCACTCAAGTCCTCGCGCGACTTGGATACGCGACCTCCAGCACGGCGCTCGGGTCCTCCCTGCCCGCCTGCATCGGAAATTGCGTCGCCTTGACTCCGAGCACTTCGGGATCGTTGGCATGACGCGCGCGACGCCACGAACAGACGGGGCGGATGTCGAGAACACTTGAAAAGCCGCACGCCGTATCGTCCTCTGGAAAAGGCGTACGCCGTACGGCAGCACAATCGTGAAGGTTCGTCACCGTCCGACGATATGCAGACTGTTCCTTGTCCGATCTATCGCGTGTGCTTGCGATTCAAAGTCGCCGCAAATCACCGACCGTTAGTCGCGTATTGCTTCGGACCACACGGCCCGCATCCATGCGCGGCGGCGCGGCGCGTTCAATGCGCTGTACGCGCTAATGCGCGGGATCGGTGGCGTGCATCGTGATGAACTTGGGGCGGACTCGTGACTATCGAGCTGAACGCGCAGCCGACGCTGACCGTGGCGTCGGTGGCAGCGCTTCTCGGGGCGATGGCGGGGGCTGTCGTCGGCAGGCCGGCGTCCGTGCTTCGAAGCGGCGTTATTGTGGCGCTCGGGATCGTGGTCATTGCAGGCTGGATCAAGTCGATTATCGACATCTGAATGCGCACGCCGCGCCGCCTGTCATTCAGTCGCCGAGACCCATCAAAAACTCCCGGCTCGGTGCAAAGAAAGTCACACCCGTGATCGCTTTGGAAAAGTCCAGTATGCGGTCATGGTACGGCGCGGGATCGCCGATAAACATGCGCTCCAACATCTTCTCGATGACCCACAAATGGCGTGAGTAGCCAATGAAGTAAGTTCCGTACTGGCCCATTCCAGGCACGGCGAACGGCATGTTGTCTCGAAGAATGTCGTGCTCGCCTTCTTCATCGACAATCGTGCATAACGTCTTGTGAGATTTCTGCTCGGTATTCGAATCCGGAAGCTCGATATTGTCGAACTTCGTTCGGCCGACAATTTGCTGTTGTGTCTCGACGGTTTGCGATCGCCACGCTTCGAGATCGTGCAAATACTTCTGAACGACGATATAGCTCCCGCCTGCATTTGCGGGGTCTTCATCGCCGACGAGCGTCGATTCAGGCAAAGTCAGCCCGTCGGGATTACCGGTTCCGTCGACGAATTCAAGAAGGTCACGGCCATCGAAATAACGAAAGCCCGCGACATCGTCGACGGCGGTCACGGACGACCCGAATGCTTCGAGAAGGAGCTTTTCGAATTCGACGATCAAATCCATCGATTCCGCGCGAATGTGATAAAGCAAATCCCCGGGCGTCGCCACCGCCGTGTGCCTGTCTCCTCGAATCTCCCTGAACGGCCGCAACTCTTTCGGCGCAGGCTTGTTCGTCATGCGATCCCAAATGCGATGCGACAAGCCGACATTACATGTGAAAAGCCCAGTATTGGATCGAAGCCGAACGCCTTTGACAAGGTCATCCGTATTGTGCGAGAGGACGCTGCGTGCCTGCTCGATGGACGCGTTGTCGTCATTGACATTGAGAATAAGAAACGCTGCTGCTGTAGATAACGGTGCATCCATGCATTGCCAGCCGGAGAACGGACAGCTCGAGCCATTTGCGGCCAGCGATTTCTGTGGATTCACTCATCTCTCCAGTACTGTATCGGCGTGTTTGCCGGGGCCAGTCTTTCACGGTCGAAAGTCGCAATGCGTTGTCGCTCGCGGTAAGTATGTTCTCACAGTAAGTTGCCTGGCGGCGATGTGAATGCATGCCGCATACGCGCAAATGTCTGAGGAAATCTCTCGATCTTCCTTACAAATATCAAGTGAGTTTTTCGAGCAACTCAATTCTGCAAGATCTTCGCCCCTTTCATCACGATATCCCCATCCGCTTTCGCATTGATCTTGCCACTGGCATCGATCGAAATGTCTTTGCCTTTAATGCGAATGGTCCCGTCTTTCTTCATCGTGATGCTTGCATCGCCGGTCACGAGCGTGATCGAATCGCCCGCGCTGATCTTGATGTTCTTCCCCACCGTCAACGTATCGTCCTCGGTCACCGAAGTCGTGCGCGCCTTTTTCACCGTGCTCGATTGCGCCCCGCTGATCGTCTCGCCCATGTCCTTGCCGACCGTGACCGTCTGCGCGCCCGTGACATCGAGCGTCTGATCGCCGCCCACCGTCGTTTTCTGACTGCCATCCACATTGACCGTCTGATCCGCGCCCACGCTCACCTTCTGATACGCGACGATCTTGATCGTCTGATACGCGCCGATCGCCACCTCCTGCGCCGCGCCCACCGTAATCGTCTCGTTGATGCCGACAAAATGCGTGCGCTGCAACAGCACGCTGGCCGTCTCCATCATCTTGACGAGAATGGTCCTGTTCTGATCGATGGTGATCGTCTCGTTGCCGCCCACCGTCTCCGTGCGGTTCTGAACAATCGCGATGGTCTCGTTCTGCCCGACCTTCTCATCGCGATTCGCCACGACTTCGATCTTCTCGTTGTTGCCCACGGTTTCGGTCCGATCATGCTTCACGACCGTCGTTTCATCATGGTCGATATTCTTCTTGCGGTCGCGTCCGACCCAATGCGTCTCGTCGTTCTCTACTTCGATATCCTGATTTTTTTCCGCATGCAACAGCACCTGTTCCGCGCCCTTCTTGTCCTCGAAGCGCAGCTCGTTGCAGTTCGCCGCGCTGCCGCCCTTGCTCGACCGGCTCTTGATGCCCGACTGCGTCATGTTCGCGGGCAAGTCATACGGCGGCATCTGTTCGGCGTTATAGACGCGGCCCGTGATGATCGGCCGGTCGGGATCGCCTTCCAGAAAATCGACGATCACCTCCTGCCCCATGCGCGGAATCGCGACCGCGCCGAAGCCCTTGCCCGCCCACGGCTGCGAAACGCGCATCCAGCACGAACTGTTCTCGTCGCGCTTGCCTTGCCGATCCCAGAAGAACTGCACCTTCACGCGGCCATATTGATCCGTGTAGATCTCGTCGCCGCCCGGCCCCACGACGACCGCCGTTTGCGGCCCCTGCACGAAGGGCTTGCGCGCGCTGCGGGCCGGCGCGAACGGCTGTTTTGCATCGATGGCCGAGAACCAGCATTCGCAACGATTCGACCGCGCGCCGTCGAAGGCTTCGTAATCGGCGATATCGATTTCATAGCGCGTGCGCGTCACGAGATACTGCGTGTTCTGATCCGCGCGCGGATGCCGCGTCAGTTTCAAGAGCGCGCCGCAACGCACGCTGCGGCAATTGCTGCGCGCCTCGGCCTGTTGCCAGTTGATGTCGGGATCGTCGGGCACGCTGCCTTCCACGCGCCATTCGTCCGCACGCGACTTCGCGCGGCTCTCGCCGTGATCCGCTTCGACATAGCCGCCTGGGTAATCGAAATGTTCGAGGCCCGAAAAGGCATCGAAGCCTTCCATGTGCTTGACCGCCTGCTTCTGCAAGGGCCGCGACGGATGCTTGAAGTCGTAATCGGTGAGCAGCCAGTTGCGCGTTTCGATGGCATGCTGCATGCGCCATTCGCTCACGTAGTCGGCATCGGGCGCAGCGGACATCACCGCGCCATAGGGCAGCGACTCGCAGCCCGCGACGCTTTCGTGCGCGGCGAGCGTATCGGTCAGAATCAGCGATTCCTTGCCGTCCTTGTCCTGAAACCAGTAGTAGATGCCCTCGTCTTCCAGCAGCCGGCTCACGAAGTTGAAATCCGACTCGCGATACTGCACGCAATACTCGCGCGGCGGATGCTTGCGCGTGTTCGCCTTCCATTTGATCTCGCCGAATTCGAGTCCCTTGTAGACGGGATCGGCGAACACGGCCTTCACGATCTCTTCGACCGTCTTGTTCTGAAAGATGCGACAGTTGCTGCGCCGCGAAAGCAACCACAGCCACGGGCGCACGGTGGCTTCATAAACGTAAAGCCGTCCGCGCATGCCGGTTTGCCGAAAGCCGACGACATAGCCGCCGAACACGCGCGGCTTCGACTTCGGCACGCCGAGCGACACGCTCACGCGCTTGCCCAGAATGCGGCCGAAGTCGATATCCGCGCGCTTCGCGACGAGCGTCAACTCGCAGCGCGGCATGCGCCCGAGTTCCGCGCTCGCGCGCAGGCTCAGAAAGCGCACGTCGTCGCCCAAGGGCGTATCGACGCTCGCGAGCGGCTTCTGCGCGACGGCATCGTTCATGGCTTTCGGTCACTTAGCGCACTTCCGTGCTGCGCACGTCCCAGCCGAACTTCACCGCGCCGCCGAGCGCGCCCTTGTCGTCCTGCGGCTTGTATTCGAACTCGATATCCGCGAACGACAATTCCACCGTGTTCTCCGGATAGCCGCGTTCGTCGCACTTCATGTCGACCTTCGAGACCGTGACCTGCTTCATCGTGACGGTCAGGAATTCCTTCTGGCCGTCGCCGGACTTGCTCATCGTGAACTTCACGCTCGCAAGGTGCTTGCCCGTCGCGCAACTCTTCTGGATGGTCGGCGCGGCCTTGTCGTAGAGATGCTTGAACATGAACGCGCCCGGCGTCGCCTTGCCGATGCCGCTGCCGCCGCCCGTCGTCGGATTGCTCGCATTCGAGACCTGCCACTCGAATCCCTGTACCTCGATCTGCCCTTCGGCCCCCTTGTGCTTGCTCTCGCCTTCGATTCCGTCAATCTTCACATAGCAGTCGATCGTACTCATGCGGTCCTCCGTCGTGGTCCAGCGCATCAACGCGCAATCCATCCGTTAAACGAAACACGCGCCGCGCTTTTCAACTTCAAAATCACGCGGCGCGCGCCGTCTTATCTTCGGAACCTCGTCACCCGGATGCGCACGATGCCAAGCAACGACCCGCGCGAATCGCCGCGCTTCGAGACGAGCCTCACGCTCGACGCGCTGCGTCAGTTCGATCTCCTCGCCATCACGCCATCCGACGACATGTTTCTGCAAGTCGTGCCCAAGCGCAGCAACACGCCGGTGAAGGGCGAAGCGAAGAAGCGCGCCGACTGGGACACGCCCATGCAGATTCACGGCTGGCGCTGGGCGCAAGGCTACGACGCCGCGCCGCACGCAGCCGCGCTCAACGCGAACGACATGCGCGTGACGACGCTCGGCGTCATCAAGACGGTGGATTCGGCGTCGCCCGTTCTGGCCAAGCTCTGCGCGCAGGCGGAACTGCTCGCGCTCGCGCATATCCGCTGCTTCAAGGCGGCGGGCGCGGACAACGGCGTGCAGATCGAATATCTGTCGATGAAGCTGGAGCAGGCGTATATCCGCAACTATCACATCTACACGAGCGCGCGCCTGTCGCGCCCGTGCGAAGTGTTCGAGTTCTCCGCGCAACAGTTGACGATGACCTGCGCGCCGCAAACCGAAACCGGTAGCCGCGGCGCGGAAGTGACGTTCGCGCTGGACGTATCGGCGCGGCGCATCACCTGACGTGACGTGACGAGATGGAAACCGACCGCCTGCAGCCGTCGCTGCTGGACCGCCTGATCGACGACGATCCCGCCAGCGAGCGCTTCATGACGCATCGCAGCTTGCGGGCCGCCGTGCTGCGCGACGTCTCGTGGCTCTTCAACACGACCAATCTCGGCGGCGCGATTGCCGAAGAGCACTTTCCGCAAGCGTTCGCGTCGGTGCTGAATTACGGCTTGCCGTGCCTGTCTGGGCGCTTCGCATCGACCATCGACACGGTGTTGCTCGAACAGGCCATCCGTCAGGCGATCGAGCGCTTCGAGCCGCGCATCGATCCATCGACGCTCGACATCGAACCCGTGCTCGACCGCTCCGTGCTCGACATGCACAACCAGATCGCGCTCGTCATTCGCGGCCTCTTGTGGGCGCAGCCGGTGCCGCTCGAATTCGCGCTGCGCACGCAGATCGATCTGGAAGAAGGCGGCATCACCGTCATGGAACTGCCGCGCTGACATGGACCCGCGCCTGCTGCGTCACTACAACACCGAGCTTGCGCATCTGCGCGAGATGGGCGCGGAGTTCGCGCAGCAGTTTCCGAAGATCGCGGCGCGGCTCGGCATGATCGGCATCGACGTGGCCGATCCCTATGTCGAACGCCTGCTCGAAGGCACGGCGTTTCTCGCGGCGCGCGTGCAGTTGAAGATCGAAGAGGAATTCCCGCGCTTCACGCAGCAGCTCACGCATGTGGTGCTGCCGCAGGCCGCCTGTCCGACGCCTTCCATGCTCATCGCGCGTCTTTCGCCCGATCTCGCGAGCCCGAATCTCGCCGAAGGATTCGTCGTGCCGCGCGGCGCGGCGCTGATCGTTGCGATGCCGCCGCCGCACACGACATCCTGCGAGTTCCGCACCGCCGCCGATCTCACGCTGTGGCCCGTCGAGCTGACCGAAGCGCGTTATATCGCGCAGTTGCAGGACTTGCCGCTCGCCGCGCTGCGCGAAACGCAGCCGCTCGCGCCACGCGTGAAGGGCGCGCTGCGCATCCGGCTTTCGGCGGCGGAAGGCGTCTCGTTCGATGCGCTCTGTCTCGACGCGCTCAGCCTCTATTTCGCGGGCAGCGACGAAACGGCGTATCGGCTGTACGAAGCGGTGATGGCCGGCACGCTCGCGATCGTCGTATCGACGCCCGAGCGGCCGAGCCGCGCGCTCGCCGTCCTTCCCGCCGATGCCCTCGCGCCCGCCGGTTTCAGCGACGCCGAAGCGCTCCTGCCCGTCACGCCCAACGCGTTCCAGGGCTATCGACTGCTGCACGAGTACTTCGCGCTGCCCGAGCGCTTCCGCTTCGCGCGCATCGACGGTCTCGCGCGCGTGCTGCCGTCGTTCGCCGCGCGCGAGATCGAGCTGACGTTTCTCCTCGCCACCGCCGATGCCGCGCTGGAACGCATCGTCACGAAAGACAACGTGCTGCTCGACTGCGTGCCCGCCATCAACCTCTTCGCGAAGCAGGCCGACCGCGCGCTCGTGACCGAAGCCGCCGCGCGCTTTCATGTGGTGCCGGACCGCACGCATCCGCTCGACTTCGAAGTGCATTCGGTCACCGGCGTGTCCGGCTACGGCGCGAGCGACGACACCGAGCAGACGTTTCATCCGTTCTACGGCGACTTCCTCGCGGACCGCCCCGGCGACGCCGCGTACTTCACGACCGAGCGCGAGCCGCGCATCGTGCCCGCGGCGCGGCAAAAGAGCGGCGCGCGCACCGAATACGTCGGCAGCGAGACGTTCGTGTCCATCGTCGATCCGAACGCCGCGCCGTATCGCGGATCGCTGCGGCAGCTTTCGTTCGCGACGCTCTGCACGAATCGCGACCTGCCGCTTTCGATGCCGCGCGGCGGCGCGGGCGGCGGCTTCTCGCTCGACATCGCCGCGCCCGTCGCCGCCGTGCGATGCGTGAGCGGCCCGTCGCGGCCCGCGCCCGCGAATGTGGACGCCGCGCGAAGCTGGCGTCTGATCGATCAACTGTCGCTGCACTATCTGTCGATCGGCCACGGCGCGCGCGAGGCCGCCGCCGCATTGCGCGCGCTGCTCGCGCTGCACGTCCCGGACGCCGATCAGGCGGGCCGCGCGCAAGTGGCGGGCGTCGTTTCCGTCGATGCGAAGCCCGTCGTGCGCCGCCTGCCGATGCCCGGTCCCATTGCGTTCGGACGCGGCCTGACGATCGAAGTAACAGTCGACGATCTCGCGTTTCAGGGCGGCAGCGCGTGGCTCTTCGGCTGCGTGCTCGACCGCTTCTTCGCGCGCTACGTGTCGATCAATTCGTTCGTGCAGACGGCGCTGCGCACGAGCGCGCGCGGCGACATTCTTCGGCTGCCTCCGCGATGCGGCACGAGAGCCATCTTCTGAGCGAGGCGGCGCGCGACGAGCCGCTGCGCGACTTGCTCGAATTATTCGATGCCGTCGCCGCCGCGCCGCATCGGCACGATTTTTATCGCGTGATGCGGCACGTCGAGGCCGCGACGCCGCACTTGCCGCGCTTAGGCTGCGGCGCGCGTCCCGCCGACGAACCCGTGCGGCTCGCGCAGGACGTGTCGCTCGCGTTCGCGCCCGCGCCGCTCGCGCGTCTGGAGCACGAACACGGCGCGCGCGCGCCGCGTCTGGAGCAGCGCTTCTTCGGCTATCTCGGCCCGAACGGTCCGCTGCCGCTGCATCTCACGGACTTCATCCGCGAGCGCGCGCTGCATCACGGCGACAAGGCGTTCGCGCGCCTGCTCGATGCGCTGCTGCATCGCTTCCTGCTGCTGTTTTATCGGGCGTGGGCGCAAGGGCGGCCGGTCAACGCGCTGGACCGGCCGGGCGGCGACCGGTTCGCGTTCTACGTCGGCGCGCTGACCGGTTTCGCCGATGAAGCGAGCCGTCATCGCGATGCCGTCTCGGATCACGCGAAGCTGCATTTCGCGGGCCTCCGGAACATGCAGACGCGCCCCGCCGATGCGCTCGAAGCCATCGCGAGCGCGTTGCTGCGCGTGCCGGTGCGCGTGGAGCCGTACCGCGGGCACTGGATGAGCCTGCATCCCGACGAGCGCACGTCGCTGCGGCCTCGCGCGGCGCCGCTCGGGCGCGGGGCCGTGCTGGGCCGCGCCGTGTGGGATCGTCAGCACGCGATTCGCCTCGTGATCGGGCCGCTGTCGCTCGCGCAGTTCGAATCGCTGTTGCCGGGCGGCGCCGCGCTGCCGACGCTCGTCGCGGTCGTTCGCCAGCATCTGAACGACGAACTCGCGTGGGACGCGCAACTCGTGCTCGCCGCCGACGAGGTTCCGACCGCGCAGCCGGGCCGCTACGGGCGGCTCGGCTATTCGGCATGGCTCGGCCTGCGGCAACGACACGCCGATTGCGCCGATCTCGCGCTGGACGCCGAACGCGCAATGACGCATCGCGCGAAAACGCCTTGAAAATCGCCGCCGCCGCGCCGTCTTATCGGATGAGGCGCGCGCGGTGAGCGTGCATCCACGAAGGAGTCGGACGATGGCGGAAATCAGTCGCGTCGCGCTGTTCGGCAAGCTGAACAAGCTCGGCTATAAGACCGTGGAAAGCGCGCGGGTCTATTGCAAGATGCGCGGCAACCCGTATGTCGAGCTTGCGCACTGGATCGCGCAGATGATCGAGACGCCCAACTCGGACTGGCAGCGGATCGTCGCGCATTACGGCATCGACGCCGCCGTGCTTTCGCGCGAGATGACCGCGACGCTCGACCGCCTGCCGCGCGGCGCGACCGCCATCTCCGATATCTCCGAGCACGTCACCGACGCCATCGAGCGCGGCTGGGTCTACGGCACGCTGCTCTTCGGCGCGACGAAAGTGCGCACGGGGCATCTGCTCGTCGGCATGTTGAAGACGCAGCGCCTGCGCAGCGTGCTGTTCGGCGTGTCGCGGCAGTTCGAGCGCATCAAGCCCGACGATCTTTCCGACAACTTCGCGCGCATCGTCGCCGGTTCGGTCGAAGATCGCGAAGAGGAGCCGCGCGCGCCTGCATCCGCGCCCGAAAGCGACGCGACACAAGGCGGCGACGCCCGCCAGGAAGCACTGCGCAAGTACACGACCGATCTCACCGGGCGCGCGCGCCGCGGCGAACTCGATCCCGTCACCGGCCGCGACGACGAAATCCGCCAGCTCGTCGACGTTCTCATGCGGCGGCGGCAGAACAATCCGCTGCTCACGGGCGAAGCGGGCGTCGGCAAGACGGCCGTTGTGGAAGGCTTCGCGCAACGGCTCGTGCGCGGCGACGTGCCGCCGCCCTTGCGCGAAGTCGCGCTGCTCTCACTCGATCTCGGGCTGCTGCAGGCGGGCGCGAGCATGAAGGGCGAATTCGAGCAGCGTCTGCGCCAGGTCGTCGAGGAAGTGCAGGCGAGCCCGAAGCCGGTGATTCTTTTCATCGACGAAGTGCATACGCTCGTCGGCGCGGGCGGCGCGGCGGGCACGGGCGACGCGGCCAA
This sequence comes from Caballeronia sp. ATUFL_M2_KS44, assembly GCF_023630965.1. Taxonomy (NCBI): domain Bacteria; kingdom Pseudomonadati; phylum Pseudomonadota; class Betaproteobacteria; order Burkholderiales; family Burkholderiaceae; genus Caballeronia; species Caballeronia sp. ATUFL_M2_KS44. Next base: position 62,040 of record NZ_JALQEA010000067.1, on the reverse strand, counting down.
TCTGCTGAAGCCCGCGCTCGCGCGTGGCGATCTGCGCACCATCGGCGCGACGACGTGGGCCGAGTACAAGAAGCACATCGAGAAAGATCCCGCGCTCACGCGGCGCTTTCAGGTCGTGCAGGTTCACGAACCCGGCGAGAACAAGGCCGTGCGCATGCTGCGCGGCGTGGCGGCGGTGCTCGAAGGGCATCATCGCGTGCAGTTGCTCGACGAGGCGATCGAGGCGGCGGTGCGGCTTTCGCATCGCTATATTCCGGCGCGGCAGTTGCCGGACAAGGCCGTATCGCTCGTGGATACCGCGTGCGCGCGCGTCGCCGTCAGCCAGCACGCGACGCCGCCGCAAGTGGACGATTGCCGCCGCCGCATCGAGGCGCTCGAAGTGGAAGCGCAGATCGTGGAGCGCGAAGCGAACGCGGGCGTCGATACCGGCACGCGCGCCGCCGATGTCGCCGCGATGCTCGCCCGCGAACGCGACGCCTTGGGCGGGCTGGAACTGCGCTGGAACGAGGAGAAGCGCGTCGTCGATGAACTGCTGTCATTGCGCGCGGCGCTGCGCGAAGCAGGCAAGGCCGTGGATGCGCCATCCGGTTCGCGCGACGCGCTGCTATCGAAACTTGCCGCACTGAAAGCGCGCCTCGCCGAGCTTCAGGGCGATGCCCCGCTCATCCTGCCGAGCGTCGATGCGGGCGTGATCGCGGGCGTGGTCGCGGACTGGACCGGCATTCCCGTCGGCAAGATGCTGAAGAACGAACTGGCCGCCGTGCTCAATCTCGCCGATGCGCTGGACCGGCGCGTGATCGGCCAGCGTCACGCGCTCGACATGATCGCGAAGCGCATCCAGACATCGCGCGCGCGGCTCGACAATCCGGACAAGCCGGTCGGCGTGTTCCTGCTCGCGGGAACGTCGGGCGTCGGCAAGACGGAAACCGCGCTCGCGCTCGCGGAAACGCTTTATGGCGGCGAGCAGAACGTCATCACCATCAACATGAGCGAGTTCCAGGAAGCGCATACGGTTTCGACGCTCAAGGGCGCGCCGCCCGGTTACGTGGGCTACGGCGAAGGCGGCGTGCTGACCGAAGCGGTGCGCCGCCGGCCGTACAGCGTCGTGTTGCTGGACGAAGTGGAGAAGGCGCATCCGGACGTGCACGAAATTTTCTTCCAGGTCTTCGATAAGGGCTGGATGGAAGACGGCGAAGGCCGCGCGATCGACTTCAGGAACACGATCATCCTGCTCACGTCGAATGTCGGCTCGGACGTGATCATGTCGATGTGCCGCGATCCTGCGAATCTTCCCGCGCCGGAAACGCTCGCGCGCGCATTGCGCCCGCCGCTCCTCGACGTGTTTCCCGCCGCGCTGCTCGGGCGGCTCGTCGCGGTGCCGTATTACCCGCTCTCCGACGCGATGATGGCCGACATCGTGCGCCTGCAATTGGGGCGCATCCGCCGCCGCGTCGCGGAAAATCACGGCATTCCGTTCGATTACGACGACGACGCCGTGCGGCTGGTCGTTTCGCGCTGCACGGAAGCCGAATCGGGCGGGCGCGTGATCGATGCGCTGCTCACCAACACCGTGCTGCCGCGCATTTCGATGGAGTATCTGACGCGTCTCACGGAAGGCCGCGCGCTCGCGCATATCCGTCTTTCGGCGAGCGCGGACGACTTCGTCTACGCGTTCGAATGAATCGGCGGAACCATGCTCACGCTCACGGTGACGCTCCATAACGGCCAGCCGCCGCGCGTGCCGCTCGCGGCGAGCTTCGATGCCGAAGGCGGCACCATCGGCCGCGCGGTCACGAACCGCCTCGTGCTCGACGACGCCGAGCGCACCGTGTCGCGCCTGCACGTGCAGATCGTGTGGCGCGACGGGCGCTACCGGCTCATCGATCGCGGCAGCAATCCGGCGCTCGTGAACGGCGCGCCGCTCGATCCGGGGCAGGACGTGCCGCTCGCGCACGGTGACGAAGTGCAGATCGGCGGGTACCAGTTGCGCGCGGAGGTATCGGGCGAGGACGACACGGTGAGCGGCGGCGCGCCTTCCGGCGATCCTTTCGCCGGTCTCTTCGACGCCGCGCCTGACGGCGACGAATTGCTGCGCGCGCAGCCCGCGCCTTTGCCGCAAGCCGGCGGCGACTTCGACTTCTCTTTCGACGATCCCGCGTCGAAGCGCTCCATCGACGAACTGTTCGATCTGAAGCCGCTCGACGATCCGCTCGTCGATCCGCTTATTGAGCCCATTTCGCAACCGAACACCGCGCACGACGCCGATCCGTTCGCCAGCTTGACCGGATCGGCGCACCGCGTCGATCCGCCCGCGACGCAATCCGATGCGGGTTCCGAGCTGCACAGCGCGTTCACGCCGCCGCGCGCCCGCACGACGCCCACGCCAACGCCGATCCCGTCGCCCGCGCCCGCGCCCGCCGACCACCGCGCGCTCGCCGATGCCTTCCTGCGCGGCCTCGATGCACCCGGCGTGCACATCGACGCCCTTTCGCCCGCGCTGATGCAACTCGTCGGCGAACTGCTGCGCGAAGCGACGCGCGGCACGCTCGAACTGCTCGCCGCGCGCGCCGCGACGAAGCGCGAGATGCGCACCGGCGCGACGATGATCGCGGCATCGGACAATAATCCGCTCAAGTTCTCGCCGAACGTGGAAGCGGCGCTCGCGCATCTGCTCAATCCGCCGATGCGCGGCTTCATGCCGCCCGCCGACGCGCTCGACGACGCCTACGCCGACTTGCGCGCGCATCAGGTCGGCATGATCGCGGGCATGCGCGCCGCGCTCGACGGCGTGTTCGAACGCTTCGAACCGGGGCGCATCGAGGCGCGCATGTCGGGGCGTTCGATGCTCGACGGCCTGCTGCCCGGCCTCACGCGGCGCGCGCGCTGCTGGGACCTGTTCATCGAGATGTACGGCCAGCTTTCGCGCGAGGCCACCGAGGATTTCCATACGCTCTTCGGCCGCGCGTTCGTCGCGGCGTACGAAGCGCAGATCGACGAATTCCACCGGCGCGGCCGCCGATAACCCGAGACACGACATGCAACTGCAAACCGCGAGCGTGAGCGATGTAGGCGGCCGGTCGCGCAACGAGGACGCCTACGGCGAATGGCGGCACGGCGCGCTGTTCGCGAGCGTCGTCGCGGATGGCGCGGGCGGTCATGGCGGCGGCGATGCGGCCTCGCGCATCGCGGTCGAAACCGTGCTCGCGGAACTCACGCGCGTGGCCGCGACGGGGATCGCGCTTACCGGGCTCAATCTGTTGCGCGTGCTTTTGCGCGCCAACGACGCGATCATCGACGCGCAAGAGCACAATCGCGAACTCGCGCGGATGCGTTCGACGGCGGTGCTCCTCGGCATCGATCAGGCGGCGGGCATCGCGGCGTGGGCGCATTGCGGCGACACGCGCCTCTACTGTTTCCGGCGCGGCGCGACCGTCGTGCAGACGCAGGATCACAGCCTCGTGCAGAGCATGATCGACGCGAACCTGCTCGATACGCGCGACGTGCGCGGCCATCCGCGCCGCAACGTGCTGTTCTCGGCGCTCGGCACGGCGGACGATCTGTCGATCGCGGCGTCGGAAGAGCCGTTCAGCATCGTCGAAGGCGATGCCTTCCTGCTGTGCACCGACGGCTTCTGGGAATATCTCGACGAATCCGTGATGATCGATGCGATCGGCCGCGCCGCGACGCCCGCCGCATGGCTCGATCTGATGGTGGCGCATTTGCGCGAGGCCGCGCGCCCGAATCAGGACAACTTTACGGCGAGCGCGGTGTGGATCGGCGATGCGTCGCAGACCACGGTCATGCTGATGCCCGCGACGTGATGTATCGCGGGCATCGTGACATCGGAAAGAAGCCGGAAAATCAGGCCGCCTGCTTCGCCGACGGCAGCCGCGACACCAGCCGCAACGAGACCGTCAGCCCTTCGAGCTGATAATGCGGGCGCAGATAGAACGTCGATGTGTAATAGCCCGGCGCGCCCGCCACTTCCTGCACCTTCACTTCGGCGGCGGCGAGCGGCTTCTGCGCCTTCGTGTGCTCGGACGAATTGGCGGGATCGCCGTCCACGTATTGCGTGATCCACTTGTTGAGCCAGCTTTCCATGTCCGCGCGCTCCTTGAACGTGCCGATCTTGTCGCGCACGATGCACTTCAGGTAATGCGCGAAGCGGTTGCACGCGAAGAGATACGGCAGGCGCGCGGCGAGCGCGGCATTCGCGGTGGCGTCGGGGTCTTCGTATTCGAACGGCTTTTGCAGCGACTGCGCGCCGATGAACGCCGCGAAATCCGAGTTCTTGCGATGAATGAGCGGCATGAAGCCGTTCTTCGCCAGTTCCGCTTCGCGCCGGTCCGAAATGGCGATCTCGGTCGGGCATTTCATGTCGACGCCGCCGTCGTCGGTCGGGAAACTATGCACGGGCAAGCCTTCCACCGCGCCGCCCGATTCCACGCCGCGAATGCGCGAGCACCAGCTATACAGCTTGAACGAGCGGTTGATGTTCACGGCCATCGCGTAAGCGGAATTGGCCCATGTATAGCGCGTGTGATCGGCAGAACCGGTGTCTTCCTCGAAGTCGAATTCATCGACGGGTTCGGTGCGCGCGCCATATGGCACACGCGCGAGAAAGCGCGGCATCGCGAGGCCGATATAGCGCGAATCTTCGGACGCGCGCAGCGAACGCCAGCTTGCATATTCAGGCGTCCCGAATATCTTGGTGAGATCGCGCGGATTGGCGAGTTCCTGCCACGAATCCATTTGCAAGAGACTCGGGTCCGCAGCGGCGATGAACGGCGCGTGCGCCGACGCCGCGATCTTCGATACTTCGCCGAGCAATTCGACATCCGGCGGCGTCTGGTTGAAGTAGTAGTCGCCGATGAGCGCGCCGAACGGCTCGCCGCCGAGCTGCCCGTATTCGTGCTCGTAGATCTGCTTGAAGAGCGGGCTCTGGTCCCACGCGACGCCCTTGAAGCGCTTGAGCGTCTTGCCGAGATCCTTCTTCGAGATGTTCATCACGCGAATCTTGAGCATCTCGTCGGTTTCGGTGTTGTTGATGAGGTAATGCAGCCCGCGCCACGAACCTTCGAGCTTCTGGAAGTCGGGATGATGCATCACCTCGTTGACCTGCGCGGTGAGGCGCGCGTCGATCTCGGCGATCATCGCCTGAATGGAGCGGATGGCGTCGCCGGAAACGATCTGCGTCTGCGCGAGCGCCTGCTGCGCGAGCGTTTGCACGGCCGTCTGCACGGCGCTCTTGGCTTCGTCGCTTTTCGGGCGGAACTCGCGGTTCAGGAGCGCGGCGAGGTCGTCGCCTTCGAGCGTCGCGCCCTGCAGCGCGGACGGCGCTTCGGCTGACGGCGCAGCGGATTGCGGAATGTCGGACATGGTCGGTTCCTTTCAGGGCTCATTCGGCGGCGGCCGTGGCGGCGCCATCGGTCGCGGCAGGCGTCGCGGGCGGCGTGGCCTTGGCGAGCGTGGCGAGCAGCGCGGGATCGTCGAGCACGCGCGCAATCAGTTCTTCCGCGCCGTTCTTGCCGTCCATGAAGATGACGAGATTCGCGAGCTGCGTGCGCGCTTCGAGCAGCTTCGCGAGCGCATCGACCTTGCGCGCGACGTTGGCGGGCGAGAAGTCGTCCATGTTGTCGAACGTGATGTCGACGCTGAGATTGCCGTCGCCGGTCAGCTTGTTCGGCACCTGAAACGCGACGCGCGGATGCATCGCCTTCATGCGGCTGTCGAAGTTGTCGATGTCGATTTCCTGGAACTTGCGCTGATCGACGGGCGGCAGCGCTTCGGCGGGCTTGCCGGAGAGATCGGCCATCACGCCCATGACGAACGGAAGCTGGATTTTCTTCTCGCTGCCGTAGGTTTCGACGTCGTATTCGATCTGCACGCGCGGCGCGCGATTGCGGCCGATGAACTTCTGACTGCTGGTTGCCATGACGACTCCTTCGCGTGAGCATGAGGTCACGCTTTCAAGACGAACGAGCGATGCGCGGATTTAAAGCGCGGCGAGCCTGCGTTGCTGGCGCCACGCGGGCGCGGCGCAGTTGAAGAGCGCGAAGCCGGGTTCGTTCAGGCAGAGATGGCGCGCGGCGGCCATGCGCTGGCGTTGATAGCCGTCCTTGAGGATGCCGATGCAATGCGCTTTCGACGGCGGCGCGCCGCATAGATATCGCCTGCCGCTTTCGAAACGCGGCGCGTTCGCTTGCCACCAGCGCGCGATCTTGTCCGCGTCGGGCCACGGCGCGCCGTCGTCTTCGTCCATCGCGATGTCGGGATCGGCCGGGTCGTCGTTCGGGCCTGCGGGCAGGCGCTCGGGCGGCTTGCGTTCGAGATCGAGCCAGGCGAGGTCCGCGCCCGTGATGAAGCTGAAGCTCTCGCCGGCGATGCGCGCGAGCGTGTCGTCCGGCATGAGATCGATGAGCCACGGGATGTAGCGCGGATCGCCCGCATGCGCTATCGCGCGGATGAGCACACGCTTGCTCTTCGCGCGCGCGGCGATGGTTTCGAGCAGCGCGCGGGCATCGGCCGGCGGCAATGCGCTGGCGGCGTCGATGGGCGCGGCCTCGCGCAGCACATCGAGCGATGCGGCGCGATCCCCGAGCAGCAGCGCGGATTGCGCGGCGTGCAAGCGGCAGGCGGGGTTGTCATCGTCGAGATGAGCGATGCAGACGGCGAGCAGATCGATGCGGCCGATTTCGCCCGCGCATTGCAGCGCACGCGCGCGCACGGCGGCGTTTTCCGAGGCGATCAACGTGTCGAGCGCACGCTTCGGATCCACGCGATGCTGCGCGCAAGCGGCGAGACCGGCGAGTTGCGCGGGCGGATCGTCGCTGGCGAGCAGCGCGGTGACGGTGTCTTGCAGAACGCTCGCGGAGACCCAGCCGAACGCGGAATGCAGGCCGGATCGCGCGGCGGGCACGGCTTCGCTCAACGCGATGAGTTGCAGCAGCGTCTTGCCCGCATGCGTTTCGATGCAGCCGACCGCGGCGGTGAAAAGCTCGCCCTTCCCGGTGCGATCGAGCGCTTGCATCGACATCTGTGCGCCGACGCGGCCCGCCACCGCGATGCCGTCGAGGTGCGCGGCGATGCGCTCGTCGAGGCGCGCGAGGTGCTTCAGTTTCACGTGAGGGGCGCGCACAAGGTACGTGCGCGTCGTGCGGAGACAGGCCGCGTCTTCGATGTGCTGGTGGAGGACGGGGAGGATACGTGAGCGCCAAAACCGCTGCGTGAGCGCGTCACGATCGGAATCGACGGGGGTGCTCATGGCAGTCGGCGATATGGCGTCGGCACGTCGCGCCAACGGTTCCCGTCGAACACCGCAACGTCGGTGTTTCCAACCGACCAGAGCAGGCCACCCCCCGCGCACAGATAACCGCTCGTAGGCCGGCGCCCCAATCCCATATCGACCGGTGACAAGGTGCCCCCGATCAATTCGTACACGCCGCCGCTACAGGCTGTAAAGACTCGCCCGTCGAACGACTCGACGCTCCAGAAGTCCTCTATTCCGCTTGGCGTCTGAATGACCTCCCACAAGTCGCCGTAGCCTTTCAGAACAAGACCTCGCGACCCGCACACAACGACCGTATCGCCACCGATATACCGCACCGCATTGAGGCGTTCCGAAGTAGGGCTTTCCGCTTGTCGCCATATGTCGTTCTCGCAGTGCCAGATCTCGCCCGCCAGTCCCACTGCGGTCAAGTCGTTCTCCGCTTGACCGTCTATGTCGAGCATGCCCCGAGCAAGGTCTTCTTCCGTTCCGCTTCCGGCGATTCCGGTGTCGTAGGCATCCCAGACGCCGTTCGCGTCGCGACGATAAACAGATCGCGTTATGCCGACAGCGTACACGTTCGATTGAACGGTCCGGATAGCGAACATCCAGTGAAGCGGGTTGGGCTCGATCTCTTCCGGCAGCGCTTTCTGCGTTAGCACTCGATCTTCTCTCAGCGTATAGAGCGTCCCATCGAATGCGAGCGCAAGGGTCTCACCGCACCCATCGGGCGCGAGGTCCTGCGACGTAACTCCCTTCTCGACCAGGACGGGCTTTCCGGGACCTGCAGGCGTCCACGGAACCAGTATGGACGGAGATTCATTGATGTCCTCTATATCGCTAAAGTGAGCATTGATCAAAGCCTGCCCGTCTTTCAGAACCGTCAGTCCTGCCAGAAGGATTGCTGGCTTCGTCTTTCCGTCGTGCAGCGCAAAGTCAGACACGGAAACTCCATTCGCCTAATTCTGGAAAAAGATATCTACGAATGCAGTAGCGTCGGGGCGGTCTCTAATGCTTTGCCGCTTGTTCGTGCGAGACCGCTTGAGAGGCCGGGCATTGTCCGATCCATAAAAGCTATCCATTTGTGCAATGAGACATTCTTCACTGCAGGTGTCCAGTCCGAAAACGGCTTTATGCGCCATCAGCGCGGCGCGTTTGCCCTCTCCATAGTTCCAGTCTTTCTTGCCATGATTGATCCCTGCGGGGCGTCTGGTTCCGGACTTCCGCAAAGGGCCCGGAGGCAGGAACGAGTCTTCATATGCGCCTTGCACGGCATGAAACAATCCATGCTGACCCGTGAACCTCGTTCCTTCGACACACACCGTGGGTGCATCGTCCCCGTTGTACTTGGGAAAATGCCTGCTGTTCCGTCTGATCCAGTGCTGCTCGATCATATGGTGCCCTGTTTCCGTCGGTACGCCGGAGACGTTGTTGCACGGACAGTTGGGGCTTCCGGGACCGCCGTACGGGACGAGCACACAGCATCGGGCATGACTGCAAGACGAACTCTTGCATGATTCCTCGGACGGGAGTCCAGCGCACTCGGACTTCACTTTGGCCCGCTCCGTCTCGCATGGGTCCTTGCCCGAAGGCATCGCCTGCGACGACAAAAACGGCCAGGTCAACGTCTGCACTGCCTTCGAGCATTGATTATGTGTAGTCGTGTCCAAATGCCTGCACAAATTTTCGCCCTCGACGGTGATATTCATCGATCCGGAACAGAACAACGTCTCACCTTTGTTGGTCGTCGAGACCAGACCTTTCTGCGGCGCACAGCCTGCCTCATTTCCTACGCTTTTCTTGAGGCTACTCTTGTCTTTGAGCATCACCTCCTGTCCCGATATCTGCACGGAAGTCGTCCCGTCTGCCGTGTCTTCATCGACGCTGGAGTTGGCATAGGGGACTGGCGTTCCCGTGGGCGTCGCAGGTGTTTGCGGTGGCGTGAAACAGGTGTCCGGGAAGGTGCAGATGGACTTGCCCGATCCTTGCTTGCACGCCACTTCCCGCTTGTTGGCATATACCTTGTTAGCCATCAACTCGCTCCATACTGCAACACCGCACTTGCGCGAAGCCCGTCGTCGTTGGACAGATGGGCCAGAATGTTTCCCCCGGTATAACCTTTCTGGCATGCAGCGAGTGCCGTAGCGATGACTACCGTTCCCTGCGCCGCGCCCACTTCTCCAATGCATTCCGCCGGGTGCCAGATGTCGAGCCGTGCCTTGGCTTTCCGCAAGGTCCGTGCGACTGTCAGCGCTGCCTCCTTGAAGTAGTACTGCTCTCCTGCGATATCCGTCACGCGCAAGCTGATGTCCTCCATCGTCAGCCCGGAGTCCATCAACGCGGCACGCACCGCAGTCGTCAGACCTTCGCCTCTCAGCGCCTCATGCGAGTTGACAGCCGCCCTTTCTTTCGCGAATCCGACACCAATACAGTTGAGGCCCTCTCCGGTTGCGCAAGGATCAATCAGAAGTGCCCCAGCAGCTTCACCCGGCATGAAGGCATCCGAATTAGATTCGGTCAGTATTCGTTCTTGCAGATCGAATTCACGTAATGTGCGCCCGTTGAGCAGGCTGTCCGTCGCCGCTACGACCACCCATCGCACGTCGCCTTGACTCGTCAACTGCCTCGCCTTGGCCAGCGCCGCGACGACGCCGGCACGTCCCATCGCGAACACAGTCGAGGCTGAACAGAACCGAGCCTGTAATTCGGCTTCGATCTGACTGAACAATTCACGATCTAGTCCATCGATTCTTCCCGGCCTGTTTGCCTCCGCTACGCACAGAAGCAGCGGTATGTGCCTCCATGCTTCACGGTCCACCCCTTCGAGACACTCCGCTATCGCCATCGCCGCCATCTTCGCGAGCTTCGTGCGTCCTCTCCACGGCTTCTCCAGCTGAACCTGATGCGCCATGATCCACTCGCCATCGGAACCGATGAATCGCGTTTCCGTCGGATTACTGATCTTCGCGCGGATCGCGGCGCATGTTGCCGGAGCCGACAGCCCCACGCTCGTGACAAGCCCCGTGTTGAGAATAGCGATAGCGTGCCCCGTCATGCCGATCGCTCCTTCGCGCCCATCGGCACCATGATGACCGGTATCGGAAACGCCACGACGCCCTTTTGCTGCCACCACTCCCGCCCCTTCCTCCCCACCAGCACCCGCGCGATCTCGAGCATGTTCTTCCGGAGCGGCCTGCGTACGCGCCAGCTCATCGTGAACCGCTGGAGTTCAGGCTCGAACACGATCGTATCGACGCCCGCCCGGTAATCCTCCGGCTCGCCATGCTTCGGCACCACCAGCACCGGCGCCTCGAAATCCGGCAGCGCGAAGCTGCGCCGTCCATCCGCCGTCAGGTTGATCAACGTCACTTCGGCGCCGCCGACAGGCATCGCCAATTGCTGATCCTCCGGCGCGGCCTGGTAATAGCGCTCGTCGAAATCCGGCGGCAGAAACGGAAAGTGCTTCTTCATCCATTCATCGTCGTATGTGCCCGCATGCCGATACCGCGCCTCCCAGCCGCGCCCGAGCACCCCGAACGACATCGGCCGATACGCCTCGTCCGGACGCATCACCGGCCGATCCAGCTCCTCGGTATTCGGCAGCAAGCGCCCGTCGACCCACTCGCGCCGCAGATGCCGCCGAAACCCTCGCCCCACCGGATTCGCCATGAACGCCGCATGCTGCATCGGATCTTCGTGTTCCTGATCGACGCCGCCGAACGCAGAATCGTAGGTAATCGGCTTCGATACGAACGGCACCGGCGCGCCCGGCTCGATGCGCGTCGCGCCCGCCTGCCACACACGATCGCCCACCACCGCGAACTGCTTCACCATGTTCCCCACGCGCAAAGCCACCGGCACGCGCGTCGCGGGACGTCCGCCCGGCGCGTGCGCGCATCCGAGCAGCAGCACGTCGCAGCGCGGCTTGCGCGGCGCGTAGTCCACCTCGTAGTACGGCGCGGAAAATCCCGGCTCGCCGGTGAAGGTATCGGCCATGACGAGCGGCACTTGCTCGTCAGCGAGACGCACCGCTTCGCCCGGCGCGGGCAGATGAAACGTCCCCTTGACCACGACCACGAGCGACTCGCGCCCGCTCGGCTCGGTGCCCATCGTGTAGCCCGCGACCATGCGGGTGGCGTTGATCAGTTCCATCTTCGCAGGCGTCAATTGAGTTGCACCGAGCCGCCCTTGATGCGGTTCACGCCCGACGACCGGCTCGACACATACGTGCCGCGTATCAGCACCTTGCCCGACTTCGTGAGCGTGATGCTCGCCTGTCCGCAGCGCAGCACGATCTCTTCCTTCGCCGTCACCACGAGCCTTTGGCCATCGGCGTCCGCTTCGACCTGCGCGGGGGCTTCGTCGAGCGGCCACGGTTCATCCGCCTGAAGGCATCCGACGATAACGGGCCGCGCCGGATCGCCCGCCTCGAAAATGAGCAGCACTTCGCGCCCGATATGCACGCCGCGCACATCGGCGACGCTGCGTGCGACGAGCGCCGCGCCGCCCGGCTGCCCCGCATACACGACGAGCGGACGCGCGCCCTCGCCGCTGAATCCCACAAGCTCGCCGATGCGAGCGCCTTCGACGACCGGCATCGTCAAAGGCTCGATGAAATCGCGTCCGCTCATCGCATTCTCTCCATGCTTGCTGCTCAGTAGACGAATGTCGCCGCCGCAATTTCAAGCGTCGCGGAACGTCACGCCGGCCGAGTTCCCGCGATCAGATGAATCTGCGCGAGGCTGTCGGGCGCGAGGTCCTGCATCACCGCGAGAAAGTCCTTGCCGATCAACCCGCGCGCGCGTCGAATCAAGAGCGGCGCGGGACTCGTCGGCTCGGTGCGTTCGAGGAACGCGCAGACCGCATCGAGCGCGGCGATGGCCGCTTCGCGCGACGCAATCTCGCCGGGACGCGCGACACCGCGATGCATCGGCGGCGCGGGTTGTTCCGTTTCGGCCGGTTCGGCGGGATCATCGGCGGCCGGCATCGCACGGAACGGCGATGCGATGTAGCGCGCGGTCATCGTCAACGCGCTCATCGACGGCGCGCGCGCCGCGCCCAGCTTCTCGCCGATGCACGCAGCCAGCGCCTCCACCGCGCGCGGCAGATCGAGCGCATCGGCGCGCATGGCGGGATCGTGCGCGAGGGCATCGGCGAGCATGCCTTCCACGCGCGGCAGGCTCGCCGCGCTCGCGCCTTCCTGCGGCGCGAGCCGTCCCTGCGCCACCAGCATGTCGCGCACCGTCAGGCGCTCGCCGTGCACGCGGCAGACCTCGCATTCGCGCAGATCGTGCAGCAGCGTTTCGGCTTCCGCGAACGGCGTGTAGGCATCCGCGAGCGGCGCAAGCGCGTTGATGCGCAATGCGGCATCGCCGCCGTCGCCGGCTTCGTCCGGATCGAGCGGCGGATAGAGGCCGTCCCAGTAACGCTCGATCAGCCCGGTCAGCAAGCGCATGCCCGCGACGAAACCCGCCAGCCCATGCACATGCGACGCCGCGCGCGTCCACGCCACCGCCACGCGCACGTCCTTCGAGCGGGCGAGCAGCGCTTCGGCCTGTTCGAGCACGTCGTTCCAGGGCGGCGGCTCGGCGGGGGTATCGAACTGGCGCGTGGGATGCTCGCGCGCGAGCGCTTCGAAGGCGAGAAACGCCGCGTCGTATTCCAGATCGATGCCCGTGGGCGGATCGATCGCGGCCGGCGCGAGCAGCGGTTCGACGTCGATCATGCCGGCTCCTCTCTAGAACTCGCCGCAGCCGTGCTGCCCGTTCACGACGAGGCAGTTGTTGAGATTCGGGCGCGAGCGCACGCGCTTCCATTCCGCCGCGAGCGTGTCGGCCGGACCTTCGGACTGTTGCAGCGCGAGGATCGGCTCGTTCGTGCCGACGCAAATGTTCACGCCGCCCAGATTGCTTTCGTAGACGAAGCTCTGCTCCTGCGCCGTGAAAAGCGGCTGCAGGCCGCTGCGATTGAAGACCGCGCCCTGAAGCTCCATCGGCGTGACGGTGAGCGTGCCCGGCACGACGACCACCTCGTAGCCGACCGGCGACGAGAACGCGCCGTTGATCGCATAGCGGCCGGGCGGCGAATTCGTCGTCGCGGACGTGCCGGTCACGCCGCCGGCGATCGCCGAGCCGCGCTGATCGCCGCCGAGCAAGCCGGTGACGTCGAACGTGAACGGGCCGTTCGGCGTGCCTTCGACGCGCGCCTGATCGCCGATGACGACGCGCGCAACCGGCCGGTCCGCGTACACGAAGTGATTGCCGCTCGCCGGCACGACGTTCTGCGACGGCTGCCCGTTCCAGCTACAGACGCCGCCGTAGAGGCAGCCGTAGAAGTTCGGCAGCGCGCCGCCCGGTTCCACGCCGTTGCGCCGCTCGTCGTTGGGCGACAGCGCCCACACGCGCCACGCGTTGCCCGCGTTCAGCGTGCCGCCCGCATCGTTCTGGAAGAGGCCTTGCTGCATCACCAGGTCGATGCTGCCGCCCGCGCTCAGTGTCGTCGGCGCGCCGGGAACGCCGAGCGCGATCGCGCCCGTGTCCGCGATGGCGGTCAAATCGCCGGTCACGCTCGCGGGCGGTCCGCCGATCTGCGCGACGCTGCCCGCCGCGCCGTCGAGTCCGTTCGCGTTCGCCGCGCCGATCGCGAAGCCGCCCGCGTTCGAAAACCGCACGTCGTGCGCGCCGGCCAGCGCGAGCAGTCCGACGCTGTTGCCCGCATCGGCGAGAGCGAAGTTGCCGCCGCCCGCGAGCAGCAGCGTTTGCGCCGCGATGCCGCCCGGATCGGTCACGGCACCGGACGAATCGAGCGCGAGCGTCTTGCCGGGAAGCGCGATGCCGGACGGCAGATCGATGCCCTGACTGTTCGCGCCGGTGTTCTGCAGCGTGAGGCTCGTCGCGACGGCGGGCCGCGCGGCGCAACCCGCGCCGCCCGCGCAGGCGCCTTCGACCACGATGCGCCCGTTCTGCGTCGACGACCCGAGCACGAGCGTCGCGATGGCGGGCGAGAACGCCTGATAGCTCTCTGCGTCGATGGACAGGCCCGTTGTCGCGCTCGTGCCGAAGAGCGTGACCGGCACGTCGTTCTGCGCGGTCACGGCGAAGCTCGACGGATCGACCGATGCCGGCGCGATGCCGATGGTGCCGCCCGGCGCGGCGATGGACCCCGGCGCGCTGCGCACGGCGATGCTGCTGTCCGTGCCGCCGTTCGCCGAACGCAGGATGACCGCGCCCGACGCGCCCGCGCCGATAGAGAACGCCGGGGCCGCGAATCCCGCGTTCGGCGGCACGTTCACCGCGCCGATGCCTAAGCCCGGCGTCGCCGAATCCGTCGAGCCGGTGACGCGCACGTTCGCCGCCGCGATCGATCCGGACCACAGCAGCGCGCCGTATCCGCCAGGATTCGCGCCGGTCGCGTGGCCGCGTACATCCACGGTTCCGTTCGGCGCTTGCACCGAAGCGCCGTCGAGCATCGCGACACCGTTGTTGCCCGCGCCGCTCGCCGCGCCGAAGACGCGGATCGCGCTGCCGTTCGCGGGATCGGCCGAATCCGCCGCGAGCGAGACGAGTTGCGTCGGCCCCGGATTCACGTTCGCCGCGTTGCCCGCGTTCCGAAGAATCACGCCGCCGCCGGGATTCGCCGCCGCGTTCAGGCTCTGGCCTTGCACGTCGATGCTGCCGGTGCCGGAGCGGATCGTCGCGTCGTTCAGATCGACGCCGTACGCCGTGCCGAACGCGGGAAACGCCACGCCGTCGCCCGTCGAAATCTGCGCGGGCGCGATGCCGTGCAGCGTGACGTTGCCGCCGCCCGTGTCGATGTCCGTCGAATGGACCTGCACCGTCGCGCCGTCGAAGCCGCTCGCGCCGCCGTTCGCCGTGCCCATCGCGACGCGGCCGCCGTTCGTCGCGAAGCGGATGCGGTACGCCGGGCCTTCGCCCGCATTGCCGAGCGCGATGATCGCGTTGCGCGCATCAGCGACGATATCGAGCGGCCCGGCCGTCGACGTGATGTCGTTCTGCAAATTCAGCACGCCGTTCGAATGAAACGCGAGCGTGGATGCGCCGCTCGCGGTTTCGACGATCGGCACCGGCACGAAGATGTCGCCCGTGCCGCTTTCGCCGCCGTCGGTCGTGCGCAGATCGAGACTGCCCGCGAGCGTCGGGTTCGCGCCCGCCGTCGGCGGCACGACGCGCCCGGTCGCGTTATCGAACGTCACGCCCGCCGGATTGGCGATTGCGATGTCGCCCGCGTTCGTCATCGTCACGTCGCGCGTGCCCGAGAAGCTGAGCGACGCCACGCTGTTCGGCGCGCCCGTCAAATTGAACACGCCCGGCCCGACCAGATTGAGCGTCGATGCCTGGATGCCCGCGCCGCCTTCCGTCACCGTGCCGGCGGATTGCAAGGTCAGCGTGTTGCCGGAAAAGCCGGCGGGCAGCGAAATGCCCTCGCTGCCCGCGCCGCCGTTCGCGAGCGTGAGCGACTGCGCGTTCGGCGCGGGATCGGCGGTATTCAGCGTGATCGGCCCCGTATGCGTGGACGATCCGGCGAGCACGTTCAGCACGTTCGGCGAAATCTGGCCGAGCACCGTGGGCGTGATGGTGAAGCCGCTGGCAGTCCCGCCGACGTTGATCGGCGTGGCGTTCTGCGCGACGAGATCGAACGTGTCGGGCGCGAGGCCGCCCGGCACGAACACGAGATTGCCGCCCGGCGCGAACAGCGACGGCGACACAGTCGAGAGCGACGTCGTGATCGTGATGGGCGCGGGCGCGTTCGTGCCGCTCGTGGCGCGCAGCACGAGCGTGCCGCCCGTGTCGGAGATTTCGTAGGCGTCCGGGTCGCGTCCCGCCGAAATCACCGAGTTGTTGAGCGCGATGGCCGGCGACGTGCTGGGCGTCTGCCCGGTGATTGACAGCAGACGGCCGTTGCCCTGCGCGGTCACGTACGCATCGCTGATCTGCACGCCGGGGAAGACCACGCCGTCGTCGGGCTGATTCGTCGTGTAGCCGCGAATGTCGATATCGCCGTTGGTCGTACGGACATCGACCCGCCGCACGTTGCCGCCGCCGATATCGCCTTGCAGCGACACGCCCGGCAGCGCGTTGCCGCCGCCGAAGATGCGGATGTCCGCGTTGGCCGACGTGATCGACGTCGGCGTATTCGCGTTGCCGGTCACCGAAACGCCCGTTCCCGGCACGCCGAAAGGCACGGGCGCGCTGGGCGCGGGCTGCACCGTGCCTTGCACGAGCATGCGCCCGCCCGCCGCGAGGCGCGTGCCGGCGAGGTCCACGCCATCCACGAGACTGCTGCCCGCGAGCACGTTCGTGGAGTACGCGGGCGCGCGGCCCGTCACCGATACATCGCCGGTCGCGGTGCTGATCGTCGCGCCTTCGATCCGCACGCCCGCGCCCGACACCGAAGTCGATGCCGTCACGTCCGGCGCGGTGCCGTCGATGCTGACCGTGCCCGACTGCGTCACGAGGCTCGGCGACTGCACGGTACTGCCCGTCGTCGGAATGAGCGCGACGCCGATGCCCGACACGCCCGTCGAGAGGCTCGTCGAGAGGCCCGTCGAGATGGTCGGCACCACTTGCGCGACGCCGCGAATGTCGATGTTTCCGCTCGTCGTATTGAACTGCGAGTTCCCGCTGATCGACACGCCGCCCAGCGCAACCGGCGATGCATTGCCCGCTTGCCCTCTGATCGAGATATCGCTGACGGACGTGGCGAGCGACGAATCCAGCACGTTGACCGCCGCGAGCGGCGTGTTCGGCACGAAGCCGAGGAACGTGTCGCTGATACCGAAGCTCGTGTTCGGAATGGTCAGCGCGCCTTGCCCGTTGATGGTGACGGAACCGCTCGCGAGACCGCTCGGCCCTTGCGGCACGGTCGTATCGATCAGCGAACTGGCGATGCCGACCGCCGCGCCGTCGAAGCTCGTCGCGGCGGCGGGCGTGCCGGCCTGCGCCTGCGGCACGCCGATGGTCAGAAAGCCGCCGTTCGTGCTGATCGACGCCCCCGCGAGCACGATCCGGCTCGCGCCCGCCGGCGCATTGCCCGTGTTGGCGTCGAGCACGACGTTCAGCCTTCCGTTCGGCGGCACGCTCGGACCCCCCGCCTGCGCCACCGATGCCCCGCCGATCGTCCCGAGCAGCGTGATCGAGCCGTTGGCGCTCAGCGTGAGCGTGGCGTCGTTGGCGGCGGCGGGTCCGGTTTTCGTGATGCTCGTGCCGCGCTGCATCGTGATGTCGCCGTTGAAAAGGCCCGTGCCGCCGCTGCTCGTCGAAAGCGTCACCGAACTGCCGCTGTTGAGCTGATTGCTCACGTCCTGCG
Source organism: Caballeronia sp. ATUFL_M2_KS44 (assembly GCF_023630965.1). Taxonomy (NCBI): domain Bacteria; kingdom Pseudomonadati; phylum Pseudomonadota; class Betaproteobacteria; order Burkholderiales; family Burkholderiaceae; genus Caballeronia; species Caballeronia sp. ATUFL_M2_KS44. The sequence continues at coordinate 44,447 of NZ_JALQEA010000067.1, read as the reverse complement.
CGAGCACGCTGCTGTCGGCGGTGCCGGGCGAAAACGTGACGCGGTTCGTGTTCGGGTCGAGCGCGGGCACCGCCGTGCCGAGCGTGCTCGGCCTCGTGTTCACGATCAGCAGGCTCGCCGGATCCAGCAGCCATTCGCCGCCGCGGCCCATCGGGGCATCGACGTGAATCTGCGCGCCGTCCGTCTCCAGATAACCTCCGGATGTCTCCACGCGCCCGCCGTTGCCGCCGCCCGCCCCGCCTCGCGCCGAGAGTTCGCCGTAGACGCGCGCCGCCTGCGTCGCGTACATCACGACGTTGCCGCCATCGCCGGCGGCGAGCGCATCGGCGAATACATGGGCATTCGGGCTCATCCACAGGCCGTCCGCATTCGCGATGTCCGCCTCCCTGCCCGCCGCGCCGCCGCCCACGCGCACGCGTCCGCCGCCTTGCGCGCCGCTCGCGTCGATGCGCGCGCCGTCCATCAACGCGACATCGTGCCCGGTCACGTCGATGCGCCCGCCCGTGCCGCCGTTCGGCGCGCTGGCGTCGAGATTGCCCGCGATTTCCGTCACGCCCGACGTGCCGCCGTCGAGCACGATGCGCCCGTTGCGCGCCTCCACGCTTCTCGCCCGCACCGTGCCCGTCTGGTTGAGCACGCTCGCGGCGGCTTCGTCGGCGGCGCGCGCGGACATCACGATCTGGCCGCCGTCCGCTTCCAGCACGCCCGCGTTGCTCACGAGCGCGTTGGCGACCTTGTCGTTGACCTTCAGCATCGTGAGGCCGTCGCCCGCGAAGTCGAGCGTGATGTCGCTGCCCGCGCCCATCGCGATCTTGCCGAGCGTCGCGCTGACGCGCCCGCTGTTGTCCACCTGCGCGCCGAGCAGCGCGACTGCGCCGCCCGCCGCCGCCGTGATCGCCGCGCCCGGTTCGATCGACACGTTCCCGGCCGCCGCGCCGCCCTGCGTGAAGCGGTATTTGCCGGCGAGGAACGCGTCGTCGGAAATGCCGAGCGTCGAGGCGACGAGCGATCCCACGTTCACCGACGCCCCGCGCGCGAACATCACGCCCGCCGGGTTGACGAGAAACACCTGCCCGTTCGCGTTGAGTTGCCCGGCGATGCGGCTCGCCTCGTTGCCCACGACGCGATTGAGCAGCACCGCCTGCGCCGACGGCTGCGAAATGTCCACGCGCTCGTTGCCCTGAATCGAAAACCCGTTCCAGTTGACGATGCCCTTCTGCGAGCCTTGCGTGATGGTCATCGCGGTGGCGCTCGGCCGGTTGATCGCGACGTTGCCCGCCTGCACCTGCTCGCCGACCGGCAGCGCGAACGCGCCCGGCGCGGCGACGAGCACGAGAAGCGGCAATAGCGCCGACGCCTTCAGTTCCGCGCCCGCCTGACGCGCGGCGCGTTTGGCGAAACGTCTGATCGCACGTTCCCATTCGCGGCGATGCTTGCGGGTCCGAAGGCAAGTGGTGTCGTTCATTGCGCGCTCCTTCACAGACCCTAAAACGATTTGGAGACCTGCACGTACACGCGCGGCAGCTTGTCGTCGCCGGTGGTGTCGGGGCCGGTCGTGCGCCAGGCGATGCTGCCGTCGACCGTGATGCCGTACGGCCCGCTCCAGAACGCGCCGATGCCCGCGCCGCTGCGCGTCACCGTGTTCGCGCCTTGTCCGGGAATCGAGCGCGCGTTGTAGCGGCCGACGCCGATATCGAAGAACGCGGACAGCGTGAGCGACGGAATCACCGCGTAACGAAGCTGCGCCGTGCCGATCAGCCCTTCGTCGACGACCGCTTCGGACGGCGAATACGCCCGCACCGCGCGCGGCCCGCCGAGCGTGATGCGCGACGAACTGTCGAGGTTCTGGTTCGCCCATTGCCCGGACATGCCCACGAAGAAGCTCGTGTTGCGCGTGATCGCGTTGAGGCGGTTCGCCTGCATCGTCAGCCGCACGCTGTTGCCTTGCGCGTGACGGCCGAACGGACCTTGATCGATGGATTCCGCGAGCGCCGAATCGATATTCAGATGCGCGAACGAAAGCTGCACGTCCGCGCTGTTGAAGCCGCCGCCGAGCAAACTGTCGCGGCTTTCGTACGACAGCCCGACGCTCGCCACGTACAGCTTTTGCGGATTCTCGAAGCTCACGCTGTCGATCTTGTCCGTGAGCGACCGGTACTCCAGCGCGCCGCGCAAGAGCAGGTTCTGGCCGCGCGAGCGGATGAGCGGATGCGATACCGACGCGGTCACGACATCGGCTTCGCCGTGGGCGTCGAGCGCCGAGAAGTTCTGGCCGAGGTAGTAGTACAGATGCGAATACGCGATGCCCGCGCGCGTGCCGTACGCGTTGACCGGCGCGTCGTAGCCGATGCGCCCGTAGACCGTATCGGCGCGTTCGGCGGCGAGCAGGTTGAGGTCGAGGTTGTCGCCGATGCCGAACGGCGACGCGAGCCGCCCGACCGCGCCGAGCCGCCAGCGGCCGGCGGGCGCCGCGCCGTAGTCATCGGCGGCGACCGCGAAGTTCCAGCGGCGCACCGGCTCCACGGTCACGCCGAGATCGACGGTGCCGGGCGTGCTGCCCGTCTCCAGCGCCGAACTCACGCGAATGCCCGGTAAATCGGACAGCAGCAGCATCGTGCGTTCGAGTTCCGCTTGCTTGAGCGGCTTGCCCGGCTCGATGGCGGCGAGCCGCGCGCGCACCATCGATTCCTTGATCGGCGCGCCGGGCGCAACGGTCAGCTGCACGCGGCCGATCTTGCCTTCGAGCACGGTGAAAAGCACGTCGCCTTGCGTCACGTCCTGCGGCGGGATCACCACTTGCGCGAGCGGATACCCGCGCTCCCGATACGCCGCCGCGACGCGCGCGCCCATTGCGTTGAGATCGTTGATCGACACTTCCTGGCCGATCTTGTCCGCGACGAGCGGGAGCAGCGCGTCGGACGGCAGCGACTCGTTGCCCGCGAAGCGGATGCTTTTCAACGTGAACGTGCGGCCCTCGGGCGCGGGCGGCGCGGCGGGAGGCGGCGCGGGCAGCGCGTTCATTCCGCCAGGCGGCGGCGCGGCGGTGGAAGGACGCGGCTGCTCGTTGAGCAGCGTGCCGGCGCTCGGCGTCTGCTGCGTGCCGGGAAGCGGCACCTGCTGCGCCCACGCCGACAACGCGCCCGCACACGCGATGCTCGCGCCGGCCATGCGCGCGAGCCTGCACGGACTCGATTTATTACGGATAGCGAAGGAATTCATGGCGTCGTTCACTGCTGCGTCGTTATCGAAAATCAGGCGAAGATCAAGCGGGCACGAGCTTCAGCGCGCGACCGAAAGCCGCCAGTTGCCCATCAGATCGAAGGGCGCCCAGTAGAACGGATGCGCGAACTTGCCGTCGGCGAGCACGGCGAGTTGCGCGTCGCGCATCGCGTCGATGGCCTCCTCGCCTTTCGTGAGCGCGCCGTAGAACGTGCGCATGGTGAGCGCGGTGGATTCGTCGGCGACGGGCCACATCGACACGAGCAGCGCCGATGCGCCCGCGTAGAAGAACGCGCGCGTGAAGCCCATGATTTCGTCGCCGCGCTCGATGCGCCCGAGCGCCGTCTCGCACGCGGACAAGGTCACGAGCGCGACGGAATTGAACTTGAGGTTGTAGATGTCCTCCGCGAGCAGCGGGTCGGGACCGTCGGCGGGCTGCGTGGCGGGCGCGAGCAGCACGCGGGAATGCAGCGGATCGATGGTGTCGGCTTGCGCGTGCGTCGCCACATGCACGATGCGGCCGGCCGGCGCGTTGTCGCTGAAGGTCTTGCGCGTGACGTCGTCGTGCAGAAAGGATTCGCGCTGCGCGAAGAGCGGCCCGATGGCGCGGACTTCGGCTTCCGCGCCGGGCAGATCGAACTCCGGCGCAATGCGCGGATTGCCGAACGCGACGAGATTGCTCGCGACGCGCTGCTGCCGCCGCACGAGCTGCACCGCGACGCTCGCCGATGGCGCGAGCGCGATGGCATGCCGCTGGATCAGGAAACCGTCCGCGTTCTTCAGCGCCTGGAACGGCATGTAGTGCAGCGCGCCGTTCGGCACGACGACGAGCCGTTCGCCGGGACGCAGGCCGAGCGGCGCGATGAGCAGCGCGTCGAGCTTCGCGCCGTAGGTGAGCGCCTGCGGCCGCCCGCGGACGATCGCGCCGCGAAAGTCGTTGACGGCGAGCGCCATGTCGCGGCGCGTGATCGGCAGCGTGAAACCCTGAAGGCCGTCGGCGCGCACGACCCACGCGATCATCCTGTCGGGCAGGCCGTGATATTCGACGATCGCCTCGCCGGGTTTCAGCGCGCCGCGCACGTCGTCGAGCGAAAGCGCGCGGCCGTTGAGCTGCGTTTCGTCGACGCCGGATGCGAGCCGGTTGCGCACCACGTCGAGCAGCGCGCGGCTGCGGCTTTTTTCCGAGAGCGCCCACGCCTCTGCGTAATCGCCGTCTTCGACGACGAGCGCGATCGTTTCCTCGAAGACCGTTTGCGTGTCGGAGAAGAGACCGGTCTTGAACTCGTCGCTGCGAAAGCGCGCGCGGATGGACTCGGATTCGTCGAGCGCGGCGAGCCACGCGTCGCGCGCCTTCGCGCGGTCGCCGAGCGCGAGGTACGCGCGGCCCATGCCTTCCTGCGCCCAGAGCTTGTCGTAGCTGGCGTCGGAACCGCCTTTCGCGGCGCTGGCGGCGAACGCGTCGAGCGCTTGTTGCGGCTTGTGCTCGGCGAGCAGCAGATTGCCTTCGATGCGTTTCCTGAGCGGCGCGAGCAGCGTGTCGTCGATGCCGCCGGTTTCCTCGAAGGTCGCGCGCGCGCCGGCTGCATCGCCGGCGGCGATTTGCGCGTTGGTGATCGAGAGCAGCACCATCGGCCGATACCGCGCCGAAGCCGTCGCGAGCGCCGCGCGATATTCCGTGAGCGCGGCGGCCGGATCGCCGCGCCGTGCCGCGATGTCGCCGAGCACCTTGTGCGCGGGCGCGAGCACTTGCTGCGGATTCTTCTCCCCGGCGGCGATGGCCTCTTTCGCGTAGCGTTCGGCGTCGGGGAGATCGCCCGCGTAGCTGTAGGCGATGGCCAGATCGCGGCGCGACAACGCGGCGAGGTTCGCGTTGTCCGTCTCCCTGGCCACGACGAGCGCGCGCGACGCCGCCTCGATGCTCTCGCGAAAATCCCCGCGCTCCGCCGCCGCCACGGACATGCTGCAGTACGCGTAGCCGTCGAGCTTGACCTGATCGCGCGCGAGCAGAAGGCGTCCTTCCTGCGAGAGCGTCGCGATGGTCTCGGCGTCGCGCACGCGGGCTTCGGCCTGGCGCGCGGCGGGCGTCGGCGCTTCGTCGCGCGAGGGTTGCGCCGATTGCGCCGTTTGCGCCGATTGCACCGTTTGCGCCGTTTGCGCATCGGCGCGCAACGCGGCGGCGGCGAGCGCGCAGCACATCGCGAAGATGGTGGCGATCCGCCGTGCGTCGCTTTTCGCGACGCGAGCGCCGGCCTTCAGACGGGCCGGCGCGATCCGCTCAATCGGTTTCACGAATGCGCTCCTCGATGACCGCCGCATCGTGCGATGCAGTGCCACGATTAAACGAAACACCGCAGCCGATTTAAAAAACGCGGCGGCGTGGATCGTCTGCTGCTGTGTCGGCGGTTTCACTGAGGCGGTCATCACGGATCATGGACAGCGCGCGATTTCTGGCTTTCACGCGGCTTTGTTTCGCCGTGTTGCTTTGCATGCTCGGCGTGGCCGCGTGCAAGTCGCCGCCTCCGCCGCCGCCCGCGCCGACCATCGTGCGAATCAGCGTGAATGCGCTCGCGGGCGTCAATCCGGATCGCACGGGGCGGCCCTCGCCCGTCGTCGTGCGCGTGTACGAGCTGAAGACGACCGCCGCCTTCGATAGCGCCGATTTCTTCACGCTCTACGGCAAGGATCAGGCGACGCTCGGCGGCGATCTCAACGCGAAGAACGAGTTTCTGCTGAAGCCGGGCGAAAGCCGCAGCGTCGAGCAGACGGTGCAGCCAGGGACGAAGTTCGTCGCGGTGATGGCGGCGTATCGCGATATCGAACGATCGCGCTGGCGTATCACCGAACCCGTGCCGCCGAATCAGACGACGGTGATGAACGTGCGCGTCGATGCAGCCGATGTGACTATCGCGGCGCAGGCGGTGGGGGTGGGGAAGAAGGCGGGGAAGTGAGGGGGGTGGGGCTTTGGACGCTTAATTCGCAGACGTCGCGAATGAGCGCGTCCAGGGAATTCTCGATCACTCGCGGCACCACCACGCATCGGAAGTTCAGACGAAGCGACAAATTCCTGCCACTCGAATCGCACAAACCGCGCAGTTCGAAAGTTGCTCAGCGATAGGCGTCCGCTCGACGCCCTTCTCGTTCATTGAGTTTCAGAATTTTCGTATTTGGCATCACCAGATTCGATTACACACTTGAATGTTGGGCCTGCTCCAACGGTCTCGGAGGCTCAGTACTCTCGTAGGAACTTCGTTAGCCCCGCCCTTGAGCGGGGCTTCTTTTTGACTTCAGCGCGGATTGACCGCAAAGGAGAACCAGTTGAATCGCCGAGACGATTACTTGGAAAGACGCGAACAGGCTTTCCAGGGACAACACCAACGCTATTTTCTGGAGATACGCGGCGCGCTCAGTTCGGCCACGGCCGACATCTTCAGTTTCGAAGGCGATGAAGCCATCGGCCAGGAGAGCCGTTACAAGATTAGCTTCACGCATACATCGCACGATCTGTCCCAGCACGAGTACCTCGGCAAGCGCGGATCGCTTCTCCTCCAGTTTCCGCATGACCCGCTACGGCAACTCAAGCCCGACCCGCCGCGTCACAAGTATGGCGTGGTGACAGCCTTCTCCAAGCTCTCCTCTTCGCCGAACCAAAGCACCTATGAGGTCGTGCTGGAGTCGCGCCTCGCGCTTTTGCGCAACACGCCAAAGGTGCGCTTCTTCTTCGGCATGAGCGAGCCGGACATCATCGACCAACTGCTGAAGGAGCACGGCTTCAACAAGGTCTGGGCGCGCGCGGTCATGAAGCTGTACCGCAGCTATCGGACACGCCGCATCATCACGCAATGGCACGAGTCCGATCTCGACTTCCTCAAGCGGCTATGTCAGCGCACGGGCATCTGGTTCTTCTGTGAGGAAGGCGAAGATTGTGAAGTCGTCACCATCGGCGATGACCTCACGCACTACCGGCGCGACAGAGCGAACGGCAACCGTCCGTTCGCCTTGCCGTTCCGTCCTGAGTCCGGCATGAACACGCAGGACGCGGAGTCGGTCAAGTCGCTGGAGATGCACGCGGTCAGCATTCCGACCACGTACCACGTGCGCAGCTACAACTACCGGCACGCACCGCATCCGATCGAGGCGACCGAGCAGATTCACGGCGAGAAGGACGATAGCAGCACCTACGGCGAAACGTCGCGGGCGAGTCTCGCCATCGAAACGAAGGAGGACGCGCAGCGCGAAGCACTGCTGCGCCGCGAAGCCGCCGAGGCCGCGCAGATCGAGTACCGGGGCACCAGCGATTCGTGGAACGTCACGCCCGGTACGGTGCTCGCATTGACCCATCACACGCTGGCCGATGCAAAGCACGGGCTGCTGGTCACCCGCATGACGTGCAGCGCCTCACGCAAGCAAGGCTACAAGGTCGAGTTCACGGCGATTCCATCGGACCGGCTGTATCGAATGCCGCTGCGGGAAACAGAGTGGCCTCGTATCGAAGGAACGATCACGGGAACGATCGCTTCCACGCCGGAGTTTAGCGGGCCGTACCTCGATGAACACGGCGAGTACATCGTCCAGTTCCACGATGACCGCGAGCCACGCGTAGCGGGCCTGAATAGCTGCCGTCTGCGGCTTGGCAAGCCGTTCGCGGGCAAGTGGCAAAGCGGCGTCCACATGCCTTACATACCAGGGACGGAGATAGCAATAGCCTTCCTCGCGGGCAATCCCGACCTGCCTTACATCCTGCATGCGCTTCATAACTCGCAGGACGCCGCCCCTGACGCCGCTCGATCTCGACCAAGCCATCGGGGTGCCCGGCCCGGCAGGTCCATTAGTGCTGCAAGCGCTCGCAGTGCAGTCGGTGCAATACGGTCAAGGACCGCAGCTCGTGGCGATGCCCGACGCTCAAGGCTTGCGTCTGAACCTGATTGGCAATGACTATGCGCCGGTTGCCTCGGTCAAGGAGCCGGAAATCGACTTGTGGGAAGTGTCCGTTACCGCGTTCATCTGCTCCCTTACCCTCTTGTTCGAAGTCTTGCTGATATCGACGAAAGCGGAACCCGGCTGGCTATGGGGTGTGCTGGGCGTTGGCGCATTGATTGGGTTTGTCGGTGTCCCTGCCGGCACGATCTACAAGCAACGGAAGGTGTGCAGCGATTTCCATGAGCGCGCGCGGAGGTGAGCGGCTCGATCGCCGCGCACGTCCGACCATCGATGAGCGGAAAGCATGCCGGATGTAACAGCGGCGCGAATGCTGATCGCTAGTGACCAGACCGCAATGCTCGACGCGAGCGACGCTGAGAGGGCATAAGGCAAGCGAGCGGCAAGGCTCACCGTTGTCATCGTCTAGCGTCATCGCCATGTCATCACAAGGCACAAACCAACTACGGCTTTCACACGCGCAATTCGGCGCGTCGAATTGCGTTGCCGAGTCGACGCCGTTTAGATCGAACGTATCGGAATTCACAAAGCTTCTCACACAGGCAAGACTGATGACCGCATCTGCTGTTATTGCCGCCAACGCTGCGGCCACCGATACGCTTCCCATCGCGGCGCTCATTGGATTCGCTGGAACAGTCTTAGGTGCCTGCATTGCTCAGGCCGTGGCAATTTTCCTCGCTCGCCGTGGCGCCCAAAGGGAAGCGAGGCGGGAGGCGGTACGCCATCTTTTTGAAATGGCAGGGTCGCACGTAGCCAACGTCACTTTTGATAAATACGTGGAGTTTTGTGAGCAATATGTTCGAGACTGGGGCGACGCCCTTGTGACATTGATCGAGAAAGGGCCGTGCAAAGAAGCTTTTCGACACTGGCAACACATCGTTCGAACGAGGCAGCAGTGGATGCTTTGGGTGCCACCCGAGATCGAGAAACTCCTCAATACATACGAAGACACGCTACTTGAAATCGGAACTCAATCGGGCCTCTACGAAACGATCAAAGATCGGCCGACCGAGAACTTTGGCGAAGTAGTCGACCTGATGTATCGAAGGTTTGCGGAGCTGGCCGGGATAAGCAGATGGGCTGGCCAGGACGTCGATCCAAACCTCAAGGCAAAACGAATGATGGAGATTCTTCGCTCGCAATTGGGAACGGATAGCTATCACCTTATGCGAGCTAATACCGTTCGCTTGGCCCTTCGCGATCTGGAAGAAATCGAGACTCAAGACCAAGCGTAGCTCGTTTCATCGCGCGATCGACCGTACCCTGCCCGGCGTGGTCCATCCCATTGGCCCATCCCGCAGTCAACGCTTGCCCTATCGTCATAGGACATCTGCGTAAAACAAGCCCCCTTCCAAATTCCCCGCCCCCAATCGTTCTTTGACCGGAGCGCCCGAACGCCCTCGCGTCCTGGAAGCGCCCGCCCGAGCCAAGGAATCGAGCCGCCATGACCTGGCATCAACGCATGATCTGGTCCGAGGGCCTCTTCCTCGAACCCCAGCATTTCCAGCAGCACGACCGCTTCATCGAGCATCTCGTGCGCTCCCATGCGCGCGCGACCGAAGCGTGGTCGTGGGGCTGGGCCGCCGCGACCCTCGACGACATCGCGCTCGGGCTCGGCAAGATCGCGCTGTCGCAGGCGTTCGGCGTGCTGCCCGACGGCGTCGCGTTCTCCTTTCCCGACGACGCCCCCGCGCCGCCCCCGCTCGACATCCCGCCCGGCACGCGCGACGAAACCGTGCTGCTCGCGCTGCCGCTCGCCCGCGCAGGCGCCAAGGAGTTCGACTCCGATGCCGCCGCCACCGAACGCGTCGATCACCTGCGCTATCGCACGAGCGATACCTCCGTCGCCGATGTCACCACGAGCACCGACCGCGTCGCGCAAATCCGCGTCGGCGCGCCGAACCTGCGGCTCATGCTCGCGCGCGACGCCACCGACGCCTTCGCGACCATCGGCCTCGCGCGGGTGCTGGAGCGCCGCGCGGACAATCGCGTGCTGCTCGATCCCGCCTATATCCCGCCGATGCTCCACGCGCTCGCCGACACGCGTCTTCTCGGCTACGCGCAGGAACTCGCGGGACTCGCGCATCAGCACGCCGACCGGCTCGCGAGCCGCCTCGCGAATCCGGGGCGCGGCGGCGTCGCGGAAATCGCGGATTTTCTGCTGCTGCAAACGCTCAATCGCTTCGAGCCGCAATACGCGCATCTGCTGCACTCGCCGCTGCTGCATCCCGAACGCCTTTATCAGACGACGCTCGCGTTCGCCGGCGACCTCGCCGCCTTCGACGAGCGCCGCCGCGTGCCCGCGTATCCGCCGTATCGGCACGACGACATCGCCGCGTCGTTCGAACCGCTCATGCGCGACGTGCGCCAACTGCTCGCGCAGGTCCGCGAACCGGACGCCGTCGCCATCGAACTGCAAAGCCGCAAGCCCGGCGTGCGCGTCGCGATGATCAACGACCTCGAACTCGTGCGCAGCGCAGGCTTCGTGCTCGCGGCGAACGCGCAGATGCCGGGCGAGGCGCTGCGCACGCGCTTTCCGACGCAGGTCAAGATCGCGCCCGCCGAAAAGCTGCGCGATCTCGTCAATCTCGCGCTGCCGGGCATCGGGCTGCGCGCCATGCCGGTCGCGCCGCGCCAGATTCCGTTTCACGCGGGCTTTTCGTATTTCGAACTGGATCGCGGCGGCGAACTGTGGAAGGAGCTGGAGCAGACCGGCAACCTGGCGATGTATATCGCGGGCGAATTTCCGGCGCTCGAACTCGAATTCTGGGCGATCCGCCATTGAGACCATCGGGCATCGACGACATGACGAACCACGACGATCCCTTCGCCGGATTCGAATCCGACCAGACGATGATCAAGCCGAATCCGGGCGCGCGCCGCCGCGTTCCGGGCGCGAGCGAGACGGGCGGCATCGGCGGCGGCGAAGGCGCGTTCGCATCGGGCACGGACCCGCGCGCGTTCGACGCGGCGTTCGTTCAGGGCGGCGCGGTCAATCCGCTCGTCGCCGCGTGCGCGCCGCTCCTGCAACTCGCGCCGCGCATCCGTGCGATGAGCGCCTGCGCCGATCCCGCCGCGCTGCGCGATTCGCTCGCCGCCGGCGTGCGACGCTTCGAAGCGCAGGCGCGCGCGAACGGCGTCCCCGCCGAGCAGGTCACGGCGGCGCGCTACATGGTCTGCACCATGCTCGACGAAGCCGCGTCCGGCACGCCGTGGGGCGCGGGCGTGTGGGCGCGGCAAAGCCTGCTCGTGACGTTCCACAACGAAGCGTGGGGCGGCGAAAAAGTCTTCAAGCTGCTCGCGGGACTCGCGCAAAAGCCGTCCGAGCATCTGCATTTGCTGGAGCTGTCGAACATCGTGCTCGCGCTCGGCTTCGAAGGGCGCTATCGCGTGGCGGCGCAGGGCAAGCAAACGCTCGACGCGATCCGCGCGCGGCTTCATCAGTTGATCCGCAAGGAGCGCGGCGAGCCGGAGCGCGCGCTGTCGCCGCACTGGGAAGGCGTGCCCGCCGCGCGCCGCCGCGCCACCGACGTGCTGCCGGTCTGGGTCGCGGGCGCGCTCGCGCTGCTCGTGCTCGCCGCCGCGTGGCTCGCGATGAGCTTCCAGCTCGGCCGCCTCTCGGACCCGGCGTTCGCCACGCTCGCATCGATCCGCGCGGGCGCGCAACGCCCGCTCGTCGTCACGCAGGCGGCGAAGCCGCGTCTCGCCGAATTCCTCGCGCAAGATATCCGCGATGGCCTCGTCGCCGTCGATGACCGCGTCGATCGCTCGGTCATCACGCTGCACGGCGACAACGTGTTCAGCCCCGGCAGCGCGCAAGTGTCGGCGCAAACGCGGCCGCTGATCGGGCGCATCGCGGCGGCGCTCGGCGCGGTGCCCGGCAACGTCCTCGTCACCGGCCACACCGACGACCAGCCGATCCGCTCGGCGCGCTATCCGTCGAACTGGGAACTGTCGCAGGAACGCGCGGCGAACGTGCGCGACCTGCTCGCCGCCACGGTCCCCGCCGCGCGCCTGAAAGCCGAAGGCCAGGGCGACGCCGATCCCCTCGCGCCCAACGATTCGCCCGCCGGCCGCGCGCGCAACCGTCGCGTCGAGGTAACGCTCTTCGCCAGGCCGGGTTCGTGATCATGAAGAAGATTCTCTCGATCCTGTTTCATCCCGTGCTGCTGACGATCATCGGTTTCCTGCTGATCGCCGGCGTGCTCTGGATCGCGGGGCCGCTCCTGTCGTTCGCGGGCAACTATCCGCTCGAATCGGCGACGGCGCGCGGCATCGCCATCGGCTGCGTCGCGCTGCTGCTCGTGCTGCGGATGCTGCTCTCCGCGTGGCGCGCGCGTCGCACACAGGCGGCGCTGTCGAAGGGATTGTCGGCCGGACTCGCGATGCATGACGCACCGCCGCCCGCGCGCGCCGCGGCGCCATCGGCGGGCGAAGCGGAAGTCGCGACGCTCTCGCAACGCTTCGACGAAGCGCTCGCCGTGCTGCGCGACGCGCGCATCGCCGCGTCCGGCGGCAAGCCCGGCTGGCGCGACTGGATCACGTTCTCGGGCAGGCAATATCTGTATCAGTTGCCGTGGTACATTTTCATCGGCGCGCCGGGCGCGGGCAAGACGACCGCGCTCGTCCATTCGGGCCTGCGCTTTCCGCTCGCCGACCGATTCTGCACCGACAAGATTCGCGGCGTCGGCGGCACGCGCAACTGCGACTGGTGGTTCACCGACGAAGCCGTGCTCATCGACACCGCCGGCCGCTACACCACGCACGAAAGCGACCGCGACGCCGACCAGACCGCGTGGCAGGGCTTTCTCGCGCTGCTCAGGAAGACGCGCCCGCGCCAGCCGATCAACGGCGTGTTCCTCACGCTCGCCGTGCCCGACCTGCTCGCGGCCACGTCCGCGAACGCGGGCGACATGGCCGCCACGCTGCGCGCCCGCATGCGCGAGCTGATCCAGGCGTTCGGCACGCGCTTTCCGGTCTACGTGCTCGTCACGAAGACGGATCTGCTCGCGGGCTTCACGGAGTTTTTCGCGGACATGTCGAAGGAAGAGCGCGCGCAGGTCTTCGGCTTCACGTTTCCGTACGATCCCGCGCATCCCTTGACCGACGCCGAATTCACCTCGCGCATCGAGGCCGAACTGGACGCGCTCGAAGCGCGGCTCGTCGCGCGCGTGCCGGATCGGCTCAACGCGGAAAGCGGGCTTGCCGCGCGTGCGGCGATCATCGGCTTTCCGCAGCAGTTCGCGGCGTTGAAGCCCGTGCTGGCCGAAGCGCTCGCCGCGACCTTCGTGCAGTCGAAGCACGACGAGCTTCCGTTCGTGCGCGGCGTCTACTTCACGAGCGGCACGCAGGAAGGCACGCCGATCGATCGCGTGATGGGTGCGCTCGCGCGGGCGTTTCATATCGATCGCATCGATCGCGGCGAGCGCGGCGCGCAGACGGCGCGTGCATCGGGCGGGCGCAGCTATTTCATCGAACGCCTGCTGAAGCAGGTCGTGTTCGCGGAGCAAGGGCTCGCGGGATCGAACCTGCAATGGGCGCGGCGGCGGCATCTGCGGCGGCTTTCGGCGTATGCGGGCATCGCGGCGCTGAGCGCGTGCGTGCTGACGCTGTGGGGCACGAGCTATCTGCGCAACCGCGCGTATGTGCAGAACGTCGAACAGGCGGCGCGCGCGGCGAAAGAGGCGGTCGCGGGGACATCGGCGGCGAATACGAGTCTCGTCGCGCTGCTGCCCATGCTCTCGGCGGTGCAAAAGCTCGGCTCCACGCCGCAAGTCGATGCCGCGCATCCGCCGCTCGCGATGCAATGGGGCCTGTGGCAAGGCGCGAAGCTCGACGCCGCCGCGAACGGCGCGTACGAACGGCTGCTCACCGATCTCTTCCTGCCGAAGCTCGCCGCGCGCATCGAGGAGCAGGCGCGCAGCGCGAACGCGTCGAATCCCGGCTACGCGTACGAAGCGCTCAAGGCGTATCTGATGCTGCATCAGCCGGATCATCAGGACCCCGATGCGCTCAAGGTGTGGATCGTCACCGACTGGGACCGCTCGCTGCCGCGCGAAGTCGGCAACGAGGAGCGCGCGGCGCTGACGGGTCATCTGGATGCGCTGTTTTCGCGTGGCGTCGTGCATCCCGATTTGCCTTTCGACGAGCGCCTCGTGGCGAGCGTGCGTTCGATGCTCGCCGCCAGCACGCTCGCGCAGCGCGTCTACGGGCGCGTGAAGCAGCAAGGCGTGGGCGCGGATTATCCGGAATTCACCGTCGCGCGGGCGGGCGGGCCGAACGCGCAGCTCGTCTTCGTGCGGGCGAGCGGCGCGCCGCTCACGCGCGGCGTGCCGGGGCTGTATTCGTTCGACGGCTATCACAAGGCGTTCCTGAAAGCCGTCGATGACACCGCCGCGCAACTCGCGAGCGAAGAGCCGTGGGTGCTCGGCATCCGCGATCAAAGCGGCCTGCCGCGCGGCGATCCCGCAGCGATGCAGCGCCTGACGCAGGACGTGCGGCTGCTGTATTTGCAGGACTACGCGCGCACGTGGACGGAGTTTCTGAACGACATCCGCATCGTGCGCGCGGACACGCTTTCGCAATCGGTGCAGATCGCGCGCATTCTCTCCGCGCCGGATTCGCCGCTCGCGATGCTCGTGCGGGCCGCATCGCGGGAAACGACGCTCGCCGCGAAGCCGGACAACGAAGCGACGGTCGTCGACAAGGCGAACGACAAGATCAGCGCGGCGCGCGAGCGGCTGGAGAAGATCATTCGCGGACCGGACCCGACGCGCATTGCGCCGGTCGCGCCGGGCATGCGGCTGGAGAGCGTCGTCGATGACCGCTTCGCCGGCCTGCGCGCGCTCGCGACGAGTCCCGGCGGCGGGCAGCCCGCGCCGATCATGCAGACGCTCGCGCTCATCAACGATGTCTACGCGTACCTGAGCGCCACCGACGAAGCCTTGCAGCAAAAGACCGCGCCGCCGCCTTCGGACGCGCCCGCGAAGCTGCGTTCGCAGGCCGCGCGCATGCCCGAGCCGATCCGCACCGCGCTGCTCGATCTCGGAAGCCAGGGCGCGGCGCAGACGCTGCAGGCGCGTCGCGTGAATCTGTCGGCGGATCTGAAGGAGTCGATCGCCGCGTTCTGCGAGCGCGCGGTGGCCGGGCGCTATCCGTTCGTGCCGGCGTCGGGCCGCGACGTGCTGCCCGAGGACTTCGGCGCGCTTTTCGCGCCGGGCGGCAAGTTCGACGACTTCTTCCAGAAGAACCTGGCGCAGGACGTGGACGTATCCGCGAAACCGTGGGCCTTCAAGAAATCCGATTCCACCGCGACGCAAATCAGCCCCGCCGGGCTCGCACAGTTCGAGCGCGCGGCGACCATTCGCGGCGTGTTCTTTCGGGGCGGCGGCAAGACGCCGTCGCTCGCGCTGCAGTTCAAGCCGCTCGACATGGACCCGTCGATTCTTTCGTTCACGCTCGACATCGACGGGCAAATTCTCACCTACGCGCACGGTCCGCAGGTTCCATCGACCATTCAGTGGCCCGGCGCGCGCGGCTCGGGCCGCGTGAGCCTGCAACTCACGCCGCCGCCGTCGAACGCGGCGGGCAATCTGGTGTTCGAGGGACCGTGGGCGCTTTTCCGCATGTTCGACCGGCTCGACGTGCAGCCGACGGGCCAGCCCGAGCGCTTCATCGTCACGTTCGATGTGGAGGGGCGCAAGGCGCGCTTCGAGGTGACGGCGAACAGCGTCGAGAATCCGTTCCGGCTCGCCGATTTGCGCGCGTTCTCGTGTCCGGAACGCCTATGAGCGACGATCTCGCCGACGCCTTCGCCGATGAACGCCCGGCCATTCCCGGCTGGTACGGCAAGCTGCCATCGCTCGGCGATTTCGCGGCGCGGCGGCTGTCGGATGCGTTCGTCGCGCCGTGGGACGCGTGGCTCGCGCAGCGCGTCGCGGAAACGCAGCTTGCGCTCGGCGCGGACTGGCTCGCGCTCTATCTGACGTGTCCGGTGTGGCGCTTCTTCGCGATGCCGGGCGCGATCGCGCCCACGCTCACGCAATGCTGGGCGGGCGTGGTGATGGCGTCGGTGGATCGCGTGGGCCGGCATTTTCCGCTGACGATCGCGGCGTCGCTGCCGTGTCCGCCTGCGCGCGGCGGCGAGATCGTCGCGCTGTGGGACTGGCTTTCGGCGATAGAAGGCGTGGCGCTCGCCGCGCTCGATTTCGATCACAGCATCGAGCGCCTCGACGCGCAGCTTGCCGCGCTGCCCGCGCCCTCGCCCGCGCCGCCGCTCATCGACGCGCGCGCGGCCGTGCTGACCGAGCCGTGGATCGTGCAGTCGGCGGCGGCGCTGCCGGATGCGCTCGCGCGCACCTTCGCCCCGGTCTGGCAGACGGAGCTTGATGGCATGAGCATGTGGACGTCGGCGCAGTGCGCGCAACCTGCGCCGGACGACGCGCAAGATGCGCCGGATGCACCGATCGCGACGCCCCGCCCGTTCACCATCTGGCCCGCGTACGGCTTGCCGGACACGGCGCTTTTCACGACGCTCTTGCGGGACCGCGCATCATGAACGCGAGCGGCAGGCTTCCCGGCGAGCGCGATCCGGACAGCGGCGACGAAGGCAAGACCGAGGTCAACATCGAGTCCGGCGGCGAGGACGACAAGACGGTGATCGTGAGCGGCGCGCGCGTGCCGGTGCCGAATGAGTCGAACATGCCGAACATGCCTCTTGCTTCCCCGATGCCTTCGACCGATGGCGTCCTGCCGCCCGGCACGCGGCTCGGCGAGTTCGAGATTTTGGGGCTGATTGGCGAAGGCGGCTTCGGCATTGTGTATCGCGCGCTGGATACGTCGCTGGATCGCGAGGTGGCGGTGAAGGAGTACATGCCGACGGCGCTGGCGGCGCGCGTCGGGGCGACGCAGGTGCAGGTGAAGTCGTCGCGATACGAGAGCATGTTTCGCGCCGGGCTGAAGAGCTTCATCAACGACGAGGCGCGGCTGCTTGCGCGATTCGATCATCAGTCGCTCGTGAAGGTGTATCGCTTCTGGGAGGCGAACGGCACGGCGTACATGGTGATGCCGTACTACCGGGGCGTGACGCTCAAGGATGCGTTGAAGGCGATGCCGAAGCCGCCGGACGAAGCGTGGCTGCGCGCGCTCTTGACGCCGCTCGTCGATGCGCTCGCCGTGCTGCATGCGTCGAACTGTTTTCATCGCGACATATCGCCGGACAACATCATCTTGCTGGACGATAGCCATCGTCCGGTGCTGCTGGACTTCGGCGCGGCGCGGCGCGTGATCGGCGACATGACGCAGGCGTTGACGGTGATCCTGAAGCCGGGTTATGCGCCGATCGAGCAGTATGCGGAGGTGGCGTCGCTGAGGCAGGGGCCGTGGACGGATCATTACGCGCTGGCCGCGATGGTGTATTTCGCGATCACGGGCAAGACGCCGCCGCCGTCGGTCGGGCGCATGGTGAGCGATGCGTATCAGCCGCTCGCGAAGCTGGCGGCGGGCCGCTATTCGGAGCGCTTTCTGAGGGCGATCGATCATGCGCTGGCGGTGTCGCCCGCGGACCGGCCGCAGACGGACCGGCAATTCGCGGATGAACTGGGCATTGCGCTGGATGTGGCATCGGCGGAGCGTGCGGCGGGCACGGATGCATCGCGAAATGGAGGTGCATCGCGGCGGCGCGTGCGGTGGGTGGTCGGCGCGGCGGGCGCGCTGGCGGCGGCGGCGCTCGGCTGGTTCGTGCCGAAGCTGATGCAGCATGGGCCGAATGGACCGAATGGACCGCAGGTGGCGCGTGTCGATCATGTGCAGAGGACGGCGAACGAGGCGGCGGCGGTGGCAACGCCTGTATCGATAGCGGCTGCACCGCCGCCGCCTGCGTTACCGCCGTACACGCCGGCTGGTGAGTTTGCGCGGATAGAGGCGTTGGCGGATCCGTCGATTGGGGTGAAGGTGGAGGTGCCGTTGGCGCGAGCGGTGGTTGATCGGGACCGGTTGCGCTTCATGGTGACGAGTAATCGCGATGGCTATCTGTATGTGTTCGCGGTCGATCCGGCGAATCAGTATTTGCAGTTATTTCCGAATGAGTTGGATCGGGACAATCGGATTGATGCGGGGCGGCGGATGGTGTTACCGCGAGCGGCGTGGCCGATGCAGGCGGGCGAGCCGATTGGGGAGAATCATTTTGTGGCGATCGTGTCGTTGGCGCCGCGAGATTTTTCGGCGCTGGATTTGACGCACGATTCGGTGTTCGCGAGTTTGTCGTCGGCGGCGCAGGCAATGGCGGCGGCGCAGCGGACGTTGAGTGCATCGCCGTTTGCGGGTGTGCCGTCGTGCGGGAGTGCGGCGCCGTCGTGTCCGGTGGCGTATGGAGCGTCGACATTCAAAATCGAGGTGGTGCGTTCGTCTAAATGATGGGTGACATGAAAGGCACCGATGGTGTTAACGAGCCGAGGGGCTCGGAGGACGTGGCGCTCAGTGGGCGTGGAAGGCGATTCAGGGTTGATTCAGGCTGAGTGCCAACGTGGTTCTACGGAGTGCTGTGTTATGGCTTGATGGATGAAGAAAAACCGAAAGGCTTGACAGACCACGAGGCATTGAAAGCACTGATGGTGTTAACGAGCCGAGGGGCTCGGAGGACGTGGCGCTCAGTGGGCGTGGAAGGTGATTCAGGGTTGATTCAAGCTGAGTGCCAACGTGGTTCTACGGAGTGCACCCTGATTCAGAACAGCGGGCGAAAAAGCTGCTTTCTTTGGTTACTTTCTTTGCAGCAGCAAAGAAAGTGACCCCCGCCCCGGGGAGGGGCGAGCTAATAGACCGACACGAGAATAAGAAAGAGGAAAACGTGACGAGGAAACCATGTCACACGAAGAGAAAGATCCTGAAAAGTTCGACGCAAAAAGGTTACTAGCTGCAGCAGTGGCGATAACACTAGCGAGTGGCTGCGCGACAAACCCGCCGCCCCCTGCCGCAGAGGCAAAAAATGCCCCCACGCCAACAACACAGAACGAAGCGAAAGAAGAAGCGAAAATAGTAAGCGCGGCCCAGACGGGCCAGGAACCGGGCATACCGAGCCCTTTACCGTCGACGCCAACGGCCCAACTGTCCGGCCCCGCGACCCCGTTCGCGACAAAGAACGCCCTGTACACACCGGTCCCCTTCACAGCCGTCCCAGGCTGGTCAAAGGACGATGTAGCCGAATCCTGGGAAGCCTTCCGCCGAAGCTGCTCGGTGTTGAGCGGCAAACCTGCCTGGGCGTCCCCCTGCGCGGCATCGCGAAAGATAAGCGCAACGGACCGCACCGCCATCCGCCAGTTCTTCGAAGAGAACTTCACGGTCTACCAGATCAGCAACGTGGACCGCACGTCGCGCGGCGTGCTGACGGGCTACTACGAACCGGTGATGCGCGGCAGCCGCCGCTACGAACCGCCGTACGTGTACCCGGTCTACGGCGCCCCGCGCGACATGCTCTTTCTCGATTCCCGCAAGCTGCCTCCGAACGCACGCTCGGAACCGATGATGGCGCGCATCGAAGGCCGCACGGTGGTGCCGCTCGCGGCGCTCTCGATGAGCCGCGCAAAAGGCGTCTACGCGCTCGACCTGGGCAACAGCGTGCCCGACATCCGCGACAAGAAGCTGCGGCTGCGGCTCGTGGGCGGGCGCATCGTGCCGTACCTGTCGCGGGCGCAGATCGAACGCGGGCGCATCGATGCGCCGGTGCTCGCCTATGTCGCCGACCCGGCGATGCTCTACTCCATGCAATTGCAGGGCGCGGGCAAGATCGTGCTGCAGGACGGCGTGAGCACCATCCGCCTCGCATATGCCGAGCAAAACGGCTTCGCGTTCAATCCGCCGGTCGCGAGCGCGCAGAGCAAGGGCCGCAAGATCCTCGTGCGCGGCGTGGAGATCGCGCTGGAAGAAGGCGCGGTGAGCGTGACGAACGCGCCGGACAGCGGCGGCGCATCCGCATCCGACGACACGCCGCAATCTCCGCTGCTGCGCGGCGGGCAGAACGCGGACGCATCGGCTGCGAGCGGCGATCAAAGCGCCGACGACGCCAATCCCGACTCCCCGCTTCTGCGCGGCTTCACGCTCGCGAAGGGCGCGACGCCCGCGGTGCATCCGGCGCGCGTGAGCACGCCATCGGTTTCGGGAAATGCAGGCGTGGCGCGAATCGATTCGCCGCGCGCAACGACGGCAGCACCCGCACCGCTAACGTCGACGCCCCTCGCCTATACCTTCGCCACATCCGATCCGAGCTACGTCTTCTTCCGCCCGATTCCGGATTCGTCGTCGGGGCCGATCGGCGCGCTCGGCGTGCCGCTGTCGCCCGAACGCTCCGCCGCGATCGATCCGCGAACGACGCCGCTCGGCGCACCCGTCTTCATCGATGCGAGCGAGAGCGGGTCGGGGGCATCGGTCACGCGGCTTTTGATGGCGCAGGACGCGGGCGGCGCGATACGTGGCGCGGTGCGCGCCGACTACTTCTTCGGCACCGGCGCGCAGGCGCAGCAGAAGGCGAGCAGAATGAAGCAGCCGGCGCAGATGTGGCTGCTGCTGCCGAAGGGGCTGCGCATCTCCGCGAAGGAATCGGGCGTGCGCGTGCGCGGCGGACCCGCGTTGCCGGCTGCGGATTGCGTCGTGAGCGACCCGGACTTGTGCGTCGACGATACACAGTGAATGATGCGCGATGCGCGCACGAGAGAAGCGGCGCGCATCACGACACTCAGCCGGGAGACAGCATGAGGTTCCTCGTCGCCGACGACCACGAACTGATCCGTCAGGCCGTCAAGTCGCTGTTGCGCGGAATCGATCCCGAAGCGCAATTCGACGAAGCCGATAGCTGGGACACGCTCGCCGCCGCCGCGCGGCCCGAAGCGAACCACGATCTCGCCATCGTGGATCTGCACATGTCGGGCATGGCGGGCGCGTCGTCGCTGGCGGCGCTCTTGAAGGCGAATCCCGCGCTGCCGCTCGTCGTGCTG
This sequence comes from Caballeronia sp. ATUFL_M2_KS44, assembly GCF_023630965.1. Classification (NCBI taxonomy): domain Bacteria; kingdom Pseudomonadati; phylum Pseudomonadota; class Betaproteobacteria; order Burkholderiales; family Burkholderiaceae; genus Caballeronia; species Caballeronia sp. ATUFL_M2_KS44. The sequence goes on along the minus strand of NZ_JALQEA010000067.1, from coordinate 23,310 downwards.
TCGGCGGAAGAGTCCGTCGATGAAATGCGCGCCGTGCTCGCCGCCGGCGCGCTCGGCTTCGTGCCCAAGCGCGAGCCGGCCAACGTGATGCTCAAGGCCATCGAACTCGTGCTCTCGGGCGGCGCGTACGTGCCGATCGAAGCGCTCAGTCTCATCGGCGCGGCGCGCGCTGCACCGGCGCGGCCCGCGTGTCCTTCCCCGACCATCACGACGAACGGGCCCGCCGCCGCGCTCGCGCCGCATCATCTGCATCTGATGGAAAACCTTTCGCCACGGCAGCGCGAAATCATGCGGTTCGTGCATCGCGGCTGCACCAACAAGATGATCGCGCGCGAACTGCAAGTCGCCGAAGGAACGGTCAAGGTCCATCTGTCGGTCATCTTCCGGGCGCTCGGCGTGCATAACCGCTCGTCGGCGATCGCGGTCATCAACGGCTGGCTGCAGGCGGGGCGCGAACTCTAGGCGCTTCGTATCGATTCACGCCGCCTCGTTCTGCCCGCGCTCCTGCAACAGCATGTCGAGCGTGCGGCGCAAACGTGCGGGCGTCACCGGCTTGCGCAGAACGGGCACGCCATCGGCGGCGAGCGCGGTCAGTTCGGGCGATGCCACGTCGCCCGTGATCATCACGCACGCCAGTTCGTTGTGTCCGCGCCGCCGCAACGCCTCGCGCACCGCGCTAATCGCCTCGACGCCGGTCCGCTGACGGCCGATCTGGTAGTCGCAAAGAAAAGCGTCCGGCACGAAGCCTTCGGCAATCGCGCGCACCGCCGCGAGTTCGTCGCGGCAGCCGCGCACGACGCAGCCCCAGCGCGTGAGCAGCGTGCCGAGGGCGTCGAGATTGGCGGGATCGTCATCGACACACAGAATCTGGCGGCCTTCGAGCGGCGCGCCCACCGAAGGCGGCGCGGAAAGACTCGCGTTGATCAGCCCCGCCTCGCCTACCCTGACCGGCACGCGGACGGTCGTGCCGCGTCCGAGGTCCGAGCGCAGCGTGAGTTCGTCGCCGAGCATGCGGATGAGGCGGCGCACGGTCGGCAGGCCGAGGCCGTGTCCTTGACGCACCGGGAACTGCGGCAGCGGCACCTGATAGAACTCCTCGAAGACCAGCTCGTGTTCGTGCGGCGCGATGCCGATGCCCGAATCGCGCACTTCGATATGGCAGCGCTCGCGATCCGCGCCATGCCGCACGCCGATCCAGATCGCGCCGCGCTCGGTGTAGCGCACCGCGTTCGACACGAGATTGATGAGAATGCGTTCGAGCAGCACGGGGTCCGTGTTCGCGATGCAATCGGTCGGCGCGATGCGCAACGCAAGCCCTTTCGCGGCGGCGGCGGGACGGAACTGCTTGTCGATGCGCGCGAGCAGTTCCGAAAGCCTGAAGTGCTGCGTGATGACCTGCGTGACGCCGCTTTCGATGCGCGCGAGATCGAGCACCTGATTGAAGAGATGGTTCAGCGCCTCGACGTTCGCCATGATGTGCTGCGCGGTTTCATCGCGTTCTTCGGCCTTTGCGCCGCGTTCGCACAGCGCTTGCGCCAGCAGGCCGATGGCGTGCAGCGGCTGCCTGAGATCGTGGCTCGCGGCGGCGAAGAAGCGGGTCTTGGCGCGGCTCGCGTCTTCGATCAGGCACTTCTGCCGCGTGATGGTTTCGGCAAGCCGCTGCTGATTCACGAGCGCCGCGACAATGCGCCGATAACGCCACCGATGCTGCGCCGCGAACACGCATACCGCGACGCCGCACGCGGCGAGCACCGCGCTCATTTCAACGCGCGCTGGCCACGGCAGCATCAGATTCATCACGATGGCGGGCGCGATCAGCGTCAACACGGCGGCGGACAGATTCACCGCGCAAAGCCCGTTCGACGCATACGCGAGCGCGGCCAGCGCGACGAGCAGCACGATGTGAATGACGGCGGCATCGTCCATATCGTTTTGGATTCCGAACCATATCGAAAGTCCGGGAGACGCATGAAGCGCCACATTGCCGAGCGCGTGAAGATTGATCCATTCGCGCGCGCTCAAGCCAAGCGGACGAAGACGCCGCCACGCCCACACGGAGAGCATGAGCGCGATGGCCACGCCATGGAAAAGCATGCAGAGAATAACGAGCCGCGTGTCGCCGGGGCGGGCGAGATAGAGCGCGCCGAGAAGGGAAATGGCACAGCCGTGCGCGATGAACGATGCAGGGTCCGCGGCATACAGCGCGTTCGCGAGATCGGTGTCGATCTCTCTTTGCTCACGATCGCCTGGCATTCTGTCATCCCCTTGTCGCGGTGCACGCCGGGTCAGTTCAGAAAGCATGCGGACGATCCGGACCGCATGCACGGCATGGCCGTGAAGCGATCGTGCAGGTCCCGTGCTCGACTGGTTTACCCGAGAGTTTAGGCGACGGCTATCACTTAATCCATATTGGACGATCCCTCTGAAAAAAACATACTCCTCGCGTAGCCACCGATATGGGGGGATGCGATGGATACCTCGACGATGGACGCGGCCGCCGATGCCGGTCCCGTATCGACACTGGCCACGCTGTGGCGGCGCAGGACGCATCTGTCGCACGACGAAATGGTTTCGATCTACACGCTCGTGCGCAGCGCGTTGCGCGGCTACCATCCGCCCGAGTTGCAGTCGCTTCGGGAAGACAGGGAAGAGCTGATCGCGCAGTTCATCTACTCGAAGGTGCTGAGGCTCGAACCGGGACATACCGAATCGCATTCGAGCGATCAGAGCGCGCCGTCGAGCCGCTACGCCGTATGCACGTATTTCAGGCGCTTTCTGATCGATTGCCTGCGAAGCGCGAGCTATCAGCGCGACGTATCGATCGAACTGGACGGCATCGGCCAGCAAGTGGATGAACACGCGCACGCCGTGGCCGATCCGGTCGAATCCGTGCTGATGCTATACGGCTTGAGCGAAGCGCGCGTGCGGCGGCTTGCGCGCGCGTTCATCGACGGCCTCGACAAGTACGAGCGGCTCGTGCTCGCGGGCACGCTCGGCTGGTCGTCGGGCGGCAAGGGCGGACTGTCGGGCGTGGCGGCGCGGCATCACATCCCGTCGTATCACTATCGCGCGGTCAAGCTCGGCGTCACCCTCAGGAAGTGCGCGCAAAGCGACGATTTCGCGGCCACCAAGATCGGCCGATGGATCAGCGCGACGCTCGGCATTGCGATCATCGCCGACAATCAGTCCGCGATCTTCGTCATTCTGAATCTGCTCGCGGTGGAGTCGGGGCCGGGCGCGGCCTGACGATGAACGGGCGCGTGGCGTGTCAGCGGAAAACGCGCGCCCATGCCGCACGGACGCGGCGCGCCCGGTCTTCGAGCAGATACGAAGCGGCCAGCGCGAAGAGGCCGGCCATCACGCCCGTCAGCACATGCTCCAGCCACGCGATGCGATAGTGGCTGCGGTGCGAGAGGACATCGCCGAGCGCGGTGAGCAGGCCGACCATCAGCGCGTTGCCGAAGCGCAGCGCGTAGATGCGCTTCACCGCCGGCACGAAGCTCAACAGCACGGCGAGCGTTCCGGTGAGCAGACCCGTGCGCAACGCGATGGTCCAGTGCACGACGCTCAACAGATTGCCCCAGCTTCCCGGCATGCAGGTCATGCATGCGCTGACCGGCTGCCAGAAACGCTGAACGAAAAGACGGACGCGGCGCTTCCAATCGATCGACATTGCGGTGAGCCAGCGAGTTCGCGGTGAAGCGTTCCTTGCGTCACCGGACGGCGACGATACAACGAGTATGGTAGGCCCGCGATGCAATTGCAAACCGCCGATGCATCGCTCAATCGAGCGCCTCGCGCGATCCCTCGCGCATGCAGTGAACCGCGATCACGCTCAACACGCCGCAAGCGATCACGTACCACGCGGGCGCGAGCACGCTGCCCGTCACGACGATGAGCGTCGTCACGAAGAACTGCGCGAAGCCCCCGAAAATCGCCACGCCGATGCTGTACACGATAGCCGCGCCCGTCGCCCGCACGCTGCGCGGAAAGAGTTCGCCGAGCATCGCGCCGACCGGCCCGACATTGAGCGAATGCACGACCGAAAGCACCGTGACGACCGCGAACAGCGTGCCCGCCGTGGGATGGCGGTTGAGCAGCACGAAGGCCGGATAGATCGCGAGCATGAGCACGATGCGCGTGGCCTGCGCGAGACGCTTGCGGCCGAAGCGGTCGGAGAGATAGCCGCCCACCGGCGTCAGCACGAACAGCACCGCGCCCGCGATGCAGCCGGAGAGCATCGACGTCCATCCGGGCAGGCCGAGCGTCTTCACGCCGTAGATGGACAGATAGAACACGATGATGAAATGCGCCGACGTCCCGCCGATGGTGAGCCCGAGTCCCGAAAGCAACGCGCGGCCGTGATGACGCAGCACCGCGCGAAGCGGCGTCTTGCTGTGCGTGTGCGCCTGCGAGGAGACGGCGGCATCGACGGACTGCACGCGGGGCGCTTCTTCCATCGTGCGGCGCAGCCACCAGCCGACCGGCACGATCAGCGTGCCGATGACGAACGGCACGCGCCAGCCCCATCCTTCGAGTTGCGCGGGCGTGAGGGCCGCGCTCAGCGCCACGCCGGTCAGCGCGCCCGCGAGCGCGGCCAGCCCCTGGCTCGCGAACTGCCACGACGCATACAGCCCGCGACGATTCGACGGCGCCTGTTCGAGCAGGAGCGTCGTGGATGCGCCCACTTCCCCGCCCGCCGAAAAGCCTTGCAGGAGCCGCGCGATCACGAGCAGCACAGGCGCGGCGACGCCCGCCTGCGCATACGTCGGCGCAATGGCGATGAGCGCGGTGCCGAGCGCCATCAGGCCGAGCGTGAGCAGCATCGCCTTCTTGCGCCCGGCGCGGTCCGCGTACATGCCGATGACGATCCCGCCGAGCGGCCGCGTGAAGAAACCGACGCCGAAGCTCGCCACCGCGAGCAGCAACTGGCCGACCGGATCGTGCACCGGAAAGAACAGCTTGCCGATGATGAGCGCGAAGAACGCATAGACGGTGAAGTCGTAGAACTCGAGCGCGTTGCCGACGGCAGCCGCCGTGACGAGGCGCACGCGCGCCGCCCGTCCGCTCAAGGGCTGACTCGTGCGTGCGTTGCCGGCGATTGCGGGGGTATCCATGTCGTGCTCCAGTGCGCGTGTGGCGTGAGTCGATGTCGATGTCGATGTCGATGAGAATCAGTCGGCGAGCCAGGCTTCGGCGAGCCGGACCCAGTAGCTCGCGCCGGTCGCGAGAATGTCGTCGTTGAAATCGTAGCCGGGGTTGTGCACCATGCAGCCGCCCTTCGATCCCACGCCGTTGCCGATCCACGCATAGCTTCCCGGACACGCTTCGAGCATGAACGCGAAGTCCTCGCTGCCCATCAGCGGCGCGGCGGCCGGGTCCACGCGTTGCGCGCCGAGCATGGTCGTCGCGACTTGCGTGGCGAACGCAGTCGGCTCCGCATGATTCACGAGCACGGGATAACCCAGCTCGTAGTCGATCTCGACGGTGCAGCCGAACGCGCTCGCCTGCGCGTGCGCGAGCGCCGAAATGCGCTCCTTCAACTGCATGCGCACGGCGGCGTCGAGCGTGCGCACGGAGAGCTTCATCAGCGCGGTCTCGGGAATCACGTTGTTCGCTTCGCCCGCCTGCACGCTGCCGACGGTGACGACCGCCGGTTTCTGCGCATTCACTTCGCGTGCGACGATGCTGTTCAGCCCCAGAATGATCGATGCCACCGCCGACATCGGATCGCGCGCGACGTGCGGCATCGCGCCATGACCGCCGACGCCGCGCACGACGATCGACACGCGGTCCGACGACGCCATCGCCGGCCCCGGCGTGAAGAACATCTCGCCTGCGGGCAGGCCCGGCATGTTGTGCAGGCCGAACACGGCGTCGCAGGGAAAGCGCTCGAAGAGGCCGTCTTCGATCATCGCGCGGGCGCCCGCCTCGCCTTCCTCGGCGGGCTGGAAGATCACGTTGAGCGTGCCGGAGAACTGCCGGCTCGACGCGAGATGACGCGCCGCGCACAGCAGCATGGCGGTGTGGCCGTCGTGGCCGCAGGCGTGCATCACGCGCGCGGTCTTGCTGGCGTACGGCAGGCCGGTGGTTTCTTCTATCGGCAGCGCGTCCATGTCGGCGCGCAAGCCGATGCGTTTCGTGCCGTCGCCCTGTTTCAGCACGCCCACGACGCCCGTCTTGCCGAGACCGCGATGCACATCAAAGCCCCATTCGGCGAGCAGCCCGGCGACGAGATCGCTCGTGTGCGTTTCGTCGAACGCGAGTTCCGGATGCTCGTGAATGCGCCGCCGCACGTCGACGAAATCGGCTGCAATGGCGGCAATGCCGGGAATGATCGGGTCAACTGAAAGCATCTTGGCTCCTCGAACGCGTCGCGTGGTTCATCGATCGATTGAGCATAGGCAGTCGAAAATAATCGCAAAAGACAGTAAATTCCGTCTATGACGACCCACGGTTGTCGGCGAAAACCCTAGGGAACACCAGGTGACAGCATGACGATGAAGTACCACCAGTTGCGCGCGTTCCTCTCCGTGGTCGAGCAAGGCAGCATTCGCGCGGCGGCGCGCAGTCTCTTTCTGTCGCAGGCGGCGCTGACGAAAGCCATCAAGGAACTGGAGCAGGATCTCGGCGTGCCGCTCATCGTGCGGACCGCGCGCGGCGTGCAGCTCACCGCGTTCGGCCAGCAATTGCGCGTGCGCGCGAAGCTCGTGGTGAGCGAAATGCGGCGCGCCGAAGACGACATCGTGCAGATGAAGGGCGCCGGATCGGGCAGCGTGAGCGCGGCCGTCACGCCGACCGCCGCGCTTTCCGTCCTGCCGCAGGCCTACGCGATGTTCCGCCGCGAGATGCCTCAGGCGAAGGTGAGTTTCATCGAGGGCTTTCCGGGCGTCGCGCTTCCGCGTCTGCGCGACGGCTCGCTCGATCTCGTCGTCGCGGTCATCATGGCCAGTCAGTTGTCGGCCGAATTCGACTACGTGCCGCTCTACGAATCGCATTCGGTGATCGTCGCGCGCAAGGATCATCCGCTGCGTCATGCCACGCGCCTCGCCGATCTCGCGGATGCCGAATGGCTGCTGAATCCATCGCCCGAAAGCACGACGCAGGCGCTGCTCGACATCTTCACGCAGCACGGCTTGCCGAGGCCGCAGCGCGTGATCGAGTGTCCGAGCTTCGTGATCGCGCATGGGCTGCTGCGCGAATCCGAGGCGCTCGCCGCGATGCCGCGTTCGCTGCTCGATCACGAATGGGTCGGCGAAGGGCTTGCCGTGCTGCCTATTGAAGATGCGCTGCCGGTATCGTCGGTCGGCGTGGTGACGCGTCGCGACAGCCCGCTCACGCCCGCCGCGACCGTGTTTCTCGACTGCCTGCAACGCGTGGTTCGCGAACGCAATGCAGCAAGCGCGCTTGCTCCCACGCATGGCGATGAAGATCAGAAGGCGAAGGCTGGCCGCTCGCCCATCCGCACCTGAAGCGTCCGCCGCCCGCACTGCCGCATTGCAATTATCCGATCCGGTTCTATCCTGAATGATCCACCGGCCGGTTCGGTGTGCCACGCAACGGGAGGCGTCATGCGCGACGAATCGTCCATGCACGGCTGGCTCATCAGGCCCGCCGCGATCGTGTTTCTGGTGAGCGCCTCGCTGCCTGTCGCCTTCGCCGCCGGTCCACTGCCGCAGAACGGCCAGTTCAAGGCCGGCTCGGGCAGCATCACGTCGTCGGCCACGCAGGTCAGCATCACGCAAAGCACGACGCGCGGCGTGATCGACTGGAACAGCTTTTCCATCGGCGCGGGCAATAGCGTGAACGTCAACAACGGCACGGGCGCGACGCTTTCGCGCGTGACCGGTCCGAATGCCTCGGCCATCGACGGAAATCTCAGCGCGACAGGCAGCTTTTACCTCATCAATCCGCAAGGCGTGGTGATCGGGCAGCAAGGCGTGGTGACGACAGGCGGCCGCTTCGTCGCCGCGACGCTCGACACGAGCAACGACGCGTTCATCGCGGGCGGCCCGCTCACGTTGTCCGGCACGAGCACCGCGTCCGTCGTCAATCTCGGCAGGATCAGTTCGAGCGGCGGCGATGTCTTTCTCATCTCGCTCGCGCACACCGAGAACGCGGGCCGCATTTCCGCGCCGAACGGCACGGCGGAACTCGTCGCGGGCAGCAGCGTGTTGCTCCGGGATTCGGCGAGCAGCGGCCAGGTCTTCGTGCAGCCGGGCGCGCAAGGCGACGTGGTGAACCGGGGCGGCATACGCGCCGCGCAAATCCATCTCGAAGCCGCCGATGGCAACGTCTACGCGCTCGCCGGCCGTCACGCGGGACTGCGCGCGACGGGCACCGCGACGCGCGACGGTCACGTCTGGCTCATCGCGCATCAGGGCGACGTGCAGCAGCACGAAGCGATCACCGCGCGCAACAGCGACGCCTCGGGCGGCACGGTCCAGACCACCGGCCAGACGATGGAGCTGGAAGGGAGCACGGTGACGGCGGCGAAGTGGACCATCGGCGTGGGCGAGCTGAACGCCGGGCCGCATAACGCGGCGGCGATCGCGGGGAGCCTGTCGCAAGGCACGTCGGTGACCATCGACGCGGACAGCGACATCAACGTGCTCTCGACGCTGACCTGGACCGGCAATGCATCGCTCGTGCTCAAGGCCGGACATTCGATCCTGCTCGGACCGGTCACGACCGTCGCCAACACGGGCGCGGGCAATCTCTACCTGCGCGCGGATTCGACGAGCATCGACAACAACGGCAGCGTGACGAACGAAGGCACGATCGACTGGTCGCGCAGCACGGGCATCGTCGCCGCGTTCCACGATTCGAACGGCACGTTCACGCCCGGCACCATTCGCACGAACGCCGCGTGGGCCGCCGCGCCGTTCAGCGGACTCAAGACGCAAGTGACGTCGTATCAGCTCGTCAATTCCATCGCGGAACTGGAGAACATCTCGCAGAACCTGGGCGGCAATTACGCGCTCGGCAAGGATCTCACGGCGAGCGGATCGTTCACGCCCATCGCGTTGAACGGCACGACGGGCTTCACCGGCCAGTTCGACGGCTTCGGCCATACCATCGACGGCATCTCGTTCAGCACGACGCCCGATTCGGGCTCGCCGCCGCTCGGCCTGTTCTCGGCAATCGGCGCATCGGGCGTCGTGCGCAACCTGAATCTCACGAACGCGTCCGGGTCGCCGTGGGCCACGCTCGCGGGACTGCTCGCGGGCACGTCGGCGGGGCTGATCGCCAACGTCAACGTCACCGGCCAGATGTCCACGGAGGAGATCGGCGCGGGCGCCATCGGCGGTGTCGTCGGCGAGAACTCGGGCACCGTCTCGCGCGCCACCAGCAATGTGTCGCTGTACGCGCAAGGGTCGATGGGCGGCATCGCGGTATCCAACACGGGACTGATCGTGCAGTCGTGGGCGACCGGCGACTACGGCGGCGGCACGCATGCGCACGTGGGCGGCATCGCGGCGGCCAACGGCGTGACCGGCGTCATCCTGCAATCGTATGCGACGGGCAGCGGCGGCGGCGTGACCGACGGCGGACTGGCCGAATACAACACGGGCAAGATCGAGGAATCGTTCGCCGCGATGTCGCTGCCGACCACGCTGCCGCCGGGCTACGTGGGCGGCCTCGTATCGACGAACATCGGCAACGTCGCGAAGGACGTCTACTGGGATCGCGAGGTGTCGGGGCAGACCGTCGGCGCGGCCACGGGCAACGCGATTCCCGCCGCCAACGGCCTCACGACCGCGCAGATGAGCACGGCGTCGAGCTTCGCGCCGAGCTGGAATTTCGCGCCGGGCGGCACGTGGACGTTCGTGCCGGGCGTCTCGCATCCCGTGCTGCAATGGCAGGTGAACAAGTAGCCGCCGTCACGAGCCGAGCACGATATACAGCATTCCGACCGGCGCTTTCGATCCGCCGGGAACCGCTGCGTGCAACGGATATCCGAACGTGCCGCGCACGTTGACGAAGCGGTTGACCTGAAAGCGGAATCCGCCGCCCATGCCGACGAGCGAACCGTTGTTCGGCTCCGTCGGCTGATCGATGCGGTTCCACACGCGGCCCGCATCGACGAAGAGGAACGGCTGGATCGCCACGCCGCTTTCGCCGATGCTCCACGGCGGCGTGCGGACCTCCGTCTGCACGTTCCATCCGCGATCGCCCTGCACGACATACGGCAGATAACCGCGCACGCTGCTGTCGCCGCCCAGCCCCATCTCTTCGCTCGGCAGCAGCGTGTCGGGCGTCCATTGCAGCGCCGCCCTTCCCCATGCGACGAAACCCGCGCCCAGCGCCACATCGCGCTGCGCCGACAACTGCGCGTACATGTAGCGCGGCGTCGCGCCGTGACGCGCGCTTTCGAACGCGGCATCGCGATTGTCGGTGTCGAGCCGGCCGGGACTGAGCACCACGGTTGCGTTGGCGCGTGTCTGGCCGCTCGCATCGCTGCGGTTCACGTCGTACGCAAGCAGGAATTGATGGATATGCGTGTTCGAATTGAACACCTGGAATCCGCCGAATTCGAGGTTGTTGTTCGACCGCTTGTAGTCGTAGCCGAACTGCACCTGTTGCTGCCAGCCGGAGAATGGCGTGAGCCGCCAGTCGTAGCGGATGCTCGCCTGCGCGGAGATGCCCGTTTGCCCGTAACTGTCCGGCAGGCGCGGCGTGCTTTGCGCGTAGACGCCGAACAGTTCGATGCGGTCGCGCCACGGCAGCGGCGCGGAATAACTGAGCGCGTGCGCGACGAAGCGCGGACGGTCCGGACGGCCTTCGATGTCCGGATTGCCGCTCAGCGCGTCGTTGCTCGCGGTGATCTGATAGGCGATCTGCTGATCGAGGCCGAAGAGATTGCCATAGTCGATGCCCGCGAAGAACCGGTCGCGGCCGAGCTGCGGCACGCCCGCGTTGTCGTAGCCCGCCGAGACGCGCATCGGGAAACGGTCGGCGGTTTGCAGGATCACGTCGGTGGTGCTTTCGGCCTCGCCGGGCGCGTAGATCACATCGACCGCGCGATACGGATTCGCGTTGAGCAACGCGAGGCCCGTGGCGACGTCGGATTCGCGGATGGCGTCGCCGGCGGTGAGCGGCATGTCGCCCGCGAGCAGGGCATCGGAGAAATAGCGGTTGCCGCGCGGAATCACCCGGCCCAGCCGATAGCTCGCCACCGCGATCCGCACGACGCCTTCGGTGACGTCCTGCTCGGGCACGTAGACATCGACGAGCGGCAGCCCGCTTTCGCGATAACGCGCGACCACGGCGCGGCGAATTTCCGCGAGCCGCGCGAAGGTGAGCGGGCGATCGAGGTCGGCGGCGAAGCCTTGCAGGAACGCGTCGTCGAGCGGAGGCAGGCCGCGCGCGACGATGCGTCCATCGGCTGCGCGCGCGGCTTCATTCGCCGATGCGCCCGGCGCGCCCGACGCCGATGCTTCGAACACGAGTCCGCGCAGCGCGGCGACGGCCACTTGCGCCGATGCGCTCTCCGCTTGCGGCGGCTGCGGCGGCGCGGCGGGACGCGCGGGCGCGGGCGGCGGCGTGGGACTGACATCGCGATAAGACTGCGCGCGGGCGAACGCGCTCGACAGCAGCAGCGTCGCGAGGCAAAGCCTTGTCAGCCGATGACGCCGTGCCGGACGATGAGCGCCCGCGAGATGGCGGGCGCGCGGTTCCACGAGCGGATTGCGCATCTTGTTCCATGTTGTCGGGCACGTTTCGTGACGCGCTTCCGGTGGGACGCCGGCGCCGGATCGACGCCAGGCAGGAGATGTTAAGACCGAACGATAGCAGGCGCTATCGGGGCAGGCGGCTATCGACAATGCGCGAGCGAGGGAAAACCCTTGGGGTCGGCGGGTGCGCATCCGTAAGGCTGTGCAGAGCAAGAGCATGGTTGTCCAGCCGGATCTCGTTGTCGAAAGAGCGTCCATCTTCGTGTATTGAAACAGTCGAATCATCACAAGCAGAAAGCCGAAATCATGTATTTACTTCGGACACAAAACTATTCTCAGTAACCCCCACTGTTTCACGAATCGACACGAACTCACACACGCAAATGCCACGCACGAACCCTATGGCGTTTTCAACGTTATTCGGCTATTAGTAGATTCGTCAGGCGCACCGGCATGCATGCGGTGACCGCTCTTGGCCAAGCATGCAGGCGTCTCTGGCCATCGCGCGAACATCGGAAACGGAGGCAGCTACGGCACTTATGAGGCTCGGGTCTCGCGCTCGTTGACATCGACACGTCAATCCGTCGCGCGCGTAATCACTGCATGGCGAATGCAGCGCCGTGAGACACGCGCGTTGACGGCATCGGCATGCAGGCGTTCTTCGCGCACCGCGAGCATGTGACGGCGAGCGCGCCATAGCGCCCGCACCCTGGTCAAGCCATCCCAAGAAGAGAGGCGTTCATGACGTTCATGGCGTTGGTGTCGGAACGATTACTGCATGGCGGTCATGCGCGGATGTCACACGCAATACATCACGCGATACATACGATGCACGCACGCCGCTACATGCCGCTCGCGGCGCTGGCCCTGCTCTCGCTTGCCGCATGCAGGAAGCCGCCTGCCGAAGCGCCGCGCGCCGCCGTCGATGTAACGGTGATGACCGTCGCGGCGAAAACGACGCCGGTCGAATTCGAATTCACCGCGCAGACACAAAGCTCGCGCGAAGTGGAAATACGCGCGCGCGTCGACGGCTTCCTCGAAAAGCGCATGTACACCGAAGGCGCGCTCGTCGCAGCGAACCAGATCATGTTCTTGATGGACAAGCGCCCGTTCGAAGCCGCGCTGCAAACCGCCAAGGGCGCGCTTTCGCAGCAGCAGGCGCGGCTGCTCGTCACGCAACAGAATCTCGCGCGCGTGAAGCCGCTTGCCGCGATGAACGCGTTGAGCAAGAAGGATCTCGACGACGCCATCGGCAACGAAAAGAGCGCGGAGGCCGCCGTCATCGCGGCGCAAGGCGAAGTGCAGACCGCGCAGCTCAATCTCAGCTATACGACCATTCGCTCGCCGCTCAAGGGGCTTTCGAGCTTCGCGCGCGTGCAGGAAGGCAGCTACGTCACGCCGACGCAATCGGGCCTGCTCACCTACGTGTATCAGCTCGATCCGATGTGGGTGAACTTCAGCATCTCGGAGAACGAGTTGCTGACGTATCGCGAGCAGATACAGAAAGGACAGTTGCGCTTTCCGCCCGACAATCAGTTCGATGTCACCGTCATTCAGGCCGACGGCTCCGTGTATCCGCAGACCGGCCGCATCGACTTCACGAATCCCGCGTTCAGCACGCAAACCGGCACCTTTCTGGTCCGCGCATCGTTCGCGAATCCGAAGGGCACGCTGCGTCCCGGCCAGTTCGTGAAGGCGCGCGTGTCGGGGGCGCTTCGGCCGAACGCGATTCTCGTGCCGCAGCGCGCCGTGCTGCAAGGCGCGAAGAGCCACTTCGTGTGGGTGCTCGACGATCAGTCGAAGCCGCATCAGCGCGTGATCGAAGTCGGCGAATGGCACGGCGACGACTGGTTCATCACGAGCGGTCTTCGCGCGGGCGAACGCGTGATCGTCGATGGCGCGATTCGCGTCGCCGCGGACTCGCAGGTGCGCGTGGTGAGCGCGCCGGCGGAGGGCGCGGCCCCGGCATCGGCTGCGATGGCGGCATCGGGCGCGCAGGCGTCGATCGGGACGACGAAGCCCGCCAGCGAAAGCCAGCAGTAGGCATCGATAGCGATCAGCCAAGCCACGCCGAGCGGAAAAGCGGAAAAGGCCAATGAACATCTCACATTTCTGCATCGACCGCCCGATCTTCGCCTCGGTCATCTCGATCATCATCACGCTCGGCGGCGCGCTCACCATGCTCGCGCTGCCGACCGCGCAGTATCCGGACATCACGCCGCCGCAGATCACCATTTCCGCGACGTATCCGGGTGCGAGCGCCGAAGTCGTCGCGAACAACGTGGCCGCGCCGATCGAGCAGCAGGTGAACGGCGCGGACAACATGATCTACATGAGCTCGTCGAGTTCGTCGACGGGCAATCTGACGATCAACGCGTACTTCGAGATCGGCACGAATCCGGAACTCGCGCAGGTGGACGTGCAGAACCGCGTGAACCTCGCGCTGCCGCAACTGCCGCAATCGGTCACGGCGCAAGGCGTGCAGGTGCAGAAGAAGTCGCAGGCCTTCATGATGGTCGTCGCGATCTATTCGCCCGACGAACGCTACGACGCCACCTATATCGCCAATTACGCGAACGTCTATGTGCTCGATGCATTGAAGCGCATTCCCGGCGCGAACCAGTCGAGCATCTTCGGCACGCCGGATTACGCCATGCGCATCTGGCTCAAGCCCGACCGCATGGCGCAGCTCGGCATCACCGCCGCCGACGTGCAGCGCGCGGTCGCCAATCAGAACCAGCAGTTCGCCGTGGGCCGTCTCGGGCAATCGCCGACGGGTTCGCCCGTCGAGCAGTCGTTCGCCGTGACGACGACCGGGCGTCTCACCGAACCCGCCGAATTCGAGAACATCATCATTCGCGCGGAATCCGGCGGCGCGGCCATCGTGCGATTGAAAGACGTGGGCCGCGCGGAACTCGGTCAGAAAGATTATTCGATTCGCAGCCGTTTTCAGGGCAAATCCGCGACGGTGCTCGCCGTGTATCAGCAGCCGGGCGCGAACGCACTCGACGTCTCGAAGCAGGTGCGCGCGCGTCTCGCGGAGATGAAGAAGACGTTCCCGGAAGGCATCGACTACCAGATCGCGATGGACACCACGGAGTTCACGCGCGCATCCATTTCGGATGTGGTGCATACGTTCTTCGAAGCCGTCGCGCTCGTGGTGATCGTGGTGTTCGTGTTCCTGCAAAGCCTGCGCGCGACGCTCATTCCGGTGCTCGCCGTGCCCGTGTCCATCGTCGGCACGTTCATGGGCATGGAAGCGCTCGGCTTCTCCATCAACATGCTGACGCTGTTCGGCATGGTGCTCGCCATCGGCATCGTGGTGGACGATGCGATCGTCGTGATCGAAAACGTCGAGCGCAACATGACCGTTCACAAGCTCGATCCGAAGACCGCCGCGAAACAGGCGATGGACGAGGTCGCCGGGCCGGTCGTCGCCATCGTGCTCGTGCTGTGCGCGGTGTTCGTGCCGGTGGCGTTTCTCGGCGGCATCACCGGGCAGATGTACAAGCAGTTCGCCATCACCATCGCGATATCGGTGGTGATCTCGGGCATCGTCGCGCTGACGCTTTCGCCCGCGCTCGCCTCGCTGCTGCTCAAGCCCGGACATCACGAGAAGAAGGGCTTTTTCCGCTGGTTCGACAACCAGTTCATGCGCATGACGCACGGCTACACGCGCATCGTGCGGCTCATCATCCGGCGATTCGTGATCGCGCTGCTGCTGTTCGCGGGCATGATCGCGCTCGCCGTCGTGATGATGCGCGACATTCCCACGGCCTTCCTGCCGCCCGAAGATCAGGGTTATCTGCTGGGCGCAGTCATCATGCCGGACGCAGCTTCGCTCGATCGCACGGGCGCGGTGTCCGACCGCGTGACCGAATACTTCATGAAGCAGCCGGCCGTCGGCAGCATCGCGACGGTGGACGGCTTCAGCCTGCTCGACAGCCAGAACAAGAACAACGCATCGACGTTCTTCGTGGGGCTGAAAAGCTTCGACGACCGCTATACGTCCGCCAATATCCGCACGCAAAACGCGCGCGCCGTGCTCGTCGATGCGTACAAGGCGCTTTCGCAAGTGCGCGAGGGCATTGTGGTGCCGCTCAATCCGCCTTCCATTCCGGGCCTGGGCACCACGGGCGGCACCGAAATGTGGATACAGAGCAAGGGCGATACGACCATCGCGCAGTTCGCGGGCATCGTGCAGGATTACGTCGCGAAGGCGAAGGCGAGGCCGGAGCTGACCGGCGTGACATCGACCTTCAACGCGTCGTCGCAACAACTGCTCGCGGACGTGGATCGCGACAAGGCCGAGACGCTCGGCGTGCCCGTCGAAGACGTCTACAGCGCGATGCAGACGATGTTCGGCTCGCTCTACGTCTCGCAGTTCAACCGGTCGAGCCGCCTGTGGCAAGTGATTCTTCAGGCGGAGCCTTCGTACCGGCTGAAACCGGACGACCTCACGCAGATCTTCGTGAAGAGCAAGACCGGCAGCATGGTGCCGCTCAAGTCGGTGGTCAACACGCGCTACGTGACCGGCCCCGATCTCATCACGCGCTTCAACAACTTCCCGGCGGTAAAGATCACCGCGAACGCCGCGCCGGGCTATTCGTCGGGGCAAGTGATACAGGCGCTGGAGGAAGTCGCGTCCGGCTTGCCTTCGGATTACGGCATCGCGTGGAGCGGCGAAGCGTTCGAAGCGAAGCAGTCGGGCGGCACGTCGGGCCTCGTCTTCGTGTTCGGGCTCATCATGGTGTTCCTGATTCTCGCCGCGCAATACGAGAAAT
Organism: Caballeronia sp. ATUFL_M2_KS44; assembly: GCF_023630965.1. Taxonomy (NCBI): domain Bacteria; kingdom Pseudomonadati; phylum Pseudomonadota; class Betaproteobacteria; order Burkholderiales; family Burkholderiaceae; genus Caballeronia; species Caballeronia sp. ATUFL_M2_KS44. The sequence continues at coordinate 6,848 of NZ_JALQEA010000067.1, read as the reverse complement.
GGAGCCTGCCGCTCGGCGTCTTGATGGCCGTGCCGTTCGCCATCTTCGGCGCGCTGCTCGCCATTCTTCTGCGCGGCCTCGACAACGACGTGTACTTCCAGATCGGCCTCACGATGCTCGTCGCGCTGGCCGCGAAGAACGCCATTCTCATCTTCGAGTTCGCGGTGCTGAACGTGCAGTCGGGCAAGTCCGTGTTCGACGCGACCATGACCGCCGCCGAAGAGCGTCTGCGCCCGATCGTCATGACATCGCTCGCGTTCATTCTCGGCTGCGTGCCGCTCGCCATCGCGACGGGCGCATCGGCGAACAGCCGCCATTCCATCGGCACGGGCGTGATCGGCGGGATGCTGGGTGCGACGGTCATCGCCGTGTTCTTCATTCCGATGTTCTTCTGGGGACTCGAAACGATGTCCGCGCGCTCGAAGAAGAAGAAGAGCGGTGAGACGCCCGCGGCGACGGCATCCGATACGCCGCCGCGAACACCCGGCGGCAGCGGCCCGAACGCGACGCCGTCCGCTCCGGACAAGGGGCATTGACATGCGGCCCGACCGGTTCCTTCGCACTCTGGCGGGCGTGATCGCCGCCGCATCGCTCTCGGGCTGCCTGCTCGGGCCGAACTATTCGCGTCAGCCCGTCGAGACGCCGGCGACGTATCGCTTCGCCGCGACGGAAGTCTCCGATACCGCGAACACCGAATGGTGGAAGCAGTTTCAGGACCCCGTGCTGGACCAGTTGATCGAGACCGCGCTCGCCAACAACAAGGACGTGAAGATCGCGGCGGCGCGCGTCGAACAGTTCATGGGGCAGTTCGTCACCACGCGCTCCGCGCTCTTCCCGCAAATCTCGGCGGGCGCGGACGCCTCGCGGCAACGCGCGTCCCGGGCGGGCGCGGTGCAGCTTCCACCCGGCTTCGGGCCGGTCTACAACCAGTTCGAATTGTCGGTGTCGGCGGCGTGGGAGCTGGACCTTTTCGGGCGCAATCGCCGGCTGACGGAGGCCGCGCGCGCGAATCTGTTGTCGAGTGAAGAAGGACGGCGCGCGACGATTCTCTCGCTGGTGGCGTCGGTGGCGTCGTCGTATCTGAATCTGCGCAGCCTCGACCGGCAACTCGACATTGCCAAGGCGACGACGCAAAGCCGCGCGGAATCGGTGCACGTGTTCACGCTGCGCTTCGAAGGCGGCGAAGTCTCGCAGATGGAACTCGCGCAGAGCCAGTCCGAATACGAAGCCTCGCTCGCCACCATTCCGCAGATCGAAACGCAGATCGCGCAGCAGGAAGACGCGCTTTCCGTCCTGCTCGGCAGCAATCCCGGGCCGATCGTGCGCGGCCTCGACCTCGGCGCGCTCGCGACGCCCGTGATTCCGTCGGGCTTGCCGTCGGACCTGCTGGAACGGCGGCCCGATCTGCTTCAGGCGGAACAGGATTTGATCGCGGCGAATGCGCTGATCGGCGCGGCGCGTGCGCTGTACTTCCCGCAAATCTCGCTGACGGGTCTCTTCGGCACCGCGAGCACGCAGTTCTCGTCGCTCTTCACGGGGCCGGCGCGCGTGTGGTCGTTCGCCGGTCAGGTGACGCAGCCCATCTTCACGGCGGGCAACATCTCGGGGCAGGTCGAGACCGCCGAGGCGCAGCAACGCGCGGCGCTGCTTTCGTACCAGAAGGCGATTCAGGTCGCGTTTCAGGAAGTCGATGACGCGCTCATCCAGTCGCAGAAACTGCACGAACAACTCGAAGTGCAGGGCCGCCAGGTGACCGCGCTTTCCACTTACGCGCGTCTTGCGCGGGCGCGTTACGAGGGCGGCTATACGAGCTATATCGAAGTGCTGGACGCCGAGCGCAGCCTGTTCAACGCGCAATTGTCGGAGACGCAGACGCACGCCGCCGCGCTCGCTTCGTTCGTGACGCTTTACAAGGCGATGGGCGGCGGCTGGGTCATGGTCGCCGACAAGATGACGACGCAGACCGCGACGCAGACCGCGACCCCGCCCGCCGATGCGGTCAAGCCGGCCGCATCGGCCGCGCCGACGGTGCAATGAACACGGCGGCCTCCGCTGCAGTGCCCGAGCACGATCCGCGCGGCGATCGCGCGTTGATCGCGTGTCCCGAATGCGATCTGCTGCAGCGCGAACATCCGCTGCCGCCGGGCGGCGCCCTGCGCTGCTGCCGATGCCGCGCCGTGCTGTATCGCCGCCGCGCGCACGGCTTCGACCGCGCGCTCGCGTGCGCGCTCGCCGCCTGCGTGCTGTGGGTGATCTCGAACGCGTTTCCCATCGTCGGGCTGTCGGTCAATGGCGATCTCGTCGAAACGACGCTCATCGGCGCGGTGCGCGTGTTGTATCGCGACGGCATGTGGCCGCTCGCCGGCCTCATCTTCGTCACGACCGTCCTGATGCCCGCCGCGCACGCGTTCGGCACCGTGTGGCTCCTGCTGCCGCTTCACGTGCATCGCAGGCCGTATCGCGCGGACGCGGCGTTTCGCCTGCTGTGCGTCGCGCGCGAATGGGGCATGACCGAAGTGCTGATGCTCGGCCTGCTCGTGTCGGTGGTGAAGCTCGCGCATATCGCGTCGGTGGTGACGGGGCCGGCACTGTGGTCGCTCGCGGCGCTCATGCTGCTGCTCGTCGCGACGGCATCTTCGTTCGACGAACGCGCGATGTGGTCCGGCATCGGCGACACGTCGCTCGCGCTGCCCGAAGGCGTGCCGCTCAACGGACGCATTGCGTCGGCGAGCGGCATCTGCGTCTGCCACGACTGCGGGCTGTCCACGCGCGGCGTGTTGCGTCATTCACATCGATGCTGCCCGCGCTGCGGCGCGCGCCTGCATCTGCGCAAGCCGGCGAGCCTCTCGCGCACGTGGGCGTATCTGATCTCGGCGGCGGTGCTCTACGTTCCCGCGAACCTGCTGCCGGTGATGAACACGAGTTCGCTCTTCGGCGCGCAGAAGGACACGATCATGAGCGGCGTCGCGTATCTGTGGACATCCGGCTCGTGGCCGCTCGCGATCATCGTGTTCATTGCGAGCATCGCCGTGCCGATGCTCAAGATTCTCGCCATCGGCTATCTCGCCGCGAGCGTCAATCTGCGCATGACGCAGTACACCGTGCAGCGCGCGCGCATCTACCGCATCGTCGAACTCGTGGGACGCTGGTCCATGCTCGATATCTACGTGATCGCCGTGCTCGTCGCGCTCGTGCAGTTCAGCGCGATGGCGACCATCGAAGCGGGACCGGCTTCGATTGCGTTCGGCGCGGTCGTCGTGCTGACCATGCTCGCCGCGATGTCCTTCGATCCGCGCCTCATCTGGGACGCAAGCGACGCACAACGCGAGCAGGACGCACGACACAACGAGGAGCACGCGACATGAGCTCCCAAGGCGGCCTGCCCGATGCCGAAGTCGTGCCGAAGAAGCGCTGGCGCATCCCGTGGATCTGGGTGGTGCCGGCCGTGGCGGTGCTGGTCGGCATCTGGCTCGCGGTGCAGACCGTGCTGGAGAAAGGCCCGACCGTGACCATCAGCTTCAAGTCCGGCGAAGGGCTCGAAGCGGGCAAGACGAAGATCAAGTTCAAGGACGTGGACATCGGCATCGTCAAGTCGGTGGTGCTTTCGAAGGACTACACGCGCGTGGTCGCCACGGCGGAACTCACGCGCGATACCGCCAACATGCTCGTCGACGACACGCGCTTCTGGGTCGTGCGTCCGCGCGTGGCGGGCGGCTCGGTGTCGGGCATCGGCACGCTGCTGTCGGGCGCGTATATCGGCATGGATATCGGGCGCGGCAAGAGCGCGCAGCGCGATTACACCGGGCTGGAAACGCCGCCCGTGTTCGCGAGCGACGTGCCGGGGCGGCAGTTCGTGCTGCGCGCGGCGGATCTCGGTTCCGTCGATGTCGGCACGCCGATCTATTTCCGGCGGCTGCAAGTGGGCCAGGTGACGGCGTTCGAACTCGACAAGGACGGCAGCGGCGTCACGCTGCACGTGTTCATCAATTCGCCGTACGACCGCTACGTGAACGCCGATTCGCGCTTCTGGCAAGCGAGCGGTCTCGATGTCACGCTGAGCACCGACGGGCTGAAGGTGAACACGCAATCGCTCGTGTCGATGCTGATCGGCGGCCTCGCGTTCGAAACGCCCGCCGCGTCGCTCAGTTGGGCGCAGGCGCCGGCCAATACCACCTTCACGCTCTTTCAGACGCGCTCGGAAGCGCTGCGCGTGCACGAGCGGATCGTCGAGACGTACGTGTTCAATTTCACGGGTTCGGTGCGCGGCCTGGCGGTCGGCGCGCCGGTGGAATTCCGGGGCATTCCCATCGGCGAAGTGGCGGCCATCAACACGCGCTTCGATCCGGTCACGCGGCAGATCAGCATTCCGGTGGAAGTGAAGCTGTATCCGGAGCGCTTCACGTCGCGCTTCGAGTCGGGGCCGAAGAAAGGCCGCATGACGAGCGATCCGAAAGCGCTCGCGAACTTTCTCGTCGCGAACGGTTTGCGCGCGCAGTTGCGCACCGGCAGTCTGCTGACGGGCCAGCTTTACGTCGCGCTCGAATTCTTCCCGGATGCGAAGAAGGCGAGCATCGACTGGAGCCGCACGCCGCCCGAAATGCCGACGACGCCGAGCGGACTCGCTTCGCTGCAGGATTCGATCAACCGCATCATGACGCGCATCGACAAGCTGCCGATCGAGCAGCTCACCGCGAGCGCGCAGCAAACGCTCGACAACACGAGCGCCCTGATGCAGAACCTCAACACGCAAGTCGTGCCGCAGGCGACGAACACGCTCGCGGCCGCGCGCGCCGCGCTCGAAGCCGCGCATTCCACGTTGCTGCCCGGTTCGGGATTGCAGCAGGACACCACCGAGGCGATCCGCGAACTGACGCGCACGGCGGCTTCCTTCCGCAGCCTGGCGGATTATCTGCAGGAGCATCCCGAAGCGCTGCTGCGCGGCAAACCGGAGGACAAGAAGTGATGCGCGTTGCCTGCCTCTGTCTCGTGACGGCGGCGATGATCGCCGGATGCGCCTCGCCGCGCGCGAGCTTTTATCGGCTGAACGCGGACCCGTCGCTGACTGCGATGATCGCGCAGCCGCCCGCGCGGACGATCATCGTGGGTCCGGTGACGGTGCCCGATCTCGTGGATCGTCCGCAGATCGTCACGCGCAACACGAACAACGAAGTCGCGCTCAACGAATACGCGCGCTGGGGCGAGCCGCTCAAAAGCAGCATCGCCGATGCCATCGCCGGCGATCTCACGCTGCTGCTCGGATCGGACCGCGTGGCGGTGGCATCGCGCGCCATCGCGGATACGGATGCGTTGCGCGTGCGCGTCGATATCCAGCAGTTCGAATCCGTCACGGGCGAGTCGGTCCTGATCGATGCGCGCTGGACGGTGCGCGGCATAAGCGACGGTGCGGGAGCCAGCGGCCGTTCGCTCGTGCGCGAACCGGTGAGCGGCCCGGACTACGATGCGCTCGTGGCCGCGCAGAGCCGCGCGCTGGCGCGCGTGAGCCGCGACATCGCGGCGGCGATCGTGCGCAATGCGGGACCGTGACGGCGCGGCACGTCAGTAGAGCCAGCGGGCGGCATCGTCCAGAGCGGTGCCTGCGGGCGGCAAATCCGCGCGCGCGATCCGCACGAACTCGACCGCGCGCGTCTCGGGCGGCTGCATCGGCAAATGCGCGAGATTCAGCGTGAGATCGGCGGCGCGCTCGTTGCTCGCATCGTCGACGATCAGGTTCATCTGGTTCACGCGCAACGTGCGCTGCGTCACGCGAACCAGCGCGGCGGGATCGGCGAGCACATCGACGAGCGCGCCGAGCTGCTGCTCGACCGCTTCCGCACGCGATCCGAGCGCGGCGAGCGCGGCTTCGTTATCGGCGATATCGCGTTCGAGGCGCGCGATGTCCGCGGCAGCATCGGCGGCTACGGACGACGCACCGCTCAAACCCGACACGCCCGCGCCGCGCCGGCCGAGCATCTGCATGCGCGCCGAGAGCAGCGCGTGTTCTTCGTGCAGCGCCTCGCGTCGCGCGTCCTGCGCCGCGATGCGCGACATGCCTTCGAGCGCGAGCTGCTCGACGAGCCGCAGCACGATGTCCTGCCTCAGCGCGGCATCGGTTTCGTCGCAGATGCGGATGCGCTTGTCGTCGAAACTCACCGCGACGCGCGGCACGTCCGCGCGCATGACGCCTTCGTCCTGCCCGACAGTCAACACGCGCCGCTCCACGAAGCGGCTGCTCAGCACCGCATACGCATGATCCGCGACATAGTGCTCGTCGAACCAGCGGCGCAGTTCGTTCGACTGGCCGATCACGCACGCGATGTCGTCGGCGGTGGCGAACATCGCGCGCAAGTGCGAGTCGTCGGCCCATGCGGCGGGCGTGGCGTCGCGCGGCACCGGCAGTGCATCGACGAGATCGCGCGCATAACGCAGCGTCGCGCCGATGGACGGCGTGAGCCGCGCTTCGTACCGGTTCGCGAGCCGCACATGCGGCGCAATGCGCACGATGCGTTCGAGCGCCGCGCGCATGTCATCGCCGGACGCGTGCGCGTCGTCGCTCGAATGTCCGAAGAGCCAAGCGATGATGCTCATGCCATGATGTGCACGCCGCCGTCCACATAGAGCGTTTCGCCCGACACGCGCCGCGCGTAGGGCGTCGCGAGAAACGCGCATGTGTAGCCGACGTCCATGATGTCGACGAGTTCGCCGAGGGCGCGGGCGCCCCCCCCTCGGGGTGCAGGCGTTACAAATACAATATACCCCACCCCCCCCCCCGTTTGGTTTTTGGGGTGGGTCCACCGCTCGTATAATATTACAAAACCCCCACCCCACAAAACATCCACAGAAAAACAAAA
>NZ_JALQEA010000066.1:0-243 GCF_023630965.1 Caballeronia sp. ATUFL_M2_KS44 | reverse complement strand
CTCGTGGATCGCAGCGGCGCAACGCCCGTGCGAGTTTTCGAATCCGGCGCGATCCTGCTTTATCTCGCGGAGAAGTTCGGCGCATTCGTGCCGACGGAACCGGCAAAGCGCGCCGAGTGCTTGTCGTGGCTTTTTTGGCAGATGGGAAGCGCGCCCTATCTGGGCGGTGGATTCGGGCACTTCTATGCTTATGCGCCGAGCAAGATGGAATATCCGATCGATCGCTTCGCCATGGAAGTGAAG
>NZ_JALQEA010000065.1:0-239 GCF_023630965.1 Caballeronia sp. ATUFL_M2_KS44 | reverse complement strand
ATGCCGACCGCCGCCGCGGCCTGTCCGAGCACCGCCGTCGGCATGCTCCAGAAGAGCGGCGGAAACGACAGCAATCCCGCATTCGCGATGCACAGCGCGATCATGCCGAGCCACAGGTTGTCATGCCAGAGCACCGACAGCGACAAGCCCACCCCGCCCATCAGCAGCAGCGCCGCGACGTGCAAGCGCCGCTCGCCGCGCTTGTCCGCGCTGCGGCCGAACATGACCATCACGACGAC
>NZ_JALQEA010000064.1:0-272 GCF_023630965.1 Caballeronia sp. ATUFL_M2_KS44 | reverse complement strand
GCGTTATCGGGCGTATCACGTCGAAAGGGCGAAAGCGGGAATCGCATTGACGATGACAGCCGGCTCCGCAGCGGTTTCGAAGGACAGTCCGCCGGTCTTCAACAACATCCTCGCGTACAAGGACGAAGTGGTGCCGTGGATGAAGGATCTCGTCGACGAATGTCACGAGCACGGCGCGAAGGTGATGATCCAGCTGACGCATCTGGGCCGGCGCACGCGCTGGGACACGGGCGACTGGCTGCCCGCGGTGTCGCCTTCGCATTGCCGCGAGC
>NZ_JALQEA010000063.1:0-253 GCF_023630965.1 Caballeronia sp. ATUFL_M2_KS44 | reverse complement strand
AGCCGCACCTGCTCGCGCAGCAGTTGCGGCAGCGTGAGGCCGAGTCCGCCGAATTCGATCGGCACCGTGGCGCGCAGGAAACCGGCTTCGTGAAGATCGCGCAGGTCGTCGGAGAAGAAGCGATTCTCGCGGTCATAACCGGCGGCGCGCTGGCCGATCGCATCGAGCAGCGCGTCGGACAGCAGATGCGAGGCATCGCCCGGCGCGGGCGACGCGATGACGGGTTCGAGTACGGCGCTCATCGAAACTCTCC
>NZ_JALQEA010000062.1:0-291381 GCF_023630965.1 Caballeronia sp. ATUFL_M2_KS44 | reverse complement strand
AGAGAGATTGTCGATGCGAACGGCTTCGTCGGCGTGACGATGTTCGCGCCGTTCCTGAAGAAAGGTCCGGACGCGACCGTCGATGACTACCTCGAAGCAATCGAATACGTGATCGACGTGGTCGGCGAAGACAAGGTCGGCATCGGCACGGATTTCACGCAAGGCTATAGCACCGAATTCTTCGACTGGATCACGCACGACAAGGGCCGTTATCGTCAATTGACGAACTTCGGCAAGGTCGTGAACCCTGAAGGCATTCGCACGATCGGCGAGTTTCCGAATCTCACTGCCGCGATGCAGCGCGCGGGCTGGAGTGAATCGCGCATCAAGAAAGTGATGGGCGAGAACTGGCTGCGCGTATTCGGCGAAGTGTGGAACGTCTGATCATGCAGCCTCAATTGCCTATCGAAATCGATCCGGACACCGGCGTCTGGACCACCGACGCGCTGCCGATGCTTTACGTGCCGCGTCATTTCTTCACGAACAATCATGTGGCCGTGGAAGAAGCGCTCGGCCGCGAGACGTATGCCGAGATTCTCTACAAGGCCGGCTACAAGTCCGCCTATCACTGGTGCGACAAGGAAGCGGAGAAGCACGGCATCGCAGGCATGGCCGTGTTTGAGCACTACCTGAAGCGTCTTTCGCAGCGTGGCTGGGGCGCGTTCACGATCGCCGAGGCAGACCCGGCGACATCGCATGCGCGCATTCATGTGCATCACTCGTCGTTCGTGCTCGCACAACCGGAGAAGCACGGGAAGCTCTGCTACATGTTCGCAGGATGGTTCGCCGGTGCGATGGACTGGGTCAACGACACCGCGCCCGATAGCGCCACGCGCGGCCCGCGCTCGACATCCATCGAAACGCAATGCGCGGGCGAAGGCCACGCGTGCTGCACGTTTCACGTCGCGTGACCGCACGCGCAACGGCTACACTTACATAGGAGCCTACGTACCTTCGAACGATTGACAACGACATGCCCGCCATGACCGACACGACGCCCCGTCTCGACTACGAAGACCTCTTCAGGCATTTGCCGGTCGCCGTGATCGTGGCGCGCGAGCGCATCATGGTGGACTGCAATACGCGGGCGCTCGAACTCTTCAGGGCAAAGCGCGGCGACATTCTGAATCAGTCGTTTTCGAAGCTGTATCCGCAGCAAAAGGACTTCGCGACGACCGGCCGCCGGCTCGCGCCGCTCATCGCGAAGCGCGCGGTATTCAGCGACGAGCGCATCATGCGTCGTGTCGATGGCAGTCACTTCTGGGTCACCGTGGGCGGCTTCGGCTATAACCCGAAGCGCCCGTTCGAACTCGCGGTATGGACCTTCACCGATCTCTCGAAGAACGGCAGGCAAGCCGATGTCGCGAGCACGCTGACCGAGCGCGAGCGCGACGTCGCCGCGTTTCTCGTGCACGGAATGACGAGCAAGGAGATCGGCAAGGAACTGAACATCAGCCCGCGCACCGTCGATATTCATCGCGCGAGCCTGCTGCGTAAATACGAAGTGCGGACGACGCCCGATCTCATCGCACGGCTGCTTGCCTGAGGCGCAGCGCCGCAGTCCTGATGCTGTCCACGATGTCAGAGCACGGCGAGCCAGCCGCCATCGACATAAATGATTTGTCCGTTCACATAGCTCGATGCCGGCGACGCGAGATACACCGCCGTGCCGACGAGTTCTTCAGGCTTGCCCCAGCGCTGCGACGGGTTGCTGTTCTTCACCCACTTGTCGAAGTCCGCGTTGTCGATGAGCGCCCGATTCATCTCCGTCAGAATGTAGCCGGGGCCGATGGCGTTTGCCTGGATATCGAACGGCGCCCACTCTGCGCTCATGGCGCGCGTGAGCATCTTGATGCCGCCCTTCGCGGCCGTGTAAGGCGCGACCGTTGCGCGCGCGCCTTCGCTCGTCAACGAACCGATGTTGATGATCTTGCCGCCGCGCTTGCGTTCGATCATGCGCCGCGCCGCTTCCTTCGCGACGATGAATGCGCTCGTGAGATTGGTATCGATCACGCGTTGCCAGTCGGCGAGCGCGAGTTCGATCATCGGCTTGCGGAACTGGATGCCCGCGTTGTTCACGACGATATCCACTTCGATGCCTTCCGCATCCCAGGCGGCGAACGCAGCGGCGACGGATGCTTCATCGGTGACGTCGAAGGCTTTGCCGCGTGCGTCGAAGCCTTGCGCCTGCAAGCGAATGACGGCGGCATCGACGGTTTCGGCCTGCGTGCCGTTGACGATGACGCGCGCGCCCGCCGTCGCCAATCCTTCCACGAGTGCGTAGCCGATGCCGCGCGCCGAACCCGTGACGAGCGCCGTGCGGCCGCTGAGATCGAACAGCTTGTTCATGCGTGTTTTCCTGTGGGATGCGTTTGAACAGCCAGAGAGCGCGCAGCCTCGTTCGAAAGGCTGCGCTGCTGTAATTGCCTGACGGGTATGTGATGTTATCAAGGCGTGTCGTTCGCGGTGCGAGCGAGCGCTTCGTGCAACAGCAGCAAGCATGCCTTGCGCTTGCTACTAGATCATACGTATGACGTTGAACGTGGCAGACAGGAATGCATGGAAATATCAGGGATCGCCCGCGTGCGAGTGGGTGAGGTTTGAGGCCTCGTCGCGAAGAAAAAGCCGACGCTCTCAAGATGACGAGATCGGCTTGCGGGTCTATGCGATGCGCTCTTGAATCATGCGCACGGCCGCGTGGAGAAGTGAATCAGCAGGACATCCGCGCTCGATGAGCGAACGGATGTCCCTCGAAGTAATCACCGTTCGCTATTACGCCGTGACCGGATTCGCCGCGATGAAGTTCTTGAACGTGGCGTATGCCGGAGTTTTCGTCACGCCGTCGCCCTGAATCAGGCCGTAGCTCGGGTCGATCACCGCGTACATCATGATGCACTCGATGTTGTACTTGTCCTTGACCGCGTAGTAGCTCGCGATCGTCTCCTGCACGTACGCCGACTGCGCCGTCGCAGAATCCGCCGAACCCGACCAGCCCCATTCCGTCAACCAGATCGGCACGTTGAACGAGTCCTTCAGCACTTGCAGCACGTTGATGCACGCGTTGTTCCGGCCCGCGCATTCGATCTTGCCCGAGCTGTGATACCAGTGATACGTCGTGTAGTCCCAGCGCAGCGATGCCGAATCCGTGACGCCCGTTGCCGTGCCGTTCGGCGAAATGCCGTTCCACAACATTTGCAGCGCACGATACGCCATCGGAATGCCGACGTTCACGCCGCATTTGATGGTCGGATCGACCGCCTTCACGCCCGCGATCATGCCGCGAATCACGCCACGGAACGCCGGCCATTGCGACGGACTCCAGTCGGACGACTGGCTGCCGTCGCCGCCGATCTGCAGGCCGACCGTGTCGAGTTCATTGCCGCATTCGATGTGCGTCACGAGGCCCACGAGCGGCTGCGTGCAGCGCACCGCGAGGTCATAGCCGAGTTGATACGCGGCGGCTTCCGTGCCGGTCGGGTTCCAGCCCGCCGAGCGCGGGTTCAGCACCGGCATGATGCCGACGCCGCTATTCGCGAAGCAACCGCGCAGCGCCATCGCGAGCGTCGTCGACATGCCCGCGTCGGCCGTGTCGCAGCGATACATCGTCACGCCGAGGTCCTTGAGGATGGCGAGTTGTTGCTCCGCCGTCATCGTGTAGTAAATGCCCGAGCCCCACGCCATGTGGCCGTTGATGCCATAGAACAGCGACGTGTTCGAAGGCTTGATCACGGTGCGCGGATCGGTCGTGCCGATGTTCTTCCACGGCGAACCATTCAGATACCAGACACCGCTTGAGTTCTGCGCGTAGATGATGCCGTTGAAGTACAGGATCTGCGCCAGTGCGACGCTGGACCCGGTCGACACACCCGCGCCGTTCTTCATGACACGACCGCCGACGAGCGTCCACACTGCGCCCGAGCTGTCGGTAATGGACGCTGCCGGCGGAATCGTCGTGCCGGAAGCGGAGACCGTGGTCGTCGCCTTGGACACGCTCTTCGCCACGCCGCCCGCTGCATCGCCCGCGGAATCCAGACCGCCGCCGCATGCGGAAAGGGCCGCACCGCCTGCTCCGGCCATCAGGAAAGAAAGGAACTTTCGGCGGGTTAAAGATGAATCGGTAAAAGATTCAGCTAAAGATGCTGCGAAGGGTTGTTTGGGCTTATTCATGGCAGGTAAAGAAGTCCGGTGAGTTCGATGGACTGAACTCTAACCGTTCCTTTTTTACCTGAACTCGTTACATTTTTTTAAGTAGGAAAATAGGTTGAAAATGATCGGAAGAATAAGCGGCGAGGAAGAACTACTTTTTTATGCGGGCCTATGTGAAACGTTTGCTGTGTGACAGTTCGCAACAGGTAAGCAATACTTGAGCGATGTATAGGGATTACCTAAAGTTTTGAAACACACGGTTTACATGCAATAAAAATTACCGATTCGTTGCCGTGTTGACGCGTCATGACAATCGGGTAATATTTGCCGGCGAAAGTAACCAACGATGTCTGATTGCAAGAGCGACAGCGGGATTTGGTGCCTGTGCGCACTCGATTCGGATTTCTAACTAATTGGGCAAAGCCCTATTGATGCGCTACACGCCGTTGGAGGCCCGCGAGATCAGGAGCCGCTATAGAGCCGCGCAGTTGGGCGGGCCGGCTGCGCACCCATTCGCCACAGTTGCGTGCGCCCGCGCCGCTCGCGCCCAAATACGCCGAACCGCCGTAGTCCGATCCGCGATAGGTGGAGGCGCGTAGGGGGCCGTGCTGGTGTCCGGCGTATGCGATGCACGGCTTATCGGCGCGTTCTTTTGTTGAGCGAAAGCCGCGCCGCTTGAAATAAGGATCGCCGGAAAGCCTATGAAGAGCGCGGCCCCACGCGCTGCGAAACGCGCCACGGGCCACCGCGACGCAATGAAATGATATTTCTTGGCGGCGCCGCGCAAACGCACTGGCACGACCAGTACGTTTGTTCACCGACGACATGCTTCGTCAACACGCATTCGTCGGCACAATCGTCGCTTTGGCAGCCGAAGACAGCGCCCTCCCCGCTATCGGATGCGAGCACGCACCATACATCGCATGAACCGTAGCGTGGCGACCGCAATGTCTCTTTCAGCGCCGATGGATATTCCGAGCGCTGCAGCGCGCGAACCACCGTCTCGCCGTCTTGAAAGGCTACGGTCAGGAGCTTGCCGACAATCTTGACCATGCGACAAGCCCTCCCGATGCAGAGTGATATTCCAACTTAGATGGCCCGCGCGGCCATCACCAATCATTTGCGCCAATCACTTATATAGAACGCGGCTATGAACCAGTCATAGAAGACTGCTATTGCATGGATTGCCCGAATCGACTTTTATCTCGATGCGGGCCGAACTATATTCACCGTACGTGGCGCAGAAGAATCGATCGGGCGACTTCGAATTCGTCATGTCTCTCATCGCTACGCGCCAACGATCGAAAACGTCGACGTGTTCCCAGGAGACAATTCATGGCTAGCGAAGGAAAGTGCCCGTTCAACCATACTGCAGGCGGTGGCACCACGAACCGCGACTGGTGGCCCAAGCAATTGCGGCTCGACTTACTCAGTCAGCACTCCGCTAAATCGGACCCGCTAGGTAAGGATTTCGATTACGCCGAAGCCTTCAACAGTCTCGATTACGCGGCGCTCAAGAAAGACATCGCCGCGCTGATGACGGAATCGCAGGACTGGTGGCCCGCCGACTTCGGCCACTATGGTCCGCTCTTTATCCGCATGGCATGGCATAGCGCGGGTACGTATCGCATCGGCGATGGACGCGGTGGCGCAGGACGCGGCCAGCAGCGTTTCGCTCCGCTCAACAGTTGGCCGGATAATGTCAGTCTCGACAAAGCCCGTCGTCTTCTATGGCCCATCAAGCAGAAATACGGGCAGAAGATTTCGTGGGCGGATTTGCTCGTACTCACTGGCAACGTCGCGCTGGAGACAATGGGTTTCAAGACTTTCGGCTTCGGCGGCGGACGCGCGGATACTTGGGAGCCGGATCTCGACGTCTATTGGGGCAATGAGAAAACCTGGCTCGGCGGCGATCTGCGTTATGGCAAGGGAGCTGCCGGCAAGGACGATGACGAAGGCGTGATCGTCGCGGATGAAGAGATTCACGGCACCGAAGCGAGTCGCACCGATGCCGGCCGCAATCTGGAAAATCCGCTGGGCGCCGTGCAGATGGGCCTTATCTACGTGAACCCCGAAGGCCCGGATGGCAATCCCGATCCGCTTGCTGCGGCGCACGACATCCGCGAGACATTCGCACGCATGGCGATGAGCGACGAAGAAACCGTGGCGCTGATCGCAGGCGGCCATACCTTCGGCAAGACGCACGGCGCGGGACCGGCCGACAACGTCGGCGCCGAACCGGAAAGCGCGGATCTGGAAAATCAGGGGCTTGGCTGGAAGAGTACGTTCGGCACCGGCAAGGGCGCCGATACGATCACGAGCGGTCTCGAAGTCACCTGGACGAGTACGCCGACGCAATGGGGCAACGGTTACTTCAAGAATCTCTTCGACAATGACTGGGAACTCACTAAGAGTCCGGCAGGCGCGAATCAATGGGTTGCGAAGAATGCGGGCGAAACCATTCCGGCCGCGCACGATCCTTCGAAGAAGCTGCGTCCCACGATGCTAACGACCGATCTTTCGCTGCGCCTCGATCCGACGTACGAGAAGATTTCGCGCCGCTTCATGGAGCATCCCGACGAACTCGCCGATGCCTTCGCGCGTGCATGGTTCAAGCTCACGCATCGCGACATGGGACCGCGCTCGCGTTATCTCGGCCCCGAAGTGCCGACCGAAGAACTGCTGTGGCAAGACCCGGTTCCGGATGTCGATCATCCGCTCGTCGATGACAACGACATTGCATCGCTCAAGAAGAAGATTGCCGAGTCGGGGCTGACGGTGGCGCAACTCGTCGAGACGGCATGGGCTTCCGCATCGACGTTCCGCGGTTCCGACAAACGCGGCGGCGCCAACGGTGCGCGCATTCGGCTAACGCCGCAAAAGGACTGGGCGGTGAATCGCCCTGACGAACTGCAAAAGGTACTCGCGTCGCTGGAAGCCATTCAGCGTGACTTCAACGGCGCGCAGTCGGGCGGCAAGAAGATATCGCTTGCGGACCTGATCGTGCTTGCGGGCAGCGCGGGCGTCGAGCAGGCGGCGCAAGCGGCCGGGCATCAGGTCAGCGTGCCGTTCATGCCGGGGCGCACGGATGCGTCGCAGGAGCAGACGGACGTGTTGTCGATGTCCGCGATGGAACCTGCCGCCGACGGCTTCCGCAACTATCTGAGGGGACGTTTCAGCATTCCGGCGGAGCATCTGCTGATCGACAAGGCGCAGCTCCTGACTTTGACCGCGCCGGAGATGACTGCGCTGATCGGCGGACTGCGCGTGCTGGATGTCGGCACGAAGCATGACGCGCATGCATCGTTCACGGCGCGGCCCGGCACGCTCAGCAATGACTTCTTCCGCAATCTGCTCGACATGAAGACGGAGTGGAAGGCACTGTCCGACGATGAGTTCGAAGGCCGCGATCGTCAGACGGGTGACTTCAAGTGGAAAGGCAGTCGCGTCGATCTCGTGTTCGGATCGAACGCCGTGTTGCGCGCATTGAGCGAGGTCTATGCGAGCGACGACGCCGAGGAGAAGTTCGTCCGCGACTTCGTTGCAGCGTGGGTCAAGGTGATGGACCTCGATCGCTTCGACGTGCGCAATCGAACGAATCGAGCGGCCGCATAGCGATGTTGCCGCGAGCCTTCATCTCGAGGGCTCGCGGTCGAGGACGTCGCTTATGAAGGCTCGAACACGCGTCGAAGCGCGGTCTCGAGCGAATCCGTATCGTACGGCTTGCGCAGCAACACGACGCCCTCGATAGGCGGCGCATCGTTCTGACCCGTCGCAAAGATGACGGACAGGTGCGGTTGTCGTTCGCGTGCAAGCCGTGCGAGTTCATCGCCGGGAACGTCCGGCAAGCCTATGTCCGTCACCAAGACGTCCACGTCATGCTTGTCGAGCAACGCGAGCGCGGAAGCGGAATCCGTCGCTTCATATACGACATGACCGAACGTTTCGAGCAATTCGACCGTCACGGCGCGAATGAGGTCATCGTCTTCCACATAGAGAATGTGCAGCTTCGGCGACGCTTTGTTTGCGCCGCTTTCGACATCGTGCATGCCGAAGGATGAATGCGGCACGGCCCGGTCGATTGGAATATCGCCAAGAGGATCGCCGCGCTTTGGCGAACGATTGCCCAGCACGCGGCGTATCTTCCGCGCGAGCGCTTCACGCGAATACGGCTTGCTCAACAGTTCGACGCCCGGATCCAGCCGGCCGCCGTGAACGATCGAGTTCTCCGTATAGCCCGATGTGTACAGCACCGCGATGCCCGGAATACGTTCTCTCGCCTTGCGCGCGAGTTCCGTGCTCTTCATGGGACCGGGCATCACGACATCCGTGAACAGCAGGTCGATATGCACGCCGCTTTCGACGATTGCGAGCGCACTGAGCGCATCGTTCGCGCGCAACACGCGATAGCCCAGATCGTTGAGCGTCTCGATGACGGTGGTGCGAACCTGCTCGTCGTCTTCCGCCACGAGCACGACTTCAGTCCCTCCTTCGGCGGGACTCACTTCGGCCATCACGGGCTGATATTCCGATTCGAGCGTGCGCGGCAAATAGAGCTTGACCGTGGTTCCATGGCCCTGCTCGCTATAGAGCTTGATATGTCCGCCGGATTGCTTGACGAAGCCATAGACCATCGATAACCCGAGCCCCGATCCCTTGCCTTCGGGCTTCGTCGAGAAGAACGGTTCATACGCCTTGTTCATCACATCCGGCGTCATGCCGCTGCCCGTGTCCGTCACCGCGATCATGACGTACTGGCCGGGCTCGACCTCCGGATGACTATAGGCGTAGGTATCGTCGAGAAAGGCGTTGCCGACTTCGATGGTCAGCTTGCCGTTGCCTTCCATCGCATCGCGCGCGTTGATCGCCAGATTGAGGATGGCGTTTTCGAGTTGCCCCGGATCGACGAACGTATTCCACAGTCCGCCGCTCGTGACGGTTTCGACTTCGATGGCGTCGCCGAGACTTCGACGCAACATGTCGTCCATTTCCGCGACGAGCCGCGCGAGGCGCACCGCCTTCGGTTCGAGCGCCTGCCTGCGTCCGAATGCAAGCAACTGACTCGCGAGCCTGCCGCCGCGATTCACGCCTGCAAGCGCCTGTTGCAGACGACGTTCCGCCTTCTCGTTGCCCTGCACGTCCTTCGTCAGCAGTTGCAGATTGCCGGATATCACCTGAAGCAGGTTATTGAAGTCGTGCGCGACGCCGCCCGTGAGCTTGCCGATGGTCTCCATTCTTTGCGACTGCTGCAGCGCGAGTTCCGTTTGCCGCAGCGCTTCGGCGGCTGCCACGTCTGCGCTGATATCGCGGCCCACGGCGTGAATGAAGCCGTTGTCGGGAACAGCGGTCCACGACAACGTGCAATATCCGCCTTCGCGCCGGCGAAAGCGGTTCACGAACTTCATGGTCCGGTTGCCGTCGGAGAGGCGCTGGATTTCATCGAGCGTGGGCGCGATGTCGTCGAGATGAATGAGGTTGATGAACGACTGCCCGATCAGTTCGACTGCGGTCCACCCGAGCAGATCGGTCCACGCGGGATTGACGGACACGATCGACGCCTTCATATCGGCGACCAGCATGAGGTCGGTAGAAAGCCGCCACATGCGCTCGCGGTCCGCGGCGCTCTCGGCGACCTTCTGCTCGAGGTCCTGATTCACGCGTTCGAGAAAGTGCGCCGCCGTCTTCTGATCGTGAATGTCCATGTTCACGCCGATCCAGCGCGTGATGTCGCCGTCAGCGTTGCGAACCGGAAGCGCGCGGCACAGATGCCACCGGTACACGCCGTTGACGCTGCGCAGCCTGACTTCCCTCTCGAACGCCTCTTCCGCGCGGACCGCTTTGTTCCACAAGTCCTGCGCGCCGGGAATGTCTTCCGGGTGCGTCACCATCGACCAGCCTTCGTCGCGCAGACTGCCTTCGTGCATGCCGGTGTACTGGTAGCTTCGCTCGTTGATCCAGTCGACACGTCCCGATGCATCCGCCGACCACACCTGACACGGCAACGCCTGAGCGAACGTACGGAAGCGCTCTTCGCTTTCGCGCACCGCTCGCTGGGCTTCGATGTGCGCGGTCACGTCGTTGCCTTGCACGAACACGCCGACGATCTCGCCGGCCGCATCCCTCACGGGCTGATAACTGAAGTCGAGATAGCGCGTCTCCGTTCCGATGCCGGCTTGCCGGTCGAGCGTGATCGGCTCTGCAAGACGCGTCGTGGACAAGCCTTCGGCGAACGCGGCATCGAGCAATTCGAAGAAGCCTTGGCCCGCGACTTCGGGCAATGCGTCCTTGACCGCGCGGCCGATCAGGTCTCGCTTGCCGACGAGTTCCATATACGCGGGGTTCGCGAGTTCGAACTCATGCTGCGGCCCGCCGACAATGGCGATGAAACCCGGCGCCTGTTCGAACATGCGACGCAAACGCTCGCGGTCGTTCTGCAACGCGCGCTTGGCGCGAACCTTCGCGGTGGTCTCCACGACGACGGCCATCACCGCGACCGGCTTACCCGCTTCGTCGAAGATGGGCGAATAGTCGAGATTCATCCACACCTGTTCGGGCGCGCCACTGCGATGCAGCGTGAGTTCCTGATCTTCGTAGCGCAGCGTTCCACCGCGCAGGCCGACTTTCATGACGTTGTCGTTGAAGTCGGCGACTTCGGGCCATCCTTCACGCACGTTCGACCCGAGCAGCACCGGATGCCGTCCTGCTGCGAAGCCCGAGTAGGCATCGTTGTACAGCATGACCCCTTCCTCGCCCCACAGCGTGACGATGGGAACCGGCGACGACATGATGACCGACAGCGTGTTCTTGAGAATGGCGGGCCAGGCGGAGATGGGGCCGAGCGGCGTTTTCGACCAGTCACGAGACGCGATGATGTCGGAACATTTTCCACCTCCGGTCAGGAATGGCGGCATCGCATCGGTAGTTTTGGAAGAAGTCATCGAGGGGCGGCGTGGGGCGCTTTTATTGCAGGCGGAATGGGCGAACGATTGTACCTTTGCACCGGAATCGCGGTGCGAGCGCGTGACGCTGGCCGCAGCGGGAACACAATCTCTATTGAATCGGATACCTAACTAATTGCGGCCTGCCGATCCGCGATGCGCGCATAAAAAAAACCCCGCCGTTGTTCACGACGGGGCTCTTGTCAAGCAAATACCGCTTACTTGCAGTGACGTTCCCAATGATGATGAACGTGCACCTTGTGGCACACCACGTGGTGATGCGGAGCTGCAAAAGCGGACGCAGCAGCGAAGAACGCGGTGCCTGCAACGAGAGCGGCAAGAACGGCCTTTTTCATGAGTTCGAGATGTGTGAGATGAAAGGAGCCGTCATCCTAGCAGCGCGAGTTTACGGACTCTTTGCAAGCACCCGTTTTCGCTGTAAGGCGCGGCTCCATGTCGCGCGCAGACCACAAAGCTCTTTCCCATTGGCTCAAGAAATTACCGCGTGTAATGGGCGGCACCGCTTTGCGTTCGCGCGCACAGCAAGGCGCAGCCTGCAATTACTTCCTTTATCACGCTGACCAGCAATATTTACGGAATATTCCGTAACCCAAGGGACCGCGCCAAGCCGATATGCGCGCAATTCGCCGTGCTTTAATCCGCGCTCCGATGCGTCGACAGATCGATCGGAAAGCGGCCCGCGCGACGCATCCACGTGAGCGACGCACAGGCCGACGCACAAGTCATCCTGGAGAACTACAAGTGAAAAAATCATTCATCGCCTCTCATGCGGTCAAGACGCTCACCGCGCTGACCGCACTCGCCACGGTCGCAGGTGCAGCGCACGCGCAAAGCAGCGTGACGCTTTACGGCCTCATCGACGCGGGCCTCACCTACACGAACAATCAAGGCGGCTCGCACAACGTTCAAGCGACGAGCGGCGCGGTCAACGGCAGCCGCTGGGGCCTGCGCGGCGCGGAAGATCTGGGCGGCGGACTCAAGGCGATCTTTACCCTCGAGAACGGCTTCAACATCACGAACGGCAAGCTCGGCCAGAACGGCCGCGAATTCGGCCGCCAGGCGTTCGTCGGCTTGTCGAGCGATCAGGCGGGCGCGCTGACGCTCGGCCGTCAGTACGATTCCGTCGTCGACTATCTCGGCCCGCTCGCACTCACCGGCACGCAATACGGCGGCACGCAAGCGGCGCATCCGTTCGATAACGACAACCTCGACAACTCATTCCGCATCAGCAACTCGGTCAAGTACCAAAGCCTGAATTACGCCGGCTTCAAGTTCGGCGGCCTGTACGGCTTCTCGAACGATGCAGGCGGCTTCGCGACCAATCGCGCATACAGCGTCGGCGCGTCGTACAACTATGGCCCGTTGAACGTCGCGGCGAGCTACATGCAATTGAACAATGCCGGCGCGACGTTGAACGCAAGCGGCGCCGTCAGCGACGACGCCACCTTCAGCGCGGAACGCCAGCGCACCTTCGGCGCGGGCATCAGCTACGCGTTCGGCGCGGCGCAAGCGGGCTTCGTGTTCACGCAGACGCGTCTGGATGGCGCGACGGGCATTGGCGCATCGGCATCGGGCACGACGAACGGCATTGCACTCGATGGCGGCAGCGCGCGCTTCACGAACTACGAAGTCAACGGCCGCTATAACCTCACGCCCGCGTGGTCGTTGTCAGGTGCGTACACGTTCACCGACGGCCACCTCGAAGGCGTGGATCCGAAGTGGAACCAGGTCAGCCTGCAGACCGCCTATGCGCTCTCGAAGCGCACCGACGTCTATCTGCAAGGCGTGTATCAGCACGTGAGCGATGTCGGCGATTCCGGCATCACGGCGGCGATCAACGGCTTGTCGGCATCGTCGTCGAACAGCCAGGTCTCGGCGACGGTCGGTCTGCGTCATCGCTTCTGATCGCGAATGCGTCAGGCATGACGCGATGACTTCGTGAGCAACGGCGGGACATCGCGCGAGAGGCGATGCGCCCGCCGTCTTATCATCGACAACAGGTCAACGATGACGAACGTACCGGAAAGCCTCGCGCAAATCCGCGAGCTGAACCTCGCCTATCTGTTGCTCGCGCGACGCCTGCTCGAAGAAGACCGCATCATGGCGATGTATCGACTCGGCCTTTCGGAAGCCTCGGCACGGCTGCTCTCGACGATGACGCCCTCGCAAACGCGACGCCTCGCCGAATCCACCGAAGTGGTCTGGCAATTGCGGCTCGATAATGTGGCCGTGCTTGCGGCATTGGCGGAAGGCGAGCACGGCAAGCCGCTTTCGCAACTGCATGCTTCTATCGTTCTCGCGGAGGAAGCGTGCAAGCGCAAGCTCTGAACGTCGTCGCGGTGCGTGCGCCTTTGGCGGGCAAGAGCATCGTCGCGGAAGTGCGTGAAATACGCCTCGCCGAAGAACTCATTCGCCTCGGCGCGCGTTTGCAATTGCTCGAAGCCGAAACGAAACTCTCGCGCGATCGCCTTATCAAGCTCTATAAAGAAGTAAGAGGCGTATCGCCGCCAAAGGGCATGCTGCCCTTCTCCCCTGATTGGTTCATGACGTGGCGTCCGAACGTCCACTCTTCGCTCTTTCATTCGATCTACCGCAACGTGCAGCCGCTCATCGACGAAGCCGACGAACGCCCCACGCTTCGCGCGCTCATCGAAAGCTATCGGCTCTATCTGCAAACGGTGCAGGCGCATGGCGAAGAAGCGGTGCTCTCTTTCACGCGCGCATGGACGTTGCCGCGCTTCTTCGATGCCGGCGTGCTCCATCTCAACGCATGCACGCGATGCGGTGGCCGCTTCATCGGCCACCTGTGCGATGACTTCACATGCGGCTTGTGCCAGCCGCCATCGCGAGCAGGAAAATCCGCGTGAACGTGTAAGACTTCGGAAGGATCGACACGCTCAAGCGCTTCCATCGTGCGCCGTTATGCCGGACTGGCAGAACCGTCATTCGAAGAGGCACACGATGCAGATCAGCAGTTCGACTTCATCCCCGTACGCGGGCCTGACAGACACGCCCGCGCGACGCGACCCGGCTCCGGATGCGGCACAGCAGGATGCACAAGCCGATGCGTCATCCAGCGACGACGCGGCTTCATCGGCTAAACAGTTCGCATGCGGCGCGCTCGGCCTCGACAGTCCCGATGCGCCAAGCAGCGAGACCAACGGCTTCTATACCGCGGGTAAATGGGTCGCGGCGGCGGTGACCGTCGGCAAGATCGTTTCCTTGTTCGTGTGATGCGTGGAAAGAAGCGATAACAACTGGAAAGGACTTCGCGACTTCAAAGCATGCTCGTCGCATTGATGAACGACGTGTGGAGTGAACATATCGATGCGCGCCGCGTGATGCCGATGCATTGCACGCGGACGCTTCTCAACGATAACGATCCAGCTCATGCACGCTCATATTCATCGAAACTCTCTTCATCACTCATTGCGCGCCGCGCTCGCAGGCGTTGCGCTGATGCTGCCCATGCTGCACGCATCGGCGGAAGATTTGCCGGACGTCTGCTCCGCATTGAAGACCATCGTCGCCACGGATTCATTCGCCACGCTCGGGAGGAGCCCTGCATTGATGCCGGCCGGATCGCCGGGTCAGGGTATGTGCCGTGGCAGCCGCCATGTCTACGATTGCCGCTGGAAAGTGCACTGGGGCGCGGATGGCGTGGTCGCCGATCCTTTGCAAGAGCTTGGCGCGGATATCGCGGCATGCTTCCCCGATGTGCGTCACGACGTCAACACGGCGATGCGTCAGCACTTCATCGTGCGCGACGAAGCGGGCAAGCAACGGGTCAGCATGACCGCGACTATCGACGGTCCGTCCGAACTGCGCCTGCGCGTAGTACGTTAAGCAAGCAAACGATTCAGCGAACCGGCATGCTCAAGCACGCTCTACGATGCCTCGCATACATGACATGCGCGAGCGCGATGTCAGGCTGCACATGGACATTGCTCACCGCCGCCGATACGGCCGGCTCTCTGATGCAGGCGAGCATGTCGGTCGCATCGAAATACTCGTCGCCCGACTTTGTGACGGGTGCGCCGGCGTCGCTGAAGTCGGTATGCATCGAATTGAATCAGACCGTCTCGGCGGGCGATTTCGTT
Organism: Caballeronia sp. ATUFL_M2_KS44; assembly: GCF_023630965.1. NCBI lineage: Bacteria > Pseudomonadati > Pseudomonadota > Betaproteobacteria > Burkholderiales > Burkholderiaceae > Caballeronia > Caballeronia sp. ATUFL_M2_KS44. The sequence continues at coordinate 276,176 of NZ_JALQEA010000062.1, read as the reverse complement.
CCGGTGTTGCAGATGGCCTTGCAGCGTCGCGGTGTGGATTCGATGGTCTATAACCCCAGCACGTCCCCGCCCGGCTGCGAAGCGATGCTCGTCTATTCCACGACCACGAGTTGGGCCAACCCCAGTTTCAGCGATGACCCGGAAGCCTATCTTTCTGCCATCGATCTCACGCTGCTGCGCCAGGGCCGCGTGCTCGTGACGGCGCGCTATCAGGCGCACGCCTATACGCTCGATCGCTTTTCGAGCGCGCGGCAGAAGGTGGATGCGCTCGTCGACAAAATGGTCGTGGCGCGCGGGACATAGTTCGTCCGCGTCGATTCCTTCCTTTGCCTTACCGAACGCGCGATTCGCCCACACGCGATGCTATTCTGCCTTCGCCTCTGGATACGTCCTCGTTTCCGGCTCGTCTTGCGGGCGCAGGCGAGCCGGCTTTTTTTGCCTGACGAGCAAAGAAAAATGCCTACTGCACGAGCTTTGCGTTGAGCATTGCAATATCGCTTTGTTCGAGCGACAACCCGCGCGTCAGATAGTCATTCAACGTACCGAACCGCTTTTGCATTTCATCGAAGGCCGCTTCGATGGTCGCGCTTTCCGCTTGATGAAGCGGCGCAACGGCTTGTTGCGCCACGCCCAGACGCGCGGCATGCGCCGACACGCGCGCTGCGATCTGCGCCTGCGCCACGATGTTCGTCACGAGATAGTCCTGAATGATCACGTCGAGCGGCACATCCGCGATGGCGAGAACAAGCGCGGACGCCCATCCCGTTCTGTCCTTGCCCAGCGCGCCGTGCACCACTTGCGGCCCTGGCGTACGCGCGAGTCGCGACAGCAACGCACCGAACTGCGCACGCGCGGACGGATGCTCGATCATTTGCCGCTGACGCTCGATCATCCATGCGCGTGCGGTGTTTGCATCGGCGACATTCGCAGCCGATACGTCGATGGGCGCGATCTCATGCGTCTCGCGCAATGCGCCCATCAACATGCGATCCGGCGCAATGACGGTCTCATCGGGCGTACGCAGATCATGAATTGCACGAAGCGATAAGCGTTGAATCGCGATCAGGTCCGCATCGTCCGCACTCAACGCGCCCGAACGATAGAAGACGCCGCGCCGCAGACGACGGCCATCGGCGGTTGGATAGCCGTCGCCCGTGCCGGCCATGTCGCGAAAGTTTTCGACGGACGTGAGGCGCGGCGCTTCAGGCACGATGCTGCTCGCGCTTCCGCCGCCGCACGCTGAAAGCAGGCCCGCGCCGACGCCCGCGAACAGCACGGCGCCCGCGCCGCTGCGCAAGAAACCGCGACGCGAAGACGATATCGCTGATGAAGTAAGGATCATGTTCTTTTAATTGTCTTGGGATCGCAGCGCCCGCGCGCGCGAACGGCCATGTCGCTCATGCACGACGATGCGCACGATCAAGCCGCCGCCCACCGCATTGCCGATCTCGCATCGCCCATCCAGTTCGCGTGCGAGGCGTGCGACGATTGCGAGCCCCAGGCCGCAATGACCATCGCCGTTACGGGCGGGATCGAGCCGCACGAACGGCCGCATCGCGTCTTCAATACTCTCTTCGGGAATGCCGGGACCATGGTCGGTCACTTCGATGATCCATGCATCGTCGAGGCGCGCGGTGCGAATCTCCACAGGCGGCTCGCCATGTTCGAGCGCGTTGTCGACGAGGTTCGTCATCAGCCGGTCGATCACCGTGCGCGGCAAGCGGAACGCGTCGCCTGCTTCGAGCGACAGCACGAAGAGCGCATCGCCCGCGTCATCGGGTGCGGGAAACTGCTCGGCGATAAACGCATCGACACTGGTCACCGAACTGTCCGCCTGCGCACGGCCCGCGAATTCGAGGAACTGCTGCACGATACGCGTCAACGAGTCGATATCGCGCAGCGTGTCGTTGCGTCCGTTCGATGCATCGCCCTGTTGCACGCTTGCGCGTAATCGCAGACGCGTAAGCGGCGCTTTGAGATCGTGCGCGACGCCCGCGAGCATCACGGTCTTGTCGTCCTCGGCGTCCGAGATGCGCCGCATCATCTGATTGAACGAGCCGATCAGTTCGCGCAATTCACGCGGGCCATGTTCGTCGACGGGCGCGGGACGGTCGCCCACGCCGAAGCGCCGTGCAGCATGTGCGACGCGAGCAAGCGGCCGTTGCAGTTGCCACGTTGCAATGAGCGACAACAACACCGCGCCCAGCAACATGACGATGGACTCCGGCACGAACGGCGCGGGATGCGGCACGTCAATGGGCGTGACGATCCAGAAGCTGCTCGACGGATAGCGAACCCACAGGCGCGACATGTCGTTCGCATCCGTGTCCACGGCGATCTGCGTGCCCGCTGGCAGCCCGTCTTCGAGCTGGCGCGCGAGATGCGCGTGCCGTGTCGCATTGGGCGAGCGCAGCTCGACGGGCTTCGGCATGTTCCACACCGGCACGGTATGCACGTGCATTGCGTGTGCGAGACGGCCATCGAGCGCGACGTCCGCGTGCGCCGCCTCGAGTACGAGCAGCAGGCCGCGCGCATAGCCATCGGCTTCGTTGCGCCTGCCCTGACTCATCAGGATGCCGAACCATCCGCCCTGAACGATCAGCAGCACGATGACCGAAATCAGCGCCGTGCGTCCGAAGAGCGTGTTGAATACGCCCGACGTGCGAAACCGCAGCCACGGAAACACCGCTCGCATAGGCATCACGCGACGCGCGTATCGAACGCGGCGCCGTCCATGTCGGGCACGAACACGTAGCCCTGCCCGCGCACGGTCTGCACATGACGCGGATTCGAAGGATCGTCCTCGATGATGCGGCGCAGACGCCAGATCGGCACGTCGAGTCCGCGATCGCGGTAAGAGAGATCGTCGCCGCGCAGCAGGTCGTGAATGAGCACGCGCGAAAGCACCTTGTACGGATGCTTCATGAAGATCTTGAGCAGCGCGAATTCGCTATCGCGCAACGCGATGCGCTCGTCGCCATCGACCAGCGAACGCGTGACGAAGTCCAGCTCGAAGCGGCCCACGCGTTCACGCGCGCAAGGCTCGGGACGACTCGGCACATTCGCGCGGCGCCGCAGCACGGTTTCGATGCGTGCAAGCAACTCGCGCGGATCGAAGGGCTTGGCGAGATAATCGTCCGCGCCCAATTCGAGTCCCGCGATCTTGTCGTTCACGCTGGCGCGCGCAGTGAGAAAGATCACGGGAATGTCGTCGCCCCTTGCGCGCAGATCGCGCAGCGCGCGCAGGCCGTCCGTGTTCGGCATCATGATGTCGAGCACGACGATAGACGGCCGCTCCAGTTCCAGCCGATGCGCAAGCCCGCTGCCGTCGTGCAGCACCGACACCTGCACGCCGCGCTCATGCAGAAACTGGCGCAGCAGATCGCGCACCACGGGATCGTCGTCGACAATGAGAACCGAGATAGTCATCCCGAAATTGTAATGGCGAGCCTGCAAAACAGGCATGTTTTGCATGATTTCCCGGCGTTACGGTTTCTTACGAGACCGCACGGCGCATCACCGGGAAAGATTTGGAAAGCATTACGTATCGCGATTCGTGCGATGCCGCGCATAGAATTTCGCGCATGACTCAACATGTATTGATGGTCGATGACGACCACGTGGTCCGCGACCACGTCCGCGAATATCTTCAGTCCCACGGTTTCGCCGTGTCGGTGCTGCACGACGGCGCCGCGTTGAAGCGCAGCATCGAGGCCGAGCGTCCGTCGATCGTCGTGCTCGACGTGATGATGCCCGGCAAGGACGGCATCAGCGCGCTGCGCGAACTTCGCGATTCCGGCGAGGACGTGCCCGTGATTTTGCTGACCGCTCGTGCGGATGTGATCGACCGCGTGATCGGCCTCGAACTCGGCGCGGACGATTACATGTCCAAGCCCTTCGATCCGCGCGAGTTGCTCGCACGCATCCGATCGGTGCTGCGACGCCGTCATGTCGATGCGCCCGGTGCGCCTGAAATGCGGCCGGCGTATCGATTCGGCCCGTTCGAGGTCGACTTCACGACGCGCGAATTGCGCCGCGAAGGCGTTCGCATGCCGTTGCGATCGGCGGAATTCGCGTTGCTCAAAATACTCATCAGACATGAAATGGTCGTGCTGACGCGCGCGCAACTGAACGAACGCATGCGCGGCAGCGGCGTGCATCGCGATCGCAGTCTCGATGTCGCCATCTGGCGGCTGCGTCGCCTGATCGAAACCGATCCTTCAGAGCCGCGCTATGTGCAGACGGTTTGGGGACAAGGCTATATCTTCGTGCCGCACGGCGATCCCGGCGCGGCCGATCATGCCTCGCCGCTTTGATCATGCCGCTCAGAACGTGAGCACGCTCATGAAGAGCCGCTGAAGCCAGCCCATCGTGGTCGAATCCGCGAGCATGCCCACGCCTGCCTGTTCGATACGCGCGTTCGCCACCTTGTTCGATGCAACGTAGTTACCTGCTTCGACGTCCTTAGGATTCACGATACCCGAAAAGCGAAGCCGGTCCTGATTGCCGCCCATCGCGACGATCTTGTCGCCTGCGACCACCAGATTGCCGCCGGGCAGCGTGCCGATAACCGATACCGCGAGCGTGCCCGACATCGCGCTGACGTTGGACGTGCTGCCCGATCCGTCGAAGCTCGTCGATGCCGATCCCACGTTGAAGAGCCGCGCGAGCCGCGCCGCTGCACCCGTGCTCTTGTCCGCGGCCTCCGCGCTGATCTTGCTGTCGCGGCTCGCTTTGGCATCGGCGGAATGACTGCCTTGATACGACTCGGAGAGACGAATAGTGAGTACGTCCCCCACTTTTTGCGCGCGCGGCGTCTCATACAGCGAATTCGCGCTGCCGGATTGAAAGATCGCACCTTGCGTGTTGACGTTGACCGGCTGGGCAACGTTCGGCGCGAACGTCGGCATCTCGACGATCGAACGCGATGGAGACGAGGACGACGAGCACGCGCAAAGCGCGAGCGTCGCGCAGGCAGTGAGCGCAAGCTTCATGATGTGATGTTCCCGTCAGGGCGTATCGGCGGCGGCACGCCATTGTTCGGTGAGTCGTGCGAGCCATGCTTCGTGATCTTTCAGCCGATAGATCACGCGCGCCGACGCTGCGCCTTCGTTCGCTTCGAGCGTGATGCTGCTCGCCGCGTTTTCCCAGACGCGCCGTGTATAACCGTGCTCGCGTTTGAGCCGGCTTGCGCCGTACTTCGATGCGAGCGCATCGGCGAAGTCGCTGGCAAGACGCGCATCGAAGACGAAGGACATGCGATACAGACGCGGCTCGCTTTCACCCGGCATCGCGGCGAAGCGCAATACGTGGTCGTAAGACGGCGCGCAATCCACTACCGCCTGCGATGGACGCCACCCTTCCTCTGTCCGATGCGCCCACTTGCACGCAATGGACACACTATCCGCGCCGCTCAGTTCCATGCCGAGTGAGTTTGCTTCGGGATCGGTCGTGCAAACGGCGACACTGCCCGCTGGAAGCGCACGCGCGTGCTCGTGCGAGCGAAAATCATCGAGCGTGACGCCGAGTGGCAGGCCACGAAAGGCATAAGGTTTATCCGCGTGTGCCGGCAACGGCACTAACATCATTGCGATGACGGCCACGCGACGTAGAGCGATCTTCATGTCAGTCGATCGCAGCGGCGCAGGCATCGAAAGGCGTGGCCGCGGCATGACCGACGACCGGCACGATCTTCAATGTCGCGGAAGTCAGACGGCAAGGCAGTGCGGCGACCGCGCAGCCTTCGAGCAGGAACGGACATGCTGCGGCGATCGCCAGCAGCAGCGCGGAAAGGAAGCGCGTCTGCATGAATCGATCAGGCCGTCGTGTCGATGCTGTTGCCGAGATGCGGCGGGTTCGAAGGCGTCGTTTGCGACTTGGCCGGGCTCTCGCCAGTCGTGGTTTCGTTGTTGCGTTTGATCGGCAGCGTCGATGCGCTCGGTTGCGCCTTGTGCGTGGCGAGAGGACTGGTAACGTTCATGTCGTGCGCTCCTTGAGTAAACCAATCCATTCGGATTGGGACCATCGCATTGTGGTCCTGAGCACACTCGCGCGATCGTGCAATGAGATCGCGCTTTTCGCCGCTGCTTACCAACGCTTACCAGGTCTTTCTTTTAATGTCGATGTCGTGACCGTCTGCGGAAGTTTTAGAGTGACTTCTCGTCTCCACTTCATGCATCCGTTAGAGAGAGATAATCCGCCAGCCGTTTCAGCATCGCATCGCAAGCATGAAGTTGTTCGACGGTCACGAATTCATCGGGCTTGTGTCCCTGATCCATGCTGCCCGGTCCGCATACCACAGCCGGAATGCCCGCCTGATCGAACAACCCGCCTTCCGTGCCGAACGCCACGGTGCCGTATTCATCCGATCCGCAAAGCCGCGTCAATAGCCGTGCCGCTTCGCTCTCGGGCGGCGTCGCCAATCCCGGATAAGCCGAGAGCGCTTGCAGCCTGATACCGGTATCAGGCTTGACGGCGCGCATGCGCGGAAGCAGTTCGGCTTCGGCATAAGTCTTCAGATCATCGGCGACCTGATGCGCATCGAAGCCTGGCAGCGCACGCACTTCGAAATCGAATTCGCATTCTTCCGGCACAATGTTCAACGCACGGCCGCCCTTTATCATGCCCGCCTGCACGGTGGAAAATGGCGGATCGAATCGCTCGTCGTGATGTTGCGGCTGTGCGAGTTGCTCGCCAATCACTTCGAGTCGATTGATGAGCCGCGCCGCGTATTGAATGGCATTGACGCCATAAGGCGCATAAGCGGAATGACACGCTGCGCCCTTCACGTGACAACGCATTGCGAGCTTGCCTTTGTGACCGAGCACCGGCTTGAGTTCGGTCGGCTCGCCTATCAAACAAAGCACCGGCTTGTGCGGACGCTTTTCGAGTTCGGCGAGCATCGGACGCACGCCGAGGCAACCCACTTCTTCGTCATATGAAAAAGCGAGATGCACCGGCAATCTCAATTCACGCTCGACGAACATGGGCACCGCCGCCAGCACCGACGCGAGAAAGCCCTTCATATCCGCCGTGCCGCGTCCATACAAGCGGCCTTGTTTCTCACTCAGCCGAAACGGTTCGACGGTCCACGCCTGACCGTCCACGGGAACGACGTCAGTATGTCCCGACAACACGATGCCGCCACGATCGCGCGGACCGATGGTCGCAAAGAGATTGGCTTTAGTGCGTTCGTCGTTATAAAACAGTTCGCATTCGACGCCATGTTCGCCAAGATAATCGCGAATGAACGCGATCATCTCCAGATTGGAATCGCGGCTCACCGTGGCGAAGCCAATCAGTTTTTCGAGGAGCGCGCGGCTCGATGTCTCATTCATCGCCCGGCACTCCGTAGCTCGGCGCGGCCGTGGGATTCAACGCGCGCGTAATGTAATCCTTCATCTGCGGCTCATAGGCTCGCCATAAATCATTCAGCTTGCCGATGGGATCGTCGTCCGTCCAATCGATTCGCAAATCGACGATCGGCCAAACCTGATCGCCCACGATCTTGAGCGCTGCCGAATGCACGGGCCCCGCTTCGCCGCCCTTTGCCATGGCGGCGTGCATCGCGGCAAGAAGGCGATCCGCGAGCGCGCCCGGCGTATTTTCGAACGCGGGCGTCATGGCTTCGATCACGTCGATGCTCGTCAGCATGTTGCCCGCCGCGACGCATTGCTTACCCGTAGAAGCATGATTGATTCCGAGCGCCTCTTTGCCGCTGAAGAATGCGGTGCGCCCTTGCGCATCCACGACAGTGACTTGCCGGTAATCGCTCCATTGATCCGTGCCTAACGCGCGTTCCAGCGCCACGGACGGATCGAGCGCTGCATCGAGATGATCGAGAATCAAAGGCCCGAGCGCGGGCAGCGTGACGTTCTGCGTCGCGACCGCGCCGACCTTCGCGCGCAGCCACGGACAACGCGCGCCCACCGCGATACTCGATGAACTGATTGCAATGCCGAGCTGCCCCGTTTTCTCGCAACGTCCGATGATCGAAAATGTCATCTACGCTCCTTTAAGCGGAAGGCGGCGTCCATCCATCGGGAATGACCGCGATCACATCGATTTCCATGAGCCATTCCGGCTGTCCCAATGCGACCACGACGAGTCCCGTCGAAATGGGAAACACGCCCTTCAGCCACTTTCCGACCTCACGATACACGGGCTCGCGATAACGCACATCGGTGAGGAACGTCGTCGTCTTGACGATGTGCGAGAGATCGCTGCCCGCTTCCTCGAGCAACTGCTTCACGTTCTTCATGGCCTGCTCGGCCTGCGCGCGCGGATCGCCGAGGCCGACAAGTTGGCCATCGAAAGCCGTGCCGACCTGGCCGCGCACATAGACCGTATTGCCCGCGCGCACGGCCTGGCATAGGTCGTTGTCGAGCGTCTGATTGAGATACGTATCCTTCGTATTGAACATGCGGATACGCGTGTGAGTAGGTTGGCTCATCAATGCACCTTGAGGCTTTATAGAATGAATCGAATGTCAGTTCACGCCCAACTCACTGACCTTGAGTGCGCCTGCACCCTCGCCGCTTTCCTTGGCTTCGCCGGGCGCACCATAATAGGCAAGGTACTTGCGCTGGGTCACGATGTGATCGGCAATATGCTTGGCGTCGTGCCAAACGCCCCAGATGAATGCGGAACCGCGCCGCGAAAGCCAGGGCAAGCCAAGGAAATAAACACCCGGTTCCTTTGACACGCCGCGCTGATGCCTGGGCTTTCCGTTGTCGTCGAATGCATTCACTTGCAGCCAGCCGAAATCCACTGCATAGCCTGTCGCCCAGATAATCGATGTGACATTCGCCTTGGCAAGATCCAGTTCGAGTATCGGATTGGTCAGACATGACGGGTCCGATGGAATCTCGCGCGCTTGCGGCTCTTGCGGAAGATCGAGACCGTTGCGCGCCGCGTACGCATCGGCTGCATCCAATAGGGAAAGAAAGTTTTCGTCACCGCGCTTGATGTTTTCCGCGAGATCGGCCTGGAACGTGGCGATACCGTGATCGAATGACTTCGTGAGTCCCACGAGCGTGACGCCCTGATGTGCGAGACGCCTGAAGTCGACCGTATGCCCGCCGCGCGCACCGCTCACCGCGATGGTCACGTGCTCCTTGCCCGGCCGCATGACTTCCGCGTCCCATTCGCCGAGCACGCCGAGCCACCAGCAAAAATCGCGACCGCGATACGCGCGCGGCGGACGATCATGCGGCCCGACCGACAAATACACTTGCCGCCCAGCGCGCTGCAATTCATCTGCAATCTGCACGCCGGACGATCCCGCACCCACCACGAGTACCGCGCCCTCCGGCAATTGCTGCGGATTGCGATAGTCGGCAGAGTGAATTTGCGTGAGGCGCTCTTCTTTCGGCGCAATCGTCGGAATGACGGGACGCTGGAAAGGACCGGTCGCAACGACCACACGGCTCGCTTGAATCGTGCCGTCTGACGTCTGCACCGTAAAGCCCGGACGGCCTTCATTGCGCACGACCTTCTTCACTTCGATGCCGGTGCGAATCGGCGCATCGAATTGCTTTGCATAAGCGACGAAATACTCCGCGACTTGCTCCTTGGACGCAAAGCCGTTCGGATCGAAATCGGGAAACTCGAGATTAGGGAAACGATCGTGCCACGCAGGACCGTTCGCGACGAGCGAGTCCCAGCGTCCGGTACGCCAGCGCTCGGCAATGCGCGCGCGCTCGAGCACGAGATGAGGAACACCGGCCCGGCTCAGATGCTCGCTCATGGCAATGCCGGCCTGGCCGCCGCCCACCACGAGCGTATCGATCGACGTAGTTTCCACTGTCATGGCTAGGTCCCTTACGAAAAGCATGGTTGCATGCGTGGCAATCTACGCGTCCTTGGAGAATCCGAAAAATATATTAAAAAAATGCCTAGCATCGGATTTGGCTATGCAAGGATTTTTGAGCATCACACAATGAAACTCACTCAGGGCATCGAACACGGAGTCATTGGCGATGGAAAGCCACCCTTTGCGCTATTCGCTGCGTCAGTTGCGCTATTTCGTCGTTACCGCCGAAGCACTCTCGTTCACCGCCGCCGCCAAGCGGCTGCACATCTCGCAGCCGTCCATTTCCACGGCGCTCGCGGATCTCGAAGTGTCCTTCGGCGTGCAGCTTTTCATCCGGCATCACGCAAGCGGGCTGTCGCTCACGCAGGCTGGACGCGACCTCCTCGGGCAAGCCCGCAATCTTCTGAAAATTGCCGAAGAGTTGCAGATGGCCGCGAAGGAAATGGACGGCGGCATGACGGGCGCGATCACGCTCGGCTGCCTGGTTTCGCTGGCGCCGCCGCTCATGCCGGGCCTCATCAGCCGCTTCACCGACGAACATTCCGGCATTTCCTTTAGAACGGTCGAGGCGCATCAGGACGCATTGCTGAGCGGTTTGCAGGACGGTTCACTCGATATCGCGCTGACGTATAGCCTCGACATGACCGAGGACATCGCCTTCACGCCATTGCTTTCCCTGCCGCCTTACGCGATCTTGCCGAGAACGCATCGTCTGGCCCGCGCACGCAAGGTCTCGCTTGCGGATCTATTGCCGGAGCCTTACGTGATGCTCGATCTTCCACATAGCCGCGAATATTTCGCCGCGCTCTTCGATGCGGTCGGCAGCCGGCCCGTGCCCGCGTTTCGCTCGTCCCAGCCGGAAGTGGTGCGCGGCATGGTGGCGAACGGGCTGGGCTATAGCCTGCTCAATTTCCCGCTCAAGTCGAACCGCACGGTGGATGGCGAAGAATTCGTGATTAAACGCTTCAAGGACAGCGTCAACGCGACGACGCTCGGCATCGCGCAATCGAAAACGATGAAGCCGCGACAGGTCGTGCATCGCTTCGCGTCGTTCTGCGAGAACTATATCCGCCGCTTGCGCCTCGACGCTTGAGGCTCAAAGTTGCATGCATAGCAAAAAGCTTTGCTTTGTATCCGAAAACAATATTTTGGCTGGCAATTTGGCTTGATAGATTGATGACCATGTTGGAGCGCGATGCAAGAGACTTGCGTCGGCGCGCTCTCTAAGGATTGAAAGAAGGAGGGCTTCATGGCTGACCCGGCAGGCAAGATCGCACTGCAAGCGCTCATCGACGCGCTGCGCACCGGTTGCGAACGCTCATTCAGCGACGCACACGCGATGCCGCCGGGTGTGTATACGTCCCCCGACTTTCTGGCTCTGGAAGAGCGCGATATCTTCGCGCATGAATGGCAGTGCGTGGGCCGCGCGAGCGCGCTCAAGGCGCCCGGCGATTATCTGACGACGCGTATCGGCGAGCAGCCTATCGTTGTCTTGCGCGACGAGCAGATGCAACTGAAGGCGATGTCCAACGTGTGCCTGCATCGCATGTCGGTGCTGCTCGAAGGACGCGGCAACGTGCGCCGCATCGTCTGCCCATATCACGCGTGGAATTATTCGCTCGATGGCGCGTTGCGCGGCGCACCGCTGATGGATCGCCAAGAGAGTTTCTGCAAGGAAAGCTATAAGCTGCCGCAAATCCGCTGCGAGGAATGGCAGGGATGGATCTATGTGACGCTCGACCAGAGCGCCCCGCCCGTTCGCGCGCAGCTTGCGAAGCTGGATGAACTGATCGATGCATACGGCATGTCCGGCTACATCGAAACTTTCCATGAAGAGCACGTGTGGAATACCAACTGGAAGATTCTCGCGGAAAACTTCATGGAGAGTTATCACTTGCCGATGCTTCATCGCGCGACAGTCGGTCCGCATTCGAAGCTCGAAGAAATGGAGTGCCCGCCGGGTTATCCAGCCTTTAATTATCACTGGATCACCAAAGAAGCGAGCTTGCCAATTGGAAACGCGCATCCGGACAACATGCGCCTCACCGGACACTGGCGCAAGACGACCGCTTTGCTTGCAATCTATCCGACGCATCTGATCACGCTGACGCCCGGTTACTTCTGGTATCTCGTGTTGCAGCCGCAAGGTGTCGGCCAGGTGCATATTCGTTTCGGCGGTGGCCTTGCGCCCGAATTCATTGCCGATTCAGAAGCAAACGCGCATATGGCGACGCTCAAGAAGTTACTCGACGACGTCAATGCCGAAGACAAGCGCGGCGTCGAAGCCGTGTTTCGCGGCGTGCATGCGCCGCTTGCAAAACCGGGGCATCTGAGCCATCTGGAGCGCCCCAATTACGACTTCGCGCGCTATCTGGCAAGCAAGATCGACGCGCCTTGAATACCGCATCAAAGAGACAGGACGCCATCACGATGTCAAATCCTTCCTTCATCTCGTTCTCGGGCGTGAGCAAATCGTATGACGGCGCGAATTATGTCGTCGACGATCTGAACCTCGACGTGCGCAAGGGAGAGTTCCTGTCCTTGCTCGGGCCTTCCGGATCCGGCAAGACCACCACGCTGATGATGCTCGCGGGTTTCGAATCGCCCACGCATGGCGAGATTCGTCTGGATGGCAAGCGTCTCGACGACAAGCCGCCGCATCAACGCGACATCGGCATGGTGTTTCAAAACTACGCCCTCTTCCCGCATCTCACGATTGCGGAGAACGTCGCGTTTCCGCTTTCGGTGCGACGCGTGAGCCGCGCCGAGCAAAAGACGCGCGTCAAGCGCGCACTCGACATGATCGAGTTGCCGCATCTCGCGAATCGCCGCCCCGCGCAACTTTCCGGCGGCCAGCAACAGCGCGTCGCACTCGCGCGTGCGCTCGTGTTCGAACCGAGCGTCGTGCTCATGGACGAGCCGCTCGGCGCGCTCGACAAGCGCCTGCGCGAAACCATGCAATACGAAATCATGAGGCTGCATCGCGAGCTTTCGCTGACTATCGTTTATGTGACGCACGATCAGGCCGAAGCATTGACCATGTCCGACCGCGTCGCCGTGTTTTCGGATGGACGCATTCAGCAAGCCGCGACGCCCAGCGAGCTTTATGAAAACGCACAGAACGCGTTCGTCGCGAATTTCGTCGGCGAGAACAATGGATTAACAGGACGCGTCGTGAACGTGGACGAACAATGGGCCACGCTCGCGCTTTCGGACGGCAGCGCCATACGCGGCCGCTGCGAACACGGCCTGCGCGCCGGCGATGAAGCGATGCTCGCGCTGCGTCCCGAGCGCGCGCATATTCCGGCCGCCGAAGGCACGCGTGCCGATGAACAGTGCAACGTCGTGCGTGCGCGCGTCGATGAACTCGTGTATTGCGGCGATCATCATCGCGTGCATCTGACGCTCGGCTCGCGCGATTCCATCGTCGTGAAAGTACCGAACACGCAGCGCCATGCATTGCCCACTGCGGGCGACACGATCGACGTCGCCTGGCGTCATGACGACTGCAAGATTCTCGCGGCAGCCGCGCCCCGCAGCGCGCCCGCCATTCAATCTCCCACCGCGCCTTCACCTTCCATCATCACGACCGCACCCGCAGGAGCCAACTGACATGCGCACTCATATCAAAGCACAATGCGCCGCACTCGCCGTACTCGCTTTTGCCACCGTCACCACGCAGGCAGCGGAAACGCTGTCCGTCGTGACGTTCGGCGGCGCTTTCGAAGCCGCCGCGAAAAAGGCCTGGTTCGATCCGTTCACGCAAGCAACGGGCGTCACGTTCTCCACCGAATCGTATGACGGCGGCCTCGCCAAACTCTCTGCAATGGAGCAGGCGAAGAACACGACATGGGATTTGATGGACCTCGAAAGCAACGATGCGATTACCGCCTGCGACGAGGGCCTGCTGAAGAAATTCGACAAGAACTCACTCGGCAAGACGAGTGATTTCATTCCGGGTTCCATCACGGATTGCGCGGTCGCGAGCATGGTGTGGTCGACCGTCTATGCCTACGACACGAGCAAGCTCAAGAGCGCGCCGACCACCGTCAACGACTTCTTCGACTTGCAGAAATTCCCCGGCAAGCGCGGCTTGCGCAAGTCGCCGAAGGTATCGATGGAATGGGCGCTGATCGCCGATGGCGTCGATCCCAAGGACGTCTATAAAGTGCTCGGCACGCCCGCCGGCGTCGATCGCGCATTCAAGAAGCTCGACACCATCAAGAAGAATATCGTGTGGTGGGAGTCCGGTGCGCAGGCGCCGCAGCTTCTCGCGGATGGCGCGGTGGTCATGGTGCAAGCGTATAACGGGCGCATCGACGACGCCGTCAAGCGCGACAAGAAGCCGTTCAAGGCCGTCTGGGATGGCCAGCTTTACGACTTCGAATGGTGGGGCATTCCGGCCGGCGCCAAGCATGCGGATACGGCCGCGAAGTTCATCGTCTCGCAGTCGCAGCCGAAGGCATCGGCTGATCTGTCGAAGTACATTGCATATGCGCCGCCGCGCAAGGATGCCATTCCGCTCATCGATAAGCAGCGCCTGGCCGATCTGCCGACCGCGCCCGACAACTTCAAGCGCGCGCTGCAAGTCAATGCGACCTTCTGGGCCGATAACGCGGACGCCATCAACAAGCGCTTCCAGGTCTGGCTGACGCAGTAACGTCCTTGCACAGCGAGAGTTCACCTTGACCGCGACCACCAACCTGCACGCATCGGCAGAAGGCACTCCGACGAGAGCCGAAGGCCGCGCGTCCTATCAGAAGGCGCAACGGCGCGCATCCATGCGGGCGCTGCTGCTTGCGCTGCCGTTGATCGTGTTCCTGCTATCGACGTTCATTGCGCCGATCGCGTTGCTCCTTGCGCGCAGCGTGCAGAACCACGAGGTGCCCGACGGCATGCCCGCGCTTGCGCGCGCGCTGGATGCGTGGGACGGTCAAGGCGTGCCCGGCGAGAAGACCTTTGCGCTGCTCGCGTCCGATCTCAAGCAGGCGCGTGAAAGCGGACAGCTCGGCAACGTCGCGCGTCGGCTCAACTTCGCGCAACCCGAGTTTCGCAGCCTGTTGATGCGCACGGCGCGCGCCATTCGCGATGATGCACCGTCGGCATGGAAGCCCACGTTGATCGGCATCGACGAACGATGGAACTCGCCTGAAATATGGCGCTTGCTCAAGCGCGCAGCTGCATCGCCGACGCCGGACTATCTGCTCACCGCCGTCGATGCGCAAGTCACGCCGCAAGGTGCCATCGCATCGGTGCCGAAGAATGCAGCGGTGTATCGCGATGCGTTCGTGCGCACCGTCTCCATCAGCGCGACCGTCACGCTGCTATGCCTCGTGCTCGGCTACCCGGTTGCGTGGCTGCTCGCGAATCTTCCCGCAAAAAGCAGTAACCGTCTGATGCTTTTCGTGATCGTGCCATTCTGGACTTCGCTCCTCGTACGCACCACCGCATGGTATGTGCTCCTTCAGCCGGGCGGCGTCATCAACAGTCTGTTGATGGGACTCGGTCTCGCCACGCATCCCGTGCCGCTCATCTTCAATCGCGCAGGCGTGTTGATCGGCATGACACACGTGCTCTTGCCCTACATGATTCTCGCGATCTATTCGGTCATGAAGAGCGTTTCGCCCGTTTATGTGCGTGCGGCCAAATCACTCGGCGCGCATCCGTTCATAGCGTTCGTGCGCGTGTACATGCCGCAGACGTTCCCCGGCATCGGCGCGGGATGTTTTCTCGTGTTCGTGCTCGCTCTGGGTTACTACATCACGCCCGCGCTGCTCGGCGGCGCAGGCGACGAGATGATCAGTCAGCTCATCGCGATACAAACGAATACGCAACTCAACTGGGGACTCGCGGGTGCGCTCTCCGCGTATCTCGTGATCTTCACGGCGATCTTCTATTTCCTGTTCAACCGCATCGTGGGCATCGATCGTCTGCGCTTCGGCTGACGCGCTCGCATTCGAAGGAACGTTCATGCAAGACAAACGCAACACGGTGCTCACGGAACGCATCGCCGCGCGCTGGGTACGCTTGCATACCGCGCTCGTGCTGTTCTTTCTGATCGCGCCGATCCTCGCGATCATTCCGCTCTCGTTCAACTCGGGCTCGTATTTTTCATACCCGTTGCAGGGCTTTTCCATGCGCTGGTATCAGGAGGCGCTCACGAGTGCGGACTGGCAGCGCGCGCTGTTGAACAGTATCGGCATTGGCGCGGCATCGACGCTGATCGCGACCTGTCTCGGCACGCTCGCCGCACTCGGACTGTCGCGTGCGCAGTTTCCATTGCGCTCGGTCATCATGCCGATCATCATTTCGCCGATGATCGTGCCGATCGTCGTCGTGGCAGCGGGCTTCTATCTGATCTTCGCGCCGCTCGGCCTCGTCAATTCATATCCCGGTGTCGTGCTGGCCCATGCCGCGCTGGGCACGCCGTTCGTCGTCATCACGGTGACGGCGTCGCTGCTCTCGTTCGATCAGAGCCTGTTGCGTGCGGCGTCCGGTCTGGGCGCATCGCCGTGGACCGCGTTCAGGCGCGTGACCTTGCCGCTCATCACGCCTGCCGTTGCAACGGGAAGCGTGTTCGCGTTCGCCACATCGTTCGATGAAGTCATCGTCATTCTGTTCATCGGCGGGCCTGAGCAGAAGACCGTGCCGCGGCAGATGTGGAGCGGCATTCGAGATTCCATCGACCCGTCGATCCTCGCCGTCGCGACGATGCTGATTGTCTTTGCCGTGCTGCTCTTTGCAAGCATCAACTGGCTGCGCGCTCGCGCGGCGGCCGCGAGTCAGGCGCTTGCCTGACATCATCGGCCGAATTGTTCGCTAAAAGCCTTCTCCGCATATTCGACAAAGAGCCGCGCGGGCGTGGTCAACGGATTGCGTTCGAGCCATGCCGCAACGAGACTCGAACACGATACGTTTTCCACGATCTCACTCGCCACGACCTCATTGCCGTCATACGTGAGCGACGAAGGCGGCCGCGTGACGAGCAGTGAGTAACCGAAGCCCTGCCCCACCATGCCGCGCACGAGTTCGAGCGACGGTGAACTGAACGTGACGCGCGGCGTCAGGCCGAATGGCTTGAAGAGATCGACGAAGTAATCGCGGCTCGGCGCGACATCGAGAAGAATGAGCGGCTCTTCGTGCAAGTCGAAGAGACTGACTTTCTCCTGGCCCGCAAGCCGATGCGACGCCGGCAGCAGCACATACGGGCTTTGCGGCTTCGCGAGCAGATGCGTGGCGATGGCCGCATCGAGACGAAGGTCGTAGACCATGACGAGATCGAAGCGGCCGCTCAAGAGCCCTTGCAGTAAATCGTCCTGATCGCCGTCGCGCACGCGAATTTCAATGCCGGGATATACCGCGTTGAATCCGCGAATGAGCGATGGAAGATAAAGCGGCGCGAACGTTTCGAAGCAACCGATATCCACGCTGCCCGACGTCACATCCGCTTCCGCCAGTGCGTTCTGCTCGAATGCGCGCGCACTCCGCAGCAATTGCTTCGCGCGCTCATAAAAGCGCGCGCCGGCGGGCGTCAGCGAAACGCCTTGTGCATGACTTCGAATAAAGAGTTGAATGCCGAAGCATTCCTCCAGCCCCTTGATCGCCGCCGATATCGAAGGCTGCGCGATATAAAGCTGCCGGGATGCCTCGGCGACACTTCCATGATCGACCGTCGCAACGAAGTACTTGAGCTGACGCAGCGTGTAGGAAGTGGCCATGCGTGCGCTGATTCAAAGAGACCGGGAAGCTCATGGTATCAGGCTGAAATTATTGAAGCCCGGTCTTGACGATCAATCAGCCGATGAATGGAAACTCCTTTTCCGGCAACGGATCGCCAGCCGAAAGCTGTCCGGCGAGATGCCGATAAGGCGGCGATGTTTCGCCTCCGCGATCGACGTACACGGCTTCATCGCCGAGCCATCTGAACGACACCACGCGGCGCGAGTTGCCCGACTGCCGATTGCCGGGCGCGCCATGTACCGTCATGAAGTTGAACGCAATCGCATCGCCGGGCTGCAAGTCCCAGCCGAGGATGTCGTATTCCTCGCGATGCGCTTCGATATCCGGCATGTCTTCGAGACCGTCGACACTTCGATCATAAGCGACGCCAGTGAATTTGCGCGGCCTGAAGAGCTTGCCCCATCGATGCGAACCCGCGACGAATTCCACGCACGTATCACGCGGCACGGGATCGAGCGGCACCCACATGCTGACGCTTTGCCGCGCGCTCACGCAGTAATACGGCTCGTCGTGATGCCAGGGCGTGGGCTTGTCGGCGCCCGGCTCTTTCACGAGCACATGCTCGTGGAAGATGCGCGCACGGTCGGACTGCATCAGTTCGCGTGCAATGCGCGCTGCGGCACTCTCTTCGACAAAGCGTCTGAATGGCTCGATGCGCTGCCAGTTGCAGTAATCGCCGAAGAAGCGGCCCGTGGCTTTTCCCGCTGTATAGTCGCGAAAATCAGGCCCCGGCTGCGCGACATTCATTTCCACGCCTGAGCGCAACGTTGGAATCCACTCGTTGAATACGCCGCGCAGGACTGCCACGCCATCGCGCGCGAACGCTTCCTTCTCCTCTTCGAACATGTGATTCCCCTTTAGAAAATCGCTAACGTTCGACTAGGGTGTCACGACATATTGCTCAGGGAAATAATGAAAAACCTATAACCGCTCAAGGAATTTCCTTGAGTCGCGGCGAGCACGCATTCGCCCGCCGCGACTGCAAGACAGCGCAACCGCAAGGACTCAGTGACTCGCGCCCTCCACTGCGCCGATGCCCGTTTCCGAACGCACGGTCTGAGCATCGAAGCCGGCCTGATCGATGCGCGCCCGAGCCGACTTGTCCGTTACCGAGAAGATCCAGATGCCTGCAAAGCCGATCGCCATGGAGAAGAGTGCGGGCGATGCATACGGGAACGGCGCATCGGCGAAATGGAACACGTCCACCCATACGGCTTTGGAAAGCACCGTCAACACCACAGCCGAAAGCAGCCCGAGAAAGCCGCCGACCGCTGCGCCGCGTGTCGTGCAACCGCGCCACAGCACCGACATGAACAGCACCGGAAAGTTGGCCGAAGCCGCGACCGCGAACGCAAGCGACACCATGAACGCAATGTTCTGCTTCTCGAAGACGATGCCGAGCACGACTGCCACGATGCCGAGCACGATGGTCGTCACGCGCGAAACACGCAGTTCGCTCTTGCTCGATGCGTTGCCGTGCTTGAACACCGTCGCATAGAGATCATGCGATACCGCCGATGCCCCCGCGAGCGTCAGCCCCGCGACGACCGCGAGAATCGTGGCGAACGCGACCGCCGAGATGAAGCCCAAAAACACATTGCCGCCCACCGCGCTAGCCAGATGCACCGCCGCCATGTTGGTCCCGCCGAGCAGCTTGCCGCCCGCATCCTTGAATACCGGATTGGTGCTCACGAGCACGATCGCGCCGAAGCCGATGATGAACGTGAGAATGTAGAAATAGCCGATCCACGTCGTCGCCCAGAACACGGACTTGCGCGCCTCCTTTGCATTCGGCACCGTGAAAAAGCGCATCAAGATGTGCGGCAGGCCCGCCGTGCCGAACATCAGCGCGATGCCGAAAGAGATCGCGGAGATCGGGTCCTTGATGAAGTTGCCCGGTCCCATGATCGACGTCTTTTTCTCGTGCACGTCTACCGCTTTGGCAAACAGCGCTTCGGGGCTGAAGTGAAATTGCCAGAGCACCATGAAGGCCATGAACGATGCACCCGCAAGCAGCAGACACGCCTTGATGATCTGCACCCACGTGGTCGCCGTCATGCCGCCGAAGAGCACGTACACCATCATCAGCGCACCGACGATCACCACCGCGATCCAGTATTCGAGGCCGAAGAGCAACTTGATGAGTTGCCCCGCGCCCACCATCTGCGCGATGAGATAGAACGCCACGACGACGAGCGTGCCGGACGCGGCGAATGCACGAATCGGCGTCTGCTTGAAGCGATACGCCGCGACATCGGCGAATGTGAAGCGGCCGAGATTGCGCAGCCGCTCGGCCATCAGGAACGTGATGATCGGCCAGCCGACGAGAAAGCCGATGGAATAGATCAGACCGTCATAGCCGTTCGTATAGACCGCAGCGGAAATGCCGAGGAACGACGCAGCCGACATGAAGTCGCCCGCGATTGCAAGACCGTTCTGAAAGCCGGTGATGCCGCCGCCTGCCGTATAAAAGTCGGAAGCCGAACGTGTTCTTTTGGCGGCCCATTTGGTGATGAACAACGTCGCGACCACGAACGCGATGAACATGCAGATAGCCGTCCAGTTAGTCGGCTGCTTGACCGCTTGCCCTAGATCGCCGCCTGCCGCGAATGAACTGGCCGATATCGCAAGGAATATGCTTGCGACAAGAATATGTCGAGCATTCATTCGACCTCCAGCTTGATCTTGTCAGTGAGTTCGTCGTACGTGCGATTCGCATGCCGCACGTAGAGTCCCGTGATCGCAACGGTGAAGACGATCACGAAGAGGCCGATCGGCATGCCCCACGTCATCACGCCCGCGCCCATCTTCGCTGCAAGCAGGTCCTTGTTGAACGCGATCAGCAATACATATCCGTAATAGACGACGAGCACGAGCGCCGTCAGCGTCCAGCCGAGCGTCGAACGTTTGCGAACGAGTTCGCGATACGTCGCGCTCGATTTGATGGTGTCTGCAACCTGCATGTCCATAGGCGTCTCCTGCCGGGAAGTGTCGATATGCGCGCCCATGCATTGCATGCCGATATATTTTTCCGTGGTGCGCTGATGCCTAAGGTAAATGCATGGGCTTACCCGTTTCTTACGCGAAGAGACTTGCCCTGGCGGGGTTTACGCTGAGCATCGTCGTGCGCGTCGTCTGGCCTGTTCAGTGAGATGTGACGATTGCGCGCGAATGACCTATCGTTGTTGATGGCACTGATGAAGTGCCGCGCGTGGGATCGGTTCGATCGATCGATCGTTCGACACAGCCGCCCTTCTCGCGCGTCGAATGCCGTCTCGCTCACTTCAACAAGGGAGAAGACCATGTGCAATCACGACCGGCATGAACGAGTGCATCCGATCTACTGCATCCTTCCGCCGCATATGCTGAAGGAAATTGCCAAGAACGGCACACCGCAACAGCGTTCGCTCGCCGTCGAAACCTTGAGCGCCGACCACACCTTCCGGCAGATTCGCTCCGTGCAGGCCGCGATGCTCGCACCGGGACGCGGTGCAGCCGTGGCGCCGGTCGCCGCCGCGCCTTCCGTTCAACGAACCATCTACACGGCCAGTCACACCGAGACCTTGCCCGGCACGCTGGTGCGAAGCGAAGGCTCGCCCAAGTCCAGCGATGTCAGCGTGAACGAAGCCTACGACGGCCTCGGTGCGACCTTCGAGTTCTATCAGGAGATCTATCACCGCAATTCGATCGACGATGCAGGCATGCCGCTCATCGGCACCGTGCATTACGGCCAGGAATACGACAACGCGTTCTGGAACTCACAGCAGATGGTGTTCGGCGATGGCGACGGCACGCTCTTCAACCGCTTCACCGTGGCGCTCGATGTGATCGGCCACGAACTCACTCACGGCGTCACCGAGCACGTGGCCGCGCTTGCTTATTCCGGTCAACCGGGCGCGCTGAACGAATCCGTATCCGATGTGTTCGGCTCGCTCATCAAGCAATACGCGCTCAAACAGACTGCGGACAAAGCGGACTGGATCATCGGCGCGGGACTGCTCGCGAAGGGAGTCAAGGGCGTCGGGCTGCGTTCGATGAAAGAGCCCGGCACCGCCTATGACGACCCCGTTCTGGGCAAAGACCCGCAACCCGCGGACATGGCGCATTACGTGCCGACCGCGCAGGACAATCACGGCGTTCATATCAACTCCGGCATTCCGAACCGCGCGTTTTGTCTCGCGGCGATCGACATCGGCGGTTATGCGTGGGACAAGGCCGGACGCATCTGGTATGAGACGATGAATGATTCGCACATCAAACCCAATGCGACGTTCAAGACTTTCGCGAAACTCACTGTCGCCAATGCAAATCGGCTGTATGGCGCGAACAGCGCCGAATCGAAGGCGGTCAGCAAGGCGTGGGATACGGTCGGCGTATTGTGACGGGCCGCGCGTATCATGCGTCTGTCCGCCCGCGCATTCGCCGGGCTCGTTTGCGCTTGCCATCTGACGGCAGGTTGCACTTCGGATCGCATGCAGAAGGAGCTGCCGATGCGCGCTGAACTCACTATCGAAGGGGGCGTCGGTTTCTTTCCGGGCCTGGCGCGCCCCATCGTCATCGACGCGAGCGAGTTGTCGCCCGCGGACAACGAGGAGCTGTCGCGCCTCGTGTCCGACGCGCGCACTCAACCGGCCGCCGCGCCGCGAACCGCGCAAAAACCGGTGCCGGATGGACGAACCTATCGCATCGTGATCGTTTCGGATGACGGAAACACCGAACTGGGATGCGCCGATCCCTCCGTTCCGCCCGCGTTTTCCGCGCTCATGGTCTTCATCAAGCAGCATGGTCATCGGTAAATGACGTCCGCTTCATGATGTCGGATCTACACGCTGCGTTGTAAGGCCGAGTAAGTTTGAAGGCGGTGGCGCGCATTATCGGCACGATGAGAGCTGGCATCGAGTTTGCTCATATTAATCTTCGCGCCTCGGAGCGTGCATCGATGCATGTTCGAGCGCTATTAAAGAGAGCCGCAAAGGCCCCAACGATATGAGACGAGACGAGATTCCATTGGAACGCGACGCATACCCTTTGGCCGCCGAGCGCCGCGCCGGCGATCACGACGCCTGATGTCCGCCTTCAACGGCGGCATATGGCGATCCCTCGCGGCCATCCTCGCGGCAATGCTTGCGATGACGCTCTCCGCGCGCGCCGATGAACCCGCGCACGAGCCGTCCATCGCGCTCTTCTATGGTGCGCCGGTACCGCTCGGCCAGTTGTCGGCGTTCGATGCCGTGGTCGTCGAACCGGACAGCGGCTTCATGCCATCCACGCATGCCGCCGATTCGCCGCCGTCGAAGTGGTTCGCTTATGTGAGCGTCGGCGAAGTGACGCCCGCGCGCGCTTATTACAAGGACATGCCGTCTTCGTGGCTCAAGGGGAGCAACGCGGCGTGGGCCTCGCGCATCGTGGATCAATCGGCGCCCGGCTGGCCGCAGTTCTTCGTCGACCATGCGATCGCGCCATTGTGGGCGCGCGGCTATCGCGGCTTCTTTCTCGATACGCTCGATTCATATCAGTCGATCGCCCATACGGACGACGAACGCGCGCGTCAGCAGGCGGGCGTCGTCGCGGTCATTCGCGCGATCAAGGCGCGCTATCCCGAAGCGCGGCTCATCTTCAATCGCGGTTTCGAACTGATGCCGCAAGTGCACGACCTTGCGTATGCGGTCGCGTTCGAGTCGCTTTATCGCGGATGGGATCAGACGAAGAAGCGCTATGTCGCCGTGCCCGAAGCGGATCGTCAGTGGCTGCTCGCGCAAGCGCGCACGCTGCGCGAGCAATATCGCTTGCCGGTGTTGTCGATCGATTACTGCGCGCCTGCCGATCGTGCGTGCGCCCGCGATGCCGTCGAGAAGATCAGCGCGCAAGGACTCATACCGTACGTGACGGATGGCGCGCTGCAAACCGTCGGCACGGGGCCCGCGCGCACGACCGTGCCGGCGCCGCAAGGCATTTCACGCGGTAACGTTCCGCGCACGATCCTCGTCGTGCAGGACGTTCAGCCCGGCGCCAATCTCAATGTGACGCCCGGCGTGCGTTACGTATCGATGCCGCTGAACTGGCTCGGCTATCGCGTCGAATTCGCGGATGTCGCGAAGCCGCTTCCCGAAGGCGATTTGTCGGATCGATATGCAGGCGTCGTCGTGTGGCTCGACTATCCGGTGCCGGACGCGTCGGCGTTTCGCGACTGGCTCGAAGCGCAGATCGATCACCACACGCCCGTCGCGATGCTGACGACCTTCGGCATCGACGTGAACGGCGATCTCGCGCGCAAGCTCGATCTCGTGCCCGTTGCGGGGCGTGCAGGCAAACGATTGCGCGTCGAATCGATGGATGCGTCGATGATGGGCTTCGAAATGCAGCCGCAGCCCGATCCGCACGATACGGCCAACGTCCGCGCCGGCGAGCATAGTCATTCGCTGCTGCGGCTCGCATCGGCGGATGCGGGCAACGACTTCACCATCGACGGCGCCGCGATCACGCCGTGGGGCGGCTACGCGATGCGCCCCTTCGCGGTCTTCGACATGCCGATGGCCAATCAAGCGCGCTGGGTTCTGCAACCTATCCGCTTCTTTCGCGCGGCACTGCGCTTGCCCGACGACATGCCCGCCCCCGACCCGACGACGGAGAACGGACGACGCCTTCTGATGACGCACATCGACGGCGACGGTCTCGCCTCGCGCGCCGAGTTCGACGTGAACGGCGGACAGATGAAGGCATCGACGGCCACGCCCCCGCAATATTCCGGCGATGCGCTCTATCGCGTGATTCGCGAATTCGGCTTGCCGACGACTGTATCGGTCATCGAGGGCGAGATATCGGACGAAGGCCCCTATCCGAAGGATGCGCCGCGCCTGCGGGCCATCGCGCGCGAATTGTTCGCACTACCGAATGTTGAGATGGCGAGCCACACCTACACGCATCCGTTGCAGTGGATGCGTGTGACGGGCCTCGGCAAATCGAGCAGCGACGACACCGCCGAGGGCAGCAGCCGCGCGAACTACAACGGCTTGTCCATCGACATCCCCGGCTATCGTTACAACACGGACCGCGAAATCGAAGGTTCCATTCGCTATATCGACACACTCGCGCCCGCCGGCAAGCGCGTGAAGGTAATGCTGTGGAGCGGCGACTGTCAGGTGCCCGCGAGCGTCATCGAAGCGGCGGACAAGGCAGGCGTCTACAACATGAACGGCGGCGACACGCTCATCACGAAGCGATATCCGAGCTGGGCTGCCATTGCGCCGCTCGGCGTGAACAAGGACGGCTTCTATCAGGTGTTCGCACCGAATCAGAACGAGGAGCCGTACACCGCGCTCTGGCAGGGACCGTACTACGGTTATCGGCGCGTGCTCGAAACGTTCGAGATGACCGAAACGCCCATCCGCTTCAAGCCGGTCGATGTCTACTACCACATGTTTTCAGGCACCAAGTACGCATCGGTGAAGACGCTGTCGGATGTGTATCGCACGTTGTCGGCGCAACCGTTGATGCCCGTGTATGCATCCGAATACGCGCAAAAGGTGCTGGATTTTCAGCGCATGGAAGTGTCGCGCGATGGCGGCTTCTGGCGCATTCACGGCAACGGCGCATTGCGCACCGTTCGGCTGCCCGCAGGACGCGTCCCCGATCTCGCGAGCGCAGAAGGCGTGATCGGCTATCTCGCGGGACCGGGCGGCGTGTATGTCCACTTGAGCGGCGCGGATGCGCGCTTTCGCGTGATCGATGCAACGCGCGCCGCGAAACTGCCCTACCTCGCTGAAGCGAACGGCGTCGTGAATCGTTTCGCACGCACGGCGCAGGGCTTTTCGTTCGATCTCGCATCGCATGTGGCGCCGCACTTCGCCATCGGCGGCGATGCGCACGCGGGCGCATGCATCGTCAAGGCGAACGGCCGCACGATCGCGCCCGCCATCGCACAGGGACGGCGCGTGTATTCGCCGAGCACACTCACTCGCAACGGACCGGATATCGTCCATGTCGATGTCGTCTGCGCAACCTGATCGCCAGCGGCTCTTTTCGCCGTTCGTCATCGCGGCTTTCGGGCTGCTGGTGATGCTCATGCTCGTGCTCGCGTTTCCGCGCGAGCGTCTGCGCGAGCGGCTGCTTCAGGGCGATCGCGCCGATACGCTTTCCGTCGCGTATCTCGAAGCGTGGCTGCGCATCGAACCGGATAACGCCGAAGTGCTGAGCGAACTCACGCGCGAGTATCTGAAGGTTCAACGCATCGCCGATGCCCGCAAGATGCTCGCGCGGCTGTCCGTGTCGGGCGATCCCGAAGTGCAATCGCGCGCGCTGAAGGTGCGCATCGATCTCGCCGAAGCGCAGGCGTATGCATTGAATCCCGCCGATCCGAAGCGGGCCGCCCGGCTTGCCGAACTCGATGCGCTGCTCAAGCAGGCCGTCGACAAGCCGTGGGATGCGGCGCAACTCGAAGCGTTCGCGGCGAAGGCGCGTGCGTTGAACGATGGCGCACTCGCGGGCCGGTATTACGAGCGGCTCGCGCAAATGCAGCCGAATGAGGCATCGCGCTGGCTCGTGCAGGGCGCGCAACTCAAACTTGCTTCGGGCGATCACGCAGGCGCCGCCGATGCGTTCTTCGCCGCGCAAACGCATGCCGCGACGCGCGACGACGAACGGCGCTTGTTTCTCTCGGGCGTGCAGGCATTGCAGGCGGGCAATCGTCTTGCCGATGCGCTCGCCGCTGCAGAGGCGCACATCGGATCGTTGGAACGCGATCGCGAAACCTTGCGTTATCTGACGAGGCTAGCGCTGGCGGCAGGAAGGCCGGATATCGCGGATCGGTATGCAAAGCGGCTATTGGATATGTCGTCGCGCGATGGCGCAAAAAGTGGCATACGTCATGCACTATTTGCTGCGCACGCAATCGAACGCATCGGCAAGAAGCAGGCATCGCATGCGATGCTTTGTGCGCGCACTTGCATGAACGCCGACGCGCAATTCGATAACGGGTCCACGCAACGCATCGCCGCGACGGACTCTTCCGATACCGCCGACTACGAACTCGGCTTCAAGGTCTTCCTCGCGAACGGCGATCTTTCAGCGGCACAACGCATTGCAGAGACCGTGGTGAATCGCGATCCGTCGTCGATCGAATGGCGCGAACGCCTTGCACAAGTCGCCGAATGGAATCACGCGCCGGACATTGCGCTCGCGAACTATCTCGTGCTCGCGCGCGCGCACAACGATGACAAATACTGGAAGCAGGTCGAACGCCTCGCTCCCGCCTTGGGCGATAACGACGCGATGCTCGCCGCCGCCATCCACGAGTCCGACCGTGCGCCCGGCGATATGAAGCAGCTCGATCGCGTTGTGACCGCATACGAAGCCCAGGCCGACCCCGACGCCGCCTTGCGCTTTCTGCAAGCGCGCGCGCACGGCGCGTATCGGCGTGCAGTGCTGGAACGCTATGCGCGGCTCGCCGAACGCAAGGGCGACGACGATCTCGCCATGCAAACCTATGAACGCCTGATGAGTGAGTTCGGACCGGATCCGGCCTACGCGCTCAAGCTGAGCCTCATGTATTACACACGCGCCCGCTTCGACCGTTCGCTCGCCGTGCTCGATGCCGCGAAGTCCCGTGCAAACGCGCAAAACGGCGATTTCTGGCGCTCCTACGCGATGATCGCAACGCTCGATCAGCAAGACCGCAAGGCGCGCGAAGGCTACGACACGCTCGTCGAAGGCGGACAGGCGACGCCCGATGACCTCGCTTCGATGGCCACGCTCTACGAAAACGAGCCGCTGGAAGCAGGACGCATCGCGGAATTCGCGTATCGGCAGACAGGTCGCGAGCGCCTGCTCGAACTCGCGATCTACGACTATCTGCGCGCTCACGCAATCGCACGCATTCGCGCATTGCTCGCATCGCTCGATCCCACCGAGCGCGCGGAAGCGGAGCGTTCCCCGCGCTTTCTTCTCGCGCGTGCGCAGTATCTACGGCGTGCAGGCGATCCCGATGGCGCGCTCGCCGACACGCGCGCGGCGCTCGCCATTGCACCGGGCGATCAGGAAGCGCGCGCCGCGTTGATCTGGGCATTGAACGAGCGCGGCAGCAATGCGGAACTGCGCGCCGTGCTCGCGCGCCACGCACGCGAAGCCGAACACGACGGCGCGTTGTGGGCGCCCTATGCGGCCGCGTATCTGCGGCTCGGCAACGCGCGCGGCGCGCTGCACATGATGCACAAGGAGGCTGCATCGCGTCGCGACGATCCGCTATGGGCGCTCGGCTACGCGGATGCGCTCGAGTTGAATGGCCGTATCGACGATGCCTGGCGCGTGCGCAACGCCGTGTGGCGCAAGCAAATGGCGCTGCGTGCATCGGGCAAGCAGCCAGCCGGCCTCGACGATGAGCAGCGTGAAGACCTGCGCGCGCGCATGGTCGGACTGACCGATTCGTTCGCGGGCGGCGACGCATCGCGGCAAGTGCTGATCGAGCTGCTACGCGCGGACGTGAACGATGACGGCAGCGCTCGGCAGACGAGCGACGCATCGACCGATGACGTGATGCAAAGCGTCGCGCATCGCGAAGAGAAGAAGCAACGCGTCTATTCCGCAGTGGCGCGCGAGGCCGCGCTCGGCTGGCTGCAATCCCACGACGCGTACGATGCCGAGAGTCTCTGGCTGCTGCGCCAGTACATCGACAGTGCAACGCGCCCTGTCTATGCCGAAGTGACGATCGCGCTCGCCGAGCATGATCGCGCGACGCTCGACCGTCTGCTCGATACCGAAGCGGACTGGATTCCGCGCCAGAATCGCCTCGATGCGGAAGCCGCGACCGGCCGCTTCGGCGACGTGCAAACGCATGCATACGAACAGCAGTTCGCGTTGCCCGACGATGAAATCGTGAATCAGATACTGCGCGAGCAATTGCTGCGTAACGCACAGGCGATTGCACCGCACTTCAGGGTCGTCGATCAGGGCGGCTTGTCTTATACGGAGACGGGTATCGGCGCGGGACTGCGCTTGTCGCCGACGCAATCCCTCATGCTCGATTACGCGGATCGCAATCAGCACGGCGACGCCACGCTCGTCAACGTGCCGCGTCACGACCGGCAGTTGTCGCTTGCGTGGCGGCATCTCGGACTCGACGACACGGAACGCGTGAGCATCGGCCGCCGCAATGCGCTCGACGATTTCACGACGTATCGCATCGAAGGCACTTTGTTCGAACAACGAAATATCGGATTCAACTATGCGCTCGGCATCAATCAGGCGGCGACGGAAACGAGTCAGTTGATTGTCGGCGGGATGAAGGATCTCGCGAGCGTGGGCTTCAACTATCGGCCGGACCCGCATGTATTCGTGGGCGGACGCGTGGAATACGACCGCTTTCATGGACAAGATAAGTCGTTTCTCGGCACGGGCACGGTGGTCGATTTCAATGCGGGCTACAAGCTGCGCGTCGATTATCCCGACTACACCATTCGCGCCGTCGTGACGCATGGGCAATACAGCGCGTCGGGCAATCCCGGCGGCCAACTCGCGCGCCTGTTGCCCGCCGGCACGCCGCTGACCGCGCGCCAGTTCATGCCGCAAACGTTCACACAGGAAGGCGTGTTGTTCTCTTTCGGCGGCGATCTTCCTGATGGTTATACCCGCGCCTGGCGACCGTTCTTCGCCGCAGGACCGCTTCACGATTCGAACCAGGGCTGGACCGCGCAAGTGCGCGTGGGACTCGCGGGCAGCGTCTTCGGCAACGACCAGGCGCTCGTCTATTACGAGCATGCGGGCGCGACGGCCGGGCGCACGCAGGCGTTCACGGAATATGGCGTGCGCTATCGCTGGCTCTATTAATGGCGCATACACGAAGGCATGCAGAGGAAATAACGATGAGAACGTCACGACGATTCATATTGAGCGCCGCAAGCATCGCACTTGCGCTGAATGCGTGCGCGGTGGTGGACCGCAGCGATAGCGCCGCCGCCGCGCTCGACAGAAACGCGAGCTGGACCGTGCTGCCTATCGCCAATCGCACGGAAACGCCGCAAGCGGGCTTGCGCGCGTCGGCGATTGCGCAGAGCCTGCTTGCATCGGGCGGCGTGCAAGTCACGCGCTATCCCGACACCGGCGACGAAGAAACGCTCTTCGACACCGCAAAACCCGATGCAAACGCGAAAGCGCTTGCGTGGGCGCGCTCGCAGAACGTGCGCTATGCGCTGACCGGCACGGTGACGGAATGGCGCTACAAGGTCGGCGTGGATGGCGAGCCGGCCGTGGGTCTCACCTTCGATGTCGTCGATGTCGCGAGCGGCAAGGTCGTCTGGAGCGCAGCGGGCAGCCGCACCGGATGGAGCCGCGATGCGTTGTCGGGCGTCGCGCAGAAGCTCGAAAAAGAGCTTCTCGGCACATTGACGAAGTAGCCTGCCATGCGCGCCATCGAAGGCAAGGGCAAAGCATCGGGCGATGCGGACAACGCCGCCAAATCGCGACGCACGCGCGCCGCGCAAAGCGGACAGTCCGTCGCGCGCGACATGCCATGGGCGCGCGTGTTCGCGCCATCGGACATCTCGCGCAGGCGCGCTGCGTTCATCGCGATGGAAGTCGTCGTCGCGACCATCGCGCTGCTCGTCGTGTGCCGCTTCGTCGATCCCGCCGATCCTTTGCTCGTACGCACCGGCTTCGGATGGGTCTGGCTCGTGCCCGTGGTCTTCGCGCTGCGTTACGGCACGCTCGCGGGCACGGCAAGCGCTCTCTTGCTGCTGCTCGCGTGGTATGCCCCGCAATGGCTTCCCGGCGCGCACGGCCACGCCGCATTGCCGTTTCCCGGCGGCTTCTTCTTCGGCGGCTTCGTGCTCACGCTGTTGTGCGGTCAGTTCGGCGATATCTGGATCGGCCGTCAGCGACAAGCGCGCATCGCCAACGACTATCTCGCCGAGCGTCTATCGATCCTCACGAAGAATCAGTTCTTGTTGCGTCTCTCGCATGAACGGCTCGAACAGGATGTGCTCGCGCGGCCCGCTACGTTGCGCGACTCACTCGCGCGGCTTCGCACGCTCGCGCTCAACGACGAAGACGACGGTCCGCTGCAAGGCGCCGCGCGCTTTTTGAAAACTGCGGCGCAAGCGTGTCAGCTCGAAACCGCGAGTCTCTTTGCATGGACCGGCAACGCTGTGGCGCATACGCCCGTTGCAAGCGTGGGCGAGCCCTTCGAACTCGATGCGAACGATCCGCTCGTCAGCGAGGCGCTCGACAAGCTCGTGCTGACGCATCCCGAAGCGAATGCGAACGATGCCAACACGCGTTATCGCGCGGTCGCGCCATTACTCGATGCAGGCGGCCGGCACGTTGCGCTGCTCGTGGTCATGCGCATGCCGTTTCTCGCAATGACGCGCGACAACTTGCAGTTCCTGCTCGTGCTGTGCGGCTATTACGCCGACAGCGTGCGTCATGCGGAAGTCAGCCGCTCGATTCTCCAGGCGTTCCCGCGCTGCCCCTACGATTTCGCGCTCGACTATGCACGCCTCGTTCATCTGCTGCGCGATACGGGCGTCGAGTCGTCGCTCGTCGCGCTCGTGTTCGATACGACGGAGTTCGGCGCGTCGCTGCATGAACACGTGCTGCGCATGCGGCGCTCGCTCGATGCGCAATGGCCTATCGTGACGCCGAAGCATCGTGTCGTGCTCACGCTGATGCCGCTCTCCGGCGAGAGCGCGGTCGCGGGCTATCTGTTGCGCATCGAAGAGAACCTGCGCGCGCAGTTCGGCGCGGACTTCGAATCGGCACACGTCGCGACGCATGCAATGCATCTCGACGCCGATGCACCCGTCGACGCGCTTCATGACTTCCTGAGGCTGTGTCATGCAGAAGACTGAGCGCGCCGCGCGCCGCGTCATCGTCGCGCTTGCGTGGCCGGCGGCGCTCGCTGGCGTCGTCGTGCAGATGGTGGTGTTCGTGCTCGCATCGCGCGGCGGCGACCCGACGCGCGTGCTGCTCTCATGCTTGGGCTTGCAAGCGGTTGCAGCCGCGCTCATCGCGTTTGCGTGCTGGCGGACCTTGCCGCGTCGCTATCGCTCGAAAGGCGCATGGATTTATATCGGATTACTTAATTTCGCAGTGCCGGTGGGCGGCGTGCTGGCCTCTGTCGGCGCGATGGTGCTCGCGGTGGCGTTGCCGCGCCGCGTGCTCGCGAGGGACATCGCCTACGTCGAAGAGCCGGAGTTCGCCACGCATCTGATCCCGCACGTTTCATACGGACGCGGCGCGCGCCTCAAAGCCGAGTTGCAGAACGCCGAAGGCATCACGTCGTTGCGCATGACCGCCCTTCTCGCGATGCAGTCCATGCCCGCGCACACCATCAGTCCGCTTTTGCGCGGCATGCTGGCCGATCCGCTCGACGATATCCGCCTGCTCGCCTACGGCATGCTCGACAGTCAGGAGAAGCAGCTCACGCAGCGCATTCTGGCCGAGCGTCCGAAGCTCGCGACCGGGCTTTCGCCGAGCGAACGTCACGAGGTCAACAAGACGCTCGCCGAACTCTATGGCGAGCTCATCTACGCGCATCTCGTTCAGGGCGATGTCTACCGCAATGCAGCCGATCAGGCAGATGCCTACGCCGCCGCCGCGCTCGACATCGAACCGTCCGAGGCCGCGCTGTGGCGCATGCGCGGAAGGCTCGCACTGGATCGCGGCGATCTCGACGCCGCCGATACCTTGCTCGAACGCGCGATCGAGGAAGGCTTCGCACGCGATCGCATGCTGCCTTATCTCGCGGAAGCCGCTTATTTGCGGGGCGATTTCGCGCGCGTGAAGACATTGCTCGCACAGATGAGCCCGTCCGCGATCCTTCCCGTCATGAGGCCCGTGCTCGACTATTGGCGCGGTTCGCTCGCCACGCTTCGTAAAGGCTCGACATGAACACCGTTGCCGATATGCCCATCAACAAGGCGTGGCCCGCGCTCAGCACGGACTTGCCCAAAGCGCCGCGCGCCGATGTCGTGCTGTTGCTCGAAGGAACGTTCCCGTATGTGAGCGGCGGCGTATCCAGTTGGGTCAATCAGATGATCCGCGCGTTTCCCGATCTCACGTTTGCATTGTGTTTTCTCGGCAGCCGTCCGCAGGACTATCCGAAGGCGTCGTATGCATTGCCCGACAACGTCGTGCATCAGGAGAATCACTTTCTCTATGACTTCGAAGCCGCGCCCGAAGCCGCGAAGCGTCGGGGCGACCGCATGGCGTTCGCGCAATCGGCGGAGCTTCACGAAGCCATGCGCAATCCCGCGATGCGCGCCGCCGCGGGTTCCATGCTGCGCGACATGCTGAGAGACCTTGCACCGGATGGGCGCTTGTCCGAGCGCGAATTCCTCTACTCGCGCGAGGCATGGAACTACGTGACGCAGCAGTATCGCGAGCGCTGCACAGACCCTTCGTTCGTCGATTACTTCTGGACCGTGCGCGTGATGCACAAGCCGCTATGGCTGCTTGCACGCATCGCGAACGGACTGCCCGATGCGGGCGTGTATCACACGGTATCGACGGGATATGCGGGCTTTCTCGGCGCGCTCGCGCACTTTCGGACCGGGCGGCCGCTGCTGGTATCCGAGCATGGCATCTATACGAAGGAACGGAAGATCGATCTGTTCCAGAGCCAGTGGATACGCGACAACCGCAGCATCTTCGAGCGCGATGTCTCGCAAGTGGGCTACTTCCGCGATCTATGGGTGCGCTTCTTCGAGACGCTCGGGCGCGTGTGTTACGACGCCGCCGACGACATCATCGCGCTCTATGAAGGCAACCGTCAGCGACAGGTCGCCGATGGCGCGCCCGCGCAAAAGACCGCGAGCATACCGAACGGCGTCGACCTGCCGAGGCTTTCGGCGCTACGCAGCAAGCGCGCGTCGGGCGTGCCGAAGACCTTGTGCCTCATCGGCCGCGTGGTGCCGATCAAGGACATCAAGACCTTCATTCGCGCCATGTTGACGGTCGTGCGCAAGGAGCCCGATGCAGAAGCATGGATTGCGGGCCCCGAAGACGAGGACATCGAATACGCCCGCGAATGCCGCAGTCTCGTCGAAAGTCTCGGGCTTCAGGGCAAGGTCAGGTTTCTCGGCTTCCAGAAGATCGATGAGCTGCTGCCGAAGTGCGGCGTTCTCATACTTAGTTCGATATCCGAAGCATTGCCGCTCGTCGTACTCGAAGGCTTCGCGGCAGGCGTGCCTTCGGTGACGACGGATGTCGGCTCGTGCAGGCAATTGATCTATGGCTTGCCCGGCGATGACGCGGCGCTCGGGGCCGCAGGCCGCGTCGTGCAGATTGCCGATCCGCTCGCGCTCGCCGATGCCGCGCTCGATCTGCTCGACGAAGACAACTGGCGCGCGGCGCAAGCGGCGGGCATTGCGCGCGTCGAACGCTTCTACACGCAGGAACGGATGGTGGGCGCGTATCGCACGCTGTATGACCGGCTCATTGGCCGCGAATAACCGAATAACCGAACCACGAGAGGCAGGGGAATCGTCATGGCGGGAATCGGCTTCGAACTGCGCAAGATGCTTCGGCGCGACACGCTGGTCGGCCTCATGCAGGCGTATGCATATGCGGGGCTCATCAGCGCGGGACCGTGGATTCTGTCGATCATCGGCATGTTGTTGATCGGCATTCTGAGCCTGCCCTTCGTGTTGCCGACGGGACTCATCACACAGTTCCAGGTATCGGTCACCTATTTGATATCGCTCTCGCTCGTGCTGACCGGACCGCTGCAACTCGGCTTCACGCGCTTCACGTCTGATCGTTTGTTCGAAAAGCGCGGCGACATGGTGCTCCCGAACTATCACGGCGCGGCGCTCGTCGCGACAATCGCCGCCATCGTGCTCGGCGGACTCGCGGCCGTATTCCTGTTTCCGGCGCAGTCCGCCGCATATCGAATGCTGATGCTCGCGGGCTTCGTCGTGATGAGCAACATCTGGCTCGCGACCATCTTCCTCTCCGGCATGAAGCAGTACACGTCCATTTTGTGGGTGTTTTTCGTCGGCTACACGCTGACGGCGGGCGCCGCCATCACGCTCAACATCTTCGGACTGACGGGACTGCTCGGCGGCTTCGTGTTCGGGCAAACGGTGCTGCTCGCGGGACTGCTGACGCTGATCTATCGCGACTACACGAGCGAACGTTTCATCTCGTTCGAATTCTTCTCGAAGCGATATCGCTATCCCACACTCATGGCGACGGGCTTTCTCTACAACCTCGCCATCTGGATCGACAAATTCATGTTCTGGTACGCGCCGGGTACGGGACAGGACGTGATCGGTCCGCTACGGGCATCGATCATCTACGACATCCCTGTGTTTCTCGCGTACTTGGCCATCATTCCCGGCATGGCGGTGTTTCTGATGCGCATCGAGACGGACTTCGTCGAGTATTACGATGCGTTCTATGGCGCGGTGCGCGAAGGCGCTTCGTTGCAGCATATCGAACGCATGCGCAATGCAATGGTGGAAGCGCTGCGCAATGGGCTATACGAAATCGTCAAGGTGCAGGCGACGGCGGCACTATTGCTCTTTGCGGTCAGCACGGCGCTGCTGGGATGGCTCGGCATCTCGGCGCTGTATTCGCCGCTGCTTTATATCGATGTGATTGCCGCGAGCCTTCAAGTGCTCTTCATGGGTGTGATCAATGTGTTCTTCTATCTCGACAAGCGCCGTGTAGTGCTGGCGTTCGTTTCATTGTTCGTGGTATCGAATGTCGTGTTGACGGGCGCGACGCTTGCAGCAAACCCCGGGTGGTACGGATACGGCTTTGCAGGCTCGCTGCTGATCGTGCTGCTCGTCAGTCTCGCGTGGCTCGACCGCAAGCTGGAGATGCTGGAATACGAAACGTTCATGATTCAATAGTGGATTGCCCGTATTGCTCACGAAGAACGTTCGTTCGGAAATCCGTTTGTACGCTAGCACACACAATTTCGTTCGCTATTCTAAGTAGTGGATTGAATGTTAGGTAACCTCGTCCATACTTGATCTGCTCATTGTGGAGGGCACCACCGCTGCGCCGCCCTTGCGGCATCGCAGCGCAAGCCAGTCGCTCGTTCCACCTGGCCTTTCCACGTTCACGAGGCTCCGTATGGAATCCACTTCACTCAAAAGGCGCGCGTTCGTCAAGGGAACGGCGTCAGCGCTCGCGCTCGCATCCTTTCCAGAACTCGGCGCTGCCGTCACTCCGGTCATCCGGCTCGAATGGCAAGCGTTCAAATCGACGCCCCACTACGCATCGTTTCTCAACGCCGTGCGTACGATGAAAGGCGTGACCAATGCCAACTCGCCCACATCGTGGCAATACTGGGTCAACGTTCACCTCAATTATTGCCCGCATGCCGAACCGTACTTCATGGCGTGGCATCGCGGATACATTTACTATCTTGAACAGCAGTTGAAATCCACTTCGGGAGATACGGGACTCACCCTTCCCTACTGGGATTACTACACGTATCCGGTCATTCCATCTGAATTCACCGACACCGCGAGCGGCAATCCGCTTTACGTATCGCGGCAGAATACGAATGTGTATCAGGCGCTCGATCTGAGCCCGTTCGCTTCGACCGTCGTCAACATGCAGCGCGGCACCAAGAACGCTTTCGAGACGAAGCTGGAGAATGCACCGCACAATCCGGTGCACGACATCATCGGCAGCTACATGGGTGATATCTCGACCGCGCCGATCGATCCGATCTTCTATCTGCATCACTGCAATATCGACCGCTTATGGAACGCATGGGAGCTTCGTTCGACGAGCAAGGTGCCTGCGGCCAGCAATAGCTACTGGAACGGCAGCTTCACGTATGCGAGCGGCCTCACCATGGCGAAGTCCAAGACGCGCACCGTGGCGGGTCTCGGCTACGACTACGCCAACGACACCATGCCGAAGACGCTGCCGCCACAGGCGCAACGGGGAGGAATCGTGCGAGTACAGGCGCAGATATCGGCGATAAGCGGGCGTCCGCCGGTCGGCAACTTCACATCGAGCCCGGGCCGCAGCATTTCATCGACGCGCCGTTCGCTGGGCGGCGCAAAGGGCGTGCGTCTGGGCAATGCGTCCGTGAGCGCGCTCATTGCACTATCGTCGTCGAACGCGACGTCGCTGAAGGACACGCTCGCTGTATCGCCGGCGGCGAGCCCCGGCGATTCGCTCGAGACGCCGCAAGCGGTGGCGCCGGGAAAGGCATCGTTTCGTTTCGTGAAGCTCGTGCTGGATGGCATCGCGCTTTCGGCAGCGGCGCAGAACGGCGGCTTCTTCTATAACGTCTATGTGAATCTGCCAGCAACCGGCGATGTCGATTCGGTCAAGGCCGATCACTTCGTCGGCACGGTCGGCGCATTCGAGATCTCGACGATGAAGCATCACCGCATGAACATGCTCTCGTACGACGTGACCGAGCAACTCGCGCGCGGCGGTCTCGGCAATGGAGGTCAGATCGTGGTCTCGTTCGTGCGCATCAGCGGTCTGAATTCGCCGAGCGGCGACGCGGTGTCCGTCGACGAAGTACGCGTGGAACTCGGCACGGACGCGCCCTGAGCGCGAGCATCGATACGACGCGGCTCGTCATCTTCAATCGATGACGAGCCGCTTCTTTCGTCACGCACGCGCATTCTCCGCACGAATGAAATCGACGAATGCGCGCAGCGGCCCCGGCATATGCGCGCGGCTCGGGTAATAGAGCGACGGCCCCGGAAAACTCTGCCACCACGGTTTCAAAATCGGAACGAGCGCGCCGCGTTCGATTTCCGCGCGCACGAATTCCTCGAACGTATAAGTGAGTCCGAGTCCCGCGAGCGCGGCGCTTCGGCTCAGTTCAATGGATGTCGTCGCCAGCGGCCCGCGCGGCGCAATGCGCATGACTTTGTCCCCGCGCTTGAATTCCCACGACGCGAGCACGCCGCTTTCAAAGCGATGCCCGATGCATGCGTGATTCACCAACTCACGCGGATGCTTCGGCTCGCCATGCAGAGCGAGATAAGCCGGCGCCGCAGCAGCGACGAAGCGCTGCGTGCGCGGACCGATCGGCACCGCGATCATGTCGCGCTCGATACGCTCGTCGTAGCGGATGCCCGCATCGAAACCGGCGGCGAGCACATCGATGAAGTTATCTGTTGCGCTGACTTCGAGCGTGATGCCCGGATGCGCGGTGAGAAAGCGCGGAATGATCGAGGGAAGAATTTCGCGCGACGCGATGGTCGGCACGTTCAGACGCAGCGTGCCCGTGGGACTGTCGCGGTACACGTTGACGGCATCGAGCGCGCCCGCAATCTCCGCGAACGCGGGCGTGAGCCGTTCGATCAGCCGCTCGCCCGCCTCGGTCGGCGTGACGCTGCGCGTCGTGCGGTTCAAAAGGCGCACGCCGAGCCGCGCTTCGAGCCGGCGCACCGCATCGCTCAATGACGATGCCGACACGCCGCGCAACAGCGCCGCCTGACGAAAGCCGCGGGCGCGCGCCACCGCGAGATACGCGTGGAGATCGGAGACATCCGGTTCGCTCATTGTTCGCCTCGGCGCACAGCCCATTCGAATTGAGGCGGATTATCGCACGGGCATTTCGAACACATAATGCAATCCAACGCCTGCACATGCGGGCCAACCGGAACCTCGAAAGGAGATCGAACATGGAACAACGACCGCTGGGCAAGACCGGACCGCAATCCTCCGCCATCGGGCTGGGCTGCATGGGCATGTCGGGCATGTACGGGCCGTCGGATCGCGCGGAAAGCATCGCGACGATCCACGCGGCGCTCGAAGCGGGCGTCACGCTGCTCGATACCGGCGACTTTTACGGCATGGGCCATAACGAATTGCTGATTGGCGAGGCGTTGAGAACCGCGCCGCCGTCGCGCCGCGATGCCGCGATTCTCAGCGTGAAGTTCGGCGGCATGCGCGAACCGGGTGGCAACTGGACCGACTACGACGCGCGTCCCAACGCAGTCAAGAACTTCCTCGCCTATACGTTGCAGCGCCTGGGCGTCGAGCACATCGATATCTACCGCCCCGCTCGGCTCGATCCGAAAGTGCCCATCGAAGACACCGTCGGCGCGATCGCGGACATGAT
This sequence comes from Caballeronia sp. ATUFL_M2_KS44, assembly GCF_023630965.1. Taxonomy (NCBI): domain Bacteria; kingdom Pseudomonadati; phylum Pseudomonadota; class Betaproteobacteria; order Burkholderiales; family Burkholderiaceae; genus Caballeronia; species Caballeronia sp. ATUFL_M2_KS44. Next base: position 237,576 of record NZ_JALQEA010000062.1, on the reverse strand, counting down.
CCAGGCCGGCTACGTGCGTCACGTCGGGCTTTCCGAAGTGGGCGCAGCGACCATTCGCAAGGCGGCCGAAGTGCATTCAATATGCGATTTGCAGATCGAGTATTCGCTGATCTCGCGCGGGATCGAGGACGCGATTCTCCCCGCGTGCCGCGAACTCGGCATCGGCATCACGGCGTATGGCGTGCTGTCGCGCGGGCTGATCAGCGGACACTGGACGAAGGAATCGGCGCAAGCGGGCGACTGGCGCGCGCATAGTCCGCGCTTTCAGGACGGCCATGTCGAACGCAATCTCGCCCTCGTCGATGCGCTCGCGCAGATTGCGCAAAGCAAGGGCGTGAGCGTTGCGCAGATCGCGATTGCGTGGGTGCTCGCGCAGGGCGACGACATCGTGCCGGTCATCGGCGCACGGCGGCGCGACCGCCTGAGCGAATCGCTGGGCGCGCTCGATGTCACGCTTTCCGCCGATGAACTCGCCGCGATCGAATCGGCCGTGCCGAAGGGCGCCGCATCCGGCGACCGCTACGCCGCCGTGCAGATGGCGCATCTGGATAGCGAGAAGCGTTGAGCGTGCGCCGGGCGCGCATCGAGCCAGCATGGAGCGGGTCCGCCGGTTGCAACGCACGCGGCGTTTGCATTTTGCATGCATCATGCACATCGACCGATTCATTGCCGTCATCCGGCGAAGGAGAACTTCATGAAGGCATTCGCTATCCGCGCGCCCGGCGGATTCGACAAGCTCGAAATCCGCGACATCCCCGATCCCGGCGCGCCCGGGCCGGGCCAGATTCGCGTCGCATTGCACGCGACATCGCTCAACTTTCATGACCTGCTGGTCGTGAGCGGCAAGAGTCCCGCCGCCGATGGCCGCGTGCCGATGTCCGATGGCGCGGGCGTCGTCGAAGCCGTCGGCGATGGCGTCACCGAGTTCAAGGCCGGCGATCACGTCGTCTCGTGCTTCTTTCCGCAGTGGGCCGATGGCCTGCCGCAAGCGGAAGTGGGCAACTTCGCGGGCACGCCGGGCGACGGCATCGACGGCATGGCGGCGATGCACGTCGTGCGCGCGGCCGGCGCCTTCACGCATGCGCCGCGCGGCTGGAGCCACACCGAAGCGGCCACCATCACGACAGCCGGCCTCACCGCATGGCGCGCGCTCGTCGTCGACGGCGCGCTCAAGGCCGGCGATACCGTGCTCGCGCTCGGCACGGGCGGCGTATCGATTGCGGCGTTGCAGATCGCGAAGGCGATGGGCGCGCAAGTGATCGTCACGTCGTCGTCGGACGAGAAGCTCGCGCGCGCGAAGGCGCTCGGGGCCGATCACGCCGTCAATTACCGCACGCACGAGAAATGGGCCGGACCCGTGCGTGAATTCACCGGCGGGCGCGGTGTCGATCACGTGATCGAAGTCGGCGGGCCGGGCACGCTCGCGCAGTCGATCGAAGCGGTGCGCGTAGGCGGTCATATCGCGCTGATCGGCGTGCTGACGGGCCGCGAAGGCAACGTGCCGACATCGCTCTTGATGGCGCGTCAGGCGAAGCTGCAAGGCTTGATCGTCGGAAGCCGAAGGCATCAGCAGGACTACGTGCGCGCGCTGGAAAGCAACGGCGTGCGGCCCGTCATCGACCGGACGTTTGCCTTCGATGCCCTGCCCGATGCGTTCCGGCATCAGCAAAGCGGCTCGCACTTCGGGAAGATCTGCGTGGAGTGGTGATGCGACAACGCGGTCGCGCCGGGCGGCATGCGCATTGCAGTGCATCGTGGATCGACATAACAAGGAGTCAACCATGATGTGCAAGCGCACGCGACGTTTCGTATCGATGCTCTCGGCCGCTGCTGCTGCGGCCGCCTTCGCCACCGCGCCTTCTCTCGTGAGCGCGCAGGCCGCGCCCGGCAATCAGCAGCGCAACGAAGGCTTCGGCGTGCGCGGCGGGCAGTCCGGACAAGCCGGCCAGGGCGCGAGCCCGCAAGGCGGTCAAGGCGGCGCGACGCAAGCCGGCACGCCGCCCGGCCAACTGAAGCGCGAGGAAGAAGCGCGTCAGCGCGGAAAAACGGGATCGGCGGGATCGTCGGGCGCGTCGGGCACGGGCGCGAAGTAGCGGCGCATCGCGCATTCTTTCAACTCATGCGAGCGCGTCTTTTCACGCGGATTACATTTCGGCCACCGCTCTCCTATGATGAGGAAGCGCGCTCGTCGCAACGACGATGAATTAACGGCTTCAACTCAAACTCACGCGCGCTGCTCCCATTCATCGGCGGAGAACAGCCTTCATGAGCATGCGTTCGACCGAAAGCGAAGCCGCATCCGACGATGCATCCCTCGAAGACGCCAGCGTGCGCGATCATCCCCGATACGCGCAGATGTTTCCCGTGCTCTCCGCCGCCGACATCGACCGGCTGCGGCGCTTCGGTCACACGGAGCATCATGAAAAAGGCACGTTTCTGTATCGCGCTGGCAGTCTCTGCCTGGGCTCGTTCGTGCTGCTGTCGGGCAAGGTGAGAATCGTCGCGCGTGAGGGTCTGCTGCGCGAACGCGTGATTCATACTTACACGCAACGCGGCGAATTCACTTCGGATGTCGCGCAGTTGTCGAACAAGCCCGCCGTCGTCGATGCGTATGTGATCGAAGATGTCGAAGCCATTCTCCTGCGCCCCGATGCGCTCAGAGCCGTGATGGTCGCCGAAGCGGATCTCGGCGAGCGCATCATGCGTGCGCTCATCCTGCGGCGCGTGCTCGTCTTCGAACGCGGACATGGCGTGGTGCTGGTGGGCGCATCGGGCAGTGCGCGGTTGCGGTCGCTGCAAAACTTTCTGAGCCGCAATGTCTTTCCGAGCATCACGCTGGATGCCGAACACAACGCGGACGCCCTCGCGCTGCTCGAACGCCTCACGCCGCAGCCCGACGACTTTCCGCTCGTCGTCTGCCCGAGCGGGACGGTGCTGCGCAATCCGGATGAAGGACAACTGGCGTCGTGTCTCGGGCTCGTTCCCGAGTTCGATCCGGCGCATGTGTACGACACGCTGATCGTCGGCGCGGGTCCGGCGGGACTCGCTGCGGCCGTGTATGCGGCGTCCGAGGGATTGTCGGTGGCGGGCATCGATTGCCGCGCGCCCGGCGGACAGGCGGGCAGCAGTTCACGCATCGAAAACTATCTCGGCTTTCCGACCGGCATCACGGGACTCGCGCTTGCGGGCCGCGCCTTCGTGCAGGCGCAAAAATTCGGCGCGCATATCGGCATTCCATGTGAAGCCGACGCCTTGCATTGCGATGCCGGTCCGCTCGCCGTCGAACTGCGCGATGGCCGGCGCGTCGCCACGCGCACCGTGGTCATTGCGAGCGGCGCGGATTATCGGCGTCCGGATGTCGATGGCCTCGCGCGTTTCGAAGGCAGCGGCGTTTATTACTGGGCCACGCCGATCGAAGCGCGGCTTTGCCGCAAGGAGCCGGTCGCGCTCGTCGGCGGCGGCAATTCGGCGGGACAGGCCGTGGTCTTTCTGGCGTCGCACGCGGAGCATGTTCACATGTTTTTTCGCGGTCCGAGTTTGAAGCACAGCATGTCGCACTATCTGATCGAACGCATCGCGGGATTGCCGAACGTGACGCTGCATGCGGGCACGGCGCTGACTTCGCTGGATGGCGATGCCCGTCTCGAACGTGTGCGATATCGCGGTAAAGATGGCATCGAAAACGCACTGGATACGCATCATCTGTTCGTCTTTATCGGCGCGCAGCCGAGGGCGCACTGGCTCAAGACATGCGGCGTCGCGCTCGACGCTAAGGGCTTCGTACTGACCGGTGCCGATGTTCCCGGCAGCGACGCCCGCGCAATGTCATTGCAAACGAGTATTCCCGGCGTATATGCAATTGGCGATGTGCGTTCCGGATCGATCAAGCGCGTGGCGTCGGCTGTAGGCGAAGGCGCGGCTGTCGTCGCACAGATTCACGCTTATCTCGCGGTTCATGCGTGAGCGATGTCACTCGACGTCAATGAGCACCGGCGCACGTATCGACGCCTTCGAGTCCGCGCGCACGCTTGGCCGCCTCTAGTCGAGCCTCGGCAGCCTGCAGGTTGCGCGGATAATAAAAGTCCTCTTCCCAGGGTTGATAGCCCACGCTTTCCAGTTCGCGCAACTCACACAACTGATACGCGCGCGCCGCCGACATTTGTGCAGACGATTGACATGCACTGAGCACGAATAGCCCTGCCGCGACGACGGCCGCACGAAACGTTGGACGAAGCGCGAAAGCATGCACAAGAATTGCTCCTCTCATGGCGTCGTCGCCAGTTTCAAGCGGCTCTTTTCACGCTAGCCCCGGCAATGTTGTTCTCTTTCAAGCCGCTTCTTTGCGTTACGACAAGACAGAACCCATCCTTAGCGTACGCCTTTCCCGTCAGCTAAAGGGCCTATAAATGATGGTGTAGTCGAGAGTAACGATCATGGTCATCAACTGTGTCCATTGCGGCAAGCTGTATTTTCTCGATAGCGAGGATCGCAAAGTCAAGACATGCCCCGTGTGTGGCGCGGAAGACGCCGAGTACGTTGCAATGACGATCTTCTTCGCTCAAGCAAGCAGTGACGCGCTGCCTGTCATCGGCAAGGGACAGGAAACGCATCGCCCGCATTCGTGAGTTTCCTGGCGTGAGCAATTTTTTTAGGCTCGTGGCTTGACGCATGGCGCGCCGGAGAGAATCGCCGATAGACATCGCGTGAGTGATGTCCATCGGCGTTTTTATTTGAAAAACCTACGACTGCACGAATGCGAGTAAGTCGGCGTTAAGCACATCCGCATTGATCGTCAACATGCCGTGCGAAAAGCCGGGGTAAGTTTTGAGCGTCCCGTTCTTGAGCAGCTTGACGGATTTGAGTGCCGAATCGGCGATCGGTACGATCTGGTCGTCCTCGCCGTGGAGAACCAGCGTCGGCACCGTGATCGACTTGAGGTCTTCCGTCTGATCGGTTTGCGAGAATGCCGTGACGCCGTCGTGGTGCGCCTTAGCACTGCCCATCATGCCTTGTCGCCACCAGTTTTGAATCACGCCTTGATGCACGGTCGCGCCCGGACGATTGAAGCCGTAGAACGGACCCGCCGGAACATCGATAAAAAACTGCGCGCGATTATCGGCAACGGACTTACGGAAACCGTCGAAGACTTCCATGGGAAGACCTTCCGGATTCGCCTCGGTCTTCAGCATGAGCGGCGGCACCGCGCTGACGAGCACGGCCTTCGCGGTACGTCCGGACGGCTCGCCATGCTTGGCCACGTAGCGCGCCACTTCGCCGCCGCCGGTGGAATGACCGATATGCACCGCATTGCGCAGATCGAGCGCTTCGACGACAGCGAAAGCATCGGCTGCATAGTGGTCCATGTCATGACCATCGGAGACTTGCGACGAACGGCCATGACCGCGTCGATCATGCGCGATCACGCGATATCCCTTCTGAACGAAGAAGAGCATCTGCGTGTCCCAATCATCGGAGGACAATGGCCAGCCATGATGGAAGACAATGGGCTGGCCATCCTTCGGGCCCCAGTCCTTGTAGAAGATCTCGACGTTGTCCTTCGTTGTGACGTACGGCATGGAATTCTCCTTTTTCGACGGTATCGGGCAATACGGCAGAGCCGGCCATCATCATCCGGCGCGATTGTTACAGCCGCCACCTTCGTGGCGAGTGACGTCTACGGCGAACTGCGGGAAGCGACGGGAGAAGAATACGGATATCAGAATTCTGGCGAAATAGCGCCATATGCAACGTTGCGTTGCGCAGGTGAAATGCTAGACGACTTCAAAATTATTGGCTTGAAACGTGGCCGGTGTGCATGGCCATGTGTCCCTCGGAACCTACTTCGATTCTTTTTTATTCAAATTCTGAATCAACCGGCGTGATCGTTTCATCTTTAGAATCGACGTCACGCCGTTTCAACTCACTCCTCGACTTCGCTTTCGTCGACGAGATGCGCAATCTCATCGACTTCGATACACCGCCCATGCCGATTCTTGACGCCGTACCCCCACGCATGCACATGCGCGCCGGGCACGAGATAGTCGGCAAGCGCTTCCGCCGCATGAGGCGGCATGCGCAGCGACGTGCCATCGTCGAGCAAGGCGCCGCGCAGTTTGCCTTTGGGACCGTATAACGAAAGCCGTACTTCGCCGAATGCTTCCATCGCCCGCTGCACGACTTCCGCATGGCGATGCTTCGCATCGTGGTCCGGACCTTCATCGATAATCGCGCGGCCATCTTTCGTGGTCACGGCAACGGCCGCGATCATGTCCACGCCGCGTGGCTTGATCCCGCGCACCGTGACGGTATCGCCGATTGCGATACGACGCGCGACCTGCTTCGAAAGATGCGGCGGGAAATGTACTTGCCGCGACTGGCCGAAGACGAAACCGTCGAGTTCGCCATGCGGGTTCATCAGGAAATGCGTGACGGCGCCACGCGTTTCGGGCAGACAGTCGGGGTCGATCCAGTGCATCCGGTGTTCTCCTTTGTTGGGCCAAGGGTCGCTACGCATTTTGCACGCAGCATGCTGCATGCAAAATGCACTTAGCAAATGCCTCGCCTTACAAGCGGAGAACGGCGCGGATCAGGTTGCGTCCGACGCCTTCGACGATGCCTCTTGCGCCCGCCGCAGCCGCTCGCGGCTGTTCGACAGATGCATGCGCATCGCCGCACGCGCGGCTTCGGCGTCCCGGCGCTCGATCGCGTCGTAGATATCTTCGTGTTCGCGATTTACGCGGTCCAGATAGCTGCCCGGATCGTTATGCGCGAGCGCGGCCGAATTGACGCGCGTGCGCGGGATGATGGTGTTGCCGAGCTGACTCAGAATGCTGTGGAAATAGCGATTACCGGTCGCCTTCGCCAGTTCGAGGTGGAACGCGACGTCGGCCGCCACCGCGTTGCCGGTGCCTTCCGCGATGTGCCGCTCGAACTCGTCGAGCGCGCGGCGCATGTGCGCGAGGTTGTCGTCGGTGCGGCGCATCGCGGCCAGGCCCGCCGCTTCGGCTTCGAGGCTGATGCGCAGTTCGAGGATCGCCATGACGTCGCGCACGGTGAGATCGCCGGCGGCATCGATCTGGAATCGGTCCTGATCGCTTGCTTCGAGCACGAAGGTGCCGATGCCATGACGCGTCTGCACGAGCCGCGCCGCCTGCAGCCGCGAGATCGACTCGCGCACGACGGTTCGGCTGACGCCGAGCTGGGCCATGATTTCCGATTCCGTCGGCAGCTTGTCGCCGGGCTGCAGCGCGCCGGAGCGAATGCGCTCGGACAGTTCGGCGACGACCTCTTCGGTCAGGTTTCGGGAACGGCGAAGCGCGCCGGTTGCGGGTGCTGGAGACATTGAAGAGCCGATGGGTTGAATGCTGATGGCCCATTATAGGGCGCGACGAAGCTTGTACGACGACTATCGATGCGTGGCCCTTGCTTGCATCGTATACCCGGTCTTTTATTGATCACACGATTGCATGCAAAGAACAATTCGTTGATACACGACGCGGTGCGGCGTAGAGTTCAAGTACCGCATGAAGTCGTGTTCGCAGCCGTTTTGAAAACGGCAATAGTCGGCTCGTTTTGACTTAATGCCGAAGCGGCATGCCTGAAGCAATACAGCAAGACAGCAGCAGAGATTTCGTAAGAAGCCACGCGGGCCGAGCACAGCGCGGACGCCCCTGGCCTGGAAGGAGACGAGCAATGATGCGAGAAGTAACCGGGGCGTTCTGCGGTTCACGCAGACTGGACGAAGCACTCGAAGATCTGCGGGCGGAAGGCATAGCGACCGACCGAATCCGCGTGGCGAGCATGAGCGGCTTCGCCGACTTCCAAATGTCGATTGCACTGAGCGCCAGTTCGCCGACGCAATGGATCGTCGCGGAGCACCTCGGCGTTGCCGATCCGTATGACGCGCCTTTCGATGTCGAATCGTCGGGCGACGACATTCTTCCCTCCTTCGCACGCGACGGCTTGCACGATTCCGACGACTGCAGCGGCGCCGGCATCACGCGAGTGATCGTCAGCATCCGCGACGATGCCGAGATGCGCGCTGTCTGCGACATCTTCTCGCGACTCGGCACCGACGACATCGACGTGGAAAGCCCGGTAGCCTGAACCATCGGGCTGTCAAACACGCGCTTACTGCGGCGCCGTCTCCGCCGGCTTCGCTTTCTTCTTGTGCTTGAAGTGGAAGCCGCCCTTATGCGTGCTTCCCGGCGTCGACGTATTGTCCCCGCCGACCGTCGGTGCGGCGGTCGCGGCGCCGTGCGCATTACCACCGCCCGCGCCGCCATTGCCGTTCCCGCCGCCAGCCTGTGCCATTGCGACACCCGAAGACAGCGTTGCGCCTGCCGCCAGTACAACGAGCCACGTCAGTCTGTTTTTCCTCATTTCACTCCTCTCTTGATCGATAAGGTCAGTCGCCGCGAACTCATGGCATTCTGCATGCAGCGTGCAAAATGCCGCATGCAAATGGTTCGCGCGCGGCGGTTCAGCCAGCGGGCGTCCTGCTTCGCACGGTCCCGCCGCCGCGAGTTCTCCTCAGCAGGTTTCGTGCGCGTTCCTTCGTGACCCTCCCGGACCTTCGTTCAGACGAGAACGTTGCCTTCGCCGTAGGCTGCATCGAAGATCGCTTCGAGCACGGGATGAACGCCGCGCATTGGATCGACCACGCGCCTGGCCCAGTTGAAGTAGTCCTGCTTCCTCTCTGAATCCCAATCCGCAGGCGGCATGGCGACGATGTCGCGCAGGTTGCAGATCTTGTCGGCGAGCTTGACGAGCTTGGCCTGATCGCTGACATGCGCCGCGTGCTCGATTTGCAGGCGCTTGCGTTCGGCCTTCGGCAAGGACTTGTCGTCGGTCACTTCCATCACGATCCGCGCGACGTCTTCCCCGAAAATCTCCGCGAGTTCGGCGGCAGAGGTGTCGGTGTCTTCGACCGTGTCATGAAGAATCGCCGCGATCAGCACGGCCTCGTCCGTCACGCCGGCTTCATTGGCCAGCACGTTTGCGAGTGCAATCGGGTGATTGATGTAGGGCGATGCCTGCGCATCCTTGCGTCGTTGGTTGCAATGCCTGGCCGCGGCGAACGCAATGGCTTGAATGAGTCGGTTCATCAATTGTTCTTTCCCTGTGTGGTTCATCGTACAGAAAATTCAGACGCCGTCTTTGAATAGCTAGCGAGAGTCATTCGCCGTTATTCGCGCGTCGATAATCTTCCTTTAGTGTTTGTTTCTCGCACATTTCATTTTACCTTCAATGCGCATATCAGAATTGCAACTTACTCCAAGCGCAGCGGAAAAAAGCGCAGTGCAATAACCGACTCGAAGCCAAGGCGATTTCCGTCAAAGCGTTGCGAAGAAGTCCGTCCGGCAAGACGCAGCGCTCATGAAGGACCACCGTGCGCCATCGCACGGACGGCTACCCCTTTTAATTCGTTAAATACGATAAAACTACCTCGACGGTGCGTGCGAGGGCTCTTCGAGCCTAAACAATTCTTTGAGCGAATCACCACCACCTGTACACCCCGGCCTAAATAACCTTAAAGGGCCCTTGAAACGTAGACCCGTTTCGAACCCGATTGGCCAGAAACGCTTTGGCCAGGTACAAGGGAAACCGACACAAATGAAAACTGAATTGCGCCGCATCCTTTCCGAGTCCGCACGCCTCGACGTGCCCGTCGACACACTCTCCGACAACGACGATCTCTACGCCGCCGGTCTCTCATCGCTCGCCACGGTTCACGTGATGCTCGCAATCGAAGATGAGTTCGGCGTCGAGATTCCCGATCACATGCTCACGCGCCGGCTGTTTTCCAGCGTCGATTCGCTCGCCGCAGCCGTCGACGAACTGCGTCGTTCGCAGGCGGCAGCATGAACGCCGCGACGCAGGAACTGGAAGCGTCGCAACTCGCGCAAGCCGATCGCAGCGCAGCCCCGCGCAGCGAAGCCGAGTTGCTGGAAGCCGCGCATCGCGTTGCGGCAATCGCGGCCAAGCATGCGGATGCAGTCGACAAGGATGCACGCTTTCCTGCCGAAGCGATAGCCGCCATGCGCGCCGAGCGGCTCTTCTCCGCCATGGTCCCGGCCGTTCATGGCGGCGATGGCCTGACGCTCAGCGGCGTCGCGCGCCTGTGCGAGACGCTTGCAAGAGGCTGCGCTTCCGCCGCCATGATCTACGCGATGCATCAGAGCCAGGTCGTATGCATCGTCGATCATGGCGTGAACGTGCCGTGGCAACGCGACTTTCTCGCGCGCATGGTGAGCGAGCAGTTGCTGCTCGCATCGGCGACGTCCGAAGAGACGATTGGCGGCAACATGCGCACGAGCGCCTGCGCCGTCGATCTCGTCGATGATGCGTTCACCATCGAAAAGCTCGCGACCACCATCTCGTACGGCAATTACGCGGACTGCATTCTGGTGACGGCGCGCCGCCATCCCGATGCACCGGCGTCCGATCAGGTGTTGATCGTGGCTCCGCGCGAGACTTGCACGCTGGAACAGCGCGGGACGTGGGACACGCTCGGCATGCGCGGCACATGCAGCGAAGGGCATCGGCTCATCGCTAAGGGATCGGCAGAACAGATCCTGCCCGTGCCCTTCTCGAAGATCGCCGACGAAAGCATGTTGCCTGTATCGCATACGCTGTGGTCGTCGGTATGGACCGGCATTGCATCGGATGCCGTGCATCGCGCGCATCAGTTCTTCCGCAATCAGGCGCGCGGCAAGCCGGGCGCATTGCCGCCCAGCGCATCGCGGCTTTCGCAAGCCGTGACGCTCGTGCGCATGATGCAGGCGCGTTTGCGCGAATCGATCGTGGCCGTCGAAGCGGCGCAACGCGAACGTGCAACGCGTCAGGCCAGTCACGCGGAAGATATCGATGCACCGCTTACCGCGTCCATCGGCCTCGCGTCCGACCTCAACATGCTGAAGCTCGCGATTTCGCGAACGGCGGTGAACGTCGTGCAGGAAACGCTGATGATCTGCGGCATGGCGGGCTATAAGAACGACACGCCTTTTAGCGTCGGGCGGCACTTGCGCGACCTGCATTCCGCGCCGCTCATGATCAGCAATGACCGCATCGAATTGAATACGGCGAACCTGCTGCTTGCGCAGCGCGCCGCAACCGGGGACCTATAACGACATGAACATGCCGACCGAACAAGCCGCAATCATGGCTGACGCAGAAACAAAAACGACGCAGGCCGCTTACGACAAATCAGACCTGACGCTGCGCGACCGATTGATCGAAGCGGGCATTCTCATCGACACGGGCGAAGACGGACTCTATGGCCGCAGCGCGATTTTCGAAGATATCGTCGAGCGCCTGAATCAGGCCATCACGCTGCTCGGCGCGGACCAGCACGCCGAAGTGCTGCGCTTTCCGCCGGCCATGCGTCGCCGCGATTTCGAGGATAGCGAGTACCTCAAGAGCTTCCCGAATCTCGCCGGCACGGTTCATTCGTTCGCGGGCAACGACCGCGGGCATCATCGCCTGCTCGAGGCGCTCGACAAGATCGTGCATATCGGCGAAGAAGAAGAGCGTTCGGATGAATGGATGGATCAGCAAAAGCCGACGCGTCTCGTGCTGACGCCGGCCGCTTGCTATCCGATTTATCCGCTCGTTGCGAAGCGCGGAAATCTCGCTAAAGACGGCGCAACGTTCGACGCGTTCTCTTATTGCTTCCGCCATGAGCCGTCCATCGATCCGGGCCGCATGCAAATGTTCCGCATGCGTGAGTACATTCGCGTCGGTAGCCCTGAGCAAGTCATGGCGTTCAGGCAGAAATGGATCGAGCGCGGATCGCTGCTCGTGAAACTGCTGCAATTGCCGTTCGAGATCGACCTCGCCAACGACCCGTTCTTCGGACGCGGCGGCAAGATCGTCGCGGATAGCCAGCGCGCACAAGAGCTCAAGTTCGAATTGCTCGTGCCGGTGGCGACGCCCGACCGTCCGACCGCATGCCTCTCGTTCAACTATCACATGGAGCACTTCGGCGAGTTGTGGAACATTCGCCAGGCGGACGATAGCGTCGCTCATACGGCATGCGTGGGCTTCGGCATGGAGCGCACGACGCTTGCCCTCTTCCGTCATCATGGCCTCGACGTGAAGGCATGGCCCGCACCGGTGCGCGAACTGCTGTGGGGCAATGCAGAGCCGATCATCGCCGATGGTCTTTCCAACCTGGGCAACGCGGCATGAACGCACGCTCGCCCGCTGAAGCACTGACTGGCACAGACGACGAAGCGAGCCGCCATGCATTGCATCGCGGCGAGCGTGTCTGGCTCGAAACCAACTGCTATGTCGATTTGTGGATCGAGCTCTTGCATCATCTGGGCTGCGATCCGCATGCGGCGCTCGGCTTTACCGTGACGCAGGCATTCGAGGGCGATCAGTTCACGTTTCCGAAATTCTCGCTCGACGACATCAGCAGGCTTTACGGCCTGCAAGCGCAAGAGCTTGCCATTTACGACACGCTCGAAGCGCACGTGTGCGAGCAGACGAAACGCGGGCATGTCGTGGTCGCCGAAGTCGACGCATTCTATTTGCCCGATACGCGTGCCACCGCTTATCGGCAAACTCACTCGAAGACGACCATCGCAGTCGATTCGATCGACGCACAGGCCAAGCGCATCACGTATTTTCATAACGCGGGCTATTTCGCGCTGTCGGGCGACGATTACGACGCGGTATTCAGGCTGACGCCCGAACTGGCCAGCGACGTGAATGTGCTTTTCCCTTACGTCGAATTCGTCAAGCGCTTGCGGGCGCCGCTGGAAGGCAACGCGCTCGTGCAACGCTCCGTCGACTTACTCAGGCTGCGTCTCGAAGATCGACCCGCGGCGAACCCGATTTCGCAATGGCGCGCGGAATTTCCCGAGCATCTACGTGCCTTGCTCGAGCGCGATGTGGCGTACTACCACCTGTACACGTTCAACGTGATGCGTCAGCTCGGCTCGAACTTCGAGTTGCTGTCGAAGTATCTTGCTTGGCTGAATGCGCACGGCATTGATATTCCGGTGGATATTCAATCGAACGCACAAACCATTGCAAGCGAAGCAATGGTGATGCAGTTTCGCCTCGCGCGTGCGCGCATGCGCTCGCGTTCCGATCCTTGCACCGATTGCTTCGACTCACTCGAAGCAGCATATGACAAGGTCATCGAGCCGCTTGCCGCGCGCTTTCTGTGAATTTCCCCAAGGCCTGAAGCCGCGCTTTCGCACGGCTTTAGGCTTGCTTTAAAAAATCCACTCGAAGGAAACGCCATGCACGTCTCGCCGCTCGCGCCGCGCCGTCTGGACGCCGGCTGGCAATGCGTGAGCACGCCCGCAGGCGCGTGCCCGACCCCTGAAACGCTCGATACATTCACGAACTGGCTCGATGCGCCCGTGCCGGGCACCGTCGCGTCCGCGCATCGCGCTGCGGGCATTCGCGAAGACTCACTCGCTCAACCGTATGCGATGTCGGATCACTGGTATCGCACGACGCTTGAAGCGAACGGCAAGCGACGCCTGCGTTTCAACGGACTCGCGACCATCGCGGAAGTATGGATCGACGGTAGAAAGGTACTCGATTCGGATTCGATGTTCGTCGCGCATGATATCGACATCGAAATAGCAGGCGAAGCGACACTCTTTCTTTGCTTTCGCTCTATTGCTCCGGCGCTTGCTGCGAGACGCGGTCGCGCACGCTGGCGTCCCAAGCTCGCGCAGCCCGCGATCTTGCGCAACATACGCACGACGCTGCTTGGGCATATGCCCGGCTGGTGCCCCGCGATACAGCCTGCGGGTCCATGGCGTGCAGTGGAAATGATCGGCGAGTCTTCCGCATCGATCGATAGCGTGGAGATGGCATCGAATGTGGATGGCAGCGACGGCGTGCTCGATGTCACCGTGCGTTTCTATCACCCCCAGGCACCCGACGATCTGCGCCTGGAATGCGGCGAGGCATCGGTGGCGCTTCACTGGCGCGATGCGCATACGGTGACGGGCCGTGTGCGCGTGCCCGATGCACGCTTATGGTGGCCGCATACGCATGGCGAACCGGCGTGCTATGCAGTGAGAATCGAGGGTGGATCGTTTGGGGAAATCTCACTCGGTCATACCGCTTTTCGTTCGATCGAAGTGGATCGCGGCGCGGATGGCACGGGCTTTCAACTCGTCGTGAACGGCGTACCCGTGTTTGCTCGCGGCGCATGCTGGACGTCCGGCGATATCGTCGCGCTCGACGCACCGCGCGAAAGGCTGAGTTCGATTTTCGAAACGTGCCGTCAAGCGGGCCTCAATATCATTCGTGTGAGCGGCATCACGCTCTACGAATCGGATACCTTTTATGAACTGGCCGACGAGCACGGCATGCTCGTGTGGCAAGACTTCGCATTCGCCAACTTCGACTACCCGACCGACGAAGCATTCGAGCGAAGCGTGCAACGTGAAGCAGAGCAATTCCTTGCGCGCACGCGGCGCTTTGCATCGCTCGCCGTCTTGTGCGGCGGAAGCGAAGTGCATCAACAGGCGGCCATGCTCGGCCTTCCCTTCGACGCGTATCAGCAGCGGCTCTTTACCGAGCAATTGCCTTCGATCATCGCAACGATGCGACCCGATGTGCCTTACGTCGTCAACTCGCCGAGCGCAGCACCCGGCGACACGCGATCGATGCCCTTCGGTACGCGCGGCGGCGTCACGCATTACTACGGCGTCGGTGCGTATCAACGCCCATTCGACGATGCGCGTCGCGCACAGGTCCGCTTCGCATCCGAATGTCTTGCATTCGCGAACGTTCCCGACGACGTGGCTTTGCGCGCAGTGCCCAACGCATCGCGGCCCCACGAGCCGCGATGGAAAATCGGCGTACCGCGCGATCCCGGCGCGGCCTGGGATTTCGACGACGTACGCGAGCATTACCTGCGAACGCTCTATGACATCGACGTCGCCCGCTTGCGATACGAAGATCCCGAGCGCTATTTGACGCTCTCGCGCGCCGTCGTCGCCGATGTCGTCGGCGCAGTGTTTTCCGAATGGCGTCGCAAGGGATCGACATGCGCGGGCGGCATCGTGTGGAACATGCTCGATGTGCGCGCGGGCGCGGGTTGGGGTGTGATCGATGTATTCGGCGTTCCCAAGAGCGCCTTGCATGGCCTTGCACGCGTGCTTCAGCCGGTTCAGGCGCTGATCACCGACGAAGGCCTCGACGGCCTCGATGTGCATCTCGTGAATGAAACCGCGCACGACATTCGCGTTCGCGTGGATATGACGTGCTTGCGCAACGGCGCGCTCAAGGTTGCAGGCGGCTCATGCGAACTTACGTTAAAGGCACGCAGCGTCGAGCGAGTGAATTCGAGTGAGTTGAATGGCGCCTTTTTCGATATTGCGTATGCGTACCGTTTCGGCCCCCGCGCTCACGATGCAACGCACGTCCGGCTGAGTGATTCGGACACCGGCATCGTACTGTCCGAAGCCTTTCACTTTCCGGACATGACCGCTCGCGAGCGACGGGATGTGGGTTTAAGCGTTGCAGTCGAACAAAATGACGGCGAGTGGGCGCTCGAGATCAGTGCGACGGAACTTGCACGCTGGGTGCATGTGGTCGATCCGAATTACCATGCCGCCGTCGACTGGTTCCATCTCGCCCCCGGCAGCACGCGAACGGTTCCGCTCATTGCCCGCAACGCCAACGTGCGCCAAGCGCCCGAAGGCGATGTATTCGCGATCAACGATATGCGTGGCGCTTCATATCGCGGTTGAGCAAAACCAGAACAGCAAAGGCGAGAATCACTGCAAGCAAACGTTTTCTAAAGAATTCCTTAAGCGCTTCCGATAACCGGTGTGTCATCGGCGTTGACCGTCGGTAAGGCTTACCACGCGGATTAGCGAGGCTCGATCCGCTACAGGAATTCTCAATGAAAAACATACTCATCGTCATGGCGGCAGGCGCCGCCGTGCTCGCCTGCCCGCTCGCGCAAGCGCGAGAAGTCTATGGCCAGATCGGCACCGAAGGCGTCGGTATCGGCTATTCGGAGCCGTTTGGTACTCGCGACAACGTGCGTGTCGAGTTCAACGGACTCAGCTTCTCGCATAGCTTCAATACGGGCGACCTTCATTACGACGGCACCGCAAACATTTATCACGGCGGCCTGTACGTCGATTTTTTTCCGGCGCCCAATAGCGTCGGCTTTCGCCTAACGGCGGGCGCGCTCATCGGCGGCGACAACGTCGATGCCACCGCGACCAGCATGAATGGCACCTATACCATCAACGGCGTGCCCTACTCCACGCTGGGCCAGAGCATCCACGCCAAAGCGCGCTTTCCGACAGTGCGTCCGTATGTCGGTATCGGCTTCGGTCATACGCCTGTCGCGCAGAAGGGTTTCTCGATGTTCTTCGACGCGGGCGTCGCTTACGGCCGGCCACGCGTCGATCTGGATGTGCCCGCGGATATCGTCGCGGAAGCGGGACAGGCGAGCATCGACGCGGAAAAGCAGGAGCTGCAGGACAAGGCGGACAAGCTGCGCTTCTATCCGATCGTCAAGGTCGGCGTGACGTATCGCTTCTAAGCGACTGCGCGAATCGCGCGGCGGACCGTAAAGCCAAGCGGCGATTTTTGTCTTGCTAAGATTTTCGCGTCCGTCGCCTAGAGGTCCGCGTATGTCATTCCGCTTTTCGCTCGTGCTCTTCGACATGGAAGGCGTGCTGACTCACTATGACCGCAATGCGCGTGTCGTGCATCTTTCCGCTGCAACCGGTTGCGATGCCGCCGCCATTCGTCATGCCATCTGGGATTCGGGGCTCGAAGCGCGTGCCGATGCCGGCGAAATAAGCGTGGACGAGTACCTTCGCCTGCTTGGCGATATGTTGCGCTATCCCGTTAGCCGCGAGCAATGGCTCGCCTCGCGCCGCGCATCGATCACGCCCAATGCGCAGACGCTCGCGCTCGCGGAACAGGTGCGCAAGCGATGCCGCATTGCCATTCTCACGAATAATTGCGGTCTCGTCACCGATCATCTCGACTATCTGAATCCACCTGTTGCGGCGCTTTTTGGTGATGCCGTGCATTCGTCGGCGACGTTCGGCGCGACCAAGCCGGCAGCGCAGGCTTATCTCGGCTGTGTCGAGCGAATAGGCGTGCCGCCCGCCGATACGCTATTCATCGACGACACCGAGGCCAACGTGCAAGGCGCCATCGATGCGGGTCTCGCGGGCTATCGGTTCGTCGATGCGGAATCACTCGCACGATTCCTTGCACAACACGGCCTGCTTTAAGGCGCTATTGAACGTACGACGCGAGTCCGTTTCCGAACGACCAGTCCTCGCGCCGATTCGGTGCGAGCACGATCAGCACGTCGTCGGGCCGCAAACCCGGCGAAGCGGCAAGACGTGTCGCAAGCGCCTTGTAAAGGGCCTTCTTGGTTGCGAGATCGCGCCAATCGCTTGCAGTGATGTGGATGAAAACAAGATCGTCGCTTCGCTCGACACCGAGATAGTTCGCGTCGTAGATGAAGTCGTCGCGGTCGCGTTCTTCTATGAGTTGAAAGCGATCCGTGGCCGGAACCTGAAACGCTTCGACCAATGCCTCATGCACTTGTTCGGAAATAGCGCGAACGTACTCGCGCGGCTTGCCTTTGATGAGTGAGATTCTAACGAGCGGCACGATGACTCCCCGGTGGTTTGACGTCACTCACTCTACGCCGCCGCGTGGTCATCGAAAATTCAAAAGTTTCGAATCAAAAGCCTCACCGAATGGAACGATCAATGCGCCCGCAACGCATCGACGATACTCAAGCGCGACGCCCTTAGCGCAGGAAGGAATCCACCCACGAAGCCCATCAGGAGCGAAAACAGCACGGTACGGACGATGACCGACGGCGTGAGAATGAAGCGGAAGGACAAGTCGGCAAACGTCTGGAAATTGGTGGTGGAGAACGAGGCGAACTGCATGAGCGCGGCGCAGCACAGACCCGCCACGCCGCCCACCAGTCCGAGCAAAAGCGCTTCGAGCAGGAAGGCAAGCAGCACGTCCATGCGCTTGAAGCCGAGCGCGCGCAATGTCCCGATCTCGGCGACGCGGTTGGCCACCGACGCGTACATCGTGATCATTGCGCCGATCATCGCGGCAATCGAAAAGATGATCGTTAGCGTGAAGCCGAGAATATTGATAAAGGTCGAAAGCGCCTTGGACTGATCGCCATAAAAGACCTGTTCGCGCTTCGCTTCATCCGCGAGCCGCGGGTCGACGTCGATATCGCTTCTGAAGCGTTCGAACGCATCGCTGCGCGCGAGGCGCACGATCATCGACGAGTAAGTCGTGCGGCGAAACGACTGCATGAGTTGATCGACATCGCCCCATATTTCCGAGTCGAACCCGCTGCCGCCTGCATCGAAGTGCCCGACGATCGTCCAGTCGCGTTGCGCAAAACGCAAATGCTCGCCAATGCGCGTGCCGCCAAAACCTTTCGCAATGCTGCTGCCGACGATGATTTCCGACGACCCATGCCTGAACATGCGCCCCGCCGTGAGCTTCACCTGAGGACGCAATTCGACGCCCAATGAAGAGACGCCGCGAATCACCACATTGGCCGGCGTGTTCGTGCCGAGCTTGGTGAGCGAAATCAGCACGACCGTCTCTTTCGATGCAAGCGGCTCGCCTTCGCCATTGAGCGCGACTGACGGATGCATCTCCATGACATTGGCCTGTGCGCGATCGACCGAGCTTTGTATCTCCGTTTCCGCGCCCTTGCGAATCACGACGACGTTGTCGCGCTCGCCCGTTGAAACGAGTGTCTTCTTGAGGCCCGCATCGAGCATCAGCACGGTGGCGAAAACGAATACGACGAGCGCGAGGCCGCCCGCGGTCAGCATCGTCGTGAGGCGGCGCGCCCATAAGTTGCGCGCGACATAGGAAACGGGAATGGCCATCGTCGCGTGTCCTTAGCCGATGGCGCGCAAGCCTTCGACGATCCGCACGCGGCTCGCCTGCACCGCCGGCACGATCGCCGCCGCAAGCGCAACGGCGAGCGCACACGCGGCCTGCAACAGCATGGTCTCGTGCGACACCTTGAGGACCGGAAACACGCCGCCCGTCGCGTGCTGAAATACGACGGCGGCAGGCGGCGTCAGCAGCATGCCGATGCCGCCGCCGATTGCGCAAATGGCAAGCGACTCACCGAACACGAGCACGGAAAGAAACGTCGGGCCGAAGCCGAGCGCCTTCAACGTCGCGTATTCGACGGTGCGTTCGCGCGCGCTCATCGCCATGGCATTGGCCATCACGGCCATGATGATGAGAATCACGACGTACGAAACCACGCGTATTGCCGCGATGATCTGATTCGACATCGCGACGAAGCCGAGTTGAAACGCCTGTTCGGTCTCGGTCAGCGTTTCGGCGAGTGAGTTCTTGAATACCCCGTCGATATTGCGTGAAATGACCGCTGCCTGATCCGGATTATCGATTCCCACGACATACACGCCCACTTGATCGACATTGCGCTTCGTGGTCTTGCGGATCGTTTCGTTCAGGTATTCCCAGTGAAACACGAGTTGTCGCGTGATAGTGGATTCGTCGCGCCCTTCCATGATGCCGCGCACGACGAAATCCCATGTGCCCGGATAAATGGTGCCTTTGAGCGGAATCACGTCCCCGACCTTGAAGCCGTACTGTGTCGCGAGTTGCCGTCCAATAAGACAGCCTTTGCGGTCGCGCCGATAATCCGAAAGCGCTTGCGGCGAAACGATGAACTCGGGATAAAGATCGAGATAGTTATCCGACACCGCGAACTGCGCAAAGAAATTCTTCGGATCGCGATAGATGCCGCCGAACCAGTTGGAACGCGCGACGATGGTGACGCCATCCACGCCGCGTATGCGATTTTCATAGGCAAGCGGCAAGGGAAAGACGAGTGAGATTGCATTGCGCGTGACGAGTCTTGCATTCGATGCCGCCGCCGCGCCCGCATACCACGCATCGACGACCGTATGCAGCAAGCCATAAGCAAGCACGGCGATGGTCAGCCCGAGCACGGTCAGCGCGGTGCGCAGCTTGTGGCGCGTCGCGTTGCGCAGAATCAGCTTGAGCGCGTACATGGCTTAGCGCGCCTCGCCATCGATCAATTCCCCTTTCTCCAGATGCACGAGCGCTCTGGCCGCGTTCGCTGCATGGGCATCGTGCGTGACCATGATGATGGTCTTGCCCAAGCGTTCGTTCAGGCGCTGCATCATCGTGAGCACTTCGCTTGCGGACGTGCGATCGAGGTCGCCGGTCGGTTCGTCGGCGACGATCAATTGCGGGTCTGTAATCAACGCACGCGCGATGGCCACACGCTGCTGCTGCCCGCCCGACAGTTCCGACGGATAGTGACTCGTGCGCTCGCTCATGTTGACCATGTCGAGCACCATCGCGACGCGCTCGCGCCGTTCCGCCCGCGAGAGACGCGTGAGCATCAACGGAAGCTCGACATTCTCGAACGCGGTGAGCACGGGCATCAGGTTATAGAACTGGAAAATGAAGCCGACATGCGATGCACGCCAGTCCGCAAGCGCGGCTTCAGGCAAGCGCGTGATATCGAGTCCTCCGACGAGTAACTCGCCGCTATCCGGCCGGTCAATGCCCGCGATCAGATTGAGCAACGTACTCTTGCCGGAGCCGGACGGACCCATCAACGCGACAAAATCCCCTTGCGCGATGGACAGCGTGATGTCGGTCAACACCGGCACCGTTTGCACGCCACGCCGATACGACTTCGCGACGTGGCTGATTTGAACGAGCGGCGCGGTGCTCACGTTACTTCTTCGCCACGGTGATAGCGGCGCCATCCTTGAGCGTGTCGCCGGGCGCGAGCACGAGCGTGTCGCCTGGTTTAACGCCCGACACCGCCAGCAAATCGCCGATGCGCTCGCCTGTTGTTACCGGTACCTCGCGCGCCTTGTCGTGATCGACGAGATACACGACGCTCTTGCCGCCGCGCATCACGACAGCCGTCGGCTGCACGGCCACCACGGCCTTCTTTTCGTCGGGCGGCACGGGCTTCGAGAGAAACGCGATCTTCGCGCTCATATCGGGCAGCACGCGTTCGTCGCGCTCGACGAAACGCACCTTCACGAGCACGGTGGCCTTGGAACGATCGACCGTCGGCACGATGCGCGATACACGGCCTGCAAAGCGCGTGTCGGGCAATGCATCGAGTTGAATCTCGCACGGTTGATCCACTGTAATGCGTGCGATGTTCGACTCCGCGACGTCCGCTTCCACTTCAAGCGTCTTCATGTCCGCGATGGTGACGACCGCGCCCTTGCTATCCGATGCCGACGAAAACGGCGTGATGTTGTCGCCCACGTTCGCATGCTTTTCGAGCACGACGCCATCGAACGGCGCGCGAATCACGGTCTGATCGACCGCGACTTGCGCTGCACGCGCGTTGGCTTGCGCGGAGAGAATCGCGGCTTCGTCGCTATTGATCGATGCTTGCGCCTTGTCATAGCGCGCGCGATCGGCATCGTACTGGGAAGCGGAGATCGCGCCGTGTGGCGCAAGCACGAGCGAGCGCTTGAGATTGGCCGCAGCGTTCTCCAACTCGGCGCGCTGCAACTGAAGATTGGCTTGCGCGACCTTGACCTGCGCCTGTGCCTGCGCAAGCGAAGCTGCAACATCCGCGCTCTCCAGCCGCGCGATGATCTGCCCTTCTTTCACGACCGTTCCTTCGAGCACGCCCAGCCATTCGACGCGCCCCTGCGCCTTCGACGCCACCGCCGCCTTGCGTTGCGGCACGACATAGCCGGTTGCATTCAAAAGCGTGTAACGCTGCGATGGATACACGGACGTGACCGTCGCCGTCTCCACTGTTTGCGGACCCGCGAGCTTCAATCCGACGCCGATCAGCACGAGAACGATCGCCGCGATGACGGCATAGCGAAGCCAGTTGCGCCGGCGACGCGGCATGACCGTGGCCGCAGCCGGTCCGCGGTCGATCCTGAGTTTTTCTAAATCGTGTTCAGCCAATTTTCTTTGGACCTGCGGCGCGGTTTTCGCTGCTTTGCGCAGCGGTTGGCAGGTGGTGCGTGAAGGGATGCTCAGTATAGCGCCGCGGCTTGCGGCGCTTTCAGCTTCGTTACGGGATGAATCATTCGCTGCGCGCCTCTTTCAGATCGATTGCGATGAAGTCGACGAACGCCCGAATGCGCGCCGACATCTGATGGCGTTTTGAATACACCGCGTAGATGTCGGCGTTGGGCGTCTCGTGGTCCGGCAGCACGACGACGAGCCGGCCATCGGCGAGATAGTCTTCGATATCCCATTCGGCGCGCATCAGAATGCCGTGCCCTTCGAGCGCCCATTTCACTGCGATCTCGCCGTCGTTGGTCGTGAGATTGCCCTTGATGCGCACGGCTTCCGATTTGCGCGATGCACCGCGACCCGTCGTCAGCCGCCACACGCCATAGGCTTCGTCGCCCTGTCGAATGCCGATGCAGTTATGCCGCGCGAGATCGTGCGGTGTCGCGGGCATGCCGTGCGTCGCGATATACGCAGGCGACGCGCACAGCAGACGCCGGTTCGCCGCAAGGCGGCGCGCGATCACGCGCGTGTCGGGCGGCTCGCCGAATCGAATGCAAATGTCGAAGCTGTCGTCGGTCAGCGGCGGCGGTGCGACCGATAGCTGCAGTTGCACCGACACCTGCGGATGCCGCGCGACGAAACGCGAAATGGCCGGCGCGACGTGACTTCGCCCGAAGCCGAGCGTCGCGTTCACGCGCAGCAAACCCTTCGGGCTCTTCTTCGCGCTGCCGAGCAGCTCGGCCAGCTCGTCGATCTGATCGAGAATGCGGCGCGCGTGATCGAGATACAGCTCGCCTTCGGGCGTCAGCATCATGCGGCGCGTGGTGCGGTTCACGAGCGGCACGCCCGCGCGGCTTTCCATCTGCGTCAGGCGCTTGCTCACCGCCGCAGCCGTCAGCCCCAGTTCGCGCGCCGCCGCGCTCAGGCTGCCGGACGCGGCAAGCGTCGAAAAGAAGCTCAGATCGGACGGCTGGACGGTTTCGGCCACGATTCACTTGTGAATTAAAGTTAAAGATGCTTTGAGTCTAGCACCGGTTCCTGTGGCTGAAGTTAGGTAGAGTGGTCTCACGCTGCTGACACATTCAACCCCATAGAGGAACGGAGACATGAAGACCTATCGCATCGCAACCATTCCTGGCGACGGCATCGGCAAGGAAGTCGTACCCGCCGGCCAGCAAGTGCTCGAAGCGCTCGCCCGCAGCACGCGGAATTTTGCATTCGATTTCGAGAACTTCGACTGGGGCGCCGACTACTATCGCCAGCACGGCGTGATGATGCCCGCCGATGGCCTCGACGCGCTGCGCGACAAGGACGCGATTCTCTTCGGCTCGGCGGGCGATCCCGAGGTGCCCGATCACGTCACGCTGTGGGGCCTGCGCCTGAAGATCTGCCAGGGTCTCGACCAGTACGCGAACGTGCGCCCGACGCGCATCCTGCCGGGCATCGACGGGCCGCTCAAGCGCTGCAAGCCCGAGGATCTGAACTGGGTGATCGTGCGCGAAAACTCGGAAGGCGAGTATTCCGGCGTGGGCGGGCGCGTGCATCAGGGCCATCCGATCGAAGCCGCGACGGACGTGTCGATCCTCACGCGCGCCGGCGTCGAACGCATTATGCGTTTTGCATTCAAACTTGCGCAGTCGCGTCCGCGCAAGCTGCTGACCGTGATCACGAAGAGCAACGCGCAACGTCACGCCATGGTCATGTGGGACGAAGTCGCGCTGGAAATCTCGAAGGAATTTCCCGACGTGAAGTGGGACAAGGAACTCGTCGATGCCGCGACCGCGCGCATGGTCAACCGTCCCGCGACGCTCGACACCATCGTCGCGACCAACCTGCACGCCGACATCCTGAGCGACCTGGCCGCCGCGCTCGCGGGCAGCCTCGGCATCGCGCCGACGGGCAACATCGATCCGGAGCGCCGCTATCCATCGATGTTCGAGCCGATCCACGGTTCCGCATTCGACATCATGGGCAAAGGTCTGGCGAATCCGATCGGCACGTTCTGGTCGGTCGTGATGCTGCTCGAACATCTCGGCGAATTCGAAGCCGCGAAGCGCGTGATGGCCGCGGTCGAAGCCGTGACCGCCGACGAATCGCTGCACACCGGCGACCTCGGCGGCAAGGCGACGACCGCGCAAGTAACGGCCGCCGTGTGCGCGTTCGTCGAGCGCGTGGAAGCCGCTGCCGCCTGATCCTTACTGCCTTCGTTCAGAAAAGAGCCTGATTCCAGGTCCTTGCCCGCGATGCATCGCACATCGCGGGCAAGGGAGACGCGCGCCGCGTCTTTCCATCGCCATTTCAAAAGAGCACCGCTCGCCTCCCAAGGAGGAGACACATGCAGCCCGCCATCCAGTCCCCAAGCGAATCGAACGTCGAAGCACGCGTGTCGCGCAAGCTCGCGTGGCGCATCATTCCGTTCGTGATGCTGCTGTACTTCGTCAGTTTTCTCGATCGCGTCAACGTCGGCTTCGCGGCGATGACGATGAACAAGGCCATCGGCCTTTCGCCCACTGCATTCGGTTTGGGCGGCGGGCTGTTCTTCATCGGCTATTTTTTGTTCGAAGTTCCGTCGAATCTCATTCTTCACAAGGTCGGCGCGCGTATCTGGATCGCACGCGTGATGATCACGTGGGGCATCGTGTCGGTAGCGTCCGCCTTCGTTAGCGGTCCGAACAGTTTTTATGTGCTGCGCTTTTTGCTCGGCGTTGCGGAAGCGGGCTTCTTTCCCGGCGTCATTCTCTATCTGAGCTTGTGGTTTCCCGCGAAGCAGCGCGCCGTGGCCGCTGCATGGTTCATGGCGGCTGCGCCGATATCGACGGCCATCGGCTCGCCGCTCTCCGGCGCGATCATGCAGATGCCGCCCGTGTTCGGCCTCGCCGACTGGCAATTGCTCTACGTGATCGAAGCGCTGCCCGCCATCGTGCTCGGCTTCGTCGTGCTCAAGTATCTGACCGATACACCCGCCAAAGCGCACTGGCTCGCAAGCGATGAACGCGAGTGGCTCATCGCGAAGCTCAAGTCCGAAGCCGATGCGAAGCAGGCTCACGCAGGCCACACTGCCGGCGCGTGGAATGCATTGCGCGATCCGCGCGTGCTCGCGCTGGCGTTGATCTACTTCGGCACGTCGGCGGGACTTTATACGCTCGGGCTGTGGGCGCCGCTCATCATTCGCCAGTACGGATTCAGCGCGATGCAGACGGGCCTCATCAACGGCATTCCCAGCGTGGTTGCGGTCGTCGCGATGATCCTCTGGGCGAAGCATTCCGACCGCACGCAGGAACGTACGTGGCATGTGGTCATTCCTTGCGCACTGGCGTGCGTCGGCTTCATTTTCGCGGGCCAGGCGGCGACGGCGCTGTTCGTGGTGCTGGCGCTCGTCGTGGTGAACGTGGGCATCAGCGCGGCGAAGGCGCCGCTCTGGGCGATGCCGAGCATGTTCCTTTCGGGTGCGGGCGCGGCGGCGGGCATCGCGATGATCAATTCGATCGGCAATCTCGGCGGCTTCGTGGGACCGTTCGCGATCGGCTGGCTCAAGAACGTGACGGGCGGTTATGCAGCAGGGCTGTACGTGGTCGGCGCGACGCTTGCGATGTCTGCGGTCATGACATTGATGCTGAGTCGCAAGGCAAAGGCCGAGCGAGAACATGGCGTGACGGCTCGTCTGTAGACAGTATTTACATTCGATGTCGCGCCCGGACGCGAGCCCTCTTCGGACGAGGCTCGCGTTGTTGTTTTGCATTTTGCGCGACGGCGGGTGACGTCATCGCATTGCATGCAA
Organism: Caballeronia sp. ATUFL_M2_KS44; assembly: GCF_023630965.1. Classification (NCBI taxonomy): domain Bacteria; kingdom Pseudomonadati; phylum Pseudomonadota; class Betaproteobacteria; order Burkholderiales; family Burkholderiaceae; genus Caballeronia; species Caballeronia sp. ATUFL_M2_KS44. The sequence goes on along the minus strand of NZ_JALQEA010000062.1, from coordinate 211,763 downwards.
TCGACCGCATGCGGCGTAAAGAATACAAAATGCCGCGCGCCGCGCACCACGCTCGCCCCCGCGATACTGCGCTCCCTTTCAGCCGCATTTCGCGACGGAACAGTCGGCTTTATTTTAAGATAGCCGCTTTCAGCGATTCGGCATCGTGTGCCGGGGATAGGTTCGTGTTCTTTCCGAAGCAAGCTCAGAACGCCGCAGCGTGGGCATTTGGCGCTGTTTTGTGCCTCTCGGCAGCGGTTGATGCAGAAGCCGCCCGTTCCGCTGCGTCAGCCGCATCGGCGGCCACGGCGCCCGCCGCGAGCGCACCCGCACCAAGCATTCTCTCGGCGACGTCGCTGCCACCGCACTTCAGCGGCGACGATCCCGAGCACGTCAGGGACGCATTGGCGGCGGCGACCTCGCCCAACAAGAAACCAGCAGCCAATCCGACGATCACGAGCCGCGTGCACAGCTTCCTGGCTCGTCCGTTTCATCGCGCGAGCGCGTCCGCGTCGCAGGGCGATGCGCAGTCGCAAGCCGAGCGCACTTTTGCATTCGTCATACCAGCGTCGTATGGCGTGCGTTTTGAATCCAAAAAGAAACTGCTATCGGTAAATGTGTCGCTGGCCGCGCCGGAGCATCCGGACGTCATCCTGCTCAAGCGCACGGTGGAAGGGCAAAGCGGCCGCAAGCTCGTGATCGCGCCGGAAGCGAAGGCGAAGGGCTTCATCCAGACCATCGATACGATTCAGCTCGAAACCGACGACCACGCGAAAACGAGTGTGCGTGGAAGCGCGCTGCTTCCGGACTTCGATCCTTCGCACGGCAACGGTGACTTCGCGATCGTGCTCGTCTGTTCGCTCGAACCGCCTTATCTCTCCGATCGCTCCGAACATAGCGATCCCACCGACGAGGAGCCGACCGACATCACGCGCAGGACATCGACATTACATGGACGTATCGATGGGCTATGGCTCGTCGATCGCAACGATGGGACGATCGTCACGAAGCGGCTTCGACTCGTCAAATAGCGCATCGAGCGGCTTCGATGTGAACGCGGGATGCGAGCGGCACACAAGACCGACGCAGAAAACCGCTTGTTTCATGATGTTTTTTGAATACTCACGAGGCGGCACCATGAGTCGATGAACGACACGCTCGCGTTATGGAGACACGAATGCCCCGTAGTTTGAAAAGCGTGCACAAGACCGGCCGAGCGGTCGGCTTGCGCCTGTTTCGGCGCAATAGCAATGCGTGGGTGCGCGTCGCCGATGTGTTCTCGCGCTTTCCGCTGCTCGCGGGCGTGATCGGCACCGCGATGGCTTTGTCGATGGGCGTGCTGTCGTTTGCCGCGCTCTGGCAGGGTCGCGCGCAGGCGTTGCAGAGCGCGCATGAGGCATCGGCGAATCTCGTCGCGACGCTGAGCGCCGACATCTCGCGCAACTTCGAATCGAGCGACCTGTCGTTGCGCACCATCGTGAGCGGCATGGAGAACCCGGAAATCGCGAACATGGCGCCGGCGCTGCGCAGCCTCGTCCTCTTCGACGGCGCGACGGCCGCGAGCTATATCGGCGGCGCGTTCGTGATGGATGCGCAAGGACGGATCGTCGATGCGCGCGATCCTTCGCAGCGCGCAGCGTATTCCTTCAGCGATCGCGACTACTTCACGACTCACGCGCAACGCGCGAATGTCGGCCTCTACATCTCCGGCCCGTATGAGTCGCGTTTGCGCGGCGGCAAGCCATCGCTCGCATTGAGCCGGCGCATCAACGCGCCCGACGGCTCGTTCGCGGGCGTCGCGGTCATCGCGCTGAACAGAAGCTATTTCGATGGGCTGCTTGCGCGCGTGAACGTGGGCCGCGCGGGTTCGGTATTCATCGTGCAGCGCGATGGCGTGATGCTCGCGCGCAAGCCTCCGCTGCAGGCCGGCGCGGGCAATACGCCAAGGACGATCGCGCTGTCCCCGGCGTTCGCCGCGATGAAGGATCGGCCTTCGGGGTCGTATATCTCCGTATCCGCACTCGATGGCGTGCGCCGCCTCTTCACGTTCACGCGGGTGCCGGGCACGAATCTGATCGCCGGGGTCGCGCCCGCCGAGGCCGACGTGCTGCAAGGCTGGCGGCACCGCAGCATGATCATCGGCGGCCTCACGCTGATGTTCGGCGGCGGCTTCATCGCCATTTCGTGGCTGCTGGCGATCTCGCTGCGCTCACGCGCCATCGCGCTCGACAAACTGCAGCGGCTCGCCGGCACGGACTCGCTCACCGGCCTGAGCAATCGCCGCGCGCTGGATCGTCGTCTGGGCGAGGAGTGGCGCCGTGCGCGTCGTGCGGCTCAACCGCTGTCGGCGCTCTTCATCGACGTGGATCACTTCAAGCTCTATAACGACACCTACGGCCACGCGATGGGCGACGACGCGCTCGTCGCCGTCGCCGATTGCATTCAGCATTCCATCAAGCGCCCGAGCGATATCGTCGCGCGCTACGGCGGCGAGGAATTCGTGCTGGTGCTGCCCGGCGCGACGGCGGCGAGCGCGGTGACGTTCGCGGACCGGCTGCGGCTGAAGATCGAATCGCTCGCCATTCCCAACAGCGCTTCGCCCAAGGGCTTTCTCACGATCAGCATCGGCTCCGCAACGACGATTCCCCACCACGGCGGCGACGCTCTCAAGCTGCTGAACAGCGCCGACGCTGCGCTTTACCGGGCGAAGCGCGCCGGCCGCAACACGGCTGTTCACGAAGACAGCATGGCGGACGGCAACGTGTAAGGCGTGAATCTTGAACTGCGAGCCGCGAGCGGGACGCGCTTGCATGCTGCATGCAAAATCTTTCGGCATTTTGCATTCGAAGGAGACAAGACGATGACAGCCTCGGCCGCGGTATTCGCCATCCTCTTCGCGATATTGCTCGGCGCGATGATTCCCGGACCCAGCTTCGTGCTGGTCGCCCGCAACGCGATCGGCTTGTCGCGGGCGGACGGGCTCGCCACCGCGCTCGGCATGGGCCTCGGCGGGATCGTGTTCGGAGGCGTCGCGTTGGCGGGCCTTTACACGCTGCTGCTTGCGGTCGAATGGCTTTACATCGCATTGAAAGCCGCGGGCGGACTCTATCTGATCTATATCGCGTCGCGAATCTGGCGCGGGGCGGCCCAGCCGATGTCGATGCCGGCCGATGGCACGCCGCACGCCCGGAGCGCCTCGAAGTGTTTCTGGCTGGGACTCACGACGCAACTGAGCAACCCGAAGACGGCGATCTGGTACGGCAGCATCTTCGCCGCACTGCTGCCGCAGCACCCTCCCCTCTGGTGTTATTTCGTGCTGCCGCCGCTCGTGTTCGGCATCGAGTTCGGCTGGTACACCATCGTCGCACTATGCTTTTCGAGCCGCCGTCCGCGCGAGCTGTATCTGCGCGCGAAGAAATGGATAGATCGCGTTGCCGCGACGATGATCGCCGCGCTCGGACTGCGGCTCATTCTCGCGGCGGGAAGAAGCGGCATTTGAAGCTGGCTGCATTCAAAATGCCAAGCGCCGCCGCAGCTTAGGCACGCTAGCGCGATAGTCCGCGTGCGTCGATGGACCAGACATCGACCACCTGCTCGCCGCGATAGCACACGTACTCATCGTAGAGATTCACGGTGGGATCGCAATGGCCCGGCGGCAACAGGATGCGCTTGCCGAGCAGCGCCGACGTGTCGTCGTGCGGCGCGCCTTTTGCATTCAGCATGCCATGTTCGTCGTTCGCAGCGACGTACGTCAGCACCGGCTCATCGGCTTCATTCAGCCAATGCACGTTGCGCGGCAAGCCGGAATCCACCGCGAGCCCCTTGAGGCCGACATCGCAAACGGCCATGCCGGGACGGGTCGCGCTCATGATCGTCGACAGCACGAAAAGACTATGGCGCCAGCGCAACTCGCCGTTATACGCCAGCGAGCCGTAATCGCCATCCATGAAAACGTACGACCCGGGCTGCACTTCGGTATAGACGCCGCTCGCGACATCGAATTCGACCGTGCCTGTTCCTCCGCCGGTCACGATGGCACTTTGAATGCCACGCGCCTCCAGCGTGCGTACAAAATGCGCGGCGCGATCCGCTGCGCGCCCCGCTTCGACCTTGCGCTCCTGCCAGTCGGCGATATGCTGCGCACCGCCGTGATACGCCTGGATGCCCGCGAAGCGCAACGCCGGCTGGGCCGCGACAGCATCGGCGAGCGACAGAAGCGCGTCCTCGCTCGTCACGCCGCAACGGCGCTGGCCGGCATCCACCTCGGCGAGCACGTCGATCTTCACGCCCGCGCGCAGAGCCGCTGCGCCGAGCGCTTCGACTTGCGGAATCGCATCGGCGCATACGGAAAGACGCACGTGCGCCGCGAGTTCGACGGCCATCGCGACCTTGTCCGCACCGACGAACTCGTTGCTGATATGAATGCTCTCGACACCGGTCGCCGCGAAAGGATAGGCCTCCGAGAGCTTCTGACAGCACACGCCGGCCGCGCCTGCCTCGATCTGACGGCGCGCGATCGCGCTCGATTTATGCGCCTTCGCATGAGGCCGCAATGCGACGCCGTTATGCGCGACGAATGCGGCCATTGCGGCCAGGTTGGCATCGAAGGCGTCGAGATCGATCAGCAGCGACGGCGTGGCGACGGCCGAGAGCGCATCGCCGACGCGCGCGGCGGGAGGAGGAACGAGCTTCATGATTGAACGAGAGGCGTGAGAAATGAAAAGGCCGGGCGTCACTATACGCCCGGCATTCGGTCGACCGCATGCTGCATGCAAAATGCCACATGCAGCAAACGAAAGCTGCACGAATCATCCCGACAGGGCTTCGGCCTCCAGAATCGCGCCCTCGTCCTTGAGCGACTGGATGCGTGCATCGTCGAAGCCGTATTCGTTCAGCACTTCCGCCGTGTGTTGCCCGAGCAGCGGCGCGGAACGCGAGGGCGTGGTGCAGCCATCGGAGAAATGAATCGGCAAGCCGATGCCGCGCATCGAACCCGCGAGCGGATGCTCGGTCTCGACGATCATGCCGCGTGCGATAGCCTGTTCGTGCGACGACGCTTCCGGCACGCTCAGCACGGCGCCGCTCGGCAAGCCGATGGCATCGAACGCTGCGAGCCATTCGTTCGTGGTGCGCTCGACGAGCCGCGCAGTCAGAATCTCGACCAGCGCCTCGCGATGCTTCAGCCGGCCCGCGTTGGTCTGGAAGCGCTCGTCGTCGGCGAGGCCCGGAATGTTCAGCACGCCCACGAGCCGCTCGTAATTGCTCTGGTTCGCCGCGCCGATGTTGACCCAGCCGTCGCGCGTGCGGAACGCCTGATACGGCGCGCTCGTCGGATTCGCCGAGCCGGCCTTCGGCAGCACGGTGCCGTCCGCGAAATAGTTCGCGAACGCCCAGTACATCTGTTGCAGGCCCGCTTCGAAGAGCGACGTATCGACCATCTGGCCGAGACCCGTGCTCTTCTTTTTCGCATAAGCCGCACTGATGCCGAGCGCCGCGAGAATGCCCGCGTTGATGTCCGTCACCGGCGACCCCGCCTTGATCGGCGCCTGCCCCGGCTCGCCCGTCATGCTCATCAGTCCGCTCAGGCCTTGCGCGATGAGATCGAAGCCGCCCTTGTCCGCCATCGGCCCGCTGCGGCCATAGCCGGAAATCGCGCAATAGATGAGACCGGGATTGACCGCCTTGAGCGCTTCATAGCCCATGCCGAGCTTTTCCATCGTGCCGCGACGATAGTTCTCCGTGACGACATCCGCCGTCGCGAGCATCTTCTTCAGCACTTCCTTGCCGCCCTCGGTCTTCAGATTGAGCGCGATGCCGCGTTTATTGCGGTTCACGATCATGAACGACGCCGACTCGCCGCTCGGAAGGATCGGCGCAAAACGGCGGCAATCATCGCCGCCCGGGATCTTCTCGACCTTGATGACGTCGGCGCCCATGTCGGCGAGCATCATCCCGCAGATCGGTCCCGACATGATGTGCGCGAGTTCGATCACCCGCATGCCCGCGAGCGGACCTCCGCCCTGCTCGGTCGACGCTGCCGCTTTCGTGTCTGCCATGTCTACGTTCCTGTTATTCCGGTTTCATCGGGCCTTTCGTGAATGTCTATAGCGGCCGTCCGCGCGGAGATTGCATGCTGCACTTTGAATGCTGAATGCCGAATGCCTGATGCCGCATGCAATCCGTGCCGCCGAACGACCGCCTCACCACGTCACACCAGCTTGCCCGCGTGCGCGCCTTCCGTCTTCTCCTCTTCGACCTCGAGCGACCGGTCCGGACGCATCGTGAACGACAGGATGATGCCCGCTGCCATGACGATCATCGATACCGTGAACGGCAGATTCCAGTTGCCGGTGCGGTCGATGAGCCATCCGCCGATAACCGGGCTGATGATCGCGGCAAGCGCCGATCCTGAATTCATAATGCCGGACGCCGTGCCTGCGTGCTTCGGTGCGATGTCCATCGGCACGGACCACATCGGGCCGATGGTCATCTCGTTGAAGAAGAAGCCGGCCGACAGACAGATGGCCACGAAGGTCATCGAGATATCGGAGACGAGCATGATCGGTGCGAGCGAGAGCAGCGTCAGCAGCATGCACACGCCGACCATCACATTGCGAGCGAGACGCACGTTGCCGCTCTTGCGCAGGATGCGATCGGTCACGGAGCCGCCGAGATAATCGCCCAGCACGCCGGCGAAGAACACGCCCGATGCGAACAGCGCCGACTTGCCGAGAGGCATGTGATAGTTGTGCAGGAAGTACTGCGGAATCCAGCCGAGGAACAGCCACAGCACCCAGCCATAGCAGAAATACACTGCGGTGACAGGCGCCATGCGGCCGAGCAGAGTGCGCCACGGTACCGGCTTGCGCTGCTTCACGCCCGAATAGTCCGCAAGCGTCGCGCATTCGCTCTCGGTGATGGCCGGATGATCGCGGGGGTTATCGCGGAAGTAGAAGATCCACGCGAGTGCCCATGCGAAGCTGATGATGCCGGTGATGATGAACGCGCCGCGCCAGCTCGTCGCAAGCATCAGCCATACGATCAGCGGCGGCGCCACTGCATTGCCGATGCGCGATGCCGCATGCGTGATGCCTTGCGCGAAGCCGCGCTGATCCGCCGGCATCCAGTTGGACATGGCGCGCGTCGCGGTCGGGAACGTCGCGCCTTCGCCGAGACCGAGCAGCACTCGCGCGACGATCAGCGAGACGAAGCCGCCTGCCATGCCGGTCAGCACTGTTGCGCCCGCCCAGATGATCGCGCACACCGCGAGCGTACGACGCGGGCCAAAGCGATCGCCCACCCATCCGCCGATGATCTGGAAAACCAGATACGGATACGCGAATGCAGAAAACACGAAGCCGATCTGCGTGTGTGACAGGCCGAGTTCCGCGCCGAACTGGCTCGCCGCGGTACTGACATTGACGCGGTCGATATAGGTAATGAAATACATCGCGCATAGCAGCAACAGAACGCGCGTGGTGGCTCGACGGAACATCATCGTCTCCTTGAGTGATCGCGTGCGCTTCCCCGGCGCGGCATGCACCGTGGTCACGGCATACGGAACATCGTTAGGTGCGTCGAATGAGGGCGTGTGCCCGCGAATATCGCTATGGCGTGCGTCTGCGCAATCGGCGGATGCGAGGTTTGCGGGGTGATGTCATGGCGTCGTCTCCTGTCGCGGATCGTTCATGTCCGCTGTTATGGTGTCGATGGAACTGCCTCTGCCTGCTGCTATGTCAAATCAATACCGTCAACTTCCTTCAAGCGATCGCACGCTCGAGCACGCGCGCGACATGCAATGCGTCGGTCTGTGCGCCATCCGCGATCTGATGCCGGCAACTCGTGCCGTCCGCGACGATCACGGCATCGCTTGCATCCCTTGCCTTGCGCACCGCCGGCAAGAGCGACATCTCGGCCATTGCTTGCGATGCTTCGTAGTGTTCCGCTTCATAGCCGAAGCTGCCGGCCATGCCGCAGCATGACGATTCGATGGTCTTGACGTCCAGCCCCGGAATCCAGCTCAAGACCGCCTCGACGGGACGCACTGCATCGAAGGCTTTCTGATGGCAGTGTCCATGCAGCAGAGCCTTTTGCTTGTCGATCGATTTGAACTGGATATCGAAGCGTCCCGCTGTGCGTTCGCGCACGAGAAACTCTTCGAACATAAACGATGCTTCGGACAGCTTACGAGCCGCATCGCCATATCCGTAGCCGAGAAATTCATCGCGCAACGAGAGCAGACAGGATGGCTCCAGCCCCACGATCGACACGCCCCGCTCGACGAAGGGCAGCAGCGCATCCAGCGCACGGCGCGCTTCGGCCTTCGCTTCATCGACGAGTCCCGCTGAAAGAAACGTGCGGCCGCAGCACAGCGGACGTTCTCCCGCCTTCGTGTTGAGATGAACGGCATAGCCCGCCGCTTCGAGCACGCGTTGCGCGGCGCGCGCGTTCTCGGGCTCCATGTAATTGTTGAACGTATCGACGAACAACAGCACTTCCTTCTCTGCCGATGCAACGCGCTTGCCGCGCGCATCGTCGAGAAAAGGCTTCTTGAATCGCGGGAACGCACGTTGAGGCGCGAGCCCGAGTTTCGTCTTGAGCCAATGCGCAGCGCGCGGCATGTTCGCTTCGAACGATTCGCTCAACGACGGCATGCGGCTCGCATACGGCGCATAGCGCGGCAAGAATGCGACGAGCCGTTCGCGCAGGCGCAAACCATGACGCGCCGTCCACGCCGCGCGCGCTTCGATCTTGATGCGCGCCATATCCACGCCGGTCGGGCAATCGCGCTTGCATCCCTTACATGAGACGCAAAGGTCGAGCACGTCCTTGACGTCCTGGCTCGCGAGCCCTTCGCCGTCTTCGCCGAGCTGACCCGACAGCGCGAGCCGCAAGGTATTCGCGCGGCCTCGCGTGACATGCTGCTCGTCCTTCGTGATGCGATAGCTCGGGCACATCGTGCCTGCATCGAACTTGCGGCAGTGGCCGTTGTTGTTGCACATCTCGACGGCCTTCGCGAGTCCGTTCGAAAGATCGCCACCCGATCCCTTCGGTCCTTCTTCACCGGTCAATGGATCGCGCGTGACGTTCCACGCGGACCAGTCGAGTTGCGGTTCGAAGGCACGCTCGCGATACGACGGCGGAAACCGGAAGTTCGTCGCGTCATCCATCTTGGGCGGTGCAACGATGCGATCCGGGCTCATGCGGTTCTCGGGATCGAAGAGCCGCTTGATGTCGCGAAACGCTTCATTGATTCGGGGTCCGTATTGCCATGCAACCCACTCGCCACGGCAAAGACCATCGCCATGCTCGCCCGAATATGCGCCCTTGCATTCGCGCACCATCGCAGCCGCCTCTTCGGCAATCGCGCGCATTTTCTTCGCGCCGTCGCGACGCATATCGAGAATCGGCCGCACGTGCAGCGTGCCGACGCTCGCATGCGCATACCATGTCCCTTCGGTGCCGTGCTTTCTAAAGACTTCAGTGAGGCGGCTCGTGTAGTGCGCGAGACTTTCGAGCGGCACCGCGCAATCTTCGATGAAGGACACCGGCTTGCCATCGCCCTTCATGCTCATCATGATGTTGAGCCCTGCCTTGCGCACTTCCCACAGCGCTTTTTGCGGGCCCGCATCGGGCATCTGCACGACCGAGCCAGGCAAGCCGAGATCGCTCATCAGCTCGACGAGTTCTTCGAGCTTGCTCACTTGCGCGTCGCGTTGCTCGCCCGCGAATTCGACGAGCAGCACCGCTTCCGGTTCGCCCACGAGCGCCTTCACGATGACCGGACGAAAGGCGGGATTCGACATTGCCAGATCGATCATCGTGCGATCGACGAGTTCCACTGCAACGGGGCCGAGCTTCACGATGTGCTGCGTCATGTCCATCGCATCGAAGAAGCTCGGGAAGTTCACCACGCCAAGCGTCTTGTGCGCGGGCAGCGGCGCGAGCTTCAACGTCAACTGACGGCTGAATGCGAGCGTGCCTTCCGAACCGACCAGCAGGTTCGCCATGTTCGGTTCGTCCGCGCTGAAGGGCAACGGGCTCTGACAGTCAAAGAGATCGAGGTTGTAGCCCGCGACGCGCCTCAGCACCTTCGGAATGTGCTCGCGCATTTCATCGCGTTCGCGCATGGCGATACCGCGCACGCCTTCGATGAGATCGCGCACGCGCGCATCGCTTTGCATCGTCGAAAGCGCGCCGAAGCGTGCCTCGTGGCCATCGGCGAGGATCGCGTCGATGGCATCGACGTTATGCACCATGATCCCGTATTCCATCGAACGCGAGCCGCACGAGTTGTTGCCGGCCATGCCGCCTATCGTGCATTGCGCGCTCGTCGATACATCCACCGGAAACCACAGGCCATGCGGTTTGAGCCATGCATTCAGATGATCCAGCACCACGCCCGGCTCGACCGTGACCGTGCGCGCTTCCTTGTCGAAGTGAACGATGTTGTTGAGCCACTTCGTCGTATCGATGACGAGCGCTTCACCGACGGTCTGCCCGCACTGGCTGGTGCCCGCGCCGCGCGCGAGCACGCTCGCGTGACTATCGCGTGCAATATCCAATGCGAGCCGCAAGTCGTCCTGATCCTTCGGCACGACGACGCCGAGCGGCATGATCTGATAGATCGATGCATCGGTCGCGTAACGTCCACGCGATGCGCGATCGAACAGCACGTCGCCCTTCAACTCACGTTGCAGTCGTGCCTGCAAGGGCGTCGGCGCGGCGAGCCGCGCGCGCGCCGATGCGGGCATCAGATGAATCGGCTTGACGAGACGGTCGTTGGTGGGATTGAGCATCGTCGCTGTCAGTAAGTGCGGTTGGTTTTTTGCATGCGTGATGCCGAATGCGTTATTCGAAATGCAATCGGACGGGCGGCAGACCTTCGATCTTGCCGGTCGCCACGCCCGGTTTGTCCGGAAACGCCATGCCGGTGTACGAACCCGCTGTGATCACCGTGCCCTTCTCCACGATCAGTCCGCGCGACACCGCGTGATTGATCGTCCAGGCGAGCAGCCTGCGCGGATCGCCGGCCGGATTGGCGGGCGTGGCGTCGAAGAGCGATGCGCCGTCGTAGTCGAACGTCATCGCCGGCGACACGAACGGAAACGCCTCGTCATAAGGCACGCCTTCGCCGACGACGAGCGCTCCGTGGTTCTGCAAATCCGCAAGCTGCCAGATCTTGTCGATGTCGGGCCACGCGGCAAAGCGGCTTGCGACCACTTCGATCGCCGCGTGCACGGAGTCGATTGCATTCAAAATGTCATCGTCGCTGTACGGGCCGCTGTTCGCGTCGAAGCTGCGCTTGAACGTGAACGCGACTTCGAGCTCGAGCCCCGTCTTGCCGAAAGCCTGCATCGAAAGATGCGCACCCGATTCATGCACGCCGCTCGCCGGAAGCAGCGCGCCCTGGATGGGGCCATCGGCGGATTTCGAGCCGACCTTCCAGCCGGCGATCGCGCGGCTGTCGCTGCTGTCGGCGCCGAGTGCGCGCAGCGTCGCTTCCTGCGTCGCGTAGGCATCGTCGGCGCTCGCCGGGCGCGCGGTTTCGGGCAAGTCGTCCAGCTTCGCGCGATGCCCGCGCGCCTCGGCAAAGAGACGCGCGAGCGCCGCTACGTCGAACGCCGCGCTCATGCCGCGACCTTCAGTTCGGGCTTGGCGACGTGCTTCGTCAGATAGTCCATCGCGGCCGTGACGCCGCTGCCCTGCAACGGAATGTTCGCGAGCTTGAGGCCCATTTCGCAGCCCGAGAGCGCGGCCATCAGCGTGAGATCGTTGCAATCGCCGAGATGCCCGATGCGGAACATGCGGCCCTTCGCCTTGCCGAGCCCCGTGCCGAGCGACAGATCGAAATGTTCGTAGATGAGCTTGCGCACCGAATCGGCATCGACGCCTTCGGGCGTCATCACGCCCGTGAGCACCGGCGAGTACACGGACGGGTCCGCGCACTGGATCTCGAGACCCCACGCCGTCACGGCGGCGCGGCACGCGGCCGCGAGCCGCTGATGCCGTGCGAACACGTTGTCGAGCCCTTCACCGAGAATCATGTCGAGCGCTTCAGCCAGGCCGTACAGCAGATTCGTGTTCGGCGTGTAGGGCCAGTAGCCCTGCTTGTTCATCTCGATGATCTCGTTCCAGTCCCAGAACGCGCGCGGCAGCTTCGCCTGCTTCGACGCCTCGATCGCCTTCTGCGACACCGCATTGAAGCTGATCCCCGGCGGCAGCATGAGGCCCTTTTGCGAACCGGAAACGGTCACGTCGACGCCCCACTCGTCGTGACGATAGTCGGCGGATGCGAGACCCGAGATGGTATCGACGAGCAACAGCGCGGGATGACCGGCTGCATCGATCGCGCGGCGCACGGCGGCGATGTCGGACGTGACGCCCGTCGAAGTCTCGTTATGCACCACGCAAACGGCCTTGATCGTGTGCTGCGTGTCGTCGCGCAGGCGCTTTTCGATCATGTCCGGCTGCACGCCGCGACGCCATCCTTCGATGCCCGGCAAGCCGAGGAACTCCGGCTTGAGCCCCAGGTTCTCGGCCATCTTCTTCCACAGCGTCGCGAAGTGACCGGTTTCGTACATGAGGACGGTATCGCCGGGGCTCAGCGTGTTCGACAGCGCGGCTTCCCAAGCACCCGTGCCCGATGCCGGATAGATCACGACCGGCTGCGTCGTCTTGAAGATCTTCTTGATCCCATCGAGGACCTTCAGCCCGAGCGCGCCGAACTCCGGACCGCGATGGTCGATGGTCGGATAGCTCATTGCACGCAGTATGCGATCGGGCACCGGGCTCGGACCGGGAATGCCCAGGAAGTGACGGCCAGCGGGATGGAAATCGAGCTTCAGCATGGGTGCGCATCCTTTTAAATTGAATTTTGCATGCAAAATACTCTAACGCAGTGTTTCGGCCGAGCAAAGGATTTATTAGGCCGAATGGCCTAGGGATAACCCGCTGGCGGTTTTTTCCGCTTTCCTTGAGCTAAAATTGCCGAAACGAATTTCGAGGTATTGAATGCAAAATCCCGACATCCCGGAATCGCGCCTGTCGCCGGCGTTGCTCCCCAAGCTGGAACGTCTCCGTTTGCACGACACGGTGGTGGACAACCTGCGCACGTTCATCGTCGAGGGGACGCTCGCGCCCGGCGTCAAGCTGAACGAGCGCAAGCTGTGCGAGACGCTCGGCATCTCGCGCACGCCGTTGCGTGAAGCGTTGAAGGTGCTGGCGGCGGAAGGGCTGATCGAGATCGCGCCGAACCGGGGCGCGTCGGTATCGCAGATCAGCGACCTCGAGATCCGCGAAATGTTCGAGCTGATGAGCGGCCTCGAAGCGTTCTCGGGCGAGCTGGCGTGCGAGCGCATCACGCCCGCCGAGATCGACGAGATCAAGTCGCTGCACGAAGCGATGATCGCCTGTCGCGCGAACAACGATCTTTCGGGGTACTACGCACGCAATCGTGCCATTCACGACAAGATCAACGAAGCGGCGCGCAATACCGCCTTGCGGCAGACGTACACGTCGATCAATCGCCGTTTGCAGGCGCTGCGCTTCCGGTCGAATTTTCAGACGCCGAAGTGGGACAGCGCCATACGCGAACATGAAGAGATGATTGTGGCGCTCGAGACGCGCGATGGTCCGCGCATGGCTGCGGTTCTGCGCCGGCATTTGTTGAGCAAGCGCGATGCGGTGCTCGCGGAGCGCACGCTGACGACGGTGAAGCCCGCCGCCGTCGCGAAGCGTGGAACTAAAGAGGCGTAGATCGTGAAGCGTGCGGGAGCTCGCTGCCGTTTGTTCAACCGGTTCAACCGCGCGAAACCAGTGCCGCGACGTGACCGCTCTCATGCTGGACATAGCGTGTGACGGGCGTGACGAACGCGAGCGCAGCCGTGATAACGACCGCGATGACACTGATAGTGATGGCATTCATGTTGACCTCCGTTTCGATGAAGCCATTGTCGCCGCGCACAGTTAGCTGGAAATGAGCGCGGCGCGTTCGCGTTCACGTTCGCGGCTCGCGGGGTAACATCGGCATTCTTTATTCGGCATTCAGAATGCAATCGATGCCCTCGACGCACGCGACCACGGCCACAACGCTCGAACTTCCGTTCAAACGTCCCTTCGACTGGACGCGACTCATCGCTTTCATCGGCGGAAGAGCGTCGGCGGGCGTGGAGTCGGTGGAAGGCGGCGTGTATCGACGCGCGATCGCATGGCGCGGCGACGACGGCACCGTCGAAGTGCGGCCACATGAACGCAAGCATCGCCTCGTCGTGACCGTTCAAGGCGATGTGCGCCGCCACGCCGATGCACTCGCCGCCCCGCTTTCACGAATGTTCGACGTGCACGTCGATCCTCACGCCATCTCGCAATGCCTCTCGCGCGACCCGATGCTCGCGCCACTCGTCGAGGCCGCGCCCGGTTTGCGCGTGCCGGGCGCATGGTCCGGCTTCGAACTCGTGGTGCGCACGATCGTCGGGCAGCAGGTCAGCGTGAAAGGCGCATCGACGATCATGGGACGCATCGTGCAGCGCGCCGGGCGGCGCATCGACGGACATCCGCACGAAGGCACGGCATGGCGCTTTCCGACGCCATCCGAACTCGCAGCGGCAGACCTTGAAAAGATCGGCATGCCGGGCAAACGCATCGAGACCGTGCAGCGCTTCGCGCATGCGGTGGCGACGGGCGCCCTGCCAATCGATACGCCCGGCGCGGATCCCGAGCACGTGAAGCGCGAACTGCTCGCGATGCCGGGCATCGGACCGTGGACGGTCGGCTATGTCGCGATGCGCGCCCTGCGCGATCCCGACGCATGGCCCGATGCCGACCTCGTGCTGATGCAGGCCATCGCTCGACGCGAGCCATCACTCATCAAACCGGCCCAGCAGCGCGCGTACACCGAACGCTGGCGTCCGTGGCGCGCTTATGCGGCAATGCACTTGTGGAACGGCGTGGCTGCCGAGACCGGACTCGCACGAGGCGGTTGAATTTTGCATGCGGTCGATTGCATGCAGCATGCCAAATCACGGGAAATGGGCTAGCCTGCATGGAGATGCGGTCGTCGATTCTCGTCGTCGCGCATGGATCGCAACGGCTCCTTTTCTGAAGGACACTCCGATGACCGATGTATCGAACGACAAGTGGCAATACCAGGTCCGCATCCGCTTGAGCCCCCGATACGCGGACCTCGCACGCAGGGATCCGTCCAACGCCGAACTGTCATCGATCAACACGCTGCTCGCCGAACACGACGCCTCGTTGACCTGCCAATTCGATGCCTTCGCCGAATACGTTGCGCAAGCCGAGCGCGAAGGCACGGAGCATTACCCGCTGTATCGATGGACACGCGAGACCATCGAAAATCCCGCTAAAAAAGCGAAGTATCTTGAGGCCTTCACGCTATACGTGCATGGCGATGAAGTCTACGACAAGGCCATCGCCGATGCGCTCGAAACCGGCCTCCACGAACTCGCGTGTCATTGGCACGGCGCCATCACCGACATCCGAAAGTTCGACACGAACCCCGCGCATAACCCGCAACCGCCGTCCTACGACAAGGGCTGAAATGCCTACGGTTGACGTTGCACGCATCGCAAGATAAGGTCTTGGTCAACCAACCAAGATCACGATGCGAGGCAGCCAGCGTGCAGGATCGTCGACAAATCATTCTCGAGGCCGCCCTCGCCACCCTGCGCGAAGAAGGCTATTCGGGCTTCACGCAGCCGCGCGTCGCCAAACGCGCCGGCGTGCGGCAAAGCCATCTCACCTACTATTTCCCGACGCGTCTCGAACTGATCGAAGCGGTCGCGCGCGCCGCCGTCAACGGTCAGCTCGACGCACTCGATGCCTTCGCGGGAGAAGCGTCGCCGAAGGTCACGGCGGCGTCCATTGCCAACGTCGCCATGCGGCACGAGAACACACGCGTGCTGATGGCGCTCGCGCAGGCTTCCGACGAAGAGCCTTCGATACGGAGCCTGTTTCGCGAGTTCGCGGATGCCATCGCTCTGCGCATCACGCGCATGCTCGAATCGATGGGACTCGCCGTGAGCAAGGAGCACATCGCGATGATTCATGCGCTCGTCGTGGGACTCGCGGTGATCGAACTCGCGGTCGGACGCAGCGACGGCAAGCGGCGTGCGAGCGCGGCCATCGAAGCCCTTTTCGCGATGTTGCCGCGCACCGGCGAGCGCGCCGTTCAACCTTCGCGCTGACCTGCGCCTTTGGCGCGATTGCATCTTGCGTTTTGCATGCCGCATTCGATTGCCCGTCGGCGTGACATCGCGTGAAACAAGTCTGAGCGAGACTCCGCGGAAGCCTTCTCCTATAGTGAGCACGTCGCCACACACAACGCCGTGGCCCACGCACCGAGAGGACGCTTCCGTGAACGACAGATCGAATTTTGCATGCAAGCTCGTTTCATCCGCTGCGAAGACGGGACTGCGCCGGACGCTGATCGTCGTCAGTGCCGCAGCGCTCGCGTTGTCGAGCGGCTCGGCCTTTGCCGGCTGGGCGCGGGGCGGCACTGCCTATACCGGGCGCGGCGAATATAACGGCGCCCATTTCGGCTCGTGCGGCGGCGGGAGCTGCTCCCACGCGGGCGGTGTGATGAACCCGTGGGGCGGCGTCGCGACGAACTCGGGCACGGTCACGCGCACCGCGCCGGGCCAGTTCTCGAACGCCGGCACCGCATACGGCCCCAACGGGCGCTCGATGCAGCACGCGGGCGACACGAGTTGCGCGGGCGGATCGTGCTCGCACACCAGCAGCATGACCGGCCCCAACGGCAACACCGCAACCGGCGCGGACACCGTCACGCGCAACGCGCCGGGGCAATTTTCGTCCTCCGGCTCCGTGACCGGACCGAACGGCAACACCTCGACGCACAGCGCATCCACCAGTTGCGCCGGTTACACATGCAACCGGTACGGAACGGTCAACACAGCCAGCGGCGGCACCGTCGCCCATTCCGGCAGTGCGACGAGCGTCGCGCCGGGCGTCGTCGTGACCTCGGGGACGGCGGTCGCGACGACCGGCTCGCACAGCACGACGGTCATGACCGGCGGTGCCACGACGTCGAGCGCGGTAGTCGTGATGCCGCCTCCGCCGCCCGCGACCGTGTATGTCGCGCCCGCGCCGGCGCCGGCCGTATGGGTGCCCGGCCACTGGGCCGGCGCGGTCTGGATCCCCGCGCACTGGGCCTGAATACAAAATGCCAAAAGCGCCATCGCCGCTGTAGTCGTTGCCATCGACCGGGCGGCTGGCGCACACTGCGAGTCAACGCCGCCGCCAGGGAAGGCTCGACATGCTCAGTGTCTCGTTCGACGTACACGGATCGAGGGCAATCCGCTCATGACGCGGGATCGCATGCAGCGTCCGCATCTGCCGCACGATCACGCGAAAGGGGTCCTGCACGACCTCACGTGGACGGTCGGGCCCGTCTTGCTCGCCTTTGCGCTGGCGACCGCGCTCGTCGTCTGGCTCGTCGATCCCGCGCCGCCCAAGACGATCACGATGAGCGCCGGCCAGCCCGACAGCTCGCTCTATCAAACCGCGCAGGAATACGCAAAGATCCTCGCGCGCAACGGCATCACGTTGAAGGTGCTGCCCTCCGACGGCTCCGTGCAGAACCTCGAACGCCTCCTCGACCCTAAACAGAAGATCGATCTCGCGCTCGTGCAGGGCGGCATCGCGACTAAAGAGCAGGCGGTCTCTCTGATGTCGCTTGGCAGTGTGGCGTACGTGCCTATCGTCGTGTTTTATCGCGGCAAAGGGCTTACGTTGCTATCTCAACTGGAAGGCAAACGCATTGCGATCGGGCGCGAAGGCAGCGGCACACGCATGCTGTCGCTGAAGTTACTCGAAGCAAACGGCATTACGCCTGGCGGCAGCACCCAGCTTCTTCCAACGGACGGCCTGCAGGCCGCCACGCAACTGGTGAGCAACGAAGCGGACGCCGTGTTTCTCAGCGGTGACTCGGCCACGCGCGGGCTCATGTTGCGCCTGCTCAAGGTGCCCGGCATATCGGTGATGGACTTCAACGAAGCGAGCGCTTATACGCGGCTCTTTCCGTATCTCGACGACATTGAATTGCCACCCGGCGTGCTCGATCTTGGCCGACGCATTCCGCCGGCGACCGTGCATCTGATCAGTCCGACGGTTGAGTTGGTTGCGCGCACCAGCCTGCATCCCGCGTTATCCGATCTATTGATCGAAGCTGCGCAAGAAGTGCATGGCATGGCGGGATTGTTGCAGCGCGCGGGTCAGTTTCCGAGTCCCGTCGCGCATGAGTTTCCAATCAGCGAAGACGCAAGCCGCTATTATCGTTCTGGCAAAAGCTTTCTCTATCGCACGCTGCCATTCTGGCTCGCGAACATTGCGGACCGCGCGCTTGTGTTGCTGCTGCCCGTCGCGGTGCTTATTTTTCCTGCGTTGCGGGTCGTGCCCGCGTTATATCGATGGCGCGTGCGCTCGCGTATCTATCGCTATTACGGTGCGTTGATTGCAATCGAACGCGGCGCAATGCATATGTCGAGCGATGAAGAACGACGTGCGCTACTCGTCGAACTCGACTACATCGAAGAATCACTCGATACGCTCAAGCTGCCGCTTGCCTATACGGATGCGCTCTATGTGCTTCGCGAGCATATCGGCTTCGTGCGTTCGCGATTGAATGGCACAGTACGCAAGGAACGCAGCACCGTTTAGGAGGCGATGCCCATGCTCAAGCAAGCGGTGACGAGATTGCATTGCGCGATCATCATGCTCGCTTTGATGACGGCATGCGCGAGCCTTCCGCCTCAAAGCGGCCGCACGCCGAGCTACGCTTTCACGCAGACAACCGATACGCGCTTAAGCAAGGCTTTTAATGCAAGTGAGTTGCTTCACCCCGACGAGAATGCATTTCATCTCTTGTCCGATGGAATGGATGCGCTCGTCGCGCGCGTCGTGCTTTCGGAAACCGCGGACCGATCGCTCGATCTCCAGTACTACATCTGGCACGACGATCTCACTGGCCGCGCGATGGCCGCATCGGTATTGCGCGCGGCGGATCGCGGCGTGCGTGTGCGATTGCTGCTCGACGACCTCGGCACCAACGCCGACGACAATCTCCTGCTCGCGCTCGCCTCGCATCCAAACATACAGGTACGGCTTTTCAATCCGGTGGCGAATCGTACTTTCAAGCGGCTCGGCTCCGCAGTCGAGTTCTTCAGGGTGAACCGGCGCATGCATAACAAGTCGCTCGTCGCCGATAACCAGGCGGCGATTCTCGGCGGCCG
Source organism: Caballeronia sp. ATUFL_M2_KS44 (assembly GCF_023630965.1). Lineage (NCBI taxonomy): Bacteria > Pseudomonadati > Pseudomonadota > Betaproteobacteria > Burkholderiales > Burkholderiaceae > Caballeronia > Caballeronia sp. ATUFL_M2_KS44. The sequence continues at coordinate 192,510 of NZ_JALQEA010000062.1, read as the reverse complement.
CAATATTGGCGACGAGTATTTCGGTGCGTCGAGCACGGTGGCATTCGGCGATCTCGATGTGCTCGTGCACGGTCCTGTCGTGCGCGAAGTATCGGATGCGTTCGATCTCTATTGGAATTCCGATGCGGCGTATCCTATCGACAATCTCATGGGCCGCCATGCGGATGCGAACTCACTCGCAACGTATAGAAGCCGGCTCGATGCGTATCTGCTGTCTGAAACTCACTCGCCGTATGTCGCGCAAACAAGGCAACGTATCGCGCAAGCGATCGAATCGCACGATGCATCTTTCGCATGGGGCAAAGCCACTTTACTCTATGACGATCCCGCCAAAATCACGCGCAACCCGGACGACAGCGAAGGCCGCCTCATGTCGCGATTCAGGGCGCTCAAGCTCGAACCGAAGCGTGAATTGCTGATTGTGTCGCCCTATTTCGTGCCGCGCGAAGCGGGCGTGAAGTGGCTGCAAGGGATGACCGCGCGCGGCGTGCGCGTGACTGTGTTGACCAATTCTTTGGCCGCCACCGATGTAGCCGCCGTCCATGCGGGATATCAACGGTATCGCAAGCAAATGCTGGAAGCGGGCGTGCGGCTCTATGAACTCAAGCCTGCGGCTTCCGGCGATCAAAAGGACAAAGACAAAGAAAATAAAGCGATGTTCGGCTCGTCGAAGGCCTCGCTGCATGCGAAGACTTATGTATTCGACCGCGAACGCATCTTTATCGGTTCGATGAATCTGGACCCGCGCTCCGTCGAACTGAATACGGAAATAGGCGTCTATTGCGAAAGCCCGCAAGCGGCGCAGCAAGTCGCGGATGGTATCGGGACGAATATCGATCGCATTGCGTGGCGTGTGGAATTACAGCCGAATGCCGATGGCAGTCAACACATGGTCTGGATCGACACTGACGCAAACGGCGCGGTCACAACGCTGGACAGCGAGCCCGATGTCTCGACGTTCAGGCGCGCGACGATATGGATGCTGGGCCTCTTGCCGATCGAGTCGCAACTGTGAGGCAGGATTGCGACTCGAACGTCGATAGACTTATTTGAAGCCCGCGACCGCATGCGGCACATACGGCGCTTCGAGCTGCGCGATTTCGTCGGCCGTGAGATTCAGCGACAGCGCCGCGACCGCATCGCTGACGTGATTCGGCTTCGATGCCCCGATGATCGGCGCACTGACGGGCGACTTTTGCGCGACCCATGCGAGCGCCACTTGAGCACGCGGCACACCGCGCGCCTTGGCAACCGTTGCGACGGCTTCGACCACGGCTTTGTCCGCATCATGCGTCTGATAAAGCGTGCTGCCGAAGGCATCGGTTTGCTGACGCTCGCTCGTCGCATCCCACTCGCGCGTGAGACGGCCGCGCGCAAGCGGACTCCATGGCAACACGCCGATGCCCTGATCCTTGCATAGCGGAAGCATCTCGCGCTCTTCTTCGCGATACAGCAGATTCAAGTGATTCTGCATCGTCTTGAACTCGGTCCAACCTTTTGCGCGCGACGTATAAAGCGCTTTGCTGAATTGCCAGGCATACATCGACGACGCGCCGATATAACGGGCCTTGCCCGCCTTCACGACATCGTGCAACGCTTCGAGTGTCTCTTCGATCGGCGTCGTGTAATCCCAGCGGTGAATCTGATAAAGATCGACGTAATCGGTGCCGAGGCGCCTCAGGCTGTTATCGATTTCATTGAAGATCGCCTTGCGCGAAAGGCCCGCGCCATTCGGACCGGGCCGCATGCGATTGAATACCTTGGTCGCGATCACGATGTCATCGCGCTTCGTCATCTCGCGCAATGCACGTCCGACAATTTCTTCCGATGTGCCATCGGAGTAAGTATTCGCGGTATCGAAGAAATTAATGCCTGCATCCAGCGCTTGCTGGATGATGGGACGGCTCTGCTCTTCGTTGAGCGTCCAGGGATGCGTGCCGCGTTCAGGCACGCCGAAGGTCATGCATCCAAGGCACAGCCGCGACACGTCCAGGCCGGTCGTGCCGAGTTTCACGTAGTCCATCGGGGAATCTCCTTGCCGTCGACTGCTTTTCTGAAAGCACGAAGACTTCGACGTCTTCGTGCGCGAGAGGCGAAAAGCATAGACATTAGCGCAGGTTGGCCGCGCTTGCTTGTCTTACAGTCGTTAAGCACCGTAAGTATTGCTTGCAAGGAATCGATGCAAACTTACTCGCACAGCGCCGAGCGGCGCTGTGCGTTTTCTCAAGCGCCTCAGGAACGCGCGGGCTCGCCCTCTTCCATCTCACGCCCGTGAGAAATGGCCTCCAAGGCCGGATCGTGATGAAGCAGCAGGACCGCCGCTACGCCAACCATGCCCGCCCCCGCGAGGCAAAGCAGGCCCGCACCGAAACCGCCCGTGCTGTCTTTAATCCAGCCCATTGCATAAGGCCCGAAGAAGCCCGCGAGATTGCCCAGTGAGTTGATTGCTGCGATTCCGCCCGCCGCCGCTGCACCCGAGAGAAACGATGCAGGCAGCGTCCAGATCACCGGCAGACAGCCGAAGATACCGAAGCCTGCAATCGACAGCGCGATCATCTTCAGCACCGGATTGTCGAGTCCCGCCGATGCCGCGATGCCGCCCGCCGCGACCATCAGCGCAATGGCGACGTGCCAGCGTCGTTCGAGCTTGCGATCCGAATGACGGCCCCAGAGCACCATGCTGACGACACCGACTGCATACGGCAGAGACGTCACGAAACCAGTCTGAAGATTCGTCAGGCCAAACGCCTTGACGATCTGCGGCAAGAAGAAACTCAAGCCGTAATTGGTCGCGTTTGCACCGAAATAGATCAGTGCGATAGCGAGCACGCGCGGATTGAAGAGCGCTTCTTTCACGCTAAAGGAATGCACCGACTCACGATGCGCGCGTTCGTGCGCTTGCCGGTTGACGAGCCAGTTGCGCTCATCGTCGGCGAGCCAGTGTGCGTTCGCGGGCTTGTCCGTGAGGTAGAAGAACACGACGAACGCGAGTATGAGCGCGGGAAATGCTTCGATCAGATAAAGCCACTGCCAGCCCTGCATTCCGCCGATGCCGTCCATCTGCAGCAACGCGCCCGAGATGGGGCCGCCGATCACGGTGGACAACGGAATCGCCGCCATGAAATAGCCGACGACGCGCCCGCGATATTTCGCCGGGAACCACAGCGTCAACAGGTAAATGATGCCGGGGAAGAAGCCCGCTTCCGCGATGCCCAGCAACACGCGCAGTCCAAAGAACACATACGCGTTCGACAAGCCCGTCGCCTGCGCGATATGCGGGATGTACGCCATCAGCGCGGCGAGAATGCCCCACGTGAACATGATCCGCGCGATCCACTTGCGTGCGCCGAATCGTTCGAGCAACAGGTTGGACGGGACTTCGAAAAAGAAATAGGCGATAAAGAAAATGCCCGCGCCAAGACCAAAGGCGCTCGCCGAAAAGCCGAGCGCCTTGTTCATTTGCAGTGCAGCAAAGCCGACATTGACGCGATCGAGATAGGCGATGAAGTAACAGAGAATCAGAAACGGCACGAGACGTAACATCACGCGCTTCATGGTGCGAGTTTCAAGGTCCATCAATGTCTCCTCCGTTATAGGGAACAGGCAGATCGTTGACTTGCAATCGACTTGCGCAGCCTACTCTTTAAGGAGGAACTGCAGAACTGGTGTTTAGCCTGTGTTTTGCCGAAAAAACACCGGAAAGAGGCGCTTTCACGCGCCTCTTCGTGACGTTTATGCGACCGGTAACATTCCTGCGTAGCCGGGCTCCGGTAATCCTTGCACGCCGGGACGCAAAGCGAACACGCAACCGTCGTCGTCGGTGGCGTTGGAAGCGGGACGGATCGATGTCACGTAGAGCGTGGAAAGATCGTCGCCGCCGAATGCGCACATCGAAGGCTTGATGGCCGGCACCGCGACGGTGCGATCGAGCTTGCCCTCCGGCGTGAAGCGCAAGAGGCAGCCGGCATCGTTTGCGCAGGTCCAGTAGCAGCCATCGGCATCGACCGCCGCGCCATCGGGACGCCCCACGTGATGATTCAGATCCACGAAAACGCGACGGTCATGCGGCACGCCCGTGTCGGTATCGAGATCGAAGGCCCAGATCAGGCGTCTTTGCGGATGCGAATCGGACAGATACAGGGTCGCGCCATCCGGCGAAAACGCGAGGCCGTTCTGCGTGATGAGTCCGTCGACGATCGGCGCGGACAGCGTGCCATCCGCATCGAAGCGATAGAGCGCGCCCGCGGTGCTCGCCTGCGCCATGTCCTGCACCATCGTGCCGGCCCAGAAGCGGCCCTGCCGGTCGCAGCGGCCATCGTTGAAGCGCATTTCGGATGCACCGAAGCGCGGCGCGGCGAGCTTCGTCAAACGCACATCGCCCGCGTCTTGCAGCGTCACCGCGAAGAGCCCGCTTTCCATGCCCGCGACGATGGTGCCCGCCGCATCGAATGCAAAACACGCGACTTGTTCGGGCAGCGTCCATTCGCTGCGCTGCCCGCTCTCGGTGCGCAACCGCACGATGCGCCGCGCGGGAATGTCGACCCAATACAGCGCGCGGTCTTTTGCATGCCAAACAGGACACTCGCCGACCGCCGCGCGCCCTGCCGCTTCGATCCGCTCCACGCGAGGCGTGCTAGTCATCGGCTGCGCTCCATCGGCTCGCCGAGCACGAACGCGCCGCCCTGGAACCGCTGCGCCGGATCGTCGTGATCGTCGGTGGGCGCGCGCACCGGAAAGCGGTCGCTGAACTCGGCCGAGCTGTCCTGCGGATCGAAGCCGAGAAAGTTCGCCTTCGTGTTGTCCCACCACTTGAGCGGATTGTTCGACGCGCCGTACACCACGGCATGCCCGACGCGATTCGTGAACAGCGAGCAGCGCACGAGTTCGATGAAATCGCGATAGCTGAGATAGGTCACGAGCATGCGCGGATTCTTCGGCTCCTCGAACGACGACCCGATGCGCAGGCACACCGTCTCGATGCCGAAGCGGTCGAAGTAATAGCGCGACAGCGATTCGCCGAAGCACTTCGTCACGCCGTAGAGGCTGTCGGGGCGCTGCGGCGCGTCGGCGTCGAGCACTTCCGTCACGGGATGAAAGCCGATCGCATGGTTCGAACTCGCGAACACCACGCGCTTCACGCCGTGACGCCGCGCCGCTTCATAGATGTTGTACGTGCCGCGGATGTTCGCCTCGATCAGGTCGTCGAACGGCGCTTCGACCGAAATGCCGCCGAGATGCACGATCGCATCGACGCCCTCCACCAGACGCATGACCGCGTCGCGGTCCGCGAGATCTACCGCGCTCACTTCTTCGTGGGCGGCTGCGTCGTCGATCGGCGCGATGTCGGATGCACGCACCACATCGGCCCATTGCGCGAGCGCGCCGCGCAACTGACGGCCCAAATTGCCGGCGGCGCCGGTCAGGAGCAGGCGCTTGAACGGCTTGCCCGCTGCTGTTGACTGGTTCATCGCAACACTCCTCTCGAATGCGTAAAAAGCAGAATGAAGTAAAACGTTTTCCGCACTATAGCGATCCGCGCAACCCGCCGTCAAATGGCATTTTGTCGATTGCATGCCGCATGCAAAAAACATTTCGACCGCGCCGTTTTCTGCGACAATCCGAAAATATTGGAAAAGTCAGAGAAAACGTTACCTCGATGAAGAAAAACTCTCCGACCATTCGCGACGTCGCCGCCGCAGCGGGCGTTTCGGTCGCGACGGTGTCCAAATACATCAACGGCGCGCAGCGCTTCTCGGCGCCGGTCGAAGCGCGGCTTAAGGAGGCCATCGAATCGCTCGGCTATCGCTCGAATCCGCTTGCGCGCTCGATGATCACCGGCCGCACGCGCACCATCGGCCTCACGATTCTCGACATCAGCAATCCGCACTTCACCAACGTCGTGAAAGGCGCGAACCGCATCGCGCTGCGGCACGACTACACGCTGCTTCTCGTCGATATCGACGAACAGCAGGCACGCGAGCGGCCGCTGATCGAAGCGTTGTCGCAGCGCGTGGACGGGCTGATCGTCAGTTCGCGTCTGCCCGATGAGGACGCGCGCTGGATGCTCGATCTCGACAAGCCCGTCGTTCTGTTGCGTAACGCCGAGGCGCTGCCGATTCCGAGCGTCGGCATCGACAACCGGCTCGCCGCGCACATGCTCGCGCGGCATCTGCTGAACCTCGGGCATCGGCATATTGCATACCTCGGCTTCGGCCAGGCGCGCATCAACGACGAACGCATCCGCGGCGTGCGCGAGTGTCTCGAAGAAGCCGGCCTCGAACTCGACGTGCACGACGCCCACGCGCCGACCGCGCTCGCCGGCGAACATGCCTGCTCGCGCGTGATGCTCGGACCGAAGCGGCCGCAAGCGGTGATTTGCTACAACGACCTCATCGCGCTCGGCTTCATGAAGGAAGCGGCGACGCTCGGCATTCGCGTGCCGCAGGACGTGTCGGTGACGGGCATCGACAACGTGCCTTACGGCGCCTACGCCGCGCCCGGCCTCACCACCGTCGACATCCAGAGCGAGAAGATGGGCGAACTCGCGATGCAGAAACTCATCGACGCACTCGCCGGTCACCCCGATCCCGGCAACTCCATGTTCGAGCCGCGCCTCATCGTGCGTGAATCGACCGCGGCTGCGGCGTCCATGACAGCAACGAGCACGTGAAGCGCGGCGCATGATCCCGACGCTCGCGACGTTCGCAATCAGGCGCCGAGTTTCGCGGGCGTCATCTTCGGCGTGAGGACGTGCATCACGCCGAACGCCACGAGATACGCGAGCGCGCCGATGGCGAACAGCGCCCAGTACTGACCGGTGCGTTGCAGGACCTGGCCGATCACTTCCGAGAACAGCACGCCGCCGACCGAACCCGCCATCCCGCCGATACCGACCACCGCGCCGACCGCGCGCTTCGGGAACAGGTCCGATGCCGTCGTGAAGAGGTTGGCCGACCAGCCCTGATGCGCCGCCGCCGCGAGACCGACGATACTCACCGCGATCCACAGGTCGTGAACCTGCGAAACGAATGCAATCGGCAACACGCAGCATGCGCAGATCAGCATTGCAGTTTTGCGTGCAGCATTCACGCTCCATCCCGAGCGCAAGAGCGCCGACGAAATCCATCCCCCGCCGATACTGCCCACCGTGGTGATCGCGTAGATCACGACGAGCGGCAAGCCGATGTGCTGCATGTCCATGCCGCGCGATTCGTTCAGCCACTTCGGCAGCCAGAACAGATAGAACCACCACACCGGGTCGGTCAGGAACTTGCCGACGATGAACGCCCACGTTTCGCGCTTGCGAATGAGCACGCCGAAGCCGGGCGCGGCGGCCTTCGCGTTGCGCGCATCGGCGGCGGCGGCTTCGTCGTTCTCTTCGGCGAGTTCGTCGTCATGCGCGCTGCCGTCCGGCTGGCGATACATGACGAACCACACGGCGAGCCACACGAGGCCGATTGCGCCGATGATCACGAACGCCGCGCGCCAGCCGAACGCCACCGCGAGCGCCGGGATGATGGCGGGCGCGAAGACCGCGCCGATGTTCGCGCCTGAATTAAAAATACCAGTTGCCAGCGCGCGTTCGCGGCGCGGGAACCATTCCGCCGTCGTCTTGATGGCGGCGGGAAAGTTGCCGCCTTCGCCGATGCCGAGCAGCGCGCGGACCATCGCGAAGCCCATTACCGATCCGACCGCCGCATGCAGCATCGCGGCGATGCTCCAGACGAACATCGCGAGCGCGTAGGAGATGCGCGTCCCGAGCCAGTCGACGATGCGCCCGAAGCACAGCAGGCCGACCGCATAGAAAGCGGAGAACGCGATCACGATGCGGCCGTACTGCACCTGCGTCCAGCCGATGTCGTGCTGGAGCAGCGGCGCGAGCAGACCGAGAATCTGCCGGTCCATGTAGTTGATGACGGTCGCGAAGAAGAGCAACGCACACACGGTCCAGCGATAACGGCTCGCGGCACGCACGACGCCGACGACGGCTGTTTGCATGAAAGTCTCCGGTACGCGGCGGCGCTCGTCGGACCGCGTGTCTTTTGTTCATGGACGGCGACGAGCGCCGTAGGCGTGGCGTCGCTCGAAGGCACGCACGCCACTGGAGTTTTTCTTGGAAAACGTTTTTCTAAAGGATATAGACGATGGCGGGGAGGCGGTAGCCTAGGACTTTCCCTAGCGCCGTCTCAGAAGCGCTGCCATCAAGCGTCGCGCCGCGAGACGAGAAGTCTCGAACGACCGTCAATCGTTTTCTGTGAGACGCGAAAATGGCATTTTGCATGCGGCATGTTGCATGCCGCATGCAAACGACCGCTCGACGCGAGAGCACGTTTGCCTCAAGTCGAGGCCGTCTGTTGCCGATATAGACACGACAACGTTTCAACTCTCCGGTAACTCTCCAGTCCTTCCCATGCCCCACATCTCTCTGGCCCGCACGAACGTCGGGGCCAAATTTGCCGCTATCGCGTGTGCGCTTGCGGCAATCGTCGTTGCGAGCTTCACGCTCGCCGTCACGCGCTCGGCCGGCGATCAGATCGACGCGCACGCGATCGCCCGCGTCGAAAGCGACAACCGTTCGATCGTCACGATGATCGGCCTCTACGACACGGCCGTCAGCGCTGAAGTCTCGCGCTTCATGACGATGTTCTCGCGTCGCCTGCAGGACAGCTTCACGCTCGATGAAGCGCATACGGTCGATATCGGCGGGGTCGCGACGCCGACCCTCCTCACCGGCGACAAGCCCCTGAACGGCGACTTCTCCATTCCCGATGCGTTCCTCGCGGAAAGCGGCGCCATCGCGACGGTGTTCGCGCGCACCGGCGACGACTTCGTGCGCGTGACGACCTCGCTCAAGAAGCAGGACGGCGCGCGCGCCATCGGCACGCTGCTCGATCGCAAGGGGCCGGCGTACCGGCCGGTGCTGAACGGCAAGTCGTATATCGGCATTGCGGCGCTGTTCGGCAAGCAGTACATCACCGAGTACAAGCCCGTGACGGATGCGTCGGGGCGCGTGATCGGCGCGCTCTTCGTCGGCGTCGACGTGTCGTCGGAGATGGCCGCGTTGCAGGACGATATTCGCAAGCTCACCATCGGCGAGAGCGGCTATCACTTCGTCGTCGATGCATCGAATGGCGCGAATCGCGGCAAGCTGCTCGTGCATCCGGATGGCGAAGGGCAAATGGCGGACGAACGCGTCGCGCCCTTCAAGCAGATGCTCGACACGCGCGAAGGCAAGCTCGCATTCGAAGGCGAGGACATTGCCGGCGCCAACGCGCGCGTGCATGGCGGCGCCAAGGAAATCGTCTATATGACGGTGCCGCAATGGAACTGGGTGATCGGCGGCATCGCGTATCGCGATGAATTGCTCGCCAGCGTGCACGCGAGCCGCAATCGCTTCCTGCTGCTCGGACTCGCGGTCATCGTCGCGCTCGTCGGCGTGCTGCTGTTGGCGGTGAAGCGTCTCATCGGCCGTCCCATCGATGAAGTCACGCGCGCGTCGGAACGCATCGCAGCGGGCGATCTCACCGTGCGCATCGATACGGACCGCGAAGACGACATCGGCCGCCTCATGCGCGCGATCGACGGCATCGCGCAAGGGCTTGCAGGCATCGTCGCGCAAGTGCGCAGCGCATCCGCCGACATGACGGACGGCACCGCGCGCATTGCATCGGGCAGCACCGACATTGCATCGCGCATCGCGACGCAGGCCGCAAGCGTCGAGGAAACCGCGGCCAGCATGGAAGAGATCACGTCGACGGTGCAGCACAACGCCGCGAACACCGCGCAGGCGGGCACGCTCGTCGCATCGGCGTCCGATGCCGCGCGTGAAGGCGGCGAAGCAGTGGGCCGCGTCGTCGAGACGATGAACGAGATCGATGCATCCGCGCGCCGCATCGCGGACATCACCGCGACGATTGAAGGCATCGCGTTTCAAACCAACATTCTCGCGCTCAATGCAGCGGTGGAAGCCGCGCGTGCGGGCGAGCACGGCAAGGGCTTCGCGGTGGTCGCATCCGAAGTGCGCGCGCTTGCGCAACGAAGCGCCGCCGCAGTGAAGGAGATCGAAGCGTTGATCGCCGAGTCCGCAGCCAAAGTCTCGCGCGGATACAAGATCGCCGAGCAGGCCAGCAGCACGATGAACGGCATCGTCGAACGCGTGACGCAAGTCAATGCGATCGTCGGTGAGATCGGCGTCGCGTCGCGCGAGCAGGCAAGCGGCATCGAGCAGGTCAATAGCGCGGTCATGCTGATTGGCGAAGCGACTCAGCAGAACGCGGCGCTCGTCGGCGAGGCTGAACATTCGACCGCTGAATTGCGCGACCATGCAGAGCGTCTTGCGCGCGCGGTCAGCATGTTCCGCGTGTGAGTTGCACAGGCTTTGTGCTTCATCGCATGAAGTCTGTGAGTCACATTGATGAACGCCGTGGCGGCGTTCATTCTTTTTGTACGGCTAACATGCATCGCACCGCGTGAATGAATCAAGCGCGGCACCGTTCTTGCGAAAGCATCTCACAGCACGCTTATACGCAGCAGGTCATACCAAAGCGAATTCGGGGGAACCCGCTTTGGAAATGTCGATCTACTGCGATTCCCCATCACATCCAGTGCATCACTTCGGGACTCAATTCCCGATGAGACGGCTCAACGTCGCCCTTCCATTGCATTCGATGCAATGACCGGGCGCGCCGCAGACATCATCGACAGACATTCGACTCAAGCACTCACTCGTCTGGGGCGCACGCAGCTTCGCGCGCCATTGCGTCAACCACGCGACGCAACCCTAACCATCAACGACGGAGCGTCCATATGTCCTTTGAACGTGACTCTGTGCAGTACAAAAGTCCGCTGCTCACCATCGTGGTGGCAGCCTATGAAGTCGAAGGCTATATAGAGGAAGCACTCGAATCCCTGCTTTCGCAGCCTCATATCGATGCAATGAAGATCATCGTCGTCGACGACGGCTCTCGTGACGAAACATACGCAGCGGCGCAAGCCGTTGCCGATCGCGACGGCGGCAGACATATCGAAGTCATGCGGCAAGCGAATGGCGGCGTGAGCGCCGCGCGCAACACGGGCCTTGCCGCCGTGCGCACGCCTTATGTCGGCTTTCTCGATGGCGACGACATCTATCTGAAGAACTTCACGCAAGCGGTCATTCCGCGATTGGCCGAAGACCAGTACGACCTCGTGGAATACAACGTCAAGATCATCGACGACGATGGCCGCGAACTCGACGGCCTCGAACTCGTGAACGCCGGAGAAGGCGGCGGCCATCCGATGAACCGCGATGCGCTACAGCAGTTCGCGGACACGTTTCACACTTTCGTGTGGGCGCGCGTTTATCGCACCGCGATGTTCAGGGACATGCAGTTCCCGGTTCGCCGGCAGTACGAAGACATGGCGCTCATACCGTCGCTGTACCTTCGCGCCAGGCGCTATTTTCGCGTGAGCGAGCCGTTGCTCGGCTATCGGCGGCGCTTCGGCAGCATCACGCAGAAGGCCACTTTGCACGACATGCGCGACTTGCGCATCAATGGCCGCGAAGCGCTTGCACGCTGCAATGGCGGCGAAATGGACGACTTCTGGCTGACCGTCTTCGACAAGGAGTTTCAGCGCGCCTGCCATGTGTGCGCACGCGTCGATCGCGCATCGTTCCGGGAAGCGTCGGACACGCTGTCGGACATGGCGGCGGATCATCGCGAAACACGGGCGAAACTGGCCGAGCGCAATGGCCGCGAAGTCGTCCGGCTTAAGCCATTCGATCTGAACGTGCGTGCGGATCGGTCCGTTCACTTTCTCAAGGCGCTCGTCAAGAAAATCTTGCGACGCAGCCTCGATCATCATCAGCGCGCGCGGCGGCCGGCTCCGTCGAATCAGTTGAGCGGCTGAGTGACCGGGCGCACGGGCGGCGGGCGTACATTTCGCAGTAAACTGCACGAATGGAAAAGTGCCCTTACTGCGAAAGAATCCGTGACGAATGGGACTGTCACGGACAAGACTGCCGTACCGCCATCGCACGTGCGCTGCGCCGACAGCGCATGGGCCTGCCCATGGTCCCGAACGTCATACGCAATGAAATCGCGGCAGGCGCGAGCACCGGCGAAGTGATCGCGCAACTGTCGCGTCAACGCTTGCGCGCACGACGCGCCAATGAAGAGCGTCGCGCGCGCAAAGCCGCCGAAGACATGGATCTCTAGCTAAAGAGAATCGCCAGGCGCTTTAGCACGCGTTCAGCACCGCTCTGAAGCCATCCGCGGTAAATGGCTTGAGGAAAAATCCGTCGAAGTGCTCGTGCGCATCATTCTGGTGCCGGTCGTCGCCGGTGACGGCCACGACACACGCGAGCCTGCTCGGACCCGCCGCGCGCAAACGCCGGCATAAATCGCGACCATCGACATCGGGCAAGCCGAGATCGAGGAAGATCGTGTCGTAGCTGTGGGCGGCGGCGAGCAGCATCGCCTGATGACCGTCATAGGCGACGTGCGCGACATGTCCCAGCGACACCGCGAGGTCTCGGAATGCATCGCAAAGATGGGTGTCATCTTCTACAAACAAGACAAGCATGATCGGTCATCCGGAAGCGTTGGTTCCCTTCCCATGCAAGGGCGTTGCCTTCGCGTTTTCAGTTCACGCAAGATTCACGCAAGAAGCGAGCCACGCTTAGAGAGCGAAAGATTGCGCGCTCAGCGAAGGAACCGCCGCAAAAGCGGGCTTGGCGAAGAAGTAGCCCTGCATCAGTGGCACATCGTTCGCGATGAAGAAGTCGCGCTCGCCCTTGGTCTCGATGCCTTCAGCGATCACGCGAATGCCGAGATCGCGGCAAATGGCGAGCACGCCGCGCACGATGCGTTGCCGCACCGTATCCGTATCGATGCCGCGCACGAGATCCATGTCGAGCTTGATGAGGTCCGGCTGGAAATCGGCGAGCAGCGTGAGGCCCGAGTAGCCCGCGCCGAAATCGTCGATAGCCGTCTGGAAACCGAAACGCTTATAGGCGCGAAAGATATCGACGAGATGCGGCCGGCTGATGATGTCCTCGCCTTCCACCGTCTCGAAGATGATTCGCTCGATCGGAAAGCCGTGCTTGTCCGCCGCTTCGAACGTACTGCGAATGCAGGCCTCGGGCCGATACACCGCGTTCGGCATGAAGTTGATCGAGAGGAAGCCTTCGAGCCCGAGTTGCGCGGCCTGCGCGATGGCCGTCGTGCGGCAGCGCTGGTCGAAGTGGTAGCGATTCTCGGCGTTCACCTGCCCCAACACCGTGCTTGCCGGTTCGCCTTGCGGACCGCGAACGAGCGCTTCGTGTGCATAGGCGACGCCGGCCTTGACATCGACGATCGGCTGAAACGCGAACGCAAGCGCGATCGTCGAATCGGGATCGGTCTTGCATCCCGCGCAGCCCGACGAAGCCGAATGAATTGCAATCGTGCTGGCAGCGCCTTTAGCATCGCTCATGAATGAATCCTGTATCTTTGTCCGATGCCGCGCTTCGACAAGTCAACATGACCGATCATGCAGGCGCGCATCAAGACTTTTAACGGCACGCGCTTTCCGGTCCTTTAATTCACTTGCAACGCTCGCGCATGGCTTTAAGGCGCATCTCGTCGATGATGCCGCGCTCGGTCATCGCTTCGAGCGCCTGCAATGCGGGCCGCGCGCCGCAGATCAAGGCGGCTTTCGCATCGGCATCGAGTTCCAGCGCAATCGCGCGCTTCGCGCCATGCGTTCGCCATGCTTTGAACAACATCGCCACGACGAACGCAAACACAGCACCAGGAACGGATACGCGCCACAGGTCATCGTCAGGCCACGCCGCGAACATGACGCACGGCCCTGCGATGAGCGCGGCCACGCCGAGCACGGTCCACGCGAAATCGAGCAAGAGCGCCGGCCGTTGCGTGGCATGCGCCACTTCATGCGCGATCACGAGGCGCAACAAAGGCTCGGGCAACAGAAGCGTGCGTGCATCGACTTCGATGCGATCGAAGAGCGCTTCATAGCACGGCCCCGAATTCGTCGCGACGAATCGCACGGCGGGCGGCTCGATGCCGAGCGCCGCCGCATCGGTCGCGACGAGACGCGAGACATGTTGCTCGGCCGTTTCCATGATGGATGCGAAGACAAACGCCGTCACTCGATAGGGTTATCGCTCCATGCGCTGCGTTCCTGCCACGCGCCGAGGTCCGCGTCGAGGCGCGCGAGCTTGCGGCGCACGAGGTCCATGCCCGCGTTGCCGAGCACGAGATGCGCAGGCGGCTGCGGCGCGAGCACCGCTTCGATGATGACTTGCGCCGCACGCGCGGGATCGCCCGCCTGCTTGCCGCTTTTCTCCGCGATGCTCGCGCGGCGGCGGCCCGCGACTTCGGCGTAATCGTCGATAGGCTGTTGCGTCTGCTTGAGCGAGCGCCCCGCCCAATCCGTGCGAAACGGTCCGGGCTCGACCGCGGTGACCTTGATGCCGAGCGCTTCCGTTTCGCGGGCAAGCGCTTCGCCCAGGCCCTCCAGCGCGAACTTCGTCGCCGCGTAGTAGCCGCTGCCGGGATTGCCGACGAGCCCGCCCACCGACGTGATATTGACGATATGCCCCGAGCGGCGCTCGCGCATGCCGGGCAGCACCGCGCGAATCATCGCGGCCGCACCGAAGAAGTTCGCTTCGAACATCGCGCGCACCTCGTCGTCCTCGCCTTCTTCGACGGCGGCGAGATAGCCGAAGCCTGCGTTGTTGACGAGCACGTCGACATGGCCGAACGCGTTGCGCGCATCGTGCATCGCGGCGGCGATTTCATCGGGGCGCGTGACGTCGAGACGAACGGCGATCGCGCGGCCATCCGCCCGTTCGACGAGGTCCGTCACGCTATCCGGGTTTCGCGCGGCAACGACTGCGCGCCAGCCGCGCTCGATGACGGCGGCGGCCAATTCCCGGCCGAAGCCGGTCGAGCAACCCGTGATGAACCAGACAGGCGATTCGTTCGACGACACTGACATTGCGAGTCTCCGTGAGAGGGATATTGACTCACTCATTGTGGACGCAACTTCGCCACTCTGCCCGGATGCCGCCGTCGCCTTCGCGTTGGGTAGTTCGTACGAAACCGTACAGACTCGTGAAACGCAAGGAGGAAAAATAAACCGGTATATTGCGAGCGGCCAAGTAATTTTGGCTTTTATGACGACCGTGCGGCAATAAGATAAGCAAAAACGCTTATTGGACCAAAATAGCAAGCCGTGGTAAAAATCACTGTCGCTCGAAACGGCGAGCGCATCATCAACGTTTAATTCGTCTCATAGGGTTTGGAAAAATGGCAACAGGTACGGTCAAGTGGTTCAATGATGCAAAGGGTTTTGGTTTCATCACGCCGGATGACGGCGGCGAAGACCTGTTTGCACATTTCTCCGAAATCCAGTCCAAGGGTTTCAAGTCGCTCCAGGAAAACCAAAAGGTGAGCTTCGAAGTCAAGCAAGGCCCGAAGGGCAAGCAGGCTTCGACCATCCAGCCGCTGTAATACAAGCGGTCTGCCTCGGTGCACAACGGCCCTTCGGGGCCGTTTGTTTTTTTGCGCGCGTCTAATCCGGCGTCGCGATAAATCAGTAGAATCGCGCATCGGCCCCGGCGCCGTGAGCGTCAGAAGCGTCCACCTCTTTCTCCGTACCTGCGTGAAGCCGCGAAGCAATCGACAAGAATTCCGTGCATGGGCACGGCCAACAACAAGTGCATTGCTCGTCATGCTCTGGTGCGTGATCGTCAACGCGCATGCGCAATCGTTTGCGGCCAACGCACGCGCGGTTCGCTTCGTGACCGCCGTCGTCATGGACGACTTTCACACGGCGCAAGCAGGCGGCGGCTATGTCTTCTCCTATGAGAAGCAGGAAACCGAAGCGACGCTGACGGCCAAGCTGGAACGCTGGCTTTCCGGCACCGCGCCCGATGCCCTTCACATGGAACCCGCGGAAAAGCAGACGCTCTTCAGCTTCTATTGGGCAGCGAGCATGATGCCCGCGAACTCCGCGTGTTTCGATTCCATCGCGCAACCGGCTTGCAGCGACGAACTCGCCAAGTGGATGGCGCGCGAACTTGCCGACGATCCCCGCTTCATTCGCGCCTATGAATCCGCAGCCAAGCCGCTCGGATTACCGCCGCTCGTGCGCAACGCGCGCTGAGTCACGTTGCCTGCATCGACGATACCGCGCAGCGCCGCGCTTCGCATGTTCGATGCGCGCGCACTGCGGACGGCGCGTCGGCGAGGCCGTGCGATCGGCGACGTCTTCACGATGCTCGCGCATCCATGCAATCTTGGCGGCCACGCTTGCGAGCACCGAAAGCGCACCGACGGTTTCGAGCAAGGCATCGATCATGATGGTTCGATAAGGAAGGTGGCGCGTCATCGATGCGACAGCATCGGCCCGTAAGTCTTCACGAAGAACGCGACCGTGATGCCTGCGCTCACGAGCAGCGTCCCTCCTCTGATGAGCGCGGGCGACGCGCGCCGGCCCACTTGCGCGCCGCCGTATCCGCCGGCAATCGCGGCCACGAGCATCGCGAGGGTCTCGGGCCAGCGCACGGCATGCGCCACGGCGAACGTGATTACCGCAACCGAATTCGCCGCGCTCACGAGCAGCGTGCGCGGCGCGTTGAGACTCTTCAGGTCGCGCGTGTCGAGCAAGCCCCACACGGCCATCATCATGATGCCGACCGCGCCGCCGAAATAGCCGCCATATACGCCGAGCGCGAATTGAATCGCGAGCACGGCGGGCGCGCCGATACGCCAGCGCTTGCGCAACGCTTCGCCGAGGCGTCGGCCGAAGGCGAGCGTCAGGCTCGCGCATAGCAGCAGCCAGGGCAAGACGAACGAGAATGTCGATGACGATGTCGACAGCAACAGCACCGCGCCGGCCAGGCCGCCGAACAGCGTCGCGACGAGCAGCTTGCGAATCGATACCGCGCCGACAGGACTCAGGCCATCGCGATACGCCCACGCGCTCACGGCGCCGCCGGGAAACAGCGCGACAGTCGACGAAGCGTTCGCCTGGACCGGTGGCACGCCCGCCGCGATGAGCGCGGGCAGACTCACGAACGATCCGCCGCCGGCCAGCGCATTCATTGCGCCCGCGACGAATCCCGCGAGGATCACTACGATGAGAGGTTCCATGCGGCAAATCGTAGCGAGCGCGGTGCGCGCTTACAATCTGGCATTTCCTTTGCGAGGCTTCGGCGCGGCCGAAGGCACGGCATGCGTTTCGATCTGACCGACATGCGTCTCTTCCTGACCGTGATCGAACGCGGCAGCATCACGGCGGGCGCGCAGGCCATGCATCTCGCGCTGGCATCCGCAAGCGAGCGGATCGCGGGCATGGAAGCGGCGTTGGGCGCGCCGCTTCTCGAGCGCAATCGGCGCGGCGTGCAAGCAACGGCCGCAGGCGAGAGTTTCGTGCGGCACGCGCGCATGATTCTCGGGCAGGTCGAACAGATGCGCGGCGAATTGCGGACCTACGCGACGGGCCTGAAAGGCCGCATCAAACTGATGTCGAACACGGCGGCATTGGCGGCGTATCTGCCGCCGCGGCTCACGCGTTTCCTTGCGACGCACCCTGACTTGTCGATCGATCTCGATGAGCGGCCCAGTTCGGAGATCGTGCAGGCCGTGATGGAAGGACGCGTGGACCTGGGTATCGTCGCCGATATCACGGACCTGGCGAGCCTCAAGACGCATGTGGTGGCGCAGGATCAACTCGTCGTGGTGACGAGCCGCACGCATCGCGTGGCGAACGAAAGCGCGGTGGCGTTCGCGGATATCGTGGGGGAAGCCTTCGTGGGACTCGCCGATGCCGCGCTGGAAATGCATCTGGCCGAGCGCGCGTCGCGGCTTGGCAGACAGCTCAACTACCGCATTCACATGCGCAGCATCGACAACGTGGGGATGCTCGTCGAAGCGGGCATTGGCATCGCGATTCTTTCGCGTGCATCGGCGCAATTGCTCAAGCGCCCCGGGCTCGTGATCGCGCCGCTATCCGAGCCCTGGGCCACGCGTCGCCTCCATCTGTGCGCCCGCTCCTTCGATGCGCTCACGCCGCATGCAAGCCTGCTTGCGCACGAATTGATGGCAGCCGGCGCTTAGAGATCAAAACGCACGCCCGACGATAAACGGATCCACAGGCCCGATGGTCTGCACATCGCGATTCGCATACGGCAAGCGATGCAGCACGTAGCGCATGGCATTGAGCCGTGCGCGCTTCTTGCAATCGGAACGCACGACGGTCCAGGGCGTATCGGCGGTATCGGTGTGAGCGAACATCGCTTCCTTGGCGGCGGTGTAGTCGTCCCACTTGTCGAGCGACGCAAGGTCCACCGGGCTCAGCTTCCATTGCTTCAGCGGATGCACTTCGCGCTCCTTGAAACGGCGACGCTGCTCCGCGCGGCTCACCGAAAACCAGAACTTGATGATATGCACGCCGCTCTGCGTGAGATGACGCTCGAACGCCGGCACCTGTTGAATGAACGCGTCGTACTCCTGATTCGAGCAGAAACCCATCACGCGTTCGACGCCCGAGCGGTTGTACCAGGAACGGTCGAACAGCACGATCTCGCCGGCTGTCGGCAAATGCTCGACGTATCGCTGAAAGTACCATTGGCCGCGTTCGCGTTCCGATGGCTTCTCCAGCGCAACGACACGCGCGCCACGCGGATTCAGATGCTCCATGAAACGCTTGATCGCGCCGCCCTTGCCCGCCGCGTCGCGCCCTTCGAACAGAATGACGACGCGCTGGCCCGTTTCCTTGACCCACGCCTGAAGCTTGAGCAATTCCACTTGCAGCCGATACTTCTGCTTCTCATACGCCTGCCGCGACATGAGATGCTTGTACGGGTAGCCGCCATGACGCCAGCCCGGCGCAAGCTCTTCGTCCTGACGCTGACGTCGCGAGCCTTGCGCACCGATCGGCGATGCGCCTTCCAGCAGATACGCGCGCAACGTCGCGATTTCATCCGGCGAGAGGCCGCCCATCATCGCCTTCATCGTATCGAGCCGCGTCTCGACGCTGCCGGCTGCGGCGCTCACGAGAATGTCTTCCATGCTGCTGGAAATCAGCTCGTTCGCGGCATCGACCGCTTCTAGCGTTTCGCGCCTGATCACATGCTCCGACGCCTCGACGACGCTGACGTCGCCGTCCAGATCGTCCTTCGCGGATCGTTGCAAGGTCTTGCTTCTGTTTCCCTCGGATGGGTGCGCGGTTTTCACGTTCAATCTCTCCCTGGCATGCTGCGGTGTTGGCTTGAGTTTTTTAAGCGGCTTGCGCGGCTTTTCGCAGCACGACGTACATCTTGTCCTTCAACAGCAGCTTTTCCTTCTTGAGCGATTCGATGGCGAATGCGTCCGCGGGCGTGACGCCGCTTTCCATGTTCTGAATCTCATGGTCGAGTTGATTGTGACGCTCGAAAAGCCTCGCGAAATGCGCGTCTTCTGTTTTGAGGCGGGAAATGAGGTCACGGTATTCGGGAAACATGCATATCTCCAAAGCAAAATCGGCTGGGTACTTCGTAGTACATCTTACCGATTGAGTGCAGCGCTTTCGTCCGGATATTGCACTTTGCTCATGCGTGATATCGCCGCAGTCCCGAGTGCGGGGCATCGTGGCGCGCCGTCACCGTAGGCACAAACCCTCCTGCACGCAGGCAAGCTACTTGCGCACAATGGATGGGTTGTCCGGGCGCATCGAGCGCCCTTGTGGAGGATCATCATGAAGAGAAATCGCATTGCCGCCGCCGCATTGTCGATGGCCGTGGCCGCCGTTTTCATGGCCGATGCCGCGCATGCGGACAGCCGCGCCGCCCAGAAGCTCGGGCAGATAGGCGTCATCAACCAGACGCTTCAGCCGAAGCCGCCGAGATCATCGCCCGGAGCCAATACCAATTCGACGACTCAAAGCCCGGGCACGTCGGGATATTCGGCCAATTCGGGAAACAGCGGGGCATACAACGCCAATGCAGCCAACGCCGCAAATTCAGCGAACGCGGCGAATGCCGCTGCGGCAGCGCGTAACGGGCGATAAAACCGCAAGCTCTGTCGGGTGCAAGCGCGCGGTGCCGCTCGCTATCATGTCGCGTTACGAGGGCTGGAGTCCTCGCCCGTCATCGATAAAAAAATGCACCGCCGCAGGAGCGCCACGCAATGAATTTACGGGGATTGCAATGCTTCATCGTGCTCGCTGAAGAGCTGAACTTCAGCCGCGCGGCGGAGCGCCTTCATATCGCGCAACCCGCGCTTTCGCAGCAAATCCGCGCGCTCGAAGCGCGGCTCGGCAGCCAGCTCGTCGATCGTGGCAGCCGGCCGCTGCGCCTGACCGAAGCGGGCAGCTACTTTCATACCGAAGCACGCGAGATACTGGAACGCTGCGAGCAGGCGACGCTCGGCGTGCGCGACATCGGCGCGGGCACGCATGGCTGGCTCGCCATCGGCTTCACGCGCTCCGCGATGTATAGCGTGTTGCCGCCCGCGCTCAAGGCCTTTCATTCGGCCTATCCGAAAGTCGAATTAAAGCTGTTCGAAATGTTGACGGAGGAACAGGCCGATGCCTTTCGCGATGCGCGCATTCATGTCGGCATCGGCAGACAGGCGCCCGACGTGCCCTCGTGCACCACGCGCACGCTGCTGAACGAACGCGTGATGGCGGTGCTCGCTTCCGATCATCCGCTTGCAAAACGCAAGGCTGTGCGCATCGGCGAACTCGCGACCACGCCGCTGATCGTCTATCCGAAGCATCCCGCTGCGCAGTTTCCTCGTTTGATCGCTTCGCTGTATCGCGATGCGGGCGTCGCGCTCAACATCGCGCATGAAGCTTACGAAATTCAAACGGCCATTGCGCTCGTCGCTGCGGGCCTTGGCGTGACTTATGTGGGCGAATCCGTCGCGCGTCATGGGCGATCCGACGTGGTGTATCGGCATCTCGCGGGACCGGGCGCGGCACAGATCACGTCGCTGACCGCGAGCTTTCGAACCGGCGATACGTCGCCGCATCTGCAAGCATTCCTCGCGTGCCTTCCATCGGTCGATGCGCCACGCTAACGCGCTTCGCAAGCGCTCGCGCACGCTATAAGCAAAAGCCTATACAAGGATACGCAATCCGTCTTGGACGCGTGCGCCTCGCGTCCCTATGATCGTCGTTCGTGACCGGGCGAATCAATGCGCCCGCATCACGCCATCACATAGACGCGGGCAAAAAGCCCGCGCAGCATGGAGACGAAGATGAACCAGGCGCTTTCATCGGAAAGAGAATCAGCCATCGCGTCCACGACGATGCGCAAGGTCTACGGCCGCCTCATGCCGTTGCTCTTCGCGATGATGTTCTTCAATTACCTCGACCGCATCAACATAGGGTTCGCCGCGCTGGACATGAATCACGCGCTGAACTTCAGTCCTGCGGTATTCGGCTTCGCGGGCAGCGTGTTCTTCGTCGGCTACATGCTGCTCGAAGTGCCGAGCAATCTGTTGTTGCATCGCGTGGGCGCGCGGCGATGGATCGCGCGCATTCTCATTACATGGGGCGCGGTCGCGGCCGCCACCGCGTTCGTCTTCAACGATACGAGCTTCTACATCGTGCGCTTTCTGCTCGGCGTGATGGAAGCGGGCTTCTTGCCGGGCGTCGCGGTGTATCTGACGAAGTGGTTTCCCGAGCGTTACCGTGCGCGCGCGGTGGGCGGCTATATCATCGCGGGCTCGTTTTCAGCGGTGCTGGGCGGTCCCGTTTCGACCGCGTTGATGACGTATGCCAACGGCGTACTGGGTCTCGCGGGCTGGCAATGGATGTTCATCTGCGAAGGCGTGCCCGCGATGCTGCTGGGCGTCATCACGTTGCGCGTGATGCAGGAGCGTCCCGCCGATGCGACGTGGCTCAGCACCGACGAAAAGCAATGGCTCGAAAGCACGCTGCAAGCGGAGCGCAATGCGTTGGGCGGCCACACGCATGTATCGATGTGGCGCGTCGCGGGCGATATCCGCGTCTGGAGCCTCGCCTGTCTCTTCGGCTGCGCGCTCGTCGGCATCTATGGTCTCTTCCTGTGGCTGCCGCAGATCGTCAAAAGCCTCGGCCATCTCACGAACATGGAAGTGGGTTTTCTTTCCGCTGCACCGCCTTTGCTCGGCGTGCTCGGTACGTTCTTGATCAGCCGCAGTTCGGACCGCACCGGCGATCGCAAGAAGCACCTCGCATTCGTCTATGGCATGAGCGCAGTGGCGATCGCGGCAAGCGCGTATGCACCCTCGCCCGTCATCGCTTATGCGCTGCTCTGCGTGACCGGCCTCTTCATCTATGCAGGCAATCCGCTCTTCTGGAGTCTTGCCGCTTCGTTCAGAACGGGCGCGGCGGGCGCGGCGACCATCGCGCTCATCAATACGATCGCGCAATTCGGCGGGCTCGTCGGGCCGTGGAGCATCGGCCTCGTGCGTAACGCAACGGGCAGTTTCAAGCTCGCGCTGGTGACCATCGCTGCATTCCTTGTCGTTGCAACGCTCATTGCGCTCGTGATGCGCGTGCGTCCGTCCGAAGACGAAGCGGCGCATGCGGACGAAAACGCCGATGCGCGCAGCGATGCCAGCCAATCCATCTGACACACACGCGAGTCATTTCATGATCATCGATTGTCACGGCCATTACACGACGTCGCCGCCCGAGCACGAAGCATGGCGCAAGCGCCAGATCGAAGCGCTCGCCAACGGCACGCCGGTTCCACCGCGTCCCGGCATAAGCGACGAGCAGATCAGCGAGACGATACGCAACGCGCAACTGCGTGTGCAGCGCGAGCGCGGCATCGATCTCACCATCTTCTCGCCGCGCGCCGCGGGCATGGGACATCACCTCGGCGATGCGAATGCCAACGCGCTATGGTCCGCTGAATGCAACGACCTCATTCATCGTGTCGTTTCGCTGTTTCCGCAGGACTTCATCGGCGTATGTCAGTTGCCGCAAGCGCCCGGCGTGAATCCCGCCAATTGCATTCCCGAGTTGCGGCGCTGCGTGGAAGAACTGGGCTTCATCGGCTGCAATCTGAATCCC
This sequence comes from Caballeronia sp. ATUFL_M2_KS44, assembly GCF_023630965.1. Taxonomy (NCBI): domain Bacteria; kingdom Pseudomonadati; phylum Pseudomonadota; class Betaproteobacteria; order Burkholderiales; family Burkholderiaceae; genus Caballeronia; species Caballeronia sp. ATUFL_M2_KS44. Next base: position 169,470 of record NZ_JALQEA010000062.1, on the reverse strand, counting down.
GATCCTTCGGGCGGCCACTGGTCCGGTCCGCCGATGACCGACCGCCACTGGTATCCGCTTTACGAGGCGCTTGTCGATCTCGATGTCCCCGCGATGATTCACGTCTCGTCGTCGTGCAACCCGAACTTCCATGCAACGGGCGCGCATTACATCAACGGCGATACGTCCGTGTTCATGCAATTGCTCACGGGTAATCTGTTCGCGGACTTTCCCACGCTGAAATTCATCATCCCGCATGGCGGCGGCGCGGTGCCGTATCACTGGGGACGCTATCGCGGTCTTGCGCAAGACATGAAACAGCCGCTCTTGTCCGAGCATTTGCTGAACAACGTGTTCTTCGATACCTGCGTCTATCACCAGCCCGGCGCGGAACTGCTCGCTCGCGTGATACCGGCGAAGAACATCCTGTTCGCATCGGAGACGATCGGCGCGGTGCAAGGCATCGACCCGGAGACGGGACATCACTTCGACGATACGCGCCGCTATATCGACGGCATCGCGTGGCTCAATAGCGAAGACAAGCAGCGCATTTTCGAAGACAACGCGCGCGCCGTTTATCCGCGCCTCGGCGCAAGACTCGAACAACAACTCTCGATGCAAGGAGTCGCATCATGAATGCTCCCGGATGGCGGCATCACGCGTCCGCCGCTCAGGCCAGCCCTCAAACGCTCGACGCGTTGAAAGCGCTCGCCGTGTCGCTTCTCTCGGACAACATGGCGCGCGCGTCGGGCGCCGTGGGCCTCACGCCTTTTCATCGGCCGAAAGCGATGGCCGGCACGGCCGTCACGGTGCGCACGCGCCCCGGCGACAATCTCGCGATCCACGCGGCCTTCGACGACTGCCGCCCCGGCGACGTGCTCGTGATCGATGGCGGCGGCGACCTGCATCAGGCGCTCATGGGCGACATCATGGCGAGCTATGCGGAAAGCATCGGCATCGCGGGACTCGTGATCGATGGCGCGATCCGCGACGTGGCCGCCCTGCGCGCGCGCGATTTCCCGGTCTATGCGAAAGGCGTCACGCATCGCGGACCTTACAAGAACGGTCCCGGCGAGATCAACGTGCCGGTGACGGTCGGCGGCATGGTGGTGCATCCGGGCGACATCATCGTGGGCGATGAAGACGGCGTGCTCGCGATTCCTCAAGCCGATGCAGCGGACGTGATAGAACGCGCGCGCTCGCAGGAGCAAAAGGAAGCGCTGGCGTTGCGTTCCATCGCCGCCGGCGCGTTCGACCGCTCGTGGGTAACCGCGCAACTCGAACGCGCGATGAAGGGTTAACCCTTGACAGCGCTTTTATTCGCTAACCGACGCTTAAGGCCTGCTTAAGGCCAGCCAGTAAAACGTTCCTGCAGTCGATTGGCGCTTAGCCGCACGTGGCGGGCATCCACTGAAAAAGGCACGACTGTAAGCCGTTTTTATGAACGCCCGTTCCGCAAAATATGCGCAGACGTTTTCAATCGAGTTGCGAACGCCAATGTAAACATTAAAAAGCCGCATATCGTTTGCGCGGCTTTTTACCCCGACGAATCCAAAGGATACTGTGCCTACAAACACACAATATCTGAGAGAAGAGTCATGTACGGGGAATCCAGGACGCTCTATTTCGCCGGACGCGCAGTGTCGGAAGACTTGGCCGAACGCCTGCACGCACGCGGCTGGAACATCGAGTACGTCAATCCGGCGAAGATGCCGAGATTGTCGAGGCATGGCAAGGGCGTCGCTGCGGGCATCGTCGACATGACGAGCAGCGGGTTCGTCAAAGACATCGAAGCGCTCACCGCTTTGCTGTCGGGCTATCGCATCGGCTGGGTCGCCACCGTCACCGCCGATCACACGGACAACCCGGACCTGTGCCGCCTGATCCGCGATTTCTGCTTCGATTACGTGACCGTGCCCTCGTCGGCGGATCGAATCGTCGATGCCGTGGGCCACGCTTACGGCATGGTCTCGCTGCACGATGTCGCCAGTAACGATCCTCAAAAGTCCGATGGCGCCGAAGGCGGCATGGTCGGCAATTGCGAAGCGATGAAGGCACTGTATCGCTCGATCCGCAAGGTCGCGATGACCGATGCGCCCGTCTTCATCTCCGGCGAATCCGGCACCGGCAAGGAACTCACTGCGCACGCCATACACGAACGTTCCGCGCGCCGCGCGCAGCCTTTCGTCGCGATCAATTGCGGCGCCATTCCGCCACATCTTTTGCAATCCGAACTATTCGGCTATGAGCGCGGCGCATTCACGGGCGCGAATCAGCGCAAGATCGGCCGCGTGGAAGCGGCGGACGGCGGCACGCTCTTTCTCGATGAAATCGGCGACTTGCCGCTCGAAAGCCAGGCGAGCCTGCTGCGCTTTCTGCAGGAGCGCAAGATCGAACGGCTGGGCGGACAAGGTTCCACGTCGGTGGATGTGCGCATCATTTCGGCGACGCACGTCGATATGCAGACCGCCATGCTCGAAGGACGCTTTCGCGCCGACCTGTATCACCGTTTGTGCGTGCTGCAGATCGACGAACCGCCGTTGCGCATGCGCGGCAAGGATATCGAACTGCTCGCGGACCATATGCTCGAGCGCTTCAGGAAGGATGCAAGCCGCCGGCTGCGCGGTTTCTCGCCTTGCGCGATCGCCGCGCTTCATAACTACGGATGGCCCGGCAACGTGCGCGAACTCATCAATCGCGTGCGGCGCGCAATCGTCATGTGCGAAGGACGGCAGATTCTCGCGAGCGATCTCGAACTCGGCGATTACGTCGAAGCGGCCCCGACTACGCTCGCGCAAGCGCGCGAGGCGGCGGAGCGGCAGGCTATCGAAGTGGCGCTGTTGCGTCATCGCGGACGGCTTGGCGAAGCCGCCGACGAACTCGGCATTTCGCGCGTCACCCTTTACCGCATGCTGACGGCTTATGGATTGCGCGGCAAAGAAGAGCGGCCATTGCGGGTATCGGGCGGTTGAATTAGCGCTTCAGGTCCGCACGCTTTAACATGGCAGGCAATGGCATCGCGTGCATGACGCATACATTCGGCAGTGAATTCATACCGCATGCCTCGATGCCGATCTTCTCTTTAGCGGACACCCTGTCATGACAACCACTTCTTCCCGCCGCCGCGCCGCGTTTCGTGAACTGGTCAATGCGCGTCGCGGCCTGCTTCTGCCGGGCGCATTCAACGCGATGAGCGCGCGCGTCGCCGCCGACCTCGGCTTCGAGGCGCTCTACATCACCGGTGCGGGCGTGACGAACATGTCGCTCGGCATGCCGGATCTCGGCTTCATCGGCCTCGCGGAAGTCGCCGAACATACGACGCGCATTCGCGATGCAGTCGATCTGCCGCTCGTCGTCGATGCGGATACGGGCTTCGGCAATGCACTCAACGTGCGCCACACCATCCGCACGCTGGAACGCGCGGGCGCCGACGCGGTGCAACTCGAAGATCAGGTGATGCCCAAGAAATGCGGCCATTTCGCGGGCAAAGGCGTGATTTCGACGAACGAGATGGTCGGCAAGATACACGCTGCCGTCGACGCGCGCGAGGACGAGAACTTTCAGATCATCGCGCGCACGGATGCCTGCGCGGTCGAAGGTTTCGATGCCGCGATCGAACGCGCGAACAAGTTCGTCGAAGCGGGCGCGGACATTCTCTTTATCGAAGCGATCGAAACGCAAGAGCAGATTGCGTCGTTGAACAAGCTGGTGAATGCGCCGCAACTGATCAACATCGTGATTGGCGGAAAGACGCCCGTGACGGGCCGGGATGAATTGCAGCGACTCGGCTTCAGCCTCGTGCTGTATGCCAATGCGGCTTTGCAAAGCGCGGTGCGCGGCATGCAAACGGCGCTCGGCGCGCTCAAGGAACATGGGCGGCTGGATGAAGATCCCACTATTGTCGCGCTCTTCGCGGAACGCCAAAGGCTCGTGAATAAGCCGCTATTCGACGAGCTCGATCGCAAATACGCTGCGGAGTAACTCACTTCACCGGCAGCGCGGCTCAGCGCCGCGCCGCCGGGTCAATTGCGCTTAGCGCGTGTACATCGCGTTCCAGTCGGCTTTCGAAACGCTATTGCCCGATTGCGTCGTGCCATTCACAACGCCGCCGTAAGCAGTCGCGCCTTGCCGCGCGGCGAGCTTGGCTTCGGCTTGCTGAATGGCATCGGGATAATGCGCCTGATCGCCGTCGCCGACGTGATAACCCGCGCTTTGCAGTTCCACGAGTTCCGCACGGACTTGAGCGCGCGTGATCTGACTGCCTTGCGCGAAAGAGAGAGCGGGAACGATCAAAGCGGTGGCGACAACTGCTGCGCGAATCAAAGACTTCATTTTCTTAACTCCAGTGACTTGGGTGCTTGCTTCGGCGCTTCCAAGGACCCTTGGTGTGTCGAAGCAGTGAGTGAAGTCTAGGCTTGCAAGACTTCGGGGTTAACCCCTAGACAAGGAAAGCACTCTTCACTGAATCAAGCGGAATCGGCGGCAAGAGGTCTTGGGCGATTATTTGCTATGCTCGCCTTCGCATCGGCGCATTGCGCCAAGGCGCTCAACAAAGAACAGGAGAATCAGATGGCAAAGGCATATTGGGTTAGCGCATATCGCAAGATCGACAAGCCCGAGCAGGTCGCCGAATATTCGAAGCTCGCGACGGCCGCGATCAAGGAAGGCGGTGGCCGGCCGCTCGCACGCGGCGTCGCTTCGATGGCGCACGGCGCGGGCATTGCGGAGCGCACGGTGCTGATCGAATTCGATTCGCTGGATCAGGCACTCGCCACGTTCAACGGCGAGAAGTATCAGGAAGCGCTGCGCGTGCTGGGCGATGCATGCGAGCGCGATTTCCGCGTCGTCGAAGGCCTGGAATAAGCATCGAAATGCGAGGCGGCGAATGAGCCGCCTCGCTGCTTTCAATTTCCGCTATTGGCCTGGCGCGTAGAGATCGAGCAGACGCAAGGTCACGCCGTTGGTCCAGCCGAAGCCGTCCTGCAGCGGATATTCTCCGCCCCCGCCGCCGCCCGTCCCCGTCCCTTCCACGACGTATTTCTCCACCAGCTTTTGTTCCGTGGCATAGACGTGATTCACGTCGGCCAGGAAACGCGTGCCAATGGGCTGCGCAAGATCGGCGCGGCCATAACGCCGCAAGCCCTGAATGGCGATCCAGTGCAGCGGCGCCCAGCCGTTCGGCGCATCCCACTGTTGCGTGGTGTTATGAGTGGTCGTTGTGAGACCGCCCGGCTTCAGAAGCAAAGTCTCGACCGTATTTGCCGTGATATGCGCGCGATCGGGCCACGCGGCCCCTGCAAACAAGGGATAAAGCATCGCCGCCGATGGATTGTTGCGCGGCTGCGCGAGCCTCCAGTCATAGTCGCCGTAATAGCCGTTGCTGTTCCAGAGATACTTGTTGATGCCGATCGCGCGCCTGGCCGCCTTGCCGATGAACTCCGCCACGCAATGGAAGTCGTGCGCTTCGCCACAGCCGCGTGCGATTGTCGTTTCAAGGTGGAACATCAGGCTATTGAGATCGATGGGAACGATGGATGTCGTGCGGATTGTCGCGAGCGTCTGGTTATCGCCGAACCAGCGCGAACTGAAGTCCCAGCCGCTTTCAGCCGCCGCGCGCAGATCGCGATAGACCTCGTTGGCAGGACGGCTCGGCACCGAACTCGCGGTCTGCACGTCTTCGAGATACGACTCGTCGCGCGGCGTATCGCGCTCGTCCCAGTAGCGATTGAGTACGGTTCGATCCGGCAGCATCACGACGTTGCGCACGGCCTCGCCCGCTTGCAGCGTATGCGCGCCCTGCATCCAATAGCCATATTCGCGGCGCATCTGCGGCAGGTACTTCTGATACACGCGGCCGCCTTCCTTGTGCGCGGCGAGTTCGACCATATACGAAAAGAACGGCGGCTGCGAGCGGCTCACGTAGTAAGTGCGATTGCCGTTTGGAATATGGCCGATGGTGTCGATGAGATAGGCGAAGTTATCGAGCATGTCGTCGACGAGATCTTCGCGGCCGGCTTCCTGAAGGCCGAGCATCGTGAAATAGGTATCCCAGTAGTAGCCTTCGCGAAAGCGTCCGCCCGGCACGACATACGGCTTCGGCATGGGAATGAGCGTGCTGTACGGGGGCACGGTGGATGTATTGCGCGTCAGCGCCGGCCAAAGCCAGTTGATATGCTCGCGCAGCGTCTGATTCGGTGGCGGCGTGATGACCTGATCCGTCGGCGGCGTGAAGTATTGCGCAACAAATGCGGAGAGACTGAAGCCCGGCACGGTACGCTGCTGAAGATAAAGCGCGTTGATTTGCGCGGGGTCCATCTTCGGCGTGGCATCGACGAAAGTCTTTTGATCCGGATAAATCTGCTGCGTTTGCACTGCGACGAACAGTTCGCCATATAACTCACTCGGCGGCGGCGGCACGACGTAGCCGCTTTGCGTATCCGCATGAGCGACGCTTGCCGCGCTCAAGAAGATCCACGCGCCAAGGAGACGACGCGCATTGAATGAATTGTGTTGCGACGCATCACGCGCCTTGCCATACCGCGACAGTACGATCATGTTCACTCCTTCGAAGGGTGATGACCCGGACTGGTCCCGCTCGTGCCGCTCGCGTCTTTTGGAATATGCAGCAGAGCGAAGCATCTCACGCGCTTCAGGGAAGTGGCAATGGTTTGCTCGAGTGACATTGCGGCCATTCGACTTACTCGTAATGCGAAAGCCGAACGTAATGACATTGCGCGTGGGTACCGACGCAAGAGTCAGCGTCTAGCGCACGCCGAACTTCCATACCGTGATTTCATGATATTCGTCGCCGGGCCTAAGCTCGGTCGACGGAAACGACGGACGGCTAGGCGAATCCGGAAAGTGCTCGGCTTCCAGCGCAAAGCCATCGGTTTGGCGGTACGCGCTTCCGGATACACCGGTCACGCTTCCATCGAGTCCGTTCGCCGTATAGAACTGCAAGCCCGGCTGCGTCGTATAGACATCGAGCACGCGGCCGCTTGCCGGATCATAAGCGCGCGCGGCGAACGAGGGCTCGCCGTCGCGCTGGCCTGGCTTGTTGAGCTTGTAGTTCTGATCGTAGCCGCGCGCATAACGTAGCTGAGGAAACGACGAACGCAGCCGCGCGCCGATCGGCGTAAGCGCACGCAAGTCGAGCGGCGTGCCTTCCACCGATGCGATCTCGCCAGTCGGTATGGAATCCGCGCGTGTGGGCGTATAGCTCGATGCGGCGATCATGATGAGTTGGTCTTCGACGCTCCCACTGCCCTCGCCCGCCAGATTGAAATAACTGTGATTCGTGAGATTCACGACAGTCGGCTTGTCGGTCTTCGCGCGATAGTCGATGCGCACTTCGTTGTCGTCGGTGAGCGTGTAGGTGACGTCCACCGTGAGCGCGCCCGGAAAGCCGTTTTCATTATCGGGACTCACATAACGCAGTTGCACGCCCGCGCCCGCCGCGTTCTGGAATGTGCGCACGACCGTCCACACTTTCTCGTCGAAGCCATGCGGCCCGCCATGCAATGTATTAGGCGGATCGTTAATAGGCAGTTGATACGTGTGTCCGTCGATGATGAATCGTCCCTGTGCGATGCGATTCGCATAGCGCCCGATTAGACTGCCGAAATGAATGTTGCCGTTATACCGCTCGTAATCGGCGAGCGAAGCGAAGCCGAGCACGACGTCCGCGCGTCGGCCGCGTCGGTCGGGAACGTCGATTCTCGTGACGATACCGCCATAGGTCATGCAGCTCACCGATATGCCGCGCGCATTCGAAAGCGTGTATTGCACGACGGCCTGCCCTTGTTGCGTAACGCCAAAAGGAGCCGACGCGATCGTCGCGGCATGCGCGTTTAATGGAGTGAGTGCAACAAACCCCGCACATAGCGCGGCCGTGTTGCGAAAAAAGCCGGTCATGAACGTTCGAATAAATAGAAGCGATTTGAAGCGTTGATTCAAGCATCGCCCATGCCCAACGCTATTGAAGCGTTGTCGGCTATCAGGCATGACGGATGCAGATACCGTTCGACGAACCACTTTCTTTTAACAGGACAGAAGGAGCTCACATGCCCGAACAAACCGATCGTTCGACACCGCCCAAGCAAAGCGATAGCGATCCGACCACGGCAGATCGCCGCTTGAGCGATGAACAAAAACAGAACGCGTCGAATGAACCTGCGCCGCCTACCGCGAACAAGGGCCAACCCTTACCCGATCCGAATGCAGTCGGCGAGGATGGCTAACTGAAGCGAAGCACTAATGGCGCACGTGCGTGCGTTCGTGCGCCATTGAATGCGGTATGGTATCCGTACGTAGAAAAACAGTACTAAGCAAAGAAAGCCGCGCCGGCGACGCGCTCGCCGTTCAACCGCAGCAAGGACGCTCATGTACGATCCTGCTCACTTTCTTCCGTCCTTCGTGTGGCGCGCGGCGCGCGACGGCTTCATTCAGTATGCGAATCCGTGGGCATGCCGCTATCTCGGCATCGAACTGAATGATTTGATCGGACGACATTGGCGCGAATTCATTCATCATCAGGATGAAGAATGCGTACTCAACGCACTGCGTCAAATGCGCGATGCGCTTCTCAGCAATGTCGATGTCCGGCTCTTGCGCGTGGATCATGAATTCCGCTGGCATACGCTGCATCTTCAGGCGCGGCGCGACGAAGAAGGCCGGATTGCTGATACGGTAGGCGTGGCTATCGACATACACGAATGCCGGCACGCGTGGGAGTTATACGAGGCGAGCGAGCGCCGCTTGCAGGCCGCATTCGCGGGCGCGCGCATGGGCGCATGGGAATGGGACATGACCACGCGCGTCGTGCGCATGACGGCGCAACTCGCGGAGATGTATGCGTTCGCGCCAGGCACCGAGTCCGCCATGCTCTCGGAGATATGGGACCGCGTGGCGCCCGAACATCGCGAGCCGTTTCAGCGCAAGCTCGCGGAAGCATTGCACGAACGCGGCCCATTCGAATTCGACTTCGTGCTCGACGGCGCCGCCACGTCTCGCCGCTGGGTGCGCATGCGCGGCAATCCCGAATACGACGCACGCGGCGTGCTTACGCGCGTGTACGGAGTGAGTTTCGATATCAGCGACCATCGCGCGGACGAAGAACGGCTGAGCCTGAGCGAACGCCGTTATCGCGCACTGGTGGAATCGACGGGTGCGCTCATCTGGTCCGCCGATGCGAACGGCGAGATTCATCCTTCGAGCGGCGACTGGCAGAACTTCACCGGCGCGCCTCGCGACCGGCTATCGCGCTGGGGCTGGCTCGACTTCATTCATCCCGATGACCGCGAGCAAACACGTGAAGCATGGCTCGCTGCGTTGCGTCACGGCGGCCCATGCACGCTGACGTTTCGCATGTATCGAAGGGATGGCGTCTTTCGCATGGTGCAGGCGCAGGCCGCGCCGCTCTACGACGAGCGCGGCAATCTGCAGGAATGGTTCGGCACGACAACCGACGTCACGCCGCGATATGAAGCGCAAGCCGCGATCGAGGCGCGCAGTCTTCGCCTCACGGTCGCGATGCAGGCCGCGAAGATACACATCGTTTCGCTGGAACTGGCCACGTGGTCGCTCATGTTCGAGATCGTCGGCAAGCAACGGCCCGAGCCTGCCGAAACGGTCACGTACGAAGCGGCGCTCGCCCGCATTCATCCCGACGATGCACCGACGCTCGATCGCTATGTGCGTCGGCTCGCAGCCGGCGATGCGCCCGGCGAACAGTTCGAATTCCGCGTGAAGGACGCGGACGGCGAGCGATGGATGCAAGGCAGCGCCCTGCTTCAACGCAGCAACGACGGCAAGCCGCTGCGCATCATCGGCAGTCTGATCGACATTACCGAACGCAAGCACATGGAACTCGTGCTGCGCGAATCGGGCCGGCGCAAGGATGAATTTCTCGCGATGCTCGCGCATGAGTTGCGCAATCCGCTCGCGCCCTTGCGCACGGCCATCGCGCTATTGCAAAAGGACGAAACGCTCTCGACGCGCACGGACGATCTCATCGAACTGATGCGCAGACAGGTCGAGCATATGACGCGCATCGTCGACGACCTGCTCGAAGTGTCGCGCATCACGCAGGGACGCATTGCGTTGAAGACCGAGCCGGTTCTCGTCGGCACGGCGGTGTATCACGCGGTCGAAGCGATTGCGGGCATGGTGGAATCGCGCAAGCAGCACATACAGGTCGATGTTCCCGACGCAACCACCTGGGTCTGCGGCGATGTCACGCGTCTCTCTCAGATCCTCGTCAACGTGCTCAACAACGCAACGAAATACACGCCGGAACAAGGGCAAATCTCAGTGAGCGTGGAAGCGGATCAGGACTGGGTATCGATCGTGATTTCGGATACGGGAACCGGCATCTCGGCGGACCTGCTGCCGAAGGTGTTCGAGCTGTTCTCGCAAGGCGAGCGCACGCTGGACCGGTCGAATGGCGGCCTCGGCATCGGCTTATCGCTCGTGAAGAAACTGGTCGAAATGCATAAGGGGACCATCACCGTGCAGAGTCCCGGGCCGGGTCTCGGCACGACCGTCACCGTGCGATTGCCGCGTCTGCATCATCATGAACGGCATTCGGCGATGGCGCTAACGGACGGCAGCGGGCTCGAAACGCAAGCTGCGCTGCGCGTGCTTGTCGTCGACGACAATCGCGATGCCGCCGATTCTCTCGCGATGCTGTGCGAATCCGAGGGACATGTCACGCGTGTCGCGTATTCGTCGGAAGAAGCGCTGGCGGCCACGCAATTCGACGCGGACGTCGCGTTGCTCGATATCGGCTTGCCGGACATCGACGGATACGAGCTTGCGCGACGCTTGCGCCGCAAGGGCGATAGCGCGCCGCTGCTCGTTGCCATCACGGGCTACGGGCAAGCCGAAGACCGCTTGCGCGCGCAGTCGGCGGGCTTCGATTATCACTTCGTGAAACCGGTCAACGTGGAAAGTCTGCTGAAGCTGTTGTCGTCGCTGACGACGGAACGCCCTGCCGGGCGCATCGCGGAACAGTGATTGCTCGCGCCTGTCACCAAACTTACTCGTGACTGCTCGAGGCGAACCGAAGCGCGCGTGCAGTAAGATGCGCGCTCTTACTTTCGCTAAAGACGTTTCATGCAAATTCTCGTCGATGCCGACGCATGCCCCGCCGTCGTGAAAGACATTCTCTTTCGCGCAGGGCCGCGCGTAAGCGTGTGCGTGACGCTCGTTGCAAATCAGTTCTTGCGCACGCCGCCTTCGCCATTCATCAAGTCCATTCAGGTGCCTTCGGGCTTCGATGTCGCCGATGCCCGCATCGTCGAACTCACTCAGCCGGGCGATCTCATCGTCACCGCGGACATTCCGCTTGCGGCCGCCGTGCTCGCGAAAGCCGCGCATGCGCTCGATCCGCGCGGTGAGTGGTTCAGCGCCGAGAATATCGAGGAACGTCTGACCATTCGCGCGATGATGGATCAGCTACGCGGCAGCGGCGTCGACACGGGCGGACCGTCGCCCTACAGTCCGCGCGACAGCAAGCATTTCGCCGCGCAACTCGATCGCTTTCTTGCGCGAGTGCGCCGCGTGTCGTGACCGCTCACGCCTTCTGCTAAGGACGCGGACCTTCGCTGTCGGGTCCGGGCATTCGATGCTCACCGCTTGGACTAGTCGAGTAGTGGTCCGGAAAACCCTTGCCGACGAGTGAGTCATAATCGTCCGGAGGCGTCGTCACGATCGCATGAAGCATCTTGATGAACGCATTGCCATCGGCGAGATTGTCAACGATCACACGCGCCGTTCTCAATGAAATGGATTCCGTCAGCGGCGGCGCACTGCCGTCGTCCAGCTTGAACCTGAAGCGATGAATCTCGGCCGCGCCCGATTCAGGCGGCTTCTCGTGCGACACGATCGTGGCTTTCATGGTCTTGATTTCTTGTGTGTGGCGAATCGCGTGCAGCAAGGATTGCGCCACGAGAGCGCGTCGGCACATCGCCCGCCAGGCGCTGCCGGGAACACGGAATGCGACCATGAAAGTCTCAACCATCTTTGCAAAGGAGTTAAGCCGATGCCTGAATCCAAGCAAGGTAATACCAGCCCGACGAATCCGACCAACCCGCGCAACGATCAAGGAAAAGGAAAGGTACAAGGGCAATTGCAGCAGAACCAGCAAAAGCAACCGATGCATCAAGGTGGTCAACGGCAACCGTGAGTCAGTTGCCATGCAGTGACCGTTTTGCGCCGCACCGTCAGCCATGGCGGCGCGGCCCGGTCACGCATCAGCCGTGTTATGGAGACTTCGCATGAAAGCGCGAACGATTGGAATAGTCTCTGCCGTGCTTGCGCTCGGCGTGTCCAGCGGCGTTTTCGCAGCGGACACTTTATCGCAGAACAACACTAACGCGGGGCAAGGATCCGCAGGCGGCATGCAGCCGCGCACGCCGGGCGGCGGGACGGGCGGTGCGGGCGACGGCACGCGCACGCCCGGCCAGGGCTCCTCGGGCGGCATGCAACCGGCGACACCCGGCGGCCACGGCGATGCATCGCATCAGCCAGGCGCGCCGATCGGTTCATCGTCCGTTAGCGGTGGCAACAAAGGCCAGTAAGTCGCACGGCTCTCCGGCATACTGCATGATCGAGTCACGCTCGACTTCATGACGGAGAGACCATGCCGAACCCGCTCATCAGCCGCTATCCGGTTCCCGATCCGCACGACTGGCCTGCGGATATTCGCGCCCGCATTCTGGAGGTACAGGAAAAGGCCGGCTTCGTGCCTAATGTATTCTTGACGCTTGCGCACAGGCCCGATGAATTCCGCGCATTTTTCGCGTATCACGATGCGCTCATGCTCAAGGAAGGCGGCGTCACCAAAGGTGAACGCGAGATGATCGTCGTGGCGACGAGCGCAGTGAACGACTGCCTTTATTGCGTCGTCGCGCATGGTGCGATTCTGCGCATCTATGAAAAGAATGCGCTTCTTGCAGATCAGGTCGCGGTGAATCACCGCAAGGCGGATATCACGCCGCGTCAAAAGGCCATGCTCGATTTCGCGCTCAAGGTGTGCCGCGCGTCGGGCAGTATCGGCGATGCCGACTTCGCCGCGTTGCGCGAGCACGGCTTCAGCGATGAAGACGCGTGGGACATCGCGGCCATTACCGCATTCTTCGGCTTGTCGAATCGCATGGCCAATGTCATATCGATGCGGCCGAACGACGAGTTCTATCTGATGGGGCGGCTGCCTAAAGAGGCGAAATAAAGCGCTTTTCTTGAAGACTCGAATGGCAGAGAGAGTCAAGGTCTCTGCAATTTGCAGGCGCGATTCGCGGTTGACCGTTAGCTGCGTTTTGAGAAAACGAGACGCACTCTTTCCACGATGCCAGCGCGAGCACCATCAAAGGCCGGCTCGCGTGATGCCTTAGCGTGCGCCACTGCGCGCGGACTTCTTCCCGCGCGGCACATCACGACCGGAAGGCGCACTGGCGCTTGTCATCGCTTCCATCCACGAAAGCGTATCGACGTAAGAAAGAAAGTGCTGAAGATACGCGGGCGATACTTCGCGCATCAACGCCAAAGACCGATGCACGAGACTGCTCGAATTGAGCGGTCCCGCATTTTTCGGCACCTGTTCCAGCGATTCGCGCAGTTGCCGCTCCGCGCTCACCTTCGACCATACCGTGCGAAAGTATTCGAGTAGTTCGGCATGCGAAGCATGTGACACCGCGTGTTGCGCCATGTCGTCGAGCAAACGCGCGAGCGGTGTCTCGTCCGCCTGCGCTTCACGTGTACGCGACGCGGCTTCGACCTCGCGCGCATAGTCTTGCATGAGCACAGAAAGCCTTGCATCGATGATGCGCCGCGCTTCGCCTTCATGCGTCGTTGCGCGGCGCGCCAAGGCATCGATCAACGCGAAACGCACGGGATTCACGCGATCTTCGCCGCGCGCACGCCATGCATCGATGATCGCGTTATCCATGCCGCTTCACCGGCGCGTTCGTCGGACGCGGCACCGGCGATATCTCCACGCGACGATTCTTCGCGCGGCCCTCGTCGTCGGCATTGGAACTCACCGGCTGCTCCGAACCGAACGCGGCCGCGAATACCGACGACGGCGGCACGCCTGCATCGATCAGCGCGCGCGTCACGGTCAACGCGCGCTTCGCCGACAACTCCCAGTTATCCGCGAAACGGCGATTGCCTTCGCGCACTTGCTGGTCGTCGGCAAAACCGCTGACCATCAGAATCTCTTCATGCGAGCCGAGATACGCGGACAGCGGCCCGGCCAGCGTCTTCAAGAGATCGCGTCCCTGCGGCTGCAACTGATCCGAATTCAACGCGAACAAGACGCTGCCGCTAATGCCGATGCGCCCGTTCACGAGCGTCACGCGCCCCGACGCAAGCGGTCCCGCGAGCGCCTCTTCGAGCGTCTTGCGGCGCTGCGTTTCCTGCTGCTTTTCCTTGACGGCCTGTTCGAGCTTGGTGGACAACTGCAATTGCACGCCGATGACCGCGACGAGAATCAGCACGAACGCGCCGAGCAACACCGACATCAGATCCGCGAACGCGGCCCAGATGGGCGCGGCGGCTTCGGCGCCGACATCGAGTTCGTCGTTCATTCGCGCGCTCCCGCCATCTCACGTTGCGCCGCGATCTGCTGCAGATTCTCGATGATCTGCTTCTGCGACATCATGCTGAGATCAATCACTTCCTTCGCCTGCGCCACGTAATACGCGAGCTGTTCGTCGCTGCGCGCGAGCGTCTTGTCGAGCGCGGTTTCAATGCGCTGCAGATGCGCGACGAGCGTCTCGTTCGATGCGCCGAACGCATCCACCGCCGCGCCGAAGGCTTCGCCCAGGCTCGCCACTTCGACCGCGCTGCCCGTCATGTGCGCGGCCACCGCGCCGATCTTTTCGCTCTCGGCTTCGACCTTCTCGGTGAACTGCGTGCCCGCGCGCGTGAGCATGTCGGCGGAAGTCGCGACGAGCGCATCGATCGCCACGCGCTGTTCGTTCGACGCATGATTGACCGCGTCGAGCAGCGTCTCGACGGTGGCAAGCAAGCGGCTGCGCTCGTCGAGCATCGCGGTGTCGCGGATCATGGAATCGGAGAGCTTCTGGCGCAATTCGGCGATGACTTCCGCTGCGGCCTTCGGCGCTTCGGACGCGGCCTGCACGAGCCGCTCGATTTCGGCGATGGTGCCGCTCGCGTGCGAACGCGCTTCCTCGGACATCTCGCGTGCGGTGCGCGCGAGCGTCTCCAGAATCTCGCGCTCGCGGCGCTCGGCCAGCGCGCCCGACTGTTGCCATTCCTCGCGCAATGCCGCGGCCATCGCGGTGAGCGCGTCGGTCCATGCGGACAGGCGCGCTTCGTTGGCCGATGCCGCGTCCGTGCGCAGCTTCGCGTGGGCATCGTCGATGGAACGCAGCAGCGAAGCCGAATGCTGTTCGAAGCGTTGCGCGGCGGCGTCGAGTGCATCGCGATGCTGCATCGCGAGTTGCTCGCCGGTGCGCTGTTGTTCGGTGAGCGCGTTGCGCCACGCGTCCGACATGCCCGCCGACGTGCTTTCGAGCCGCGACGAAAGCGCATCGAGCAGATGCGTGGAACGTGCTTCGATGCTCGCGGCGAAGCGGTCCAGCGATTCGCCCGCTTGGCTTGCGAGCGCGGCGCTCGTCTCATCGTGCTTCTCGACCGACTGGCTCAACGCGTCCGCGATCTTCGCGACCGAAGCGTGCAATTCGCCCGACACATCGTTCAAACGCGCGGCCATGTTATCGACGAGATTCGTCGAACGCTGATCGAACGCCTGCACGAAGCCGTCGAGCGATGCGCCCGCTTGGCTTGCGAACACAGCGCTCGCCTCCTCGTGCTTCGCGAGCGACTCACCGAGCGTATCCGCGATCTTCGCGACCGAAACATGCAGTTCGCCGGAGACATCGTTCAAACGCGCGGACACGTTATCGACGAGACTCGACGAGCGCTGTTCGAACGCGTGCGCGAAGCGATCCAGCGACGCATCCATCTTGCCGACGAGCGATTCGTTGGCCGCCCGATGCCCCGCCAGCGAGCGGTTCCAGATATCCGCGACATTCGCGGTCGAGGCTTCGAAGCCGCTCGACAAGCCATCGAGTTGCCGCGCTACCGCGTGTTCGATGTTCGCGTGCAACGAGGCGGTCTCGCGCGCGATGCCGTCCATCGTCGCCTGCATGACGGGCTGCAATGCGGCGCTCGCGGCGCGCGCGCTGTCGGCCACGCTTTGCTTCAGCGACAGTTCCACCGACGTCGCCAGCCCCCGATACGCCGTCTCCGTGTTCGCATGAAACGCGGTCTGATTCGCGAGTTGCCGCTCGTTCGCGGCCATGCTCTGCTGTTCGATGGCGGTCATCATCGCGTCGAGACGATCGACCAGCTTCGGCATGATCTCGGTCTGACGCTGCAGCAGCCTGAAGCTCTCCTCGCGCTGATGCGACTGCGTGAACGCGCGCAGCGTCGTCGCGATCTTCGCGTCCAGCGCTTGCGCAACGTGCAGCCTTTCGCGGCGGCATAGCGTGGAAAGCAGGCCGAGCATCGCCGATGTCGCGACGCCCGCGATCGACGTGCCGAACGCAAAGCCGAGCCCCTTCACCGGCGCGGCGAGCGATGCGCGTATCGCGGCGAGATCCGTCGAACTTTCGAGCGCCGCGCCCGTGCCGCGCAGCGTGGCGACCATGCCGAGCAGCGTGCCGAGCATGCCGAGCAGCACGAGCAAGCCGGCGAGATACGGCGCGAGCGCCGGTCCCGGCAACGCGATTCGCTCGCCTTCGATGCGCAGACGCACCGCGTTGCGCAGGCCCGCGGGCACCTGATCGAGCCAAACGCCGAGGCTTTTCGGCGCGCTCGTCGATTGATCGATGGCAACGGCGAGCGCGTGCGTCGTCTGTTGATAGCGCTGCAATTCCCACGCGCCGGCGAGATAGCACGCGCCGATCACGAGCGTGACGGCGAACGCGAGCGCGTTCGAGCCGATATAACCAATGGCAATACCGCAGACGGCCAAGAGGCCCGCCAGGAAGACGGCTAGATTCAGAAGATATCGGGGCATAGCGTTCAGTGAGCGGCTTGACACGCCGCGAGCAAACCTTCGACCGGTTGAAAACGTACGTCCAGTTCAGCGAGCAGGACGCTTTGCATGTCCTGCTCGAATGCGTCGAGCCATGCGGACGGCGCGCCCTCGGCTTCCTGCGCGCGGCGCATGCGCTCGAAATGCTTGCCGAGCAGCGCGGGCACCTTCGCGAACAGCGTGCGCTCGCGGGCGAAAAGCGCCTGCTCCATCACGGCATCGACGACAGCAAGCCGCGCCGTGCGATCCGACTTCGTGGCCAGCACCGCGCGCAGACGGCCGCGCAACGCGCCGATGTCGGATTCCATCGTCTGTTGCAGGGACAGATAACGCTGGCGATACACCGCGTAATCGACCGGCACCTCGACGATCGGCGTCTGCACCGGCGCGCGATGCCGCGCAGACGCGGCCGTCTTCGCCGGAGCGATGGCGTTCGCGAGCGACGCGCGCACGCGCGCGCAGGCCTCGCGTTGCGCGGCTCCTGCGGATCGCGCGCCGGAGATGGCGGGCGGATCGCCGCTGAGCGCGGTCGAGAGCGCGATGGCGTCGGTCCAGCCGAGCCACTGGCTCAGCCGGTCGGACAGCGACGCGCCGGGTTCATCGACGTCGAGATCGGCAAATCGCGCCAGCAGGCGCACGAGCGCCGGGCCGCTGGCCGCCGTGCGCTTCTTGGATTGCACGATTCCACCGGAGGCAAAAACCCGCTAGTTTACACGGCCATGACCTGCTGCCTAGATTTGCAGCGGATTCGTCATAGTTTGAGCATCGCCGATGCCGCATTCATCACGCTCCCGTCACATCCGACATGATCCGACGCCTCCACCCCGCCGATGCCGCCGCGTTTCGCGATATCCGTCTCGAAGGCCTGCGCCTTCATCCGGCCTGCTTCGGCGCTTCCCACGACGACGAAAGCGCGCAGCCGCTCGACTGGTTCGCCGCGCGCATCGCGGATCACGCGGTATTCGGCGCGTTCTCGGGCACGGAAAACCTTGTAGGCGTCGCCGGGTTGATGGTGCCTGTCGCCCGGAAGACGCGTCATAAGGGCTTGCTGTGGGGCATGTACGTGCGGGCAAGCGCGCGCGGCTCCGGCCTCGCCGCCGCGTTGCTCGGGCGGGTGCTGGAACATGCGCCAAGCGTGGTTGAAGAGGTGAAGCTGGAAGTGTCGCCGGACAACCGCGCCGCGATGCGCCTGTACGAAGCGGCCGGCTTCGGCGTCTACGCGCGCGAGCCGCGTGCGCTGAAAATAGGCGACGCGTACCACGATTCCCTGTTCATGGCGCTGCGCCTGACGCGCACTGACTGATGCGCGCACGCAATCTTTTAGGAGTTAACTGGTTCGTTGGAATCGTTCGAACGCGTAGACTTCGCGTGGGTTTGAAGCACCCAACTCAGTGTCCTAGTCACACACTGAATTCGCCCCGCGCAAGCGGGGCATTTTTTTTCGTACACCTTTCAAATCCCCTTCCCTGCCTCAGCGCCCGAACGCTTCGGTCTCCATCTGCTTGCCCAGGAGAAATGCGTCCGCGACGATGCCGAGCGGCCTGACATCGACATCGCTCTCCTTCGCTGCGATCAGTTCGTGGAAACGCTCGTACAGCGCGGGATATTCGCGCTCCGGTCCGAGCGCAATCTCTTCGCCGGCAATGGAAAGGCGCTTGCCGCCTTCGCGGATCGAAAGGCGGCCCGCGTCGGTATCGACGTCGATTGCCCATTCCTCGACCGGACCGTGACGCCAGTCGAACACCGCGCGCACCGGCGCGCCGTTCGTATCGACGCAATCGAGTTCGGCGGCGATGGGCGTCGCGGTATCGCGCGGAATGGTGAGCGTGGCGCCGCGCAGCGCGATTTCACGCGGCAAGATGCGCGTCACGATCGAAAGCGCGTTGATGCCGGGATCGAACACGCCGAGGCCGCCCGGCTCCCAGATCCATTGCTGGCCGGGATGCCAGCGCCGCACGTCCTCTTTCCAGCGCACTTCGACCGCGCGCACGTTGCCCGCTTCCTTCGACGCGAGCCACGCGCGCGCCGGTTCCACCGCGCTCGCCGCGCGCGAATGCCAGCTCGCGAAGAGCGTGACGCCGCTGGACCGCGCGATATCGTGCAACGCTTTCACTTCGCTGACGCTCGCGCCGGGCGGCTTTTCGAGCATCACGTGCTTGCCCGCGAGCAGCGCCGCGCGGGCCTGCTCGAAGCGCACTTGCGGCGGCGCGCAGAGCGACACGGCATCCAGCGGCGACTCGGCGGCCAGCAACGCGCCGATGTCCGTGTAGTTGCGCACGCCGTCGACGGTCGCGTTGCGGCTCGCGCACGCGACGAGTTCGAAGCCCGGCTGCGCGGCGATCGCGGGAAGATGCTGGTCCCGCGCGATCTTGCCAATGCCGACGACGGCGAGCGTATAACGAGATGTCATAGCCGATGCTCTCCGTGCGCGGATCAGTGCGAATGACGCGGCACTTCCGCGCCGCGCTTGCCGACGAGGAAGTCCAGATCGCAGCCTTCGTCCGCCTGCAACACGTGATCGACATAAAGACGCTGATAGCCGCCATCGCCCCACACTTTGGGCGGCACGTGATCGGCCATGCGGCGCGCAAGCTCGTCTTCGCTGATGTCGAGGTGCAGCGTGCCGGCGTCGCAATCGAGTTCGATCCAGTCGCCGTCGCACACGGCGGCAAGCGGCCCGCCCGCCGCTGCTTCGGGTGCGACGTGCAGCACCACCGTGCCGTACGCGGTGCCGCTCATGCGCGCATCGGAAATGCGGACCATGTCCTTCACGCCCTGACGCAAGAGCTTCGGCGGCAGGCCCATGTTGCCGACTTCGGCCATGCCCGGATAACCCTTCGGCCCGCAATTCTTCATGACGAGCACGCAGTCCTTGTCGACGTCGAGCGACTCATCGACGATACGCTCCTTATAGTGTTCGAGGTTCTCGAACACGACCGCGCGCCCGCGATGCTTCAGCAGTTCGGGACTCGCCGCCGACGGCTTCAGCACCGCGCCGCGCGGCGCGAGATTGCCGCGCAGCACGCGGATGCCGCCATCGGCGATCAAGGGATTGTTCAGTTCCCGGATGACTTCGTCGTTCGTATTGGGCGCCGTCTTCACGTTCTCCCACAGCGTCTTGCCGTTGACGGTCAGCGCGTCCGGATGCGGCAGCAGGTTCGCTTCGCCGAGCCGCCGCAGCACCGCCGGCAAACCGCCCGCGTAATAAAACTCTTCCATCAGGAAGCGGCCCGAAGGCATCAGATCGACGATGGTCGGCGTATCGCGGCCGATGCGCGTCCAGTCTTCCAGTTCCAGCGGCACGCCGATGCGCCCCGCGATCGCCTTCAGGTGAATGACCGCGTTGGTCGAGCCGCCGATCGCGGCGTTGGTGCGGATCGCGTTCTCGAAGGCTTCGCGCGTCAGGATCTTCGAGAGCGTCAGCCCTTCGAGCGCCATTTCCACGATGCGAATGCCCGACATGTGCGCGAGCACGTAGCGGCGCGCATCGACGGCGGGAATCGCGGCGTTATGCGGCAGCGACGTGCCGAGCGCTTCGGCCATGCACGCCATGGTCGATGCGGTGCCCATCGTGTTGCACGTTCCCGCCGAGCGCGACATGCCGCCTTCCGCCGACAGAAACTGATGCAGGTCGATCTCGCCCGCCTTCAGCGATTCGTGCAGTTGCCACACCGCCGTGCCCGAGCCGATGTTCTTGCCGTCGAGCTTGCCGTTCAGCATCGGTCCGCCGGTCACGACGATAGCGGGCACATCGCAGCTCGCCGCGCCCATCAGCAACGCGGGCGTCGTCTTGTCGCAGCCGGTGAGCAGCACGACGGCGTCGATCGGATTGCCGCGAATGGCTTCTTCCACGTCCATCGCCGCGAGATTGCGCGTGAGCATCGCGGTGGGGCGCAGATTCGATTCGCCATTGGAAAACACGGGGAATTCCACCGGGAAGCCGCCGGCTTCGTACACGCCGCGCTTCACGTGCTCCGCGATCTTGCGAAAGTGCGCGTTGCACGGCGTGAGTTCGGACCATGTATTGCAGATGCCGATGACCGGCCTGCCGTCGAACTCATGGTCGGGGATGCCCTGATTCTTCATCCAGCTTCGATACATGAAGCCGTTCTTGTCGGCGGTGCCGAACCATTGTTGTGAGCGCAGCTTGGGCTTCGAGGCCGACATGTAGGGTGTCCGTTTTCTGAAGTCGATCCGGCGAAGTCTATGAGACCGCGTGATAATCTGCCAATGAAATGTTCGACGTTTCCGATACACGAATCGGCATTCGTGCAAACCCCTAGAAAACCGCTAGATGTTGCTGAATTCGAGTCCCTGGTATATCCGCAACCGGCTGAAGACGCGGCAACTGATGCTCGTCGTCGCGCTCGCGGACGAAGGCAATATTCATCGCGCGGCGGCGGTGCTTCATATGACGCAGCCCGCCGCGTCCAAGCTCTTGCGTGAACTCGAAGACACGCTCGGCGCGACGCTGTTCGAACGCGAGCCGCGCGGCATGCGTCCCACGCTTTATGGCGACGCGATGGTTCGTCACGCGCGCGCCGTGCTCGGCAGTCTGGATCAGGCGCAGGAAGAGTTGATCGCGCTGAAGTCGGGGCGGCTCGGGCACGTGGCCGTCGGCGCGATCACGTCGCCGGGCGTGCGCCTCTTGCCCGCGGCGGTCGCCGCCGTGAAGCGCGCGCACGCGGATATCCGCGTATCGGTTGAAATCGACGCGAGCAACGTGCTGCTCGAACGGCTCGCGCAAGCGAAGCTCGATGTCGTGATCGGCAGGCTGTCGGCGGAGCATGACAAGCTGCGGCTGCGTTACGAGCCGCTCGCCGGCGAGCCGGTGCGCGCGGTCGTGCGCGCGGGGCATCCGCTGCTCGAAGGCCCTGCGCTCACACTCGCCGATGTCCAGCCGTGCGCGTGGCTCGTGCCGCCTGCGGGCAGCGTGCTGCGGCATCGGTTCGAATTGATGTTTCAGCGCGCGAGTCTCGCGCCGCCATCGAACGTGGTCGAGACGGCCGCGATTCTTTTCATCACGCGCCTGCTCGAACAGAGCGACATGATCGCGGTGCTGGCCGAGGACGTGGCGCTCTATTACGCGCGTCATGGCATCGCGCAGATGCTTCCGTTGCCGATGGATTGCCAGATGGACGACTTCGGCATCGTCACGCGCGCGGACGGCTTGCCCACGCCCGCCGCGAGCGTGATGATCGATGCATTGCGCACGACGGCGCTCGCCGTCTATCAGGACGAAGCGCGCTAACGGACGGGCTTCGCATCGAGCAGCGGCGTGAGAATGGCATACGCCGCGCTCACGCGCTCCGCGTTCGGGATGTTTTTATTCGCCAGCATCACGATGCCCACATGCCTGCCCGGCACGAACGCGACGTACGTGCCGAAGCCGTTCGTCGAGCCGGTCTTGTTGATCCACACATCGCCGCGCGGCGCTTCAGGCGGATCGATGCGCTCGACCGGTTTCGCATCCAGCGCCATCGACGATGAATTTCCGTCGAGCAAATCCTGCAATCGCGCGGGATACGCGTATTGCTCCCAGATGAGGTCCTGCGTCATCTTTCCGGCGCGGAAGTAGCCGGTATGCGTCGCGGTGATCGCGCGTTGCAGCGTGGCGTCGATGTTCGCGGCATCGTTCATGTTCGCTTGCAGAAAGCGCGTCATGTCGGCAATGCTCGCCTTCACGCCATACGCTTCGGACGAGAGCACGCCCGGCTTCATGCGGATCGGCGCGCCGTCTTTCGTGTAGCCCTGCGCGTAGTCCTTCATGCGCGCCGCCGGCACCTGGATATAAGCGTTCGTCAGACCCAGCGCGGGAAAGAGGCGCTGCTGCATGAGCGCGTCGAAGTCCTGTTTCATGCTCTTCGCGGTAATCAGCCCCAGCATGCCGATGCCCGGATTCGCGTACGTGCGATACGTTCCCGGCGCAAAACGCGGCTTCCACGACTTGAAGTACTGCATGAGTTGCGCGTCGTCGTGGATGTCGTCGGGCACTTGCAGCGGCAAGCCGCCCGGCGTGTGCGTGCCGAGTTCGACGAGCGTCACGTCGTCGCCGAAGGGCGTGCCGCGCAGGTCGGGCAGATGCTTGCTCACCGGATCGCTCAGCGAAAGATGGCCGTTCAGTTGCGCGTATTCGGCAAGCGTCGCGGTGAAGGTCTTGCTGACCGAGCCGAGTTCGAAGAGCGTATCGCGCGTGACGGGCTTGCCCGTCTCCTTCGACGCCAGCCCGTAGCCGAACACGCGTGTCTCGCCATTCGCGACGATTCCCACCGCCATGCCCGCGATGCCGTCGCGCTGCATCAGGGGCGTGATCGTCGTATCGACGAGATGTTCGATGTCGTCGCGGGGCGGGACGGGTGTCTGGCTAAAGACCGGGATCGAGCATGCGGAAAGGACGGCGGCCGCCAACAGGTTCAGCGTACTGAGCTTCATCGATTGAATCCTTCATGGTGCAGGTGATAAACGACGCAGAAGGATTCTATTGGACGAGACGCGTCCAGGCATCCGCCAGTGGCATTGCGCTTGCTGCCGTCGCAATGGCGGCAATGGCGGCAATGGCGCGAACGTTATCTGCGCGCGCGCCGCCGCCCCGCCGACAGGTCATCCACCACGGGCACCGATGAAAACAGCAGCAGCATCACCGCGAGCGGGACCGTCGTCATGAAGCCGAGATGCGCGAAGCCGACCGCGCCCGCAAAGCCGCCCGCGACGAACATGCCGAGCAGCGAAGCGAGCAGGCCGAGACGCGCATGATTCGCGCGCACATATCGCGCGTCGCCACGCGCCACGCCACGGTTCCAGTAAAGGCTCTTGCCCAGCTCGATGCCGATATCCGTCACGAGCCCCGTCACATGCGTGGTCCTGATCTCCGCCTTCGATATCTTCGTGATCATCGCGTTCTGCAGGCCCATCACGAAGCACAGCAGCGCGACCGTCGCCGGCACGTCCCACACGCGATGCGTCTCCAGATTCGCGCCGAGCATCCCGAACACGAGCAGCAGGCAGGCTTCGAGCAGAAGCGGCGTGGCGAAGACGCTCTGCGCGTCGCGCTGCCGTCCCCAGTTGATGAGCAGCGCCGACGTCGCCGCGCCGAAGAGAAACGCGAGCACCGCGCCGATCGCGGAGAACACGAGCGCCACCTGACCGAGCACGAGGTTATCCGCGACCGACGACACCAGCCCCGACATGTGCGACGTGTACTGCCCCACCGCGAGGAAGCCGCCCGCGTTGGCCGCGCCCGCGACGAACGCAAGCGCGCAGCCGAGGCGGCGATTGGCGGAATGGGTGCGGCTCGGCGAGGTCAGGCCCCTGAGGTAGCTGATCGGCATGGCTGGCCCGGCGGGATGGTCGAATCGGCAAGATATCACGACATTTTTTTTCAACTGCGCCGGCGATCGCACAACACATTGCAACACTTGTCGAAAACCCCAATTGAATAGGACGCTAACGAATGAATAGCCGCTATAATCCCGGCCCATGATTTCCCTCGATCTCTTGCGCCGTTCCGTCAGCAGTGCGCTCGTGCTCGCCGCGCGCCGCTGGCGCCGCACGAGTCACGACGTGCTCGCGTCGTATGGCGTGTCGGAAGCCTGCGCCATGCCGCTGCTCGCTGCCAACCGGTTGGGCGAAGCGGTGCGGCAGGTCTCGCTCGCGGAGCGCGTGGGAATCGAAGGGCCGTCGCTCGTCAGGCTGCTGGATCAACTCTGCGCGGCCGGCCTCGTGCGCCGCGACGAAGACCCCGAGGACAAGCGCGCCAAGACCATCACGCTCACCGAGGAAGGCCGCGCCGTCACCGCGCGCATGGAAGAGCGGCTCGTCGCGCTGCGTGCGCGCGTCCTGAAGGACGTCAGCCGCGAAGATCTCGAAACAACACTGCGCGTGCTCGACGTGTTCAACGCATCGGTCGATGCGCCGGGCGGCAAGCGCAACCATAACGCTCCATGAACTTTCCGTCGGCACGCGAATGGCTGTTCTCCACGCGGACCTTCGCAGCCGCGATGATCGCGCTTTATATCGCGCTTGCGCTCGAACTGCCGCGCCCGTACTGGGCCATGGCCACCGTCTATATCGTCTCGAATCCGTTCGTCGGGGCGACGCGTTCGAAAGCGCTGTATCGCGCGCTCGGCACGATGATCGGCGCGTCGGGCGCGGTGCTGATCGTGCCGCCGTTCGTCGAATCGCCGTTCTTCTTCAGCGTGCTCGTCGCGCTATGGACGGGCACGCTGCTCCTCCTCTCGATGTTCGACCGCACCGCGCGCAGCTACGTCTTCCTGCTCGCGGGCTACACGCTGCCGCTGATCGCGCTGCCCGCGGTCACCAATCCCACCGCCGTGTTCGATCTCGCGATCTCGCGTACCGAGGAAATCACGCTCGGCATCGTGGTGGCGAGCATCGTCGGGACGGTGTTCTTCCCGAGCCGTCTCGCGCCCACGCTCGTCGAGCGCACCGACGCCTGGTTCCGCGACGCCGCGTTCTATGCGAGCGAAACGCTGTCCGGCCGGCTCGCGGGCGCGCAGGTTTCGGCCGCGCGTCAGCGTCTGGCGACGACGGTCAACGGCCTCGAAATGCTGCTGAGCCAGTTGACCTACGATCACACGCGTCCCGACATCGTGCGCCGCGCGCGTGCGTTGCAAGGCCGCATGCAGATTTTCCTGCCGCTGATTTCGTCGCTCGCCGATCCGCTCATCGAACTGATCGAGAAGCGCGGCACGCATCCCGAAGGCCTTCAGGCGCTGCTCTCCGATGTCGCGAAGTGGGTCGCGCTGCCCGTTCCCAAGGCGCACGATCCCGCCGAATCCGAGCGCGAGCCCGATGCCTTGCGCGAGCGCATCGCGGCGATGCGGCCATCGGCTGAAGCGCTCGCGAGCGTCGATGGCGCGCTGCTTTCGAGCGCGCTATGGCGTCTGTCTCAGGTAGTCGATCTGTGGCGCGACATCCGCACGCTGCGCGCCGCGATCCTGCACGAAGAGCACGACTGGCGTCCGCGCTTCCGTCACTGGCGGCTCGGCGGCACCGAGCGTTTCTTCGACCTCGGCATGATGCTGTTCGCCACGGCGGTCGCGGTGGGCGCGATCATCGTCGCGTGCGTGTTGTGGATCGAATCCGGCTGGGCCGATGGCGCGAGCAGCGTCGCGCTCGCCGCCGTCTCGTGCTGCTTCTTCGCCGCGCTCGACGAACCCGCGCCGCAAGTGTTCACGTTCTTCCGCGCAACGTTCATCAGCGTGGCGCTCGCGGGACTCTACGTGTTCGCGGTGCTGCCCTACGTGCACGACTTCGCGATGCTCGTCGTGATCTTCTCGGTGCCGTTCATCGCCATCGGCATTCTGATTCCGCGCCCGCGCTTCACGCTCATCACCATGCTCGTCGCGGTGAACACGGCGACGTTCATCAGCATTCAAAGCGCCTACGAAGCCAACTTCTTCGTCTTTCTCAACAGCAATCTCGCGGGACTCGCCGGTCTTCTCTTCGCGTTCGTGTGGACGCGCGTGACGCGGCCCTTCGGCTCCGAACTCGCGGTCGCGCGGCTCACGCGCTCGGCGTGGCGCGACATCGTGGTGAGCGCATCGACGGCGACGCTCGCGGATCAGCGCAATCTGTACTCGCGCATGCTCGACCGTCTGATGCAGGTGCTGCCGCGTCACGCGAGCACGGATTCGCACAAGCATCCTTCCATCGAGAGTTTTCGCGATTTCCGCGTCGCGCTGAACGCGCTCGATCTGCGGCGCGCGCAACGCAAGCTCACGCTCGACGTGCAGTCTTCCATCGACGACGTGCTCGCCGGCGTGCGCGCGTATTTCGAGGAATGCATCGCTCGGCGGCATCGTCAGCCGGTGCCGCCCGCGCTCGTGAATACGATCGATGCCGCCGTCGCGCGCGTCGCGGCGCACACGATCGAAGAGGCCGGCAAGCATGCGCAAGCCGCGCTGCCGGGCGAGCGCCTGTTGCGCGACACGCTGCATGCGTTAGTCGGCATGCGCCTTTCGCTGCATCCGCCCGCAACGGAAACGCAGCCGAATGCACGCGGCGGCGCGCCTCGCGAGGAGCCGGCGTGATATTCACTCAACTTTCGTCACTGGACTGCTTCGCATGATCGGCGAAATCGACATTCTCGGCGTGTTCGTGCCCGCGGTGCTCGTGCTGATGTTCATCGCCTATCTGCTGAATCTGGCGATCCGCACGGTGCTCGCGCGCATTGGCTTTTATCGCTTCGTGTGGCATCGCTCTGTTTTCGATCTCGGCATCTATGTTCTGGTGCTGGGGTTTGTCGTCATCGTTTCGCACCGGCTCATCACGTGAAAAAAACCTGGTTCTCCGTCGGGCAGATCTTGCTCACGCTCATCGTCGTCGCGATTGCAGCCGTCGTGCTGTGGAAGCTGGTCGATTACTACATGTTCGCGCCCTGGACCCGCGATGGTCACGTGCGCGCCGATGTCATCCAGGTCGCGCCCGACGTGTCTGGCCTCATCACCGATGTCAAGGTCGCCGACAACCAGCAGGTGAAGCGCGGCGACGTGCTCTTCGTGATCGATCAGGCGCGCTACACGCTCGCGCTGCGCAATGCCGAAGCCACCGCGCAACAGCGCCGCGCGACGCTCGATCAGGCGCGCCGCGAAGATGCGCGCAACCGGTCGCTCGGCAATCTCGTCGCGCGTGAAGTGGTGGAAGAGACGCAGGCGCGCGTGCAGACGGCCACCGCCGCGCTCGCCGATGCGCAAGTCGCCATCGATACCGCGCGCCTCAATCTGCAGCGCACCGAAGTCCTGAGTCCGGTCGACGGTTATCTGAACGATCGCGCGCCGCGTGCGGGCGAGTTCGTCGCGGCGGGGCGCGCGGTGCTGTCGGTGGTGGACATGCATTCGTTCCGCGTCGATGGCTACTTCGAGGAAACGAAGCTGCATGGCATCGATATCGGCCAGCCGGTGGACATCAAGGTGATGGGCGAGCCGAACATTCTGCGCGGCCACGTACAGAGCATCGTCGCGGCGATCGAGGACCGCGATCGTCAACAAAGCCCGAGTCTTTTGCCGAACGTGAATCCCGCGTTCAGCTGGGTGCGGCTCGCGCAGCGCATTCCGGTGCGTGTCACGCTCGATGAAATTCCCGCCGATTTCCGCATGATCGCGGGCCGCACCGCGACGGTGTCGGTGCGCGGCATCGGGCCGTCGATCGGACGCAGCGCGCCCGCGAACGGCGTGCCGGCAGCGGCGACCGCGCCCGCATCGCCGGTGCCGGCGCATGTTCCGGGCAATACGCCGGCTTCGGGCGCATCGCAATGAAAGGCATCGCACGCATGAGAACGCAACGGCTCGGCCTGACGCTGATTGCGTCGATGCTCGCGCTCGGCGGCTGCATGACCGTGGGCCCCGACTACAAGCTGCCCGAAGGCGCGGCGGTCAACGCGCCGTATGCGAACGCGCCCATCGAAGGCGCCGCCGACGCGCCCGTCACGCAAGGCACGGCACCCTCGAAGTGGTGGCGTCTCTACGACGATCCCGCGCTCGACGAACTGGTCAGCGAAGCGCTCGTGTCGAACGCGGACTTGCGCGTGGCCGCGGCGAACCTCGCCCGCTCGCGCGCCGAAGTGGACTTCGCCAACCGGCAAGGCGGCTTTTCCAGCAAGAGTTCGGTTGCATTCCAGCGCGCGCAGGAATCGGCGGAACAGTACTTGTTGACGGAGAAGCTGCCGGTCGTGAACGAAGGCGCGCTCGAACTGAGCGTCGCGTATGAATTCGATCTCTTCGGCAAGCTCAAGCGCGGCATCGAAGCCGCCGTCGCCGACGACGAAGCCGTCGAAGCCGCCGGCGATCTCGCCCGCATCACCGTCGTGGCCGATGTCGTGCGCGCGTATGTCGAATCGTGCTCGGCGGCGGAAGAGCTGGGCATCGCGCAGAAATCGCTCGAACTGCAGCGCGAGCGCGTGCGGCTCGCGACGCGGCTGCGCAACGCGGGACGCGGCAATCAGTCCGAGGTGACGCGCGGCGTGACGCAATCCGAGACGCTCGCCGCCGATATCCCGCGATACGTCGCGCGCCGCCGCGTGGCGCAGTATCGGCTCGCGATGCTGCTCGCGCGCGCGCCGTCCGCGTTGCCGCCCGCCGCGCTTTCCTGCAAGCGGCTGCCGAAGCTGCGCCAGCCGATTCCCGTCGGCGACGGCGCCGCGCTGCTCAAGCGCCGGCCCGACGTGCGGCAGGCCGAGCGCCAGTTGGCGGCATCGACGGCGCGCATCGGCGTGGCGACGGCGGCGCTTTATCCGTCGGTGAGCTTCGGCGCGTCGGTGGGATCGGTGGGCGTCGCGGAAGATCTGTTCGGCGGGGCGACGAATCGCTGGGCGTTCGGGCCGCTCATCAACTGGAACTTTCCGATCAACGGGCAGCGCGCGCGCGTGCGGCAGGCGGAAGCGGCATCGGGCGGCGCGCTCGCGCATTTCGACGGCGTCGTGCTGAACGCGCTGCGTGAAACGCAGAGCAGTCTCGCGACGTATGCATCCGATACGGCCCGCGCCGATACCTTGCACACCGCGTATCGCTCGGCGGTGGAATCGGCGGACGAGACGCATCGGCTGTATTCGGCGGGGCGCGAGTCGTTTATCGCCGATCTCGATGCGACGCGCACGCTCACGAGCGTCGCCGCGCAAGTGGCGGCGGCGGACGCGCAGGTCGCGGTGGATCAGGTGAACCTGTTCCTCGCGCTCGGCGGCGGCTGGGAACGCGACGAGGACGTGGCGCAGACGAGCGGCAAGTGAGGGTCAGCCCACGAGCGTACGAATCACCGATTCCAGCGGCGTATCGCCCTTCGCGATCTCCGCGCCGCGCCCTTCGAAGTCGATCCATCCTTCGTTGAAGCCGTCGAGCATGCGGATGCGCGGCATCGGATGCTGCATGCCTTGCTGCTCGAAGAGCGCACGCCAGCGCTCGCGCGGCACGGCCTGCGCGCGCACGGGCCTGCCGAGCACGGCTGAGAACGCGCGGGCGATATCGTTCGGGCTCACGCGCCGCGGCCCTTCCAGTTCGACGATGCGCGTGCCTTCCCACTCCTCCTGAAGCAGCTTCGCCGCGATCTTGCCGATGTCTTCGGTCGCGACCATCGGAATCGCGCGATCGAGCGGCTGCAGAAACGAATGCACGACGCCTTCATCGCGCGCCGATTGCACGTCCCACGCGCTGTTCTCCATGAACCAGCCGGGACGCAGAAACGCGACGGAAACCGGCTGCGCGCTGAGCGCATGCTGAAGCAGCGTGTGCTGCGTCAGCAGATTCTCTTCGACCGCCTGCGCGCCGATGGTCGACAGACACACGATCTTGGGCGGCCTCGCACGCGCGATGGCCGCGACGATGGCATCGATCATTTCGCGCGCTTCCGGAAAGCCCGGCGCGGGATCGAATTGCGGCGGCAGCAGCACGAACACGCCTTCCACGCCTTCGAAGGCTTGCGCGAGCGCGTCGGCATCGGTCATCGCGGCGAGCGCGACGTCGCAGCCGCGCACCGTCCACGCTTCGCCCTTCTTCGCATCGCGCACGACGGCGCGCACGCGTTGACCTGTTGCGAGCAATGCATCGGCGAGCGCGCCGCCGACTTGTCCGGTGATTCCTGTGATGGCGTACATGCTTCATTTCTCCGTGTCGTGACGCCTCGCATCGTAGGACGCCGCGTTCGCGGAAGAAATGACGCACGCGTCATGACATTGATGACGCGCGGTCAGGAATCGCGATGCAACGCATGCAGGATGTTCGCCGCCGCGCGCGCCGCCACTTCGCATCCGAGGACGATATGCGCCTCTTCCGTATCCTCGATGAAGTCGTGGCTCACACCGCCGATGCTCGGCACGAACAGCATGCACGCGGGCACATGATGCGCGATGACCTGCGCATCGTGCGACGCGCCGCTCGGCATGCGCTCCCATTGACCCGGCGCGAGCGCTTCGGCGGCATCGGCGAGATGCGTCTGCAACGCGTGGTCCATCACGACGGGCTGCTCCGGCGGCTCGCTCGCGATGATCTCCACGCGCACGCCGCCTTTCGCGTTGAATTCGTCGATGAGCATGGCGAGCGCGCGTTCCATCGCTTCGAGGCGCGCGGCGTTCGCATCGCGGAATTGCAGGGACATGTCCGCGCGGCCAGGCACGACGCTGAACGAACCCGGATCGAGATCGATGCGGCCCACGGTCCACACCGTGTCGGCATCGGCGAGCGAGGCGAACGCATCGTTCATGCGCGCGATGAACGCCACGAGCGCCGCGCCCGCATCGCGACGAATGTGCATCGGCGTGGTGCCCGCGTGATTGCGCTGGCCGGTGAAACGCAGCGTGAGTTCCCGTATGCCGACGATGGTCGTCACCACGCCGAGCGACTTGCCGCCCGCTTCGAGCCGTCCGCCCTGCTCGATATGCGGCTCCAGATACGCCTTGTGCCGCGCCGTGTCGATGCGAACGCGCGGCGCATCCGCGATGCCCGCGTGACGAAGCGCATCGGCGAGCAAGAGACCTTCGCGATTGCGCGCGTGACGGATCGCATCGTCGACGGAATCGCCGACGAAGCTGCGGCTGCCGAGAAAGCCCGCGAACGTGCCTTCTTCATCGATCCACGATGCGACGTCCACCGCGAGATGCTTCGTCGCGTCGCATTCGGCGAGCGCACGCGCGATCTCGATGCCGAACATCACGCCCAATGCGCCATCGAGCCAGCCGCCCGTGGGCTGCGTGTCCGTGTGAGAGCCGATGAGCAGCGCCGGACCCGGGTTGCGCGAGCGGCCGAACACGTTGCCGACGCCGTCGATGGACGCGTCGAGCCCGGCATCGCTCATGCGTTCGACGAGCCAGCGGCGCGCTTCCATATCCACCGGCGTCAGCGACAGCCGGACCACGCCCGGTCCCGTCGCGCCGAAAGTGCGCAGTGTCTTGAGGTCGTTGAGCAGGCGTGTCGGGTTTATTTTCGGCATGAGGGTATCGCTCGATTTTGTGTAGACGCGTAGCTTACACGCACACGCAATGCAAAAAGCCCCTGAAACAAGGGGCTTTTTGCATCGACATAGAGAAACGGATGGCTTCAGGTCACCGGCGCCGGATTGAACAGCACGAGCGCGTTGTGCAGCTTGAGCGCCTCGGCCTTCGTCTGCTTCTTGCCGCTCGCGACATCCAGCATCATGCGGAACAGTTCCCAGCCCACGTCGCCGATAGTCGCTTCGCCGGTCGCGATGGTGCCCGCGTTCACGTCCATCAGATCGTGCCAGCGGCGCGCGAGGTCCGAGCGCGTCGCGACCTTGATGACCGGCACTTCCGCGAGGCTGTACGGCGTGCCGCGCCCCGTCGTGAACACGTGAATATTGATGCCCGCGGCCAGTTGCAGCGTGCCGCAGATGAAGTCGCTCGCGGGCGTCGCCGCGTAGATCAAGCCCTTCTGCTTGACCTTCTCGCCCGGCGACAGCACGCCCGAAATGGTCGAGCTGCCCGACTTGACGATGGACCCCATCGCCTTCTCGACGATGTTCGACAGCCCGCCCTTCTTGTTGCCCGGCGTGGTGTTCGCGCTGCGATCCGCGCCGCCGCGCTTCAGATAATCGTCGTACCACTGCATCTCGCGGATGATCGCCGCCGCCACTTCGCCGTTCGCGGCGCGCGCCGTCAATTGCGCGACGCCGTCGCGCACTTCGGTGACTTCCGAGAACATGACGGTCGCGCCCGCGCGCACGAGCAGATCGGTCGCGAAGCCCACGGCCGGATTCGCGGTGAGACCCGAGAACGCATCGCTGCCGCCGCACTGCACGCCCACGACGAGATCCGAAGCCGGGCACGTCTCGCGGCGCCGATTGTTCAGCCGCTTCAAATGCGTTTCGGCCATGCGCATGATGGAATCGATCATCGACTGGAAGCCGACGTGCCCTTCGTCCTGCAACACGACCGCCGCGCCGTTGTCCTCGCTTTCCATGTCGCCGATATCCGCGATCGTGTCGTCCACGGCCGCCGCCGCGATCGGAATGGTGCCGGGCGGCATCAGGCGTTCGGGCTGCAGCTTCTCGCAGCCGAGGCTCACCATCATCACTTCGCCGCCGAAGTTCGGATTCAGCGCGATGTTGCGCACGGTGCGAATGGGCACCATCGCGTCGGGCGCGTCGATGGCCACGCCGCAGCCGTACGTGTGGCCGAGGCTCACGACGTCGTCGACATTCGGGTAACGCGGCAGCAGTTCCGCCTTGATGCGGTCGACCGCGTGCTGCACCACGTCCGCGACGCATTGCACGGTCGTCGTGATCGCGAGGATGTTGCGCGTGCCGACGGTGCCGTCCGCGTTGCGATATCCCTCGAACGTGAAGCCTTCGAGCGGCGACGTGTCCGGCGCCTTGATGGTCGCGATCGGCAAATCGTGCAGTTCGGGTGGCGTCGGCATGCGCAGCACGTGCTCGTTGATCCAGCTGCCCTTCGGCAGCGCCTTCAACGCATAGCCGATGACCACGTTGTAGCGGATGACCGCATCGCCTTCCGCGAGATCCGTGAGCGCGACCTTGTGGCCTTGCGGCACGCGCTCGCGCAGGACGAGGCCATCGGAAAAAGCGGCGCCTTCGCCGAGGCCGCCGTCGTTCACGACGATCGCCACGTTGTCCTCGGGATGCACGCGAATATAAAGCGGGGGCTGATTCATTCCTGACAATCCTTGGGCGCGGTTAGAGCCGACTTCGAGAGTTATGTCATCCTACAACATAGCGACCGGCTTGTGCTCGGTATTTACCCTCGATCTTCCAGAGAAGTCCTAGATTCGCTTGTCCGACATCTGGCTATGTTGTACGATGACCTATAAGCGTTGCATCCGCCGGACGCTCTTCACCGAGACACTCAAATCATGACGACACCGCAAGAACTCAAGCAAATCGTTTCCGAAGGCCTGCTTTCGTTCCCCGTGACCGACTTCGACGCACAGGGCAACTTCCGCGCCGATACGTACGCCGAGCGCCTCGAATGGCTCGCGCCCTACGGCGCGTCGGCGTTGTTCGTGGCGGGCGGCACGGGCGAGTTCTTTTCGCTGACGCAACCCGAATATTCGCAGATCGTGCGCACCGCGACCGAAGTGTGCCGAGGCAAGGTGCCGATTCTCGCGGGCGCGGGCGGCCCGACGCGCACGGCGATCGCTTTCGCGCAGGAAGCCGAGAAGAACGGCGCGCAAGGCATTCTGCTGATGCCGCATTACCTGACC
Source organism: Caballeronia sp. ATUFL_M2_KS44 (assembly GCF_023630965.1). Taxonomy (NCBI): domain Bacteria; kingdom Pseudomonadati; phylum Pseudomonadota; class Betaproteobacteria; order Burkholderiales; family Burkholderiaceae; genus Caballeronia; species Caballeronia sp. ATUFL_M2_KS44. The sequence continues at coordinate 135,243 of NZ_JALQEA010000062.1, read as the reverse complement.
GAAGCATCGCAGGAAGGCATTGCCGCGCACGCCGAACAGGTCTGCAAGGCGGTGCCGAACATGGGCGTCATCATCTACAACCGCGCGAATTCCAAGCTCAACGCGGACATGCTGGAGCGCCTCGCGGACCGTTGCCCGAACCTGATCGGCTTCAAGGACGGCGTCGGCGAAATCGAAGCGATGGTGACCATCCGCCGCCGTCTCGGCGACCGCTTCTCGTACCTCGGCGGCCTGCCGACGGCGGAAGTCTACGCAGCGGCGTACAAGGCGCTGGGCGTGCCGGTGTATTCGTCGGCGGTGTTCAACTTCATCCCGAAGACGGCGATGGACTTCTACCGCGCGATCGCCGCGAACGATCACGAAACCACGGGCAAGCTGATCGACGAGTTCTTCCTGCCGTACCTCGCCATCCGCAACCGCCGCGCGGGCTATGCGGTGAGCATCGTGAAGGCGGGCGCGAAGCTCGTCGGCCACGACGCCGGTCCGGTGCGCGCGCCGCTCACGGATCTGACCGAAGAAGAAGTGGGCCAGCTCGACGCGCTCATCAAGAAGCTCGGCTCGCAATAAGCGACGCACGACGCAAAGAGCACCGTGACGGGCGCGCAGACCGGTAGACGCGCCCGCATCGAAAGGGGCCGCTCGCGCGGCCCTTCGCGCATCAGAGCCAGAGAGACAGGAGGAGTCATGTCGATGAGCCGCGCCGCCCATCCCGCCGACGTCATGAAGCGCACGAAGGTGCGATACGTCATTCTGTTGCTGATCTTCGCGATCACGACGTTCAACTACGCGGACCGCGCCACGTTGTCGGTGACGGGCGCGGCCATGCGCGCCGAGTTCGGTTTCGACGCGATCCGCATGGGCTACATCTTCTCGGCTTTCAGCTGGGCGTATGTGCTCTCTCAGGTGCCGGCGGGCTGGCTGCTCGACCGCTTCGGCGCGCGCCGCGTGTATGCGTCGAGCATCTTCCTGTGGTCGCTGTTCACGCTGCTGCAAAGCACGATCGGCGTGCTCGGCAGCGCGGCGGCGGCGGTGAGCGCGCTGTTCGCGCTGCGCTTCATGATGGGCGCGGCCGAAGCGCCCGCGTTTCCGGCCAACGCGAAGGTCGTCGCGAGCTGGTTCCCGACGAAGGAACGCGGCACGGCATCGGCTATCTTCAATTCGGCGCAGTACTTCGCGGCTGTCGTGTTCACGCCGCTGATGGCGTGGCTCACGCATGCGTTCGGCTGGCATCACGTGTATATCGTGATGGGCATCGCGGGCCTCATGCTCGCCGTCATCTGGCTCTCGGTGATGAAGAATCCCGCCGATCATCCGAAGGTCAACCGCAACGAACTCGACTATATCGAGCAGGGCGGCGGCCTCGTGCGCGGGCATCAGCGCGCGCGTGCATCGGGCGATACCGGTAACACGAACGCGGTCGGCTGGCCCGTCGTGCGGCAACTGCTCACGAACCGCATGCTGCTCGGCGTGTATCTCGCGCAGTACTGCATCAACGTGCTCACGTACTTCTTCCTGACGTGGTTCCCCATCTATCTGGTGCAGGCGCGTCACATGACGATTCTGCAAGCGGGACTCGTCGCGTCGCTGCCGGCCATTTGCGGCTTTTCCGGCGGCGTGCTGGGCGGCGTGCTGTCCGATTCGCTCATCCGGCGCGGACATTCGCTGACCGTCGCGCGCAAGGTGCCGATCGTCGGCGGCATGCTGCTGTCGTCGTGCATCATCGGCTGCAACTATGTGAACACGGACTGGATCGTGGTCGCGCTGATGTCGCTCGCGTTCTTCGGCAAGGGCATCGGCGCATTGGGCTGGGCCGTGGTCGCGGATACGTCGCCGAAGGAAGCCATCGGTCTCTCCGGCTCCATCTTCAACATGTTCGGCAACATCGCGGGCATCGTGACGCCGATCGTGATCGGCTATCTGGTCGCGACGACCGGTTCGTTCAACGGAGCGCTCGCGTTCGTCGGCGTCAATGCGCTGATCACCGTGTTCAGCTATCTCGTGATCGTGAAGAAGATCGAACGCGTGCAGTTGCTGTGAAGCGCTTCAATGCAATGAAAAAGGCGGCCTTTTTCGGGCCGCCTTTTTTCATGCCGACGATCAGCCTGCGATCACATCGATCTTCAATGCCTCGCCGCCCGCGACGATATCCAGCAGGCGATCGACATTCGGATGCGCGCCCGGACGATTGCGCGCGTCGGCGGTATGTTCGGCGAACACCGCGAGGCCATGCTCGGCGGCTTTCGCGTCCAGCGTGCCGAAGGCCTGCTTCAGATAGTGATACACCGCGAGCGAGCCTTGTTTTCCCGGCTTGTTTTCGATGCTCGCGACAACCGCGCCCGCGCCGTCGATGAGATCGACACGCTCGATGCCATCGATGGAAGGCATCTGGGCGAGGTTATCCTTGAATACGTTGGTCGGCTGAATCATGAAGCACACTCCGCGTTGGTGAGTCGTCTGTCGAGGCGGGGTATCTTAAACGATGAACCGGCCGCATCGCGCGAAGCAAAGACATTCAGCCGAAACAAAAAACGGGCGGCATACGGCCCGAAAGCCGCACGCTGCCCGTCAATACATCGATGACGTCTCGCCGATGCTTAGCGCTGCGAGATCGTAGCGGTGTTCTTCGAACCGCTTTGCGTCAGGATGGCCGAGTTGCCGTAGCCGGCTTGCGTCACCGAACCCACGTTGCCCAGGCCCGTCTGCGTGATCACCGCGTTGTTGCCCGCGCCGACTTGCGATGCCGTCGCGTTGTTGCCGTAGCCGGCTTGCGTCAGCAGAAGCGATTCGTCGCTGCCCGATTGCGTGGCGTTCGCAACGTTCAGATCGCCGAGCTGCGTCGACAGCAGCGACGATTCGACCGCGGCTTGCTGCGTCAGATTCGCGGTGTTGTTCGAGCCTGCCTGCAGCGAGGTCAGCACGTTGCGGCCGCCGCTTTGCTGCGTCGCGATCGCTTCGTTGGTGCTGCCGACCTGAACCACCGACGTGCGATCGTTCGACTCGTTGTACTGGTTCACGTAGGTCTTGTTGTACAGCGGGCCGCTCTGAACGATGGTCGTCGTTTCGTTGACGGCGTTGCCCTGGTTCACTTGCGCGAAGTTCGGTGCGTACGCGCCGCTCTGATCTATGCTCGTCTTGTTGCCGCCGCCGTTCGCCGAGAACACCTTCGCGATTTCCGAGCCGTTCTGCTTGATCGAAACGGTGTCGCCCAGTTCGTTGTTCTGGCCGACATACGAATCGGTGCCGCCGCCCGTCTGCGTGATGGTGGTCTTGTTCAGACCGCCGCCGGTGGTTTCGACCAAGGCGATGCCGTGGTCGCCGTCTTGCGAGACCTGCACGTTGTTGCCGAAGGTCGTCGTCTGCGTGACGGTGGCGCTGCCGCCGTCGAGCTTGCCGTAACCCTTGCCCTGGCCCTGGTCGATGTTCACCGTGTTGCCCGACGCGTTCGTCTGCGTGATCTTCGCCGAGTTGTTCGTGCCGTTCTGGCGGACGCTGTCGTTGTCGCCCGTCGATGCCGTCTGCGCGACATTCGCCGTCGAGCTGCTGCCGTTCTGCGTGATGCTCGTGCGCTCGCCGACTGCGCGGTCTTGCGTCACGTTGGCCACGAGGCCGGAATCGCCACGCGAAGCGCCGGTCTGCGTGATGTCGGTGCTGTTGTAGCCGCCGTCCTTGGACGTGACCGTCGCCTTCGCGCCGTTCGCGTTCTGCAGCACGTTCACGCGGTCGCCAATCGACGATTGCTGGTCGACGGTCGCCTTGTTCGAATCGCCGTATTGCGAAACCGTGGCCGATTCGCCGACCGAGAAACCTGCTGCGAACACCGAACCCGATGCGAGCGCTGCCAGACCCATGGCGATGATAGATGCCTTGACTTTCATTTTTATAGCCTCGTGATTTGAGTTTTAAGTGACTTCTTTGCTTCCTGACGGCGGACAGCCCCTGCTGCCCTCCGGCCCGACCGAACTGCACCCTCTGTGAATCCAAAGTCCTGCTCGACTGCGGTCTCCTCGCGCCGAGGCATGACGCCCGGCGGAACTGCGGGCTACTTCATGAGGACCGAAGCCCTCGCGCCGTTGCCGTTCTGCATGACCTGCACGCCCGCGCCGTTGCGCGTCTGCAGAATCGATACTTCGTTGTTGAGCCCGAGCTGCGTCACTTGCGACGACATCGACGAGCCGAGCTGCGTGACCGTTGCCGCGTTGTTGCTGCCGTTCTGCACGGCGATCGACCGGTTCGCGGCGCCCGCCTGCACGCCCTCGTACAGATTGCCGCTGCCGGTTTGCGCCACCGCCGTCCAGTTGCCGTTACCCGCCTGCGCCATCGCCGCGGCGTTCGCGACGCCCGCCTGATTCGCCATCAATCCGTTCGCGCCGGCCTGAGCGCCGGTCAGCCGGTTGCCCGCGCCGGCTTGCGATACGCGCGCCATCTGCGGGCCGCCATTGAAGCCCGGCTCCGATGGCCCGAAGTCCGACACCGGCGAGAGGTCCGCCGCGAAGACCGCGAGCGACAGGCTCACTATCGCGAAGACCGCCGCGCACAACGCGACCTTCGATGCGCGCCACGGCGCGACAGGCTGATTCATGCGTGTCTCCTTGTTCATGTCCTTAGCTGCCGAGCATCTTGGGCGGATCGATCTTCACCGGGCTATACGGCGGATTCACGTCTTCCATCGTCGCGATATAGCCCTGGTTCTCCTGCAGGTAACGCTGCATCGTCGGGTCGTACCAGTCCTTCATGTCCTTGAGCGACCACGTCTGGTTCGCCACGCCCTGCACGATCAGATGCACGAGCGCCGATTCGATCGCCTCGTTCACGCACAACTGTTGCGGCTCGTTGCGCGTCATGCCCAGCTCGGCCTGCAACAGATCCTTGAAGCCGATGAAGCGGTACACGCCGGTATCGACCTGAACGGAATAGATGGTCTTCGTCGTCGATACGCTGTTGAGAATCGTGCCGTTGCGGATATCCACGGCACGCAGGTTCACCGTGACCTGATCGACGCGATACTGCTGCGACGCGCTGATGCCCAGATACGCGACGCCCGCGCCGCCGGTGCGAATGTTCGAGTCGTATCCGACGATGCCGCCTTCCAGCACGATGCTCGCCGGCGCCAGCGCACCGATCTGCGGTATGGAACTCGCGCGGTTCTTGTCGTCCGGCGTCTCCAGCGCGCGCATGATCTTGCGTTCGGTGAGCAGGTCCTGAAGGTTCTCCCGCTCGACCGGCGTGAACCAGCCCGAATCGCGCATCGCCTTGACGAGGAACGACGCCCCGCCCTGCGTCACTTGCGACGAGAACGAGCTGTCGGGCGAAGGCTTGTATTGCCCGGTCAGATCGCGAAAGCCGTACACGGCCGCGACGATCCTGCCCTTCGGCGGCGGCAGATGCGTGAGATCGCGCGTGACTCGCGTGGGCGGCGTGAGCGTCGCGTTGCCGGCCGACGGCATCGGCGCGGTGACGCAACCGGTCAGCAGCATGGTTCCGATGACGGCTGCCGCGAGCGCCGCTGTCTTGAAAGCGTTCATGTTCATTGCGTGTGCGCTCGCGTTACTGGCCGTTGCCGACGATGAAAGTAGTCGATGCGCCCGTGGTCTTGTCGGTCGTCGTGACTTGCAGATTGCCGCCCGCGACGGACGTGATCGCGATCGAGAAGTTGCCCGTGTTGATCGTGCCGGGATGCAGCGTGCCGTCGGTGCCGACGATGGAACTCGATATCGACGACGCGACGCGCGAGAGAATCGCCTGCTGCAATTGCGTGTTGAACTGATCGAGCGTGGACTGGCCGCTCGTGCCCAGATCGCTGAGCGACGGGTCCTTGTACTTGTTCTGCGCGTTCGCTTCGTTGAGCAGATTCGCGCCGTTGAGCGGATTGCCGCCGAAGTTCGGATTCACCGGCTCGTAGACGAGCGCGGTGGCGTGAGCGGTGAGCGGCATGGCGAGCGTCGACATGAGCGCGCAGGCGATCGCCGCGCTGCGTGCAAGCGCATTCGTTTTCATCGTGTTCCCCGTAGTTTGGCCGTGCTGCTTTTTATTAGAGTTCGTCCGTCGCCATGTCGGCGTCGCGGAAGAGCAGGCGCGTCAGGTCCGCCTGCATGACGTTCTGGAAAGCGACTTGCGCCGCGTTCTCCGCCACCGGTCTCACGTTGGCGCGAGCGATGGGCAGGAACGCCTGAAACACGCGCCGCTGACTGAACTCGACCCAGACGAGGCTGCCGTAGCGCGCCGAAGGACGCTCGTGCACCGACACGATGTAGCGGTCGGAAAGCGGAATCGCGCTCCATGCCTGCGCGAACCAGGTATAGAAGTCCTGGCCGGCGAGCGTCACCGTGTCGGTGGTGACCACGCCGCCGAGGGCATCGTCGAGCGGCTTTTGGCCGTTGATGTCGGCGGTGCGGGCGCGCGGCGTGCCGGCGAGCGTTTCACTTTTTTCGAGCGATTCGGCTGCGTTCACCGTGCCGCGCGGCGACAGCGGCGCACCGTTCGCGGCGGGCAACGGCGCGGTCCTGCCGACCGGGCTGGGCGTCGGCGTGGACGGCAGCGAGATGAGCGGTTGAGCCTGGCTACCGGCACTCGCATGCGACGCCGATGTTGATTCGGCATCCTGAGCAAATGCGCGGGATACGAAAGCCGGTAACGCGATGATGCACACTGCGACAGCGCGCCTTCTGAGGCGCTTGGTCTTCTCTCGCTGCATGACTTCCCCGTATGCCCTTGGCCGCTATGGTGCCGCCTTCGGGCGTTTTGTTTTATTCATTAGACGGAATGGATTGTGCTGAAGAACGAAACCCCGTTATGTGTGAGGCGCCACATTAAACTGAGGAAAAACAGGGGTTTTCGAAATGTGGCTGCATGGGGGTCGTAAGGAAACGTTTGCGGCCTGAAGCGGTGGTCATGACGTGCCGCCATGCCCCGCCGATTTCGATGCGCCAACGGAATCGAGTACCATAGTGCGCCCAAAACACGCGTCGCCGCGTTTCATGGCTTTCAAGGCCGACGCGCGTGATCGCACCCGAACCCGAAGCCTTTCCGACGCCGAATGTCCTTACAGACCGCACCACGTATCGCTGTTCTCGTTCCCTGCCTCAATGAAGCGTCGACGATCGCCGCCGTCGTGCGCGATTTCAAGTCGGCGCTGCCCGGCTGCGATGTCTACGTGTTCGATAACAACTCGACGGACGCGACCATCGAGGTAGCGAAGAACGCGGGCGCCCATGTGCGCAAGGTCACGTTGCGCGGCAAGGGGAACGTGATCCGCCGGATGTTCGCGGACGTCGAAGCGGACGTGTACGTGCTCGTCGACGGCGACGACACTTACGATGCGAGCGCGTCGCCCCGAATGATCGACATGCTTCTCGACGAAGGGCTGGACATGATCGTCGGCACACGGGTATCGGAAGAGCAGGCGGCGTACCGGTTCGGCCATCGATTCGGCAACGTGCTTCTGACGCGCTGCGTCTCGTCCATTTTCGGCCGGACCTTCACCGACATGCTCTCGGGATTTCGCGTGTTCTCGCGTCGCTATGCGAAGTCGTTCCCGGCGCATGCATCGGGCTTCGAGACCGAAACGGAACTGACGGTTCATGCGCTCGAACTGCGCATGCCGGTTGCGGAAACGTCCACCGTGTACAAGTCGCGTCCCGAAGGCTCGGCGAGCAAGCTCAACACCTATCGCGACGGCTTTCGCATTCTCGTGACCATCGCCAGGCTCTTCAAGACCGAGAAGCCTTTGGCGTTCTTCTCGCTCGGGTTCGGACTGTGCGCGCTGATTTCGGTCCTACTCGCCATTCCGCTCTTGGAAACCTACTTCGCCACCGGTCTCGTGCCGCGCCTGCCGACCGCGCTGCTCTGCGTCGCGCTCATGCTGTTCGGCGCGATCCTGCTTACGTGCGGCATCGTTCTCGATACGGTCACGCACGGGCGCACGGAATCGAAGCGTCTCGCGTATCTGACCATTCCTGGCCCGCGCCGGGCATGATGAACTCACAGTTTTTCCGGTTCGCCATTGCCGGGGCGATCGGTTTCGCAGTCGATGCGGGCGTGCTGTATCTCGCGCTCGCATGCGGCCTGGGGCCGTTCTTCGGTCGCGTCCTGTCGTTCCTCGCAGCCGTGTGGGTGACGTGGCAGATCAATCGCCGATACACCTTCAGCCAGCGTGCCATGCGCTCCGCGTGGGCCGAATGGTGGCGCTACGTTCTGTCCATGCTGAGCGGCGCGAGCGTCAACTATGCGGTGTATTCGCTCGTCATCGTGACGGGGCCGCGCAGTTCATGGCTGCCGCTCGCAGGCGTCGCCTGCGGATCGATCGCCGGCATGTTCATCAATTTCTTCGCGGCCAAGTTCTGGGTCTTCGGAAAGTAAGCCGCACCGTCCGTCATCACCATGATTGATTCACCTGCACGAAACAGGTCGCGCCGGTTTCGGGGCGCCGACATGAATAGCCCTCGGTCCCTCGCGCATGCATGCTGGATCGTCCCTGTCATATTCGGGCTCTACTCGCTGGCTCAGGGCGCCGATGCGAACTGGGATCTGCGCAACTACCACCTGTACAACGCCTACGCGTTCCTGCACGACAGGCTGTCGACGGACCTGGCTCCCGCCGGCATGCAGAGCTATTTCAACCCGCTGCTGGACGTGCCGTACTTTCTCATGACGATGCATCTGCCCGCGTTGCTCGTGGGCTTTCTCATGGGCGTTGTGCACGGTCTCAACTTCGTCATCCTGCTCGGCATCTGCCGCCTGACGCTGAGCGATCTGCCGGAAAGCGCGCGGTATCGCACGCCCTTCTGGCTGGCTTTGGCCGGTTGTCTCACCGCCAACTTTCTATCCGCGGTCGGCAACAGCATGGGCGACAACACGACATCGCTCCTGAGCCTCGGCGCGCTTCTCATGCTTCTGCGCATATGGCCGCGACTCGCGCAGGCAAACGCGGCCATCATCGCGACCCTTCTCGTCGCCGGCTTCGTTTCCGGCGCGGGGGCGGGTCTCAAGCTGACCAACGTCGTCTATTCCGTCGCGCTATGCGGCGGCCTGCTGTTCGCGCCTATTTCCGTCGCGGGCCGCCTGCGTGCGGCCTTCGTGTTCGGCGTGGGCGTACTCGTTGGACTTGCGCTTACCGGCGGCTTCTGGTTCGTCGAACTCTGGCATCGCTACGGCAATCCGCTGTATCCGCAATTCAGTTCGGTTTTCCCGAGTGCGCTGACGTCGCCCGTGTCGATCGTGGACACGCAATGGCTACCGAAAAGCATCTGGGAAGCGCTGGGCTATCCGGTGATCTTTTCACTGAATCCGCGCCGAGTCGGCCAGGCGCGTCTGCATCAGGTCATATGGGCCATCGCTTACGTCTGCTTCTGGTGGTGGGTCATCGTGTGCGCCTTTCGCGCGTCGAAGCGCACCGCGCGGCCATCGCCATCGCTTCCGACGCGCGGCCGCTTCGTGCTCGCCTACGTCGCGATCGGCTTCGTGGTGTGGATGAAGCTCTTCAGCATTCAGCGATACCTCGTCTCCGTCGAAGTCTGCTTGCCGCTTGTCGTCTACCTGCTGCTGACTCAGGTACTCGCCTACGAGACCGCACAGAAGGTCTGCAAGCGAATGTTCATCGCATGCTCGATCGTGGTGGTCGCCGGCGGCGCGCATTCGTGGGGTCACGAACGATGGGGCAAGGACCCGTGGACGAAGAAAACATTCGCGATCGATCTTCCGCCGCTTGCAACGCCTGAGAACACGACGGCGATCCTCACCGCGGGCGATCCTCCGCTCGGCTGGATGGTTCCGCTCTTCCCCGAGGGCGTCGCGTTCGCGACGATCCGCTCCGCGTTCCCGCAGGCCCGGCCCGCTTATGACGAGAAGGTTCACGCGATAGTGCGTTCGCGCGGCGGACCGGTCTATGCGTTGATCCCCGGCTACTGGGACAAGAACGACTACGACGCCGGCCGAAACGCGCGCGAACTTGCGGAGTCGCGGACCGCGCTGGCTGATTACGGCTTTTCTCTCGATGCAGCGTCGTGCGTTCTCTACAAAGCGCGCATTGCAGACGGCATCTATCCCTATCAGTGGTGCCGCATCGCCAGCATGAGATAGACCGGAAGTCGTCACATCCGATCCACCGCGATCACCGCATCCGCGAAGGCCTTCGGCGCCTCTTGCGGCAGGTTATGTCCGATGCCGCCGCCCACGTCGATGTGACGATACTTGCCCGTGAACTTCTTCGCATACGCCGAAGGGTTCGGATGCGGCGCGCCGTTGGCATCGCCTTCCATCGTGATTGTCGGAATGGCGATCGGCGGCGCGGCGGCAAGGCGCTTCTCCAACGCGTCGTATTGCGGCTCGCCTTCCACGAGTCCCAGACGCCAGCGATAGTTGTGTATCACGACCGCGACGTGATCCGGATTGTCGAACGCCTGTGCGGAGCGCTCGAACGTCGCGTCGTCGAAATGCCATTGCGGCGATGCCGTCTGCCAGATCAGCTTAGAAAACTCACGCCGATTCGCTTCATAACCCGCGCGGCCACGCTCGGTCGCGAAGTAGAACTGATACCACCACGCGAACTCGGCCTTCGGCGGCAACGGCGCGCGATTCGCCTCCTGGCTGCCGATCAGATACCCGCTCACCGACACGAGCGCCTTGCAGCGTTCGGGCCACAGCGCGGCCATGATGTCCGCCGTGCGCGCGCCCCAGTCGAAGCCCGCGATGAGCGCCTTCTGAATGCGCAACGCATCCATCAACGCGATGATGTCCACCGCGACGACCGCCTGCTGCCCGTTGCGCGGCGTATCGGTGGAGAGGAAGCGCGTCGTGCCGTAGCCGCGCAAGTAAGGCACGATCACGCGATACCCCGCCGACGCAAGCATCGGCGCGACATCGGCGAAGGCATGGATATCGTAGGGCCAGCCGTGCAGCAGAATCACCGGCGGGCCGTTCTCCGGACCGGCGTGCGCATAGCCGATATCGAGCGTGCCCGCGTTGATCTGCCGGATTTCGTCGAACGATTGTGCCGCGTTCGTCGCGCGTGACGACTGCGCGCGCACGAGACCGGTGAAACCCAGTTGCATGACACCGATGCTTGCGACCGTCGCGCCCAGCAGACGGCGGCGCGATGCGTTGATTGAGTCAGTCATGATGCGTCTCCCGATGAGCGTTTCGACAGCGCTCATGTTGGCCGCATCGCACCGTGCGAGCAAGAGCAACAAAGTTCACGTATCGTTGCTTCACGAGCAACGCATCCAAAACGGAAAGGGACGTCATGCGCGAAATCAATCAGCAGCGTCTGCGCTACTTCAACGAAGTGCTCGCGCACGGCACCATTCGCGGCGCGGCGGATCATCTGAACACGTCGCCATCGGTCATCGCGCGGCAAATCAAGCTGCTCGAACATGAACTCGACACGACGCTCTTCGACCGCGAAGCGCGCGGCGTGCGCCCGACCGAAGCGGCGTTTCATCTGCTCGAATTCTGGCGCGGGTATCGGTCGCAACAGGAGAAGCTCGAAGACCGGCTTCACGCGTTGAAGGGGCTTCAGCAGGGCGATATCCGCATCGCGGTCAGCGAAGGCTACGTGGACACGCTCGTCGACGATGTGCTCGCGCCCTTCTGCGCGCGTTATCCTGGCCTGAACATCGCGGTGGACATGCTCGCCGTCGATGATGTCATCGAAGAAGTCGCGCAAAGCCGCGCGCATATCGGGCTGGCGTATAACCCGCCGCCGCATCCGCGCATCGAGATTCGCGCGAGTTCCGCGCAGCCGGTGGTGCTGCTCACGCGGCGCGATCATCCATTGGTCGCGCGCGGCAGCGCGATACGCATCGGCGATCTGCTCGACTATCCGCTCGCGCTCATGCCGCCTTCCTTCGGCATCGGCCATGTCGTGAAGATGATCGAGATGACGGACAACATCGCCATTCGCGCGACGCTCACGACCAACTCGCTTTCGGCATTGAAGCGGATGGTGAGCGCGGGCAACTTCGTCACGCTGATCGGCGCGTTCGCGGCTTATCGCGAGCTTGCGAGCGGCGAGATGAAGACCGTGCCGATTGCGCATCCCGTGCTCGAAAACACGCACGCACGCGTCCTCGTGAAGGCGGGCAGACCGCTCGCGGCAGGACCGCATGAGCTATTGCAATGGATGTTGGATCGCATGCCCATGTTCAGCGCGCGCGATACGCCGAAGCCGAAGAAGCGGCGGCGATAGCGCGCCATGCCTTCAACGCACGGCTTCCGCTTCCACGCAAGCGATCTGCTCCATCAACGTATCGAGCGCGACGGGCCGCGCACGCAGGAAGCCCTGCATCTTGTCGCAGCCCGCTTGCCTCAGATGCTCAAGTTGCTCGCGCGTCTCGACGCCTTCGGCCACCACGATCACACCGAGCTTGTGTGCGAGATCGATCACGCCTTCCACGACGGTTCGCATCATCGCGTCGGTGGCGATGTTATCCACGAACGATTTATCGAGCTTCAGCACATCGGGCCTGAAACGCGCGAGATAGCTGAGACTGGAATAGCCGGTGCCGAAATCGTCGATGGCAATGCGCACGCCCATTGCGCGGATGCGGGCGAGGACTTCCTGCGCATCGTCGATATTCTCGATTAATGCGGACTCCGTAATTTCCAGCGTGATGCAGCTCGAATCGATGCCGCATCGCTTCATCGCGTGCAAGAGCACGGACACGAGACGCGGGTCGCGGAACTGCTTCGGCGACACGTTCACGGCCACCGAGCGCACATCGGGCGCGGCCACCGCGAGACGGCCCGCCGCCTGCACGGCTTCGCGAATGATCCAGTGCCCCGCCTCGATGATCAACCCGCTCTCTTCGAGCACCGGCACGAACTCGCCCGGCGCGATGAGTCCAAGCTGCGGATGATCCCAGCGCAGCAGCGCTTCAACGCCCGCGAGCGCGTCCGTCTCCACGCAATATTGCGGCTGATAATGCAGCAGGAAGCGATTGCCGCGAATGGCGTCGTGCAGTTCCGATTCGAGATGCGCGCGCGCGAGATCACCCTTTTCGCTTTCGCCGAACAAGCGAAACGCGTTGCGTCCTGCACGCTTCGCGGCGTACATCGCCATGTCGGCGCTGATGAAAAGATCCTCGGGCGTGCGGCCATGATCGGGATACAGCGCCACGCCGGTCGAGCATGTCATGGTGACGGTACGGCAGCCCACCTTGATCGGACGATGACACGCCACCGCAAGCCGCCTGCACGCGCGCTCGATGCGTTCCTGATCGAAGCGGCCCGGCAGGATGACGGTGAACTCGTCGCCGCCGGGGCGTCCCGCCACCGCGCCTTCCGGTATCGCTTCCGCGATGCGCGCCGCGATCGCCTTGAGCACGGCATCGCCTGCGCTATGGCCGGCGGTATCGTTGATGGATTTGAAGCGGTCGATGTCGATGAACAGATACGCGAACGGCTCGCCCGATGCGCAGCGTTCCACGAGCGCATCCGTCATCGCGTTGCGGTTGCGCAGGCCGGTGAGGTTGTCGATGTTCGCCAGCCGATGCAATTCCTGCAGACGCATGCGCTCGTCGGTCGCATCGACGCACACGCTCACCACGCGCGACACCGCGCCGTCCTCGTTCACCGGATAGATGTCCGCGCGCACCCAGCGCGTGCGTTCATCGGGCAGACATAGACGGAAGTAGCTCTGCGAAGGCGCGCCCGTGTTCACGGCTTCGCGCATCTTGCCGCGCACGGCGGCAATATCGTCGGCGTGCACGCGCTGCGTCCATGCGGTCTTGTCGGCTTCGAGCGCGGCCACCGGCATTTCCCACATGCGCTCGAATGCGGAACTCACGTGAAGCAGTTCGCCGAAGTCGTGCGTCGTGGTCCAGAAGACGGCATCGACGTGATCTTCCATGTCTTTCTGCACGCGCGCATGGCCGCGCAATTCTTCGATGAGCGCGACTTCCGCCGTGATGTCGCGCGACTTGCACAACACCGAGACCACGCGGCCCGCTTCGCCATACACGGGCGCGAGGCTCGACGTCCACCATTTGAGCGAACCGGTCATGGTGCGGCATGCGCCCGAGAACGAGGTCGATTCGCCCGCCTTCGCGCGTTCGAACGCATTGCGCGCATCCGGGACGTCCCAGATGGCGATCCAGTCCATACCGACGATATCGCGCGCGCATGACGCATCGATCAGCTTGCGGCCCACGTCCGAGATGCACACGACGCGTCCGTCGAGATCGAGCAGCTTGAGACAGTCTTCCGCGATGGAAAGCAGTCCGTTCGAAAGCTGTTGCGCGGCGAAGATCTCTTGCCGCCATTGAAACATCTGATGAATGAGCGTCATCGCGCCGGCCACTGCCGCGCCGAGCAGCACGTTCCAGGGCAGCGGCACGAACGGCGTCATCAACGCGACGAGCGCGACGCCCAGAACGGCCAGTGCGAACGCATCGAGGCGGCGCACGCATTCAATGTACGGAAATCGCCAGGCGACCGTTTCGCCGATCGTCCCGAGAAAATCGCTCGCTCTCTCCTGCACCGCTTTTATTCCTTTCCGACGTGATACACGTGAAGCGCCTTGGTGCTTATCGGCGCTGTCGGGAAAGTCTTTAGCAACGCTGCGCAACAGAGCCGATGCGCGAAACGAGAACCTTTACCGGGACGGTTTCAGTGCATCGAGCGCCGCCGCCTTGAGCGCCGCCGCGATTTCCTTCGCGAGCGCTTCCGCGCGATACGGCTTGCTCATCAGCGTCACGTTGCTGCGCAGGACGCCGTCGCGCGAAATCACGTCGCGCGTGTAGCCCGAAACATAAATGACCGGCACCGGGCGGCGTTGCGCGAGCGCCCATTCGGCGAGATCGGCACATTTGACCTTGCCCGGCATCACGACATCCGTGAGGATCAGATCCACGCCGATGCCGCTTTCGAGCACGCTCATCGCGGCATCGCCGTTGGGCGCCTTGAGCACCGTGTACTGCATTGCTTCGAGAATCGCGACCGTCGACGAAAGCACGGCAGGATCGTCATCGACGACGAGCACCGTTGCGCCGCCCGTGACCGTCGCGAGCGCGCTCTTCACGGCGGGCGCGGCTTCGTCTTCGAAACTGCGCGGAAAATAGAGCTGGATGGTCGTGCCCGCGCCGATCGTGCTCGACAGGTCGATATGCCCGCCCGACTGCTTCACGAAGCCGAACACCATGCTGAGGCCGAGGCCCGTGCCGTGACCTTCCGGCTTCGTCGTGAAGAACGGCTCGAACGCGCGCTCGAGCACTTCGGCGGGCATGCCCGAGCCGGTATCGGATGCGGACAGGCGCACGTATTCGCCGGGCGACAGATCGAGACCGGCGCACGCGGCTTCGTCGAGCACTTCGTTACTGCATGCAAGCGTGAAGCGGCCATCGCCGCGAATGGCGTCGCGCGCATTGATCGCGAGATTGAGCAGCGCGTTTTCGAGCTGATTCCGATCGACGCAGAAGTTCCACGGATCGTTCGCGATCTTCGTCTCGATCAGCACCGATGCGCCCACTGCGTGCTGCAACAACTCGCGCATTTCGTCGAAGAGCCGGCGCGGATTGATGACCACCGGCGACTGCGGCTGCCGTCGCGCGAACGACAGCAATTGCGACGCGAGCTTCGCGCCGCGCTGCACGGCTTCCATCGCGGCGTTCAGTCGAAGCGGCACGCGCGGGTCCGTGGGCGGCAGATAACGCAGCAGTTCCAGATTGCCGCTGATGGCCTGCAGCGTGTTGTTGAAGTCGTGCGCGACGCCGCCGGTCATCGCGCCGAGCGCTTCCATCTTCAGGCTCTGACGCAATTGCGCTTCCACCGCGACGCGCGCGGCGACCGCCTCCGATATCTTGTCTTCGAGCCCGCGCGTGAGTTCCTTGAGACTCTCTTCCGCGATCCGCCGATCGTGAATATCGACGATCACGCCCGGAAAGCGCGACGGCTGCCCGTGTTCGTCGTAGTCGCAGCGGCCCGTCGCGAGAATCCATGTCCATCCGCCGCCGGGCGCGCGAATGCGATATTCCGCGCGATATGGCACGCTTTCGCGCACGGAACGCTCGACGAGCGCGCTCACATGCGGCAGATCGACGGGATGCACGGTGCCGAGCGCCGCTTCGAGCGGCCAGCCTTCTTCCATTTCCTCGGGCGGAATGCCGAAGGTGCGGGCGAACCGCCCGTCGCCGCGAACGCGGTTATTCGGAATGTCCCACACGAAGAGGCCGAGCACCGCGCCGGAATTGAGCGCGAGATGCAGGCGTTCGTTGGCATCGGCGGCCACGGCCTCCGCTTCCGTGCGGCTTTGTTCGAGCATCACGCGCTCGGTCGTTTCGACGACGATCGCGAGCACGCCGACCGGCACGCCTTCATCGGATGCAACGGGGCTGTAGTGCAGATCGAGCCACACTTGCGCGGGCTTGTCGCCGCGTTCGAGCATGAAGAGGATGTCGTGATAAGAGAGCGCTTCGCCGCGCAGCCCCGAATCCACCACGTTGCGATTGAACTCGGCGCCTTCGGGCCACGCTTCTTCGATCGGCATGCCGAGTATGGCGGGATGCCGCGGGCCGGAGAACGCGGCGTAGGCGTCGTTGTAGAGCAGCGTGCCTTCCTTGCCCCACAGCACGGCCATGGGCAACGCATTGCGCAGCATGATCTGCACGACGGATGTGAGCGCTCGCGGCCATTCGTCGATGGAACCGAGCGGCGTCGTGGTCCAGTCGAAGCTGCGAATGGCGCGCCCCGCCTCGCCGAACCACGAGTCGAATGTCGGGTGATCGGAAACGTTCAAAATCAAAAGCCGGCCCTATGCTGAAGAAACCATCGCACGCGGTCTCACGATTCGAGCAATGCGCGCCAATCCGCCAGCATAAAGGCTATTTCCGCATCGTGCGACAGGATGTGAAAGTGCCGTCTCGCCCGCGACACGCATCGCTATCTTCAGATGCGTCGCTTCACTGCGCTTTCGGCTTTCGAACGGCGCGCACTTTGCCCGTGCGTCCGCCGCCGCAAAAGAAGCGGTCCGCGCCGTCCGATTCGAGGCCCGACACCGCGACGCCCTCGGGCATGTCGAGCCGCTCGATGACTTCGCCGGTGCGTGCATCGATATGCCGGATGTCGCTTTCGTC
This sequence comes from Caballeronia sp. ATUFL_M2_KS44, assembly GCF_023630965.1. Taxonomy (NCBI): domain Bacteria; kingdom Pseudomonadati; phylum Pseudomonadota; class Betaproteobacteria; order Burkholderiales; family Burkholderiaceae; genus Caballeronia; species Caballeronia sp. ATUFL_M2_KS44. The sequence goes on along the minus strand of NZ_JALQEA010000062.1, from coordinate 118,180 downwards.
GCCTTCCCACGTTCCGTGCCACAGTTCGCCGTCCACCCACGTCACGCCCGTCACGAAGCGATTCGATTCGATCGTGCGCAGCACCGCGCCGTTCGCCGGATCGATCTGATGAATCCGCCGCTCGCGATATTGCCCGACCCACAGCGTGCCCTCGCCCCACGCGAGTCCCGAGTCGGCGCCGCCGCCCGGCGCGGGAATCGTCGAAAGGACGCGGCCCGTTTCGGGTTCGATCTTCTGAATGCGATCCTCGGCGATCTGATACAGATACTCGCCGTCGAAGGCCGTGCCCGCATGCGCCGGCACGTCGATCTTTCGTTGCAGCGCGCCGCTTTCCGGGTCGAGCGCGTTGAGCGTGTCGCCGGCGGCGAACCACACGGCGTTGCCATCGTAGGTCAGGCCGTGCACGGCTTCGACTTCCGGAAAAGGCCCATATTCACGGATGATTTCTGCTTTCGCGTGCTTCATGTGTGTGTCCTCGCTCGTTGGCATCGGCGCGATGCATGAGTCGATGCTAGCCGCTCGCGAGATCGGCGGGGAGTAACAAGGCCGTCGCGAATCCGGGCATGGGCGGCATGGGCGGCATCATCCAGCGGCGCGCGCGGCCGCGTCCGAACGATTGCACCTTGCCCGCCGATGCGAGTCCTTCGAGCGCGCGCTGCACCGTGCGCTGGCTCGCGTTGAGCGCCAGCGCGAGCGCGGAGCTGGACCACGATTCGCCATCGGAAAGACACGCCAGCAGCGATGCATGATCGTCGTCGACGGGACGCGCCAGCACCGCCACGGTCTCTGCATGGCGCGGCGCGAGCGCATAGCCATCGCGTGTAGCATGGACGCCCGCGAGCGGATGCAACACGGTCCGCAGGCGGCCCATTTCCACGCGAAGCCGCGCGCGATGCGTCTCGTCCGCATGCCGGATGCGAAAGGCGCGCGCGATCAGCGCGTCGCGCGGAATATCGGCGGGCCACGCTTCGGCGAGCATGCGCGCGAGCGTGAAGAGCACCGGACGCCGCGTGAGCGGCACGAGCGCATGCGCGTCGCGCACGACGTTGCGGCAGGCATCGACGACGAGCGCATTCGATATGAACAAAGCCTCGACATCGTCGAGCACGAGAAGCCGCGTTTCGCCCCGAACGATGACACGCGCGGCGGGCGCATCGAGACTGCGCCATGCGCTGTTCACTTCGGCCACGAGCGCGGGAATGCGGGCATCGTGCGCGGCCGCTCTCGCACGCGTGAGCGCGATGCGCGCGGCTTTCGTCTGCACGCGGCGCATCGCGATGCCCGCCGACATCAGTTCATGCGCGGCGAGCAAGGCGGGCGGCAGCAGCGCGGTATCGATGGCGGCGAGCGTGTGCGCGGCCTCGTCGATGCGCCCAATGAGCAACGCGCGCCGCACTTCGAGATAACGCGCATGCGCCGCGTTGATGTGATCGCCGTGGGCATCGAGCGTCGCGCGTGCATGTTCGAGCGCCTTCGCGCGCCATGCAAGCTCGCGCGATGCCAGCGCGATCTCCGCTTCGGCGACGACGCATCGCGCACGCGCCACCGCTTCCTTCGCGCCGAACGCGCGCGCCGCGCTTCGAACGAGCATCTTCGCGCGCGCGAAGTCGCCGAGCTGCGCCATGGCGATGCCGCGTAACGCGAGCGCGGGCGCATCGTTGCGCAACGCGACGCGATTCAGCGCGCCGAGCGGATCACCGGCCGCGAGCGCGCGCGCCGCCGCCGTGATCAACGAGTCCATGCGAATCGCGCCACACTTGTCACTCCCCGCTTCGAATGCGTCGCACTAATCTAACACCATGCATCGCGATGTCATTTCACACGACGCACAACGGAGGCATACCCATGACGACTCATCTCACCGGAACGCGCGAGGACTGGCTGGGCGCGCGGCTCGATTTGCTCAAGGCGGAAAAGGAACTCACTCGCCAAAGCGACGAACTTGCGCGGCAACGGCAGAATTTGCCGTGGGTTCGCGTCGACAAGGCGTATCGCTTCGATACCGAAACGGGCAGCGCCACGCTCGCCGATCTCTTCGGCGGCCGCTCGCAACTGCTCGTTTATCACTTCATGTTCGGGCCGGACTGGAGCGCGGGATGCCCGTCGTGTTCGTCGATTGCAGACAGCTTCGACGGCTTCGCCATTCATCTCGCGCATCACGATGTCGCGCTGTGGGCGGTGTCGCGTGCGCCTGTCGACAAGCTCGCCGCGTACAGAAAGCGCATGGAATGGACGTTCCCGTGGGCCTCCGCGCATGACGGCGAGTTCAACTACGACTTCAACGTGTCGTTCACGGAAGCGCAGCAACGCGCGGGCGATATCGAATACAACTACGCGCGCGGTGGACACGCGATGGACATGAAAGACGCGCCCGCGCCCGTCAAGGCATTCGCCGCCGATTGCGGCACCGACGCGCCGAGCTTCACGCGCGACCGCCCCGGCATGAGCGCGTTCGCGCGGGAAGACGGCGTCGTCTATCACACGTATTCGGCGTACGCGCGCGGACTCGATGCGCTTTGGGGCATGTATCAATGGCTCGACCGTGCGCCGAAGGGCCGCAACGAAACGGGCAACTGGTGGAAGCGGCACGACGAGTACGCGAAGTAAAGAACGAACGATCGCTTCTCTGTGAGTCGTCTACGTGTTTTCCTGTATTCATGTGGACCGCGCGGCTGTCGATATGCCTCATGTCCGATGCATTTCATCGGCCGCGCGCCTGGCGCTGCATCGCAGCCGGCGCGAGTACGACGCGATGCAGCCACTTCGGGGAAGACATGTTTTCGACTATCAAAGGCCGGCTGGCGTTGGCCATGACGCTGCTGAGCGCGCTGCTGATTGGAATCGGATTGGTGGGACTCATCGGCATGACGCGGTCCAATGCGGTGACGCACGCCCTTTTCACCGACGAAATGCCGAGCGCGGTGTCCATCGGCAATGCAGAAATGTTCATGGCGCGCGAGCGCCTCAGCTTCGACCGCGCGGCATTGAACCTCGGGACGACGGCGGCGGAAGATGCCATCGTCCGCGGCGCGCTGATGCGCAAGACATCGGACGATGCATGGTCCACTTACGCCGCGCTTCCGCAAGGCGACGGAGAAAAAGCGATCGCGGACAAGTTCAACGCGCAGCGCATCGAGATGCAGAAGCTGATCGATCAGGGCTACGCCGACGTGCGCGCGAAAGATCAGGAGAAGGTCACCGCCGATGCGAGCGCCATGCAGGTGGCGTTCAACGAATTGGCGAAGACGGGCGTCGCGCTGCGCAAGCTGCAGTTCGAAGCGGCGCAGAAGGCGTTCGACGCCGGCCAGGCGCAGTTCGAAGTGTTCCGCACGGCAAGCATCGCCGCGATTCTGTTCGGCGTGGCGGCCGCCGCGTATTCGTGGGTCTCGCTGCGCCGGCGCATTGCGCGTCCGCTCGATGCCGCGCTCGCGCAGTTCAGCGCCATCGCATCGGGCGATCTTCGCCGCGACGTGAACGTGACGTCGAACGATGAAATGGGTCAACTGTTGCGCGGCCTTTCGACGATGCAGGCGAGCCTGATCGAAACGGTGCGCTCGGTTCGCTCGGGCAGCGAATCGATTGCATCGGCGACGAAGCAGATTGCGGCGGGCAACATCGATCTTTCATCGCGTACGGAAGAACAGGCATCGGCGCTGCAGGAAACGGCGTCGAGCATGGACCAGCTCACGGGCACCGTGAAGCAGAACGCCGACAACGCGCGGCAGGCGAGCATGCTCGCGGCCAACGCTTCCGAGATCGCGGGCAAGGGCAGCAACGTCGTGTCGCAAGTGGTCACGACGATGGGCGAGATCAATCAAAGCTCGGCGAAGATCGCGGACATCATCACGATCATCGAAGGCATCGCGTTTCAGACCAACATTCTCGCGTTGAACGCCGCGGTGGAAGCGGCGCGCGCGGGCGAGGAAGGACGCGGCTTCGCGGTCGTGGCGGGCGAAGTGCGCTCGCTTGCGCAACGTTCGTCGGCGGCGGCGAAGGAGATCAAGGAACTGATCGATACGTCGGTGGAACGCGTGCAATCGGGCAGCGCGCTCGTCGACGAAGCGGGCCGCACGATGCACGAGATCAGCGGCGCGGTGCAGCGCGTGACGGACATCATGGGCGAGATCGCGGCGGCATCGGAAGAACAGAGCAGCGGCATCGATCAGGTCGCGCGTGCGGTCACGCAGATGGATGAAGTGACGCAGCAGAACGCGGCGCTGGTGGAGGAAGCGGCGGCGGCGGCGCAATCGCTGGAAGATCAGGCGGCGGCGTTGCGCACGGCGGTCGAGACGTTCCGGTTGCAGGAGGCTTGAGGTTCTGCGTTGGTGATGGCCCGCGCTTCGGGATGAAGCGCGGGTTTTTTTGCTTTAGAACGCCGCTTCCATCCCATGCCGATGCTTGACTTCATCGGCATCGCGCTGGGTCATGAATTGCAGCATCGATCGTGCAACCTGCGGCGCGCGCGCATTCGCGCAAACGGCGCCTTCGAATACGGTCATCGCCTGAATCTCATTGGGCATCGAACCGATCACGTCGACGCCATCGACGCCGATCAACTCACTCGTCTGCTGAAACCCGAGCTCCACGTCTCCACGCGCGATCAACGCGCCCACGCCGACACCCGGCGGCGCCTGCACGAGACGCGATGCAATCGACCGCGCGATGTCCCAACGCTCGAAGAGGCGCATCAAGTGCGCGCCGCTCGGTCCCGTCGAATAGCCGATACTGCGCGCCGCCAGCGCCGCATGGCGCACGGCGGCCTCGGTATCGACGGAAGGACGCGATGCTCCCGCCGCCACCGCCATTGCAATGCCCGATCGCGCGATGCCCACGCGGCTCGCCGCATCGATGCGCCCTGCCGCTGCGAGATTGCCGATCGCGTCGGCGGCCAGCACGACGATGTCGAACGCCTCGCCTTCTTGCACGCGACGCGCCGCCGCCACGCCGCCCACCGATTCGATCGCGACGCGCTGCCCGTAGCGCTGCGTATAGGCATCGGCGAGATCGTCGAGGACGTGACGCGTCGCCATCGACGATATGACCGTGATGGCCGCTCTTGTCTCGTTCATCGCGCGCTCAGTCGATGTAACGCAAGCCCGCGCGTTGCAACGGCTCGCGCATGTTGTACATGTCGAGGCCGAGCACGCCGCTCGCTAACTTCGCGCGCTTCTCTTCTTCGAGCGCCTCGCGCGCGACGGCTTTTTCAAGCACTTTTTTCGCCGATGCCGACGGCACCACGACGACGCCGTCATCGTCCGCGACGATCACATCGCCGGGCGTCACGAGCGCGCCCGCGCACACCACGGGAATGTTCACCGAGCCGAGCGTGGCCTTCACCGTGCCCTTCGACGAGATCGCTCGGCTCCACACCGGAAAGCCCATTTCGGTGAGCACGCGCACGTCGCGCACGCCGCCGTCGATGATGAGCGCCCGCGCGCCACGCGCCTTGAAGCTGGTCGCGAGCAGGTCGCCGAAGAAGCCATCGGTGTTGTCGGTCGTGCAGGCAGCCACGACGATATCGCCCGGTTGAATCTGCTCAGCCGCGACGTGCAGCATCCAGTTGTCGCCCGGTTGAAGCAGGACCGTCACCGCCGTGCCGCTCGCCTGCGCGCCCGTATAAATCGGCCGCATGTAGGTCTTCATCAGGCCGACGCGGCCCATGGCTTCGTGAACCGTTGCCGAGCCGAGCGCGCCGAGCTTCGCGGCCGCGTCGCCATCCGCGCGATCGATGTTGCGATACACCACTCCGAGTTCGTACATGGTCACCGTCCCTTTGCCTTGAGCGCCGCATCGAGCCGCGGATACACGCGGCGCGCGTTGCCTTCGTAGATCTTGTAGCGCGCTTCGGGCTGCATCGACGCAGCCTCGATATAGCGCTTCGTATCGTCGAAATAGTGTCCCGTTTCAGGATCGATGCCGCGCACCGCGCCGATCATCTCGCTCGCGAACAGAATGTTGTCGACGGGAATCACGCGCGTGAGCAAGTCGATGCCCGGCTGATGATAGACGCAGGTATCGAAGAACACGTTGTTGAGCAAATGATCCTTCAGCAAAGGCTTTTTCAGCTCTTGCGCAAGACCGCGAAAGCGTCCCCAGTGATACGGCACCGCGCCGCCGCCATGCGGAATCACGAAACGCAGCGTGGGGAAATCGCGGAACAGGTCGGACGTGAGGCATTGCATGAACGCGGTGGTGTCGGCGTTCAGGTAGTGCGCGCCCGTCGTATGAAAACACGCGTTGCAGCTCGTGCTGACGTGAATCATCGCGGGGATGTCGTACTCGACCATCTTCTCGTAGACCGGATACCAGTAGCGGTCCGAGAGCGGCGGACTCGTCCAGTGTCCGCCCGAAGGGTCCGGGTTCAGATTGATCGCGACATTGCCGTATTGCTCCACGCACTTCACGAGTTCCGGAATGCACGTCGATACATCGACGCCGGGACTTTGCGGCAGCATCGCCGCCGGAATGAAGTGGTCGGGAAACAACTGGCTCACGCGATAGCACAGGTCGTTGCATATCGCGGCCCACGTGCTCGACACTTCGAAGTCGCCGATGTGATGCGCCATGAAGCTCGCACGCGGGCTGAAAATGGTGAGGTCGAGACCGCGCTCGCGCATCAGCCGCAACTGATTGCTTTCGATGGACTCGCGCAGTTCGTCGTCGCTAATGCTCAGTTCCGATACGCGCGGCTTTTCCGATGGATTCCTGATGCCGGCGATCTGCCGATTGCGCCATGCTTCCAGCGCCTTGGGCGCGGTGGTGTAATGGCCGTGTATGTCGATAATCATTCGAACTCCGTACTAATGTGCGACGGTCGTCTGCGGCGCGGTTTCGCCCGCGCGTCCGCGCTGTGCGACGAGAATGGCGATGGCGGCAAGCGTCGCGGGCACGGCGAGCATCGCGAGGATCGCGCCGAACTGCCAGCCGAGACCCAGCAGCGCGCCGCCGAACGCCGAACCGAAGATGCTGCCGAAGCGGCCCATGCCGAGCATCCAGCTCACGCCGGTTGCACGCGCGACCGTCGGATACCGGTTCGGCGCGAACGCGTTGAGTCCGGTCTGCGCGCCGCTCATGCAGAAGCCCGCAGCGAACACGAGCAGCGCGAGCGACGACGACAGCGCGCCAATCCACGCCAGCCCGAGCACGCATACCGCGCCGCCGAGGTACGCCGCGCTGATGACGGGCGCAGGCCGCACTCGGTCCATGATCCAGCCGACGATGATCGCGCCGATCGTCCCGCCGATCTGGAACATCGCCGTGATGTTGGCCGCCGCGGATACGGTGAGGCCCGCGTCCTTCATCAAGGTCGGCATCCAGCCGGTCAGCAGATAGATCACGAGCAGGCCCATGAAATACGTGACCCACAGCGCCGCCGTCAGCACGCCATAGCCATGCGAGAACAGTACGCCGATGGGCTTCTTCATCGGCAACGGCGGCTCGTTCGAGATGAAGATTTCATCGCCATTGAAGCGCGCGCCGCAGACGCGTCCGAGCACCTTGCGAATGCGTTCCTGCGCCGCGCCGCGCACCGCGAGCAGACGCGCCGACTCGGGCAGCAACCAGAGCTGCAGCGGGATCAACGCGAGCGGCAACGCGCCGCCGAAGACGAGCACCGAGCGCCAGCCATGCACCGGGATCAGCCATCCCGCGACGAAGCCGATCAACGCGGAACCCAGATTGAAGCCCGTGAACATGATCGTGATGAGCAGCGCGCGCTTGCGTTGCGGCGCGTACTCGGAGAGCAGCGTCGTCGTGTTGGGCATCGCCGCGCCGAGGCCGATGCCCGTCAGCACGCGCAATATCGCCATGCTCATCGGCGATGTGGTGAACGCAGTCGCGATGGTGAACACGCCGAACAGGAAGACCGATGCGATCAGCACGCCCTTGCGTCCGATGCGGTCCGACGCCGGTCCCGCCGCCAATGCCCCGATCACGAGACCGATGGGCGCCGCGCTCATCACGAGACCGAACGCGGGCCGCGAGATATGCCAGTCCGCGATGATCGAAGGCGCGACGAAGCCCATGATGGCGACGTCCATGCCGTCGGCGGTGACGACGAGAAAGCACAGCGCCACCAGCAGCCACTGGTAGGCGGAGATGGGCCGCTCGTCGATAAAGCCCTTGATGTCGATGGTTCTACCGCTAGTCATGTGTGTCTCCGTCCCTGTATGTGTGTTTTATTCCTTGCCCTTCTCCGCCTTGTCCCAGTCGAGCTTGCCCGCGCCCTTGCCCGCGACCGAATACAGCGCGCCGGGTGCGTTGCGAGTCCGCTGGAATGCTTCGAGGGTTTCGCCGCGCATGGCGGCATAGATATGCAGGTTGGACACGCCCGTCACCGCGCCGAGCTTCTCCAGCATGAAGAAGATGACGCCGTAATGCAGCAGCGCGCGCCAGTCGCGTCGGCGGATCATGTCGCGCTCTTCTTCGCTTAAGCCAGCCGCCTCGAAACTTGCTTCGGCATCCTTATGAAATGCTTCGCGGTGCGCAGGCTCGATCATGCGATGCAGATAATCGTTGATGCGATACGCGCGCACCGCCGTTTCGATATCGAACGGATACGTGCCTTGCAGCTTCTCGACATCCGTCAGTTGTTCCGCCATGCGCTCGCGATGTCGCTCGATGATCGCGGGCTTCGTCTCGCTGTCTTCGCCTTCGTAGATGGCGGTCGCGATGCCGGCCATCGAAGGCAGGTAGTAGCTGCGATGCTTGCACACGACATTCGACGACAACGCGCCGCGCATCGTGAGCCACATGATGACTTCCGCGCCTTCGTAGCCGCCCAGCTCCGCATATTCCGCGAGGGTCATGTCAGCGAGCTGCTCGGGATCGCGCTCGAAGAGATCGAGGAAACGCGCGTCCCATTCGGTGTTGTTGAAGCCGGCACGCTCGCCGTGCACCTGATGCGAGAGGCCACCCGTGGCGAGAATCGCGACCTTGATGTCTTCCGGGTAGCTTTCGATGGCGCGACGCAATGCCTTGCCGAGCTTGTAGAAGCGCCGCGCGCTCGGCACCGGCAATTGCAGCACGCCCATTTGCAGCGGCACGATGCTCACGGGCCACTCGGGCTTGTGCGGGCACAGCATCGAAAGCGGCGAGAAGCAGCCGTGATCGAGCGGCTTGTTCTGGAAGAACGACATGTCGAACTCGTCGGTGACGAGCGACTTGCCGATGTGCGCGGCGAGTGCGGGATGGCCCTTGACCGGCGGAAGATCGCGCGCGCCGCCGCCTTCATCGGCGACATGCCATTCGGGACCGACGCCCAGCGCGAACGCCGAGTAATGATCGAAGAAGAACGACGTGACGTGATCGTTATAGATGGTCACGATCACATCGGGACGCTTCTCTTCGATCCAGTCCGCGAGCGGCGCGAAGTTCTCGAAGATCGGCGCCCAGACGGGATCGTCGCGCTTGTTCTTGTCGAATGCGAAACCGATGGTCGGCGTGTGCGAGGCGGCAATACCGCCAATGATGCGGGCCATGTTCAGATGCTCCGTGAGATGCCGGGCGACGAGGCGCTCGTCGACTGCACGCGGCCCGGTTCGTTGCGAAAACGTGAGCGGACGATACGGCGCGCACCGCACGCGCGGAACTGCGCGTAAACCATGAGGCGAAGCAGGGAGGACGGCGCGCGGAAATGATGGATCGTTGCCGGTGGCGGCTTGGCGGGCGGGGGCCGCACGTCGCGGTCCGATCTTGCCGATAAACAAAACAGATGGCCTGACAAAAAGGACGCAAAGCCGGACGCTCGTGCATGCATCGATGCGCGAGTCGGCGTATCGTTCCGTTAGCGCAAGAGAACGACAACCGGATCACTCCACGATATGAACCATTCCCGCCGCAGTTTCATGGTGCTGACGATGGGCGCGGGCGCGTCGCTATGGCTCGCCCGCGCGAACGCGGAGGCTCCGCATTTGAGCGAAGCCGATCCGGCGGCCGTGGCCGTCGGCTATAAGGAAGACGCCGCGAAGGTGGACCGGGCGAAGTACCCGAACTTCGCGGCAGATCAGACGTGCGCGAATTGCTCGCTGTTTCAGGGCAAGTCCACCGATGCCTGGGGCGGATGCACGTTGTTCAGCGGGAAAGACGTGGCGGCGAAGGGATGGTGTGCGTCGTGGACGAATATGTAGAGGCGTTGCGCCTCACCGCACCGAATACCCCACGAACCGCCAGCTTCTATCCGCATCGAGAATGAACGTCACGACTTCGCGCGACGACTGTTGCGGCTGGCTGAACTGCGTATCGAACGCGACGCTCATGAACCATCCCGCGGGCATGTTGCCCGTGCCGTCGAAGTGAAGATGCTTCACGCCCATCGGCATGCGCATGCCCGGCGTGCCGAGCGTCGCGCGATCCCGCGACACCTTGCTCACGAAGTCCTCGCGCGCGATGACCCGTTTCGCCACGTCGGACGACGCATCCCATACATCGCCCGCCTTGTCCTGATCGATCATCCTCACGATCGTCGCCGCCATTTCCGCGATATCCTGATCCTGCTTGTCGAGGCCCGCCTGCTGCTCGCGCGTGAGCGTGGGCGCCGGCCCGCTCTGCGGCACAGGCTGCGCCTGACACGCGATGCAGAACGACATCGATGAAATCCCGCTCAACCACAGTTTCGTGCTCGTTTTCATGGTGCATTCATGACGTGTTTCGATACCGCGGATTGTAGGCCGCGCTTTTTCGAGACAGTCAGAAATACTGGGTTTCGCAAGACGGACTCGCGCACGAACCGACCCGAGGATCACGGACATGCGACTCGTCGACTGGAATATGCAATGGGGACGCGGCGTGGATGGCCGCGTCGATCTGCCGCGCATCGTCAACGAGGCGAAGGCGCTGCACGACTTCGACGTGCTCTGTCTGCAGGAAGTCACGCGCGGCTTTCATGAAAGCGAAGAAGCGGGCGGGCTCGCAGGCCGCCCGAGCGCCGATCAGTTCGCCGAACTGGCCGCGCTGATTCCGGGCGCGACCGTCATCAAAGGCATCGGGTCCGATCTTCCGCCGATGGGCGCGGGCCTCGCGCGGCGGCAGTTCGGCAACGCCATCGTCAGCCGTCTGCCCGTGCGGCAAGTGCTGCGCCATTCGCTGCCGTGGCCCGCCGATCCCGCGAAGCCGTCGATGCTGCGTATCGCGCTCGAAGCGGTCATCGAAACGGACGTCGGCCCGCTGCGCATCATCAGCACGCATCTGGAGTTCTACTCGGAAACGCAGCGGCTCGCGCAAGTGGCGCGGCTGCGCGAGCTGCACAGCGAAGCGTGCGCGCATGCTCGCCGCCCATCGAAGTCCGAGAATCCGGCGAGTCCGTTCGCCGATACCGCGCGGCCCATGTCGGCCATCGTCTGCGGCGACTTCAATAGCGCATTCGAAGGCTCCGCGTATCGCGCGATGCTCGAACCCATCGCGGACGCGCCATCCTTCGCCGATGCATGGACCTGCGCGCATCCGGACGAGCCGCGCGCCGCGACCGTCGGCCTGTACGATCACGAGCAGTGGGCCGACGGTCCGTTCGCGTGCGACTTCATCTTCGTCACCGACGATCTGAAGCCGCGCATCGCCGGATGCGAGGCCGATCAGAAGAGCCGGTCATCGGACCATCAGCCGATGTGGCTCGAACTGCGCTAGCCCTCGCGCGACAAGCCGTAGACCGCCTGCAGCACCGCCGCGCGCGCCTGGCCCAGAATCATGCCGCGCCACGTGTCGTCGTCGATATAGAACGCCGCGCGAATCTGGCGTCGGATGCCGGCCTTCAGCGCGTCGGGCGCGTCGGCGTGATGGCGCAGCCACACATCGGCGCGAAGCATGTCGAGCATGTCGGTGAGCGGCACGGTGCCGTATTCGATCGCGATCGCCGCGTTCGATGCATGCGGGCACGTCTGCGACAGCACATCGAGCAGCGGCCCGGCGACATCCGCCGCGATGGACGTGCCGTCGAGCGGACTCGTCACGTCCGCGCCCCACCATCGTCTTGCACGCGCCAGCTCGCCGATGTTGATCTTCGCGCCGAAGCCGCTCGGCCCAAGTCCCGTATGAAAATCGATCCAGCCGATGGCCGCGCAACGCTCGCCATAGCCGGCGAGAATCTCGCGCATCGTGCGCGTGCTCCATGCCGTTTCGCTGCCGCCGTAGAACATGCCTTCGGCGTGCGTGTACTGGCCCGTCGTCACGGCTTGCTGATACGCCCACTGGCCGCGCGTGTCGATATAGTCGCGGATCGCGGCGACGTTGGCTTCATCGGGCGGCCACGTCTGCGGTATCAGCAAGCCATGCAGTTCCGCATAGCCCGCGTTCTGGCGCAAGGGCGCGTCGAAATCCACGCTATTGCGATTCAGATCGACGTTGCCTTCGGTTGTGCGGCTCAGGTACGAAAAGCCGTACGGGTTGATCGCATGCACGAGCAGGAGCGCGACGCCGAGCTTGTCGAGCAGCGCGGGCAACGCGTCGTCGTGAAGCAGCGCGATCTGCGCGCCCGAGCCGCAAAAGCCCTCGACACCATGCGTCGCCGATGTCAGCACGAGCATGCGCTTCGCATCGGCGGGGCCCATGCGCACGATATCCGTCGCGAGCGTTTCGCCTTCGAGTCCGCTTATGTCAGGCAGCACGCGCGTGTCGACATGGAACTGGCGCAGGGCGGCGGCATCGATGAAGCGCTGGCGTGCATCGCGATATGAGGAAGAGAAATACGTCGTCATGTTCGCCGCTCACGCACGCGAGAGAAACTTCTCGACGAGCTTGACCCAGTATGTCGATCCGAGCGTCAGCACGTTGTCGTTGAAGTCGTAGCTGCTGTTGTGAAGCATGCACGGCCCGAGGCCATGACCATGATCGCGATGCGCGCCTTCGCCATTGCCGATGTATCCATAGCAGCCGGGACGCTCCAGCAGCATGAAGGAGAAGTCTTCCGCGCCCATGGTCGGATCGACGTTCGTGTTCACATGATCGACGCCCGCGACTTCCTGCATCACGCCGAGCGCGAACTGCGTTTCATCGTGCGTGTTCACGGTCAGCGGATAGTTGCGCACGAACTTCACTTCGGCCTTGCATCGATACGCCGCCGCCGTCGCCGCGACGATCTCCTTCATGCGCGTCTCGATGAGATCGAGCGTATCGACGGCAAACGTGCGCACGGTGCCCGCGAGCGTGGCGGTCGTCGGAATGGCGTTGACCGCGTGACCCGCCTGCATCTTCGTGATGGACAGCACGGCGGCATCGATCGGCCGCTTGTTGCGCGTCATGATGCTCTGCAAGCCCGTGCCGATCTGCAGCGCGGTGAAGACGGGATCGACGCCATCGTGCGGAATCGCGGCATGCGAGCCGATGCCTTCGATACGAATCTCGAACTCGTTGCTCGATGCCTGCGTCGCACCGACGCGCGCGCCCATGTTGCCCGCCGGCATGCCCGGCCAGTTATGCAGCGCGAAGACGGCATCGACGGGAAAGCGCTGAAAGAGCCCATCTTCGATCATGGCTTTCGCGCCGCCGCCGCCCTCTTCCGCCGGCTGGAAGATGAACACGACGGTGCCGTCGAAATCGCGATGCTTCGAAAGATATTGCGCGGCGCCGAGGAGCATCGCGGTATGGCCGTCGTGGCCGCACGCGTGCATCTTGTTCTCGTGTTTCGATGCATGCGCGAACGTGTTCGATTCGGGAATCGGCAGCGCGTCCATGTCCGCGCGCAAGCCGATAGCGCGCTTGCTCGTGCCTTTCTTCAACACGCCGACGACGCCCGTTTTCCCGAGCCCGCACGTCACTTCGATATCCCAGCTCTCCAGCTTCCTCGCGACGAGTTCGGCGGTGCGCGCTTCTTCATAACAGAGTTCGGGATGCGCGTGGATATCGCGGCGAATGGCTTTGAGTTCGTCTTGCGACTGGGCGATCTCGGGAATGATCGGCATGCTTTCCTCTTGGGTCGATGAATGACGGGCCTGACGTTGAAGCATTGTCGATGGCCGTAATTCACAGCGAAAGCCGATATTTCTTGTCCGTGACTTAAGGAAACCTCATGCATCGCGCGCGACGTCGGCGGCTCGCGAACGCGCGCGAATGCTTTCCTGAACCACTCGCATGACCGCGTGTCGATCGTGAATCTTGCGCTCCAGCATGCCGACGACGCGTCGCGGCGTGTTCTTCGCGAGCGGCATCACGACGAGCGCGGGATCGCTCGCCCACGACCCGTATTCGAGCAGCGGCACCACGGAGACGCCCGCGCCCTGCCGCACCAGTTCCACGATGACTTCGAGCGAATTGAGTTCGAGGAACTCGCTGACGGTGAAGCGGTTATGGCGCAACGCGCGATCGATCAGCGCGCCGGTGCGCTGCGCACGATCGAAGCGCAGAAAGGGGCCGCTCGCGAGCATGTCGGCGGCATTCGCATACGCGCGTCCCGAAGAGCCGACGGCCACGAGCGGCTCCGAATAAAGCGGCGTCCAGTTGAGGCTCGCGGGCGTCTTGCCCGCCATTTCGACGATCACCGCCGCGTCGATCTCGCCTGCCTCGACCTGCGGCGCGAGCGCGAGCGCCTTGCCCGTGAAGAGCCGCACATCGAGCCTCGGATACTGTCCTTTCAGTTCGGTAACGACGGAAGCGAGCGCGCCCATCGCGGAATCGACGGCGCCGATGGAAACCGAGCCGGCGATTTCGTCGTCGAGACCGGTGAGACGCATGCTGTCGTACAGCGCGACGATGCGCTCCGCCTGTGGCAACACCTGCTTGCCGATGCTCGTCAGCCGGTTCGTGCGTCCGACGCGATCGAAGAGCGGCCGCTTCAGATCGTCTTCGAGCGATTGCATCTGCATGCTGACCGCCGCCTGCGTGAGCGCGACTTTTTCGGCGGCGGCGGCGAAGGAGCCATAACGCGCCACGGCAATGAAGGTGCGCAAAAAGCGAATATTGCTCATGACGTGCCTAGGGATTACCCGACGTTGTATTCAGGTTTCCTTGAGGTTTCCTTGAATGTCAGTTCAGAAATTCTATATTTTCTTAATTTATTCCGGCGTAGTCTTTGCATGTTGTCGTAACGGAAAGCGCGGAAACGAACGCGCGATAAAACATATTCTCTCGGAGTCTTTTCGATGAGCACCGTACTACCCGCATCGCACGCCGCTGCCGACAACGCCGCGTCCAACTTATCGGGCCGACGCGCCATCGTCGTTTCGACCATCGGCAATGCGCTCGAATGGTTCGACTTCATGGTGTACGGCTTCTTCGCGGTCATCATCTCCAAGCTGTATTTCCCCGCCACCAGTCCCACCATTTCGTTGCTCGCGACGTGGGCCACGTTCGGCGTCGGCTTTCTCACGCGGCCGCTCGGCGGCATCGTGCTCGGCGCGGTGGCGGATCGCGTCGGACGCAAATCCGCGCTCACGCTCACCATCTCGCTGATGGCGGTCGGCATCGCGATTATCGCGTTCGCGCCGACTTATGCGGCTATCGGCGTCGCCGCGCCCTTGCTGATGCTGCTCGGCCGCCTGATTCAGGGCTTCTCCGCCGGCGGCGAAGTGGGCTGCGCCACGGCGTTTCTCGTCGAGTATGCGCCCGCCAACAAGCGCGGCTACTTCGGCAGCTACCAGATGGTCGCGCAGGCGGCGGCAAGCCTCGCGGGATCGTTCTGCGGCGCGGTGCTCACGCGTTCGCTGAGCCCGGAAAGCCTCAATAGCTGGGGATGGCGCGTGCCGTTCGTGCTCGGCTTGCTGATCGTGCCGGTCGGCCTGTATCTGCGCTCGAAGCTGGATGAATCGCCCGTGTTCGTCGAAAAGGCGCAGAAGAACGAACTGACGTCGAGCCCCATTCGCGATACCGCGACCAAGCACTGGCTGCCCGTGCTCGCGGGCCTGGGCCTCACGGTGTTCGGCACCATCGGCACGTATATCTTCCTGCTCTACTTGCCGACGCACGCCACGCGCGTGCTGCACATGGCGCTCACCGACGGCCTCATCAGCTCGACCATCGGCGCGCTCGTGTATCTCGTGTGCTGCCCGGTGTTCGGCAAACTGTCGGATCGCATCGGCCGCAAGAAGATCATGGCGACCGCGCTCACGCTGTCGTTCCTGACCGCATATCCGATCTTCGCCGTGCTCACCGCGCATCCGAGCCTGCCGATGCTGATCGTCTGCCAGGCGTTGCTCATGACCTACCTCGGCATGTATCAGGGTTGCTATCCGGCGTTCATCTCGGAGCTGCTGCCGTCGAGCGTGCGGTCGACGGGCATCTCGGTCAGCTACAACATCGCGGTCATGATCTTCGGCGGCTTTGCACCGGCCATCGTGCAATGGCTGACGATGACCACGGGCGATGCGCTTTCCATCTGCTACTACGTGATCTTCGGCAGCGCCGTCGCGCTTCTGACCATCATTCCGCTGCGCGACCGCTATAGCGAAGCGCTGCGCTGAGCGTCACCGCGTTTTCATCGTTGAAAGCCGCGCCGCCTTCGGGTGGCGCGGCTTTTTGTTTCGGCGTGGCGTGCGAGAAGTTTTTGCGCGCTTAAGGCCGGGTTAAGAAT
Source organism: Caballeronia sp. ATUFL_M2_KS44 (assembly GCF_023630965.1). Taxonomy (NCBI): domain Bacteria; kingdom Pseudomonadati; phylum Pseudomonadota; class Betaproteobacteria; order Burkholderiales; family Burkholderiaceae; genus Caballeronia; species Caballeronia sp. ATUFL_M2_KS44. The sequence continues at coordinate 101,688 of NZ_JALQEA010000062.1, read as the reverse complement.
GAGGCCCTAGTCTGAAGCCTGACCGACCCACCCCTCCTTCCGGCCGCGCAAGCGGCCCTTTTTTTATCGACGCGATGTCCATGATCCTGCGCCTTCTGCTGATCCTGATCGTGCTCTCCGCTTTCACGGCGGCCGGCGTCGTCGTGCTCTCGCTGGTCGCGCGGCTCGCGCTTGCGCACTGACGCTTGCGATTCACTCAATCGCCCGAAAAGCGCACGACGTTCTTCAACGGCTCGCGATCGCTCGAAAGCCGGTTCTCCGGCTGCGACCAGTCCGCGTATCCGAGGCTCATGCCGCACACCACAGTCTCGTTCTCCGGCAGCTTCAACTGCTCGGCAATGATGCGGTGATATCGGTTGAACGCCGCCTGCGGACACGTATCGAGCCCGAATGAACGCGCCATCAGCATGACGTTCTGGATGAACATGCCGTAGTCGAGCCACGAGCCGCGCTCCATCGTGCGGTCGGTGGTGAAGATGATGCCCACCGGCGCGCCGAAGAACGCGAAATTGCGGCCCATTTGCGCGTGCATGCCTTCTTTGTTCTCGCGCGTGATGCCGAGCAGCGAGTACAGCCCGATGCCGAGCGCGCGCCTTCGTTCGATGAAAGGCGACGTCCACGTGCGCGGGTAATACGCGAATTCTTCTTCGTGCTCGCGGTCGGCGGCGGGATTGTTGAACACGTCGAGAATCGCGCGCGACAGCGCTTCTTTCGCATCGCCGGTAAGCACATAAACTTTCCACGGCTGGATGTTGCTGCCCGACGGCGCGCGGCATGCGCTTTCCAGTATCGCTTCGAGCGTCGCGCGTTCGACGGGATCGGGCAAGAACGCGCGGATCGAGCGGCGCGAAGCGATGGCATCGGCAACGTTCATGTTTTGCAGTGGAGAAATAGGCAATGCATTAACGCTACCACGCTCAGGCATGCTTCGTGCCCCTGTATTTCATCGTGGGTTCGCCTGGCCGTCGTCTGTGAAAGATCGGCCACGTCTGCCTATACTGGCTGAGTGTCATCGCCGCAACGCCACGCTTCAACGCATCAACGCATCAACGCATCACGCACCAACGCTTCATCGCATCTTCGCCTCTCAAGGTCCCGCCGCATCCGCAGCCTCGCGCCGCGCGTTGCGCCATTGAAGGAGATTGCTCGATGCAACACCCCGTTCCCCAATCGACTCCCGCGCGCGCCGATAAATCGACAACGAACCCGCGCGCAGACACGCAAGAAGCAAACGGCAACGCGCACGCCGCCGCCGACGTGCTCGCGCCGCCCGCCGCGAAATCAGGCGACGCTAAAGCCGGCGTCACGCTGACCATCAACGGTCAAAGCCATACGCTCTCGCTCGATCCGCGCACCACGCTTCTCGATGCGCTGCGCGAGCACGTGCATCTCACCGGCACCAAGAAAGGCTGCGATCACGGGCAATGCGGCGCATGCACCGTGCATGTGAACGGCCGTCGCGTGAATTCGTGCCTGTGCCTCGCCGCCGCGCACGATGGCGACGCGATCACGACGATAGAAGGCATCGGCGAAGTGGACGCGCTGCATCCGATGCAGGCGGCGTTCGTCGAATGCGACGGCTTCCAGTGCGGCTATTGCACCGCCGGCCAGTTGATGTCCGCGGTCGCGCTGCTCGACGAACCCATCGGCGCAAGCGACGACGACGTGCGCGAAGCGATGAGCGGCAACCTGTGTCGCTGCGGCGCGTATCAGAACATCGTCACGGCGATCCAGTCCGTGCGCGGCAAGGAATAAGGAGCGCGCCATGGACATGTTTCAGCTTTCCCGCGCGCGCGATCTGCCCGAGGCGATCAAGGCCGGCGCATCCGCGCACACCGCGCAGCAAGGCGCCGAAGTGCGCTTTCTCGCGGGCGGCACGACGCTCGTCGATCTGATGAAGCTCAACGTCGAACGGCCCGTGCGTATCGTCGATATCAACCGGCTGCCGCTCGGCGAAATCGCGGCGACGGACGACGGCGGCGTGCGCATCGGCGCGACGTCGCGCAATTCGGATGTCGCGCATCATCCGCTGATCCGCGAGCGTTATGCGGTGCTTTCGCAGGCGCTGTTGTCCGGCGCGTCCGCGCAGTTGCGCAACATGGCGACGACCGCGGGCAATCTGCTTCAGCGCACGCGTTGTGTCTATTTCCGCGATACCGCGTCGCCGTGCAACAAGCGAGAGCCGGGAAGCGGCTGCTCCGCGATCGGCGGGGCGAATCGCATGATGGCGATTCTCGGCACGAGCGAAGCGTGCATCGCGAGCAATCCGTCGGACATGAACGTCGCGCTCGCGGCGCTCGAAGCGACGATTCACGTGGAAGGCACGAGCGGCAAGCGCGCCATCGCGTTCGACGACTTCCATCTGCTGCCCGGCACGACGCCCGATCGCGAGCACGTGCTCGAAGCCGGCGATCTCGTCACGCACGTGACGCTGCCGCCGCCAGTCGTTGGCGCGCGTTCCGTGTATCTGAAGCTGCGCGACCGCGCATCGTATGAATTCGCGCTCGCTTCGGCGGCGATCGTCGTCGGCGTGAAGGACGGCCGCATCGCGCATGTTCGCGTGGGATTGGGCGGCGTCGCGACGAAGCCGTGGCGATCGCGCGAAGCCGAGAAGGAACTGCAAGACGCCGCGCCCGACGAAGCCGCGTTCCGGCGCGCCGCCGACGCCGCGCTCGCCGACGCGAAGCCGCAAAGCGAAAACGGCTTCAAGGTGGAACTGGCGAAGCGCTGCATCGTGCATGCGCTCACGCTCGCCACGCAGGCATCCTGAACCGAATCGAGGAACGCATCCATGTCCACCGCGCCCGACATCAAGCCGTCCGCCAACGGATTCATCGGACGGCCTCAATCGCGCATCGACGGGCCGCAGAAGGTCTGCGGCCGCGCGACGTATACATCCGACGTCGATTTGCCCGGCATGCTGTACGCGGTGCCGGTCGGCAGCACCATCGCGAGCGGCAGGATCACGTCGCTCGAATTCGCCGCCGCGCAGGCCATGCCCGGCGTCAAGCTGATCCTGCATCGCGGGAACGTGGGACGGCTGTATCGCATTCCGGCCAATTCGTTCGAAGACGGCTATGTCGACGAACAGCGTCCGCCCTTCGAGGACGACGTGATCCGCTATTACGGCCAGTACGTCGCGTGCGTGATCGCGGAAACCTTCGAGGCCGCGAGCGCCGCGGCGGCTGCGATCAAGGTCGGCTATGAGGTCGCAAAGCACGACGTCAGCACGACGCTCGCGCCCGACCAGGAACCGAAAGTCCAGAGCGAACGCGGCGATCCGGCGGGCGCATTCGACAGCGCGCCCGTGAAGATCGACGAAACCTATGTGACGCCGGCGGAAACGCACAATCCGATCGAACTGCACGCGACCGTCGCGCATTGGGACGGCGACAACTACACGTTCTACGAGACGAGCCAGGCAGTGGCGAATCATCGCGGCACGCTCGTGCAGATGCTCGGCGTGCCGAAAGAGAAAGTGCGCGTGATTTCGCGCTTTCTCGGCTCGGGCTTCGGCAGCAAGCTGTGGATGTGGCCGCATTCGCTGCTCGCCGCCGCCGCGACGCGTCAGACGGGCCGCCCGGTGAAGCTCGTGCTGAGCCGCAAGATGATGTTCCAGAACGTGGGGCATCGGCCGGTGACGCAGCAGCGCATGCGCCTTTCCGCGACGCAGGACGGCAAGCTCACGTCCGTGCAGCACGACTTCCTGAACCACGCGGCGCTCGCCGACGAATACACCGAAGATTGCGGCGAAGCGACGCCGCAGATGTACAGCACGGCGAACCTGCGCGTGACGGGCGGCTCGGTGAAGCGCAACGTCGGTTCGCCCACGTCGATGCGCGGCCCCGGCGCGGTGCCCGGCCTCTACGCGCTGGAATCGGCGATGAACGAGCTTGCGCTCGCGCTGAAGATGGATCCGGTCGAACTGCGGCTGCGCAACGAGCCGGGCGTCGACGAAAGCAGCGGCTTGCCGTTCTCGTCGCGGCATCTGGTCGAGTGCCTGAAGACCGGCGCGGAGAAGTTCGGCTGGTCGCGGCGCACGCCCGAAGTCGGCTCGATGAAACGCGATGGCCTGACGCTCGGCTGGGGCGTCGGCGCGTGCAGCTGGCCGGGGCTGCGCTTTTCGGCGGAAGCCACCGTCGATCTGCGCGCGGACGGCACGGCGCGCGTCGTGTGCGGCACGCAGGACATCGGCACGGGCACGTACACGATCCTCGCGCAGCTCGTCGCGGAGCAGACGGGCATCGCGCTCGACAAGATCGAAGTCGGCCTCGGCGATACCGCGTTGCCCATCGGGCCGATATCGGGCGGATCGGCGGCGACGGCATCGGTGGTGCCGGCGGTGTCGGATGCGACGCGGGCGGCGATCGGCATCGTGTTGTCGCGGGCGAGCGCGGCGGAAGGGTCGCCGTTGGCGGGCGCGAAAGCCGAGGAACTCGCGTTCAGCGACGGGCGGGTGCATCGCAAGGGGGAAGCGCCGGAGAGCGGCGTGCCCTACACGCGCATTCTCGAAGCGGCGCGGATGCACGCGGCGTCGGGCAGTGCGAGCGCGAAGGGCGGCTTCGACGATCCGCTCAAGAAGGACTGGTCGATTCACTCCTACGGCGCGCATTTCGCGGAAGTCACGTGGGAACCGGCGACGGCGCGGCTGCGCGTGAGCCGCGTGGTGACGGTGATCGACGGCGGCAAGATTCTGAATCCGCGTGCGGCGCGCAATCAGATTGAAGGCGCGGTGGTCATGGGCGTCGGCATGGCGCTTTTCGAGCACACGTCCTACGACGAGCGTTCCGGCGCGCCGGTCAACAGCAGTCTCGCGGATTACGTCATCGCGACGAATGCCGATACGCCGAAGCTCGATGTCACGTTCCTCGATCACCCCGATACCGTGTTCAACGAGCTTGGGGCTCGGGGGATCGCGGAGATCGGGCTGGCGGGGATTGCGTCGGCGATCACGGACGCGGTTTATCACGCGACGGGGGTTAGGGTGAGGAAATTGCCGGTGATGATCGAGGATTTGCTGGGGGGTTGAGCGCGTGCGTGGGTCCGGCCTTTCGCGACGGAAGGCCGGATTTTCGTGCTCGCGCGCTATGCTAGACTCGATCGGTGTCCGCGCTAGCAATTGCATATTCCGCCATGAAACCCTCCATCGCACTCCAGGCTCATCGCGACGATATTCGACGCGTCGTGGAAGCGCATCGTGCGTCGAATGCGCGTGTGTTCGGATCCGTTGCCCGCGGCGACGATACGGAAGACAGCGATCTCGATCTGCTGATCGATCCGACGCCACGAACCACGATGCTGGACATCGGTGCAATCCGCCATGAACTGCGCACGTTACTCGGGGTCCCAGTCGACGTCCTCACGCCTAACGCGCTTCCGGATCGTACGCGTGAGGTGATCATTGCCGGAGCCATTCCGGTATGAGTCGTGACATCCAGACTTTGCTCGAGTACCTGGATCACGTCCTTACCGCAATTCGGCGTATCTCGCGTTACACCCAAGGAATGGACGAGGCGGCTTTCCTCGAGGACGAATTAATTCAGGACGCGGTTCTTCGCAATCTGGAAAACGTCGGCGAAGCATGCAATAACATCCGGCGGCAATTTTCCTGACTTCGTCGCAAAGCATCGAGACGTCCCTTTCTCAGCCGCTTACGAAATGCGCAATGCAATCGCTCATGGCTACCACAAGGTCGATATGAGCGTCATCTGGACGACCGTGGCGGAAGATACGCCGGCCATGGAAAGCCAGTTCGAAGCGCTCGCCGCCGAAGCGAAACATCTCGGCGACTAGTTGCCGCGCCCGCGCCGCCCCCAGGCACACCGCTTGCAGGCCGACGCGATGCAATTCCCCTCCCATTCCGCGCTACCATACTCCCCAGCCCCCAATCCCCTATGTAGCAGCAATCAGCCGGAGTGCCCATGAACGAAATGATTCAACAGCACGGCCTCAAGGTCGCCGCGAGTCTCGCGAAGTTCGTCGAAGAAGAAGCCATTCCCGGCACGAGCGTCGATGCCGCATCCTTCTGGAAAGGATTCGATGCCATCGTGCACGACCTCGCGCCGAAGAACCGCGCGCTGCTCGCCGAGCGCGACCGCCTTCAGACCGAACTCGACAACTGGCATCGCAGCAACCCCGGCCCGGTGCGCGACCTGCGCGCGTATCGCAAGTTTCTGGAAGACATCGGCTATATCGTGCCCGCGCCCGCGCAAGTGCAGGCGACCACGGCCAACGTCGATCGTGAAATCGCCGAGCAGGCCGGGCCGCAGCTCGTCGTGCCGCTCTCGAATCTGCGCTATGCGCTCAACGCCGCCAACGCGCGCTGGGGCAGCCTCTACGATGCGCTCTACGGCACCGACGCCATCGACGACAGCGAGGGCGCCGAACGCACCGCCGAATTCAACCCGAAGCGCGGCGCGAAGGTCATCGCGTATGCACGCGCTTTCCTCGACGACAACGCGCCCCTCGCGCACGGCTCCCACGCCGACGCCACGAAGTACAGCGTCGAGCGCGGCCAGCTCGTCGTCACGCTGAAGGACGGCAAGAGCAGCCTCGCCAATCCCGAGCAATTCGCGGGCTTTCAGGGCGATGCAGCCGCGCCGAGCGCCGTGCTGCTCAAGCACAACGACCTCCACTTCGAGATTCAGATCGACGCGAATCATTCCATCGGCAAGACGGATGCCGCGCACGTCAAGGACGTGCTGATGGAAGCGGCCGTGAGCACCATCATCGATTGCGAAGACTCGGTCGCCGCCGTCGATGCCGCCGACAAGACGCAGCTCTACCGCAACTGGCTCGGGCTGATGCAGGGCCAACTGTCGGAACAGGTCACGAAGAACGGCAAGACGTTCACGCGCAGCCTGAACGCGGACCGCGAATACACGGCGCCGGACGGCGGCACGCTCAAGCTGCATGGCCGCTCGCTCCTGTTCATCCGCAACGTCGGGCATCTGATGACGAACCCCGCCGTGACCGATCGCGACGGCAACGAAATTCCCGAAGGCATCCTCGATGCCGTGATGACCACGCTCGGCGCGCTGCACGATCTGAAGAACAAGATCAACTCGCGCACCGGCTCCATCTATATCGTCAAGCCGAAGATGCACGGCCCCGCCGAAGTCGCGTTCTCGGACGAACTGTTCACGCGCGTCGAAGATCTCTTCGGCCTGCCGCGTCACACGATCAAGATGGGCATCATGGACGAGGAGCGCCGCACGAGCGTCAACCTCAAGGCGTGCATCGCGGCAGCGAAGGCGCGCGTCGCGTTCATTAACACAGGCTTTCTGGATCGCACCGGCGACGAGATGCATTCGTCGATGGAAGCCGGCCCGATGATGCGCAAGGGCGACATGAAGTCGTCGGCGTGGATCGGCGCGTATGAGCGCAACAACGTGCTCGTCGGCCTGAACACCGGCTTGCGTGGCCGCGCGCAGATCGGCAAGGGCATGTGGGCGATGCCGGACCTCATGCACGCGATGCTCGAACAGAAGGTCGCGCATCCGAAGGCCGGCGCGAATACCGCGTGGGTGCCTTCGCCGACGGCCGCGACGCTGCACGCGCTGCACTACCATCAGATCGACGTGCAGCACGTTCAGCAGGACACGGAAAGCATCGACTATGAAGGCGTGAAAAACGAACTGCTCGACGGGCTGCTGACGATTCCCGTCGTCGAGAAGGCAACGTGGTCGGAAGACGATATCCGCAACGAGATCGAGAACAACGCGCAGGGCATTCTGGGTTACGTGGTGCGCTGGATCGATCAGGGCGTCGGCTGCTCGAAGGTGCCGGACATTCATGACGTCGGCCTGATGGAAGACCGCGCCACCTTGCGCATTTCGAGCCAGCACATCGCGAACTGGCTGCGGCACGGCATCGTGACGGAAGAGCAGGTGCGATCGACGCTCGAACGCATGGCGGCGGTCGTCGACCAGCAGAACGAGGCCGATCCGTACTATCGTCCGATGGCACCCGCGTTCGATAGCTCCTACGCGTTCAAGGCCGCCTGCGCGCTCGTCTTCGAAGGACGCACGCAGCCGAACGGCTACACGGAACCGCTGTTGCACAAGTTCCGGCTTGCCGCGAAGGAAACGATGTAACGCTCACGGCGAACGCGGCGGCATCGCGCTGCCGCGTTCGCATCGAAGCGCTATTGCTCCGACCACAGCTTGCCCGCGGTCGCCCAGTTCTCGCGCTTCACGTCCGTCAGGATGATATCCACCGAACCCGGCTCGCAGCCGAGCGTCTCGCAAGTCGTGCGCGTGATCGCCTCGACGAACTTGCGCTTCTCTTCCACCGTGCGGCCTTCGAAGAGCTGGATGTTGAAAGTCGGCATTGCGTTGATTCCTCCAGTTGCGTTTTAGTCGCGATAAGTCGGGTCGATGCGCTCGAGCTTTCGTAGCAGCGCGGGCCATTCGAGCGCGCCTTCCATAGCGTCGTCGTCGTGCAATTGCGCCGCCGTGCGCGTGACGACTTCCGGCGTCGGCACGATCATCTTTCCCACGCCCGCCAGCGCGCGCAGTTGAATATCGCATGCCTTGACGAGCATATCCATCAGCACGTAAGCCTCCGCGATGGTGCGCCCGAGCGTCAGCGGCCCGTGATTGCGCAGGAGCATCGCGCGATGCCCGCCGAGACTCGCGACGAGCCGCTCGCCTTCCGCGCGCGAGAACGCGAGGCCTTCGTAATCGTGATACGCGAGATGGCCGTGAAAGCGCATCGCGTGCTGAGAGGCCGGCAGCAGGCCGTGCGGCTGCGTCGATACCGCGATCGCTTCGCGCACGTGCAGATGCATCACGCACGCGGCGTCGGCGCGCGCGGCATGCACGGCGGCGTGCAGCGCGAAGCCCGTCGCGTTCACCGGATGCGCGCTTTCGCCGATCACGTTGCCGTCGATATCGATCTTCACGAGATTCGACGCGGTCACTTCATCGAACGCCAGTCCGAACGGGTTGATCAGAAAGCGCCCCGGTTCGCCCGGCACGCTCGCGGAAATGTGCGTGTAGACGACGTCGTCCCAGCCGTTCAGCGCGACGAGCCGATACGCCGCCGCCAGATCCACGCGCGTCGCGGTTTCGGCGGCCGAGCGCGGTCCGCTTTCGCCGATCCTGCGCTCAAATGTGTGGGTGAACGACATGCGAGCCTCCTCCTTTCGATGATCCTTCGACGCGCCGCGCCACGAGCATCGTCGCCCACGACGCGAGCACGAACGGCGCGGTGAGCGCCGCGATGCCGACGCAATCCGCGATGCGCTCGATCGCCACCGCCAGCGCAATCGCCAAGAACGCGTAGCGCGCGCCGAACGGTGCGATGGCGAGCGCCGCGAGCGCCGCATTGAAGCCGCACGCGCCGGAAAGCAAAACGGCGTCGCTCGTGCCGCACAGCCCGTGCAGCGCCGCGCCGAACGCGCTGCCCGCGAGCGCCCAACCGGCGCGTGCGGGCCGCGCGGCGAACAAGCCTGCCGCGATAAACGCGCCCGCGACCGCGCCGGATGCGAACACGATGGGCGCCAAACCCGCGAACGCGGACATCGTCAGCGCGGCGACGCCGGCCGGGACCGGTCCGAGCGCGCCGACTTCGCCGCGATCGGCAAGCAACGGCATCCAGCACCAGGTGACGATGATCGCCGGGCTCGACAAGATCGGCAAGTCGCGAAGCGAAAGCGCGCGCGTGAGCGGCGCCGCGAGCAGCGTCGCGAACATCGCCGCGACGATGGCGACAGCCGCCGCCTGCGACGCATCGCGGATGAACGTGAACGCCGCCAGCGCGGCGAGCGCGCCGTTGAAGCCGTAGAGGTCGTCGCGGATGACGGGGGAATCGGCGGGTTCGGTGATGACCGCGATGACGTTGCCGACGATCGCGCCGATCACGAGCGCGCACGCGAGGCGCGGGCTCGCCGCGAGCACGCCGGCGAACAGCAGCGCGCCGGTCGCGGCATTGCGCTGAAGCACGATCTGCCCGATCGCGCGGGCGAAGCTGCGGAGCTGAGCGCCGAAAGCGGCGTCGGAATGAAGAACGATGGACATGCGCGGCGGCATCGCTTGAGGAAGCCGCCAGCATAGGACAAGCCGCGCGCGTCGTGCGACGCGGGGCCGTATAGCGGGTATTGGCGGGAAACGCCGAGGTGAAACGAAAACAGCCGCTCGGCGGCGGCTGTTTAGTTGATTAGTTGAACGCGAGCGGCATCATCGTGGAACCGTCGATGGTCGCCGTTGCGTAATTCAGGTCGGAACTCATCTTGACCAGTTCCGTGACGTTTTCACGGAAGTTCGGATGTTTTTCCCACGTGATATAGCTGGCATCGACCACGGCGGACAGCGTGAGCAGCGTAAAAGCGATTTTTTCGAGAATGACGTAACGGGTGCGCATGACAGTGAATCCAGAATTTGCTGCACATTGTAACAAAGACTAGGGGTTTTCCCTAGTCATTTGTTGCATTGCCGCAAACCGCCCTGCGCACCCCGCTTACATCGACGCTTCCAGCATCGCCGCGTAGTCGTCGCTCGACGCATCGCGCGGATTCGTCTTGTGGCTGTGATCCTTCAGCGCCCCGGCGATGATCCGCGGGAAAAGATCGCGCGTGACGCCCAGTTCCGCCAAGCCGCGCGGCAGGCCGAGCGTCGCGGTCATGGTGCGGATGGCGTTGCCGACGTCGTCGCCGGAAGCGAGGCCCATCGCCTGCGCGATGCGCGCGAGCTTGCCTTCTTCCTGCATCGAAGGCGCGCTGCTGTTGAACGCGATCACCGCCGGCAGAAAAATGGCGTTGAGCGTGCCGTGATGCAGCTTCGGATTGATGCCGCCGAGCGAATGGCTCAGGCTGTGCACGCAGCCCAAGCCCTTCTGGAACGCGAGCGCGCCTTGCATCGACGCGCTCATCATGTTCCAGCGCGCCGCGCGGTCCGAGCCGTCGCGGGTCGCGCGCTCGATGTGCCGCCACGCGCGCCAGAGGCCGTCGAGCGCGATGCCGTCGGCGGGCGCGTTGAACGCCGGCGCCATGAACGTCTCCAGACAATGCGCGATGGCGTCCATGCCGGTCGCGGCGGTGAGCATCGGCGGCAGGCCGAACGTGAGTTCCGGATCGCAGATGGCGACTTTCGGCACGACATGCGGAGAAATCACGCCGACCTTGCGGCCGTCGTCGAGAATCAGGATCGCGCCGCGGCCCACTTCGCTGCCGGTGCCGGCCGTCGTCGGAATGGCGATGACCGGCGCGGTCTTCGCCGTGATGCGCGCGAGGCCGCCCTCGATCACCGCGAAGCTCTGCAGCGGACCGTCGTGCGTCGCGCAGACGGCGACGCCCTTCGCCAGATCGATCGACGAACCGCCGCCCGCCGCGATCACGCCATCGCAATCGTTCGCGCGATACAGCTCGACCGCCGCGCGCACGGCGGCTTCGTTCGGGTTCGGCGGCGTGGCGTCGAAGACGGGCGCGGCGAAGTTCGGGCCGAGCGCATCGACGACCTTGTCGAGCAGGCCGGCCGCGCGAATGCCCGCATCGGTCACGATCAACGGACGGCGAATGCCGAAGCGCTCGCACTCGCCGGCGAGCAGGCGCACCGCGCCGTAGTCGAACTGAATCTGCGTGATGTAATTGATGAGAGCCATGATGGAATGACGAAAGGTTATATCGCGTGGCCGAGTATACGGACGCATTCCGCTCCGCGATACTGACGGCGTGTGATAAGGGTATAACTTTCTCTCAAGCCATATCGGCTGAACGAATCATGACGCCATCGCTCAATTCGATTCTCTCGCGCCTGCACGTCAGGCAGTTGCGCCTGCTCATCGCGCTGGAGGAACGCGGCTCGCTGCTCGGCGCGGCGAAGCAGCTTGCGCTCACGCAGCCGGGCGCGAGCAAGGCGCTGCATGAAATCGAAACGACGTTCGGCACGCCGCTTTTCGTGCGGACGCATCGCGGGCTGGAGCCGAACGCGGTCGGCCATTGCGTGATCCGTTACGCGCGGCTCATTCACACGGATATCGCGCATTTGCGGGAGGAGATCGTCGGCATCATGCGCGGTTATGGCGGGCGCGTGTCGGTGGGCGTGATCATGGGCGCGGTGCCGCTCGTCACCGATGCGATCACCGCCGTCAGCGCGCGTCAGCCGGAAATGTCGGTGGAGATCGTCGAGGATACGAGCGCGACGCTGCTCGGCCTCATCGACGCGGGACGGCTCGATGTCGCCGTGTGCCGCACGAGCGTGAGCCAGACGCCGTATCTGTACGACAGCGTCGTCGTGCAGCAGGAGACGCTCGCCGTGATCGCGAACGTCGATCATCCGCTCGCGAAGCGCCGCCGCGTCGCGCTGAACGATCTGGCGAAGCATCGCTGGGTGGTGTATCGCGCGAACATGCCGATGCGCCTTCTGCTCGAACGCGAGTTCCACGACGCGGGCTTGCGCTTTCCGTCGCATTTGCTCGAAACGACATCGGCATTCGCGACGCTCGCGCTGCTGGAGAAGAATCCGTCGCTCGTGGCGCTCGTATCGGTCGATGTCGCGCGCTTTTGCACGGCGCATGGCGTCGTGTGCACGCTGCCGCTCGCGTTCACATCGAAAAGCGAGCCTTATGAGATGGTCACGCGCCGCGACGCGCAGCTTTCGGCGGGCGTGCGGCTGTTGATGGACGAGATCGCGGATGCGGGGCGCAACGCGGCTTAGACCACGAAGCGCGCCGCCTTTCTCTCAGAAAACATCCCTGCTAGAGTGCCCGTCGATACGCCCGCGTCAGGGCGTCGTTGATCGAAAAAGGAACTCATGGCAATGGTTAGCATCCCTTCTCAACGGCCCTCGGCCGCCTTCGTCGTCGCGTCGTGGGGCGCATTGTGCGCCGGCTTCGCAGCATATCTGGCCGGATTGTGGAATGCCGGCATGCAGTTGAACGAAAAAGGCTATTACTTCACCGTCCTCGTGTTCGGGCTTTTCGCGGCTATCTCGCTTCAAAAGACGGTGCGCGACCGAGTAGAAGGCATTCCCGTGACGAAGCTGTATTTCGGCCTGAGCTGGATTGCGCTCGTGCTGGCAATCGGTCTGCTTGCCGTCGGCCTTTTCAATGCGACGCTTGCGCTAAGCGAAAAGGGTTTCTACGCGATGTCCTTCGGCCTCGCGCTGTTCGGCGCGATCGCGGTTCAAAAGAACACGCGCGACATTCAGGCCGCGCCGCGGGCAAGCGTGGAATCCGAAACAATTTGATCGTTGGACGGCACGCAAACGTTTCACATCGCGAGCAAGCCCTCGCCGCTATAAAGTTCGATCCTTTCATTCCGTTATCCGATGTGTGGAGCAACTGTCCCTAAGGCCGAGCATTTGCCCGGCCAATGCACATCGCAAACATGGACCTACAGACCGAATCGTTCACTCTCCCGCGCGGGCGCGCGGCGACGTGGTTGCTGCACGCGGGCCCGGACATTCCGCGCGCCATCCGCGTCGCGCTCGTGGGCAGCCTCTTCGGCACGCTGCCGATCTTCGCGGGCGGCGTGTTCAACACCATCGGGGTCGCGTGGGTGCTGCAAACGCGGCATCCGTCGTTTGCATTCGATATCTGGCTCGCGCTCGAAGTCGCGGTCTGTCTCGCGCGGCTCGCCGTGCTGATCGTCGCGCGCCGGCGCGCCCGCGCCGGCAAATCGACGCTCACCGATGCCTACGTGCTCCTCGCGCCGCTGTGGGGCGCGACGGTCGGCTACGGCGCGCTCGTCAGCGTGCTCTCCGGCGACTGGGTGGCCGCCACGCTCTCGTTCCTTTCGGCGGCGGCGATGGTCGGCGGCATCTGCTTTCGCAATTTCGGCGCGCCGCGTCTCGTCGCGGCGATGATCTTTCTGTCGCTCGGGCCGTGCTGCATCGGCGCACTGCTTTCGGGCGAGCCGACGCTCCTGCTCACGCTGCTGCAAATTCCCTTCTATCTCTTCGCGATGAGCGCCGCCGCGTGGCGTCTGAACGGCATGCTCGTCTCGACGATGAAAGCGGAACAGGAAAACGACCGCCGCGCGCGCCACGACGAACTCACGGGCCTTCTGAACCGCGCCGGGTTGTTCCAGGCCGTGCGCTATCGCATGCTGCACGGCCGGGCGCACGATCGCGCCTACGACGCGCTGCTCTATCTCGACCTCGACGGCTTCAAGGCGATCAACGATGCCTGCGGCCACGAAGTCGGCGACACGCTGCTCGCGCTCGTCGCGCGCCGGCTGCGGCATCTGACGGGCGAAGACGCGCTGGTCGCGCGTCTCGGCGGCGACGAGTTCGTGATCGTCGCGCCGCCGAGCATCGATCCGCTCGCGCTCGCGGATCTGCTGGTCGTCGAACTGGGCAAGCCGTTTCATGCGGAAGGCGACGGCGCGCTGACGATCGGCGCGAGCATCGGCATTGCGATGTTCGATCGCAATCACACCGAACTCGACGGCGTGCTGCGCGACGCGGACAACGCGCTTTACGCCGCGAAACGCTCGGGCAAGAGCCGATGGGTAGCCGCGAGCGGCAGCGAAAGCGCACCGCAGCCGTCGGGCGAATCGGCGCTCGTCTAAATCGGAAAATATTCGTCTGAATGATTATCCGAACCGAGTCGTTATTACCGGATTAATGCGAGCCTAAATCCTTTATTCAGCACCGCTTTCCTGTTGTTCTTCCGCTGCGTCGATAAAAATTGCACGATCTGTTTTAAGCAAACGTTTGGCGTTCTTTTGTGTTCAAATTAGGGCGAATAAATACCGCGATAATCATCGCATTCCAAACTTCCGCCTCGATCGATGCAAAAAAGGGCCATGCGCTTTCAGTACGAGACCTCAACCGCGGATAAAAGACTCAAGGCCCATCCGAAACGTCAGGCTCATTTCCAGCGATGGTTCGCCACGTTCGCCAGCCTCGCGCATTCCCGGCTGCCGCTGCCGGAGTATCTGCAGAAAGTCACCGACACGCTGCGCGAAGTGGCGGGTGTCGCGTCGTCGGTCATCGAATGGATCGACGGCGACGAACTCGTCTATCGCGCGGCGAGCGGCGCCGCCGCGCGCCACGTCGGCACGCGGCTGCCGGCCGCCGGCAGCCTGTCGGGGCTGTGCATCACGCGGCAGGAGGCGCTCGTCAGCCGCAACACCGCGAACGATCATCGCGTGGACCGCGCGGCGTGCCAGGCCGTCGGCGCGGCGTCGATGGTGGTCGCGCCCGTCATCTACGAAGGCCGGTCGGTCGCGGTGCTGAAGCTCATTTCCGGCGAGCCGGAACAGTTCGGCCAGGCCGATATCGCGATTCTCAACGCGTTCTGCGCGTGCATCGCGGAAACCATCGCGCGCGAGGAAATCGCGCAGGAAAACCGTCAGCTTCTGGAGCAGAACGCGACCGTCAGCGCGACGTTGAGCATCGAATCGTCGCTGCGCGTGGAGTTCGAGAAAAAACTCGCCGACGCGCTGCGCCGCCGCCGCACCATCCTCGACAATGCGCACGTCGCGTTCGTCTCCATCGACGAAGCCGGCATGGTCATCTACTGGAACGAGGCCGCGACGCGTCTTTTCGGCTGGCGTCCGCACGAAGTGATGCATCAGGAACTCGCGCAGTTCATCGTGCCCGAGCGGCACCGCGCCGCGCATCGCGCAGGGCTCACGCGCTATCTGGCGACGGGCGAGGCGCGCGTGATCGATACGCGCGTCGAACTGCCCGCGCGCCGCCGCGACGGCACCGAGTTCGTCGCCGACCTGACGATCAGCGAAGTCTGGTACGAGGGCCAGCGCCAGTTCACGTGCTTCATCCACGACATCACGGACCGCCTGCGCGCGACGGCGGCGAATCATCGCCTGCGCCTTCTGATCGATTCGGTCAGCGATTACGCGATCTACATGCTCGATTCCGACGGCATCGTGCGCTCATGGAACGAGGGCGCGAACGCGCTGTACGGCTACACGGCGGAAGAAGCGATCGGCCGGCATTTCGCGCTCTTCTACACGCCCGACGAAGTCGCCCGCCACCGCCCCGGCGATACGCTCGGCCGCGCGAGCGAGCACGGCCGCGTCGAGCTGGAAGGCTGGCGCGTGCGCAAGGACGGCTCCGAGTTCTGGGCGCACGCGACGCTGAGCGCGCTGCCCAATTCCGATGGCAGCGCGCAGGATTTCGTCGCGATCACGCGCGACATGACCTCGCGCCGCCGCCTCGAAGAACTGGAAGCGTCCAGCCGGCGCATGAACGAATTTCTCGCGCTGCTCGGCCACGAGTTGCGCAATCCGCTCGCGCCCATCCGCAACGCGGTGAGCATCCTGAAACTGAAGGCGTCCGACGACGCCGACGTGGTCCGCAGCCGCCAGATCGTCGACCGGCAGCTCGCGCATCTGACGAAGCTCGTCGACGATCTGCTCGAAGCCGGCCGCGTCAGTTCGGGCAAGATTCGCCTCGCGACCGGCATCGTCGATCTTGCGGACGTGGTGCATCTCAGCGCCGAGGCCAGCCAGCCGTCGTTCGATGCGCGGCAGCAGCATCTCGTCGTCGAGGATGGCGCGGGGCCGGTCAGCGTCAACGGCGATTCGACGCGGCTCGTGCAGGCGCTCAACAACCTGCTGAACAACGCGTCGAAGTTCAGTCCGCCCGGTTCGACGATCAGGCTGGAAGTCGGCGCGCGCGGCGGGACGGCGCTGTTGCGCGTGATCGACGAAGGGCGCGGCATTTCCGCCGATGCGCTCGGCGCCGTGTTCGATCTCTTCGTGCAGGAGCATCCGCCGGGCGCGCATGCGGACGAAGGCGGGCTCGGCATCGGCCTGACGCTCGTGCGCGCGATCGCGGAACTGCACGGCGGACACGTCGAGGCGAAGAGCGACGGACCGGGCAAAGGCAGCGTGTTCAGCCTGTGGCTGCCGCTCGCGCAGGCGAGCGCGCCGGGCGCGCCGAAGCCGGCGGCGCCGGGCGCACCGGCGGATCGGCAACTGGAAGTGCTCGTCGTCGACGACAACCGCGATTCCGCCGACAGCATGACGCTCGTCGTCGATATGCTCGGCCACGCGGCGCGCGCCGCCTACGACGGCAAGGAAGCGCTGCATCTGTTCGACGAGCGCCGGCCCGACGTGGTGTTGCTCGATCTGTCGATGCCCGGACTCACGGGCTTCGACGTCATTCGCGGCATTCGCGAGCGCGTGGGCGCGGACGGCGGCGCGCACGTGATCGTCGCCGCGATGACCGGACTCGGTTCCGACGAAGACATCGCCCGCACGCGCGCCGCCGGCTTCGACGCGCATTTGATCAAGCCGGTGGACCTGAGCGAAGTCGAGAACGTGCTGACGCTGGCGGCGTCCCAATAGCCAACAATAGCGAACCGCGGCGCTACCGCGCGTCCATCTCCGCGCGCTCCACCGTCACGCTGCCGCGCTGCATGAATCGCTCGACGGCGGCGGCATCGGCGAAAGAATCCGTGACGAGCGTCCAGTCGCGTTCGAGCGGCGTCCAGTGCTGCTGGCTCGCGCGCTCCAGCTTGTCCGATGTCACCAGCACGAACACGCTCGCCGCCTGCGCGACGATGCATTCCTTCAGAAACGCCTGCTCCGCCGTCGCTTCGCAAAGCCCGCGCCCCGCGACCACGCCGTCCGCGCCGAGAAACGCCTTGTCGAACGTGAGCCGCGACAGCGCGACCTGCGCGATCGGCCCGAGCGTGCTCATGCTCGACGGCCGCACGTCGCCGCCGATCAGCGTCACGCGCACATCCGCCGACGCGAGCGCGCTCACCGCCAGCAGATTGTTCGTGATGACCTGAACCTCCTTGCGCCCCGCAAGGCAGCGCGCGAGCGCGGCGGTCGTGGTGCCGCCGTCGAGAAAGAGCGTGTCGCCGTCCTGCACGTGACGCGCCGCCGCCCGCGCGATGGCTTCCTTCTGCTCGCGAAAACTTTCGCGCCGCGTATCGAGCGATTCCTCCGGCTCGTGTGCGCCCACCGACGCCGCGCCGCCGTATGTCCGCACGATGCGGCGTTCGTCGGCGAGCGCGCGCAGATCGCGGCGCACGGTCGCCTCCGACATGCCGAAATGCTCGCAGAGCGCGGCGACATCGTTCATGCCGGAGAGCACGGCTTGCAGCATCGCCTCGCGGCGTTTCTCGACTTTCATGCGGTTCCTGTTGATGGGCGTGGCGCGACGCGCATGCGTGTGCGCGGCGGGCGCCAAGTTTATCGAATTGCGCGGCGGTTCCGGGCGCGCGCGATGCTGCATCGTTCGTCGGAAATCAAAGAGCGCGCCATGACCGATTCGATCATTGCACACGCATCGCGCTGAACGGTTCGATCAGTGTAAACGCGCACATAGCGGTAATTGCGCGCGATTCGATCAAACATTACACTAGCGATTGATCGAACCGATCATTTTTTTTGATCGAAACGGCAAAAACTCTTCCGGAGACACCCCATGGCCCAGATTCCAATCAAGCGTGCGATCGAGCGCGTACCCGGCGGCATGATGATCGTGCCGCTTCTCATCGGCTCGCTGATCGCCACTTTCCTGCCGGGCATGCCGAAGTTCTTCGGCTCGTTCACGAGCGCGCTCTTCACCGGCGCGCTGCCGATCCTCGCGGTGTTCTATGTGTGCATGGGCGCGGGCATCGACGTGAAAGCCACGCCTTATCTGCTCAAGAAAGGCGGCGCGCTCTTCATCACGAAAATCGGCATGGCGGTTCTCGCGGGCATCGTCCTCGGACATTTTCTCGGCGAGCAGCCGATCAGCTCCGGCATGTTCGCGGGCATTTCGACGCTCGCCGTCGTCGCCGCGATGAACGACACCAACGGCGGCCTCTACATGGCGCTGATGGGCCAGTACGGACGCAAGGAAGATGTCGGCGCGTACACGATCATGTCGCTCGAATCCGGCCCGTTCCTGACGATGGTCACGCTCGGCGTCGCGGGCCTCTCGGCGTTTCCGTGGCCGACGCTCGTCGGCAGCATCCTGCCGCTCGCCGTCGGCATGCTGCTCGGCAATCTCGACCGCGAAATGCGCGACTTCCTCGGCCGCGCGGTGCCGGTGATGATTCCATTCTTCGCGCTCGCGCTCGGCGCGGGCCTCGATCTGCACAAGGTATGGCAGGCGGGCCTGCTCGGCATCGGGCTGGGTCTCGCGGTCGTCGTGGTCACCGGCATTCCGCTCTACATCGCGGATCGCCTGACGGGCGGCACCGGCGTCGCGGGCGCGGCGGCGGCGAATACGGCAGGCAATGCGGCGGCGGTTCCGGCGCTGATCGCGGCGGCCAATCCGGTCTATGAAGAAGCGGCGAAGTCCGCGACGCTGCTGGTCGCGGCGTGCGTGGTGGTGACGTCCATCGTGACGCCGATCCTCACCGCGGCGATCGCGAAGCGCGTCTCCGCCCGCCACGATGCCCGCGCCGCGCTCGACGCCACGGCCAAGCGCGGAGCCGCTCAATGACGGCCATGCACGCGATGAACGCGAAGTCCACGAGCATGCTGATTCTCGCCGACGACCTCTCGGGCGCCGCCGACTGCGCGATCGCGTTCGCGGCGGCGGGCCGCAAGACGGTCGTCACGCTGGACCCGAACGCGCCGGACGAAGGCGCGACGGTCATCGCCGCCGACACCGACACGCGCCGCCTTTCCCCCGCCGATGCCGCCGCCCGCGTCGCCGATGCGTGCCGCGTACTGCGCGCGCCGGGCCGTCGTCTGTACAAGAAGATCGATTCGACGTTGCGCGGCAACTGGACCGCCGAAGTCGCGGCGCTCGCGCGGCTCGCGGGTCCGGCGATCGTCGCGCCCGCGTTTCCGGCGACGGGCCGCGCGGTGCGCGAAGGCGTCGTCTTCGTGAACGGCCTGCCGCTCGAACAGACCGAAACCTGGCAACTGGAACACGCGGGACGCGACGCGCGCTTAGGCTCGATGCTCGAAGCGGCGGGCCTGAAAACCGCGCACATTGGCCTCGCGACCTTGCGCGACGCACCGCAATCGCTCGCGGCGAGAATCGCGGCGGCGGCGGCGGAAGGCGTCGGCGCGCTGATCGTCGATGCCGAAACCAGCGACGATCTCGCCGCGCTCGCCCGCATCACGGCATCGCTCGATACGCCTTTCTTCTGGGTCGGCTCGGGCGGCCTCGCGCGCGAACTCGCCGCGCTGCCCGATCTCTTCGATGCGCCCGCCGCACTCACCGCGCGCCACGCATCGGCGGACGTGGCGCACGGGCCGGTGCTCGCGCTCGTCGGCAGCCTCTCGGCGGTATCGGAGCGGCAATGCGCGATGCTTCGCAGCGAAGCGGGCATCGCGGAACTGATCGTGCCGCCCGCCGTGCTGCGCGACGGCGCGCGCCATTCGGCGTGGGCCGCGTGGGGCGACGACATCGGCGAGCGGCTGCGCGGCGGGCATGACCTGATCGTGCGCATCGGCCGCGACGACGCCTTCGATCCCGCCGAAGGCGCGCATCTGTCCAACGCGCTCGCGGCCCTCGTCGCGCCGCACTTCGACGCGCTCGGCGGCCTGATCGCGACCGGCGGCGAAACGGCCCGCGCGATGCTCGCGGCTGCGAACGTCGGCAGCCTCGAACTCGTGCGCGAAATCGAAGCCGGCGTGGCGCTCGGACGCGCGACCACCACGAACACGACGAGCGCCGCGAACGGCGCGGCCATCGTCACGAAAGCCGGCGCATTCGGCAGCGAGCACGCGCTCCTCGGCGCGTACCAGCACTTGCGCGGCGCACACGGCGTTGCTGAAACGCCCGTCGCCGCGCTCAAGAACGACGCCCGCGAAACCTCCATCTGAACGAACGACCATGACCAACTATCTTCCCGTAATCGGCATCACGATGGGCGACGCGAGCGGCGTCGGCCCGGAAATCGTCGTCAAGAGCCTCGTGCACGAAACCGTGTACCAGCAGTGCCGTCCGCTCGTGATCGGCGACGCGCGCCGTCTCGAACGCGCCATCGAAATCACCGGCGTGCGCGCGACCGTGCGGCGCATCGACGACGCATCGCAGGCGCAGTATCAGCCGGGCGTGATCGACTGCATCGACCTCGAACTCATTCCCGACGATCTGCCGTTCGGCCAGCTGTCGGCGGTTGCCGGCGACGCGGCGTATCGCTATATCGCGCGCGCCGTCGAACTGGCGCAGGCGAATCAGATCGACGCGATCTGCACCGCGCCGCTCAACAAGGAAGCGCTGCACGCGGGCGGCCACAAGTTCCCCGGCCACACGGAAATGCTCGCGCATCTGACGGGCGTGGACGAAGTGTCGATGATGCTCGTCGCGCCGAAGCTGCGCGTGATTCACGTGACGACGCACATCGGCATCATCGACGCGATCCGCAAGATCGAGCCGGGTCTCGTGCGCCGCACGATCGAGCGCGGCAACGCGACGCTCGTGAAGGCGGGAATCGCGAAGCCGCGTATCGGCGTGTGCGGCATCAATCCGCACGCGGGCGAGAACGGTCTTTTCGGCTACGGCGAGGAAGAAGAGAAGATCATCCCGGCCGTGAAGGAACTGCAGGAACAGGGGCTCGACGTGACCGGCCCGCTGCCCGCCGACACGCTGTTCTATCGCGCGGGGCGTGGCGACTTCGATCTCGTCGTCGCGATGTATCACGATCAGGGACACGGGCCGGTGAAGGTGCTCGGACTCGAAGCGGGCGTCAACGTGACGGTCGGGCTCGATGTGATCCGCACGTCGGTCGATCACGGCACGGCGTTCGATATCGCGGGCAAGGGCATCGCCGACGAAGGCAGCCTGCTCGAAGCGCTGCGCCAGGGCGCGGAACTGGCGACGCGGCGCGCTTAAGGCGCATCGCCTGAGCGGGCGCGAGGCGGGACATCGCATCGATTCGGCGCGACAATGCCGCATCTCCCTCGCGATGCGCCCGCCGACCATGCCCGCCTCCATCGACACGCTAAGCCGTCTCTGGCAACTCGCCGGCCTGCCCGGCGACGCCCTCGCCTTCCTCGATCTTCCGGGACACGACCCGGTCTTTCCCTCGACATTCGCAGTCGGCACGGCGGCGCAATCGACCGTCGCCGCCTCCGCGCTCGCCGCCTGCGAGCTGGCGCACGTGCGCGGCGCGCCGCGCCAGCGCGTGTCCGTCGACATGACGCACGCGGCGGTCGAATGCACCGGCCACTTCACGCTCGACGGCCATCCGCCCGACATCTGGGGCGCGTTCTCGGGCCTCTACCGTTGCGCCGACGGCTACGTGCGCATCCATGCCAACTTCGAGCATCATCAGGACGGCGCGCTGCGCGTGCTCGGCCTCGATCCGCGCACCGCGAAGCGGGAAGACGTCGCGCGCACCCTGCTCGACTGGCGCGCCGCCGATTTCGAGGATGCCTGCGCGCAACGCGGTCTCGTCGTCACGATGCTGCGCACCTTCGACGAATGGGACGCCACGCCGCAAGCACGCGCGATCGCCGCGCAGCCGTTGATGACGATCACGCGCATCGGCGATGCGCCGCCGCGTGCGTTGCCGCCGCTGTCGGCAAACGATCGGCCGCTGGCCGGCGTGCGCGTGCTCGACTTCACGCGCATTCTGGCCGGGCCGGTCGGCGGGCGCGCGCTGGCCGCGTACGGCGCGGACGTCATGCTCGTGAACGCGCCGCATCTGCCGAACATTTCCGCCATCGCCGATACGAGCCGTGGCAAGCGCTCCGCGCATCTCGATCTGCACGACGAAAACGCGCGCGCGACGCTGTGGCGTCTCATCGACGAAGCGCATGTGTTCTCGCAGGGGTATCGGCCGGGCGGGCTCGCGGCGCTCGGCTTCGGGGCGAAAGCGCTGGCGGAGCGTCGGCCGGGCATCGTGTATGTGTCGCTGACGGCGTATGGCACAGAGGGACCGTGGGCGGATCGGCGCGGCTTCGATTCGCTCGTGCAGACCGCGATGGGCTTCAATGCCGCCGAAGGGGAAGCGGAAGGCGCGGGAAAGCCGCGTCCCTTGCCGATGCAGATGCTCGACATGGCGAGCGGCTTTCTGATGGCGTTCGGCGCCGCCGCCGCGCTGTGGAAGCAGCAGCAGGAAGGCGGCAGTTGGCACGTGGAAGTGTCGCTGGCGCAGACGGGGCATTGGCTGCGCGGACTCGGACGAATCGATGGCGGATTGCAAGCCGTTAGGCCCGATTTCACGCCTTTCATGGAGCGGCGGCCGTCCGGCTTCGGCGAACTCGACGCGGTGCGCCCGAGCGCGCAGTTCGCGCGCACGCCCGCGCGTTACGAGCGGGCTTCCGAGCCGCCGGGAACGTCGGAGGCGCGGTGGTGATCGCTCGCCGACTTATGCGACAGACCCGCGCTTCTTCTTCGACTTGCTCACGTTGAAGTCGATGGCCGCGCGGACGAGCGCTTGCAAGCCGCGCACATCGACCTCGTCGCCTTCGAAGTAATCGATCGCGCGTCTCGCGTTGCCTTCCAGTCCCGCGTTGAAGAGCTTGCCGGGATCGGCAAGCATCGCGCCGTGCGCGAACGTGAGCTTGACCTTGCCCTTGTGCGCGTTGGCGACCGCGATCATGCCGTCGCGATACCACACCGGGCTTCCCATGTACTTCCATTCCTCGACGATCTGCGGATCCGCCGCGAGGATGGCTTTGCGCACGCTCGCGAACGTCGCGCCGCGCCAGTCGGCCAGTTCCGCGATCATCTCGTCGATGCGTTGCGACGCGTCCATCGTCAGGCCGCCACGGATGAATCGACCGGATCGACGGAACCGGCGGCATCGACCTCGACGGGCACGCGCCGCGCGAGCGCGCACATCAGCTCGTAGCCGATGGTGCCGGACGGCTCCGCGACTTCGTCGACGCGCACCTGATCGCCCCAAAGCTGCACGGACGAACCGATGCCCGCCGCCGGGCACGGCGTGAGATCGACGGTGAGCATGTCCATCGACACGCGCCCGACGAGCTGCGTCCTCACGCCATCGACCGCGATGGGCGTGCCGGCCGGCGCGTGACGCGGATAACCATCCGCGTAGCCGCACGCGACCACGCCGATACGCATCGCGCGATCCGCCGTGAAAGCGCGTCCATAGCCGATGGTCTCGCCCGGCGCGAGCGTCTGCACACCGATGATGCGGCTCGACAGCGTCATCGCCGCGGCGAGCGGCAGGCCCGCGATATGCCGCGCGCTGCCCGTCGGCGACGCGCCGTAGAGAATCGTGCCGGGCCGCACCCAGTCGCGATGCGCGCGCGGATGCCAGAGCACCGCCGCCGAATTCGCGAGCGAACGCGTACCGGGAAGATCGCGCGTGGCAGCGTCGAATTCGTCGATTTGCCAGTCGATGCCGCCATCGTCCGCGTTCGCGAAGTGGCTCATCAGCCCGATCGCGCCGACCGACGCCATGCCCGACACCCGCCGCCATGCTCGGCTGTAGGCGTCCGGACGGAAGCCGAGGCGGTTCATGCCGGAGTTCATCTTGAGTTGAATGTCGATGGGCTGACGCGGCTTCGCGGTATCGAGCAGGTCGAGTTGCTCGTCGCAATGCACGGTCACCGTCAGCCGGTATCGATCCGCGATCTCCACGTCACGCGCCTCGAAGATGCCTTCGAGCAGCAGCACGGGCTTCGTCCAGCCGAGTTCGCGCACGCGCACGGCTTCGTCGAGATCGAGCAGCGCGATGCCGTCGGCTTGTTCGAGCGCCGGATAAATGCGCTCGATGCCGTGACCGTAGGCGTTCGCCTTGATCACCGCCCACACGCGCGACGACGCCGCCGTGCGCCGCACGAATTCGATATTGCGGCGGATGGAATCGGGATGAATGCGCGCGGAAATCGGGCGGGGCATGAGTGGTCTCCTGTTCGGCTCGTTGTCTGGTCGATTCCGGCATCGTATCGAGTCGAAGGTAGTTCTTGTTATTTAATTCGACGCGTTTTTTAGTCGAAACGACTGTCCGGCGACGCTATCGCGCCAGCAGCCCGAACACCGCCACGCCACCCTTCGTCCCCACGTAGACCCGGCCGTTCGCGATCGTCGGCGTGATGAACTTGTTGCCCGGACCGAACTGATCGCGCGCGCCCGCCTGGTTGCTGTCGTAAAGCGTCCGCGCGAGATTCGACGCGTCGTACGCGTGGAGCGCCGCGATCGTCCCGTTCTGCGCCGCCCACACGATGCCGTTCGCCGCGCCGTTCGCCGAAATGCTCGGCGTCGCGCCCGGCGAGCCGAACGCGTTCGGCGTCTTGCTCGTGGGCGTGGCCGAGAGCCGCGCGTTCGTGATCGCGAACGCCTTGATGCTGTCGCCGACCGCGCCGAAATACACCGTGCGATTGAAGTACGCCGGCATGCCGAACACCGGGCCGCCGATCTGCCCGACGAGTTCCTGATAGATGTGGTCCGCGTTCGAATCGAATTTGCCCATGGAATCGCGATCGACGACGTAGATCACCGCGCTCTTCCCCGCGCCCAGCGCGAGATGGCGCACCGCGCCGGTGGCGTCGGCGAGATCGGGCAGCAGGAGCGCGCCGCCGGAGCCGAGATCTTCGTCGGCGTTCGACTGCTGCACCGTGTTCGACGGCTCGAAGTAATCGGTGACGGCGAGCGCCGGCGTCGTGCCGAGCTTCAGGAAACCGTTGCCGAAGTTGCCGTGGATCGGCATGTCGTGCGCGTCGAGCGTGGGATCGAAAGTGCCGTTGGCATCGAGAAAATAAATCGACGCGCCGTCCGACGCGAGACCCGCGCCGCTCATCCAGATCGAGCCCATCTGCCCGTTCGGCGTCACGTTCAGCACGCTCGCCTGCCCGAGCGTGGCGGCGTCGTAGCCCATCACCCAGCCGGTGTAAGGCATGAAATCGCAGTGCGACGTCCACGAGGTATAGACGATGCCGTTCAGCAGCAACAGCGACGCGCGTTCGGCGTATTGCCCCGGATCGAACACGACGCGCCCGTTCTGATTGCCCGCGCCCGTGCCCGGATACGACGCGGCGATTTCCGTCGGCCCGCCGAACAGTTCCGCGCCAGTCGCGATATCGAGCGCGTGAATGCGCTGGTGATAGCGGCCCGCGCCGTCCTTCGACATGCCGACGACGTACATCGCGCCATGCGGGCCGCGCGTCCGGTCGATGACCGGCGTCGCGGTGATGCCGATCGTCGGCGTGATCTGGCCGCAGCCGTGGTCGTCGCTCGGCGATTCGCCGCTGGCGAGCGTGGTCGTTTTCCAGAGCGTCGCGCCGGTGTCGGCGTCGAAGGCGTAGACGTTCGCGCTTTCCGTCGCGACGTACAGCACGTTGTGCGTGCCGCCCGCGATCGACACGTTCGCGAGAAAAAGCGGCTGCGCGTCGACGGCGCCATCGACCGGATAGACGGCGAGCTTGCCGAACGTCGCCGAATTGACGTTGGCGGGCGTGAGCACGGTTTCCGCGAGCTGCTGCCCGGTGCGGGCGATGTCGTTGTGATATGTGGCGACATCCATCGGATTCGCGGCCGCCACGGGGCTCGATGCCGGCGCCGGGCTCGATGCAGCCGAAGCACCCGACGGGCTCGACGCGGCCGGCGGACTGGACACGCCCGCCGTCGCCGTGGCACCCGACGAGGAAGAACCGCTGCCGCTGCATCCGCCCGCGATGGCGATCGCGGTCACCGTCGCGACCAGCAGAGAAAGCAGAACGGTACGACCCGAGAGATGCGTTTTCATGTGCACTCCTGCTCCGGACCTGCGCGTCGCCACGTCGCGCGATGCATTTTGCTGCGGCGCGTCAAGCGTGTTACTATAGGGAAACTACCTAGGTAGTTAACCTAGTCTCGCTAACAATCAAGGACTTCCGCCATGGGAATGCTCGTTTCTCTCTTTTCGATGCTGGCCGCCGCCGCCCGCGATGCCATCGACGCCCGCGCACGTGTCAGCGCACTGATGGCCGAGGCGTACCGCCAATCGATGTGAATCGTGCGGGCAAGCTGAAAAGCGTGCCGCCGTATGTGAACGGAATCGCAGCAAGCAATATTCCGCTCAAGGAAGGGAAAAGAACGGATGCGCTGTAGAGCGCAGCCGTCAGGACGGTCTCGGCCAGCGTCCGCCGTGGACCGTCGCCGCGTAGGTGCCCGAAAGCAGCGCGGCTTTCAGATCGCGTCGTTCGGAGAAGTGCGGCGCGTCGAACCAAAGCAGGAACTCATCGCGCCAGAAGGCCCAGGCGGTTTCGTCGAAGTCGAAATCTTCGTCGATGCAGCCGTTATCGCGCAGATACGCCCCGACCACTTGCGTGCCGTTCCAGTACGCGACGGCCACATCGGTCAGATCGGCGGTCATGCCGCGCGGAAGATCGCGGAGCAGCATGGCGACGTGCGCCTTGAACGATGCGAATTCGGTCGGTCTCATCGCGTGCTCCGCCTCAAAAAGTGCGTGGTAAGTCGATGCGGCGCGCGTCGCAAGTCCAGGCAATCAGCCGAACGCGCCCTTGTTCAAGTCTTTCTCGAACATGGCGACCCAGGCGGTGCCGTGCCCGATGCGATACTCGCGCTCTTTCAAAGTCGAGCGCCGCACGATCGTGACGTGTCCCTGCAACGGATACACATCGTCGACGACATCGGATTCGCCCGCTTCCTGCACGAGAAAATCGCTCGCGTCGATACGATGCCGCGCGAGGATGGCCAGAAAGTCCGCTTTTTCGTCCGGTGCGATCACTGACATGGCGGCCTCCACGATCGAACGCTGCTTCATCCAAGGTAGCACACGCGCGCGCGAACGGTGAAGCCGATTGCGCGGGCGTGCGCGTCACGGCACGCTCGTCCGCGCTGCACGCAAATTGCTCTCATTTGCGCAAAGATCCCCTGGAGATACGAGCCGATGAAGACGCCGACATTCCGCCGCGCGCTGCTCTTCGCAGCCGTGATCGCGTGCGCGCACGCCCACGCCGACGATGCCGCATGCGGCGTGCTGCAAGGCGCGTCGGGCAATGCGCTGACGTTGCGCGAAGGCGAGCGCGCCGACCTCAGGCAAGGCGACAAGGCCGTGCACGGCGCGCTGCATGTGTATCGGGATGGCGCGGTGTATCGCGTGTACTGGCAGCCGGACGGAAGCCCGGAGCAATACGTGCTCGCGAATGCGGGAGAAAACAGCGTGCGTCTCGTTTCGACGCCGCCGCGTGGTGCGAAGGTAGACGCGGGACCGGGCACGCTGCCGCCGCAGCAAGTGCTGTCGTGTCCCGCGTTGTGACGTGAAGCGGACGTGAAGCGCGAGGCGCGTTAATTTACTTCGCGAGCACCTTGCCGATCGCGTCGGCGACCGTCTGCACGTTGCTGTCGTTGAGGCCCGCCACGCACATGCGGCCGGAGCGCAGGATATACACGCCGAATTCCTCTTTCAGCCGATCCGCCTGTTCCGCGACGAGACCCGTGTACGTGAACATGCCGCGCTGCTTGACATAGCGCGTGAGCATTTCGCCGCGCACGTGGTCCTTCAGGCCGTCGTGAATGGCCTGGCGCATGCGCGCGATGCGCTCACACATCGCCGCCAGCTCTTCGCGCCACGATTGCGCGAGTTCGGGCGTCGTCAGCACCTTGGTCACGATCTTCGCGCCATGCGTCGGCGGATTGCTGTAGTTCGCGCGCACCGCGCTCGTCAACTGGCCGAGCACGCGATCGGCTTCGGCGGCATCGTCGCAAAGCACGTGCAGGCCGCCGCAACGCTCGCCATACAGCGAGAAATTCTTCGAGAACGAATTCGCGACGAAAGCCGGCACGCCACGGCGCGCAAGCTCGCGCACGGCGAACGCGTCTTCGTCGAGGCCCGAGCCAAAGCCCTGATACGCCATGTCGACGAACGGCAGCAGATCGCGCGCTTTCAGCACGTCGATGATCTTCACCCACTGCGCTTCGTCCAGATCGACGCCCGTCGGGTTATGACAGCACGCATGCAGCAGCACGACGCTCTTCGCGGGCAACGCGTCGATGGCTTCGAGCATCGCATCGAAACGCAGGCCGCCGGTGGTTTCGTCGTAATAGGGATACGTGTTCACCTCGAAGCCCGCGCGCTCGAAGATGAACCGATGGTTCTCCCACGTCGGATCGCTCACCCACACTTTCGACGCCGGAAAATAGCGCTTGATGAAATCCGCGCCCACTTTCAGCGCGCCCGATCCGCCGAGCGTCTGCACGCTCGCGATGCGGCCTTGCGCGCGCGCCGGGCAATCCGCGCCGAACACGAGCGCCTGCACCGCGTCGCGATAATGCGCGAAACCGGCCATCGGCAGATACGGCTTCGGGCCGAGGTCCTTCAAAATGGAGAGTTCCGCTTCGCGCACGGCCTGCATCACGGGCAGACTGCCGGCGTCGTCGAAGTAGATGCCGATGCTCAGATTGACCTTGTTCGTGCGCGGGTCCTTCTGGAAGTTTTCGTTCAGCGAGAGGATCGGGTCGCCGGGGTAGGCATCGATATGTTCGAACATGGTGTCGGGATCGGGCGATAAGCAGGAGGAAGAATCATCGGGACGGCACGCGGCGGGTATCGCCCGTGTCATCGCCCCGGCTTTTGAGATAGTAGCCGATTCCCAGAAACACGAGCCAGATGGGGATCAGGTACACGGACAGCCGCAGTTCGGGCGTTTCGAACATCACCCACACGATGCCCGCGACGAACGCGAGGCAAAGGTAGTTGGTGAGCGGATAGCCGAGGCTTCTGAACGACGTGGTCACGCCGCGCTCGCGCTTGTCGCGGCGAAACTTGAGGTGAACGACGCTGATCATCGCCCAGTTGATGATGAGCGCCGTCACCGCGAGCTCCATCAGCAGTTCGAAAGCGCGGCCGGGAATGAAGTAATTGATGAGCACGCACGCGCCCGTGACGACGGCCGAAACGAAAAGCGCGGCGAGCGGAATGCCGCGCCGGTTCGCGCCGCCCAATGCGCGCGGGGCGTTGCCCTGCTGCGCGAGGCCGTACAGCATGCGGCTGCTCGCATAGACGCCGCTGTTGTAGACCGACAGCGCCGCCGTCAGCACGATCACATTGAGCACGTTCGCAACGTACGTGCTGTTCATCTCGCGAAAGATGAGCACGAAGGGGCTGCCGCCCGTCGCCACCTTGTCCCACGGATACAGCGACAGCAGCACGCCGAGCGCGCCGATATAAAAAATGAGGATGCGGTAGATGACCTGATTCGTCGCGCGCGGAATGCTGCGCGACGGATCTTCCGCCTCCGCCGCCGTGATGCCGACGAGTTCGAGCCCGCCGAACGAGAACATGATGACGGCCATCGACATGACGAGCCCGCTCACGCCGTAAGGAAAGAAGCCGCCGAGCTTCCACAGGTTCGTGACGCTGGCTTGCGGCCCCGCGTGGCCGGATATCAGCAGATAGCCGCCGAAGAGAATCATGCCGACGATCGCCGCGACCTTGACGAGGGCGAACCAGAATTCGAGTTCGCCGTACGACTTCACGCTCGTGAGGTTGATCGCGTTGACGATGACGAAGCACGCGAGCGCCGATATCCACGTCGGCAAGCCCGGCCACCAGTACTGCATGTAGATGCCGACCGCCGACAGTTCCGCCATGCCGACGAGGATATAGATGGCCCAGTAGTTCCAGCCCGAGACGAAGCCCGCCGCGCGGCCCCAGTATTTGTCGGCGAAGTAACTGAACGAGCCGGCGACGGGTTCGTCGACGACCATCTCGCCCAGTTGCCGCATGATGAAAAACGCCATGAGCCCGGCGATCGCGTAGCCGAGCAGCGCCGATGGACCGGCGAGCTTGATCGTCTGCGCGACGCCGAGAAAGAGTCCGGTGCCAATCGCGCCGCCGAGCGCGATCAACTGGATGTGGCGGCTCTTGAGTCCGCGTCTGAGCGATTCCGCTTCGGGCTGGGTTGCCGTCGCGTGGGTATTGCCTGAAACCATGTTCGATGCCTGCCTCTACTGCCCGGTCCGCGCGTCGCCGCGACGCCCGCCGCCGCACCGTCTTTCAAAACGCACGAAGTGTTGTTTTTTTGCGCGACGCGTTCATCGCGCCCCGCAAAACACCGCTTCGCTTCCCGTTCCGCCCGGACCAAAGTATGCGATTTTACCGTCCCGCCGCGCGCAAAGCCTTGTCGCGTGGACCTTTGCGCCCGGTTTCAGCGGGTCGGCGGAGCGCCAAAGCGGTCAAGAGCGGGAATTGACGCCGAAATCGGGGCTTTTTCGGGGGATTGAGATGACGACCCCGCGCGCAAAATCCGTTCATCCACTCAAACGGGGAAGCGCCATGTTCCAGACGATGCAACACAACGCCACGCCGCATCACGTCGCCAATCTGACTGCGCAGGCGCACCTCGGCGCTGCCGCGTCCGAAGCGGAACTGTTGGCGCAGCTTCAGATGGCGTCGGACAACGTGCTGCGCCTCGCGGGCGAAATGACCGCGCGCCCCGGCCACGACGCAGCCGATTCCCTCGCCGAACAGCACGCGCTCGCGCAACGGCTGATCGGCCAGTTGCTCGCCATGCCTGCATCGCAAAGCTAAGACATCAAGCAAAACGCATCGGACCAGGAAGAACGAAATGAACTACTTGACCATCATCGGGGTTGTGTGGACGGTTTGCGCGATTTTCGCGGTGCTGTTCATTCGTGGCGCGACCGTGCAGGACAAGAAGCCGGCGCGCGCAGTCCAGATTCGCGAGCGCGCCGGTTCGAACGTCGCGGGCGCCGCCAAGGAAGTCAGCCGCGCTTCGTAAGCGCCGTTTGCGCGACGCATCGCCGCGTTACTGAATCGCGGATGCCGCCGCGCGCAAGCCGAGAAGATAGCTGTCCACGCCGAAGCCGCAGATCTGGCCCTTCACGACTTCGGCGAACACCGAGACGTGGCGGAACGGCTCCCGCGCATGAACGTTCGACATGTGCACCTCGACGATGGGCACCGTCAGAATGGCGAGCGCGTCGCGAATGGCGATGCTGTAATGCGTCCACGCGCCCGCGTTGATGACGACGGCATCGACCTTTTCGGTGAACGCCTGATGGATGCGCGCGCACATCTCGCCTTCGATGTTCGTCTGATAGCACTCCACTTCCACGCCCAGCTCCGTGCCGAGCGCGCTCAACTGCTCGTCGATCTGGGCGAGCGTCGCGGTGCCGTATTGCTTGGGATCGCGCTTGCCGAACATGTTGAGGTTGACGCCGTGCAGCGTCAGAATCTTTGCCATGGTGGGTCCTTGAATGTGGATGCTGCAGGCCAGGTAATCGACAGATTCTGCAGTCCATGGCGCGCCATGACAATAGTTTCGCCTCGGGTTCGGTCACGCGGACCGCGCCCCGCCGCTATTTGGAGTGCGCCTCCTGCGCGGCGTGCAGCATGTCGCGAAGCTCGATCAGGTCGACGCGCAGCAGCGCGGTGAAGGTATCGACGTCTTCCTCCCAGTCTTCCGATTCCCTCAGCACCGTGCGCAATTCCTCGCACTGGTCGTACATCATCGACCGACCGAGCACTGCGAGGCCGCCCGCCAGCTTGTGCGCCCAGCCGCGTAGTTGCTCCATGTCCTTCGCGCGGCAGATGCCGTCGAGCGCGGCGATGTCTTCGTCGATCTGAACGAGGAGATCGGGCATATACGCGGCGGGAACCGTCGGGAACCGGGGCGGCAGGTTGTCGTCGGAAGCGTCGTCTGCTTCGTTCGCGCTCGCGGCCTGCAGCACGCCGGCCAGAACGGAAAGCGGCAGCGGCTTCGTCAAATAGTCGGTGAAGCCGCGCGCGCGGCCGGCTTCCACGTCCTGCGTGCTGGCGCTCGCGCTGACCGCATAGATACGCATCGACGGGTCGCGCGCACGCGCTGCCGCGAGCAACTCGGCGCCCGACATCTTCGGCATGTCCATGTCGGTCAGCACGATATCCACGCGATTCTTGCGCAGCAGTTCGAGCGCCTCCTCGCCATCGGCGGCTTCGAGCACGGTCGCGCCGAGCGTCAGCAACTGATCGCGCAGCAGCCCGCGATTGAGCCGGTTGTCTTCCGCGATGACCACCGTCGGCCCCGACTTCGGCGCGGTCCGCATGGCGGGCGCGCTAGCTGCGTCCGGACGCGCCGTCGCGCGCTCGCGTCCCTCGATGATGCCGACCGCATCCTTGAAACCCTTCACGCTGAAGATGCTCACTTCGAGCACGCCGTCGCCCCAATGCACCGGCACGAGCGGCCCGTCCTGCGTCATGCGGATCATGCGCGTCTGGTCGGTCCAGATCGATTCGATTTCCTGGTCGGTGAACTCGTCGGTGGCGATCAGGTAGTCGCAGCCGTCCGTCGACGCCATGTTCGCCTGCGAAAGAAACGTGAGCACGCTGCGGTCCGGATCGTAGAGATTCTCGAACCATTCGCGATACTCGCTCGCGCGGCACAGGATGGCCGGACGGCCGCCGAGCATGAAGGCATCGCTGGCCGCGCCCGGTGCTTCGACGGCGAGCGGCAACGACACCCGTATGCGCGTGCCGACGCCCTCGGTGCTGTCGAGCGAAATGCGGCCCTTCATCAACTGGCAAAGCCGCACGCAGATGGACAGTCCGAGCCCCGTGCCGCGCGATTGCGTGAGCCGATGCGCCTCGCCCTGGATGAACGGCTGAAACAGCGTCTCGCGCTGCGACTCCGGAATGCCGATGCCCGAATCGGCGACGCTCAATTCCAGCGCGCCATCGACCCAGCACGCACGCACGACGACCTTGCCCGAATACGTGAACTTGAGCGCGTTGCCGAGCAGGTTGTTGAGAATCTGCGAGACGCGGATCGGATCGAAGAGGAGCTTCGCGGGACAGGACCGGTCGATCACGACGAAGAGCCGCAATCCCTGCCGGTTCGCGAGCGGCGCATGCGCGATCATCACGCGCACGACGAGATCGTGTATGGAGCCCCACTCCTGAAAAAGCCGCATTTCGCCGATATCCATCTTCGAAAAATCGAGGACATCGTTCACGACTTGCAGCAGCGCGTTCGCGGATGCCTGCATTGCATGGACGCGCGCCTCCTGCTCGGCGGCGAGCGGCCCGAGCGCGACGAGTTCCAGATTGCCGACGAGCGACGACAACGGCGTGCGGATCTCGTGGCTCATCGAGGCGAAGAAGCTCAGCTTCGCCTTGGCGGCGGCATCGCTCGTTTCCTTGGCGGTGCGCAGCAGGCGTTCGACTTCGTGATGCTCGCTGATGTCGGCGATCGCGCAGAACAGGACGTCCGTGTTGTTCACCACCGCCGACGCGTACGAAATCTTGAGATGCAGCACGCCGTCGTCCGGCTTCGCGAGCGAATATTGAAGCTGCCGGATCATCGTTTCATGGCCCTTGTCCGCCGGCGCGATGCCGTTCGCTTCGAGCGCCTCGCAGAGTCCGGCGGGCAAGCGCATGGAGGCATCGGAGAGGCCGAGCATCGAACTCGCGACCTGATTCGCCGCGATGACGCCGAAGTCCGTGCGCAAGGCGATGCACAGGCCCACGGGCGTCGCGTGCACGAGCAGATGATTGAGAATCTCGCGTTCCACCGCGCGGCGCGCCTGCTCGTAGTTCGGCGTGAGGAAGCGGAAATTCCAGTAGCGATACATCGCGAGCAGCATCGCGACGAGCACGCCGGTCACGAGCACGATGATCGACAGATCGACGCGCTTCAGCGCCAGTTCCTTGTTCAGGGGCAGCGCAGCCGTGATGTGTCCGACGCCCAGCGCGAGCGGGTCCAGCCGCGCGCCCCATCCGCGGCCGGGCAGCCAGTGGAAAGTGCCGGCTTGCGCGCTTTCGAGGCTCCGGTTGACATATTGGGTGTATTCGGTGTCGTCGCCGCCGAGAACACGGCCATCTTCACTGAAAATCGCAATCTGCGACCCGAGCGATTCCGCCAGCACGTAGCGCAGCGCGCGGTCCAGAAGGATCCGCGTGAAGACGAACCCCACGGGCGCATCATCGCGCGCGACCACCATGAACATGATGATGGTCGGCTTCCTGAAACCGATCGACGGAGGCGCGACGAACCACATGACCCGCCGCGCATGCGCCGCATCGAGCGGCTTGATGCCGTGCGTGTTCATGTAGATCTTCGCGAAGCCGGCGAGCGCGGCAAGTCTTTGTTCCGGAGGCACCTTGTCGTCGACATCGACGAAGAAGGAGAAACCGTGGGACACGCTGCCGTCGAAGGAAACGTACTGCAGGATGGGCGGCGTGGATTCTTCCGGGATCATTTGCCGCGCCGCATTGCACGCGGCAAGCAGCACCGGGTCTTCACGATCAACGGGATAAGGCTGGCAAGAAGGCTTGCTACTCACTCCCGCTTCGTTGGCCTTCGACGGACCCGCGCCGGCTTCGAGCAGCGCCGCGCCGGTATTGAGCATGTTGTAGCGGCTGAAGATGGAGACGTTCACGCCGCGCATGGCAGCCTGCACCAGTTCCTGTTCGGCTCTCAACACGGAACTGAACATGAAGACCGCCGTGGCGGCGGCCGCGCAGATCGCGACGAAGATCAGCAGCCCGACCGCCATCGCGAAGATGCGCCGTTCGCGCTTGAGGTTGTTCTCCAGCATCCGCAGCATCTGCAGAGGAGAATTCTGCGATGCGGCGAAGAAACGCTCCATCAGGCAAGACCTGTCTTGGCAGCGTATTTGACGAGATCTACGTGATTCTCCACGTGCAGCTTGCGCATGGCCGAGCGCTTCTGCGTGGCGACCGTCGGCACCGACCGGTTCAGCGTGCGCGCAATCTCCGTCACGGAAAGCCCTTGCGCGAAGAGGCGCACCACTTCGAGTTCGCGCGGCGAAAGCGGCTGTTCGCGCGCGAGATCCTTCGAGGTCGCCCCTTCACGCGCGAGACGAAGCTGAATCTTCGGCGAAATGATGGTTTCCTTCGTTGCGAGCGCACGCATGCTGATCTGCGCGAGTTCGCTCGCCGGCTCTTCCTTGCTCACGATAGCCGCGACGCCGAGCTTGCACAGTTCATGGAACATGCCGCCGCTCGTCATCATGGTGAGGATCACGAGCGGCACGCCCGGATACGACCGGCGCAGCCGGCTCACGAGGCGCAGGCCGTCGAGTTCGATTTCTTCATCGCCCTGCATGACGAGATCGGTGATGACGAGATCGGCCGGTTCCTTTTCGAGCACGCGAATCAATTCCGCGCCCGAATTCACCGTCGCGATGATTTCATATCCGGGGAGCTTGGAGAACTGGTCCGAAACAGCCAGGAGTACGATGGGGTGGTCATCGGCCAGCACCACGCGAACAGTGCGGATTTGTCCATTCATGGGTACACCGTCGCTCGAGCCTTCGATGTCCGCACCGGAAGACGAAACAGAAGCGCGGCTTGCTGCAGAAAAAGCAACCGACGAACAGACCGGTTCATCAGCACGTCTCCCGAGCGCATAGAGATAGCCAGAATTTATTCTAGGATAGGACGGATTGCATGGAAAGACTGACTGCAATGCTTTCGAATATGCCCGCCGGGCTCCTTGGTCAAGCACTCTTTTCATTCCGGTCTTCACAATTGGTTCTACTCGTGGGCCCGCCCAAGCACAACGGCCCTCCTTCGCTGCGGCATAGGTTGCATTGCATCCGCAGGTCATCGCGCGAGGCGTTGTTGTCGTCGACGTCTCTGCGATAAGCCTTCGTCTGTCCGAACTCATGAAGCGGCATGGACATCGCGCACCGGTCCCGAGCCGTCTTGTAGCGACTGCTCTGCGTGAACAGGATGCAGGTGACTAATAACATACATGCGACGAACGCAATGGAAACGGCCAGGACGATACACGACCGCGACAGTCCCACCGCGAAAGCCGCGAGGATGACGAAGGACATCGCGAAGAACACCGGCACCAGCACCAGCGAAGCGATTCCGAGGGATTCCGGCGATTGCTGAACGGCTTGGCGTATGGAACGGAACAAAGACATACTAGGCACCGAAAGATGGTGACAAGCGCCTCTCGGGGCTGCCTGTCTGCAGAAGGGCATTGCAATTAATGCGGTAACGAAGACTCGAACGGCATATTGACCGCGACCCTGAATGAGTCCGTTGGCTTCGACTGCCCGATGTGAGTCGTCACATCAGGACCGACATATCGAAGAACGTCTATTAGCGTCTGCCTGCGCGATCGCCATCGCCTTTCCCTCCTGCCGTTGGTGCGCTCCACGAAAAGCCGCCTTAAGGGCGGTCGAAAGGTCGAATGGCATAAGCAGCCTACGCGCCTGAGTATTGAACGTGAGCCATGGCTAACGTGGTCTGCAGGTAACGCATGTAACCGTTTAGGCTAACTCAAGTATGCCTTTCAGCACGCTTTTACGGATATAAACGGAATTTGATTAGCGCGACCGAACGAACTACTTTTCAAATGCGGGAAATCCTGCGAACACAAATTCCCGCTCATAAAGAACTCAAAAGCGAAACGCAGATCGCGTATCGAAAAACGATTCGTCGTCCTTTCCCCGTGACGTTCCCGAGCCGTTCGTCGATGAAAGCGGCACGGGAACATCGAATCAGGCTGCGCCCATTACGCCGTGACCGCGCGCTGTGACTTGTCCATGATCGCCTGGCGCATATGGCCCGCCAGCCGCGCCACGACTTCCGACCAGTCGCAGCCGAAGCGGCGGCGGAAAAGCCGCATCGTCGGATACCACGGGCTGTCTTCGCGCGTGTAATGCCAGCGCCAGTCGCCGTACGAAGGCAGCATCAGCCACACGGGCTTGCCCATTGCCCCGGCGACGTGCGCAACGGAGGTATCCACCGTCAGCACGATATCGAGCGCCGCGATTGCGCTTGCGGTCTCCGCCATCGTATTCAGATCGGGCCCGATGTCGTGGAAGTTGCGATAAAGCTGTCCGTAACGCGCGGCTTCGTCGGCGCCCGCGCCTTTTTGCAGGCTGAAGAACTCGACGCCGCCGAGCCTGATGAGATCGTCGAGCACGCCAAGCGATGGCAGCGAGCGCTGGCTGTCGTTCTCGTGTGTCGGATTGCCCTTGAACACGATGCCCACTTTCAGCTTGTGCGGATCCACGGCCGGCAGCCTGGCCGTCACGCCCTGCGGCGCGCGCAGATAGGGAACGGCGGGCGGCAGCGCATCGAGAATGAGCGGCAGGTGAACCGGAATCGCGTGCGGATATCCGTCACGTTCACATCGCCGTCGATGACCGCACCGTTGCCGTTCGTCGACTTACCCGAGATGTTGGTCGAACCGTTACCCGAGATATCGATCGAGCCGTTGTCGCCTTCGATAAAGCCCGCGCCATTGGTCGAGTTGCCGGAGATGTTCACGTTCACGTCGCCGTTGATCACTGCGCCGTTGCCGTTCTTGGCGTCGCCCGAGATGTCGGCCGAACCCTTGCCGGAGACGTTGATCGAGCCCTGATCGATCACACCCGTGCCGTTCGACGTGTTGCCGCTGACGTTCAGCACGCCGTTGGCGGTCACCGATGATGACTTTGCCGCCCGCCACATCGCCGCTTGCGTCGATGCTCGCGTTGCCGAACACGCCCACGCGGTCACCCGAGAGCACCACCGTGCCGCCCACGCCGCCTGCTGCATTGTTCGATGCATCGATCTTGCCGGTCACGGCGACATCGCCCGTGTTGCCTGCATCGGCCACGACCGTGCCTGCGCGCACCACGCCCGACAGATTCACCACCGTGCTGAGCAGCGTGTTGGTGCCGCGTGCGGTCAGCAGCACCGAGCCGTTATCGGCCTTGATCGTGCCGCTGTTTTCCACCAGCGCGTTAGCCGTCGCGTTGGTCAGCGTCAACTGAATGCCCTGGCCGTTCGGCAGCGCGACGGTTGCGCTATCGCCTGCGGCGAGCACCACCTGGCCGCCTTGCGCCGTGTTGATCGAACCCGTGTTACGAACTTGATCGCCCACGAGCGTCACATAGCCCTGCGCCTGAATCGAGCCATCGTTCACGACGCTCGCATTCGTGCCCGTCGAGTTCAGTTGCAGCGTGCCGCCTGCCATGAACGCATCCGGATTGATGGCCTTGGTCGTCGCCAGCAGCGAGCCGACGTTCACCACCGAACCCTTGCCGAACAGCACGCCGTTGGCGTTCTGGATCAGCACCTGACCGTTGGCCAGCAGCGAACCCTGAATATTCGATGCGCCGCCGCCCGAGACACGATTCAGTGCCTGCGATTGCGCGTTCGGCTGGTTGAACTGGACCGTGTTGCCCGCGCCGACGTTGAACGAGTTCCAGTCGATCACGGTGCGCTGGCTACCCTGATTGATGGTCATCGTATTGGTGTTCTGCGAGATCGACGCCTGGCCGGCGGTGACCTGGCCGCCCGTCGGCAGCGCTTGCGCGAAGCTTACGCCGGGCTGCGTCGCGAGCATGGCGGCGGCGAACGCCGTCAGCGCGGAAACAACGCGAAATCCTTCAACAGCACCTGTTTCGGATGACGAGCCTTCACCGGGCGCCTTACCCTGACCAACGACATCTTCACCAACAGCGACCAACATTCCAAGTCGCTTGCTAAACACGCGACGAAATCTATTCTGATTCATTAGAAATTTACCTGCGAAGAAATGACAGACATTCCGAACTGATGGCTCAGTGCGGAACCGACGCGCCGGAGCGCAATCTCCATGAAGCAGCGCGGAAGGCTCGACGGCCTTGACACGCCTGGATTCGACGACGCCCTTTGGGGTCTCCTCTTGACAAGCCCTGGCTCTGCAGAAAGACTTCGCGCGCCGATGACGTTCGTCGTCGCGATCACCCTTCAGCCAGGACTGCTTTTCGAATCCAGGGTCGGATGCTAAAAAGCGAAATACAGCGTCGATATAGACGAAGTTCGAAACGGTCCGATATGCGAAACGAACGCCGTGAAATTCAGAACAATCAGCGGTGACGTGGCGTCACCATGACGAGCCGGCAACGATTAGATAAGAAAACTTCTAATCCAACGGTCGTCGATTTGAGGAGTTTGGAATGCCGATCCGTCGAAGGAGAGATGACGGACGTTAAGCCGGCGAGATGCATCGTTTTTAGATTTTTTCTTATTGATGCGACGTTGGCGTACGCAACGCCAACAGTATGTCCGCGCTGGTAGAGCGGTAAATCGAAGCGCGTCAAGCAGCAGCAATGAAATCAGCCGCTGCTCGCGTCGCGCTGAAACTGAATATCAAGCCGACCGCAGTTCGTTTCCGGAAGCTGACCGGTCAAGCCAAAGCCCGTGCCCTACCGCGAACCGGTACATCTCCGATTCTCCGGAGAACCCGAGACGCCGGCATGCTTCGGTGCGCTGCGCGCTGATGGTATTCACACGCCGATGCAGCAACCGAGCCGTTTCACATACCGACAATCCACACAGCATCAGGCCGGTCACTTCCATTTGCCGCCGCGTGAGCGACGTGAACCGCCGGTACGCGGGCAGCGCGCCGAATTCCTGAAGCGATGCCCGCGCGATCATCGACAAATAGCGTTCGCCGTCTGCCAGCGCGCGCACCGCCGCCAGCACTTCATGCATCTCGTCGCGCTTGCTCACGATTCCCGAGACGCCGCGTTGAACGAGGCTGCCGACCAGGAAAGGATCGTCGAACTCGCTATAAACGAGCAAAGGCACGTCTGGAAATTCACTCGATACCGACGCTAGGAAGCGCCAGCCGTCGAGCCCTTCGTCGCCCGGCATGGAATAATCCGTGAGGACGACATCGCACTCGGACGCACCGAGCATTTTGATTAATTCACTCGGGCTTGTTACTGCACCCGATACGTCGAAACCAGCGTCTTCCAACGTCTTACGGAGTCCGCAAAGCACGAGCGGATGGTCATCGACGATGGCAACCTTGATCTGTCGCATCTCTTATCTCCTGACAGGCCCGGCGAGGCCCCTCATCAACTGGCTGTCGCAGGTCTCGGCGCCGGCCCGG
Organism: Caballeronia sp. ATUFL_M2_KS44; assembly: GCF_023630965.1. Taxonomy (NCBI): domain Bacteria; kingdom Pseudomonadati; phylum Pseudomonadota; class Betaproteobacteria; order Burkholderiales; family Burkholderiaceae; genus Caballeronia; species Caballeronia sp. ATUFL_M2_KS44. The sequence continues at coordinate 61,046 of NZ_JALQEA010000062.1, read as the reverse complement.
CCGCACCACGATGCGTCAGGCGAAAGACGATGAGTATTCACTGCCACGTCGTCACGGCGGCATGAATGGAGATGCCTCTTCAGTACGCTGCAATCGCGTATGTTTTCTTCGTGACTTGTATAGACGATAAGGCGGACGCATAACACCGTCATATAGAACGATGTTGAAAACCCGAAATGAATGCGAAAGCCGAATTGGAAGATCACGCGAATCGCACCCGGCGGATAGCGAAATCAGTGATTTTGCTGCGATGCACGCGCGCCATTGAGTGACTTCTCCATGCCCGATACGACTACCGGAAATCCATAGACGAAGTTCTAAGTGGCAGCGGGCGTCGAAAGTCACGCAGGCAACGACGGCTCGGCGAACGTTTCGGCTTGCGCGGACTGCTCGATGAGCCATTGCGCGAGCTTCGCGGGCGGCAGCGGCCGGCTCAGATGAAAGCCCTGCGCGAGATCGCACCCGAGCGCGTTGAGGCGCTGCATCATCGCTTCGTTCTCCACGCCTTCCGCCACCACCTTCAGCCCCATGTTGTGTCCGAGGTCGATGGTCGATCGCACGATGGTCTCGTCATCCTTGTGATGCGTCATGCCCATCACGAACGACTTGTCGATCTTCAACTCGTCCACCGGCATGCGCTTCAGATACGAGAGCGATGAATAGCCGGTGCCGAAGTCGTCGATGGAAAGGCGGATGCCGAGCGCGTGCAGACGGTCGAGCGTCTCGATCGCGTGATTCGGGTCCTCCATGATCGCGCTTTCGGTAATCTCTATCCACAGGCGGTCCGGCGCGACGCCGTGCTTCTCGAGCAAGCTCTGGAACATCTCGGGCAACGAAGACAGAATCAGCTCGCGCGCGGACACGTTCACCGAAACGGCGAGTTCGATGCCCTCTGCCTGCCACGCGGCGCATTGCGCGATGGCCTTGTCCGCGACCCAGCGCGTGATGGTCTTGATATAACCGGTCTGCTCCGCGAACGGGATGAACTGGTCGGGCGAGACGAAGCCGCGCGTCGGATGATCCCAGCGCACGAGCGCTTCCACATGCGTCACGCGATGCGTCGCCAGATCCACCTTCGGCTGATAGTAGAGCGTGAGCTGATCGTGCTCGACGGCCTGCCGCAGTTCGCCCATCAGCGAAAGACGCTCGGCGCTGTTGTGATCGTGCCGCGCGTCGTAGAGCGCGTGGCCGAGGTTCGCGCGCTTGGCCGCATACATCGCGATATCCGCGCGGCGCAGCAGCACGTTCATGTCGGTGCCGTGCTCCGGATATATCACGATGCCGATGCTCGCGCCTACATCGACGAGTTGCCCTTCGATGGTGATCGGCTCTTCGAGCGCACGCAGCATGCGCGCCGCCACGACGCGCGCCGCCGCGAGATCGCCTTCGGGCAGCAGCACCGCGAACTCGTCGCCGCCCAAGCGCGCGACCGTATCCGTCTGCCGATGCAGCGCCGCGCGCAAACGCCCGGCGACTTCGCACAGCAGCATGTCGCCGATCGGATGCCCGAGCGTGTCGTTCACGAGTTTGAAGCGGTCGAGGTCCATCATCATCACGGACAGCGGACGGCGGCTTCCGCTGGCCGCGACGATCGCGTGTTGCAGGCGGTCGTTGAAGAGCGCGCGGTTCGGCAGGCCGGTGAGCCGGTCCATATACGCAAGCTCGGTGATGCGGCTCTCGCGTTCGACAATGCCTTCCTGCATCTGGTTGAACGCGCTGGCGAGTTCACCGATCTCGTCCTGATGCCTGATCTCGATCGGCCCGCTGTAATCGCCCTGTCCGACGCGCCGGGAGAACTGCGCGAGCGCCGCGAGCGGTCGCGTGACCGAGCGCGCCGTCAGCACGCTGCCGACGATCGACACGATCACGCCCAGCATCGTGATGAGCAGAAGCGCCGACTGCAATCGACGAAACGGCGCCAGCGCCTCTTTGAGCGAACGATCGAGCAGCACCGCCACGGTGCGCCCTTCCGAATGCAGACGCACCATGCGCGTCGCGTAACCGTCGTCCGCGAGCTGCGCCTGATCCTTCAGCCTGACGCGCGACGCTTCGGGCAGCGAGCTTGCGACGACATCCCATCGGCCGCGCTCGTCCACGGTCAGGAACGACACATCGAGCGATGTGAGCGAACTCATTTGGCGCGCGAGGACGTCGTCGATGGCGAAGCCCATCACGACCCACGCGATGACGATCGGCGCCTTCACCGGCACCGCGACGAGCTGATACGCCTTGCCGCCGATCATGCCGAACGACGACGCATCGCCCTTCTGCGCCACCGTGCGGATGAGATGCGGAAACGGGAACGCCATGCCTTCGTGCGCGGCGCCGTCGCTATCGGCGATCAGCTTGCCGTCGAGATCGACGAGCATCACCGCATCCGCATGAATGCGGTCGCCGTGATTCTGCAACGCGGACGCGACGGTCTTGCTGTCGTGCGTCGCGACCGCCTCGCGAAAGCCGAAGTCGGACGCGGCCACGCTCGCCGCCTGCGTCAACTGCTGGCTATTGCTGCGCAGCACTTGCCCGAAGACGCGCTCGGCCACGGACAACTGCTCTTCCGCGTTCTCGTGCGCATTCTTCAGGATGACTGAATTAATGACGATGTAAGCCGCAGCCTGCGCGACGAGCATCAGAACGACGAACACGAGCGCGATGCGCGCACGCAGGCTGTGAAGGCGCATGCTATTCGGCGGCCTTGAGTTGCAGCGCGAATTTCGCCGACGAATCGGCGGTGACGGTGATCTTCTGCGTCGGCTGCGCGTTCGCATCGCCGAGGCGGAAATGCCAGGCGGTCAGCTTGAGCGTATCGGCGGGCACGTTGTCGATGACGGCCACGCCCTTTGCATCGGTCTTCGCGAACCATGGTGTATCGACGATCAGCAGATACGACACCATCTCGTCGTGAATATTGCAGCCCATCACGACGAGACCGGGCTTGTCGAACACGATGGGATTCGCCGGAATGCCGTGATACAGGTTCAGCTCGAAACGCTTCGCGGGCGAGAACGAATACACGTCATGCTCGATGTTGTCGCGGTTCGGAAACGTCACCGACGCGCCCGTCTGCACCACCGACACGAGCGGCACGAAGCGCCGCTTCACCTGATCGATGATCGCGCCGGCAGGCTTCGTCGCGGGCGGTTTGCCGGTTGCGGGCATCGCATAGACGACGGCATCGGGCACGGGCGCGCCCGTTTGATCGACGACCTGAACGCGCACGCTCGCCGCCTGCGCAAGCGATGCAAAAAGCGCCATCAAGGGCACGAGGAAAAACTGAAAGAGCTTCATCATTCACGGTCCTGCACATCGCGGTACATCGGCGCGAGTTTCGCGAGCAGCTTGTTTTGCGCATGGAACGGCACGCCGTTCTTGTCCATCGCGGCCTGCAGGTCTTCGACGAGCGCGTCGAACGCCGCACGGTCGATGTTCTGCCCTTCGTGCGTGCGCTTCATCGGACGGCCGGTGTAGACGCACGGACCGTCGAGCAGCACGCACAACTGCTCGACGAGCTTCGTCTTGATGCGGCGGATCGGCGCGTTCTCAAAGTACGGCGCGGTACGCGGATCGACGGTCACGGTGGCGTACATGTCATCGACGATGCGCGCAAGCCCTGCCTTTTCCCCGAACTGTCGATACAGCGCGTTGTCTTCCGCGTGCGCGTTCGCGCTCATCAACGCGGTGAGCATGACGGCGAGCGCCGCGTGCCGAATGGTCGTCGTCGTCATCAGAACCCCGCCTGCAAGGACACGTAGAGGCCGCGCTGATTCCTGATCGTCGCGATGTCGCCTAACGCGACATACGCCGCCGTCAGCGAGACGTGCTTGTTGGGCGCCCACGCGATGAACGCGTCGTACGCATCCTGTTCGCGGGCAAAAGATAGATTGTCGGGCTTCATGCGATATTCGCCGCCGATCGCGATGTTCTTCGTCAGCAAGTACGCCACCGACGACTCGAATTCCGGCTTGTACGCGTTCGACTTGTCGCCGCCGAAGCCGAGCAGGCCGAACTGGTTCGCCTTCGTGAAGCGCAGCGTGCCGTTGAGCAGCAGGCTCTGTGCGAGCAGCAGCTTGGTCGCGGACAGATAGAAGTCCGTGCCCGAATTGCTCGCCGCGCCGATCGCCTTCAGCACGCCGCCCTCTTCGTTGTGCTTGAACTGGATGCCCGCGGCGACCTGCGGCATCCACGTGTCCTGATCGAGCACGGCGTCGCCGATGAGCCGCACTTTCAGCCCGAAGATGTTCTGGTTGAACGCGTAGCCTTCGCCGAGGCCGAGCTTCGCGCCGGCATCGCGCGTATCGAAGCGCTGGCGCGCAAGCGAAAACTCGACGCGGTTTGCCACGCCCACGGTCAAGCCCCACGAGCCGAGCGCGTAGTCCTGCGTGTGGATATAGGTGCCGTGAACGTTCGCCCCGAGCTGGCTCGCGGTGCCGTATCCGCCGATGACGGCCCACGGCGCGAGGCCGCCGCCCGCCGCGCCTTCAACCTGCGATACGCCGCCCGTGAGCAGCAGCTTGCCGCCCGTGAGCGGGACTTTCGGCAACTCGGGCGCGTCCGGAACGTCGTCGGCCAGCGCGAACGGCGAATGCGCGACGAGCGCGGCCACCGCGCAGGCCAGGCTCGCGGTCTTGCGAAATGAATGCATTACGTGGATGGGCTCTGGAAACGGGTCCGTGAGAATTCCCGTTCGCCACTGGGAGTGTCGCGTGTCGTGGCTGACGACTCCGCGGCGAGCCTGGCGCTTGGGGACGGACGCGGCGATCTCGGCCGCGACCCTTCATCCACGTGTATACGGCGGCGCTCGTCGAAACTTGATAGAGGCCGCGAGGCGGGCGTTAAGGCTTGGGAATGCGGATGCGGCTGATCATCAGCGAGCCGGAAAGCGCGTAGACGAGCACGAGCGGATGCAGCGTGAAGCCCGCGATGCGCCATTCGCCGAACCACAACTGCGGCCCGATTGCGCCGAACCATGCGGCGATGCCGAGCATCAGCACGATGGCAAACGATGTCGGAATGGGCGTGCCTTCGAAATGCGTGACCTTGCCGGTTCCGGCCGACATCTCTTCGGTGGTCACGTTGTAGCGCGCGAGACGCGACACGCCGCACGCGACGAAGTACGCGAGCATCACGCGGTCATAGAGACCGCGCATGCCGCATCCATAGCCGATGATCGCGGGCGCGACGCCGAACGAGATGACGTCGGCGAGCGAATCGAGTTCCTTGCCGAGCAGCGACGACTTCTGACGCCACCGCGCGATGCGCCCGTCGAGCACGTCGAAGATGAGCGCCGCGAAAACCAGCGCGCACGCGAGATAGATATGCAAGACGTCGGAGTCGTCGATGTAGCTGATCGTCGAAAACAGGGCGCCCGTTCCGCAGATCGCATTGCCCAGCGTGAACCAGTCGGCGAGATGGAAATCGCGGATCATCGAGAAACGTTTCATGCTTGTTGTCTTTGCAGTCTTGGCTGTCGTTGCATTGAATTCGGGCGGCGCCGAGCACGGGCGGCCGCGAGACGGATCGAGTCTATCATCACGCCCCGCCGGCATCGCGTGCCGCAAGAGTCGGACCGCGTCAGTCGGTGGCTTCGCCGTTGCGCAGCACGCGCGCGTTGGCGAGCGCTTCGGGCGGCATCATCCGCGTGTTCACGCCCATCATGGGACGATCGCGGTCGACCGCGCGCCAGTGCGTCACGCATCCGCACGACGCGCAGCGATGAAACTCCAGCCGGCGCGCGCCCCACATATAGATGTCGGTCGGGCCGCAGTCGGGCGCGAAGTCCACGCGCGACGGATCGTAGTACGCCCAGCGCGCGCCGTATCGGCGGCAGAGGGAGCAGTCGCAGTCGTTCACTTCGTCCGGGGCGGCATCCACGGTGAAGCGCACCGCGCCGCAATGGCAGGAGGCATCGATCATGAGAAGGTGCGAAGCTGGGCTTCGATGGCGGCTTTATCGATGACGGACCACACCTGCACGATCTTCGCGTCGCGGAATTCATAGAACACGTTCTCGGCGAAGGAGATGCGCCTGCCGTCGATATCGAGACCGAGGAAATCGCGCGCCGGCGTGCAATCGAACCACAAGCGGCTCGCAACGAATGGCGGATCGGCGGCGAGCAACTGAATGTGAAAGCGCAGGTCGGGAATGTGCCGGAAGTCGCGTTCGAGCATCTGCCGGTAACCGTCGAGGCGAAGGACGTTGCCGTTGTGCGTGACGTCGTCGTGAACGAACGTGCCGAGCATCGGCCAGTTCCGTTCGTTGAGGCAGGCGATATAGCCGCGGTAGACGCCTGCGAGGTCGGTGCTTTCCATATGGACGGTCCTTTGCGTGGCAAGGGTCGTCCGTATGGTCGCACAATCGGTACGCCGCGCGCACCGCCTTCCGCATTCGGCCGAAGCGGTGCGCGCGGGAGCCGGCTATCAGCCTTCGATCTTCGACATGACAGCCGTCGCGGGATCGTAGCGATAACCCTTCTGCGCGAGTTGCTGCGCGATCTTGTCGCCGATCACGCGTTGCTGCGCCTCGCGGAACACCAGTTCGTGATCGGGCTTCAGGCGTTCGAGTTCGGTCGAAAGACGGCGCAACAGCGCGACTTCGCCGGTGCTGCGGGCATCGATGAAAAGAATCTTCTCGTTGGCCACATCGAGGCGCTGCTTGAGGTCGCGCGCATACGTGACCCACTGCTCCGCGTTGGCGCGCAACTCGTCGTAGGCTTTCGCGTGCGTCTGGGCCTGGGCCGAAATGCGGCGCTGCAACCCGGCGAGTTCCTCTTCCTTGGCTGCGGCGGAGGTCTGCAACGCGATCTTGTGATCGCGCAACTCGTCCTTCGCGGCGGCTTCGCTCTTTTCGCGCTCGGCGAGCTGTTCCGCGAGACGCGCGGCGTGCTGCTGCGCCTCGTCCGCGCGACTGCCGGCGGCGGCGGCGTCCTGCGACACACGCGCCAGTTCGGCTTGCGCGGCGGCCTTTTCCTCGTTGACGGCGTTGAGCTGGGCGCGCGCTTCGTCGAGTTCGCGCGTGACGCGCTCGATCGCTTCCTGTCCCGCCGATGCCTGCGCGCCATGCGCCGCGCTCGCTTCGCGCTCCGTCGCGAGTTCGGTTTCGAGCGACGCGACGCGCGTGCGGCTTTCGTCGATCTGCACGCGCGCTTCTTCGAGTTCGCGCTTCACGCGCTGCAACGCTTCTTCTTGCGCCGATGCATCCGCGTGACGCGCCGCATTCGCTTCACGTTCCGTCGCGAGTTCGGATTCGACGGCCGCGAGGCGCGTGCGGCTTTCGTCGTTTTGCGCGCGGGCTTCGTCCAGTTCGCGTTTGACGCGCTGCAACGCTTCCTCTTGCGCCGATGCATCCGCGTGACGCGCCGCATTCGCTTCGCGTTCGGTCGCGAGTTCGGTGCGCGCCGCCTGCAATTCGGCTTCCAGTGCCGCGATGCGCGCGGCGCTTTCCGCCGCTTCCTGCGACGACCGCTCCGCCAGTTGCGATTTCGCCGCGTGTTCCTCACGCGCTTCGTCGCGCTCGCGGGCGACGCGCTCGATCTCGTCGCGCTTCGCCGACAACTCCGCGTTCAACGCTTCGCGCGCCTTGCGTTCCTCGTCGAGCGACATGCGCGCGGCGGCCAGCACGGCATCTTGCGTCGATGCGCGTTCCGCGAGTTCCGCCGCCCGCGCCTGCGATGCCTCGGCGCGCTCGGTGGCGCCGGAAAGCTGCGCCTGCAAACGGGCGACCGTCTCTTCGGACGCGCGCAGCCCGGACGTCAGTTCGTCGTGCTGGCGGCGCACGTCGGCGGCGGCGCCTTCGGCCGTCTGATAGCCGGCGAGCGCTTCGTCGCGCTCGGCCAGCGCCGTTTCGAGCCGCTTGCCCAGCAGATCGGCGCGCTGCGCGACGACGCCGTGCGCCTCGTCCCAGGACGCCTTCCGGAGCCGGTGCGCGGCGTTCATCAGCGCGTCGGCGAATTCCTGCGGCATGTCCGCCGAAAACTGCGCGGCCGGCACGGCGGGCTCGCGGGCGTCGCGCCAGCGCTGCAAGGCTTGCGCAATCGACACGGCCGAGCCGCGCCGCAACTCCGCCCAGACGGTGACGGGGGAAACCGGTCGCCCTTCGTCGCTCAGACGTTGGGCAATCGAAATGACTTCTTCATCGGTGATGGTGTCTGCTTCTGTAAACATAAGCGCCTCGAGTTACAGGCATCGGGCAAGGTGTGCCGGACGAAAGGAGGGATTATCCAACAAGTTGGCATTGCTTCCCGAATTTCGCCCGATGAAAGCGCCCGCGTGCCGCAAACCGCAACAATGCCGAACGACGCGGCCTCAGTCCGCGTCCTTGTCGAGCAATCGCGAACGCGCCGCTTCGATCGACTGATGCAGCTTCGCCTGCAGCGTTTCGCGCGGCGGCAGCACGGTCAGATATTCCGCCACGTGAATGCCGCTCTTGTTCAGTTCCAGCAGTTCGATCTGCTCCTGCTTCTTCCCCGCACACAGGATGATGCCGAGCGGCGGCAACTCGTCCGGTTCCTGTTCGTGCTTCGCGAGCCAGCGCAAATAGAGTTCCATCTGGCTCTTGTATTCGGCCTTGAACGCGCCGAGCTTCAGTTCGATGGCAACGAGCCGCCGCAGCTTGCGGTTATAGAACAGAAGATCGATGTAGAAATCGTCCTCGTCGATCTGCAAGCGCTTTTGCCGCGCGACGAACGTGAAGCCCGCGCCAAGCTCCAGCAGAAATTGCTCCATCTCCCGAAGAATCGCGTCTTCGAGATCTTTTTCGAGGTAATGGTCGTTCAGCCCGAGAAAGTCGAGCACGTACGGATCTTTCAGAAGGGTTTCAGGTGCGACGCGCCCTTCGTCGCGCATCACGGCGAGATCGTGCGCGATGGCGCCTTCCGGCTTGCGGGAGATGGCGCTGCGCTCGAAGAGCATCGAATGGATGCGCTCCTGCAGTTGCCGCGACGACCAGCGCTCGACGCGCGCCAGTTCGATGTAGAAGTCGCGCTTGAGCGGGTCGTCGATATAGATGAGCGTCTTGAGATGCGTCCAGCTCAATTGTCTCCGCACTGCGGAGACACTTTCCTCGTCGGCGAAGACTTCGGCGAGCCGGATGCAATGGCGCAATTGCTTGTCGCTCCAGCCGCGTCCATAGCGCTCGCTGAGTTCGCGCGCCAAAGTCGCGACGATCTGGCGCCCGTATTCCGCACGCGCGCCGCGCAGGACTTCCGCGCGGACGCGGTTGCCGATCTGCCAGTAGAGCAGCGTCAGTTCCGCGTTGACGGCGGCCGCCGCGCGTTCACGGGCTGAATCGATCAGCCGCCTGACTTCGTCGAAGAGCGATGAAGGAATGAGGTCGGTCATGTTGGACGTTGGGATCGGCGGCGATGAATGTCTCCGCGCTGCGGAGACAATTGCCCGCGCGGGTGCGATGCATCGCGCAAAAGCCGATCGTAGCGCAAAGCGCCGTCCTCAGAATCCGGGCGACGCCCCCGCGCCGTCGCGCCAGTCGGATCGCGACACCGTGCCCGTGCCGCCCGCCGCGCGCCCGAGAATCGCCCGCGTGCCCGGCGTCACCGACATGCTCGCCAGTTGCGAGAGTTCGACCCAGCGCACTTCCTCGATTCCCGCACGCACGTTCGCACGCGGACGGACCTCAGGCGGAATGGCCACGCGAAAGACCTGATGCATGTGATGCGCCGATACGTGCTGCCACAGAAACGCAGCCGCGCTCGCCTCGACGCACGTTTCCTCGTGCAATTCGCGAATGGCGGCGGCCATCGCCAGTTCGCCGGGACGCAGATCGCCGCCCGGCAGAAACCACGGGCCGCCGCGCTCCTTCACCAGCAGCACTGCGCGATGACGAACCAGCAGCACCGTTGCCCGAACCCTCATGCCCCCGTCTCCAATATGAAATGCCGCGCCGGCGTTCGAACGTGTGCGGCGGTGTGTGCCAGCGCCATGCGCCCTCATGGTCGAATTCTTGTAACGCATAAGGGGCACGTGGCGCAATCGGTTACACCGCTATTTCGGCATATCGAAGGCGAAGTTGAGGATTTCGTCGTGCTATCGAATGGTATGAAGTTTGATGCTATGTCAGAGATATTCGACGTTGCCGTCCACGCTGATCGCTTGGCCGGTCACGTTGCGCGCCGCCGGCGATGCAAGGAACAGCGTCATGGCGGCGATGTCGTCGACCGTGACCATGCGGCGCAGCGAAATGCGCTTCAGATAATCGTCGCGCATTGCGTCGAACGTGATGCCGAGCGATTCCGCCCGCGCCGCGATCACGCGATTCATGCGCTCGCCTTCCACGACGCCCGGAAGAATCGCGTTGACGCGGATATCGCTCGGGCCGAGTTCGACGGCAAGCGACTTCACGAGCCCGACGATCGCCCATTTCGTCGCCGCATAGGGCGTGCGAAACGCGTAGCCTAGCCGCCCCGCCACCGACGCCATCGCGATGATGCCCGCGCGATCCGACGTCGCCTTCAGCACCGGAACCGCGCGCCGCAGGAAATAGAACTGGCTGTTCAGATTCGTCGTGATCGTGCGTTCCCATTGCGCCGGGTCCATGTCTTCGACTGCGCCCGTCGGACCCGCGATGCCCGCGTTGTTCACGAGCAGATCGAGTCCGCCGAGCGCGCGGCGTGCATCGTCGATGACCGCATCCACCTGTTCGATGTTCGCGACATCCGCGACGCTCGCGTGCAATCGCGGCTGCGCGGCCTTGGCCTTTTCGACCGCCGACGCATCGACGTCGCAGATGAAGACTTGCGCGTCCGCCTGAACGAATGCCTCTGCAATTGCCGCGCCGATACCGCTCGCCGCGCCGGACACGACCACGCGCAGTCCGGGCGCGGGCTTCAATAGATCGAACGTGTTCATGCTTCTTCCGTTGAATGGCTGCGCGGCCTTACAGCGTCATGCCGCCCGATGCCTCGATGACCGCGCCGTTGATATAGCTCGCTTCGTCGCTGGCGAGGAACGCGTAGATGTTCGCGATTTCCTCGGGCTTGCCGAGGCGTCCGAGCGGCACTTGCGCGCGCATTTTCGCGAGGACGTCTTCCGGAATGGTGGCGAGGATCGGGGTATCGACGAAACCCGGCGCGACCGCGTTCACGCGCACGCCCTTCGGCCCCAGTTCGCGGCTCCACGTCTTCGTGAAGCCGATCACGCCGAACTTCGCGGCCGCGTAGTTGGTCTGCCCGAAGTTGCCGTAAATGCCGACGACCGAACTCGCGTTCAGGATCACGCCCGAACCCTGCGCGACCATGTGATCCGCGACCGCCTGCGTCGCATGGAACACGGCGCGCAGATTCACGTCGATGACGGCATCGAACTGTTCGATCGTCATCTTTTGCAGGCGCGCGTCCCGCGTGATGCCCGCGTTGTTCACGAGCACGTCGATTCTTCCGTGACGCTCGCGCACCGTCGCCACCATCTCGTCCACGCCCGCGCGATCCGACATGTCGATGCAAAACGCGTTGGCTTCACCGCCCGCTTCACGGCATGCATCGGCGACGCGCGTGAGCGCATCGTGGTTCAGATCGCACGCCGCGACGATCGCGCCTTCGCGCGCGAACTTCAATGCCGTCGCAGCGCCGATGCCCTGCGCCGCGCCCGTGATGATCGCTACTTTTCCTTTTAGCCGCATTGTCCCGACCTTCTTGTTGGTGATGAGTTCATGAATGCGCGCCCGCCGCCGCGCCGACCGTGGGCCGCGGTGCCGCCTCGCGCCGGATCGCGCGAGCAAGCAAGGGTACCAGCAGCAGGCCGAGCACCGACGCGACGACGATCACCATGAAGCCCGAATCGCTGCGGCCTGTCGCGGTTTCGGTCATGCCGAAGAGATACGGTCCGACGAATCCGCCGATCAGCCCGATCGTGTTGATGAACGCGAGACCCGCCGCCGCCTGGATGCCTTGCAGACGTTTCATCGCGATGGCCCAGTACGAAGGCAGCACGCCGCCCGCGAAGAACGCCGTCACCGCGAGGAGCACCATGCGCGCGACCGGGCTTGCCGTCGCGACGAACGCGCATGCGCCGGCCACGAGTCCCGCCGTGAGCACGCCGAGATAGATGCAGTCGTTTCCATATCGGCGATGAATACGCGGCAGCACGAGCACGCCCAGCAGAAAGCCGACACCCACGCTGCTCGACAGCAGACCGACGATGAACGGCGTCTTCACGTGCATCTGCTGGATCATGGCGGGCGTGAAGAAGTACAGCCCGACGAACGCGACCTGATTCAGAAAATAGATGAGACCGATGAGCACGGTCGTCGGGCGCTTGAGCGCGGCGATCCAGTCGGCTGACGTGAGTTCGGGATGACCGTGTGCGTCGATCACGGCGCGCTGTTCGAGCACGTCGATTTCCTGCTTCGACAGCCAGCGCGCATTGCGCGGACGTTCGGGCAGCTTGAAGAACAGCACCACGCCGACGACGATGCTCGGAATGCCTTCGATCATGAACATCCATTGCCAGCCGTGCAGCCCGCCGATGCCGCCCAGTTGCATGAGCGCGCCGCCGAGCGGATTGCCGAGCATCAGCGCGAGCGCGGGCGCGGTGTAGATCCAGCCCACGGCAACGGGCCGGTCGTTCGGCGCGAACCAAAGCGTGACCATGTACATCAACGCGGGAAAGAGCCCGGCTTCCGCGATGCCGAGCAGCACGCGCAGCGCATAGAACGACCACGGGCCTTGCACGAACATCATCGCGGTGGAAAGCATGCCCCACGTCACCGCGATGCGCGCGATCCACCGTCGCGGTCCCACGCGATGCGCGGCCAGATTGCTCGGCACTTCGAGCAGCGCATAGCCGATGAAAAAGATGCCCGAGCCGAGCCCGAACGCCGCCGCGCTGATGCCGACATCGACCGCGAGCTGCGCTTTCGCGAGCGCGACGTTCGTGCGGTCGAGGAACGACATGAAGTAGATCGCGCACATCAGCGGAATGAGGCGCAGCATCGCCTTGCGTGTCGCGATGCGGTGAGTTTCGTCGATCGATAGCGATGTCATGGTGTCTCCTATGAGTCTTTATCGTTATGCCGATGTCACGTCGTCGCGTGACTTCATGGCGTGACTTCGTGGCGTCCCTTGAGGCCGAGCATTGCGCGCGCTTCGTCGGGGGTCGCGATCTCGAACGAAAGCTCTTCGAGAATCCGCCTTATCTTGCGCACCTGCTGCGCATTCGATTCGGCCTTCACGCCCTTCGCGATATACACGCTGTCTTCGAGACCGACGCGCACATTGCCGCCCATGATCGCGCTCATGGTGACGAGCGACATTTGATGACGGCCCGCGCCGAGCACGGAGAAGTGATAGTTCTCGCGTCCGAAGAGGCGGTCCGCTGTCGAGCGCATCACGGTCATGTTCTCCGGGTCCGCGCCCATGCCGCCGAGTATCCCGAACACGGACTGAATGAAGAACGGCGGCTTCACGAGCCCTTCATCGACGAAATGCGCGAGATTGTAGAGATGCCCGAGGTCGTAGCACTCGAACTCGAAGCGCGTGCCCTTGCCGCCGAGTTCGAGCATGATGTGCTTGATGTCCTTGAAGGTGTTGCGAAAGATCATGTCTTCCATGCCTTCCACATAGTCCTTCTCCCATCCATAGCGCCATGACTGAATCTTCGCGGCGACCGGATGAATCGAGAAGTTCATCGAGCCCATGTTGAGCGAGCACATCTCCGGCTGCGCCAGCAACGGATACGCGAGGCGTTCGGCAAGCGTCATGCGCGTGCTGCCGCCCGTCGTGATGTTGATGACCGCATCGGTCGCTTCGGCGATCTCCGGCACGAACTGGCGGAAGATGTCCGGGCTCGGCGTGGGGCGTCCGTCTTGCGGATCGCGCGCGTGAAGATGGATGATCGCGGCGCCGGCCTCGGCGGCTTCGATGGCTTGCGTGCGGATATCGGATGGCGTGAGCGGCAAGTGCTCCGACATCGACGGAACGTGCGTGGCCCCTGTGACCGCGCACGAAATGATGACCTTGCGGCCTGTGCTGTTCATCTGGCGTCTCTCTATGTCCAATGTTCGTGCCGCGTCCGGATTCGCGCGCGGCATCTTGTGAGAGCGATATTAGTGGGATAGCATCGCGCCCGTAAGGTCATTTTCGGACAGGCGCGAGTCCCCCGAGGACAACGCAAAAAGCGACGCAAGAGCGACGCACAGGTAACGCGAAGAGGATGCCGTGGCCACGAGCCGCCCGCCGTATAACGAGCGCATGTACGCGCCGTACAAGATCGCCGCGCTGGTGGAAGTGCTGGCGGAACAGGGCATCGCGCCCGCCGACAGTCTGCGCGGCACCGGCGTGAATCCCGATCAGATTTACGATGCCTCCGTGCTCACATCGGTCGCGCAGTATGCAACCGTGTGCAGGAACGCAGTCTCGCAGGCATGCGATCCCGCCACGCCGTTCAAGGTCGGCATGCGGCTGCATCTTTCCGCATACGGCATGTATGGCTACGCGCTCATGTCCTGCCTTTCGCTGCGCGAGTACTTCAAGCTGGGCGTGAAGTATCACAGTCTCGCGACGCCCACGGTCACCATCGAATGGACCGAGTATCCGGACCGCATGGTGTGGACGTTCCCCGATGCGTTCGTGTCGAGCCCGTCGCGTGAGCTGCGCGAGTTCATCATCGAGCAGCAATACACGCAGCATGTGACGCATCTTCAGGATGTCGCCGGCAGCGCGTGTCCGCCGGTCAAGGCGTGCTTCTCGTATCCCGCGCCCGCGCATGCGGACATTTATTCGCAATACCTGGGCTGCCCCTGCTTCTTCGATCAGCCGCAATGCGAGCTTGTCTATGACAGCGCGATACTCGACCGCAAGCCGCAGCTCGCGCACAAGCTCACGGCCACGTTGCTGCAGGAAACATGCGACAGGCTGATCGGGCAGGCGAAGACATCGGCGGGCGTGGCCGGCGAGGTCTATCAAATCCTGATGAGCACGCCCGGCACGTTCGCCGGCATGGAAGCGGTGGCGCAATCGCTGCATATGACCACGCGCACCTTGCGGCGGCGTCTCGAAGCGGAAGGCACGTCGTTTCTCGCCATCGTCGATGACGTGCGCCGCTCGCTCGCGCTGGAGTATCTGAAGACGACGAAGATGAGCACCGACGATATCGCCATGCTGCTCGGCTTCAGCGACGCCGCCAACTTTCGCCGCGCACTGAAGCGCTGGACGGGCAAAGGTCCGGGCGAACTGCGGCGTTGAGGCGCTGTGCGCATCAGCCTCCGCGATACATCGCGTCGATGCTGTCGAAGCGCTCGCGCTTTTGAACCTGCACTTGCGCTTTCGACGATGCGCCGTGCGCATGTCGCTCTACGCGCGCGCTCGCGGTCTTGCAATCGAACGGCTTGATGGTGCGCGCGGCTGCGCGAGCCGGATCGGGCAGCGACATGGATAAAGACGCGGCGCTCATCACGCACAGCGCGGCTATGGCTTTGGTATTCATACGGACTCCGATGCATTAATGAATCTCGCATCGGACTATGCAGCAGCCATGCCAGCACGCGAAACCTCGTTGCGTAAGCCATTCGCCGGAAGCGAAGACCGCACATGTCGGTCCATGACCAACGCATGACAGATCATGCGGTTGTCGCGCCCCGACAGCGCATCGTTTGTTCGTACAAAAGAACGTCAGTTTCCCGCTGCCGGTTTGCGCACACCTGTTCGATTCGACAGCTTCGTATGGATGACGAAGCCTCGTTTGATTAGATGGAATGAGGGATACGGACAAACACGGATAAACGCGCTCTTGCCGCCTCGATGCGGAATAGATTAGGCATACGCACGTTATGCAATTTCATCAGCAATATTTCCCCGCGACATCGAACCGCGGGCTGCAATGTGGCCTTCCGCGCATACCGGCAAAAAGCAGGCTGATACGGTTTCACCACGCGCAATTCTCTCTCACGCATCCGGGTTGCGATCCTCTGCTTTCCTTATGAATGATCGTGGAAAGCCCTAACAGCATGTCTGCCCAATCCGTTTGAGCCAACCACACGCGCCGGGGCCTGCTTAAAATGATTTCCAAAGTCAAAACGTCTGACGAAGCCGTTGCGGAAAACGGCGACGAAATTCCGTTTGCTTCGCTAATCGATACAGTCATCAACCATCGCGTGCTTATTGCAATGGTGGTGACGTTCACTCTGCTGCTCGGCGCCGCATACGCCTATTTGAGCCCGCCCATCTTTCAGTCCGCGATTCTCATCAAGGTCGAGGACAACAAGGACGTATCGAATTCGCGTCCCGGCGATCCGTTGAGCAACATGCTTCCGACGCTTGACGACCGTTCGTCCGCTGAAGGCGAGATGCAGGTGATCGGCTCGAAGCTCGTCGTCTCGCGCGCCGTCGATGCGCTCAAGCTGTATATCAGCGCGTATCCGCGTCGCTTTCCGGTGGTCGGCAACCGCCTCGCTCATCACGACGGCCAGCTTTCGGAGCCGGGACTCTTCGGCTTCGGCGACTACGCGTGGGGCGACGAATCCATCAGCGTTCCCGACTTCGACGTGCCGCGCCAACTCGAAGGCGCGAAGTTCACCGTGACCGCGCGCAAGGACGGCCAATATGAACTGAGCAATCCCGCGCTCGGCACGCCGGTCGTCGGCACCGTGGGCGAAGTGCTGCTCGTGCAGACCTCGAAAGGTCCGGTGCGGCTGCTCGTGACGTCGATGAAAGGCAATCCGGGCGTCGGCTTCGATGTCGTGCATTACTCGCGGCAGTTGACCATCGACGCGATCCAGAGCCAGCTCAAGATCACCGAGCAGGGCAACAAGTCGAGCGTGCTGAAGGTGACGCTCGAAAGCGCGGATCCCGTGCAGGTGGCCGCGACCATCAACGAGATCGGGCATCAATATGTCAGGCTCAACGGCGACCGCAAGGCGGTGATCGCGGAGAATTCGCTCACCTATCTGCAGCGGCAGTTGCCCGTGCTCAAACGTCAGATGGAAGACGCGGAGAACGCGTACAACTCGTATCGCGACAAGAACGCGATGCTGGATACCGACGAAACCAATCGCCTGATCCTGAAGCAGACCGCCGATGCCAACGCGCAATTGCTGTCCTTGCGTCACACGCGCGACGACCTGACGACCACGTTCTCCAGCGCGCATCCGAGAATCACGTCCATCGACAAGCAGATCGCGGCAACCGAGCAGTTCCTTGCCAAGCTGAACGACCGCACGCGTTCCATGCCGATGGAAGAGCAAGGCGCGCTGCGTCTCTTGCGCAACGTCCGCGTGAGCACGGACCTTTACACGGCGCTGCGCAACAACATCGAAGAGATGATGCTGATCAAGGCGGGCAAGGCGGCATCCGTTCAATTGATCGACACCGCCGACGTGCCCGAACTGCCCGTCAAGCCGATCAAATGGCTGGCCTTTGCCATTGCGCTCGCGCTGGGGCTTTTCCTGGCCGTGGGCCTGGCCATGCTGCTCGACCGCATCTTCCGCGGCGTGACCGACACGCAGGAGATCGAGATCGACACGGGCCTGAGCGTGTTCGCGACCATTCCGCAGAGCGCGCGTCAGCCTGCGCTTTCGAGCGTCGTCAACGGCACGGCGCCGCGTCAGGCCGTGCTTGCCGCGCAGTTCCCCAAGGACCCGACGGTCGAAGCGTTGCGCATCCTGCGTTCGGCGCTGCAATTCACGCTCGTCGGCGCGCGCAATAACGTCGTGATGATCGCGGGGCCGCTGCCCGGCGTCGGCAAGTCGTTCCTTTCGGCGAATCTCGCCACGGTGCTCGCATCGGGCGGCACGCGCGTGCTTCTCGTCGATGCCGACCTGCGCAAGGGCTATCTGCATCGACAATTCGGCATTCAGCAAGGGCCGGGGCTGGCGAGCATCCTGCTCGGCACGCATACGCTCGATGGCTCGATTCATCGCGACGTATTGCCGAATCTGGACGTGCTGCAAGGCGGACCGTATCCGGCGAGTCCCGCCGAGCTGCTGTTGAGCGCGAAGTATCGCGAGGTGATTCAGGAAGCGTCCTCGCTGTACGACATCGTGCTCGTCGATGCGCCGGCCGTGCTCGCCGTATCCGATGCGGGCGCGATCGCGCCGGCGGCAGGCTCGATCTTCCTCGTGGGCCTCTATGGGCAAACGCGCGTGGGCGAAATCAAGGAGTCGATGAAGCGGCTCAATCAGACGGGCGCGCGCGTGACCGGCGTGCTGCTCAACGGCGTCTCGCTGCATACGGCGAACAAGGCGCTCGCAGGACGCTATGGCAGCAGCGCTTACGTCGCGCATAACTACGAATCCGCGCCGGAATAAGCGTCGAATAAGCGCAGCATGCGCAGTCGAAACACACGGCGGTCACCGCCCTTCGCGTTGCTTCGAGACTGGAGAGAACTTCATGCGTTCGCTTACTGATCAGAAAATTGCCGTGATCGGCCTGGGCTACGTGGGCCTGCCGCTCGCCGTCGAATTCAGCAAGCATCATGCGGTAGTGGGCTTCGATGTGAACCGTCATCGCATCGACTCGCTGCGCGAAGGACACGACGCGACGCTCGAAGTCGCCGACGAGGAACTGCGCGCGGCGCAATCGCTCGTCTTCACCGACGACCCCGCGGCGCTCAAGGACTGCACCGTGTTCATCGCGACCGTGCCGACGCCGATCGATCGTCACAAGCGTCCCGACCTCGGCATGCTGTTGCGCGCGAGCGAAACCATCGGTTCTGCGCTCAAGCCCGGCGATGTCGTGATCTATGAATCGACCGTCTATCCCGGCGTGACCGAGGAAGAATGCGTGCCGGTGCTCGAACGCGTGTCGGGCTTGCGCTTCAATGTCGATTTCTTCGCGGGCTATAGCCCCGAGCGCATCAATCCGGGCGACAAGCTGCATCGCCTGCCCGACATCAAGAAGGTCACGTCCGGTTCGACGCCCGAAGTGGCCGATGCCGTCGACGCGCTCTATCGCCAGATCATCACGGCGGGCACGCACAAGGCCAGCAGCATCCGCGTGGCCGAAGCGGCGAAGGCTATCGAGAACACGCAGCGCGACGTGAACATCGCGCTCGTCAACGAACTATCGATCATCTTCAACAAGATGGGCATCGACACCGAAGCGGTGCTGCTCGCGGCGGGCACGAAGTGGAACTTCCTCAACTTCAGGCCGGGGCTCGTGGGCGGGCATTGCATCGGCGTGGATCCGTACTATCTGACGCACATGGCGCAATCCATCGGCTACAACCCCGAGATCATCCTCGCGGGCCGCCGGCTGAATGACAGCATGGGCAGCTATGCGGTCTCGCAACTCGTCAAGGCGATGACGAAGGCGCGCATCTATATTCCGGGCGCGCGCGTGCTCGTGATGGGTCTCGCGTTCAAGGAGAACTGTCCCGACATGCGCAATTCGCGCGTCGTGGATATCGTCACCGAACTGAAGCAATACGGCACTAACGTCGATGTCTACGATCCCTGGATCTCGCGCGAAGACGCGTTCCACGAGTACGGCATCCAGCCGATCGAAGCGCCCGCCAAGGGCGTGTACGACGCGATCGTGCTCGCGGTGTCGCATCGCGAGTTCGCGGAGATGGGTGCGGACGCGCTGCATGCGTTCGGCAAGGGCCAGCATGTCGTGTACGACCTGAAATACGTGCTGCCCGCCGAAGCAAGCGATCTGCGCCTGTGATCGCCGCTCATGACACGCTCGCGATCCGCGCTGGAGAACCCGATGCCCGACCGATACGAATCCGTGTGCGAAGCATTGCGCGCGCATCCGCAAACATGGCTGATCACCGGCGTGGCGGGCTTCATCGGCTCGAACCTGCTGGAAGCGCTGCTTTCGCTGGATCAGCATGTCGTCGGCCTCGACAACTTCGCGACGGGACATCAGCGCAATCTCGACGAAGTGCGCGGAGTCGTCGGTGAAAAGCAATGGCGGCGCTTTCGCTTCATTGAAGGCGATATCCGCAACATGGACGATTGCCGCGCCGCGCTTCATGGCGTGGATCATGTGCTGCACGAAGCAGCGCTCGGCTCGGTGCCGCGTTCCGTGCGCGATCCCATCGCGACGCACGACGTGAATCTCAGCGGCTTTCTCAACATGCTGTGCGCCGCGCGCGATGCGAAGGTCCAGAGCTTCACATACGCGGCATCGAGTTCGACGTATGGCGATCATCCCGGCCTGCCGAAAGTGGAAGACCGCATCGGCCAGCCGCTTTCGCCCTATGCGGTGACGAAGTACGCCAACGAGTTGTATGCGTCCGTGTTCGCGCGCGCGTATGACTTTCATGCGACCGGGCTGCGCTACTTCAACGTGTTCGGCAAGCGGCAAGACCCCGAAGGCGCGTATGCAGCGGTCATTCCGAAATGGACCGCCGCGCTCATCGAAGACGAGACCATCACCATCAATGGCGACGGCGAAACGAGCCGCGACTTCTGTTTCATCGACAACGTGGTGCAGGTGAACATTCTTGCGGCGAAGGCGGCGCAGGAAGCAAGGGGACAGGTGTACAACGTCGCGGTCGGCGACCCCACGACGCTCAGGCAGTTATACGAAGAACTCAAGCGGGCACTCGCGAGACATGGGATCGAGAGCCGCCGGGACGCCGTGTACGGACCGTTCCGCGCGGGCGACGTGCGCCATTCGCAAGCCGATGTGTCCAAGGCCGAGCAACTGCTCGGTTACGGGCGCAAGGTGGTTTTCGCGGACGGCATCGAAAAGGCCATGCCGTGGTACATCCGCTTCCTTTCAGAACAAGCTGACCGCGAGCCAATCAGCGCATCCGCGCTTTCGGCCGCACGCAGCGGGACATGAGGCAGATGCGTTGATTTCACAATTCGCTGCACTGAGAGACCGTCTTCTGCAGCTTCACCCCGATCATCTGCGCGCGGCGCGCGGCATGGCGAGGGTGGCCGTTTTCGTTCTCCTCGGGCGATGCGCGGGCGCGGCCAAGGAAATGGTCATCGCGTATCGCTACGGCATCAGCAACGTGGTCGATGCGTATCAGATCACGCTGACGCTCGTCTCGTGGCTGCCCGCCGCGTGCTCGGCCGTGTTCGCCATCGTGCTCGTGCCGATGTTCGTCGATCTGCGCCGGGAATCCATCGAAGAAGAAACGCGCTTTCTCGGCGAACTGCTCGCCTGGGCGATGCTGGTCGGCCTGATGTTCACGGCGATCATCTATCTCGTCTGGCCTTATGTCCTGCAATTCATGGCGGGCAATCTGTCGGCGCAGACGCGGGACATGGCGCATCACATGATGGTGGTGATGGCGCCCATCGGCGTGCTCATCATGGTGATCACCGCATACTCCACGCGGCTGCAATCGCGCGAGCGCCACATCGCGACACTGCTCGACGGCCTGCCCGCCGTGATGACGCTGCTGCTCGTGCTCTTCGTCACCGACAAGACCGCGATGGTGCCGCTCATGTACGGCACGCTCTTCGGCTATATCGCGCTCGTGCTCGTGCTGTGGCCGCTCGCGGGCAAGGTCGACGGCAAGTACAGCCGCCTGAGCCTCACGTTCACGTCGCGCCGCTGGCAGCCCATCTATCACGCGGTGCGTGTGTTCATGCTGGGGCAGCTCGTGGTGTGCTGCTCGCCCGCGCTGGATCAGTATTTCGTCGCGCATCTCGGCGATGGCGCCGTCGCCACGCTCGGCTATGCGAACCGCGTGTTCGGCTTGCTGTTGAGCATGGGCGCGCTTGCCATCGCGCAGGGCACGCTGCCGGTGCTTTCCGACATTCTGGGCAAGGACGACATCAACCGCGCGCGCCACACCGCGTTTCTGTGGTCCCTGATGGCGCTCGGCGCGGGAACGGTGGCCGCGCTCATCACGTATCCGCTTGCGCCGTGGATCGTCGAAGTGCTGTTCCAGCGCGGCGCGTTCACCGCGCAGAACACCGTGCTCGTGGCCGACCTCATGCGTTATGCGCTCGTGCAGTTGCCGTTCTATTTCGCGGCGCTCGTCACGATGAACCTGCTTTCGGTCGAGGGCCGCTACAAGGACATGGCTATCGTGACCGCGCTCGGCTTCGCGGTGAAGGTGGTCGCCAATGCGGTGCTCACGCGCTGGATCGGCATGCCGGGCGTGCTCGTCGGAACCGGCATGATGCACGCGACGGTCTTCGTCGTGTCGATGATGATCACGCGGCGCGTGCCGCCCGCGAACCTCACGGGAGGAACGGTTCGATGAACATCACGCTGCTCGTGAGCTCGATGGGAAGCGGCGGCGCCGAGCGCGTCGCGGCCACGCTCGTCAATGCATGGAGCGAACGCGGCGACAACGTCACGCTCGTCGCCACATACAGCCGCAAGCGCCCGTGCTTCTACGCGCTGTCGGACAAGGTGCGCATGATCCATCTCGCCGATCGCGTCGCCAAGAGACGCGGCGGTGCCATCGGTTATATCGAACGCCAGTTGGCCTTGCGCGCGTTGATCCGCGAAAGCCGGCCGGATGTCGTCGTCTCGTTCCTCTACAACGTGAACGTGGCGAGCGTGCTCGCGACGGTCGGGCAGCGCGTGCCGCTCATCGTGTGCGAACACAACGATCCTTCCGCCGATGGCCGCTCGCCGTTCTGGAACCTGGCGACGCGCATCGCCTATCCGTATGCGGACGCCGTGACGGTGCTCACCGAGAACGTCGTGAAGCCGTTTCGCGCGATGATTCCGGGCGCGCGTCACATGGCGGTCATGCCGAATCCATTGCCGCCGGAACTCTTCTCGCAACCCGCGCCCGCTGCGAGCACGGACGCGCGCATGCGGCTCGTTTCGTTCGGGCGGCTGCATCCGCAAAAGAATTATGGATTGCTTATCGATTCGTTCGCTTCCATTGCAAACCGCTTTCCCCAATGGGATCTCACCATATGGGGCGAAGGCGCGGAGCGCGCGGCGTTGCAGGCGCGCATCGACCGATACGATTTGAAAGAGCGCGTATTCATGCCGGGCGTGACCAGCGAACCGTGGATGGAAATGCGGCGCGCGCAGGCTTTCGTGATGTCGTCGCGCTTCGAAGGCTTCGGGCTCGCGCTTGCCGAAAGCATGGCGCTGGGCGTGCCGGCAGTGGCCGTCGATTGTCCGAGCGGTCCGCGCGACATCACACGCAACGGTGAAGACGCGCTGCTCGTGCCGCCGAACGATCGCGACGCGCTTGCTGCCGCTTTGACGCGTCTCCTCGGCGACGAAGCCCTGCGTGCGGGACTCGCACGTAAAGGCGCGGAGTCGATTCGCGAGCGATACGCCGTCAGCGCGATCCTTCGCCTATGGGACGACCTGTTCGCGCGCATCGGCGTATGCACGGCAGACGCGCAACCACCCGTGAACCATCGCATGCGGAATCATCAGCGTCAGGCGCTTTGAAAGGAGATGCGAGCCATGAACAAAGTCATCCTCTTCGCCAACACCGACTGGTATCTCTACAACTTCCGCCTGTCGCTCGCTTATCGTTTGCGCGACATGGGCCATGA
Source organism: Caballeronia sp. ATUFL_M2_KS44 (assembly GCF_023630965.1). NCBI lineage: Bacteria > Pseudomonadati > Pseudomonadota > Betaproteobacteria > Burkholderiales > Burkholderiaceae > Caballeronia > Caballeronia sp. ATUFL_M2_KS44. The sequence goes on along the minus strand of NZ_JALQEA010000062.1, from coordinate 37,658 downwards.
AGTCGTGCTGATCTCGCCGCCCGGCGAATACGGCCCGCGTCTGCGCGAACTCGGCTTTCGCTGGCATGCGGTGCCGATGATCCGCCGCAGTCTCAATCCTCTTCGCGAACTGAATCTCGTGCTGTGGCTCGCGCGCCTTTTCCGTGAAGAACGGGCCGCGCTGGTGCATGGCTTCACCATCAAGAGCGCGGTGTACGGGTCGCTCGGTGCGAAGCTCGCGGGCGTGCCGGCGCGCGTGAACTCGGTCGCGGGCCTCGGCTATGTGTTCACGAGCCGCGATCTCAAGGCGCGCATGTTGCGTCCCGTCGTGCGCCGCGTGCTGCGTCTCGCGCTCGATGGCGACGGCTGCGCGCTCATCCTTCAGAATCCCGATGACGTGCAGATGTTCAAGACGGCGCGTCTCGTCGATGAAAGCGCGATCCATCTGATCAAGGGCTCGGGCGTGAACTGCTCGCGCTTCAAGGCGCGTCCCGCCGATGCCCCGCTCTCGCGCGAACCGCTGCGTGCGCTGCTTGCGGCGCGCATGCTGTGGGACAAGGGCATCGCCGAATTCATCGATGCCGCCCGTGCGCTGAAACGCGAAGGCCGCTCCATTCGCTTCATTCTCGCGGGGATGCCGGATGCGGGCAATCCCGCATCGATCGAACGCGCGACCATAGAAGGCTGGGTGGCGGAAGGACTCGTCGAATGGCGCGGCCACGTCAGCGACATGCCCGCGCTGCTTGCTGAAACCGACGTGATGGTGTTGCCGAGCTATCGCGAAGGCCTGCCGAAATCGCTGATCGAAGCGGCCGCGTGCGCGCTGCCGCTCATCACCACGGATGCGCCCGGCTGCCGCGAAGTGGTCAGCGTGAACGGTGAAGACGGCCTGATCGTGCCGGTGCGCGACGCTGTCGCGCTCGCGAATGCACTGCGCCTTCTCGACGACGATCGCGCGCTCGCCCGCAAGCTCGGCCTCGCCGCCCGCGACAAGGCGCTGCGCGAGTTCGACGAAGCCATCGTCATCGACAGAACGCTCGGCGTGTATCAAACGCTCGCGCCCGCGCATCAGGCGACGCCGTCGCCGGTCGGTATCGCGCGGTGAAGATCGTTCACGTCATCACCGCGCTTCCGGCCGATGGCGCCGAGATGCTGCTTTACCGGCTGATACGCGCATCGCGCGGCAGCGGCGTGCGGCATACGGTGATATCGCTGTCGTCGGAAGACACGCTCGCTGCGCGCATCCGCGAAGCCGGGGCCGAGGTGCGCATGCTCGGCATGCGGCGCGGCATGCCCGGACCCGCGAAGTTCATGACGCTCGTGCGCTGGCTGGACGAACTCGATCCCGATGTCGTGCAAAGCTGGCTCTATCACGGCGATCTCATGGGCGGCCTCGCGCTTCACGCAATGAACGCGTCGCGACGCCTGCGCGGATCGCGCGCGCCGCGTCCCGCGCTCGTGTGGGGCATCCATCATACGGACCTGCGTTCGACGGGCAGCAGCCGCATGACGCGCTGGGTCACGAAGGCGTGCGCGATGCTGTCTGCGCGCGTGCCGGATGCCATCGTGTGCTGCGGCGAAGCGGCCATGCAATCGCACGTTCAGGGCGGCTATCGCGCCGGGAAGATGACGGTCATTCCCAATGGCTTCGAGTTGGATGTCTTCAGGCCGATGCCGCACGCGCGCGAGCACTTGCGTCGCGATCTCGGCTTCGATGCGGATGCGCCGGTGGTCGGCATCGTCGGGCGATATCACGCGGTAAAGGACTATCCGAACTTCATTGCCGCGATGCGCCGCGTGCTCGACGTGTTGCCGCAATGCCGCTTCGTGATGGCGGGCCGCGGGCTCGATCACGATAACGGCGAACTCGTCGCGCGCTTGCATCACGCGGGCATCACGCATGCGGGACGGCTGCTCGGTGCATTGGAGCATCCCGAGACCGTGCTCGCCGGGCTCGACGTGTTCTGTCTTTCCTCGCGCAGCGAAGGCTTGCCGACGGTCGTGGGCGAAGCAATGGCGTGCCGCGTTCCATGCGTCGCCACCGATGTCGGCGACACGGCGTGGCTCATCGGCGAGACCGGAACCGTCGTGCCGCCCGGGAACGCGGCAGCATTGGCGCACGCGCTCATCGACATGTTGAGGATACCTTCGGAAGAACGGCGCAGACTCGGCCTTGCCGCGCGCGAACGAATAGAACGCGTTTTCTCGATCGAAACGAGTTGGCGACGCTACGAAGAAACGTACGTGAGCACGACGAACGCGCAACGCCGATCGGCGCATGATTGCGTCGGGTTCAAACAGACAGACTGAGGATTGCGTTTCGTGCGTGGATCGCAGCCGGGGATGCTATCTGAACTGCATAATTTGCACGGGCAGCGTCATTTGTGATGACCGGAGCGCGATGAGTGGCCCGCTTCTTTCGGCTTCAGTTCGTCCGACTTGTGCATGCGGCCGCGCAGGCTGTCCCACAGGCCGGGCGATCCCTCGCCGTTGCCTTCGTCGCTGTCCGTGCCGCGCCGATGCCGCCGTCGCGAAGGCAGCAGCACGTCGGCCACCGCCAGCAAGGCGAGCGCAACGACAGCGAAAAACACTATCGTGCCGACAGTAATGGCGAAATCCATTCCCTCTCCAGACGAATCGACGCTGGGCAATCCCGCAGCCGGGATTGTTTAGAGCAGCATCCATGCCATTAGTTTTCGGCATTTTCAGCCGGAAGTTAAGGGGCAGTACAGGTGATTGGCAGAAAAAGACAGTTGCATGAAGAAAAGGGCTGCCTTCGCGGGCAGCCCTTTTTTCCGTCACCCGGAAACCGCCCGGCTTAACGCGTGTAAGTCATGTTCGTCACTTCGACCGTCGGACCGGCGTTGTCCCAGTCCGTCTTGCTGAAGCCGAGCGCCGAGTGCATGTACACGGGGTTGTCGCTGCTGATATGGCCCGTCACCGAGTGGCCGTTCAACTGCAGGCCGCCGACCGCATACGCCACGTGATACGAAGCGTTGTCGCGGTGGTTGGTGATGTCGATCGACACCGTCTTGGCGACCGGGCCGGGGAACGCGCCGAGGTACACGAGAATGCCGTAGCGGCAGTTGTTCGTGGTCGGGCTGATCACCTTGATGTTCGACAGCACCGCGTTGTTGTCGTTCGGCTCGATGTCGAGACCGGCCGAAGGCAACGTGCCCGTCGTGTTCGACCACGTCGGCGTATCGAACGTGATGTTGCTGCCGCTCGTGATCGTCGCGCCCTGGCGACGGCAACCGTCCGCCACGTGCTTCGTGATGGTGATGGCGTTGCTCGGCGTCGTGAGCGAGTGATACGAGTTGCCGATGTAGATGCCGTCGCCCCAGCAGTTGATCGTCGTCGGCGAGGTGATCGTGGAATTCGTCGCACCGGCAATCGAAATGCCCATGCCCTGACCGCCTTCGTTCGGGTCGTTCGTCGCGGAGTTGAGCTCCTTGCTGCCGTCGAGGTACGCGTTCTCGATCTGGACGTTGTTCACGTCCCACAGACGCAGGATCTGGTAGCTCGCCGTGTTGTGCGCGAGCAGCTTGATCGACGCGCCGCTCGCGAAACGCAGATGCGAGTTCGTGCGCAGATCGAGGCCTGCCGAGTCGATGCGGACCTTGCCCGAAATCAGCAGGATCTTGCCGACGGAACCGTCGATGGCCTTCTGAAGCGCGGCGCGGTCGTTGGTGACGCCGTCGGCCTTCACGCCGAACGTGCCGGCGTCGACCGTGCCGGCCGTCGAAGTTGCCGCTGCTTGCGTGGACGATGCGGCCGTCGCGCTCGACGCAGCCGTACTGGACGCGGCCGAACTGCTCGCGGCGCCACTGCGGCGCCAGCGTTTGTCGGTGGCGGCGAGGTCGTCGGCGCTGCCGCCGCCGCACGCGGCCAGTGCCACGGTGCCGGTTCCCGCTGCAAGAGCGGTCAGGAATTTACGGCGGGTGAAAATCGAATTCGGATTTTGTTCAGAAGAAAGGAGATTGGTTTTGATAAAAGGCATTGTGCTTGACGTTATTGATAGGCGACTGGAAAAAAGAAAATGTCCGTCGAGACCGCAAAATCGGACGAAGGCAAAGCCGTTCAACCGAGGCAATGAACCGCCCGAAGCATGCTGGTGACGAGATGCCGGTCAAACTTACTTCATAACGCAGACTAGCGCTTGCGTGTAATGGCACGTAATACCGATACCGGGTTCGAATAATACACATCGTGGTATGACAATTGAGATTGTTTCGTAACGCGTTGTAACCAAATAGCGGGGACGGGTCGGAATAGCGAGAACGTACGTTCTCCGTATCCCAAGCGGGGCGGGGGATTCGGGAAAACGTTTGCTTATTGATCGGACGATTTAAAAAAAATCGTCGAGAGGAGAAATAAGGCTTGTCGTTGCTACCGAACGACAGGTTTCATGTATGAAGAAAACTGCATTTATTGCTTAAGAAATTCTTCTGATTATTAAATCGTCTTGCGGATTAAAAGTTAATCGGTGCGTTTTGTTTTAATTTTGTCTACGACGCCATTTCCGCGTTGCCGCGCCGCATTCCGGCGCGAATCGCCGCGAGCTTGCTGATGCCGTCGTTCATGGCGAAAGCCACGCGTCCCCACGACGACTGCGCGATCTGCACGCTCGTCGCCGTCGACACGTTGCCCTTGCTCCAGTACGGCTTGAACGTCTCCGTGCCCGCGCCCAGGTCGAAATCGAACCGGTTTTCGATCGCCCAGCGCACCCACGCCTCGACGCTGATCGCGCCGGGCGCGAACTTGCCGAACGCCCGGTCGAATCCGGTCATCACGCCGAGCATGATTCCCTGGCCGAGTCCGACCATGTTCGCGGCGATGGGCGCGCCGTCCAGCGTCAGGACCATGATCCGCGAGTAGGGTTTTCCCTCGCTATCGGCCGGATGGTTCGCCAGCGCGACGAGATAGTCGCGAAACGCCTGCGAATAGAGCCACGCGCCCTTCTTGTCCACGCGCTCGGCCCAATCGCGCTTGCATTCGAGCATCCAGTCGACCATGCGTGCGTTTTCTTCCGTGTCGTCGGGACCGAGCACGCGCATCTCGACCTTCCCCTGCCGCTCGAGCCGCCTGAGCAGCGCGCCCGGCTTCTTGCCCGACAGCGTGCCGAGCGGCGCCGCGAAGCTCTCCCAATCCTTTTCTTGCGACAGGCGCGCGATGGCATACGGATGCGCCTTCGCCGTCATCAATCCTTCATGCGCCATCGCGAGCCGGTAGAGCGCGCCTTCGTGATCCAGATACGGCAACAGGAAGATGTCGGCCGGACAGCGTTCGAGCGCCGCGCGCCAGATCGATTCGATCAGTTCAACTGAAGCATGCTCGGGATCGACGAGCACGGTCGTATAGTCCGCCGATTCGGGGCTCAACGGACGCATGACGGTCCACAGCCGGTTACGCGAACGAACGAGCGGCCACACGGCGACAAGGCGCTCGCCGCGATGAACCGCGATGATGCGAAGCGACCGGCCGATCGGTTTCGCCACGCATTCCCAACTGAGCCAGCACGTCACGAACGACTCGTGATGCCGGCCCCGCGCGCGCCGCCACAAGGCTTGCCATTCGTCGCCGAGCGCACGGAATTCCTCTGTCGTTTTGATGATGTCGATACGTGTGGCTGGTGCAATCATGAATGTCTCTGCGACGTCACATGGTTTACGATGGCTTGCGCATCGGGCAGGTCACGCGCGCCGCATCGTCAATGAACAGACATCATTTGGCTGTCCTTCGCTTGGCGCATCTTGCATCGCGAAGCAACCGGCGCAACGTGCGATGCCGTACAGTGGTGCACTCGATTGCTCATTTACGCTCCAGTAAACCCTTGTAATAAGTCGCCCGACGTATTCTCTTGACATCGTCGAAAACACGCATCGCCTCTTCTGACTCACGCCGCCGACTCCGCGTCCGTCATTCCGTCGCGCCAGCCTTCGGACGCTGTCGACCCGCGTGCTAACGCCCGTGCTGAAGTTTTGCAGCGCACATTAAACGCATAGCGAACTGCATCATGAACCGAGTTGCGAGGGACAATGAATAACGAATGCTATTCAGCAGGCTCTTCAGCTGTTGCGACGAAACCCAAGCCCGCGAAAGGCAAACAGAATAAAGCCAAGGAAAATGTCAAGGTCGCCGTGACATGCGACGTGAAGCCGCAAGGATTGACTGCACGATCGATCTTTCATGAACCATGGTGGCTCGAAGCGGCAACCGACGGTAAATGGGACGTCGTCGAAGTCAGACAGGGCGATGAAGTCATCGGTGAAATGCCCTATATGCTGGAGCGAAAAGGCATATGGCGCATATCCGAATTGCCGTCGATCACGCGCACGCTCGGTCCCGTCATCAAGCCGCAACGCGCGGGCAGCAGCGAGCGCGAATGGTGTTACCGAATGGAGATTGCGAGTCAGCTCGTGGCGAAGCTGCCGTCTTGCGCGCACTTCCATCAATTGATGGACACGCGCATGTCGGAAGCCGAGGCCATTGCGTTCTCGCTGCATGGCTACGATGTTTCCATCGGCTATACGATGGAGCTTCCCCCGGACCGCACCGAAAGCGAAGCGTGGTCGGCGTTGCGCCGTAACACGCGCAACTGGGTGCGGCGCGCGACCGAGCGTCTGACGATACGGGAAATACAGAACGCCGATGCCTTCGTCGACTTCTACGACAGCAATCTCGCCGTTCGCAAACGCAATAACGTGTACGGCTCGAACATCATGCGGCGCGTGCTCGGCGAAGTGCGCACGCGCAACGCGGGCGTGATGCTCGGCGCGTTCGACGAAGACGGCGCGCTCGTTGCGGAGACCGCGCTCGTGTGGGACGACCGCGCGGTGTATTACCTGTTGTCCTCGCGCCGCGCGGATGCGCACGGCGGCGCCATCAGCCTGTTGATCTGGGAAGCCGCGCGGATCTCCCGCGAGCGCAAGCTGATCTTCGATCTCGACGGCATTTCCACCGCGACCATTCTCGACTTCCTGTCGGGCTTCGGCGGGCGGCTCGTGACGCGCTATGAAATCGAACGCATGCGCGCGGACTACGGCGCGCTGCGCACGGTGCTTCGTGGCGAGCGGATGGCGAGCAAGACGGGCGCGAAGCGCCTGCGCAAGACGCCTGCGGAAAAGACCTGAAACTCGCGTTCGTCATCGACGGTGCATGCTTCTGCCGTCGATGACGAAGCGCATCGCGCATCGCACAGCTAGCTGCCGATGAAATACGCGTACACGCCTTCGTAATAGCTCTTGATGACTTCGGCGGACAACACCAGCATTATTCCCACTACCCACCAGATCGAAAACGCGTTCCTGAAGCGGATCTGCGGCACGATGAACGCGAGCATCAACGGGATGCAATACCACACGCGCCCCTTGCCGAACGGAAACAGCAGGAACGCAAGCAGCAGATAGAGCACGAGCACGATATGCATCGTGCAAAGCTCGGTCCATACGGTGGATTTCGCGCCCGGCCTGTTCTTCCACTCCGAATAAAGGAACACGATCGATGCCGTCATGTAAATGACGAGCAGAATCACGAGCTTGATCGTGAAGTCGTCCTGATACCCCGAGTATTCGTCGATACGCCGGCCGCCGAAGTTCCTGAACAGAAATCCCGCCGATGAAACCAGCGCGAAAGCCATCGCGCCCGCGCTCGCGAACGCGAGCCGTCTGCGCTCGCCGCATAGCCGAATGGCGATGAGCAACAGCGCCGGTATCGCAAACGTCGTATGGATGAAGCACGCGAGGCTCCAGCCGGTGATGGGACGCCGGTATCGCAGCGTGACGAGCATCGCAATGCCGAACGCCATGCCTTGCCGAATCTGAAACGTGCCGACCGTTGCGAGCGCCATCGGTATGACGGCCCAGAGAACCAGGCCCAAGAGCGGGCGCCTGACTTCGAGCAGCGCGATGAAGATCAGCGCATTGAGCATGACCACCGTGATGCGAACGCCCGTTTCCGGCGTGAAGCCCAACGCATTCAAGCCGACCACCCACGCGCGCCAGCCGAATTCTTCCGTGACGGTACTGATGACGAATGAAAGCGTGGACGTGCGCTGCTTATATGAACTGACGAACCAGTCCCATGTCGTCCTGCGGAAATATTCGAGGTAATTGTCCTGGTCGAGCACGGTCGAGACGTGGCGCGGACTCGTCGCCATGATGATGAGAATGACAACCGCGAGCGTGATGAAGACCCAGCCGGCCGGCGTCGCAAGATAGTTCTGCGCACGATGCACGACACGCGAAGCCGATGCGCTTCGAACCTGCATCGCTCTTGCTCTCATCGAAGGAATCCTCGTTCAAGGTGGCACCGGAAAGCGTGGGGCGATGCGCGCGCCGAGTCTGTGCGCTGTCCCACAGCATGTGAGCGCTCGTCTAACGGATGAGGCGCAGGCCCGTCACGACGACAGCGGGACCGCGCTTGTCATAGTCCACGCTTTCAACCGAAGCGAGCCGCGAATCGACCCAAACGGGCGAATGGCTTTCAACGCGGCCTTTAACAATGAAGCCTTTCGTATCGAGACCTGAAACGCTGAAGGCATTATCGGTCGAACCTTCATCGCGATGACCGCTAATCGATATATCGACGCGCTTTGCAAGCGGCCCCGGCATTTCAGCAAGAAAAACGAGAATGCCGATCTTGCAATGGCGCGTGACAGGATCGACGATGCGGATATTCTCCAATACATCGCGATTCGAATTCGGCTCGATATCCAGCCCCGCCGACGGCGCGGTGCCGCCGATGTTCTCCCACACGCCGCGCTCGATCACGATATTCCTGCCGCTGATAATGGACACGCCCTGCCGCCGGCAATAGCTCGCATGATGATCCGCGATGCGAATATCTTCGGGCGCCACCTGCTGCGCGCGATAACTATTGGCGATATACACGCCGTCGCCCCAGCAGTTGATGGTCGTCGCCGATTTGATGCTCACGTTCGTGCTGCCCGCGATGGAAATGCCCATGCCGTAGCCCTCTTCGCGACGCTTCGGCTGCGCGGCATTCAGCTCCTTGCTGCCGTCGAGCGTGCCGCCTTCGAGCATCACGTTGGTCACGTCCCAGATGCGGATGATCTGATAAAACGGCGTGTCGTGCGCAAGCAGCTTGATGGACGCGCCGGGATCGAAACGAACGCGCGATCCGCTTCGCAAATCGAGTCCTTTCGCATCGATACGGCAACGTCCGCTGATGACGAGCGTCTTGCCGACAGACGCGTCGATCGCGGTCTGAAGCCGCGCGCGGTCGTTGCTCGTGCCGTCGCCCTTCACGCCGAACGTGCCGGCATTCACGGTATCCGCTGCATGAAGCGGCTTCGAAGCGAGGGTTTCCACCAGCGCGCCGAGCGCGATGAGCTTGAGCGCAATCCTTCTTTTTCGCATGACGCGGCGGGCTCCTTTGTGCGTCGTCTCGATACGTCGAATGAAATGTGAGTTCTCAAACTTATACGCGATCCGCGTCCCGTTACGCTACCGCGCAACGCACCTTCTTCGTTAGGTTACCGATGAAACCGCTTGATCTGATCAAGAGCGATCTCTACCGCTATGCCGGTTGCGCCGATACGGGCACGCTCGTTCGCAAGTTCATTTCCTCGGAAGGTTTCAACTATTCGGTGTGGTTTCGTCTCGCGTCGGCTACGCCGAACGGATTTCTTGGCGGACTCCTCAAGATCATTCTGCGCCGCAAGCAGCGCCAGTTCGGCATCATCATTCCGGCGGGCACGCAAGTGGGACCGGGACTCTTTATCGGGCATTTCGGCAATATCGTGATCAACGAGACCGCCGTTATAGGTGCGAACTGCAATCTCTCGCAAGGCGTGACCATCGGTTCCAACGACGGTAAAGCGGCCACCATTGGGGATAACGTTTATATCGGGCCGAATGTATGCATCGTCGAGCACGTGATAATCGGCGATTCAGTGACGATCGGCGCGGGCAGTGTCGTGACTTCGAATGTGCCGGCCAATGTGACGGTCGCGGGCGTGCCTGCGCGCATCGTGAGCGATGACCTCGCGCGCAATCGCGAAGGCCGATACGTGCTGCGCCGATGGATTGCATGACCAATACATGAGCATTGCGTAAAGGGGCGTCATCACGGCGACACATGCGGTGTCTGCCATCGCTCGAAAGCACAAAAGAAGGCTTATGAGAGCAGTCAATTCTTAGCCACTACGCGGCCTAGCCAACACTTCATCAACAAAAAAACGTGCCATTCAAAAGGCTTGTCGCGCGATGATATTCGGACTCCCAACGTGATTGGGATAAGCGGGATATCCCTGATTAATCATAAAAAAGACACCGGAATAAATAGGGTTATCGCGCGTTTTACGGGTTATGTATCCGTGTTTTGCTTCGACGCAGTGGCTTGATCGAAAGACTCGAGGGCCGAGTCATCGGCCCGCATGTTCGGCATTGGCTAATTAATTCTGATTCCGATCGACCGTCCGCGCTGTTGACCATGAGCACACGACAATGCTGAATCTCGCCCTCGGCTGCCTGACATCGTTTTGTCTGACACTTTGGATTGTGAAGTACACGAGCCATGCCGGTTCCCGCTGGCTCGACACGGATCTCACCGGGGTACAAAAGATGCACGCGGTGCCCGTGCCGCGTATCGGCGGCGTCGCGATCATGGGCGGAACGGGTATCACTTTCGTCGTGGGCGGCATCTTCGACGGCAATCCGCTCGGCGATGCCTTGCTGCTCTTCGGCTGCGCCGCGATACCGTTCGTCGCGGGATGCGTGGAAGACGTGACCAAGCGCGTGAGCCCGCGCATTCGGCTGCTCGCCGCGATGGCCGGCGCGATCTGCGCGGTCTATGTGTTGAACGCGGTGCTCGGCCGCGTGGACCTGCCTATCGTCGATCGCGGTCTCGCGCTCTTGCCGGTCGCCATCGGCCTGACGGTGCTCACGGTGTCGGGCCTGACCAACGCGATCAATCTGATCGACGGCATGAACGGCCTCGCATCGGTATCGGCCATCTTGATCTTCGGGTCGATCGGCTATGTCGCGCATCAGGTCGGCGACTGGCTCATCATGAGCGTGGCCCTGACGATGATCGGCACCATCCTCGGTTTCGCGGTATGGAACTATCCGGGCGCGGCGATCTTTCTCGGCGACGGCGGCGCGTATTTCATCGGCTTTCTCATGGCCGAACTGCTCGTGCTGCTCATTGCACGGCATCCGAACGTGTCCGCGTGGTATGCGGCCGTCGTGGCGATCTATCCGCTATTCGAAACCATCTTCTCGATTTACCGGCGCAAGTTCGTGCGCGGGCGGCCCGTCAGCGAGCCTGACGGCGTCCATCTGCATACGCTGATCTATCGCCGCATTGCGCTGCGCGGCGCCGATTATCGCGACTCGCGTCAGCGCAGCCGCCGCAACGCGCGAACGTCGCCTTATCTGTGGGCGTTGTGCGCGGTGGGCGTGGTGCCGGCTTCGTTCTTCTGGAATCAACCTGTCGTGCTGTTCGCAACGGACATCGTGTTCGTCGGCGCGTACGTGTGGGTCTACGCGTGCATCGTGCGCTTCAAGACGCCGCGCTTCCTGCTCGGCCATTCGTCGATCACGCCGCCGGCCACGTCGCAGGAAACGCGTCGTTGAAGGGGAAGAAGCGGCGCTTCAGAGCGTCGCTTCGATCGCGCTTGCCGCACGATCATTCGCGTGAAGACGTGCGCCGAGCGCGCACAGCTCTTCCATGTTCAGCGAGACGAAGCCGTAGCGCTCGCGAAGAAAGACATAATGCTCCGCGATGCGCGCGAGGAACGCGATGTTCCGCGCCGTATCGCGCCCGAAGTTATGCGGATGCCACCACAGGTGATAAAGCCGCTTGTGGACGGCGGCATACGTCATGGCGTCCCTGATTCGCTTGAGGCGCAAATCGTCGAGCATCGCGGCGCGGCGCTTGAACGGCCTCAGGAAACTGCTCGCCGGAAAATTGAACGGCATCGAGCGATAGCAGTCTTCGAGCGCATGCGTGTTGTGGCCGGACACGTTCACATAGGCATCGAGCAGGCGGCTCGCGCGCTTGAAGCGGCTCTGGCCCGCTTTGTCGGATGCCGCATAAGCGTGGCCGTGCTGCGTGCCGCGATAACAAAGAATCCCGAAGCGGCTCAGCACGGCGAGATACGCGTCGTTGCATTGATTGCGCGGAAACACGATGCTTTTCATCTCGATGCCCGCGCGCCGCGCCACGTCCACCGCGCATTCCAGGTCCGCTTCGAACTCGCGCACGCCCTGCCCTTCTTCGAGACAGTAATAGTGCGAATAGGTATGCGTGCCGATGGCCTGTCCCGGCGCTTCCTGAATGAGCGCGATCAACTCGGGCGCGAAGTGATAAAGCGGATCGAGGCTTTGCGCGGCATCGATATAGTCATACGGCGATATGCCCGGCCGTTCATAATGCGGACGCGCGCGCGGCATGCTGGCTTTGAGTTCGGCGATATCGCGATGAAACATGAAGCCCACGGTCGCCCACGTCGCGTGAATGCCGGCGTTGCGAAAGACATCCAGCATCTGAGGAATGGCGCGCCGCCCGCCGCGCAGATTCTCGCCATAGCTTTCGATGGTCCGCGTCTCCCGCACGCCCCAGAGCAGTTCGAAGTCCAGCGAGACGGTGAATACGCCGTGGTCGAATGTCATGTGTCGGCCTGATCGATGAAATGCGGACGGTGCCTGTTCCGAACGGCATCGGCTATGTTCGCTCATTTTCGTGCACGCGATGGTGGGCTAGCGCACCGTATGCCGCGTATCGGCGTGAGCGCGCTGTGCACGGCCGCGCGATGCGGATACAGTGGCGCTACCGCGCATGTCACGCCTATCGACGATGAACGACACCTTCAACAGCTTCACCGATTCCGAACGCAACGCCGTCTATCGCGCCATCGCGCAACGCCGCGACATGCGGCACTTCGCAAGCGATCCCATCGCGCCGGACGTCATGCAGCGGCTCATCGACGCTGCGCTGCACGCGCCGAGCGTCGGCTTCATGCAGCCGTGGCGCATCGTGCGGATCACGAGCAAGGACGTTCGCGCGCAGCTTCATGCGGCGGTGGAGCGCGAACGGATGCTCACCGCCGACGCGCTCGGCGAGCGCCGCGATGCGTTCATGAAACTGAAGGTGGAAGGCATGCGCGAATGCGCGGAAGTGCTCGTGATGGCGCTGATGGATGGCCGCGAGCATCACGTCTTCGGCCGCCGAACGTTGCCGGAGATGGACCTCGCGTCCGTGGCCTGCGCCATTCAGAACATGTGGCTCGCGGCGCGCGCGGAAGGCATCGGCATGGGATGGGTGTCGCTATTCGATCCGCGCGAGATCGCCGAACTGCTCGCCATGCCGCCGGGCGCGCGGCCGGTCGCGATTCTTTGCATCGGGCACGTCGAGCGTTTCTATGACGCGCCGATGCTCGAAACGGAAGGCTGGGCGAAGCGCCGGCCACCGGAAGAATGCGTCTTCGAAAACCGGTGGCCGACGAAGTGAGCGTCAGCAGGCCGTGGGCTTGAGGCGCTCCACTTCGAGCCCGAACATCGGACGCAGCCGCGTGCCCAGCACGTTGCCGAAGAAGGCGACGACGAGCCACAGCCAGCCGTGCAGACTGCCCGACACGATGCCGCTGAAATACGCGCCGATGTTGCATCCGTAGGCGAGCCGCGCGCCGTAGCCGAGCAGCAGACCGCCGACGATCGCCGCGACGAGCGAGCGCATCGGCACGCGCCATACCGGCGCATAGCGGCCCGCGAGCGCGGCGGCGAGCATCGCGCCGAGCACGATGCCGATGTCCATCACCGAAGTCACGTCACGCGAGATCGGCGCGGCGAGCGTGGCCGCGTTCGGCTTGCTCATCCAGTACGGCCAGCTTGCAACGTCGATGCCCATTGCCGATGCCGCCTTCGCGCCCCACAACGCAAACGCGGACGTCACGCCCCACGGCCGCCCGGACAACGCAAGCGTCGCGAAGTTGAGCACGGCGAGCGCGAGCGCGCCGGCGAGAAGCGGCCACGGCCCGTGCAGCCACGGGGACGTATGCGCGGGCTGAACATGCGCCGCGACGAGCTTGCCGTGCCGGCGCTTTTCGACGAACACGGTCAACGCCGCGATCAGCGCGAAGACGATCCAGTTGAGCGCGAGCGCGGGCGCGAGTCCCATCGACTTGACGAGCGAGACGGGTTTCAGCGAAGGCAACGCGGTCCAGAACGGCATGTGCGCGGTCGCGATCACGGAGCCGAGAATGAACGCGGCGAGCGTGACGATCATGCGCGTGCTGCCGCCGCCGACGGTATAAAGCGTGCCGGACGCGCATCCGCCGCCCAATTGCATGCCGATGCCGAACATGAACGCGCCGACGATCACGGACGTCCCCGCCGGCGACACGAGTCCGGTCACCGGCGTGCCGAACAGCGAGCCTGCCGCGAGCGCGGGGAAGAACAGCGCGACGCCCACCGCGAGCATCAGCATTTGCGCGCGCAGCCCGGCGCCGCGGCCATCGGCGATAAACACACGCCACGCGGACGTGAAGCCGAACGCCGCGTGATACAGCGCGACGCCGAGCAGCGCCCCGACGACATACAGCGCCGCCTGACGCACGCTCGCGGTTTGCGCGAGATACAGCGCGCCCGCGACGATCAAGAGCGCGGCGACACCGAGCGGCTTCGGGTTGAGGTCGCTGCGGCGAGGTAGAGAGGTGGCGAAATCGGACATGAGTTTTCTGCTTTTCGGGGTTTTGGGTTAACCCCGATATTGTCCGGTTTTTGAGAGAAGCTTGCTGACGGACGCGCGGGGCGCCTCTTCGGGGAGCATCGGGCGTTCCGCGCTTACCGCTTGCCCGCTTCGATCGCCTTCGCGTAGCCCGTCAGTTCCAGATATCCGCGACCGTGCTGGCCGGCGCTCTGCGCATCGCCCGTCACCGTGACCGCGCCTTCCCAATACAGCGCGCCGGTCGATTCGCGCGAATCCAGTTCCTGATCGTCGATGAGCGGAGCCAGCCGCCAGCGCATGCCGCCGACGCGCACGGTCATCGCGACCGGATACGCCGTGTTCGTGCGCGGCGAGCGCCACTCGCGCTCCGGCGTGAATTCGACATCGCCCGGGCCGTATTGCGTCGTGCGGCCATCGCGCGTGCGCAGCGCGGCGTGCGCCCAGATCGCGCGGCCGTCGCGTGAGCGGACCTTGAACGCCATCAGCGCGGAGCCGTCGTCGAGATTCGCGCCGAGCCAGTCCCAGCCCGCCGCATCCGCCGACAGCAGCGTGCTCGACCACTCGTGATCGAGCCACGCGCTGCCGGCCACATCGACCGTTTCGCCTTTCCCCGACGCCGACGGCCGCGTCACCTTCCCGCTCACCTGCAATTGCGGCTCGCTGTAGTAATAGCTCGCCTGCTGCGGCTGCGGACCCTTGCGCGAATAGCCACGCTCGCCCTGAATCATCGGCGGCTGCGTCGGCGCGAGGACGAGATGGAGCGCGAAACCGGCGGCATCGGCATCGACGGCGTAGCGGCCATCGGCTTCGCGGACCATGCGCCAGGCATCGAGCTTGACGTCGGTATTGCCGGTGTTCGCGTAGGCCAGCCCGAAGCCCTGCCGCGCGATGTTCTGATCGTGCACGAGCCGGCCATACGCGGGATCCGACAATGCCGCGTGGGCGACGATCAGCTGCGACGGATCGAACGCGCCCGCGCCGTTGCCCTTGCCGGTATTCGAGCGAAAAAACGTGATCTGGAAACCGAGCGGCTTGTGGTCCGGCGTTTCCAGCCAGCCGGTCGCGTACCACCATTCCGTGCGATACGCCGGATGCGCGCCGCTGTCCTGCGGCCAGTCGATCGCGCGCCCCGGCGCGACCGCCGCGAACTGCGGCTCGGCGGCGAATGCCGTCGCCATCGAAACGAGCGACATCAGCATGACGACGAACGCGCGCATCACCAGTCCTCCCGCACGGCGCGCACCGCATCGACGGAGACCGCGCGCCGCCCCGCCAGCACCGCCGTCGTGCAGGACGAGACGAGCATCACGCAGCCGATGACGAGCAGCAACGTCCACGGAATGTGCAGCGACATCGTCCAGTGGAAGGATTGCGGATTCACGATGAAAACGAGGATCAGGCTGATCGCGAATCCGAGCACGCAGCCCATCGCGATACCGAGCATCGTCAGCAGGCCGCCTTCGGATGCGAGCAGCGCGAGAATCTGCTTTTTCGTCACGCCGACATGCCGCAGCATGCCGAACTCCCGCGAGCGCGCGAGCGTCTGCACCGAAAACGTCGCGGCCACGCCGAAGAGACCGATGACGATCGCCACCGCTTCCAGCAAGTACGTGACCGCGAAGCTGCGATCGAAGATGGTCAGCGTGCGCGCGCGGATATCGCCGGGCTGCGAGAATTCGAGCGCATCGCCGAAGGGCAACTGCTTCAACGCCGCGATGACCTGTCCCGCCGATGCGCCCGCGCGCAACGTGATGGCGGCATCGGTCGCGCCCATGTCGCCCGTCAGCCGCCGATAGTCCGACAGCCGAATCTGCAGCGCGCCCGTCTGCCGCACGTAATCGCGCCAGATGCCCGCGACGACGAAGTGCTCGCCCGCGCCGCCGATCGGCAGCGTGAGCCGTTGCCCCGTGCGATAGCCGTAGAGATCGGCCATCGCCTCGGACGCCCACACGGGCGTTTCGTCCGCGCTCCACGCTTCGGGCGGCAGCGTCGCGCCGGTCATCTGGAGCATCGCGCCGGGATCCGCGCCGTCGATCTCGCGGGCGATCAGCGCGACGGGCGGCTTCGATGCATCGAGCGTCACCTGCGATGCACGCGAGAACGCCGCATGCGCGACGCCCTTCGTCGCCACGATCCGCGCCTGCTGGTCCGGCGTGAGGCCGCCCGTGTCGCCGCTCGCGGCCACGCGCGCGTAGACGTCGGCGGAAAGGAGATGCTCCAGCCAGTCCTCGACCGACACGCGAAAGCTCGCCACCATGATCGCCATCGCGACGATCAGCGTGAAGCTCGACAGCACGCCGCCCATGGCGATCGACGCCTGCCCCGGCGCGTTCGCGAGCCGCGCGAGCGCGAGCGTGGCGACGGCGCTTCGGCCGCGCTCGCGGCGCAGCCACGCGTAGCTCGCGCTCGCCGCGCCGAACACGATGGCCGTGAGACGCGGCATCAGCGCGATCCCGCCGATCAGCAACAGCGCGACGGACGCGTAACCGGCGAAGGGCGCATCGTCGATGGGCGGCGACTGCGTGAGCGCGGCGCCGGCGGCGAGACAGAAAAGCGCGGGCCACGGCGTCGACAGCGGCGAGAGCGCGGCTTCCTCGCTGCCCGCCTTCAACGCGGGCGCGGGCCGCGCGCGGGCCGCTTCGAACGCGGGAACGAGCGTGCCCGCGAGCGCCACGCCGATGCCGAGCGCGAGAAAGACCGCCGTCGATATCGGCTCGAATCGCACGCGCGGCTGCACGCCGGGGAAGTATCCGCCGCCGAGATCGCTGCCGAAAAAGCGCAACGCGATGGCCGCGACCGCGAAGCCGAGC
The DNA here is from genome assembly GCF_023630965.1 of Caballeronia sp. ATUFL_M2_KS44. NCBI lineage: Bacteria > Pseudomonadati > Pseudomonadota > Betaproteobacteria > Burkholderiales > Burkholderiaceae > Caballeronia > Caballeronia sp. ATUFL_M2_KS44. The sequence goes on along the minus strand of NZ_JALQEA010000062.1, from coordinate 20,178 downwards.
GCGATGCCGAGCACCGCGCCCGCCACGCCGAGCAGCGCGCCTTCGGACAGGATCTGGCGCACGAGATGCCCGCGCGTCATGCCGAGCACGCGCAGCATCGCGAATTGCGCGCGGCGGCGCACGACGCCCGCGGCCTGCGTCGAAAAGACGAGAAACGCGCCCGTGAACAGCGCGACGAGCGCCAGCACGTTCATATTGATGCGATACGCGCGCGAGAGCCGGTCCGTGCGGCTTTCGGTGTCGCGCGTCTCGGCCACGACGATGCGCGCGCCGAGTTCGTCCTGCAACGCGCGCCGGAACGCTTCGCGATCGACGCCGCGCGCGAGTTGCAGATCGATGCGCGTCAGTCTGCCCTGCATGCCGAAACGCGATTGCACGGCGGCAATATCCATCACGCCGATGCGCTGCCCCGGCAACGCCCGCACGACGCCGCCCGCCACGCGCAGCGGCACCGGCGACGTGCCGTTCTGCAATTCGACCTGCAAGCCGACGCCCGTGTGCAGCCATTGCTGCGCGGCGGGCGAGAGAAAGATCGCATCGTCGGATAACACGTCGAGCGGCGCTTGCGGCGACGGCACGCCGGTCAGATCGGGCGCGATGCGCTTCGCGCGAAACACGTCGATGCCGAGCACCTTGAGCGGCGCAGTCTGCTTCGGCACGGCGACATCCACTTCGAGCACGGGACTCGCCACCGCGACGCCCGCGCGCATCGCGAGCATCGGATAAAGACGTTCGTCGATGAACGGCTGCACGCCGCGCACCTGAAGATCGGCCTGGCCGGAGAGACTGCGCGCGGCGGCGGAGAATTCGTTGAACGCGGCGCTGTTGATGAGCTGCACCGCATAGCCCAAGCCGACGCCGAGCGCGATCGTCACGATGGCGACGAGCGCGCGTCCGCGATGACTGCGCCATTGCGCGCCGAGCAGCCAGCGCGACAGCATCCGATGAGCGGCGACGCGCGCCGTCATCGTGCGCGCGCTTCGTTGAACGCGGCAAGCGATGCCGCTTCGTGCAGCGTGCCGTCCGCGAGAATCAGCACGCGGTCCGCGAACGCGGCTGCCGCTTCCGAATGCGTGACCATGATCGCGGCCGCGCCGGTCGCCTTCGTTTCGGCGCGCAAGAGGCCGAGGATTTCGTGCGCGGTTTGCGGATCGAGATTGCCGGTGGGTTCGTCGGCGAGGATGAGGCGCGGCCGATGCACCAGCGCCCGCGCAATCGCCACGCGCTGCAGTTCGCCGCCCGAAAGCTGACGCGGCAGATCGTCCTGACGATTGAAAAGGCCCACGGCGGCGAGCATGCCGTGCGCGGGCGTGATCGGCAGGCCATTGAGCAGAAGCGGCACGGCCACGTTCTGCACGAGCGTCAGATGCGGCAGCACGTGAAACGCCTGGAACACGAAGCCGAGTTTCTCGCGACGCGTCTTCGTGGCGGCTTCGTCGCTCAACATGGAGATGGACACGCCGTCGATCAGGATTTCGCCGCCGTCGGGAGCGTCGAGGCCGGCGATGAGATTGAGCAGCGTGGACTTGCCGACGCCCGAATCGCCCATGATCGCAATGAACTCGCTCGATCCGAGCGTGAAGTCCAGACCCGCGAGGATGGTTCTGCCAGGACCAAAGGTCTTATGAAGGCGGCGGCATTCCAGGGCGGGGCGGGTCATAGGCAGGCGCGTTCCGGTGTCCTCGGGGTGATGCCTATTATGCCTAGGTGTTTTGTCTATTGTTTCGTCTGTTGTTTCCTCGGACGTAGCGAGTCCGGTCCATTCGCCGGAAGCGAACGGCCGTGTGTTTTCCAATATTTTAGTTAGGATTCCGTTGCTTCCGCATCAGCTCCAGTCGTCCATATCGTGCTTCACGCTATGCCGATTCGCGATCAACGTCTCCACACTCGGCTCATTGTTCATCGCGCGCTGAATGGCGAGCTTCGTCGCTTCGTAGTTCGTGCGATACATGTCCTTCTTGTCGAGATTCGCATCCGTCACGCAGCGCGGATCGATCCACACGAGGCTGATGATGCACAGCTCGTTCGCCTGATCCTTCGGCAGGATGCCTTCGATAAGACAATCGACGATGGCATCCGCCGTTGCGGACTGCACCACGCCGCCGAAGAGGTCGATGGTCGCCATGTCCTTCAGCGTGACCTTCGGGACGATCATCGTCGCGGGCCGGACCATCTGATTGCACGCGCGGATGGCGAACATCGCGGTATGGCCTTTCGACTGCGCCATCATGTTCGCGAACGCATGGCCGACCGGCCCGTCGACGCGGCCGATCAGGATTTCGGGCATCGCGTCGGTGGCCTGGCCGGGCGCGGCGAAGACGGTCGCTTCGCCGGCGCGGAAGGTGAGATCGTGGGACATGGGTGTGGCTCCTCGGGTTCGTCAGATCAAACCGGGAAGCCAAGGCAAGGACGATGCCATACGTGAAACGACCGTGAAAGGCACGATGCTGAGCCGCGCGCGTGACACTTTGTTCTGCACAGTGCGTCGTCGGCGAGAGATCGATAAGGCCGCGTTCAGCGCGGGCCGGCGCCTTCCGCCGACCGGTCCCAGCCGAACGCCTGCACGCCCGTCACCGGCTGATCCACGGCGACGACGCCGCAAATTTCGCCGGGCATCGGCAGCACGAGCCCATGCCACGACGACGCCGCCGATTCCGCGCCCGCCTCGCCGCGCTCGGCGCGCGCTTTCGCGCGGCGCGCTGCCTCCGCGATTGCGGCAGGCGCGCCCTGCACGCCCGGCGCTTCGATGCTGAGGCCAATACCCACGTTCGCCGCCGCCACCGCGACCACGATCCAGATGCCCGAGTACGACACATCGACGCCCAGACTGCGTTCGCCGCTCGCGTCGCGGACGACGAGGCGTTCGTCCGGCGCATCTTCCACGCGCACTTCCTGCGGGCGGCACGCGAACATCTGCGATACGACGAGCCGCAGCGTCGCGCGCGCGACGCCGAAGCGCCGGCCGATCGATGAGTTCGGATAGAGCCGCGCCCGCCTGCGTTCGGCGATGCTGAGCCAGCTGCCGATATTCGACGCCGACGCAAAGCGGAATTCGCTCGTGACGAGCCACAGACAGACTTCGCCCTTTTCGGGCACGCGGTCGACGGTGCGCGACTTGGCGAGATCGTGGAAATGCCAGGGCAGCTTGTCCGCCAGTTCGAGCGGAAACCCGGTGGAGTCGTCCATCACGAATTCGATTCCTGTGAAACGGCGGCTTCACACGGCATGGCGGCGCTCCTTGCGGTTATTTTGGCGTTGTGCGTCCCGAGCGGGCAAAGGACGATTTTCCGAAGCCAATCCTTAACAAATGCTTAGGAGCATCGGAAAAGTCGGAAATCGCTTGCGGAGAAGCCCTTACGGGTCATCCCGGAGTTGATCGCATCTCACACCCGCCTTCAAAAATCCTCGATTCCTTGGCCGCGAAACGCCGCCGCAGAATGCCGCATCCACCATCCGGCGGAACGACAAAGGAACGAGTCAATGCAGAAGAATCTGTTCATCGGTGAAGGCTTCGAAGGACCGGGCGTGAACCTCGCCCATATCAACGTGCTGGTCGGGCCGCGCAACGGCCCCGCCGGTCAGGCATTCGCGACCGCGCTCGCGACGCCCTCGGCGGGACATGCGCCGTTCGTCGTCATCGCGCAGCCGGGCGTGCCGACCAAGCCGCTCACGCTCTATGTGAACAAGGCGCAGATCGAAGGCGACTTCCACGGCAATGCGACGTGGGGCGCGTCGCAGGCGGGCATCGCGAAGGCGGTGGCCGAATCGCTCGAAAACGGCACGCTGCCGCCCGAAGCGGAGAACGACTGGGTCGTCGTGACGGCGAACTGGGTCAACCCGAAGACCGACGATCTCGACGCCGTCTTCGAGAACAACTATCGCGCGTGCAGGAACGCGATCGTCGCCGCGATGGAAGGCCTGCCGCGCAAGGAAGCCGTGTTCGCCGCCGCTCGCGACGTGTCGAATCCGTTCTACACGCCCAAGAAGTAAGGAGACGACGACATGGAATACGTGCGCCTCGGCCAGTCGGGCCTCAAGGTTTCGCGCCTGTGTCTCGGCACGATGAACATGGGCACGCCGCAATGGAAGCCGTGGATTTTCGATGAAGCGCAAAGCGAGCCGATCGTGAAGCACGCGCTCGATCGCGGCGTGAACTTCATCGACCTCGCCGATTTCTATTCGACGGGCGTCGGCGAAGAAGTCGTCGGCCGCATCCTGAAGCGGCTCGTGCGGCGGGAAGAGATTGTCGTGACGACGAAGGTCGGTTACGACATGGCGAACACGCCGAACGCGGGCGGCCATTCGCGCAAGCACATCATGGATGGCATCGACGCGTCGCTCAAGCGGCTCGACATGGATTACGTCGATGTCTACATGCTGCATTTCTTCGACGTGAACACGCCCGTCGAAGAGACGATGCACGCGCTCGACGACATCGTGCGCGCGGGCAAGGCGCGTTACATCGGCGTATCGACGATGACCACGTGGCAGTTCGCGAAGATCATGCAGGCATGCGAGCGCCATGGCTGGCACAAGCCGATCAACATGCAACTGCAACTGAACGCCGCCTACCGCGAGGAAGAGCGGGAGATGATTCCGTATTGCATCGATCAGGGCGTGGGCGTGTCCGTGTTCAGTCCGCTCGCGCGCGGCCTGCTCACGTGCGACGAAAAATCCACGCGCAATCAGACCGATTTCTTCACGGCGCAAATGTACGGCGACCGCGCATCGCGGGAGATCGCGGCATCGGTGGCGCGCGTGGCGGCGCGGCGCGGCGTATCGGCGGCGCAGATCGCGCAGGCGTGGGTGCTCGGGCGTCCCGGCATTTCGAGCATGCTGGTCGGCGCGGACAACGCCGCGCAGTTCGACAGCGCGCTCGCCGCGCTCGGCACGAAGCTCGACGCGGAAGAACTGCACGAGATCGAGCGCAACTACACGCCGTGCGATCTCATCAACGATTACACGGCGGGCCAGCGCATCGCGCGGGAGCCGCGTGCCGCCGAAGGCGTGTTCGCGGGCCAACTGGAGCGCGCGGCATGATCGATCTCCTGAAAACGGGTCATTACATCGACGGCAAATGGCGCGAGAGCGCCGACACTGCCGCGACGTACGCCGTCCGCAATCCCGCGACGGGCGAAGTGATCGCCAACGTCGCGCGGGGCGGCGCAACGGAAACGCAGCTCGCCATCGATGCCGCGAAGAAAGCGTTCCCCGCGTGGCGCGCATTGAGCGCGAAGGAACGCGGCGCGCGCGTGAAGCGCTGGGGCGAGCTGATGATCGCGCATCGCGAGGCGCTCGGCACGCTGCTCACGCGCGAGCAAGGCAAGCCGCTCGCGGAAGCCTTCGGCGAAGTGGCCTACGCGGCGAGCTTCTTCGAATGGTTCGCGGAAGAAGCGAAACGCAGCTACGGCGACGTGATTCCGAGCCCGAAGCCGAACTCGAAGATCATCGTGACGCGCGAGCCGGTGGGCGTCGTCGCGGCCATCACGCCGTGGAATTTCCCGCTCGCGATGATCACGCGCAAAGCCGGCCCCGCGCTCGCGGCGGGCTGCACGATGGTGCTGAAGCCATCGGAAGAGACGCCGCTGTCGGCGTTCGCCCTCGCGGTGCTCGCGGAACAGGCGGGCATTCCGCCCGGTGTGTTCAACATCGTTTCCGGCGACGCCACGGCCATCGGCGCGACGCTCACGGAATCGCACGACGTGCGCAAGCTGTCGTTCACCGGATCGACGCGCGTCGGCAAGCTGCTCGCGAAGCAATCGGCGGATACGCTCAAGAAGCTGTCGCTCGAACTCGGCGGCAACGCGCCGTTCATCGTCTTCGATGACGCCGATATCGACGCCGCCGTGGAAGGTGCGATCGCGTCGAAGTTCCGCAACACGGGGCAGACGTGCGTGTGCGTGAATCGCTTCTACGTGCAGGACGGCGTCTACGACGCCTTCACGCAAGCGCTCACGCGCGCGGTGCACAAGCTGCGGGTCGGGAACGGGCTGCAGGGCGCGTTCGAACAGGGGCCGCTCATCAACGAGGCCGCGCTGAAGAAAGTGCAAGCCCATGTCGCCGATGCCGTGCAGAAAGGCGCCAAGGTGCTGACGGGCGGCAAGCCGCACGCGCTCGGCGGCACCTTCTACGAGCCGACCGTGCTCTCGGACGCATCGCCTTCCATGCTCATCGCCGATGAAGAAACCTTCGGGCCGGTCGCGGCGTGCTTTCGCTTCGCGACGGAAGACGACGTCATCCGCGCCGCCAACGACACGCCCTACGGCCTGTCCGCGTACTTCTACACGCGCGATCTGGGCCGCGCGTGGCGTGTCGCGGATGCGCTCGAAAGCGGCATGGTCGGCATCAACGAAGGAATCATCTCGACCGAAGTCGCGCCGTTCGGCGGCGTGAAGCAATCGGGGCTGGGCCGCGAAGGATCGAAGTACGGACTCGATGAATACACCGAGCTCAAGTACATGATGATGGCGGGCCTCGGCCGCTGAACTCGCGCGAGCGGTCATGCGCGGCGCACCGGATGCACGGTGCGCCGCATCAAGAAAGATGTGGAGGAGAAACCCATGGATACCCAAAGCCTGAGCCCGCACGCGCTCGCGCCGCGCGCCGCCGCGCCCGCCGATGCGCCGTCGAACCGCGTCATGCTCGACGACGTTCCGCTCAACCGCTTTCACGTGAAGATCGCGGGCCTCACGTTCGGCGCGCATTTCACCGAAGGCTATGCGCTCGGCACCATCAGCTACGCGCTCGCGTCGCTGAACCGCCAGATTCCGCTCGATGCGTTCTGGACCGGCCTGCTCGGATCGTCGGCGCTCATCGGCATCTTTCTGGGCAGCCTCGTGTTCGGCTGGCTCTCGGACAAGCTCGGCCGCCAGAAGATCTTTCTGCTGAGCTTCATCATCATCACGGCGGCGGCCTTCGCGCAGTTCTACGCGGCGACGCCCGCCATGCTCGTCGCGTTGCGCGTGCTGATCGGCTTCGGCATGGGCGGCGACTTCGCGGTGGGCCACGCGATTCTCGCGGAGTTCTCGCCGCGCAAGCATCGCGGAACGCTGCTCGGATCGTTCAGCGTGATATGGACCATCGGCTATGTGATCGCGAACGTGCTCGGCATGCATTACGCCGAGGCGTCGCCGGACGCGTGGCGCTGGCTGCTCGCGTCCGCGGGCGTTCCCGCGCTGCTCGTGCTCGTGCTGCGCATCGGCACGCCGGAGTCGCCGCGCTGGCTGCTCGGACAGGGCCGCGCCGACGAAGCGCTTCGCATCGTGCGCAAGTACTTCGGTCCGAACGTCGCGCTCGAAGCCGATAACGGCGAGCACTTCGCGCCCGCGGGCGGCTTCACGCGTCTCTTCAAGCCGGACCTGATTCGCCGCACCGTCTTCAATTGCGCGTTCTTCGTGTGCCTCGTGATTCCCTACTTCGCGATCTACACGTTCCTGCCGAGCATTCTTTCCGCGATCCATCTCGACCAGGGTTCGCGCGCCGATCTGCTGCTGAACGGCTTTCTCGTGCTGGGCGCGCTGCTCGGCATCTGGCTGACGATCAAGCTCTCGCGCCGCGCGTTCCTCATCGGATCGTTCGCGGTCACGTGCCTGTCGCTGCTGGCGCTGGCGGTGCTGCCGTCATCGGCGAATGTGGCGATGATCGTCGCGTTCGGTCTCTTCACGCTGACGATGTCGGCGTTCTCGAATCTCGTCGGCGTGTTTCCGCCCGAATGTTTCCCGACGGAAGCGCGCGCGTGCGGCGTCGGCCTCGCCATTGCGTGCAGCCGGCTCGGATCGGCCATCGGCACGTTCCTGCTGCCGCTCGGCATCGCGCAGGCCGGCGTTCAGATGACGATGCTCGCGCTCGCCGCCGTGCTGCTGATCGGCCTCGTCGTCTCCGTTGCGTGGGCGCCGGAGACCAAGCATCTGACGCTGAACGAAGCCAGCGGCGCATGAAGAAACGCGTCCCTCGTTCAGGAGCGAGGGACGCGTCGGTGAACCGCCGGCATCAACGCCGCGCGTAATCCTTTGCGGTACAAAGCGATGCCTCGAGCGCGAGCGTCGCCTCATCGCGGCCCGCGAGCTTCGCGAACCAGCGGCTCGCGTCCTTCGTCATCGCCGTGATCGGCGCGGTCACGCGGTTCAGATACGCGCTCGTCGAAGTCATGATCTTCACGTTTTCCATCATGCCGCGGTCCTCGTGATCGAGGATATGACAGTGCATCACGAACTCGCCGGTGAAGTCCTGATAGACGGTGCGCATCGTGAGCGTGTAGCCGGCTTTCAGGAACAGCGTGTCGCGTATCACGCCCTGCAGGTTGCAGTATTCGCTGTCGCTGCCTTCGGCGTCCGTGCATCCGCCATTGCCGTTGAAGATCGAGTCACCGTTTCCGTTCTTGATGTCCATGATCTTGAACGGATTCGTATGGATGTGGAACACGTGCGTCGCGAGGGCGGACGCCGAGACGTTCCACTGGTCGATATTGCCGAGTATGCCCGTGTACCCGACCTCGTCGGGGTTGTACGGCTTGCCGCTGATCAGGAAGAGCGCCGGCTGGGGCTGCGGCTGCGGCACGATCTGAAACTGCTTTTCAACGATGTTCGCCACCTTGCCATCGACGGGAATGGTCGGCGCGAACGCGCGCAGCGTCAGCGATTGCAGATCCGACTTCGCCGGTTGCGCGAGTGTCGGATTGGCCGCGACGAGTTGATCGCGAATGTACTGCCAGTACCGCGAGTGATTGCCGACCGTCGTGTTCGGAATATTGACGCCCGGGCCCACGCGCGCCAGCGACAGCAGCCGGCGGTCCTTCGCCTTCGTCGCGTTGGTGCGGAAGTTGATGGTCGCGGAGGCGTCGGCGGCTTCGTCGAGAATGCAGTACAGACCCGGCGACGGAAACGCCACGAGCACGTCGCTGCGGTAGCCGGGGTTCATCGTGTTGACGTCCTTCTCGACCATCGCGGACATAGTGATGCCGTCCTCGGCGAACTCCAGCTGCTTCACGGTTTCGCCGCTGCATAGCCGATCCAGCGTCGTGGTCTGCGACGCCTTCGTGTTGTCCTTCGCGAGCGCGTTCGCCGCCGTCGTGGTCGCGGTGTTCACTTGCGCGGCCGACAGCGACTGCGAATCGGCAAGACCGAGCGCCGACAGATTCGCGCGCACGATCTTCACGTTGATGGTGTCGCGATTGCCGCCGTGCACCATGCGCAGACGGCGAATCTCGCCGGCCGGCACATACGTCGCCGCGCTCGGAAATACCGGCTGCACGACGCCGTTGATCTGCGTATAGCGGCCCGAGATGATCCACGTCGAATTCAGTTGGCCCGTGTGACCCGGCCTCGGGTCGGGGATGAACGAAAGCTGGTTCGTATAGCCGCGAATCTGGCCCGTGCTGCTGCCCTTCGGACAGATCCATTCGAACGTCGCCGGATCGGCGAGCGGCTTGTCGGACGTCGAATCGCCGAAGCAACCGTATTCGATCTGCTGGAACAGCATCACGTGCTCGCGCACCGGCAGCGACAGCACCAGAAAGCGGCGACGCAGGATCGTATCGATATCCGCGCCGCCGTTCGTCATGCCCGCCTTCGCCTGCCGCGAGCCGCGCACGATCAGCACGCCCGCCATGCCGCTCGCCACGTCGATCGCGGTCGAACCATGCAGATGCGCGTGATACCAGAACGTGCCGGACGGATGATCGGGCGGGAGCTTGTAGCTGTAGTTCTGCACGGTGCCGGGGTAGACCGTCATCAGCACGTTATCCGAATTGCCCGACGGCGAAATGTGGAACCCGTGCGTATGAATGTTCGTATTGTTGTAGCACTTCGGCGTCGTGTGGTCGGCGGGGCCGGGGCAGTTGGCGGTCGGATCGGTGGCGGAGAGCGTGTTGTTTAGCGTGAGCTTCAGCGTCGCGCCGGGCTTGATGCTGATCGTCGGGCCGGAAGGACATCCGTTATACGAGCGCAGCGTGACGGAATCGAACGAATCCGTCGAAGGATTGTAGATGCGGTAGTTGCCCATCTGCACTTTCAGCATGATGGACGCGGAATTGCCCGACGGATTCAATCCCGCCACGCATTGCAGGCGCTGAAGCACGGACAGGAGACTTCCCGGCGTGGCGACGGCCGAGTTGTCGGCGGAAGCGTCGGATGCGTCGCTCAGGTCGTCGAAGGAACGCGCGGTTAGCGACGCGGTGCTTTGTGCAACGCCGGGTGCAGGGATCAGCATCAACGCGAGCAGCATGACCAACCCCGTGCTGACGACCATGCGAATGGGCCTTTTCATTTCGTCTCCTTGCACCGTGCTTAGTGTTAGTTCGCCGCAAGATGACATTAGGAGATCAGAAACCGTCACGTATCCCTAAACGATTCTCATGTGTGCGATATCGCACACGCACATTTCCAGGCCACGTCGACGACCGTGCGGCCTGCAAAATCTTCCGGTTCGAGGAGAGCGAGAGCGAGGACGAAAGCGATGTTCTGGCGTGCGCTGGCACCGTTCTTTCCGTCGATGTCGTTCGGACTGCGAGACAGTGGAACGAAACGCTTGAAGCACCGCGATGCGTCAGCGCTGCACCGCTTTCGCGCCTTCGCCGCGCAGCCATTCGGCGAACGCCTGTACGCAGTCAGACGCCGCATGCGCCGATGCGATATCGAGCCAGTATCCATACGGCCCGTTCGATTCCACCGCCGACAGTTGCACGAGCGAACCTTCGTGCAGTTCGTCCGCGATCATGTTGCTGTCCACGACGGCGAGTCCGGTGCCCGCGCGCGCGGCGTGAATGGCCTGATCGAGCGTCGAGAATTCGATGCCGTTGTCCGCGCAAGCGCGAGGCAGGCCCGCTGCGTCGAGCCAGTTCGGCCATAGCGTGAGGCGCGCATCGTTGTGCAGGACGTGAAGCGCGGGCAGGCGCGCGAGCAGCGATTCGACGGGCTGGCCCGCGAACCTCATCGCGCCGACCAGAACGTGCCGTTCGATGAACAGCAATTCGGAACGATGATCCGCGCGCGCCTCATAACCGAAACGGATGCAGCATTGACGCTCCTCCGTCGAGTCCGTGCGCACCGAAAGCACGATGTCAGGCACCGCGTCCATCAACGAGCCTAAGCGCGGCGACAGCCAGCGTGTGGCGAAGGTGGGCGGCGCGCAGATCGTAAGACGTTTGCGCGTGGTGTTTTTCGCGGCCGATAGCGCGCGCGTCACGCGCTCGATGGAATCGAACGCTTCGGACACGCATGCCAGCAGTTCCACGCCTTGCGCGGTCAGGCGGATGCCCTTGTGATCGCGGTCGAAGAGCTTCGTGCCGAGCGCGTCTTCGAGCAGGCGAATCTGGCGGCTCACCGCGCCCGGCGTCACGCACAACGCAGCCGCCGACTGGTTGAAGCTCATATGGCGGGCGCTTTCTTCGAAAAACCGCAGCGCGGTCAGCGACGGCAGGCGGCGCACGGCTTACCTGCGCGAGCGCTTGCGCGCTTTCGCCTCGACCTGGCCTTGCAGCCATTCGCGAAAGAGCGCGACTTGCGGCGCGTCCTGCTGCCCGGTGCGCGTGACGAACCAGTAAGACTGATGCCCGTCGACTTCGACATCGAGCAAAGGCACGAGCGCGCGGCTCTGCAATTCAGGCGCGATCATGTGACGATCCGCGATCGTGACGCCGAGGCCATCGACAGCCGCGCGAATGGCATGATCGAGCAGATCGAATTCGTAGCCGCCGCCGAGATCGACATCGTCGATTTGCGCGGCCTTGAGCCAGTGCTGCCATGTGAGATAGCGCTGGTCGCTACTCGCGAGCACGTGCAGCAGCGTGAACGCCGTCAGATCGACGCCGCCTTGCGATGCCGCGTGTTCGCCGAGCAGCGCGGGCGCGCATACGGCGATATGCCGCTCGTTCATCAGAAGCTGATTGTCGAGGCCGTCCCATTCGCCGTTGCCGAAGCGGATCGCGCAATCGAGCGCGCCGGATTCGACAAGATTGTCCTTGAGGCTCGTCGTCAGCGTGATCTGCAATTCCGGCGCGGTCTCGCGCAGCGATTGCAGGCGCGGCATCAGCCAGCGGCTCGTGAACGTGGGCGGCGCGTTGATGCGCAGCCGCCTGAGATGGCTTTTTTCCTGGATGCTGCGCGCCGTCAGTTCGATGCCGTCGAAAGACATCTTGAGCGCCTGCAACAGCAGCCGCCCGGTGGGCGTGAGTTCGAGATGATGATGCCGGCGCAGCAGCAGCGTTTCGCCGAGCTGCGTTTCGAGCTGGCGAACCTGACGGCTCACCGCGCTCTGCGTGACATGCAGCACGGCGGCCGCGCGCGTGAAACTGCCCGTATGTCCGGCGACTTCGAACGCCCTGAGCGCATTCAGGGCGGGCATCTTTCGCTTCAAGTCGTGTCTCCTTTCGGCCGGAGCAACGCCTCATTGCGCGGCTCCGGTCAGTCTGCGGTGCGAGCGGTTTATCACGCTCCTCGCGGCTCTGGTGGCCGCGTCGGGCAGCATTTTACGAATCGAGGCAAATTATGCCGGTCGCTGTCGCCGGATCGCCGGGCCTGGCTTGGCCCGGCCGGATTGCGTCAGGCCGTCGCCGGTTCGCCCGCTTCGGCCGCGTGCGCACGCGCGTCTTCGAGAATCATGTCGGCGCCTTTTTCCGCGACCATCATGGTCGGTGCATTGAGATTGCCCGACGTGATGTTCGGAAAGATCGACGCATCCACGATCCGCAAGCCCGTCACGCCGTGCACGCGCAGCCGGTCATCGACGACGGCGGTGCGCGCATCCGGACCCATCGCGCAGGAACCGCACAGGTGGTAGATCGAGCCCGACTGGTCGCGGAAATACGCGAGCATCGCTTCGTCGCTCTTCACGTTCGGACCCGGCGAGATTTCCTCGGCGGTGATGCGGCGCAGCGCGTCCGTGTTCATGATGCGGCGGATCAGCTTGCTGCCCTGCACCGCTTCGCGCAGATCCTTCTCCGTCGTCAGCGCGTTGATGCGAATCTTCGCGGCGTCTTCCGCACGCTTCGACGCGATCTCGATCGATCCACGGCTCGTCGGTCGGCACGGGTTGAAGCACAGCAGAAAGCCCGAGTACGGTTCCGGTTCGAGCTGCGCCTTGCTGCTCTTCGGAATGCGATACGACAGCGGGTTGAAATACAGCTGCAGATTCGGCTCGGTCTCGCGGGCATCGCCCTTGAAGAAGCCGCCCGCCTGATTGACGCTCATCGCGAGCGGCCCTTTGCGCGTCAGCAGATATTGCAGGCCGACCTTCAGCTTGCCGATGAGCGAACGCAGTTCGTCGTTGAGCGTCTTCACCGTCGCACGATAGTAGAAGCTCACGCACAAGTGATCCTGCAGATTCTTGCCGACCGCGGGCAGCTCATGCACGAGCGCGATGTCGTGCTGTGCGAGCAGCGCGGCGTCGCCGATACCGGAAAGCTGCATGAGCTTCGGCGAATCGACCGCGCCCGCCGACAGAATCACTTCGCGCGCCGCGCCGAAGCGTAGCGTCTCGCCGCCGCGCGATGCGATCACGCCGACCGCGCGCTTGTTGTCATCGAACATCACGCGGCGCACGGTCACGTTGCGCTCGATACGCAGATTCTTGCGCCCCAGCGCCGGATGCAGATACTCGAAGCTGCTCGACGAGCGCTGCCCGTTGCGCGCGTTGACATCGTAGACGCCGGCGCCTTCGAAACGCGGGCCGTTGAAGTCGTCGGTCAGCGGAAAGCCGGCCTGCTCCGCGCCTTGCAAGAAGCGCTGGCAGATGGGATGCGCGGCGTCTTTCATCGGCGCAATGCTGATCTTGCCCTTCGCGCCGTGATACTCGGTCTCGCCGAGCGGATGCGATTCGAGCCGGCGGAAATACGGCAGCACGTCGCGAAAGCCCCAGCCGCGATTGCCCGCGCGCGCCCAGTCGTCGAAGTCGTGCGGCTGGCCGCGCACGTAGATCATCGCGTTGATGGAGCCGGAGCCGCCCTGCACCTTGCCGCGCGGACAATACAGCGAGCGGCCGTTGAGTTGCGGCTCGGGCTCGCTGTAGTACATCCAGTTGTATTCGGGGTTGTAGTAGGTCTTGGTGAAGCCCACCGGAATCTTGAACCAGAACGACGCGTCCTCGCCGCCCGCTTCGAGCAGCAGCACCGAATGCTGTCCCGACTCGGAAAGCCTGTCCGCGAGAATGCAGCCCGCCGATCCCGCGCCGACGATGATGTAATCGAAGTCCATGTCTTATTGACGATTCATGTTGTGTTGCGTCAGCCCTTGGCCGGCGCGAGGTCCTTGACGTCGAACGGCTTCGACGCCATCTGCAGATGCAGGCGATCGCCCGTGTAAGGCGTATGCGCGTGCACGACATCCATGTTCAGTTCGACGCCCAGCCCCGGCTCGCGCGACGGAATGATGTAGCCGTCTTCCCAGCGAATCGGCGTCTTGAGCACTTCGGCATGAAAGCCGTCCCACGTGCCGATGCTTTCCTGAATCAGGAAGTTCGGCGAGCACGCCGCGATCTGGACGCTCGCCGCCGCGCCGACCGGACCGTTGTAGAGATGCGGCGCGATCTGCGCGTAATAAACTTCCGCGAGGCTCGCGATCTTCTTCGCTTCGAGCAGGCCGCCCACGCGCCCCACGTTGAATTGCAGGATCGACGCCGCGCGCGCTTCGAGCAGCCTGAAGAACTCGTACTTCGTCGTGAGCCGCTCGCCCGCCGCAATCGGAATGCTCGTTTTGGCCGCGACTTGCGCCATCGCGGATTCCTGTCCCGGTGGTACGGGCTCTTCGAACCACAGCGGATCGAATTTTTCGAGGCGCTGCGCAAGACGGATCGCGGATGAAGGCACCATCTGCCCGTGCGTGCCGAAGAGCAGATCGGCCTTGCTGCCGACCGCTTCGCGCACCTTGCGGCAGAACGTTTCGCAGCGGTCCATCACGTCGAGCGAAATCTGATGGCCCGAGTACGCGGTATAGGGACCGGCCGGATCGAACTTCACCGCCGTGAAGCCGAGCGCGACGTTATGCGCGGCGCATTCGGCGGCGAGATCGGGATCGTCGTAGTCGTATTCGCCGCGGCTGTTCTTCGGATAGAGATACGTGTACGAGCGCAGCCGTTCATGCACGCGGCCGCCGAGCAGTTCGTACACCGGCTTGCCCGCCGCCTTGCCGATGATGTCCCAGCACGCCATTTCCAGGCCGCTCACCACGCCCATCATCGTGAGATCGGGGCGCTGCGTGAAGCCGCTCGAATACGCCTCGCGATAGAAGCGCTCGACGTGATGCGGATCGTGCCCGAGCAGATAGCGCTCGAATACGTCGTCGATGACGGGCGCCATTGCTTTCGGATGGAACGTCGCCGAATAAATCTCGCCGACGCCTTCGATGCCGCAATCCGTGCGCAGCTTCACGAAGATCCAGTACATGCCGCCGATATGCGGCGGCGGGACGGCGACGACATACGTTTCCAGCGCGGCGATTTTCATTGTTGCGCTCCCTGGCGATTGATCCTGTGTTTGAAGACGAGCCCCGCGACGCCGCCCAGCGCGGCCATGCACGCGACGTAACCGAAATACATCTGATAGCCGAGCACGCCGGGATAGTTCTGCGTCAGATAGCCGTTCACGAGCGGCAGGAACGTGTCGGGCATATAGCCGAGCACGGAGACGAGGCCGATGGCGAGACCGGTCGTTTGCGCGGGCACCTTGCATTGATCGAGCAGCGACCAGTAGAGGCCGCGAATGGCGTACGTCATCACGCCGATGAAGAGCACGATCACCGCGACGAGCGCGTGGCTCGCGATGTTCGGCGCGGCGAGCAGCACGAGCAACGCGGCCGCCGCGCAGAAGAGCGCGGTCACGAGCACCGAGGTCTTCGAGAAGCGGTCGCCGAGAAAGCCGCCGCCGATGCCGCCGATGGGACGCATCCACAGCTTGAGCGTGGTGATCGCGCCCGCCGCGACCACCGACAGGCCGATCTCCTTCTCGTGCAGATATGCCGAGAAGCTATACGTCGCCCAGAAAACCTGATAGCCGCAGAAGACGATGGCCGCGAGCAGCAGCAGCTCGCGATTCTTCACGAGCGCGGCGAGGTCGCGCAGCACGTTGCTGTCCTTGCGCGCTTCCTGCGCCGTTCTGCCCGCTTGCGGATCGCGCACGAGCCCGAGCACCACGCCCAGGCCGATGCACAGAAACGCGTACAGATAGACGACGAGTTTGAAGCCCGCCGCCGTCGATTCGCCGCGCGTCTGCGTGACGTATGCGAAAAGCGCGATGGCGATGGTCGCGAGCATCGCTTCGATGAGACCGCGCCCGCCGTCGAGAAAGCCGAAGAAGCGGCCTTGCTCGTCGGCGGAGGCGATCATCGAGACGCGCTTGATGATGGCGGCCCAAAACGTGAGGCCGGTCGTGAGGCCCCATCCGCCGAAGATCACGACGAGCGAGGCGAACGACGGCGCCGTCGAATACCAGAGGCCGAGCGCGCCCGTCGCGATCAGCGAGAACGTGATGAGCAGGCGCGGCGCGATGCGGTCCGCGAGCCATCCGCTCGGCAGATAGCAAATGAGAAAGATGATGCCGAGCGCGGAATAGAGATAGCCGAGTTGCGCTTCGCTGATGTGGAAGACTTCGAGCATCGTCGGCTGATAGACCTGCCGCAGATACAGGATCGGATAGATCGCGCCCGCCGCGATCACGAGCAGCGCGAGCTGCAGATAACGGCTCGCGCGCGTGGTTTCGCGCGGCGCGGCGGCCGCGCCGGGGCCGGTTCGAGCTGGATTGGAAGACAAGGCAGTGCTCCTCGAAGGCGTGCCGGCCATGCGGCAGCGCCGCCCGGCCGGACCTTCCTGTGTTCTTGTGGTTGAGAAAAGAGAAAAGAAAGAGACGTCAGTACTTCATGACGACGAGACGCGTTTGCGTGAATTCGAGCATCCCGTGCTTGCCGTCGTCGCCGCCGATGCCCGAACGCTTCCAGCCTGCGTGGAAGCCCTGGTACGGATCGGCCGGCGTGCGGTTGATATAGAGTTCGCCCCCTTCGATGCCGTTGGCGACCTTCATCGCGTGGCGATAGTTCTCCGTGTACACCACGGACGACAGGCCGAACTGATGATCGTTGGCCATCGCGAGGGCGTCGTCGAGCGTGCTGTATGGAAGCACCGCGAGCACCGGCCCGAAGGTCTCTTCCTGCACGATCTCCATGTCCTGCCGGCAATTCGACAGCAGCGTCGGCGGATAGAAAAAGCCCTTGCGCGCAGGCACTTCGCCGCCGGTTTCGAGCTTCGCGCCGGCTTCGATCGCGCGGCGGACCATCGCGTGAACGCCGTCGCGCGATGCGCGGTTCACGAGCGGGCCCATGAAATTCGCGTCGTCGGCGCGGTCGCCGATCTGCTTCGCCAGCATCTGCGCCTTGAGCATGCCGACGAAGGCATCGTGGATGCTTTCGTGCACGTACACGCGCTCGATGGCCGTGCAAAGCTGCCCGCTGTGCGTGAGCTTCGACGCGACCAGTTCGCGCGCGGCCTTTTCAAGATCGGCATCCGGCTCGACGATGGCGGGCGTCTTGCCGCCGAGTTCCAGCGAAGGCTTCGCGATGTTCGCCTTGCAGTACTCCAGCACCTTGCGTCCGGCCGACACGCTGCCCGTGAGCGTGATCATGCCGACCGACGGATGCGTGCAGACGGCTTCGGCCGTCGCGTGATCCATCGAAAGAATATTGATGACGCCCGCCGGCAGCGCCGCGCGTTCGACGGCGCGCGCGAGTTCGAAAGCCGACAGCGGCGTGTTGTTGCTCGGACGCACGACGACCGCGTTCCCGGCGATGAGCGCGGGCGCGACCTTGCGCATTAGCGTGTAGATGGGGAAATTGAACGGGATGAGGCACGCGACCACGCCGATCGGCTCGCGATGCAGCACGAGGTTTTCATCGGGCGTATCGCTCGGAATGACTTCGCCTTCGATGCGGCGCGCCCATTCCGCGTGATAGCGCGTGATCTCGGCGGCATAGACGGCTTCGTTGGTCGCGTCGGCGACGCTCTTGCCCGACTCCATCGCCAGCGCCGCGCCGATACGAGCCGACGCCTCGACGATGGCATCCGCCAGACGACGCATGTGCGTTGCGCGCTCGGCGGCGGGCATCGCGCGCCAGCGTTTCTGCGCGGCGGCGGCGTGCGCGACGGCGGCGAGCGCTTCGTCGCGCGATGCGTTGCTCACGTGGCCGATCACCTCTTCGGTGGCCGGATTGAGGACGGCGGTGACGTCGCCGCTGGCGGGCTCGGTGAAACGGCCATTCACGAAATTGCGTTCTGACTTCATGCGTCTCGGTTCCTTCCTCATCGGTCGACGGGAGCGGCCCGCGACCTTTTGTCTCTTCGATGGCGGGCCATTCTTCCGCTTCTCGCACTGCAACGACAAGCGAAGAATTCGCTGGCCAAACATTCGAAAAACTCACGCTTGATCTGCGGCCAAATCCTTGGCGAACGGCATCGGTTGCAGGACAATCCGTCGGTGGCGTTTCTTTAGACGATGTCCTAAATATCGAGCGTCGAGATGCACGATGTCGGCTAACGGCGCTCCTGACCGCCCTACAAATTTTGACGCGACTGAGTCGTCACGCTAAACACTCACATCGAAATTCTGCCTCCCAAGCAGAACAAGGAGGCGAAAGCTCGTATGGCGTCTGGATTCGGCAAATGGCAACCGTCCTACAACACGTTGGACGTGCCGTTGAATATCGGCTGGCAATGCACGCTCGCCCCGCGTTTGCAATGTGGCACAGAGTTCTGGTTCCTCAAGGAGGACGCCCGTAAGGCGATTGAAGACGATCGGATTGCCTTCGATCGCTGCTTCCGGCCGAATCTCGACTTTCGAACGATTTCAGGCGGGCGAGCGCTGCTCACCATCCAGCGTTTCTTACAGACCTTCCTCCGTGTTGTGCATTGGGATCAACCAACGTCGAATGAGGAGGTCGAGCGAATCTTTCGCAAGGCGGTACGCGATGAAGTGCTGATTCCCGTAGTCAATCGGGAATGGCGCCTGGCGCCGCGCTTTGACGTGCCTCCCGACGCGCCGCAGCGCTGGCCGAAGCAGGCTGCCTTCCTCTACGCGCCGCGAGATCCCGAATACATTCCGATTCGTCAACGCGGCGGGGTGGCAGGCGGGGGATCGCCGGGAGGTGGCGGCCTTGGTGGAGTCGTGGCGAATTTCGGCGGGGCCGGCTCTCTTATGGATAGCGTCGGCGGGAGCACGGGCGGCAGTGGTGGCTTCGACTGGCTTGGCGCTGCTGAATCGGTTGCTGGGGCGGTGCTCGGCGGGTACGAGTCGGAGGCGGACGACGCGAGCTCATTGGCGATGAGTTTCACAGGCGACAACACGCCGCTCAGTGACGCTTCGCCATTCGAGTTCGAGTCGGAGACCGGGGACGAGTCCTTCGACATCGCGGGTATGAGTCAAATGAACGGCGACCCGTTTTCATGGATCGAAAGCGGCCCGGACGAAAAACAACAGTGGCGGATGTTCGGAGGAGACGGTGGGGCGGCCGTGGATATCGACTTCGACTCCCATCACGGACAACCGAATCCGCACGCGCATAACTGGGATGGCCTCAAACGCGATCAAGGCTGGCCCGTATCCATCTTTCCACGTTGAGGTTCAATTGACCGACATTCGCAAAACACTCGAATCGTTCGATTTCTTTCACGATTGGCACGTCGACGCTATCGCGCTGCACAGTGACAATGACCCTGACTGTCCGGACACGCTTGTACTGAGGCTGAGGCAAGTCAATCGTCGAGTGATCGTCACCTTCCGCGGTATGACGCGTCTCGGCATCGAAGGTGGTGGCACGGTCAATATCGTGCTGTCTCTTGAACCGGTAAAGCCCGGCACAGAGACTGAGCGATTGGCCGCGAAGCTCTTCGAGAACTCGTTGAAAGCCAAACGGACTGCCGACAACACAGTGATCCTGTATCCGACGGCCGGCTTCGCAATTGCGGTGGAATTCGATTCGCTCACCGTTGAAGCCGATGACCGATGATCGGTGAAGACCGTGTATGTCGCTCGATAAGCGCGTCTCGGTTCCTTCCTCATCGGTCGACGGGAGCGGCCCGCGACCTTTTGTCTCTTCGATGGCGGGCCATTCTTCCGCTTCTCGCACTGCAACGACAAGCGAAGAATTCGCTGGCCAAACATTCGAAAAACTCACGCTTGATCTGCGGCCAAATCCTTGGCGAACGGCA
>NZ_JALQEA010000061.1:0-285 GCF_023630965.1 Caballeronia sp. ATUFL_M2_KS44 | reverse complement strand
ATGCAAGAGCCTCGCGTTCGATGTGCAGGCGTGGCGCGACGGCGCGCGCACGCAAGGCGTCGGCGATCTGGTGTGCGTGAACCCGTTCCCGTCGCGCCCGCTCGGATTTCTCAACGATCCGGACGGCGAGCGCTTTCACAAGGCGTATTTCAGCGCCAATGCGGGCGTGTGGACGCACGGCGATCAGATCGAGTTTCCGCCGGAAGGCACGGCGCGTCTGCACGGACGCAGCGACGGCGTGCTCGTCGTGCGCGGCATCAATGTCGGGCCGGGCGAGATCTATCG
>NZ_JALQEA010000060.1:0-69166 GCF_023630965.1 Caballeronia sp. ATUFL_M2_KS44 | reverse complement strand
CCCTTGCGCATGTCTTCGAACACGGAGCGCTCGAACTTCGAGATGTTGAGTCCGTCGATGATGATGCTGGAGTCGTGAAGGCTGGTCATTGCGTGTTGTCCGTTCAGTTTTGCGTGGCGAGGGCGAGCGCTCAGATGGTTTGCCGCGACGTGCGTTCCATTGCGTTGGCTCGCGTTCCCGTTGCGTTGCCCGCGTCTTCGAGCGCCGTCTTCGAGGTTTCGTGCAGCGCGAGGCCGCCGATCATCGCGAAGATCGATACCGCGATCAGATAGTAGGCAGGCGAGAGGTTCGTGCCGGTGGAAGCAATCAGCCACGTGGCGACGAGCGGCGCCGTGCCGCCGAAGATGGTGTACGCGAGGTTGTACGTGATGGCCGATGCCGTATAGCGCGCCTTCGTCGCGAACACTTCGGACATGAGCGGCGCAGTCACGACACCCGAAAGCACCGCGCCGATGGCGAGCAGCGCGACGCCGAGCAGCGAATGAGACAGCACGCCCGAGCCGCCCAGCGAGAACGCCGGATAGACCAATGCGATGATGAACACACACGTCGTGGCGATCGTCGCGCGGCGGCCGACGAGGTCGGAGAACAGGCCGGCGAGCGGGCACAACGCGGCGGCGAAAAGGAGCGCGAGCACGGTCACGAGCAGCGATGCGCCGCGCGTCAGATGTCCCGCCACTTGAAGATAGGTCGCGAAATACGTCGTGAACGTATAGAACGAAAGCGCGGTGACGGACACGAACGCGCCGAGCTTCACGATATTCCACAACTGCGAATGGAGGGTTTCCATCAACGGTGCATGCGCGACTTCATGCCTGTTTTCGAGCGCCTGGAATGCGGGCGTTTCGTTCAGGCTCACGCGCAGATAGACGCCGATGAGACCGACAGGCGCCGCGATGAGGAACGGCACGCGCCAGCCCCAGTCGATCATCGCTTGTGCCGACAGCGACGATTCGAGCAGATACGCAACCACCGCCGCGCACGCGAACGAAGAGAATGTCGAGACCGGAACGAAGCTGCCGAAGAATGCGCGGCGTCGGCGCGGCGCATGTTCCATCACGTAGGCGCACGCGCCCGCATACTCGCCGCCTGCGGAAAACCCTTGCACGCAACGGATGATGGTGAGCAACAGCGGCGCCCAATAGCCGATGCTCGCGTAAGTCGGAAGCACGCCGATGAGCGTGGTGGAGCCGGCCATCAGCAAGATGGTGAAGGCGAGCGTTCGCTTGCGGCCGATGCGGTCGCCGATCACGCCGAAGAATATTCCGCCTAACGGACGGAACGCGAACGCGACCGCGAATACCGCGAATGTTTTCAGAAGGCCGACAGTGGGATCGCCACTCGGAAAGAATTCACGCGTGAGAATGGTGGCGAGAAAACCATACGCGGCGAAATCGAACCACTCGACAAAATTGCCGATAGAGGCTGCCGCAATCACTTTTCTTAGCGTGCCGGTGTCGACTTCCTGGGTTTGCTGGCCTGCCATGGTGCCTCTCCTCATCAAGTGTCGGTGCCTTGCGGTATCGAAAGGAGAGTAGGACCTCAATTACGTAGGTCCATACGTGTCAATTACCTAGGTAATCGCGTCTCTCTCACTTAAAACTCACTGGCGGGAAAAGCACGTCTGGCGGACCGCCTGCATAATGTCGGCTCGCTGCAACCGGACTGGAGCACACACGCGTATGAATCGCGAGCATATGGTTTTGGGCGCATTTCTCTTCAACCCGCAGGGCGATCACCGGATGTCATGGCGTCATCCCGATGCCCCCGGCGCCGATATTTTCGGCCTCTCGTATTTTCAACGGCTCGCTGCCTTGGCCGAGTCCGCGTGCATGGACGCATTGTTCATTGCGGACCACGTGGCCATGTGGGATTCATACGAAAGCAACGTCGCGCATTACGCCAACGCTCGTCTCGAACCCATCACGCTGCTTTCGGCGTTGTCGGCGGTGACGCGCGACATCGGTTTGATCGGCACGGTTTCCGCGTCCTACAGCGAGCCGTACAACACGGCCCGCATGTTTGCATCGCTGGATCATCTGAGTCAGGGGCGCGCGGGCTGGAACGTCGTCACGTCCGGCATGGACGAAGAAGCGATGAACTTCGGCCGCGACGCCAATCTCGAACATCGTTTCCGCTATGAACGTGCCGCCGAATATCTCGAAGTCGTCGAGATGCTGTGGGATAGCTGGGAAGACGGCGCGATGCTGCTCGATAAAGCCACCGGCGCTTTCGCCGATCCGTCGCGAGTCCACCGTATCGATCATGACGGCGCGCATTTCAAGGTGCGCGGGCCGCTGAACGTGCCGCGTTCACCGCAAGGCTATCCGCTGATCGCGCAAGCAGGCGCGTCCAGTGACGGCCGTGACCTGGCCGCGCGTTACGCCGATCTGCATTTCACGCGCTATCGAGGCATCGATGACGGGCGTGCGTATCGACAGGACTTCGACGCGCGACTCGCCCGCTTCGGCCGCGCGCCCGAGAGCTTCAAGATATTGCCCGGCATTCAGCCGATCATCGGCGAATCGGCCGCTGAAGCCGAAGACAAGCGTGCACGTCTGGAATCGCTCGTGCCCGAGCGTCTGGGCGTGGACATGGTGTCGAGTTGGTGCGGCGTGGATGTATCGGGCATGCCGCTCGACGGCCCGCTTCCCGACTTGCCCGACGAAGCGCACTACAACGGCCAGCGCACCAATCTCAAACGCATGCAGGGCCTCAAGGAACAGAACAAGACCATTCGCGAAGTGGCCCGCTTGCTGGCCAATGCGGGCGGCGCGCAGGTCATGGCGGGCACCGCCACCGGCATCGCCGATGAAATGGAAGCCTGGTTCAAGGCGGGCATCTGCGATGGCTTCATCCTCATGTTCCCGATCCTTCCGACCGATTGCGCGGACTTCGTGAACAAGGTGGTTCCCGAGCTGCAAAGGCGCGGTGTCGCACAGACGCGCTATCGCGAAGGGACGTTGCGCGACAAGCTCGGCCTCGCGCGACCGCCAAACAGGTTCGCGCGATCGCGATGATGGCCGGCTAACGCGTTCTATCCGCGATAGGCTTGCGGTCGGCAACCGATACGACATCACTATTACAAGGCACGCAGCTGATGAAATCATGGAGAAGCAGGTTCGGGGCAGTTCGAAGCAATGGAAGCGAGCTTCAGAATCACGTTGTCGATGAATATCTCGCCGGGCGCCTTTCGCGTCGCGAGCTACTGAAGGCGGGCAGCGTGCTCGGTCTCTGGACGCTCGGCGGCTCGTCGCTCGTCATGCCGGGCATCGCGGGCGCGGCGGATGCGGCATCGCCCGCGAACACGACGATTCGCGTCGGGCATCCGATGCCTTCCGGCGCGATCGATCCGTTGACCGCATTCGATGTCGCCAGTCCCGCGTTGCTGAATCAGAGCGGCGAGTATCTGTTGAATGCGGATGCGGAAAGCGCAACGCTTCATCCGGCGCTCGCGTTGTCATGGCAGCCGAACGAGAAGGGCGACGTGTGGACGTTCAAGTTGCGCAAAGGCGTGCGCTTTCAGGACGGCCAGCCGATGACCGCGAAAGACGTTGCCGCGACCTTCGACCGCCTGACCGATCCTTCGGCGGGTTCGGCTGCGCGCGCCATCATGCGCGGCGTGTTGTCGAAGGGCGGCACCGTGGCGCGCGACGACGAAACCGTCGAGTTCCATCTCGATGCGCCGAACGGTTCGTTCCCGTGGTACGTGTCGTCGGATACGGTCAATGCCGTCATTCTTCCCGCGAACTTCAAAGGGCCTTACGAGCAATCGTTCATGGGAACGGGACCTTACCGGCTCGAAAAGTTTCAGCCGCGCATCGGGGCATCGTTCGTGCGCAACGACGATTACTGGGGCACGAAGGCTCGCATTGCGCGCGTCGAATTCAAGTTCTATGGCGACCAGCAAGGGCAGATACTCGCCATGCGCGGACGTCAGGTCGATCTGCTCACGCGCTTCACGGTGCATGGCGGACTGGCCTTGCTGAACGATCCGTCGTTCAGGATTATCGGCATGCGTTCGAGCACGCATCGGCAGATTCACATGCACACGGATCAGGGCGCCTTCAAGGACAAGCGCGTGCGTCAGGCCATGGCGATGAGCCTCGACCGCGATGCGATCGTTCGAGGTCTCATTCAGGGGCGCGGCGTGGCGGCCAACGATCATCCGTTCGCGCCGTTCTTCGCGACCTTCGATCCTTCGGTTCCGCAGCGAAAGAAGGACATCGCCGGGGCGAAGGAACGGCTCGCCGCAGCGGGCGTGCCGAATGGCTTCGCGGCCACGCTCACCACCGAGCAGTTCCTGGAGATGCCGGATCTGGCTGTCGTCGTGCAGAACGCGGCCAAGGCCATCGGCGTGAATCTCACGCTGAAGGTCGAATCGCAAGAGGCGTATTACGGTGCGGGCACGGCGGGCAAGTCGGACTGGCTCGACTCGCCGCTCGGCATGACGGACTACGCGCATCGCGGCGTGCCGGACGCCTTCCTGCGCGGACCGCTTCTGAGCGGCGGCGCATGGAACGCGGCGCACTTCGCCAACCCCGCGTACGATGACCTCGTGAAGCAGTACATCGGCACGCTCGATGTCGCGGCGAAGAAGCAGGTGGCGGGCAAGATCGAACGGCTGCTCGTCGACGAGACGCCGCTCGTGATTCCGTATTTCGCCGATTCGCTCATCGTCACCGGTGCGAACGTGCATGGCGTACGGCCGACGCCGATGGCCCAGCTTTATCTGGATCAGGCCACGCTCGCGTGAAATCGCGCATGCATCGCGGCGTGCCGTTTTTGTTTTTCTTTCCGATGCGCCGTGCAGGCGCTTTCCCAACCCAAGGAGCTCGAACATGATGAACCGGGACAATCCCGTCTGGCTGATCACCGGCTGCTCGACAGGCTTCGGCCGCGAACTGGCGAAAGCCGTGCTCGAACGCGGCTGGCGCGCTGTCGTGACCGCGCGCGATGTGTCGAAGGTGGAAGACATCGTCAAGGGAAACGAGGACCGCGCGATGGCGTTGCCGCTCGACGTGCAGAACGCCGGGCAGATCGCGAGCGTCGTCGAAGAGACGAAGCGTCGTTTCGGCCGCATCGACGCGCTCGTCAATAACGCGGGCTACGGCTATCTCGCCGCGATAGAAGAAGGCGAGGACGATGCCGTGCGCGACATGTTCGAGACCAACGTGTTCGGTCTCGTCGACATGACCAAGGCCGTGCTTCCGGTGATGCGGGCGCAGAAGAGCGGCATCGTCATCAACGTTTCGTCGATCGGCGGGCTCACCAGCTTCGCCGCGACCGGTTACTACCACGGCACGAAGTACGCGGTGGAAGGCATATCGGAGTCGCTCGCGGTGGAAGTGAAACCGCTCGGCATCGACGTGCTGCTCGTCGAGCCGGGGCCGTTCCGCACGAACTGGGCGGGACCGTCGATCAAGGCTTCCGCGACCGAGATCGCCGACTACGCATCGACGGCGGGCGAGCGGCGCAAGCAGACCGCCGCGCGCAGCGGCAATCAGGCAGGCGATCCGGTGCGCGCGGCGCACGCGATCATCGAGGCAGCGACGGCCGATGAACCGCCGCTGCGTCTGCTGCTGGGCAAGACCGCGCTCGAACTCGCGCGCAAGAAGCTCGATTCGCTCAAGCGGGACTTCGACGCGTGGGAGAAGGCGACCGTGGGCGCCGACTTCCCGGAATCGCAGAGTTGAGCGTTTCGCCCTGAACCAGCGGCGGAATCGGCTGAGCGATGCCTGCGCGCGTGCGGTCCGTGCTCACCGATTCGAGCACGGCATGCACGACGCGCTCCACGCCCGGCCAGTTCTTGTCAGGCGCGTTCTCGATGTAGTTCTCCGGGGCCACGCTGCGATAGTGCTCGGGATAGCCCCAGATCGCATCGTGCACGGCCGGCCTCGTGATGCTGCCGCCGAGCACCGCGACGGTCGGCCGATGAAACGCGGCGGCGACGTGCATGAGCATCGACGAACTCGTGAGCACGACGTTCGCCTGTTCGGCGAGCGCGAAGACGGTTCGCATCGGCACGTCGCCCGCGACGGAACGCACCGGCACGTTCTTGCCGGCGGCTGCGATGGCATCGGCGGCGCGTGTCTTGTCGGCTTCGCTGCCGACGATGACGATATCGCAGGCATGGCCGGACAACTGCAACGCGGACGCGATGCGCGCGAGCGCCGCGCCCACCTGACGAGGATCCCAGACCTTCGTCGGCACGCCCGCGCCGATGCCCACCAGGAGGCGCACCGTATTGGGGCTTGCGGTTCTCCAGATTTCGTTGGCGCGTGTGCGTTCGGCAGCGGTGAGAAAGAGTTGCGGGCGCGCTTCGGGCAGCTCGGTTGCGCCGAGCAGTTCGGCCTGCGCAAGCGCGGCGCGTCCGGACTGGCGGCGCGCGAAGTCGATGAACGCGTGGCATCCGCTGTGGCCGCCGCGATAGCCGCGCACGCCGATGCGGTATCGCACGCCGAGGCGCATCATCAATAGCGCGCCCATGTAGCTGCCGAGGACATCGATGCCGACATCGAACCCGCCGCGCTTGCGCAACACGGCGATTCGCGGCGACTTCGTGAGGAAGCGCAGGACGCTGCGCGCGGAGCGGTCGGGGACGAGCTTGTTGTTCCAGGGCGCATCCAGCTCGACGATTTCATCGACGAACGGATTGTTCTCCAGAATCGGACGTCCCCAACTGCCGATGCCCGCGACGATGCGCGTCGCCGGGAAGCGCTTCTTGAGCGCCTCGAAGACGGGCGTCGTGGTCAGCAGTTCGCCGAAATCGTTCGGACGCAGGACGAGGATTTCGCGCGGCGTATCGCGCTGCGGATCATGGCGTGGCGGATTGAAGCGCCCGATCGTCCAGACCGGCAGCTCCGTCAACAGACTCTTCCAACCCATTGCTTCTCCCATAAAGACGGCGGGCGCCGGGCGGCGCTGCTTCACGGGGTCGATTGTGCAGATGGATGCGGGCGCGATCTGTGTGCGGGATGACGCAACGCGTTCGATCGGCGGTTGATGCGCGGCTTGCTTGCGGAAATGAGCGATAAAAAAACCCGGAAAGGCGGCTTCCCGGGTCTCATTGCGCTGACGTCGCCGCTATTGCCATTTCGCTCTCTTATGGCGATTGCGGCCGATCACATCCCACAGTCTTTTCGACTCTTTCTGCGCCGACTTCGCGCCCTCGTCGTGTGGATGCTCATGCTCGGCGGTAGCGCTGCGCCGCGCGTGCCTGAATAACTCAGCGAATTTCATGGGAACCTCCTTTCGCAGCGAACACGCCGCGATATTTCAGTCTACTCCGGCTGAGTCGTGCGGTTCAAGTTCCGGACGCGTCGGGCACGCTTACAGCGAAGCGCGGGCGGCGCAAGCCGCCCGTGCCTCGCTCAGTCCGCAAGCGCCGGATCGCTCATGCTGTTCTGTCCGGTCTCGACGTGCCCGGCCAGACGACGTTCGAACGTGCTGTCCGTATCGACGGTGATGCGCACGTCGTACCAGCCGTGCGACGCGCGCAAGTCGAGATAGACCTGAGCCGTCTCGCCGCCGGCGACCTTTCGCGTCACGTTCTTCGAGGCATCGTAAGCGTTCTCGATCTTGAACGTGCACGGCCCGCTTCCGAGGTTCTTCAGCCGCAATTGCAGATTGCCGTTCGCGACGTCATAGCCTTCCGCGATCTCGGGCAGCGCTTCATCGCGCGACCACCAGCTATGCGACGATCCCGCTGCCTTGCCCGCGATGTGCCGCAGAAACCCGTTCGGACCATGCACGACGAAGTCGTAATGGCCATCCGCTTGCGTCGAAACGCGATCCGCCAGGCGCTTGTTCGCCTCGACCGTGTATGTTCTCGGCGCATCCGTGCTGCCGTTGCGATAGAGCAGAAACACCGCGCCCGCCGCGCCCGTGTTCACGAAGTCGAAAGCCACCGCGCGCCCGGATGCATCGGCCTGCGAGCGCACGAACAGTTCATAGGGCAGCGCACGCGCAGGACGCACGCCGGGCTCCTGCTTCGGCATCGTGGTGACGACGGGCGGCACCGGCACGTAGTCGGGATGACGCGCCTTGTCGGGCGGCGCATAAGTGGCCGTGCTCGGCAGCGACGGCACGCGGCTATTCGGATTGCAGAAGTCGAATGCGGATGTCAGGTCGCCGCAGATCGCGCGTCGCCACGGCGAGATGTTCGGCTCGTCGAGACGATGCGCGCGGCCGAAGCGCTTCTGGATGAATCGAATGACCGAGGTGTGATCGAAGGTTTCGGAGCACACCCAGCCGCCGCGCGACCACGGCGACACCACGAGCATCGGCACGCGAGCGCCGAGGCCGTATGGGCCCGCCGCATACTTCTGGCTGCCCGCGTAGATTTCGGTGCTGGTATCGACCGTGGAGAGTCCGTTCGCGCTCGACATCGGCGGGAACGGCGGCACGATGTGATCGAAGAAGCCGTCGTTCTCGTCGTAGTTGATGAGCAACGCGGTCTTGCTCCATACGTCCGGATTCGACGTCAGCACTTGCAGCACCTGATCGACGTACCATGCGCCATAGTTCGCCGGCCAGTTCGGATGCTCGGAGAACGCTTCGGGCGCGACGATCCACGACACCTGCGGCAGCGTGCCCGCCTGAACGTCTTTCTTTAGCATGGCGAAATAATCGTCGCCGGCGGATGCGTTGGTGCCACGGCGTGCCTTCTCGTAGAGCGGACTGCCCGGCTGCGCGTTCTGATACTGCGTGAAGTAGAGGAGCGAATTGTCGCCGTAATTGCCGATGTACGCGTCCTGCGTCCAGCCCCACGAGCCTTTCGCATCGAGGCCCGTGCCCACGTCCTGATAGATCTTCCACGAGATGCCCGCGCGTTCGAGCACTTCAGGGAACGTGGACCATCCATAGCCCGCTTCCGCGTTATCGATGACAGGACCGCCGCCCGCGCCGTCGTTGCCGACATAACCGGTCCACATGTAATAGCGGTTCGGGTCCGTCGATGTGTTCGTCGAGCAGTGATAGGCGTCGCAGATGGTGAACGCGTCCGCAAGTTGATAGTGGAACGGGATGTCGTCGCGCTTCAGATACGCCATCGTCGTCGTGCCCTTGTACGGCACCCACTGATCGTATCGGCCGCCGTTGAACGCGCCTTGTCCGCTCGTCCAGTCGTGAGGCAAGTCCTGCAGGAACTGCATGCCGAGATTGGATGCGCCCGGATGGAACGGCAGCACTTCGCCCGCACCGGCCGCGATCGGCTGGTGATACACGGTCTTGCCATTCGCGAGACGCACCGCGCGCTTGTCGCCGAAGCCGCGCACGCCGCGCAGCGTGCCGAAGTAGTGATCGAAGGACCGGTTCTCCTGCATCAACACGACGATATGCTCGATGTCCTCGATCGATCCATGACGATTGTTCGCCGGTATCGCGAGCGCCTGGCGAATGCCGAGCGGAACGATGTTCAGTGCTGCGGCGGCGCCTGCGGTCTGCGCGGCGGCGCGAAGAAATTCACGTCTGTTCTGGTTTGTCATTCGGGTATCGAGGGCAAGGAGGAAGTTTCAGTCGACGGTGTGAATGACGGGCGCAGCGAGGGCATTCGACGAAGGCACTGCGGGCGCGGGCTGACTCGTGTGCGACGTTGCGGACATCGCCCAGTTCTGCAGTTCGCTCGTTTGTGCCATCGGTGCCGTGGGTGCCATGGATGCCGTCTGCGCCGCTTGCGATGGTGCGGCCGCGCGTGTGTCGACTGCCGTGTCGTGTTCGCTGTCGCATCCGCCAACGATTGCGCACGCGAGCGTGATGAGGCCCGCCGCGACGAGGCGGCGTTGCTTGACGTGATTCATTGCGTCTCCGTCGGGCGTGGGCGATGCTTTCAGCGTTCGCAGAATAGCGACGGCGTGTGTAAGCAATGTGACGGCTGCGAGCGCGTGGGAATACGCATGAACTTCAGTTGATGCCGCCGTCGTCAGTGAATTCGATGACGACGATACCGATGGTGTCGCGCTTCGCACGCTGCTTCGCGATGGATGCGACCTTGCTCAATTGCGCAGCCGCGCGCAACTGGCCGGGCTTCACGGCGACGGCGCCAACCGACATCCTCACGAAATCGAAGAACGCTTGCCTCGCGAACCGGTCTTCACCGACGATGCCGCCCGCCGCGCGATCCTCGGTGGAATAGTAGCCACGGACCTTCTCGTTGAACTCACCGGCGGCCCGGCTGATTCGTTGATACCAGTCGCCGCTTTGAAAGAGAATCAGAAAGTCGTCGCCGCCTATGTGGCCGAGAAAGTCGCCATGAGGATCGCACGCGGATGAGAGCGCGTCCGCTGCGGCCTTCAGCACGGCGTCGCCTTGCCAATAGCCGTAGCGATCGTTGAAGGGCTTGAAGTGATCGAGGTCCGCGTAGCACGCGACGAATGCAACGCCGCTGTCGATCAGACGCGCGATATGCGCGCCCAACGGAAGATTGCCGGGCAGGAACGTCAACGGATTCGCGTGGCGCGCGGCCTCGAGCCGAAGTTCGGTCACGGCACGCACGGCGCTCGCGCCCGCGATCAATCCGACGTACTTTCCGTCATCCACGACGATGAAGCCGTCGGACAACGCGTGCTGTTCGTCGTCGGTCAATAGCGTCGCGATGGTTTCGATGCTGGCCGTGCGCTCGATCGACACCGGCTCGCGATTGGCGAACTGCATGCACGCCCGCTTGCCGAAGAGTTCGCGATGATAAGGCAGCGCGAATTGATCCATGAGCGAACGGCGATTGATGAGCGCGATGGGCGTGCCTTCGCTATCGACCACGGCGAGCGCATGAATGGAGGGCAACGTGTTGAAGAGATGCACGGCGTCGTCGTTGCACGCTTCGGGCTTGAGCGTGGGCGCTTCGATGCGCATTGCTTCGAGTTGATTCGCGCTCTCGTGCACGTCGGCGCGGCGATGCTTCGTCGCGGGATAGACCGCGATCTGTTGCGATCTGAGGAGCGCGGCGGCGGACTCCGATACACGCGTGGCCGGCATTTGCGAGGGTCGTCCAAGCAGGAAGCCTTGTGCGAAGGGAATGCCGAGATCGCGCACGATCCGCAAGTCGGCCGGGCTTTCGACGCCTTCCGCGATCAGCAAGGTGCCTGTCGCGTTCGCGAACGACACCATCGATTTGACAGCTTCGAATTTGACGGCGTTCTGCGCGATGCCGTGAATGAAGTATCGATCGACCTTGACGTAGTGCGGCGCGAGATGTGCCCACAGGCTCAGCGATGCATTCGCCACGCCGTAATCGTCCACGGCGAAGCGTGCGCCGCTCGCGCGCACTGCATTGACCGAGGCGGCGAAAACATCGAGATCGGGAATCTGGCTCTGCTCGGTCAGTTCGATCACGAGCCGCTTTGCATCGGCATGCAGGAGCAACGCATCGCGGTCCGGCGCCGAGTTGATCGCCGCGGCGCTGTAGTTCACGAAGAGAAGCGCGTCCTCGTTCGGTGCGCTGCCGAAATAGGCGTCGATGCATGCCTTGCCTGAGGCGCGTTCGAGTTCGACGGCGAGCTCTTCATCGTGTGCGCGGGCGAAGAGGGCGACCGGCGACTCCAGCGCGCCGCCTGCGGGACCGCGTATGAGGCCTTCATGCCCGATGACCGCGCCGTCCGACAGCCGCACGATGGGCTGAAACAGCGCTTTCAACGCGCACGATTCGATGAGCCGCGAGATGACCGGCTCGAAGCTCGTGTCACATTCCACTGATGAAGAAGGCATAGCCACCGTCGATTCGCACCCGCGCGCGAGGGTGCAGTCGTTGAATAAATGCCTCAGCGGAATGATCGGACCGCTGAGGCATGCAGGCGATGAACGCGTGCGTTCAGCACGCTTCGAGTGTGAATGCGCGCATCATCGAAGTGAGGGCTTCGGCCTTCGTGCGCAGACCTTGTGCGGCCTGCACGCCGTCCTGTGCGAAGGCCGCGTTCTCCTGCGTGGTGCGATCGAGCATCGACATTGCGCCGTTGAGTTCGTCGAGATCGCGGCTTTGATCCGCCGATGAACTTGCAATCGAATCGATCAGGCCGACGAGACCGTCCATCGTGCCGATGAGTCCCGAAGTCGCGCTGCCCGCCTTCTCGACGGCGACACCGCTGTTGTCCACTTCCGACGTCATGCCCTTGATCAACGATGCGATCTCTTGCGCGGCGGCCGCCGTGCGGCTCGCAAGGCTGCGCACTTCCTGAGCGACGACAGCGAAGCCTCGGCCTTGCGCGCCGGCTCGCGCCGCTTCGACGGCTGCGTTGAGTGCAAGCAGATTGGTCTGGAACGAGATGCTTTCGATGACGGACGTGATGTCGCGAATGCGCGCGGAATTTTCGACGAGACCGCGCATGCGCGAGACCGCTTCCTTCGCGGCTTTATCGCCGTCTCTTGCTTGCGATGACGCCGCGTTGGCGAGCGAACGCGCCCGCGATGCGTGACCCGCGTTGTCCCGGACCATCGCGGCGAGTTCGTCGATACTGGCCGATGTCTGCTGCAGGCTCGCCGCCTGTTGCTCGGTGCGAAGCGAGAGACTCGTGTTGCCGTTCGCGAACGTCGCCGTGGTGTGCGCCATGGCATCGGTAAGCGAATTGATTTGGCCGATCATCGTCGCGAGTTGCTGGCGCATTGCTTCCATGGCGGAGAGCAGGCTGCGCGGATGCTTCGCGGGCACTTCGGTGGACAGGTCGCCCGATGCGATTCGATTCGCAAGCTGCGCGGCAACGGCGGGTTCGCCGCCGAGTTGCCGCAGCACGTTGCGCGAAAGCGAAGCGCACAACACGCCGACGATCACGAGACCGACACCGCTCAGCACGAGTACGACGACCTGAAGCACGCGTGCATCGACGATCGAGCGAGTGTATTCATCACGCGCGGCCGTCAATTGCCGCTGCCTCAATTGCAGGCCATCGTCCTGAAGCTTCTTCGACATCGGCTCGATGCTCTGCGTCTGAATCCACTGCGCTTCCGAAAGATTATTCGCGGAAAGCAGCGTGATCGCGGGTTTAAAGCCCTTGTCGCGCAGTGCGTGCCAGTCGGTTGCGAAGCGGTTCGCAAGCGCGCGATCGTCGGCGTCGAGTTCGTGAGCGAGGTACTGCTGCATCATGCGGTCGATCTGGTCGATGCGCTTCGCCGCTGAATCCACGACGCGCTTCGTCTTGTCCGCCGACGGATCGAGGATGGCATCGCTGATCGCGAACGTGGTCTCGGTAGTGCCTTCGTTGATGATGGAGATGTTCTGCAATGACTGCGCGCGCCCTTCGAACATGCGCTTGAGTGCAGCCGTGCCGTTCGATGCGGCGAGCAGTCCGGCTGTCCCGGCCGCAGCGAGCGCTAACGCCGCGACCATGCTGACGATGATGAGATGAGTTCGAACCGTGATGTTACGCATGAAGCTCCTGCATCGGGGTAGGGCAAAGGCGAACGCGTGGCGATGGTTTGCAGGCACGCGTCAGATGCAGGCTTTAACGGCCATGTACGGGCTTAATTCAATGAATTGTTTGTGACACGATGCATCGCATTGGTGCACGCATGAGATGACAATGTCACGCGCGATGCGCTAATCATGTACGGCACGTCTTCTCAAGCACGATGGTCTCGAACAGTTCGTACTCGCCGGTGGGCGTCTGGTCCGCGCCCGGTGCATGGTAGTAGCGCATCGTGATCGAACTCTTGCCGCCACGTTCGCCGGGATCGACATCGAACACGGCGATGCCGTATCCCGTGCCGGTATCGCGTTGCGCGGACCAGATCGCATCCTCGACGGCATCGGCGACAGGGCGCACGAACGTACCCGCCGTCGCGCCGGGCACGGGCCTGTTCGGCTTCGTGAACACTTGCGCTTGCGGCAGGCCATTGCCCGGATCGGTGCCGTACACGTCGAGCGGCGCGCTCGTGCCGCCGCCGCCGAGTATCAGATGAATGGTGCCGTGCGTCGTGTCGATCGGATCGTTGGCGCGCTGTGCCGTCGTCACGGGACGCGGCTGCAAGGTATCGACGCGTTCGCCGGTCACTGCATCGCGGCCCGCGTGATGATTGCAGCCGCGCACCGGATGGCTGCGCTCGTAGTCGTGATCGTGACCGCATAGCACGAGGTCCACGCCATAGCGGTCGAAGAGCGGCAGCCATGCCTCGCGGATGCCCTTGTCCGAGCCGTTGCCTGTCTTTGACGAACTCAGCGCGTCCTGATGCATCTGCACGACGATCCAGTCGATGTCGTCGTCATGCGATGCCTCGCGCAAGGTTCGTTCGAGCCAGCGCGTCTGTTCGCCGTTGCTGTATCCGCGCACATAGAACGACGTGCCGGGCGCGATCGCGGCATGGCCGGTGCTCGCGGCGGGCGCGAGCGGCGCGGGACCGGCGACGAACGCGGCGGCGTCCTGATAGACGACATCGTCGGCGTCGAGCGAGATGAAGAGCACCGAGCCGACGTTGAAGTTGTACCAGCGTCCGGGGAAATGCGTGCCGTTGTCGGGCAGCGTATAGCGCGTGAGATACGAATCGAAGCCCTGCTTGCCGTTGTTGAACTCGATCTCATGATTGCCGGGGCAGGGCATCCACGGTCTGTTCGCCGCCGATGTCTGAGCGTTGTTGCCGAAGTCGCGCCACACTTCAGGCTGATGCGTGGGATTGAGGTTCGCGTAGCAGAGGTCGCCGTTGAGCAGATGAAAGAGCGGCTGGAATCGTTCGACGGCCTGCACCGCGAAGCGGCTTTGCGGCGACGACAACACCCATCCCGTGTTCGGCGTGGCCAGATCGCCGTAACTCGTGAAGCGGAATGTGCGGCGTCCGCGCGGCGCGGTCGTGAACGTTGCGCTGAAGGGCTGCGCGGCGTTGCTGTCGTTGTCGGCGGTGACTTCGTAGCGATAAGCCGTGTCGGCGCGTAACGCGTGCAACCGTGCGTGATACGTGAAGACGGTTTCGCCGTTGAGACCATCGGTGTAGGTGCGCTGCACGGCATGAATGTCGTGCGCGTGGCCGTTGTGTTCGACGATGCGTACGCGCGGCTTGATCGCCTGCGCAAGCGACGCCCAGCTCACGACAACCTCGCTCGTCGGATCTTCGCCCCACGTCAAGTGAACCTGTTCAGGCGTTCCATCAGCATTCGACGTTTGAGCCTGCGCCGGCCCGCTCATGACATTCGCGGCGGTAGCGAGCCCTGAAGCGCCCGCGAGCTTGAGGAAGCCCCGGCGGGATGCGATCGATGCCTCATCCTGCTGGTTATTCTTGACCATGGACGTTTAATCTCCGTGTGGGGAACAGATACGTTCGCGTCTCGCAGACATTATGGTCAGGCGTGTGACCTCGCCATGACAGAGCTTACGGAAGGTTTCAATCGAGCGTACGGAACAGCGCGGCAATGCCCGCATCCAATGAGTTTTCACGAGAAGGAGAAACGCATGGCAAGCAATGAGTATGTCGTGTTCAAAGGCAAGGTCACGCTCGGCGTTCCCTTTCTGGACGGTTACAAAGGCGACCCGCATTATGTGATCGTCAGCGAAGACCCGAGCGGCAAGGAGTTTCGCATCGTCACGAACGTGAAGTCCGACAGTTCGCTCACCGGGCCAGCGGGTTATCTCGTGCTCTATGTGTGGAACCAGCATTTCGAGCATCCGATGAATGGGGACCTCGACAAGCTCGCCGCGGGCGTCACGACGACGGGCTTTCCGAAACTCGACTATGTGCATGACAAGCGGCTCGTCGATCTCACCGCGATGCGTCCCATCCCGCTCGATACGAAGGACGAGCACAACGACATCAACGCGCTGTTGAACGAGATGCTGCAACTGGACATGTCCGTCGATGGTGTCGACTATGTTTATCCGACACCAGGCTATCGCGACAATCGCCTCGGATGGAAGCCCATGAAAGACGTGACCGTGTACGGCTTCGGCTTTCTCTTCGAGCCGGGCGAGGATGGCCTGCATGAAACGCACATGAATCAGGGCAACCCGAAGCCCGCGCCGGGCAGTCATGTGAAGGATCATTCGAATGAGAACGGCGTGTTCCAGGACGGTGCAGTGATCGTCGAAGTGGACGGCAAGTTTCAGGCATTGTTCGTCGCGTTCCAGACGCAACTCGTGCCGACCGACAATCGCGGCCGGCCCATTCCCGGCGAGTCGCATCCGATATTGCAATCGAATGCGAGTGTGAAGCGCACGCCGTGAACAGTCACGCCGGTGTAACGAAAGCCTGCGATGCTCGAAGGATGTCGCCAGCACGATGAACCAAGCGTGCTGGCGATGCATCGATTCTTATCCTGCGCGCGTCCGCATCCTTTCGGAGATCCTGCAACATGAAGCGAAATCGTCTCGGCGCCGTGCATATCCCAGCAGCGCGTATCGCGCTCGCGGTTGCCGGCGCGGTCATGACCGGTCTTGCACCG
This sequence comes from Caballeronia sp. ATUFL_M2_KS44, assembly GCF_023630965.1. Lineage (NCBI taxonomy): Bacteria > Pseudomonadati > Pseudomonadota > Betaproteobacteria > Burkholderiales > Burkholderiaceae > Caballeronia > Caballeronia sp. ATUFL_M2_KS44. The sequence continues at coordinate 52,815 of NZ_JALQEA010000060.1, read as the reverse complement.
GTGTCCGCGTTCGCGGCCGATGCCGTCGTTCTCTATACCGCCGACGGTCTCGAGAATCTCTACAAGGACGTGCTGCCTGCCTTCGAAAAGAAGGAAGGCGTGAAGGTGAATATTGTCACGGCGGGCAGCGGCGAAGTCGTGAATCGCGCAACGGTGGAGAAAGATTCGCCGAAAGCCGATGTGCTCGTGACGCTGCCGCCGTTCATTCAGCAGGCGTCGCAAAGCGGCTTGCTGCAGCCGTATGCGAGCGCGAACTATGCGAACGTGCCCGCGATTGCGAAGGCGCCGGATGCATCGTGGGCCACGTTCGTGAACAACTACTTCTCGTTCGCGATCAACCCGGAAGTCACGAAGAACACGCCGAAGACCTTCGCGGACTTGCTGCATCCCGATTACGGCGGTCGCATTGCATATTCGAATCCCGCGACCGCGGGCGACGGCATGGCGGTCATCATCCTGACGAGTGCGTTGATGGGCGAGGACAACGCGTTCTCGTATCTGCGCGATCTGGAGAAGCACGCGAAATTCCATACCAAAGGCACGGGCTATCTCGACGTGCTGCTTTCGCGTAACGAGATTGCGTTCGCCAACGGCGACTTGCAGATGGATCTCGACGATGCCGCGAACGGCGGCCTCTCGCTCAAGCCCGTGTTCCTCGCCGCGAAACCGGGCGACGCGCCGACGACGTTCCAGCTTCCGTATGCAATCGGCCTCATCAAGGGCGGTCCGAATCAGACCGAAGGCAAAAAGCTCGTCGACTATCTGATGTCGAAGGAAGTGCAGGCGAAAGTGCCTGACATCTACGGCATTCCGGGCCGCACCGACGTGCCGCTGACGGGCAAGAACGGCGAGACCGTCAAGCAGGCTATCGCGGGCGTGAAGCTGATTCCGGTCGACTGGAATCATGTGATGGACAAGAAGGCCGCGTGGACGACGCGCTGGAAAAACGACGTGATCGGCAATTCGGGCAAAGAGACCGAAGTGGTCAAGCCGAAGTCGTGAACACGCTCGCGCTTTCTCCGCGCAGCCGCGAGAACGCTAACGAGCTTGCGCATGAGCACGCGTTCGATGGCGTTCGCATCGAGCACTTGAGCGTGCGCTTCGGCGCGCGCACGGTGCTCGACGATCTCTCGCTCACCATCGCGCGCGGCGAGTTCCTCACGGTGCTCGGCCGCAGCGGTTGCGGCAAGACGACCTTGCTGCGCTTCATCGCGGGATTCGTCGATGCCGATGGTCTCGCGGGCCGGCTCACCGTCGCGGGGCGCGATCTCACGCATGTGCCGCCGTTTCAGCGCAATCTCGGCGTGCTGTTTCAAAGCTATGCGCTGTTCCCGCATCTCTCCGTATTCGATAACGTCGCGTTCGGCTTGCGCGCGCGGCGTTTGAAGAAGGCGGACATCACGCGGCGCGTCACCGATGCGCTCAAGCTCGTGCAACTCGGCGACGCGGGTCACATCATGCCCGCGCAATTGTCGGGCGGCATGCAGCAACGCGTTGCGCTGGCGCGATCGCTCGTCATCGAGCCGGATGTGCTGTTACTCGACGAACCGCTTTCCGCGCTCGATGCGAATCTGCGTGCATCGGTGCGAAGCGAGCTTAATGCGCTGCATGAGCGCCTGCCGAATCTCACGATCGTTTGCGTCACGCATGATCGCGACGATGCGCTCGTGCTCTCGGACCGCACGCTGTTGATGCGCGATGGCCGTATCGCGCAACTCGGCACGCCGCGCGAACTGTACGACGCGCCCAACGATGCGTTCGTCGCGCGCTATCTCGGCGCGGCGAATCTGCTGCCGCCGTCGATCCTGTTCCCGCTCGGCGATGCGCGTCACGGCGAGCGCAAAAAGCTCGCGTGCATTCGTCCCGAGTGTCTTTCGATCGTGCCGCTCGGCGATGCGCGTTTGCACGGCACGATTGCATCGGTCGAATGGTATGGATCGGCGTTGTCGATCTCCGTCGTGCTCGATGCGCTGCCCGACGAACCCGTGCTCGTTTCGATGCAGCGCGGCCACGGCCGCATGCCTGCAAAGAATGCGCGCGTGTCTTTGAAGTATGAGGTCGAAGATGTCGTCCTTGTCGGCGAGTGATGCGCTGTCCGGCCATCGCGATGCGCATGCGCGAGCGAAGGCGCGTCGCGCGCGCCGTGCGCAGTGGCAGTTGTGGTGCATTCTCGTCGTGGTGCTGGGGCCGCTCGTCATCTATCCGCTCATGCGCCTGGCCGCGCTCAGCGTCACCGGCGCACACGGCTTGACACTGCATGCGTATGCCGCGTTCTTCGGCAATCCCGAGACGCGCGGCGTCATCGGCACGACGCTCGGCATTCTCTTCGCGAGCGCAACGCTTGCTTCATTGCTCGGCGTGCTGATCGCATCGATGCTGTTTTTCAAGCCGTTTCCCGGCGCGAAACTGGTCACGCGCTTTCTCGAACTCTTCGTTGCGTTCCCTTCGTTTCTGGTCGCGTTCACGCTGATCTTTCTTTATGGCTCGCAAGGGTCCGTGAGTATCGGCATGCAGAAGCTCTTCGGTCTTCAGGCGCCGCCGCTCGATTTCCTGTTCGGCATCGGCGGCGTGATCCTCGCAGAGGTCGTGTTCTACGCGCCGTTCGTCGTGCGTCCGACGCTCGCCTCGTTCGCAACGCTCGACATGCGGCTCGTCGAAGCGGCGAAGAGTCTGGGCGCGGATTCGTCGATGGTCGCGTTCAAGGTCATCCTGCCGCTCGCGTGGCCGGGCATCGCGGCGGGCACCATCCTCTGCTTTCTGCTGACGTTGAACGAGTTCGGCATTCTGCTCGTGCTCGGCAGCGCGCATCTCATCACGTTGCCGACCGCGATCTATAGCGCGGCCACCGTCGATCTCGACTTGCCGACAGCATCGGCAGGCGCGGTTGCGATGCTCGCGATGTCGCTGTCGCTCTATGCGTTGTATCGGCGCGTGAACGTGCGCGCGGGAGGACGTGATGGCCGCTGAATGGCAACTGCGCGCATCGGCTGCAAGATCGTTTTCCGCGAGGCGCGTGGGCGCGTGGCTGGTCGCGGGCATCGCGGCGCTGCTTTGCGTGTGGCTCTTCGTGTTGCCGGTGGTCGTCGTGGCGTTGTCGAGCGTCGCGTCGCACTGGTCGGGAACCGTGTTGCCCGATGGCTTCAGCCTGCGCTGGTTCGAGCGACTGAGCAGCAGCGACTTCGACGCCGTCACCACGAGCCTCGAAGTCGGCTTCGGCGTCGCCGTGCTCGGCACCGTGCTCGGTCTCTGGCTCGCGCTTGCGCTGGAAGGACGCGACCGGCGCGGCGTCGGCGCGTGGGTCGACATGATCGCGATGATGCCCAACGGCGTGCCGAGCGTCGTGCTCGGCCTCGCGGTGTTGATCGCGTATCACAAGAAGCCGCTCGATCTTTCGGGCTCGGCGGCTATCGTCGTGCTCGTGCAACTGGCGCTCGTGCTGCCGTTTTGTTATCGATGCGCGGCTGCGGCGTTGCGCCCCGAACTGACCGTGCTGCGCGAAGCAGCGGCGAGTCTCGGCGCGCCGCCCGCGATGGTGCTCGTGCGCGTGGTGCTGCCGCAACTCGTGCCGGCCGTTCGCGCGAGCCTCGCGCTCGCGTTCGCGTTGTCGCTCGGCGAACTCGGCGCGACGCTCACCGTGTATCCGCCGGGGTTCGCGACGGTGCCGATCGTCGTCGTCGGGCAGGTGAATCGCGGCTATTACTTGCCGGCGTCGGCGCTCTCGTTGATTCTGCTCGGCGTGTCGCTGGCCGCGCTGCTGCTGATCGCCGCGAAGGCGCCGCGATTGCGCATCAATCGATAGCTGAAGGATCGCATGTCACTCTCACTCGCCGATATCCGGCATCTCTTCGAACGGCACGGCGGCATTGCATATAGCGGCGAACCGGTCACGCAGTTGCAGCACGCATTGCAGACCGCGGCGCTCGCGGAAGAAGCCGGCGCGGATGATGCGCTCGTCGCGGCTTCCCTGCTTCACGATCTCGGGCACTTGATTAACCTGCAAGGCGATACGCCGAGCAAGCGGGGCATCGACGATCTTCATCAGTATTACGCGCTGCCTTTTTTGCGGCCCTTATTCGGCGATGCCGTGCTCGAACCGATCCGTCTTCATGTCGATGCGAAGCGCTGCCTGTGCGCGATCGATGCCGAGTATGTCGGCAATCTCTCGGCAGATTCCGTGCGCAGCCTGAAGCTGCAAGGCGGCGTGTTCGACGAGAAACAGGCGGCCGCTTTCATGTCGAAACCGTATTCGCACGATGCGCTCGCGCTCCGCCGATGGGACGATCTCGCGAAGTCGCCCACGCGCAAGACGCCTTCGATCGATCATTACATGGCGGTGGTGAGGCGAGTCGCGTCGAGCTAACGGCTATCCACTAACGCGAGCGCCTTTTGCAACGCGCCGATGTCGATCGGCTTGATGAAGTAATGATCGAAGCCGGCGCCTTTGGCGAGCACTTTGTCGTGCGCCTGCCCGTAGCCGGACAGCGCGACAAACAAGGCATGATCGTTCTTTGAGTCCAGATGCAGGCGCCGCGCGAGTTCGTATCCGTCCATATCCGGCAACCCGATATCCAGAATGAAGACCTGCGGAAGAAAAGAACTTGCTTCTTCGAGTCCGGCAAGCGCGGTATGGCGCGTCGCGACGTCATGTCCTCCCAGTCGAAGCAGCGTCGCCAGCGATTCCGCTCCGTCTTCGTTGTCGTCGACGATCAGAATCCGCAGCGGATTGATCGTGGCATGATCTTCGACCGAAGCAAGAGGGCGCTCGGCGATTAACCTGTTAGTTTCCAGAATCGGCAGCGTCACGAGAAACACACTTCCTTTGCCGAGGCCATCGCTCTTTGCTGTCACGGTGCCGCCGTGCAAATCCATGATGCTTTTGACCAAGGCGAGTCCGAGGCCGAGTCCGCCCTGAATGCGGTCGGGTGTACGTTCCGCCTGCGTGAATAGCTCGAACACATGCGGGAGTAGCTTTGCGTCGATTCCCGTTCCATTGTCTATCACGTCAATGCACACGAGCGAGCCGGTCATTTTCATGACGAGTTCGATCTTTCCTCCTCTCGGTGTGTATTTCGCAGCGTTGTTCAAGAGATTGGCCACGACCTGAATGAGGCGCGTACGATCGCCCAATACGACCGCGTTCGTTGAAGTGAGTTGAATAGTCAAGTCGTGCTGTCTTGCCTCGATCAACGGCCGGGCCTGTTCGATCGCACTGTTGATGATCTCCTTGATACTCACTTCTTCCTTGTCTATGGTGGCGAGACCGCGCGTCACGCGAGAGACGTCCAGCAGATCATCGACTAACTCGGTGAGATGCTTTACCTGACGGAAAATGATGTCGCTGGATCGCCTGACGTCATGTTCGTTGCGATCGCCCAATACGAGAAGTTGAGCGGCCGTGCTAATGGGTGCGAGCGGATTGCGCAGTTCATGGGCGAGCATTGCGAGGAACTCGTCCTTGCGGCGGTTTTCCTGCTGCAATGCTTCTTCTGCCTGACGCTGATCCGTCACGTCCGTATTGGAACCGAACCATCGCACGACATTCCCGTGTTCATCGCGGATAGGCACTGCGCGAGACAGGAACCAGCGATATCGTCCATCCGCACTGCGCAGCGGAAACGTATCTTCCCAAGTGAGTTTGCCTACCACGATGCTGTTGTAATACTTGGCCGTGACGGCTTCTACATAGTCGGGATGATGCACTCTGCGCCAGCCCCAGCCCTGCATCTCCTCCAGCGTCGTGCCCGTATATTGAAACCAGCGATTGTTGAACCAGAAGATCGACCCGTCGCTATTCGCCATCCAGGCCAGTTGCGGAATGTTTTCAGCGAGTGCCCGGAAGCGGATTTCGCTTTCGCGCACATCGGACTGCGCTTTCTTCAGTTCCGATATATCGAGAACATAGGCAATCGCTTCGGCGTCGGTGTTTCCAAGCGTCGCTGCGCCGATGTAGACCGGTAAGCGCGCACCATCCTTCCTGAAGTACTCTTTTTCGAAGGGCCGCGTTCTTCCTTTGGATTCGAGTTCTTCCAACGCACATGCGTCCGGCTTTTCCCATTCGGCGGGCGTGAGCGAACGCCAGGACAAACCGTGCTGGTCGAACTCGTCCCGCGTGTAGCCGAGCATATGCAGGAATTTCTCATTCACTGCGGTTATTCTGCCGATGGAATCGAATTCGTAGATGCCGATGATGTCGGATTCGACAATCTTCCGGAACTTGGATTCCGATTTGACACGCGCCTCTTCAGCGAGTCTTTGCTCGTGGACGTCCGTGCTTGATCCGATCCAGCGCAAGACGTGGCCGGATTCGTCGCGGATAGGCAGCGCCCGCGCAAGCACCCATCGATATTCGCCCGACCGATGCCGCACGCGATATTCGATCTGGTAAGGATCGCCGGTGGAAAGGGACTTTCCCCATTCCTGCGAAGCGCGCTCCTGATCGTCCGGGTGTAGTACGTTGCCCCATCTTTCCCCAGTCGTCGAATCCGGGGAGACACCCGTGAAATCGAAATACTGCTTGTTGTAGTAGTAGTGATCGCCTTCGGGGGAAGTCGACCACACCATTTGAGGCATCGCGTTGGCGATTTCCCGAAAGCGGGCTTCGCTTTCTTCAATGGCCTGTTGTTTCAGTACGCGTTCCGTGACGTCTTCGACCTGATGAATGATGTAGACGACCTCTCCCGAGGAATCCAGTATCGGCGTGTTCAGCGGACTCCAGTAGCGTACTTCGAATTCTTCTTCGGCCGAATCACGCACGGGAATATCGTATCTTTGCACCGCCATTGCATCGGGCACCTTGTTCCTGAGCACTCGCGACAGGGAAGCACGGAGATTGCGGACACCGGTGGCGGTGGGATCGTCGGGATTATCGGGAAATACCTCGAACACGTTCTTCCCCAGAATCTGCGCGCGCGTCGACATGGTGGCGCGCAGCCGCGCCTCATTAGCGGCAACCATGATGAAATCGGGCGTCAGAATCAGGTAGGGAACGGGCGTGGCCTCGAATAGAAGTCGGAAATCGGGCTCAAGGGCGAACGGGGAGGGTATTGAGCGAACCGACATTACAACTCCTATACGGGCCTGAATGGACAGTCGAACTGACTCGACAGATTGTGTCCCACTTTTGTTCTTGCAACTTGTAATCAGCAATGGAGGGGCCGCGTGTGGGACGAAGGCGCGTCATAGCGCGTGTCCGTGGGTCTCGACTGGCTGAATTGTCGACGTGACGTCTTGCTCGGGCGACGAAGGCATCGTCGATCCTCGTCGACAGCCAGCAAGGGGCAGAGGCTGCGTAGCAGCCTCAAGACGATGCGATCAGGGGAGTTGTATCAGCAGTGCGCGTGCCTTGGCATGGCCGCACGCGACGCAGCCGATGAGCGTGCGTTGCAGATTCGGGAGCGACAACGGATGCGCGCTTTCGATAAGCGCTGCACAACGCGCGCGGCGACGGCCCTCGTCAGCGCTCAGCGCGCGAAGTAGATCGCCACATAGCCGGGATGATCGGTGCTCGCACCGCTCGCCGGTATGGCCTGTTCGACGAGTACCGTCTGGTTCGCCGCGTTTTGATAGATGTGCAGGCGGATGGTCTGCGGCGCGTTCGGCTGGCTCGTATCGGCGAGGCCGGCATCCGAGAGCATGGCGCTTGCCTGCGTCGCGCTGAAGGCTTGATCGACGATGCGCACGGTCGTCGAGGGATTGCCGTCGAACACGTTGTCCGAGAAGCTGCCGTCCGCGTTCACCGTCAGCGTCGATGCGGGCGACGGGCTGCCTTCCGCCTTCGCGCCGCAGTTCTCCCAGCCATCGAACACCTTCGCGCTCGCGCCGAACGTGCTCCAGGTCGCCGTCGCGTTCGGCACGAGACTCCATCCCGCATTCAACAATGCCGCGACGCTCTTGATGTTCACGCCCGCGTTCACGTTGACGACAGTGCCGATGCTGTTGGTCGGCGCGGATACGCAGGCGATGCCCGCGCCCGCATAGCTGGACGGCCGATAGAGCGATGCGAGCGCGTTATTGCCCGCCACCACGAACGGCGCGGCGATGGGGCTTGCAAGCGACGCATTCGATGTCGTCGTCGCGGGCATGATCGAGAGCGAGACGGCTGTCGTGTCGCCGAGCAGCACGCTGTTCTGATAGGCGGTCGCGGCCGGTGCGGGCGGCGGCGGCGCACTGCTGTCCCCGCCGCCACCGCCGCCGCACGACGCCACCAACATCGCTCCGATACTTGAAACAAGGCGTTTTTTCATCGGATCAGGGTTGCGGCAGCAAGGTCGGCGAGACCTGCGACGCATTCGTGATGAAGACGTTGTTCGCATCGTCCTGCAGCAGATAGCCCTGCTTGACGAGCGCGTTCGCCGCCGCCGCGACCGCCGACTGATAGCGCGACCGGCTGCCGCCGTAGAGCGTCTGGAGCGTGGCGCGCGAATCGACGCCGCCCGCCTGACCCGCCGCGTTCACCGCGAGCGGAATCGCCGCGCCGTTGGAGATGCAGCCGTCGCCGATCGCATGACCCTGGCCGCGATAGTTCCAGCCCGTGTAGGTCGCGAGCGGCACGCTCACGTCCGGCACGGCCACGCCGGTGGTTTCGTTGCCGTTCGCATCGACCTTCGGCACGAGGATGGTGTACTGCTGCGCCGTGTTCACCAAGGGCGTCGCCGTGCTGTAGTCGGTCACGAAGAGCTGGTTGTACTCACCGTTGAACGTGAGCTTGAGCGGTGTCGGCGTGGCGCTGGGTCCGCTCGGCACGGTCACGTTCGCGAGATTCGGAAAGCCCGTCGCCGTTTGCGTCGGTGCGACAAGATTGCCCGATGCCACCGTCGGATACTGCGATGCAGGCGGCGGCGTGTTTTGTCCCACCCACGCGACGAGCGCGGGAATCAGCGCGCGTTCGACCGGCGTTTCTTCCACGGGCGAACCGGGCAACTGGCACTGACTGCCCGCGACCGGCAAGGTCATGTTGCCCGTGGTCACACCGCTGCCGCCGCCGTGTTGCGTGCCCGGCACGAGGTAATAGCGCACGTTCTGCGGAAGCTGGATGTCGTTGCCGCGCCCATCGGTCACGACCAGCGATGCGCCGCCGCCCCACCATTCGAACGCGCCGTCGAGCTGCATGATCTTCGGGCACGTATTGGTCGCGGTGCATTGCTTGAGCAGGCCATCGGTCGTGCCGCTCACGGGGTCCGTCATCACTGCATAGCTGAACGGGAACTGGAAGCCCGGCATGAAGTGATCCTCATGCTGCTTGGACCAGCGGCCCGGCTGCGCGAAGGCCGCGTTGGTCCACGTGCGGCGCGCGGCGGAGATGATGGGGAACATGCCATCGAAGACGATCTTGCCGTTCTTGTCCGCGTTGAAGCCCTGATACAGGAAGTCCTTCATGAAGCGGCCGGATTGCGAAATGCCTTCGCCCACGGCGATATCGAAGTTCGTGCTCGTGGAACACGTCGTGGCCACGCAGGCTGCGCCCTTCAGATCGTTGAGCGGATTGGCGACGCCCTGCGCATCCGTGTTCTCGTAGCGCAGGAAGGACACGAGATCGCGCAGCGCCGCGAAGCCGATGCCATCGACGGTCGGCGCGGCGGCCTTGTACACGAAGCTGTAGATCGTGCCTGCATCGGGCGCGACGCTCTGGCCATTCGGTCCCGGCACGGTCGAAGGCGGGCTGAAGGTCACCGAGTAATTGCCTTCGTAGACGTTGTTGGGCGTGCTCGCGTAGCTCCATGACGTGACGGGCACCGATGGCGCGCTATACGTCTCCACGCCTCCCGGAATGCTGCCGTATGCCGTGAGCCACGACTGCCGCGCGGTGAAGGTCACCGAGGTCTTGTCGTTGAGATCGGCGGGCGGATAGGTGAGCGGAATCTGCGTGGGATTGCCGCCCGCGTAGTCGGGAATGAACTCCTCGCGCGAGAAGGCGGTCATGGGCGAACCATCGGGATTGGTCGCGACCGGAAAGCTCGTGCCGAGCAGGCCCGCGCCCGCGAGCGCGCTCGTGCCGTTGAGCGGCACATCGCCTTGCCAGCCGCTCCAGAGAATCGTCCAGCCGTTACGCAGCAACGAAGGAAACGTCGCCGGGGGCGCTGCGCCCGTATCGAGCGCGCCGCCGCCGATGAACGACGCATCGCCGATCTTGCTGCCGCGATTCACCACGTCGTAGAAGAGCACGCGCTTCGCGTTCGATGCGCTCGCCGGACGCAGGATGACGACATCGGTCGCATACGCGACATAGCCATCCGCGCCCTTCGGCGCATTCTTGATGTTCACGATGCCCGCATTGAGCGGATTGTTCGGATCGAGTTCGCCGTGCACCACGGCGGTGATGACCTGATACGGTCCCGCCGCGCCCGCAGGTGTCGCACCGCCGAACGCGGGCGCGCTGGAAATGATCTGGAAGCTGTTGATGAAGCCCGCGCCCTTGTCCGTGGGCGATGGACCGTGGTCGTCGCTGTGGCCGCATCCGCTCGTGATCGCAGCGAAAACACTGGCAGTAAATAGCATTCCTACATATCGTGATCTCATCGTCGTGTCTCCCAACAGACTGCCTTCGGGCGTCGTGCCAGCGGACCGTTCGATACGGCCGCGAGTCTCTAGAATGCGGGACGTGCAGGCGCGTCGGATGGGCTGGCTTACGCCGGGCGAGCGCGCGGGAAGGAATGCGGGTGATACTGAAAAAATCACGTAAGGCTTTGGAATGCTTAAATATACGCAACGCCTTTTTATGTATTTATAATTCGCTTAATCGCATTTCCTACTAGCGTTTACGCGTATCTTTGAACGTTGTCTGCGTTCATCGCCACCGAGGAAAACGCCATGTCGAACAAGCTCACGCGCGCGGACCAATTGCGTGAATCCATCGAGGAAGACATCGCGACGGGCGCGCTTCTGCCCGGCGCGCCGCTGGACGAAGCGGAGCTGACCGCGCGCTTTCAGATGTCGAGGACGCCGGTGCGCGAAGCGCTCCTGCAACTCGAAGCGGCGGGCATGGTGGAGATGCGGCCGCGTCATGGCGCGGTGGTTGCGAAGATCAGTCTGGATCGCCTGGTCGAGATGTTCGAAGTCATGGCCGAACTGGAGGCCATGTGCGGGCGTCTTGCCGCAAGACGCATGAGTCCCGAACAGATCGAGGCGCTGCGCGCGTCGCACTTCGCGTGTCAGGCCGCGCACGATGCCGGCGACACGGACGGCTACTATCACCTCAACGAGCGCTTCCACTGCCTCATCTACGAAGCGAGTCACAACACTTATCTGCGCGATCAGGCCAAGGCGCTGCACAAGCTGCTGCGTCCTTACCGGCGTTTGCAGTTGCGCGTGAAAGGCCGCATGAACGAATCGTTCGGGGAGCATCAGGCGGTGGTCGATGCGCTCGCCGGCGGTGATGGCGATGCCGCCGCCGCCGCGTTGCGCGGACATATCGTCGTGCAAGGCGAGCGCTTCGGCGATCTCATCGCGGCGCTCGCGCAAGTGCAGGCGCAGGCGAACGTGGGATGAAGGCGATGACATCGCATGGAACCGGGCGAGGGCAGCACTCAAGTACGTGCCTCTGCCGGCCGCCTCATCGGTTGCGAAGCGTGATTCTTTTGTGCGGAAAGCGTGCTACTTCTGCCTCTGTTCGACGTTTCGCAGTCCACGCCGGACCCGTACACTTCTTTCCGTGGCGATGAAACGAAACGACGAGTCGCGAAGGAAAGTCACCGAGCATGCCGGCCTGCCTATACTCTTTTCCGGACCACCGGTCGTCGCTGTAGCGACTCGTGTTTCATCGCTCCGATTTGGCATTGAGTCGTTACGGGGAAGTTGACGCGAGAAGTGTTGTACGAAGTTACCACGCAAGAGGGTACGCGAAGCCCCGGTCCGAACATCGGCCGGGGCTTCGTCTTTTCCGCGATTATTGCGTGTCTTTGAGCTTATGCGGCTTCGGCGGCGCTTTCACCTTGTTGTACTCGAATTCGGGCGTATTCTTGAGCGCGTCTTTCGTGGCGCCCGCCAGATAGAAGTTGCCGTTGCGAATGTCCAGAGAAGCGATCGGCACGGCCACGTCATGCGTGGCCACGCCCAGGAAACCGCCCGTCGAGATGATGGCGGCAGAAACCGTTGCGTCCGGCGACACCACCAGGTCCTTGATCGAACCGATCTTCTCGTTCTTGTCGTTGTAGACAGCCTTTCCCAGGATGCTCTTCTTCGTGCTCCAGCCCTGAAGCAGCGCTTGAGATTGCTCGACCGTGACGCTCAGCGGTTGAGTCCCGGCAACCTGGGCCTGAGCGCCCAGGCTTGCAGCGCCGATTGCGGTAGCGAGTGCGAGGCATCGCAGCGATTTCATGGATTTTCCTCCGTTATTGATTGGCTGAACCGTGGTGCAAAGAACAGGCCTAGTGCCGGGCTTCCGCCATCGATTCGCATCGAGCAGCCATGTTCGTGGCGCGTGACGGCCGGTCACCGGTTCACTGCGTGCGTATCGGCGTGCATTCGTGCTGAAACCAGTAGTCGACGAGGCGCTGTGCGGCCTGCAAGTCCTCGGGATAGTAAGGGTCGTCCCAGAACGGGGATGGGTCATATCCCGCTTTTCGCAACGCGGCCAACTCCGACTGATGTTCAGCCATCGTGGGGTTCGCATTCGTCTTCAGCGCAGTCAGGTCGCGGCACTCGCCGTCAGTGAGATACCTTCCTGGCGGCGGCATCTCGCCGACGACGCAACCGGCGAGCAAGGATGCCGACGCAAAGGCGATCAGCAAGTGTTTGCATATTGCGCGCACGATGGCTACTCGCAATGAGTCGCCGCGCGCTTATGTTGGTCTGCCATATTCGCCTCCTCGTCGTTGCTTATATCGGCGTTGAGCAAAACGCATTCCGGGTAATTCGAAGCGCATCGCCATTCAATCAAAACCGGTCCGCACGGAACGGGCTTGGGTCCACGAGCGGAGTCTCGCCGGTCATGAGTTCAGCGATGATCCGTCCGGTAATCGGCCCCAGCGTCAGACCATGATGCGCGTGACCGAAGGCGAACCATAGATTGGCATGATGCGGCGCCGGGCCGATAACAGGCATCATGTCAGGCGTGCACGGACGGCGCCCGAGCCACGGCTCGGCATCGAGGCGCTCGCCGAGCGGAAACGTTTCGCGAGCGAAAGGCTCGACTGCCGCCAGTTGCACCGGCGTTTTCGGCGCATCCCGGTAGCCCAGTTCCACGCCGGTAGTTAGCCGGACGCCTCGGGTCATCGGCGTCAGGACGTAACCGATTTCAGCATCGAGAACAGGCTGATTCAAGGCCGCTCCGGACTTCGACGCGTAATGCATGTGGTAGCCCCGTTTGACTTCAAGCGGCAACCTGTAACCGAGCTTCGTGGTCAAATCCCCTGACCATGGTCCCAACGCAAGGACGGCTTGCTTCGCGGTAATGACGCCAGGTTCCGTGCTGACTTTCCATCCTTGTTCGAACGTCGATGCATCGCCAATGCAAACAGTGCCGCCCAGCTTCTCGAACAGTTTCGCGTAGGCCGTGACGAGCGCCGACGGATCGCTCACGGAGTCTGCGGAGGTGTATCGAATAGCTGCCAGTAGCGAGGAACCAAGCGAAGGCTCCGCCCGGTGTAGCGCGTCAATCGAGAGCGCTTCAAAGGGGATGCCGTACTCTTCCCGCCAACGCGAAGCCTCCGCTAATGCCAGTTCAAAGGCCTTGGTCGTTCGGAACGCGTTCAGCCAGCCGTTTGTTCTCAGAAGCGATTGGGCGTTCGCTGCCTCGATTAGCTCGCGATGCTCCGAGACGCTATGCGCGATGAGCGTGGAGTAAGTTTTAGCGATGTCCGCATGGCGGTCGGCGCGCGAGTGATACCAATAGCGGAAAAGAAACGGCATCAATTTCGGCATCGCCGATGGGTGATACCTCACGTCAGTCGCTCGGTTGCCTGCATATCTCGCGAGAGTGGCAAGGTCGCGAGGAAAGGCGTACGGGTACACGCCCTCGCGCTGAATGATTCCGGCGTTGCCAAGGGAAGTCTCGTTGCCGGGCGGTCTGCGGTCAACGAGCGCCACCTTCACGCCACGGCGCTGAAGATGCACGGCGACCGACGTTCCGACGATTCCACCGCCCAATACGATTGCATCGAAGTCCATGCGTTGCCCTTTGAAGACACATCGCCCGCATGATAATCCGTCGCCTGTGCGTCGCGAGACCGGAGGCGCGGCAGCGCTGAACGAAATACGCGATGCGCCCTTGCATGACGCATGCGCACCGCCGACGCACAAACGCGCACCGCTATAGGGAAATTCGATCGAAAATTAAAGTTGAATAGACGCGTGCCGTAAATGTCGATGTAAGCGTCCGGCTCACATTCAGGCCGGCGCGCCCATCGCACGAACGCACGAGGTTCCCGTTGATGCATCTTTCTTCTTACGGCCGGCATTGCACCGCTTGCGTGCGATGAAGTCGAATCCCTTCTTCCGGCTGCTCGCCCGCCTTCGCGTGGGCCACAAGCTGCTGCTGATCTATTTGCTGGACCTGAGCGCCGTCATCTATATCAGCGGCATTCTGATTCACGAGAAGTATCTCGCGATCGACTTCTCCAACAAGGAGATCGTCGGCAACGCATATGTGCGGGTGGTGACGAACGCGCTGGTCGATGTCGCGCTGACGGGCGCAGGCCAGCGTTTGCCGCCCGCCGAATGGCGCGCGAAGCTGGATCAGCTCGCCGCCGCCGAAGCGCAATACGGCGAGCCGCTGCAAAGCGCCGCGCTCAATCGCACGTTGCGCGATGCGCTGCAGGCGCTCTCGCATGACAAGCAGCCGGACGCCGCGACGAGCCACGCAGCGCTCGATGCATGCCGCGAACTGATCACGCGCATCGGCAATCAATCGAATCTGATTCTCGATCCCGACCTCGACAGCTACTACGCGATGTCGCAGTCGATCCTGCGCTATCCCGCGCTGATCGATGCGGTCAACGGCATCGGGCGTCATCTGCATGAGGGACGCACCGCGCGCTCCCGTGACGAAGTGCGCACGCGCTATCTCGTGCTCGAAGGCCAGCTCGATGCCGTGATGCAGGGCCTGCGTTCCGATTTCGCGGAAGCGGGCGCGGCCAATCACGCGCTGGAAGCATCGCTCACGCCGTCGTTCTCGCGCATGAGCACGGCGGTCGATGCGTTCCGTCATGCGGCGCGCATCGTCGTGGATGGCGACAGCGCGCCGGATGCCGCGATGCTTTCCATCATCGATACCGCGCAGCAATCGCTCGTCATGAACACGAGCACGAGCTGGCGCATGACGGGCGAGCATCTCGACCAATTGCTGCACGCGCGCGTGGACGGACTGTTCTCGAAGATGTGGCTGCATCTGGGCACGGCGCTCTCGTTGCTGTGCGGCATTCTCGCGATGGTGTACTTCGTCGCGCAGCAGATCTCGTCGCCGTTGCGCAAGCTCGCGCGCGTGATGGACACGGTGCGGCGCACGGGCGACCACTCGCTGCGCGCGAGCTGGCACAGTCAGGACGAGATCGGCCAACTCGTGCGCGGCTTCAATGAAATGCTCGCGCAGCTCGATCACGAACGCGACGTGCAGAAGGAACTCGCGGCGACGACACGCGCGTCGGCTGCGCAATATGCGCTCGTCGAAGCGACGCCCGTGCCGATGGTCGTCACCGCCATTCCCGGCCACGAAGTGCTGCACGCGAACAAGCCGGGCCTTTTCTGGCTCAACGGCTGCTCGACGGACCCGTGGGCTTTCGGTCTGGATTCATCGACGCGCGCGCGCTTCTTTCAGCAGTTGTCCGACCGCGAAGCCATCGACGAATTCGAGGTTCACTGGAAGGCCACCGCGCAGCCGACATGGGCGATGCTGTCCGCGCGCCGCCTCGATTTTCAGGGGCGCGATGCCATCCTGACCGCCTTCACGCCGATCAACCAGATCAAGCTGATGGAGCAGCGCCTGGAATTGTGGGGCCGCGTGTTCGAGGCGTCGTCGGAGGCGATCGTCATTCTCGACGCCAGCGCGCGTCTCGTCACCGCGAATCCGTCGTTCTATCGCGCGACGGGGTATCGCAACGACGATGTCGTCGGCAAGCCGCCCGCGTTCATCGTCGGACAGGACGACGGCGAGGAACGCGGGATCGTCGCGCGTCTCGTGGAACGCTGCGAACGCAGCGGCACATGGAACGGCGAAGCGCAAGTGCGGCGGCGTCAGGGCGGCGACTATCCGGCGTGGCTCATGGTGAGCACCGTGCGCGACAAGAAGAGCAGCGTGTCGCATTACATCTGCACGCTCATCGACATCACGGACCGCAAGAAAAGCGAAGCGCGCATCCAGTTTCTCGCGGAGCACGACGTGCTCACCGAGTTGCCGAACCGCGCCCTGTTCGGCGCGCGGCTGAAGGCGGCCATCGCTCAGGCGCAGCGCGCGCAGCAACGCGTCGCGGTGTTGTTCATCGATCTCGACCGCTTCAAGAACATCAACGATTCGCTCGGCCATCATGTCGGCGACGGGCTGTTGCGTTCCGTCTCGCGGCGGCTTTTGCAAGCCGTGCGCGGCAACGACACGGTGAGCCGTCTCGGCGGCGACGAGTTCACGGTCATTCTCACCGGCGTGAGCAACGCGAGCGACGTGATGCAGATCATCGAGCGAAGGCTCGTGACGCTGCTGCGCGAGCCGCATGAAGTCAGCGGCAAGACGCTGCAGGTATCGTGCAGCGTGGGCGTGGCGCTTTATCCCGACGACGGCGCGGACATCGACACGCTGATGCAAAACGCCGATGCCGCGATGTATCAGGCCAAAGCCGAAGGCCGCAATCTGGTGAAGTTCTTCTCGGCGGACATGGCCGAGCACGCGCGTTACCGGCTTTCGCTCGATGCGAGCCTGCGCACGGCGGTCGAGCGCGGCGAATTGCGTCTCGTGTGGCAGCCGTGTCTGGATGCGCGGACCGGCGCGCTCGCGAGCGTCGAAGGACTCTTGCGATGGGACAGCCCGTTGCTCGGCAGCGTGATGCCGTCGCAGTTCATCGCGGTAGCCGAAGAAACGAAGATCATCATTCCGATCGGCGCGTGGGTGATCGAGGAAGCGTGCCGGCAGCTCGCGGAATGGCGCGACAGCGGCGGGCTTGCGATCAGCGCATCGGTGAACGTGTCGGCGATCCAGCTACGCGATCCCGAACTCGTCGGCGTGCTCGCGCGCAGCCTCGCGAAGCACGGCGTGCCGCCGCATTGCCTCGAACTCGAAATCACCGAGACGGTGCTCATGGATAGCGCCGAAAGCTACGTCGAGGCAATCGACGCGATTCGCGCGCTCGGCGTGAAGCTCTCGCTCGACGACTTCGGCACCGGCTATTCGAGCCTCAGCTATCTGAACCGCTTCGCGCTCGACCGGCTGAAGATCGATCGCGCGTTCGTGCACGACATGCTCGATGCGCCCGCCGACCTCGCGATCGTGAAGGCGATCATCGATCTCGGGCACGAACTGAAGCTGCGCGTGGTCGCGGAGGGCGTCGAGAGCGCGCATCAGGCGGATACGCTGCGCGGTATCGGATGCGATGAATTGCAGGGCTTTCTGTTCTCGGAAGCCATGCCGGGCAGCGCGTTGCCCGCGTGGTCGGAGGCGCTGATGGCGCGCGAGGAGGCGTGACGAGAGGCGAACGGACGTGAGCCGCCTGCAATGGCGCGTGCATTGCGGGAATACCCACGTAGGAACGCAGAGCGCGAACGCTTAGAACGGACGCCGCACGGAGAACGTCACGCTTTTTTCGTGTTCGTGATTCGCGCCGAGTTGCGGACTGGCGGAGAAGTGCCACTCGTCGTCGTCCTGATTCGCGAAGCCATCGTGCGATGCGTTCCGGCTGGAAATGACGCTTGGCGCAGGCGTCGGCGGATACTTCGGTTCGATCGAACCGAAGCCGGACCCGAACGGTGCGACGCGGTTCGCGCTTGCATCGATATACGAGCTATCGAAGGGCAGATGCGAACGAACGCGGCGCAGCGGCGTCTCGTTGCCGAGCGAGAGGGCGGCAGGGTACGAGAAAAACAAAAGCCCCGAGCCGCTTCTTTCCGGCAATACGAAGCGGGCTTGTTCAGCGGCGCAAACGAGGTTGGCGACAAGGAGACATGCCATGCCGGCAACCTGATATTTTCGAAATCGAAGCATCATCGAATGAGACACGGCGCGCATTGCGCGGAGTGGAAAAACATTCGTAACGCATGCAGTTTAGTTGATATTACGAGTTCGCGTGATCGGCTGAAATGCCCATTGCACGCGTGCTTCTCATTTGAACGCGTAGGCGAGTCCGACGCCGTAGGTCAACTGATTGCGCGTGCCGCGTTGCGTCACGATAGGACTGGCCGCCGCGTCGCCCATCAGCCGCTGGTAGTAGATCATCGCGCCCACATACCATTTCGGGGCGAGTTGGTAGATACCCGCAATCCAGCCGGTCAACTGATTGAGGCCGCCGCCCGGATTGAATGCGGGAAGCCCGCTCTTTTGCGCGTCTTCGGGCGTCACGCCGTAGTAAGTTTCGTTGAAGCCGCCGCTCACCCATGTCGCGCCTGCGCCCGCGCCGATAAACACGCGTGCATGCAGCGGAAACCACGCGCTCGTGTTTAGCGAGACGCGTGCGCCCGTATAGACCGCGCCCGCGTTGGTGACGACCGTGACTTCCCCACGCAGCCGATACGGCACGTCGCCGACGTGGCTGTATTCGTAGCCGGCGAACCCGCCGCCTTCGAGCGTGGTGGACACGTCGTGGACTTGCGATACGACGGCGTCGTCGACATTGCGGCGGCCCAGACGAAGCGCCAGCGCCGGACCCCATTGCAGCCCGGTGAGGCCGCCGAAGTTGTATTGCGCGTAGGTGCCGTACCACTCGAAGAGATGGCCGCCGCCGGTCACGTAGCGCATGCCCGGAAGCACGCCGACGATGCGGTCCTTGCCGCCCGCATACTCGGTGGTCGAGCCGATTCCCGCGCCGAAGAAGTTGGGCAGCGCGTTCGAGATATCGATTGGACTGGCGAACGCGCTGTCGAAGACGAGCGTCAGGCATGTTGCGATGACGATTCTGAACGCATTCATGGCGGTCCTTTCACGTCGAAGCAAATCGAAACATGTGCGCAAAGAGCAGGGACGTCAGAACGCGAGAGATATCACACACTGGCCGCGCGTTGGAGTCTTGCGCGATGCATGGCGTCGGGGAAAACCCGGGGCCGTAGCCATCGTTCGATGGCGCGCAATCCTAAAAGAATGGCATCGAATACGCAAAGCCGTCGAGCGGGATGCCGTATCTTCGCGGCATCGTCGCATCCCGTCGCGTCTCTTCATCCTGACGCGCAGGCGACACAGACGGGTTCATGCCGGTCAGCGTCCTTCATCGCCGACATGAACCTTCCGCCGGATGCTCCCCGGTTTTCTTCTCCACAACCCAATCTGGAGACCATGTCATGAACTTTCTCGACGGTTCGCTCTACACCGAAAATCAGCAGCCTCTGATCATCACGGCCGCGCCCTATGCGCCGGCGTGGGTGCCTTCCGATTTTCCTGAAGATATCCCCGTCACGATGGAGCAGCAGATTCAGAAGGCCGTGGACTGCTATAACGCCGGCGCCACCGTGCTTCATCTGCATGTGCGCGAACTCGACGGCAAGGGCAGCAAGCGGCTGTCGAAGTTCAACGAGCTGATTGCCGGCGTGCGCAACGCCGTGCCGGAAATGATCATCCAGGTGGGCGGCTCGATCAGCTTCGCACCAGAGACCGAAGGCGCAGCCGCCAAATGGCTCAGCGACGATACGCGCCACATGCTGGCCGAACTCGATCCCAAGCCCGATCAGGTGACGGTGACCATCAACACGTCGCAGATGAACGTCGTCGAACACTGGGAAGATGCCGATGTCGAAGGCACCTCGATGGCAGACCCCGACGTGTACAACGCCTACAAGGAGATGACCGTGCCGGCGCAACCGGGATGGGCCGAGGAGCATATCCGCCGACTGAACGCGGCGGGCATCCAGAGCGCGTTTCAGTGCTACAACATCAACAGCCTGGAGTCGGTGGAACGTCTGATCCGGCGCGGCATCTACAAAGGTCCGCTGGTCATGAACTGGGTGGCGATCGGCGGCGGCATGGATGCGCCGAACATCTACAACTTGTCGAACTTCCTGCGCGCCACGCCGGACGGCGCGGTGCTGACGGTGGAAAGTTCGATGCGCAACGTACTGCCCGTCAATATGATCGGCATTGCGACGGGACTGCATGTGCGCTGCGGTATCGAAGACAATATCTGGAACCAGTCGCGCACGGCGCGCATGAGCACCGTCGAGCAGATCGAACAGCTCGTGCGCATGTCACGCGAGTTCGGCCGCAAGGTCGCGACGGCGCAGGAGGCGCGCGATATCAGCAAGATCGGCGTCTTCTACGACACGGTGGAAGAGACGCTTCTCGCGAACGGTTTCGCGCCCAATCGCGTGGGCGCCACGCAGGGATTTCTGCGCAAGGCCGTCTGATATCGGGAAGGCATCGACGATGCGGCGCGCCGTGCGCCGCTCGTCTCACTTGCCCTGACGATTACGCCAGTCGCGCGGTGTCATGCCGAACCGCGCGTTGAACCAGTTCGTGAACGAGCCCTGCTGGTTATAGCCCAGCAATGCGGCGACTCTTCCGATCGGATAGCGCGCATTGCTCATGTAGCGCACCGCCAGTTCGCCTCGCACCTCTTCCACCAGTTCCGAAAAACTCGTATCAGCCGATGCAAGCCGGCGCTGCAGCGTACGCACGCTCAAGCGCAGATGGCGCGCGGCGTATTCGACCGTACCCTGTTCGAGCGGGAGCAAAAGGTAGATCGCCTTGCGCACTTCCAGGGCGATCGAATCCGCGTTGCTTGCGTTGAGCGGCTTGGCGAGGCTTTCCGCGTATCGAACCAGTTCCGGATCTGCTGCCGGGTTCGGGTAATCGAGTTCGGACGCCGCGCACACGAACCCGTTGAAGTCGCTGCCGAATTCGAGCGGACAGGCGAAGAAGCGCCGATGAAACGTCTGATCGGCCGGACCGCGATGCGTGAAATGCACCGAACGCGGTTTCCAGTGGCTACCCAGCAACGCGCTGGAATGCCGCGCGAGAATGCCCACTGCGAGTTCTATCGCCTGCTGGGTCGGCGTGCCCGGATCGACGACCAGTTCTTCGCGGATCGTGACTGTTTCCCCGACGTCTTCGATATAGACGGCGAGCGCCTCGTTAAGCAAATGGCGGAATTCGGCAGCGGCCAGCAACGCGTCGCGCAGCGTGCGCTTGTGCGCGAGCAGGACATTCACCACGCCCGTGCCGAATTTTTGCCGCGTCTCCGCCATGCGCAAGGCGAAGCTCGGGCACGACGCCATTTCCGCCGTGAGTTCGAGCAGACGGCAACACGCGGCAGCGGGGACGCGCTCGTCCGGATTCGCGAGCGCGGCGGGATCGATCCCGAGCCGTTGCACCAGATCGATGGGGTTCAGTCCGAGCCGCCGGGCGGTATCGAAATAGCCGCTCATGGCGATCGAACGCAGCATCGTTTCCATCGCTTACCTCCATGAGTTTTACCGGGGATCGACAGGCACCGGTGTTTACGCCCAGTGGCACCGATTGATAAAAGTATGGCGGCAAATCATAAAAGAACAGTGCGCAATGCCCGTATTGTGCCTGCATACGCTGTGTTTCGATTCAGAAATTTTTAGCCGCGCCGGCATGACCGGCAACGCGGTGACACGCCCGCGGTCCCCACTCTGAGAGCGACGGATAATCGCCAGGGGCGACGCGGTTGCCATGGAGACAGGCAAAGGAGATGAATGATGCTCATGCAGCACGCTGAGTCCGCCACGGACGATGCTTCGTCCACGCAAGCCGATGTACGCGGTTACGCCTGGGTAGTGTTTGCCCTGACGATCGGCCTGCTGCTCTCCGACTACATGTCGCGGCAGGTGTTGAACGCCGTGTTTCCGCTGCTCAAGGCGACGTGGAATCTTTCGGACACGCGGCTGGGATCGCTGAGCAGCGTGGTCGCGCTGATGGTCGGCCTGCTCACGTTTCCGCTGTCCGTGCTGGCCGACCGCTGGGGCCGCGTCAAGAGCATCGTCTTGATGGCGGCGATGTGGAGTCTCGCGACGCTCGGATGCGCGATCTCGACGAACTATGGCGAGATGCTGCTGGCGCGCGCTTTCGTCGGGATAGGCGAGGCGGCGTATGGGAGCGTGGGCATCGCGGTCGTGCTCAGCATCTTCCCGGCGCGGCTGCGCGCCACGCTCACCGGCACGTTCATGGCGGGCGGCGCGTTCGGCTCGGTGCTGGGCATGGCGCTCGGCGGGTCCATCGCGGCGCGCATGGGCTGGCGGCCGGCATTCGGCGCGATGGCGGCGATGGGCATCGTGCTGGTCATCGCGTATCGGATCGTCGTCACGGAAAAGCGTCTCGCGCCGTTGCAGCCGTTCAATACGAGCAAAGAGACGCTCGGTGTGCGCATGAGTTTTCGCGCGCTGATGAAGGGCCTCTTTTCGACGAAGTCGGTCGTGTGCGCCTACGTCGGCAGCGGCATCCATCTGCTGGTGCCCGCCGCAATATGGGCGTGGATGCCGAGTTTCCTGAGCCGCTACTACGGCATGCCTACCGCCAAGGCAGCGATGAGCGCGGCGCTGTTCGTGCTGATTACAGGCGTCGGCATGGTGGTGTGCGGCATGTTGGCCGATCGTCTCGGCAAGCATGTGCGGGAAAGAAAATGGAGCACGGCGATTGCCTTTTGTCTCGCTTGTTACGTCTTGCTCGCGATCGGTTTTCACATGCCCGCGGGTCCGCTGCAACTGTTGCTGATCGGCGCGGGCATGTTCTTCAGCGCGGGCGCGAGCGGCCCGTCCGGCGCGATGGTCGCGAACCTCACGCCGCCGTCGATCCATTCGTCCGCATTCGCCACGCTCACGCTCGCGAACAACCTGCTGGGACTCGCGCCCGCTGCGTTCCTGACCGGCGTCTTGGCTGACCGCATCGGGCTCGCCGGCGCGTTGCAGCTCGTTCCGTTCGCACCGTTGCTCGCGGCGTTCGCGTTCTTTATCGGCAGGCGCAACTACACCGGCGACCTGAATCGTCTGGATGCGCTGCGCCAGCAGTCCGCACGCTGAAAGGCGTTTTCATTTTGTCCATGAGCATCGGCGCGGTGCTCATGAACGCAACACCATGCTTTGAGGAGATCAAGATGGCAAAGGCAGTGCGCTTCCATGAAACCGGCGGTCCCGAAGTCTTGCGCTACGAGAATGTCGACGTGGGCAAGCCCGGCCCCGGTCAGGTCCGCCTGCGCCATGAGGCCGTAGGACTGAATTTCGCCGATACCTACTTCCGCAGCGGCCTTTACCCCGTTGCGCTGCCCGCCGGAATGGGCGTGGAAGCGGCGGGCGTGGTCGAGGCCGTGGGCGAGGGCGTGACGAACGTCGCTGAAGGCGATCGCGTCACCTATACGGGTTTCATCGATACGCTCGGCGCATACAGCACCGAACGGTTGATCGCCGCCGCGCCGCTCATCAAGCTCCCCGCCGCGATCTCGTGCGAAACCGCTGCGGGCATGACCATGCGCGGGCTGACTTCGGCTTATCTGATGCGCCGCATCTACCCGTTCAAGGCGGGCGACACGATCCTTTTACATGCGGCTGCGGGCGGCGTCGGTCTGATCGTTTCGCAATGGGCGCAGCTGATGGGCCTCACCGTGATCGGCACGGTGTCGTCCGATGCGAAGGCCGCTGTCGCGCTCGCTCACGGTTGCGATCACGTCATCGACTACAGCCGCGAAGACGTGGCCAAACGCGTGCGCGAACTCACCGATGGCGTGGGCGTGCAGGTGGTGTTCGACAGCGTCGGCAAGAACACCTTCGAGGGCTCGCTCGATTCGCTCAAGCGTCGCGGCCTGATGGTCTGCGTCGGCACGGCCTCCGGTCCCATTCCGCCCTTCAATCCGCAGATGCTCGCCATGAAGGGCTCGCTCTACATGACGCGTCCGGCGCTTGCGGACTATATCGCCGATCCGGCCGACAAGCGCGAACTCGCCGATGAACTCTTCGCGCACATCGCGGCGGGGCGCATCGAGATCGAAGTCAATCAGCGTTACGCGCTCGACGACGCGGGGCAAGCGCACCGCGATCTCGAATCCCGCAAGACGACGGGCTCGTCGGTTTTCGTCATCTGAGGAGCGTGCCATGCAAGTTGAACAATTGACCTGCTCGATCGGCGCGGAACTCGTGGGCGTCAATCTCGCCGATGCGATCCACGACGACAGCCTGTTTGCCGACATACGCGCGGCATTGCTTGCGCATCGCGTGCTGTTCCTGCGCGATCAGCACATCACGCGCGCCGAGCACGTCGCATTCGCGCGACGCTTCGGCGAGCTGGAAGACCATCCGGTCGCGGGAAGCGATCCCGAGTATCCGGGACTCGTGCGCATCTACAAGTCGCCGGAGCAGCCCAACGACCGCTACGAAAACGCGTGGCACGCGGACGCGACCTGGCGCGAGGCGCCGCAATTCGGCGCCGTGTTGCGATGCGTGGAGTGCCCGCCCGTCGGCGGCGACACGATGTGGGCGAACATGGTGCTGGCCTACGAGAACCTGCCGGCGCATGTGAAGGAGCAGATCGCGGATCTGCGCGCACGCCACAGCATCGAGGCGAGCTTCGGTGCGGCGATGCCCATCGACAAGCGCCTCGCGTTGAAGGCGCAGTTTCCGGATGCGGAACACCCGGTCGTGCGCACGCATCCCGATACCGGCGAACAAATCCTGTTCGTGAACGCCTTCACGACGCACTTCACCAACTACCACACGCCTGCGCGCGTGCGTTTCGGGCAGGACGCGAATCCCGGCGCGGGGCAATTGCTCGCGTATCTGATCAGCCAGGCGTACCTGCCGGAGTATCAGGTTCGCTGGCGCTGGAAGCCGAACAGCATCGCGATCTGGGACAACCGCAGCACGCAGCACTACGCGGTGATGGATTACCCGCCTTGTCATCGCAAGATGGAGCGTGCGGGGATCGTCGGGGACAGGCCGTATTAAAAGCAATCGCTGCACGGCGCCATACAAAATAGTCGAGGAGACGAAGATGCAAGGTCTGATGATGCAGCAGCCGCTACTGGTGGCTTCGCTGCTCATGCACGCGGAACGCCATCACGGTGAACAGGAGATCGTGTCGCGGCGTGTGGAAGGGGACATT
Organism: Caballeronia sp. ATUFL_M2_KS44; assembly: GCF_023630965.1. Classification (NCBI taxonomy): domain Bacteria; kingdom Pseudomonadati; phylum Pseudomonadota; class Betaproteobacteria; order Burkholderiales; family Burkholderiaceae; genus Caballeronia; species Caballeronia sp. ATUFL_M2_KS44. Next base: position 27,650 of record NZ_JALQEA010000060.1, on the reverse strand, counting down.
CACCGATATCGATATCGCGATCTGGCGCAGCGCGCGCGTCGCCTCGCGAACGGGCTGGCGGCGCTCGGCATCGCGCCGGGCGAGCGCGTGGCGACTCTCGCGTGGAATGGTTATCGCCACATGGAGTTGTACTTCGCCGTCTCCGGGTCGGGCGCCGTATTGCACACGCTCAATCCTCGACTGCATATCGATCAGGTGTCCTACATCATCGAGCATGCGGAAGATCGCGTCGTGTTCTTCGATCTGTCCTTCTTGCCGCTGATCGAAAATCTCATGAAGCGCGTCAAGAGCCCGAAGTGCTTCGTGGCGATGACCGATCGCGCGCACATGCCGAAAGCGCTCGGTCATGCCGACACGCTGATGTGCTACGAAGACCTGATCGACCATCATGACGATGCCTTCGACTGGCCGATGCTCGACGAGAACGATGCGTCGTCGCTTTGCTACACGTCCGGCACGACCGGCCATCCGAAGGGCGTGTTGTACAGCCATCGCTCGACCGTGCTGCACACGTATGCCGCGGCGCTGCCCGACTCGCTGAACTGCTCGGCGCGCGACGTGATTCTCCCCGTGGTGCCGATGTTCCATGTGAACGCGTGGGGACTGCCCTACATCGCGTGCATGGTTGGCGCGAAGCTGGTGTTCCCCGGACCGGCGCTCGACGGCAAGTCGCTTTACGAGCTGATCGAAGCCGAGCAGGTCACGCTGTCGGCCGGCGTGCCGACGGTCTGGCAAGGATTGTTATCGCACGTTGTCGAGCAGGGCAGCGCTTTCTCCTCGATGCGCCGGACCGTGATCGGCGGCGCGGCGTGTCCCACGTCGATGGCCACGAAGTTTCAGGAGTGCTATCGGGTAGAGGTATTGCATGCGTGGGGCATGACCGAGTTGAGTCCGGTCGGAACCGTCTGCAGCTTCAAGGCGCGTCAGTCGGCGCTTTCGGGGGAGCATCGCTATGCGATGCAGGCGAAGCAGGGCCGCTCCGTGTTCGGCATCGACATGAAGATCGTGGGTCCGGACGGCGCGGAAGTGCCGTGGGACGGCCACGCGACCGGCGACCTGCTTGTACGCGGTCCGTGGGTCGCGCGGCAGTATTTCGGCACGGATGACCCGCCGCCGCTGCGAGACGGCTGGTTCCCGACCGGCGACGTCGCGAAGATCGATGCGGACGGCTTCATGCAGATCACCGATCGCAGCAAGGACGTCATCAAGTCCGGCGGCGAATGGATCAGCTCGGCCGATATCGAAAACGTCGCGAGCCAGCATCCCGAAGTCACGATGGCGGCGTGCATCGCGGCGCGGCATCCGAAATGGGATGAACGGCCGTTGCTGTTGATCGTCACCAGGCCGGGCAGCACGCTCACCGGCAGTGAGTTGCTCGCATTCCTGGATGGAAAGATCGCGAAGTGGTGGCGGCCGGATGCCGTGGTGCTGGTCGAATCGATTCCGCTCGGCGCGACCGGCAAGGTACTCAAACACCAGTTGCGAGCGCAGTACGCGAACTACTACCTGACTGCCCTGACGGAACGCTCCGGCAGCAGCACAGCTTCCCTCAGCCAACACGAATAAACGACGAGCCGCAGGAGAGAGAATGAAACTGGAGTTCAAGTTGAGCGGCGCCGCGGCGCTGGTCACGTTCGCCGCTGCCGCCCACGCGCAATCATCGGTGATTCTTTATGGGGTTCTCGACAGCGGACTGCTGTATCAAAGCACCTCGGCGGCGACGTTCCAGCCGACTGCGCCCAACCAGGGACATGTGTATCAACTCAAGGATGGCGGCATCTATTCCAGCATCTGGGGGTTGAAGGGGAGCGAGGACATAGGCGGGGGATACAAGATCAATTTCAAGCTGCAAGGCTCGTTCAACTCTTCGAACGGCAGAGTGGGTCTATCCGATACGCCCGGCGCGGTCGCCATGTTCAACCAGTTCGCGACGATCGGCGCATCGACTCCGTTCGGCACATTCGACGCCGGCCGGCAGATCATCCCGATGATCTATGCGATGTCGGAAACCGATGTCCGCGGCGCGCAGTACTTCGGCAGTATTCTGACTGCGTGGCTCGGCCTCAATCAGGCTGCAGGCTGGCCGGGCACGAGCACGAATGCACCGATCGGGGCGCTCTATGACAGCAACGCGCTGGTCTACAACTCGCCGAAATTCTATGGCGCCTCGCTTGCGCTCGAGTTCGCGCCGGGCGGTGTCGCCGGACAGGCGCAAGGCGGCACGCGCGAGTCGGCGGTGCTCAAGTATTCGAACTATGGCCTCAACCTCGCCGCCGTGTATTACAACGGACACGATACCAATCCGTATCCGCTGACTTACCCGGCGACGCCCGCCGTCCCCGCAACGGGCCTCGCGAACAACCGCTTCTACTACTTCGGCGCGATGTACACGATCGCCGGATTCTCGATCTCCGGCTCGTACGGCATCGGCAAGAATCCGTCGAACAGCGGCGCAGCGAACTTCGAAATGATATCGGGCGGGCTGGGTTATCAGTTCAATCCGCGCTTCAAGATTACTTCGGGCTACTACTACCTGAAGGACCGGAACCATTCGGCCAATCATTCGAGCGAAGTCTCGCTCGGCGCGGAATACAACATCACGCAGAGGACCAAGGCTTACGCGCAGGTCGGGTATGTGGACAACAAGGGCACCATGAATCAGACGATCATCTACGGAACGCCGGTCGCCCCCGGCACGTCCACCACGGCGGCGATGCTCGGCATTCGCCACGCTTTCTGATTCCGCTATCCGCAGGGGTATCCAATGAAGAACATGCAGACCTTCACATTGGCGATGGGAGCGATCATCGCCGCCGCGTCCCTGACGGCGTGGTCCCAGACGAGCGAGCCGGCGAGTGCATCCGCGATGGCGGCATCGAGTTCGATCTCCGGTTCGGCGACGCCCGCAACAGGCAGACAGGCGAATCGCGCGCTGCGCCGGCGGGTGTACGGCGCCATCGCGAAAAACAAGGACATCGATGCCGGGAATATCAGCGTCGTCGCGAAGGACGGCGCCGTGAAGCTGACCGGCACGGTGGCGGATGCGTCCCAGGTGAACAGGGTCGGGGACATCGTCAGGGGCGTGCCTGGCGTCGTTTCGGTCAGCAACGGGTTGACCGTCAAGAAGCCCTTTGGCGGCATGTAACCGGCGCTGCGCCAACGCGCGGACGAACTAACGAACAAACGAACAGGAGCGACTCGATGGGCGAAGCAACGCGTGAAGTAGTAGTGGTGAGCGGCGTGCGGACTGCAATCGGCGACTTCGGCGGCAGCCTTAAGAACTTCTCTCCTACCGGGCTGGGCGCGATGGTCGTGCGCGAAACGCTTCGGCGCGCGAACGTAACGGGCGATGACGTCGGTCACGTGGTGTTCGGCAATGTCGTTCATACGGAGCCGAAGGACATGTATCTGGCGCGCGTCGCGGCGATCGACGGCGGCGTCGCGCAGCACGTGCCGGCGCTGACCGTGAACCGCCTGTGCGGCTCGGGCCTTCAGGCAATCGTGTCGGCGGCGCAGACGATCATGCTGGGCGACGCGGACATCGCTATCGGCGGCGGCGCGGAGACCATGAGCCGCGCGCTGTACGCGTTGCCGGGCGCGCGTTTCGGGCAACGCATGGGCGACGGAAAGGTCGTCGACATGATGCTCGGCGCGCTGCAAGACCCGTTCCAGACAATTCACATGGGCGTGACGGCGGAGAACGTCGCGCGCAAGTACGGCATCACGCGCGAGGCGCAGGACGCGCTCGCGCTCGAATCGCATCGGCGCGCGGCACGAGCCATCGCGCAAGGGCGCTTCGTCGATCAGATCCTGCCGATCGCCGTGCCCGGCAAGAAGGGCGAGACGGTCTTCGACACCGACGAGCACGTGCGCCACGACGCCAGCCCCGGCGACTTCTCGACGCTGAAGCCGGTCTTCGTCAAGGAGAGCGGCACGGTGACGGCGGGCAACGCATCGGGCATCAACGACGCGGCGGCGGCCGTGCTGCTGATGGAGCGCGGCGCGGCCGAGCGAAGCGGCGCGAAGCCGCTCGCGCGGCTCGTGTCCTATGCGCATGCCGGGGTCGATCCGGCCTACATGGGCATCGGTCCCGTTCCGGCGACGCGCAAGGCGCTGGCGCGCGCCGGTCTGAACGTCGCGCAACTCGATGTGATCGAGGCCAACGAAGCATTCGCCGCACAGGCCTGCGCGGTGACGAACGAACTGGGACTGGATCCCGCCAAGGTCAACCCGAACGGTTCGGGCATTTCGCTCGGCCATCCGGTCGGCGCGACCGGCGCGCTGATCACGGTCAAGGCGCTCTATGAACTGAAGCGTATCGGCGGCCGTTACGCGCTCGTCACGATGTGCATCGGCGGCGGTCAGGGAATCGCGGCGATCTTCGAAAACCTTCAGTGATCGATGCAGGCAGGCGCATGGACATCGAATCGATCGGGGTGTCGTTGTCGAACGGATGCGCGAGCGCCGTTCTGCTACGGCGCGGAATAGTCGTGAATGCCTCGCCCATCGTGCAGAGCCACTTTATTCAATCAGCGTAGGAGCTTGCTCATACGTGCGTCGGCTTCAACGTGTCGGCGATGCACGTGACTGTACCGTTGCCGCCACATTCGCCACGAAGCGATAATCGGTCTCAAAAGGCTCCGGCACGACACGGATCTTCGCGTTGTGCCGCTGCTTCTCCGCTATACCGGGATCAAAGGCGCCGTGGCCTATCCCCCAATCAGTGGAGGCGATGCGGGACGAAGAGGTAGACCGGGCTAGAGGCACAGCGATGACCGGACGGCGAATACTCATCGGTGGCTGTGCGGCCAGTTTCTGCCGCTCGGCTGAGACAGCCAGCGGTCACTCGAATGACCGGTTCGAATCGGAAGCCGCCCGAGACTCATCGCACGCTCATCGGCCTTTGCCGTCATTCGAGCATCGGCTTTGGTCAGGCAGCTGACCGCCGCTTTCCGGCCATTCGCACGTCAGCCTGCCTCGAATGACCGGTACGCCGTCCGCCAATGCGAACTCGCGACCCGAACCGGCCGGCCGGATTTCTCGAAAGCGGCCGTTCGAATTCGACCCAGCGATTGGTCGGACCCGCTGGTCCGATCCCTTGATGTATCTTCAGCGCACAGCTCGTTTCCCCGGCTCGAGATGCATGCGGCTAATCACCCGAGCTGCTCCGAAACCTGGGTTGTTCTGGCTCGTACCGGTCGTCCTGCTTGCCGGATTCAAGTTCGTCATGGCGTTCGCGCAGCGCGATCAATCGATCGCAAGGAGCGCGGAGAACTGATCATCGGAGTCGTACCAGTCGATGTCTCTAAGCGCCGTCAGCAGCCCTACAGGAATGTTGGGATCAGCGCTCATTGGGGGAGCCGGCGGATCATCTACAAAGTCATCGGCAAACTGACGGACTGGCATTCCGCGCGAATAGAAGTCGCGCCATCGTTGTTCTGCGATTGCCGCTGCAAACTCTTGGCGATGGTCGTATCGCCATGGAGCTAGTCGCATGCTTCCGGTCGGCGTTGACCAGACGAGAAATACATGAATCGTTGTCGGTGCGTACTCATTGTCCGCGACAATTTCCTTGACGGTTGGCGGGATGCTGATAGAAATGCCAAGGCGCGTGGCCCGAGCAAAGACAAGCCTTCGACCTTCAAGCGAGTCTAAGTATTCGATTAGCGACTCACGGAAATCAACCTGAAGTTGGGAAAACAGACGAATGCCTACCTCGTTTTTAGTATGGCCTTTCGAAAAAATGACCAACGGGCGATATACGTGAGGATGCGTTGGAAATTCTTCGCCCTCAATCTCGAGCAATTCCGCGTTGGCGATGGCGGTCTCGCGGAGCCACGCCCAGAAGTACCGTTTTAGCGGGGCGCTCATCGCGCGCTTGAGAAAGTTGTCTCCCTCACGTGAAAGGGGAAAGAAGCGACACGAGACTCCAAACTGATAGGCAATCTCCCGGCCATGATTAGCGTAATCGAAACAGTGAACCTCAACCTCGAACGTTTCGCCGACGCGACGGACCACTAGCTTGCGGCAAATTTCAGGCCGGAAAGCGAGAAGTTTTGCAAAGGGATTGCCGAATCCACTCGGTGGTGAGTCGATGACCATCTTCGTACCCGTTCCAACGAAGGACATGCTGGATGTGTTTTTGTCGAGTTTTGTCTTTGGCCCGTCTTCGTAAAGCCAGTGTCCCGACAACCAGGCCGTGAGATCGTCGTCTGTGACTGGCCCCTTGATCTCTTCCAATGTTGTTTTGAGGTCCCGAGCTAGATGATGCGCAGTGGCTAACGACGTTTTCTCCCCTCTGAGTATGCGTTGCAAAGTTTTGCCGTGCATCCCAGCCAACAATTGCTTTCGCGGGATGCCCAATTCCGCGATCCGGAACCTGACTTTGTCACCGTTGAGGACAATCGTAAGCGGTCCATCTCCGACGTCTGGCAGTGAGCGACAGTAGCGAGGACCATAGGTGTCCACCTATCTTGAGGTGGACACCTATGACTGGCATAGACTCAGAGTTGGCAGTAGTACGTCGTAGCAGCGATGGTCGTCGCCGCTATGACGAAAAAAGTAAACGCGCCTTGATTGAGGCATCACTTCGTCCCGGAGTATCAGTCGCCGGTCTGGCTCAGCAGCACGGCATCAACGCCAATCTGCTGCGCAAGTGGATCGCGAAGTACTTGGTGGAGCGCGAGAAAGGCATTTCGCCAGCGTCGCAGCATAATGGCAACGACGAATACCGAGCGCGATCTCGCCGAGGAGCGCCTCCGAGCTTATCGTCGCGAACTGTTCGGCGCCAAGAGTGAAGCACGAGATTCTGATCAACCTAGCTTGTTCAACGAAGCCGAGACGCTCGGAGCGAACAGCGCGCCCGCGCAGGAAGACACGCCGGAGACGACAGTCGCCGCGCACAAGCGCAAGAAGCGCGGTCATCGCAAGCCGCTAGATCCGAATCTGCCGCGCGAGGTCGTGCGACACGAACTGCCCGAAGCCGAACGCTTCTGCACGAACGATGGGCACGCGCTCGTCGAGATAGGCGCGGAGATCAGTGAGCAGCTCGATGTGATCCCGGAGCAGCTTCGGGTGATCCAACACCAGCGCGTCAAATATGCGTGCCCTTGCTGTGACCTCGGGATCAAGGTCACGCCGGCGCCGCCGCGCATCATCGCGCGCGGACTGTTCAGCGAATCGGCGCTTGCATGGATCGCCACCGGCAAGTATCAATTCGGCATGCCGCTGTATCGTCAGGCTGGTTTGCTGTGTCGCTTCGGCGGTGACATCTCGTCGAACACGATCGCCGCCAGCATGGTTCGCGTTGGCCTCGCGACCCAGCCCGTGATCAACTTGATGCGCGATGCGTTGCTCGAGGCAGAGCTGATCTACTGCGACGAAACAACGTTCCAGGTACTGAAAGAGAAAGGGAGAAAACCACAAACGAAGAGCTACCTCTGGGCGCAGATGACCGGCTCGGGCGTCCCTATCCGCTGCTTCAGCTATACACCTGGACGCGGCGCCAAGCTGGCCGACAAGCTGTTCACGGGCATCCGCAAGGGCGCGGTTCTAGTAACTGACGGCTACGAGCCCTACAACGACATCGCTCAACGCTACGACCTCGTGCACCTCGGATGTTGGGCGCACCTGAGGCGGTACTTCATCAAAGCGGAGGACAACGTGCCGAAAGTCGCGCGTTCCCCCGATCTGCTCGCGACACGCTTCATCACGCTGATCGGCAAGCTGTTCGCTGCGGAGGCCCGCTCTAAGAAATGGAAGCCTGAGCGACGACAGCGATTGCGACGGCGATATAGCACGCGCATCCTCGACGCCATCTACGCCTTGGCGCTCGCGCAGTCGCCCGGCATCGTGCCAAAAAGTCTGCTTGGAAAGGCACTGACCTATCTACGCGAGCAGTGGCCGAAGCTGATCCGCTATGTCGAGAACGGCAGTTGGCCTATCTCGAACAACCCTTGTGAGAACGCGATTCGCCCCTTCGTCGTTGGGCGCCGTTCATGGCTTTTTAGCGACACGGTTGCAGGGGCAAACGCAAGTGCAAACCTCTACAGCCTGATCGAAACGTGTAAAGCCGGCGGCATCGATCCCTATCGTTACCTCCACTGGTTATTCCAACGCCTTCCTCTGGCGAAGACCGTCGACGACTACGACGCGCTGCTTCCCTGGAAGATGCCCGCAGATCTCCGCTGACCCACTTCGCTATCACACATCACGCGCTCTACCACCTTACTCTGAGGGGCGTCGTTCGCGGATCGCTTACGGACAATCGCCTCTTTTGTCATCGATGCTCCCCCTACGCGTGCGCTGCGATTCGCAGCGCACGCTTTTCCCTGAACGTTTTCCGATTAATGGTCCGTGCTAGTCGAATTCTTTGCGGCGGCGCGTCCTGCGCGGGCCGCGAAATCCCTCTGCGTCACCGTACCCGTTCTTTTTGCTGTAGCGCTTTGAATCTTTGACGCGCGGTCCTGCGTCATCGGTTTTGACGCTGCTGTCTTGTTTCCGTTCGTTTTGCTTCCCGACATGACACGCTCCAGAATTGAATCAATTATAAAGAGGCGATTCCGTTCACCGTTCTAGACTAGTGAGGCCGCGGGTTTGACTTTAGCCAGAGGAGGATCGCAAGTCATGTCCAGCGATGGGACATATTGGGACATGACGTTGGTATTGTTCCGTCCGTTGTCGCGCTGTAGGTGAGGCCGGGCGGGTGAGCGACGAAGCGGCCGCCGCTGAGGGCTCGCACATTGCTGGCGGTCCCTGGGGCATCACGTCGTCGATGCGCTTTGCCCCTTGGGATTGTCAGCGATCTGATGGCGGACTTCGAAAAGCGAAATTGGCCGCCTGTACGCATCCAAGACTCGTGTCCTGTAGGTTGCAGCGCGGTCGGCCGGTGGCCGGCCGCGGATATCATCTTGCCGTTTTACCGAAGACTCGATGATTTAGATGCGCGTACCGCCTAGACGCAGCCGAAGTGCGTTCACCAGGGCGTTACAGGTCCGCAGCAGCCATGCGAGCTGCTCGGCATCTCGCACTGCTTCACCTCCTTGCGCTTCGAACCGAACGTTAAGAAGTCCCGCTACCCGCTCCCCATCCTGACCTTCGTTGATAGTGAACCGAATTGGCTGTCCGACTTCCTGTTCTAGCGCTGCCTGGTCCTCAATGAGAATTTGCAAGGCTTCTCGCCCGTCCGAGCCAACGAATTTGACGAAGAGGCCCGCCGTCGACGGCTGCTCCCGGTAGGCGACGAGTCCTTGCACGGGGCCCGGTAGATCCAGCCGGACGAAGTTGTTCCCGCCATGTCGGGGCGGCGTCTGGTCCGGGTGGTCGAACTTTACTTGCTCAATGAAATTGTCCCAGAACGCGCGATTCTGGAGCTTCGACGCGCTAAGGGCCTTCGGTTGAGCCGTGGACCCGTGCGTCGGCGCCACTTCATCAAGCGGAGCTGCGCGCTCGAGCGGCACACCGTCGGAGCGCAGGAGCACCTCGCGTTGCAGGACTTCAGTGTGCAACGGGACGCACGGCACGAGAAGCGTGCGCCCCGCCGCATCGCGATACGTGCGGATTTCGACCAACGCGAGTTGAGACAGGACACCGCCCTGCGCGCCGAGCAACCGGCGCAACGACTGCAAGTCGCTACGAATGCCGTCTCCTGCGATCGCGCAGAGGAAGTCTCCGCGGTTGAGTGACCGATTCACAGAGTCGACGAACGCTGCCTCGTCCAAATCAGGATGCACGGCTTTAACCGCACCGAAGATGGGATTTTGGCCAGTAAGGCCACGAGCCTTCTTAAGACGCGCCTCCAAGTCGGAATACGTCCACTCGGAAAGCAACGATGCATATTCGAACAACTGCGCGATGACCTCGCGGCGAGCTTCGGGGTTGCGCCACAACTTGCATTCGACGAGCACGAGGCGGCCAGTCGCGGAAACGCCCAGGATGTCGAGGAAGACGCTTGAAGAGCCATAACGCAGCGGAAGCTCGCGGCAGAGCGGCACGAAGCTTTCGCCGTGGCCGAAGATCTCGGCCATGGGAAGCAACGCAGGAAGCTCGTAAATCCGCTCTTGCAGCCAGCGTTCGTTGTGCCCGGTGCCGGCGGTCAGCGCGACGGGCTGAAAGACTGCGGGCGAGTCGGAGGTCCGCTCGTCGTAAAGGTAAGTGGCCATGCGCGGGTCTCGTGGTTTTATGCCGCCCTGCGTCTAAGTAGGCGCGAGCGGATGTTATAAACGCCGCCGATTGTACGGCTCCGCAGTGACGCCTTGTTGCGGACCGTGTCGCTGCTCTAATCTGAGTTGGTTTGTGTTTCTGGTCCGCACAGCGCCCTACAGCGCTTTCGCTCGACGCGACTGACATTGGTCTCTCCGCGACCCGTTCATGTCATCCGTAATTCTGGCCAGTCATTGACAGCTCCGAAGTTGCTTCGGACAGCTGTAAAAGATCGCTGCGGCTGGCGAGAGTAACCAGAGCGGACGCTACGAATGACCATTCTTGGCCGGCTCACAAGGGACGCAGCTCGAGCCGCTGCAGCCTCTCCTTAATGTATTGCTCGACGCTGCGTATTCCGGTGCCATCAACGAAAACCACGGCCTTGCGAGCGTTTGTGCTCGGAATTGACGTCGTGGTCCTTCTCTTTGCTCGTCTCACTTTAGGTCGCGGAAAGCCTCGAGGATATTCAGGACGTCAGTCGCGTCGACCTTTGATGGAGCACAAAGATTCCAACAGAAGACGCCGTTCTCCCAATATAAAGCATCCTTCGAGGCCACTGACGCGTCCCAATCCTGATCGGTAGCTAAGTTGCACAAAGGTAGATCTGTAAGCGCATGCGAGACCGTTCGGATTAAACTTAAATCGGCTGTCGATAAAGAATCGGTTGAGCGTCCAAAACGCAAAAGTATTTCATCACGTGCCGCAGGAGCATCCTTTAGCTCCCCATTCACGAGGTTTGAAAAAATTAGCAACTCGAGAAATCTCCCAACTGTAGAAGCCTCCACTCTATTTGACACCGTCGTTTGTATTGCGCACAACAACGCTGCTGGCAGGATAGCAGCAAAGCCATCAATTCCACTTAAGCCAGCAATCTCTTCACCATTATATGTAAAGCGAAATCGATGGTTTCTCATAGGACTTACTCGGAAGAGCCCTGTCTCAGGCTTCAAAGTAAGTGGATTTCCGTCGCCAACAATCTGCGAACGATTCACGAAAAATTTCGTGTTCTTTTGATTAATCATTGCGGTGAGGCATGGATGCAAAAAATAGAAAGGGCTTTGCTCAAGCTCAAATTTGTCGCTGCTGTAATGGCCTGCGGGTCGAAACTCGATTCGCTCAGCTCTGCTTTCAGGGTCCGAGGCAATAAAACCGATTAGCCCTCTATTAACATAGTAGGAAAAAGGATCTTCTATTGATGAGTCGATTTCTCGGATAGCATCGAATATCGAGTATACGGTCCGTTCAGGAAGGACGTTGGATTTTAAATACGTAAGTAAAATATCATATCTATCATCCCAAATCGGGAAAATCTCTTTTCCTTGATATTGCTGATAAAGGTGTCTTGCTACCTCATAGGTTAATTGTTTGATCGCCTTCTCGGTCCGTTCGCTTGGGGGAAGTGCTTGGATTTTTGCGCCCATATAAACGATTTCCCTCGGCCGACCGAAGGTATGCCGAAAAATAAAGTCGAAAACAGGCTCGTCGATCGATTTCCCGGCAGTATCAACGAAACTACTATGTTTAATGGTCTTGAAGCCAAAAAACTTTTCGTAGGGATCGACGGCGTGTGGCTTCGCTAAACGCTTCGCATTCGTCATCGCAATGTTGGCAATGAATATCTGTTCAACTAAGCTCTTCGAATAGGTAAGGTTAAAATAAATCAATTCGTCTTGCAAGCTTAGCGAATCGCCTTGAAATAATATTGATTCTGCATTGACCGCCTCGGCGCGAATTCCACTGAAAACTCGAATTTTCGGATTTGCATATAGCAAATCACGCTGCGTGGCCATTAACCCAAGCTGTGCACCAGCCCAAATGTGCTCCGAAATCCACCCTGTCCTCATCGCACCGTCTTCGTTCATCGTTGCGCTGCCAGAAGCGTGCTTCTCAAACGCTTGATCCGCGCTGTCTATGAAGACGTAAACCTCGTGATTAATCTCTGTCAGCAACGGCTTAAGGGTCGCAGCATATAAGTCACAGTATTGCCCATATTTCGTCGCCAAGAGCATAACAATTAGTGATTCGATAGATTGTCTCTTTCGAAGTTTTAAAGGCGTTGTAAAATCGAGCTTTGCGACCTGTCCTGCCTCAAACAGTTCGGGCGTGGATTCCTCATAGCAGGCATAAAGGATGGCAAGAGAGATGGCGGTCGACCACAGCACTTTCCAGCTTTCCTTATTACTAAATTGCTGATAAGCGCCCTCGTCAAATGAATGTGCGAGCGTTTCCAACTTTTCAAGGACGTGCAAAGGCGGGATAAAAACAGCTCCGATACGCTCGGCCCGTATTGCTCGGCTTTTGTTCTGCAAGATAAACGTCTTGCCCATTCCTTTTGGAGCCACTACCAGGAGCTTCCTGCTATTGGGAGCGACAAAGTCGTCCCCATCAGGAGACCACACCGTTGCCCGATCTTCGTAATACAAGCTAGCATCAAAAATCCAGGCAGACATTTTTTTCTCCATGTTCCTCTGATCCGACCAATGTAATAACTTATTTCCGATTGCCCATCGTAGTTTCTCCGGATTCTCTGCAAGCGCGCTCTATGATAAAGTAATAGATGGCCAGGATCCCTATTATTGCTATTGTCGGCAACGCTACTTTCAGATCAAAATGATGATCGAGAATATCACTTACCGATGTCGCAGCAATAATTGCGATGAACAACGCCACTTCAAAAGCCTTAAATTCTAAAAGTTCGCGACGAAATTCATCCGTTCTCTCTTGATATGCCAACGCTTTAATATATCGATTGAGTGAAAGAATTAAAAGATAAGGTAATGGTGCAACAAGTATCACCTCCAAGGCCCCAAGACTCGTAAGAAGGAATTCGTGTTGTTCCGTCTCAACATGCTGCACGACTCTCAACGAACCTTGATAGACAGCTCTGAAAAGGTCCGCACATCCAATCAGAAGCATACAAAACATGAAGCCAGCAGCAGCTGCTGTAAAGATGACGCTTGCTTCCGCGAAAAGACGTTGAATTCGGTGCTGACGACGTTGGATACGGATTTCTGGGCCGTTTTTCAACGCGGGAGCAAACGAGGACAAAAAACTCTGTTTTTTAGTTGAGTTATTATTAAGCTCTCGTGCCTCTTCTCTGTTTTCTTCAGCTTCGTGTTCTTGTTCTAACAGTGCCTTGAGAGCGCTATTGATATAAGTTAACGGTATCCCGTACGTTAAATTAACATCGCGCAGGCTTACATCCCAGTGTGTTCGGACCCAATCGTGAATCACGGCAACTAAGTACGACGGCGGACTGACGTTTAACTCGTTAAGCCGATCCGAGATTTGTTCCAAGAGGAGTTTTTGGAAATTCATCCGACTTTGGCCATCAATTTGTTCGGCACTCACCGACTCTGTCGATGAAGTTACCTCTCTAAGCTCGGCCTTCAGACGAGCAAGTCGCAAGCGACGCTCAGTTTGTAGGAGAGCTTCGGTGACTGCTGTCTCTTGTTGCTGCGACGTTTCCAAGGCAAGGGCTCCCTTCTTGACGGGGAAAGCTCTGCGTTCGAACAAGTATCAATTCCGAGGCCAGATGCTGCACTGTACGAACAAGTGTCGTATAAGCTAGTTCACCAAACTGCTGGCGTCCAGGAAAAGATCGTATTCCTCGACAATCTCGCCAAACAATTCGGTTCTGGCATCGAGCGTCGGGCTTGAGAGTGGCCAGATAAGCGATTTTTACGGTGAGTTACAGGTTGCTTAGTAGGCGCGTGCTAAACGTCATATCTATACTCACCATACTTACCAACGCGCCTGTCAGCGAGATTCCGGCTCCAGCTCAACGAAGCTGAATGAAGGCGTCGGATCGAGCACAAAGAATTTCGTATCCTAAGATGTTTCGAATGTCACAGTGCAGTCATGGGTTGTGACCTGTGTGGTGATTTCGGACGGTTGAAAGTGAAAAGAATGGCTTACAACGAAGAAATGGATGGCACGAAGAAAAGTCGACTCACGGAAGGACATCTGGTCACGATACTGCGCGAGGCGGACAAGATGTAGGTTGCCGAGGTGGCGAAGAAGCACGGATTAAGCGAGCAGACGATCCACAACTGTTGCCAGCATCTCGATGGAATGGTGGCGCCCGGACGGTGTGTTGACCCCCAGTTTTAGTCGCCTAAAATCCGCCACCGGGTGAAGCAGGACGAGGTCGAGTTTTATTCCTCTTTCGTTTTCTGTGCAAGGGCCTCGGCGGCTTCATTGAGGCGGTAGCTACGACCGTTGAACTCAAGCTGGTGGCAGTGATGCATGAGGCGATCGAGGATCGTGGTGCTCATCTTGTTATCGCCGAGATACGCTCCCCAGTCCTGTACGACGCGAGTGGAGTTGATTATGGTGCTTCGGCGCAGTCCATAGCGCTGATGGACCCGTGTCTGTAATAGCGCGCTGGCCTCGTCCGGTATTGAGCGGGCCAGGAACAGGGCCTTGGCAACGTGAGCTTCCCGGTGCCAGGTTTGCCGATGATCAATCCGTTCTCGCCGGCGGCGATGAACTTCAGCGCGTTGAGCTAGAAGCACCTGACGCGGGATTTTCGGATTGAACGACCAGTCGAACTCGGCGAGCATGAGCTTCTCCTCGAGTCCTGCTGATGGTGCTGCTCGATGAGCCGCGACTGAGGCCGGTCGGGTTCGCCTGCAGAAGAGGACGAGGGTCTCGAGGAGTGGCCGCTGGGTGCCCAGTGCAAGCAACACGCGGGTTTCCAGTGTGTCGCGTACGCCTGACAGGCGCAGCAGTCCGAGCGCCCGCTCGATGCCGTGGCGTTCATGCTGTTTCTCCATTTGTTGATGGATAAGAGTGGCGCTGTGTTGCGCACCGACGTTGAAGAACTCGCCGTATCCGTCACCTGGACGGATCAGGGGTTCCTGCGTGAGCGCCAAGGCCAGCTCCGCTGGCCCTCAGCGCCACCTTCACATTGCATGTAGGGCAGTTACCTTCCGAATACGGGGGCGATGTGCGGGCGGCCTTCGATGGCGCGCGAACGCGCAAACACCTCTCCTACCGGGTTGAATCAAGGACAGTAGTCTGGCGGTTCAGCACAGGTCAGCAATGACGGCTGCATCAGAGAAACAGCGCCGTCTGAAAGTCCGGGCGTGTGCACGACTGAGTGACGCTTGGTGGCCGCTACCTGATATCGCAGTTTGAACACCGCGGATCGAGCCGTGGGCGCCGCGAAGTTCGGCACGCGTCCCCCTCCCGCCGCTCGACCTTGGGCAATTCCAGCGGCGGCGTCCGAAGATGCACCAGACAATATTTACATCTCCTACTCCTGACGCGAGGATGCGGTTGGAAGGAAGCCCACATTGCTGGTTGCCCAGCCATAGCGTGCGCCTTCATCTCTTGTCGTTGATGAACCGCTTTGTCTCTCAGACCGCTTTGAAGTAGACTTGTCCTGCGTCACAGCCACCCGATCTCACTTAGCCAACTCGGTGCGATTAGCCGGGTTTAATAAATTGACGCCACTGCCCCTGCGGGGAAATACAGTCCGGTGGATATTTTCCTTTCTTTGCTCAGTTTGTAGCCCAAACCATCGGTGCAACGTCGCTAACTTGTTTCCAGTCGTATTTCTTGAATTCTAAGTCACCGTCCTTTTTGAAAGCCAACGGTTCCGTGAGAGGAGCATCGCAAGTAATTTCTTCAAAGCCCCCGGAAGCTGAAGATCGCGTCCAGATCCGTGCGACCTCCCCAGCTGCAGTCTTTGCCGCTGGTATCACCTTGACGACGGTCTGCGGATAGAAAACTCTGGTGGTACCTCCGACCTTGCATGTCCACGACTGATACTTGTCGAGCTCACCGTATAGCACTGTTCTTTTGGCGTCTGAAAAAGCAATGGAATCTTGCCTTATGCGTAAGGCCCGCGGCACGTCTAGCTCTACGCCATAGCGTGTAAGCAGGGCAATATCACTTATATAATCCGCAGTAGCCAGGATTCGGGTCCTCACGTAGCCCAAGCTCAGTCCTTCCGAGCGCAAGAGCGCGGCGAGTTGCGAGACGAAAGGCGCGGCAAATGACGTTCCGGAGAGCAAGGATATGCTTCCATCAGGGCGCGTTGTAGGAATTGCGCATCCTGGCGCTAAAACGTCAACCAAGGTTCCCCTGTTCGAAAATGGCGCGAGCTCGCGACTCCAGTCGTGCGCGCCGACTACGAGCATCCTCTCTCTCAAATCCGGAAATGCTGGGGGAAAAAGTTTCTTCTGGTCAAGAAATGCTCCATCGTTTCCTGCAGCAGCAACGACTAAAAAGTTCGCGCTTTGCAGCGCACTTCTCAATCCATCATCCGGCGACGCAATAACCACACTGAGGTTGAGCACGTCAGCACGAATTTGCCGCGCATAAGAAAATGATGCTGGAATCGCATTCAATTGAATCAAATACGGAGATACCTCATCGTTGAGTTTGGCTATGGCTGCCACGACATGCCGCTCTGCCGTAGGTGCCGGGTCGAAGCTCTTGAGCAATATCCTTGCGACATCTCCGCCATGAGTAGAGTACTTATAGTCCCCGGCGGGCATGACGTTTCCCGTGCGCAAAACCATGCTCGCCCCATGAAGGTCATTCGTGTAATTTTCAACAACGCTTGGCAGATTGTTCGCAACACCCGAATTGGTCCAAAGCGCGCCTGCGAATTCCGAATTTGTTACATCCAATCCCGTGTCGGCAATCAACACGACACCTGGGTCCGGCTTCATTTTGAGCTTGGCTAGGGTGTCCGACAGCGCGCTAACTGCAGCGGCAATGTCCACGGGCCACTGAGTGTCAATCTGAGGGCCGTTGCAATCCCTTCGCGGGTCCTCTGATTGCCATGCAGCTTCCTCGACCAAGCGGTACTGATTCGGTCCAAAGGAGGAGTTCGCGACGGGATCGACGGGCACTGCGGCGGGAGCCGCTGTTTCCCCCAACTTTAACGCCAGCGCGCTCGCCTCTTGAGGGGTAACGGTTGGGGGTAAAGGGACAACGAGGTTACGCGCAACATAGGGAATCTGGAGCGCCCCATCTTTCACCACAGTATTGTTTTGACCAATCATCCCCGGATTCAATTGCTTGACAACATCCAGGGTTCTCTTCGCGCTGCTCGCGGTATATAGAGGTAAGACGTTGGCCAAGTTTTCGCCCTCTTTGACTTGGATACTGGGGCGTTTAGAATCCTTGCCGAAATACCAATATGGACACGGAATGAAGTTCAACTTTCGATCGAAGTCTACTGGCGCTTCCTTGACGCCTGGATTTTTGTCTCGAACAATCTGAACCAGATCCTTCGGCGCGCCGCCGCACTGCCGCTTCACGGCGTCAACGACAGACTCACTGGCGTATACGTTAAGCGACGAATTCTCCGAAACCTTATCAAGATTGGCCCACAGCCTCTCTCGGGCCTGAGAGTCGAAGACTGGCGCTAGTTTCATGGAAAGAGCAGACGGAGTCTGCGCATGGGACGCAAATGAGACGCCAGCACCAAACCAGAGGAATAGAAATCTCATCAAGGCGATTGATCGTTTCATCATGTCATGGTGCCGTAGGTCTGCATCCTTTTGCGTCTGCATGCAACCCGCAAAGACGTTGTTTGTGACCATCGGCCCAACATCGGAAATACTTCAGAGCATCGTTCGTACTCGTGCTGGCAAGGAAGCTCTGGCCCGAATCTAAAGCAGTCTTCAAATTTGTTCCGATCACGACGCGGATGGCTTGATCGGTGCTTGGAAGAAGAAACGCCGGTCCACCGCTATCTCCATTACAGAGAAGTGCGGGTGCCTGTCGGACCTCAATTGCGTTAGACGTTCGTCCAGTGACGTTCGGGATATGTGCACGCGGCGGCAATACCGCAATTACACTCGTGCCTATTTGATACTTGTCGGTTACAGCTCCTTTCGGATCGGTGCATCCGAAGCCGCTAATCTCTATTCGCTGGTTCTCAACGAGTCGCTTTGGGTCGGCGTTTAGGACCTCAAATCCACTGATGGGAATCGTCGGGGATCTAGGCACATCGTAGGGCTTAGCGAGTAAGCAGAGTGCCCAGTCCTGACTTTGATCGTTTGGATCGTAAATTGACTGCCGGCAGGCGTCCGGATATGAAATCGAGGCGTCTTCCAGGTAGTCTAATGGCGTCGCGCATTTTCCCGAGTATCTCGCTCCATTCGCAACTATAGTCACCGTTCTGTCCGCCGACTTAACACAATGAGCGGCGCCGACCAAGGTCTGTGAATTGATAAGAAACCACGTGCACATGTCGTCGACACTGTCCCCCGCTTGAAAGGAAGCAGGGTATTCGTTGGGGTCAGCAGTGTTGCCGTTCACAATCAGCGGCTTACCCAAGGTTTCGAGCTTCTCAGATAAAGGAAAAACGTCGGTCTCTGCATAAGCGGACAACGACGAAGACACGGTAGCGAGCAAAAGCAAGCCGACTGTGATAAGACCTTGCTTACTCATTTCTTCGCGCTCTTTACCGCAGACTGCACGCTCGAAACTGACTTCATCAAATTTTGCAGATATGTCAAGACTTGATAGCGATCCTCTTTGTCCGCAGGTGTCACGTTTGCTCCACAAACTGTGTTCATTTTTAATGAGCCGGTCGAGGGGAGCAACATTGGAACGACTATCTGATCAGATGCAAAAGTCGTGTGCGCGGATGCAAGAACAGTAGGGGCAGTACCGTCCGTCCTGCATTGGAGGACCTCGACTTGGGCCGAGACGCAGGCAGGAGTTGGGAAGTCATGGCGCGCACCAGCCTTCGCCGCGTCAATGTAATCCTTGGCCGAAACACCAGGTTCGGTCACGCGGTTGCTAACTCGGAGGCAAATACCGTCATTTCTTGGATCGGGCACGATAGCTTCATCAGCGACTTCGGCAGGATCGAGCGTAGTGTCATTAAACGTAGGCGGAAGGACCGCCTGTTGGCCCGAAACGAATGCCGCTGCGACCGGTGCGATCGCTTGGCCCACCTCGCCGATTTTTGAAATCGTGTCGGCAAGATTATCGGTAGTTGTTACCGTGATGGTGTCGGGAATCTTTGTGCTATCAAGATAAGTTATTTTTAGCTGAGTCGTTGAACGCAGATCATCTTTACCAGCCATGTAATAAGTTTTTATGAAAGCTTTACTGTCGGGCGTCAGTTCATAAGGACTCGCTTCAAAAGTAAACGCCGTCGAAGACTTCTTTATTAACAAAACGGACCGTCGGAGGCGAAATATGAGCTGATCACCGTTCGCGGATTGGCCGTCCATATTCGGAGTATATTCGCTATACTGAACGCGGGGTGGGACCACACCGCAGCCGGTTGCGGCAAAAGAAATAATTAGACAAAATGTGAGACTTCTCTTTTGATTCATTTTTACCCCTACAATTTTTAATCACGATTCTCTAAAAATTTGGTATTCATGTCTCTTACTATTTTTTGATATGTAGTGCTATGTATTATGTAAAAAAGAAATCTGATCGATAGCAAAGGTTGAAGGTTATCAAAATGCTGCGCTCAGCTCGAGACAAACATGTCTTCAAGTTTGGGGTGATTTCTAGGATTGAATATAGAACGGTATTTATCGCATGGCAAGGCGCACACTTCGTGCGTTATTGTCAGACTTTCTAAGCAGCGTAAGTTCATCCTGCAACTCGCTCATCGCTACGTGCAAGAGCAATCCCATTCGCGAGAGTTCACTATCGGGAGCGACTGATTGCTTGGGACTCTGTTCGTCAAGTCCAGCAATCGGACCTCGCTCGATCTGATCACCTACTGCCGAACGAACGGACTTTTTTTCTGTTTCACCATCGCAGAACCGCAATGTACGATCGGCCATGTTGAATCTGTCTCTTAAAGTTGTCAGATGCCACTAGGGGCGCTCAATTGCGAGGCGATTCCTCGAGTTCCTGACAAAACGCCATGCGAGTGATCGGGTTTGCGAACCACGAACCGGCGGCATTGGCCGCGTGCTGTCTCACGACAAACCCTTGCGCCTCAGCCCTAGCCAACACTCACCGTGCATCCACGGTGAGGCTGCCGCTCGCTGCTTCGCTGCCGTTCACGATGTGGCGTGGCCGAAGGTGGATTGGCGCGAAAGGCGAACGAGTCCTGATCGTTGGCTGTCGTTTCACGAGTAGCGAGGTGCGTGGCCGACGGGCGGATATTGCCTATCGGGCCGGTTTCGAAGTGGAGCAGTCGTTCGGGTGACAAGTGGATGCCTCACGCGAGCGGCAGAAAGTGGCCGGGTGCCGTCTCACGAGGGGGGACCGTACGCGACCCGATCCGGTCAGTCCAACACCATATGATCGATTTCTGCTGTCAAAGTGAAGCGGACGTACAAATGTCTGGTCGCACCAATGCGCTATCTGCAGAGTCTGCGCCTCTTCGAAGCTCGTCGGGGTTTGCGGTGTCTTCATCGAAACCGATGGTTCCCACGTGTTTGAATAAGAGTTCGACCCCGGTCACGGAATATTGTGCCGTGTTAGTCTGCATTATCTGCATTATCTGCATTACGCACTGCAATGTAGAACCCATTCTCTCCAACTGACTTTTTTAAGAATCGCAACACAGCCGACATTTGCCAAGAAGTTCGACTACAGTCGTGTTGGCGCCTAAGCTGCTGCCTCCTCGATTTTGTAATTGGCCCCGGGAATGCATCGGTACTAAAACTTCTTCCGCCGTGTCCTATCTTTTAGAAGCCCACTGTTTTCCCCAAGCAGCGACGCAAGCATCGCTCTGGGGATATAGCGGCGACTTGACGCCACCGAGGTCAGGCGGGTGCGATTTGTCGAAACATGCATCTTGCATGGCATCCTCGTCCATAGACATACCGCTGTAATTTGTGCCTATAACAATCCCCGAAATGTCAGCGCCATGAAAGTTCGCGCGATCATAAGATCCTCCTAGGAGAGACGCGCCCGTCAAATCGGCACCTTCAAAGCTAATCTCTCGGCATTCGCACCATTTGAGAGTGGCGTTACGGAATCTACTCCATCGAAAGTCACCGCCTGAAAGATTATCTTCTTGCATATAGGCGTCGATGAATGAGCCTCCCACTGCCACAATGCCTTGCAGCTGAGCATTCCTTAAGTCGATACCTGCTGCGTCAATATTAGTCAACTCGACGTGATTCGATGTCAAGGTCTCCATTGCAAAGACTTGCCCTTCGTTGAATCTCGGGCGCGGGTGTTGTACGAGATAGCTTTCCAACAGCTGCCACGCACTTGTGTTTTCGCCCATCGGCCGGTCTCTGAGCAAAAGAACGAGCGTTACTACTGCTGCTATCGATGCCAGCATTGTGGTGATGTCTACCCAAAGCCGAAAGGAAAGCTCGTCGCGCAGACGGGCGAGCAGCGTTGCCCGCCTTTTGATCGGCATTTGCCGTACTGACGGCTTACGAAGCGTGACCCTCCGAATCTTTCGCATGACCGTTGGCTTCGATGGTGTTCTCGATCCGGGTGTTTTGAGTATAGGCGAGCACTGAAAGAGAGAGACGATAACGCTGTCACCGAACCAACTTTGAGCCCGATACTGGCATTCCAGCGAATGCGACCTCTGCCGCCCTTCGGGAGTGTCGTGATTTGCCGACTATCGGCCGGGCCCCTTGACGGGCTGCAACTGCTTCGTCTTGCTGCCGGCGAAAAAAAGCGCGTTAATGAACCTCCCTTCTTGATCCGATATCAAAACGCGATGATAAGCCCAGAGCAGCGAAGTCTTACTATGGCCCGAGGCCCATCCCTTTACAGAGCATTGCTTCAAACTGGGCTGCCTGCGAAGCCGCTAAGGGTCCTGCATCTAACCGGCCGGCATCGGGGATGTAGCCCTTATCTTCGTAAATGATATTTGCGCAGGGCTGCTTGCCGCCCTTGACGGGACGCCCATCTCGGCCCAATGGATTAACGCAGTCTGCGTTGATAACTGCCCGGGCGTGCCCGTAATCCGCCTTTGAGGCGTTAACAAAATCGGATATCCTGATCGGAACGATACACTTGTCATTGTTCGGGCCGCACCCTCCAGCTGCGGAAACACGGTAATGCTCAAGCAGGCCTTGTGTCATGGCTTGTACAAGAAGAACGTACGAAAGCTCTGGTTTGCGAGCAAGGTCGGGATTTTTCAACAAGTCCACATCCTGGCCTTTGAACTGCTCCATCGACTGGAGGACAAGAGATGCCCTCCGGTATTCGTTCTCGTAAGTGAGCTGAACCCAGCCTCGTCCAATCCAGGGGTAGTACTTTGGCTTTGACCCGTCTGCGGGCATTCGTTCGACGGTACCAGGATCGAAATCTGCAATCCCGGTCTCAACAAAAGTCGTTGCCAGCATATATGCCGCTGTCCCCACCGTCGGCACAGCCGGGTCAGTAGAAAGCTTCGACATCAGCGGTGAAATATTGTCCCATCGCCGGTCACACCGCTCGGTCGACATACCGACGCAAAAGTGTTTTCGGAAATCAGATTCGACCAGATCCAGATTCAACGGCTTTGGCGCCTGCAACCCGCAGGAAACGGGTGTAGCAAGCGAAGGACTCGAGAGACACACTATGGCGAACGCTAGCGCCAGTATGCTGCCACCGTGAGCGCGGCCCCGAAACGCAGTTATCGATTTGTGCATTCTCAGGCTCAAGCTTTTTGGTGATTTCCATGGAAGAAAGGCGGCTTCTGCGAAGCATAGGACACAGCAAGGCCGAAAAAAAGCGGTTCTTTGAGACCCCCTGTAAGCGTAGCGCCATCTATCACGTGCCGGTGCGGTCGACGATGTCGCCCTAAAGAGAAGCGGGTAATTGCAAGGCTGACGCAACGCGTACGTAAGTTCGCTAGCAGCAACTTTCTTGGGTATCCCGCTCTGCAAAGACCGTTCTTACGTTTGTTAGAAGTTCGGTAAACGTTGCCTCTGCGCCGACTCCGGGAGCGCAGCGGACATATGAATGTCCGAGTGACGGCATGAGTGAATGGCGCTTCATGGCCGGGAGTGCGCATCCACCAAGTCCGCCGGAAAGCTGCTGCTGAAAGTTTTAACCCCCGCTCTGCGGATCGTAAGTCGAACTGGCGCTCCCGCCCAGTTTCAGGCATTGAGGAGCGTTGCCCGAATCGCCGAAAAACGTGCGAGGCGGCACTTGTCAGTGCCCGAATAAAGCGAAAACCGGCCCTAGTGATAATGCTGCCCGGCTCGCTTCCAGAACATTGCACCGGCGAGGGCGCCCGCGATGGCAAAGCCTGCCCCTAGATGCTTTAAGCCTTGAAGCATCGTCAGGTTCGTTCGATCAGGCGGATCGGTGTACCAAGAGATGAAGTTGGTAATGCCGAGAAACACCGGCACCAGAATCAGCCCGATACCAACACCGGCAACCAGGTAGAAAAGCAAGTTGCTGATTGCAAAGTGGCGCGCTAAAGGCGCGAGAAGTGCGCAAGGTAGGGCTGCAACGATGACCCCCGTCAGCCACGTCATTGCGAACGCCATCAGGGGCGCGCGCCACCGACCCGTGACCCGAAGAAGTCTATTTCACGCGACCACTCGTGACTAAGCATCTCGCCGCTTCTTTCGCTGCGCAACGCCCCTCTCGAACGGCGTGTCGAAGTTGGTTGTCACAAGGGGAAGGCTGTTGTCGCGGCGGCGTGCCAAGCGTATCAGTATCGTGACAGACCAGCCGGCGAATCATCCCCATGGGACACCGGAATGATTCCGCCGTACAGCCCCTATTGCGCCGAGAGTCGTCTAATAATGGTACGAGCGTTTTTCGTCAGGGTCCGTATCAGCGCTCGAACGCGTATCATGGAATATCAAAAATACAGCGAATCGAATCATGAGGATTGAATCGTTCGTCTTCTTCCGTGGTTCCCCACGCCTGAAAGAAATCGTCGACGAACCCTTCCTTCATGTAAAACATCAGATTCGTTGGACAAGGCTGCTTCCGATATAAATAGGACAATCGCCTTGCATCCTCATCGTCGAGAAAGTAATGTCCGTCGATATCTATAAACGCTATTTTCTCTGCATCTTCATTGCGCAGCTGGAACGTAGACTTGTCCGCGTGTCTGATAATGCATCTCTCAAGAAGCTCGGAATTAAATTGAGCTACGTCACAAAGCAGTTGACAGAGACGGACGAACGCATCTCGAGTGCCTACGTTTTCGTCGCCCGCGCTGGGCGCCCGATAGGAAACGAGCTCTCGTTCCGCTTTAAGGAGCTTTACTTCTTTGAGAGCTCCGTCAGCGATTGCCGGATCAAACCTTCGCAAATGGCTAATCGCACCGTCAATTGCTTTTCCATGTGCCATTTGTATAAGGGCGCCGCCATTCCAGTCGAATTCGGGAAGTGTGTGACAGACTGCTCGGAGGAGCGACAGAACAGCATAGTAACGGAGGTACGGGGCGACAACTCGTAGATTCTTTTCTTCGGAATAGTCGCACGCATTTACATGCAGGGTCGCTGCCATGATCAGCTTCGCAGCTGTAAAAAGACGACAGGTCCATCCCGAGTTCCGCTCCTCCGTCCACAATTTCGCTTCTTTCGTGTAACGCTGAGTCATCCGGTCTGCGACGTTTGTGCATGCTTTGTTTTCAAGCGTGCTCAGCACTTTAAAGTCGTAGTACCAATCGCGTCCAGCAAATTTTGAAACGCTCGTATCGGCATTCGTTTTCATATGTGGCAAATGCATATGCGCATGATGTTTGTTCTAGAATGGCGGATCGGATTTCACGTGCTGGAAGCACCAACTGAGCCCGATTAGCGACATCCAAGGTTTTGTTTTAGCGTCGCGCTATGTTGGCCGCTAATGAATTGATCAACACAGAATTCCAAAAAGGAAAACGACTATGACGGGACGCCCGTGATGTAACGCTGCGCGAGCCGCGGCGCCCCGCGAATGTTCATCAAAGTGCCAGTAGATTGTGGAATGCGAGTTGCGTCTGCGACCAGTCCCTGATCCAGCCCGGTCGCACTCCGAGGTGAACAAGTGCTTCGTTTCGCAAAGTCTTAAGCGCCGCATTCTTTGTATCCGGAGTCAACCAGATATGACGAGGGGTGAACTCTGTCACGCTGGTCAGAGCGTTGAGATCTTGCAACGCACTGTCGTTCGACAGCGCTAACCACCGACGCATATTAGGATCGGACATCGAAAAACCGAGAAATGCCATAGTTGTCGTTTGAGCGTGGAACATGAACAGCGTCTCTGCCCACGAGGCCGCCACTGTTGCAACGCGAATATATTCACTTTCCAGAAAAACAAGCCGATCTCTGGAGTCCCTAGGGGGCTTACGACCCCCGGCCGTCGGCTTGATCGATCCGTGACAGTGGTAGATAGGCGTGCGGTTGCGTGGAACGTCCGTCGGACGGTACACCGCCTTGAACGCATATTTCGGATGTGAATACGGTGGCGGTCCGAGGTAATGGTCGCGTCGCTGATACAACTCCAGCAAGGTGTGCAACAGTGTATCTGCGTTGAAGCTTACAACCGCTTGCGGCAACTTGTCCTGCTGAAGGCAGGAAAGTAGTAGCCGTACCATTGCCAGCAACGAAGTATCTCGGTACTCGGCCTCGAAAAACTCGCACACACGCATTACGTCCTCGCGCGATGCGTTCTGCGGCCGATCTAGGACGTTAACGAGAACAGTCTCAATGCCAGCAGCTTTTCCCCGCGATCGCAAATCTGAATAAAGATGGGTCTCTATCAGGTCAAAGAATTCAGGGTCCGTTCTACCATTCAACCGATAGTGGTTCGCACACGCTTGGATCCAGCTGTCCAATCCCCATGCACTGTCAGACGCCGAGCTTGCGAACTCTGCCTCTGACAGGGACATTCCGAACGTTTCGTTTACCAGCCTGCGTGTCAGTTCCTGCCATGTCGGCACAATGTCTCGCGAAACTCCCGCTCCAATGCAGAGCGTCCATTTTCCAGAGGCTAACTGGCCTTTAAATTTGACATTCACCGCGTCTAGTTCTTTGACTCCCACTCATTGCCCCTATTTTTAGACCAAATGTTCGGAATATGATTGATCGGCGTCGAGTTGGCAAGTGGCCATTCGCTTCCATCTAGGCAGAAGCAGGCGCTGTTCATCGAGGATGACGAGTAACTCATCCTCGGAGGTGCGGCGTCGATTTATGCCACTCGCCCCTCGTCTACGCAGAATTGGCTTACCTGCCATGGCGAGAATGACCAGGATTCTGACAGGTACCACTGTTCGTCGAGGGCATCAAATGGCCGCGTCGTGTCCTCCAGCGGCGTTCGATCTTCTCCAGTGCGGCCGTTCGAGACCGCGCAGAATTGCGCTCCGGCGGATGGCCGCTGAGGCCGATGGAAGCGTCCGACCTTGACCTTCGGATGTCCGGTTACCGAACGGAGCCGATGCCTGAACGTCTGACCGACGACGCTTTCGAGCGTCGGCTCGTGGCCGAGAGGAGCGATGCCCCAAATGCGACAGCGGCCCCAGCGACAAACAGCCTGTCCCACGGCCGCGACCTTTTTTAGATCTCCGTTTGTTCGGAAATCTCGAGCGCATCGTCGACCTCTATGCCGAGGTATCGGACTGTACTTTCAAGCTTGCTATGTCCAAGCAGAAGTTGAACCGCTCTGAGGTTCTTCGTCCGCTTGTAAATCAAAGTCGCCTTCGTCCGGCGCATGGAGTGTGCGCCGTAAGCGGTCGGATCGAGCCCGATCGCGGCGACCCATTGATGCACCTTCCGAGCGTATTGCCGCGTTGAGATATGCGGCGACCGAGAAAAGCGGCTTGGAAAAAGGTACTCGTCGGATCTTAGCTTAGCTTTCTCGATCCATGCAGCGACCGCAACCCGAGCGGGTTCTGTAACCTCGAACTGCACGGGTCGTTTGGTCTTGCGCTGCATTATCATCGCGCGCGGCAGTATCTGATTGCCGTGTGTTACGTCGCGAACATGGAGGTTGACGAGGTCGCACCCGCGCAGCTTGCTGTCGATCGCAAGATTGAATAGCGCTAGATCACGAACCGCGTGCGCGTTCTGAAGGTGAATCCGGATTGCCCAGACGTCCTTCGGCTTGAGCGGCGGCTTCTGACCAACTAACTTGCCTTTGTTCCAGGGCTCACGGCCTTGAATGTTTCCCATGACAGCCTCCCATTGAGTTGATGGGAGTTACATTGTCTTCCACCATACTGTTTCGCCGTGACCGTTGGAGCAGCCTCTTTGCCCAAGTCGGCCTTTGCTAACATTGGGGCTGATTTCGTTTAACGTCTGCACCCTGGAAGGTTGCTGACCATGGTGGCGGCGGGCGGTGGGGCTTTAACCGCCGGCACCAGGGAACTCACACTCACGACCCAACGCAGCCAACGCACTGCCGGCCGACGTATGTTGCCATCCCGGCCACAGCAGATATGGACGCCGGTTGCGGTAAACGTCAGGGGGCCTGGCAGATTGCTAACCTTGGCGATGTAGCACAGCAGGCAACCGTCTGCGTGAGGGACTTAGAACCTTTAACAAAATGAGCGAAGGGCTGTTTACACTCGATGAATCCTGTTAACCTTTTCATTGTTTCGACGA
>NZ_JALQEA010000059.1:0-15746 GCF_023630965.1 Caballeronia sp. ATUFL_M2_KS44 | reverse complement strand
TGCTCGTGATCGCGACTGGATGTCTCTGCTTGCCCGGGAGCGGCCGTTGACTACCGGACGAATCGAACGGCAGTTGATGAGGGTCGGAAGCTGCCATTGCGGCGTCCGGAGGCTAAACGGCCGAAGTGGGTCGGGCTGCGTCAGTCCGCTCTTCGAACTGATAGCTGGAAAGCGGCCAGTGGAATTGAGCTCCCGGAAGCGGCCAGTCGGCAGTGCGTACTCCCGGTAGAGTCGAGATGTGGCGCGGTAGCGGTAGGTTCGGTTTGTCTGTTGCCGCCCCTTTCGTCTGGCGGTGCCCGAGTAACCTCGCCTTGACCCCGTTTCCACATCCCGCTCATCGAACCGGACATGCAGATCTCCCGCATCCGGCTCTCGGACAAGACCTCACGCCTTCGTACACGGCACGTTACACCCAAGGCCCCATCAGACGCACAAGACCGAAGTGCTTGTAGAGGTGCGGGCGTGGATAGCTCCCGCGCCTGCTTCGCCTGGCTTTGTACTTGTTGCGTAACCACCGACGCAACCGCGCAGCGGTGTAGTTGTCGAGCGCCCGATATGCGGGTCTGTCCGTGCCTACATTGAAGTAGTTCGCCCAGCCGCGCAGCGTGCGGTTCAACTTACCCACCAGCTCCGTGGTCTCCTGCCATACCGTCTTGAGGGCGGTCATCGCATGAATCTTCTCGACCATGCGACGGATACTCTTCTTCGACGGACGCATGCCCATGCGGGCCTGCCCGGTCGTGGCCGAGTACAGCCGCCCAAACGTGTAACCCAGGAAGTCGAATGTGCCTTCCGGCACCTTGCAGATGCGTGTCTTCTCCTCGTTGACCGTCAGCTTCAGTTTGCCCATGATCTCGCGCAGTTTCAGCAACGCCTCTTCGGCCTTGCCTTGCTTGCACAGGATCACCAGGTCATCCGCGTAGGTCACAATCCGACTGCCAAGACGGCGCTGAAGTCCGAGCTTCTGCCACGTCAGCACAAACCGGCGCATGTAGATATTCGCCAGCAGTGGTGAGATGGGAGACCCCTGCGGAATGCCACGTCCGCTATCTCTGGCCTCCGTCGTGCGTCTCTTCCGGCCTCGGGTATCGGTTTCTTCAACGCGGCATTCCAGCCACATCCTGATCAGATGCAGCACACGCCGATCAACGATGCGTCGCGCGAGCGACAGCATCAGTTCGGCATGCGGAATACTCCCGAAGTAGTCCGCGAGGTCGGCGTCAACCACGTCCGTTTGCCCTCGATGCAGCCGCTCCTCCACCTCGATTACCGCTTGCTGGGCATTTCGCCCCGGGCGGTAAGCGTACTGCTCTGGCGGAAGGTCCGCTTCGAAGATCGGTTCGAGCACCAGCATCGCTGCTGTCATGCACACCCGATCCCGCAGGGTCGAGATGCCCAGCCGCCTCAGCTTGCCATTGGCCTTCGGGATAAACACTCTTCTGATAGGGTCCGGCCGGTAAGTCTCCTGCCTGAGCGCAAGCGCCAGTTCGCCGAGCCACTTCTGCACCCCGTACGCTTCGACCTCTGCGAAATCCTGCCGATCGACACCCGGCGCGCCCCTCTTCGAGCGACACTGAGCGTACGCATGCGCCAGCACATCCTCGCGATAGATCTTGTCGTACAGAGCGTAGAAGCGGTACCCGGCTTCTGCCTTCGCTTTCGCGTGTAACGCCATCTGCAGCTTCTGAACACGAATCGGAGTTGATAGGTTGCCCAATCTCCACGTCCTCACTACGTATTGCGTCTGTCTTGAACTGAGGCCCCTTCCCTCCGCCAGCATTACACCGGCTTCAACGGTAATACGGGCCTCTCCGTCATCCCAAGGCGCCCGGCCTGTCCCTCGCGGGCGTCCGGTTGGTCACCCTATCAGTCGCGTGCGAGATTCGACAGCTTGACTTCACGCCGATGATGGGTGACCTACGCGGCAACAGTTCCAGATGGGACCGCAGCCTCAAAAGCGCTACCACGCGACCACTTTCGGATGATTTTTCCGCCGCCGGCACCGCGGGATTCACCGACAAGCATCTTAACGAGCGTGTCGGCATCGTCATCAGATTGAATGAGACGGCGACGATCTCCTTGACAGATTTCCAAGGACACAAGCGCGTCTCGTACGGCCTACTGCGAAAGGTCGTAGATCCCTGATCAAAGCGACATCAACGCCGGATCTGCGGCTGAACACGGCAGGTGGGGATGCATCTATTGCCTGCAGACATCGCTGGCGCTTGTACAAGGGACGATGATGGCGCTCGCCGCGATGTCGCTCGTCGGGGTGATCGTGTGGGTGCCTTGAGCGCCGGAGGTAACACATCTGTCGTTGCCTCAGACGAGTAGGAGCCAGGGTTAGTTCGTCTGATGTGCGGCAGCGTGATTGTTGCCGCACTCCCGTAGCTCTCAAAAGTCTCCGGTCGCGATACTCGATGCTATATTGCGCGACATACTCCGCCCTCACCGCAATCCGGCTCGTGTGTTCATGAAGGACGAATCCTCAGGTAGTACCGGAAACTTGGACGACGCAAATAGATTGCGCCGTGAGCGCGCGAACGAGTTACTCGCGAATGTCGCGGGCGGTGATGAGACCGCTTTCGCCGAACTGTACCGCGCGACATCGCCGCGAGTGTTTGGCGTCATCGTGCGCATGATTCACGATCGCGGCGAAGCTGAAGATCTGTTACAGGAAGTTTTTGCCACCACATGGCGTCGGGCGAGTACCTTCGATCCGGCGCGCGGCAGCGCCATCACTTGGCTGACTACGCTCGCGCGCAATAGTACGATCGACCGCATGCGTCAGCAGCGCGACGAATCGCTCGGCGAAAACACCGCACCTGACATCACCGACGAATCGCCGACGCCCGCCGTCGTCGTCGAATTGAACGAGGAAAGGCGGCGGCTTGAACAGTGTCTCGACCGGCTTGAACCGCAGCAGAAGAGCGCGGTCCGTGAGGCGTTCTTCACTGGAGCGACGTATGGCGAACTGGCGAAACGGCTTGCCGTGCCGCTTGGCACGATGAAAAGCTGGATTCGCCGCAGCCTGATGCAACTCAAAACTTGCCTCGAAGAATGAACACGCCCGCCGCCGACGACGATCTGCGCTGCGCCGAGTACGCACTCGGGGTGCTGGATGCGCAAGCGCGCGCGGCACTTGAAGCGGACGTGGCGCGCGAGCCCGAATTGGCGCGCACGCTCGAAGCATGGCAACGGCGACTCGCGCCGCTGGTGGATGAAATCCCCACAGTTGAACCGCCCGGTCGCGTGTGGACGCGCATCCGTAACGATCTCGGTCTCACCGCGAAGCCTTCGCGCGCGCCCGCACGCACCCGTTGGTGGGACAACCTGAGCCTCTGGCGCTGGCTCGCAATTGGCGCCAGCGTCACCGCGCTCGTTATGCTCGGCACAAACCTCATGTGGTTGAAGCCAGCACCGCAAGCCCCGACGGTGGCAACCGTTCCTGGCGACTATATCGTCGCGTCGATCGCGCGCAAGGACGGGCTCGTGGCTTGGACCGCAACCGTCGATATACGGCGCGCGCGCCTCGTCGTCACGCCCACGGCGCGCGTCGACTTGCCCGCGGATCGGGCGACAGAGTTGTGGCTCATCCCGCCGGACGCGAAACCGGTCGCGCTCGGCGTCTTTCCCTCCGATCACCCCGCGACGATCATGCTGCCTCCTGAGATCCTCGCGCGGATGAATGCGCACGGCGTGCTTGCGGTGTCGGAAGAACCGCCAGGCGGATCGCCGACCGGCGCGCCGACCGGATCCGTGCTCGCGAGCGGTCCACTGCAATCCACCTGACGACTTCTTTTTATTCGACGACGAGCATCCGCGCGCGCGTCTGGCTCGTATCTATCGAAAAAAACGACCATGTCCCACCCGAAGACCGCTGGGTGCGAGGAGGCCCTCGTCCTGGAGACGTCGACATAAGCAGTCAAGCAGCGTATGGCGACGATTGGCGCTGGGACTCGCCGATCTCGCGAGTGCATTGCTTTCGCCCATGGCGAAGCGCTCGGTATGGTCGACTTTACAGCGCGGCCACTCGCCAGCCGGTAACGATGCGCGAAGCACCCGTCGAAATGAAAGCGTCTGTTACGACTTGAATCCGATAGGGTGGCGACATTCGTATCGCCCAATGAGCGGTACACGGTCATGTGACCTCCGCTCTTGTGCGGCGCTCATATAGCTAACGACGCGCCGTTCCAATCACTGAAAAGGAGTGGACATGGCTAACAACGCCTCATTGACGAGTGCCCTTGAGCGACGCGTCGAACGAAGGGAAAAGCGGCGCCAATTTTTTCGCAGCGCGGGCGGGCTCGGTCTAGGACTAGTAGGCGGAACGATCCTGGGCGCCTGCGGCGGCGGATCGGGGGACACTGCGAACGCAGCGAGCGGCCCAACCGATGCCGAAATTCTCAACTTTGCGCTGAACCTCGAATATCTCGAAGCGACGTTCTATGCCTATGCGACGACTGGTGCAGGGCTACCGGCTAACCTCATGACGGGTGTGGGTACGCCAGGCAAAGTCATTCCCGGTCAGCAGGTCAGCTTCTCCGATCCCGTCGTCGCAGCCTACGCACGCGAGATCGCGAAGGACGAGCTCGAACATGTCACCTTTCTGCGGACGGCGCTCGGCGGCGCAGCGGTCGCCATGCCAGCGCTCGATGTGGGCGGCACTGATCCCAACGGAGCTTTCTCGCTTGCCGCTCAGGCCGCAGGCCTCGCTCCCGCTGGTACCCCCTTCAACCCATATCTCAATGACAACAACTTCCTGCTCGGTGCCTTTATCTTCGAAGACGTCGGCGTGACGGCTTATAAGGGAGCATCGCCACTCATTACCAATAAAACCTATCTTGAAGCGGCAGCCGGGATTCTCGCAGCGGAGGCCTATCATGCGGGCCTCGTGAGGACCGTACTGTACTCCAAGGGCATCCAGACACCGAGCCTCGTGACCGCAACGCAGGCCATTTCGGACGCACGCGATTCACTCGACGCGTCCACCGATGTCGATCAGGGTATCGCCGGCGCAAACAACCAGATCTCCAACATCGTGCCCCTCGACAACAACGGCATTGCGTTCAGTCGCAGCTACGACGACGTGCTCAATATCGTCTATCTGAATAAGGGCGCGGTGACGCAAGGCGGCTTCTTCCCTGCGGGGGTGAACGGAACGTTGCACATGAGTAGCGCCTTCGCGTGATCCCTTAGTCGACGGAGGCAATCATCACGGGGCAATAGATGGCGCGCCCCGTGATGTTCTGAATATGGATAAAGGGAGCTACTGTGACCAATCGATCTATTGCTATGTGGCGCCTGAGAATCAGGCTTGCCATGGCTGCGACGTTCCTCGTCACAGGCGCGGTGCTTCAATTACTGCATTTTCTTCAGACCGGATGATGTGCATGTCCTCGTTCGGATTGAACGTACGCCGCGCGAGCCTTCGCCGCAGCGCGTGAGAAGTCTGGGTGAATGCACTCGAGATGGCTCTTCGACCTTCTCTAACTTGGCGGACCGCGCATTGCGGAGGTCGGGGCGAACCCATAGACCAGTTCTTCGTGCGACGCGATGCGAACAGCGCGCTCGCTGGCGGCTCACCGTCCACGGCCAAAGGCGACAAGCAATGGCTCGTGCCGGCCACGCGCAAAATGATGATGGACCTGTCCTGCTATCGGCAGCAACTGTGTCTGAGCGCCCCGCCTTCGCCTAACGAAGCCACACCGCTCGTTCTGTCAATAGGCGCCAGAGCGTCCGACGAAGGCATCGAGACGTGCGCGCCGCTGCACGCCATCGTGAAGGACGTGTTTACCCAAGCTGCGGCGCACTTGCGCGAACGCGACGATACAGCGAGCGCGCGAGCCGATGTGCTTGAGAAGTCCTCCGCGCATTGGCTCAGGCGCGGCGCCGTCTCGCACATGGCGGACCAAAATCAAGACCTGCGCATGGTGCGCGGCAATCTTGGGCACGCTTCGCTGACGACGACCGGCATCATATCTCAGCAGATCGACAGACCTTCAACTTCATCCTCGATTGGCACGGCAAACACGTGACTTGTGCCGTCCTGCGCAAGTGCCTCGAGGCGTGTTTCTAGCTCCCGCCGTGTGCGGACGATGCCCGAATGGTGAAAGCGTTCAGGAGTGGGTATTCCCATATCGAAGCGGTCGCCCGACGCAAATTGGTGGCGCATTCAACGCAAACCGTGCGCCTCGCTACCATCCACTTCTCAAGCGTCCTATTGAATCGCTTATGCAGGACTCATCGACGACGCTTGGTCACTTGCTGCGCGTACTCGTAACTTGATATTGAAAATGCGTGGGGCCTTGTTCGCCGGTCCTGGTCGCGCACCTTAGGCCATCGCGGCCGGCTCACCGCTTGTCTGTTCCCGCCGGCCGCGGTGGTACGCATTTGCCATGCACGCGCGTTGCCAACGGGAAGAAGGTAGGCGGCGCTGCCCGTGCAGAGCGCCAGCGAGCCTCTTGGAGCGTGTGCGCCCAGGCTCGGTCTGTATCGTCATCATTGCATTCGCTCGAACGAGCGCGCGGTCTTCGGCGACACGAGGCGTAGGCATACTCAACGTCCCACGCTCCCGTCGGACTCGGGTGTGTCGTCATGCGTTTTACGCGACGTTATGCGCGCTGTCGCCGCCAGTGACGTCAAAGGTCGCTCCGGTGATCATTCGTGCGTCGTCCGATGCAAGATAGACATAGGCCGGAGCCACGTCGCTCGGATCGACCCACGGAACGCCCAGCGGCGTCTTCAGCGTCAAGGCTTGCACCGCCTTCTGCTCGAGAGGCGGGTCGGGAATCCTTCCGCCGTTCGCTTCCTTGAGCGCCTGCATGTAGCG
Source organism: Caballeronia sp. ATUFL_M2_KS44 (assembly GCF_023630965.1). Lineage (NCBI taxonomy): Bacteria > Pseudomonadati > Pseudomonadota > Betaproteobacteria > Burkholderiales > Burkholderiaceae > Caballeronia > Caballeronia sp. ATUFL_M2_KS44. The sequence continues at coordinate 8,914 of NZ_JALQEA010000059.1, read as the reverse complement.
GCTTTCATTGCGCGTGAGTTCGGTATCGATCAAGCCGGGAATGACGGCATTCACCGTGATACCGAATTGGCCGAATTCCAGCGCTGCCGATTTCATCAGGCCTAGCAGTCCCCACTTCGAAGCGGAATAGGCCGCGCCATCGCGCATGCCGTGGCGTCCCTGCGTCGATGACGTAACGATGATTCGCCCGCGTTTGCGCTGGGTCATCGCTGGCGCCACCGCCCGGATGCAGTTGAGGGTGCCGGTGAGATTGATATCCAATTGGTCCTGCCAGTCCGCATCGTCCAGTTCCAGCAGCGGCTTGAACGACTGGATGCCGGCGACGGCCGCGAGTATGTCGATCGGTCCGCTATCTCGTTCGATCGACGCGACGATGTCCTGGAGGTGCGCATAATCCCGGATATCGGCGATTTCTTGTCGCCACTGGACCCCCGCCTGCGCGACCCGTTCTCCTGTTTCGATGAGGTCCGCTTCCGCGGGAATTGCATACCGCTGGATCGCGCTTGCGCGGCCGGCGATGTCGAGGCCCACGACGTTCGCCCCTTCACGTGCGAATGCGACCGCGACCGCGCGACCGATGCCACGCGCCGCGCCCGTGACCAGCGCGAGCTTTCCGTGCAATCTGCCTTCGTCATTTTTCTTCGTCGATGTCAGCGGCGTGTTCATTCTTGCTCCTTTCTCTCGCCGGATTCTCGGCTCGGCATCGCCGACGTACTCGTACAGGTAGATGGTGAGTCCGGCCTCTTTGCGATGGTCACGCGTTCGATCTTGCGAGGAATCTTTGCGAAGAGTTCGGGCGAAGCACCGAAGACCGCTGCAAGGACTTCGGCGGGAATCGCGCTCAGTGAGGCTACGATACCGATGTCGTCAGCTGGCTCACTGGCACTCGAGTTAAACACGATGAGGACAACGAGCTCCTCCGTCTCGCTGGCGTTCTCGAAGTAATGGAAATGTCCCTGCGGCGCAAAGACGAGATCGCCTTGAGCCACCTCGAACGCGTCATGCGTGGCTTCCGGCCCGACGAAGCTCCATCGCGCTACACCTGAAATGACGAAATTGAGTTCCCACGCGCTGGGATGCCAATGGGGTTCGCGCACGCCACCCGGCTCCAGTCGGGCAAGGTAGACAGAAGCTTGCTGCCCGGAAAGGATCTTCCAGTTGTCGCCGGTGGCGCCCTGAAGTGTTCCACCTGCAAACACATCCGGCGCCCATGCGCTGAGATGGAATGCGTGCGGATGCTGACCGCTCCATCCGCCGGGCTGCTCCGGAGGGGAAGGAGGCCGCACGCCGCCGTCGAAGGGGGCTTGTCGGGAGGACTCCTCCATCGTCGGCGCAGCTCGCGCCCCTGCGATGACAGCGTCGTGCCGCGAAGAAGCCTCGATATTAGGCTGTTCGGAGCCGTCGGCTGGAGTTTCGGAATTAGGCATGAGGGCGCTCCTAACGGCAGATTGATGGAGCAAGACTGGCATCGTGCTCTGCCCGCGTTGGGAGCACGATTGATTCCCGACTCGTGAACGGACCGATGGTCGGCCGAACATTTCCGCCATCCAGTCGATCCGGCTCGACTGGGTTGTCGTCCGTCATTCATCGACACTTCGTTCCGCGCGCTGCTTAGCATCGTCTGCGCGATTCTGTCCGCCGGAAATGGTCGGACGCGCCATGCACTGTTGAAGCGACGAGACTCTGCAAGCCAGCTCCATCGCTTTTCGCACTTCAGTCATCGCTGCGCCGAAGGCGCAAACATTCTATGTGCCGAAAACGATCAGCTTTTATCCCGATCGGCAGACAATCTTTAGCTTCGGCAATCCCGATGCCGAAAGGATCATCTCACGTGCGTTGAGGACGTGGTCAAGGAACAGTACTGCGTTTCATCGGACTACCGTCTTATATGTCGAATACCTACGCGGTTAGTTAAACCGCTGCTCGCAGGAAAAACATCGCATATTGGCCAACTCTAGCTGAGGCCGGTTGTTCCATCGCAGTTAGACTACGCGGTCGTCGCCGGGGATTGGGGCATTTTCTTCGATCAGCCCCTGTTGCTTCAGCTCTTGCCAAAACGCCCTGGGAATCTTGTCCTGCATCGAACTCGCATTCACGAGTGCCTCCTCTTCGGTGCGTGCACCGACGATCAATGCCGCCGCCACATCAGGTGCGGCCGCGAAATGAAGCGCCGCAGTACGCAGGTCGACGCCAAACTGATTCGCAACCGCACGCAGCTTGTTGCGTTTCTCGGTGTGGGGACGCGGAATGTCGAAGCGGCCATCGCCGTAATTGAAACGCGGGCTTCCTGAGATAAAGCCAGCGTTCAATGCCGAACCCATGACGAAACTGACGTCGTGCCTGCGCGCAACGGGAAAAACGTTGTTCAGCGCGTTTTCGTGATCCACTAAGGAGTACTGTGAGGCCAGCAGGCAGACGTCAGGATCGGATTCCTCGATGACGCGCACGATCGGCTCGGGTGAGTTCACGCCGATTCCCCAGGCTTTGATCAAGCCTTCATCACGCATGCGGCAAAGCTCGGGAAACGCACCGCTCAACGCGGTGGCGAACTCTTCCTCCCACGGCCTCGGCAAAAACCCGTTGTCTGGCGAGACGTCATGCACGAAGAGAATGTCAATTCGGTCAATGCCCAGACGCTGAAGACTATCCTCGAGCGAGCGCCTTACTGCGTCGGCGGTGTAGTCAAAGACGACGTTGTTAGGTGATACACCAAAAGGGAAAAATTTTTTGCTCTCGTTGACGGGCGCCGCCCTGAGCAACTTGCCGACCTTCGTCGACAATACATAGCTATCGCGCCGCTGATTGTGCAGGAAACGGCCGAAACGCCGCTCGGCCTCACCGAGTCCGTACCACGGCGACACGTCGTAGTAACGTATGCCCGCGTTCCACGCTGCTTCCATGGTCCTCTGAGCTTGCGTGTCGGTGACAATCTCAAACTCGCTACCCAGCGGCACGCCGCCCATGCCGAATCGGAACTCGGGCTTGAAAATCTGCTGCACTCGACTGTTCATCGAACATGTTCCTCGACTATGAATGGGAAAATGATGACGCGCTCACTTGGCGCGCGGCGATTCGAGACGCGCATCCGCCTGCACCTGGCCGCTGCGAACCTGCCGGATTTTTTCCGCCACCGCCCGGGCGACGTTGTCCGTTTCCTGTTGCACGCTTTCGTCCAGGTCCAGCGTCTGATGACTCGTGGCATAAGGTTCGTAATAGCCGATGAACCGATCCAACCGAGATTTCGCGCCGGCTTCAACGAAACCCATCCAGTCGAGCCAGTCCGTCAGCGCGCGTCTCGAACCTTCGATCCCGGCGACATCACCGTGGACGATCAAACCATACGCCCTTCCCGCCAAATGCTTGGGATAGTCCCAGCCATCCAATTCGATTTGCTTGGCTTCGGCTGGCGTCTTGCCGTGCGTCGAGGTCGGATCGGGATTGCCGCCGTCCGCACATACGAGGCGGTCCATCATGAGTTTGATCGGGCTGCTTACCTGGTACCAGTACACGGGCGTCACGATCAGCACGCCATGACAGGCCGCGAAACGTTCGTAAATCTCATTCATCCAGTCGTTGACCAGACCGAGAGAATGATTGGGGTAGCAACTGCACGGCCAATGACACAACGGCATGGCCGTCGACGCGCAGCCTTTGCACGGATGAATATGCAGATCGTGTTCCGAATTGAGCCGCGACAAATCGAGTAGATCAACTTCCATCGACTCGGCCTGCAGTATCGCTTCAGCGCGCTTTGCGAGCCGGAACGTCTTCGACATCTCGCCGGGACACGTAAAATCGTTTCGCGAAGAGCCGATTACGACCAGTACGCGCGTGGCTGAAGTGCAATCACGCTGACGAGCGCTTGCCGCCTCAATCCGGTCGCGCGCTTCGCGCCACTCCACCGACAATTCGTAATCAGGGTCCTTGAAGCCGGCGCCTGCTTTTTGGGTGATGGGCGACTTCCGGCTGTTCTCATATGCGTCCCATGCGATCGCCTCAATGCGTGCCAGCGAATCGTCTTCTTTTCGAAACGCAGGATCGTAGAAGCGCGCCATGAAGCGCTGGCGGAAGGCATTCCGCTCCATCTTCTCAGTGACTTGACCTTTACGGACGTCGATCGGCTTGCCATCTGTCTTCGGATGATTCATGGGGCGCTCTGGTTAAGGTCTATCTCAAAGAACAGCGCAAACGCCGTCCCGGTGCCCTCACGCCCAGCATGCGCTATGCCTTCCGAGCGCTTCTAGTGTTATTTCCCGTCCATCGCGTCGCGACGTTTCTGCCGATTTCTCTCTTGCGCCCAAGCTAGACAGCGTTCGATTTCCGCCGCTACGTCGACCCCATCAGCCGCATCGCTCCGAGCATGCGGTTCCCTTCGTTCCAAAAAGCTTCTAGGGGCGAGCAGTCGTCCGATAATCTAAAGCGTGCTGCAAAAGCAGCTTCGACGGTCGTCGGTCGTTGCTCAGACTAATTCGATCGAAAGGCGACGACGGGCAAATGCGCCCGCTATGGCTGAGCGCGTAAAGTGGTTCATAGAAGTACTAGTGCTTTTTGCAGGGAAGCGCCGTGCGTACCGGCATTTCTGAACGGGCGCAGTTGTTACTGCCATCCGCGTTTGCGGGCAACAAGTTGCATGGCGGAGCGACAGGCTCATGCGACAGACAAGAGGCGAACGCGACGCCTCACCGTCGCTACATTTTCTGTCCACGTACCACCGCAACCCAACAGCGTTGAAACGAGCGAAGCGACCTTGGGACAGGCGGCAATTAAGCACCCAACGTGGCAGCGCACGGTGTTCCGGAACAAGACTCAAACGGTGGCCCGGTTGGGCGACCCCTTCCCTAATTGCTTAGTGGCGGTTACATGCTGGACTGCGGGCGGTCGGATCCATCAGGCGAACGTCCCTTCTTGGGCCGACTGCTGTCCGACGCGGTCGGCAGAAACCGACCCGTAAGAGACAGTCGATCACGCCAGAAACGGCCATTTGAACGGAGTCTGACAGGCGATCTGTCAGCGAAGTGCTTGCCGAATTCCCAAAACCACGATGAGGCCACCGCAGCCGCGGTCGATCCAGGCTTTCGCGCGACGATACGCCGTCGCGATTGCGGCTTGCGATAACACCAGCCCGACTATGCCATACCAGCACGTCCCAATTGCGCCCACTGTCGCGAGCATGGCAAAGAAAGTCGCCGTGGATACGTGTGCCGGTGCGGCTGAGGAAAACACCGCAGCATAGAAACCGATGGATTTCGGATTTGCAATATTCGTCGCAACGCCTTGAAGGAATGCTGCGCGAAACAGCGGAGCGTCCGGACGCCGCGCTTCTGTGATGGCGCTTGCCTGCGCTTTTGCGATGAGGCGCAGCCCAAACCAAACGAGATAAGCAGCGCCAGCGAGCTTGACGCCTACGGCCAGCCACGGGAAAGCCTCGAAGACGACTCCGATACCGAGAATGGCGCAAGTGGCCCAGAACAGATTGACCGCGACGATCCCCGCGACGAGCGCGAGCGCATCTGACCTTTTGCCCGAAACCGCCCTATGGACGACGGCGACGAAGTTTGGCCCAGGTATAACAACACCTACGGCATAGACGGTAAAGACAGTTGCAACCGCAGATGAGTCGATCATACGTAGCCTAGATAATTGCCATGCTGAACAGTCGCCGTCAGCATGCTGCTAACCCTTTGCACTTCGCCGGTCTTGCTCAGCTGGTTCCATGGAAAAACGGCGCGACACACGACGAACTATTCAGCGAGAGCGGCGACTGCCGTGCGTCGGTGCGTCGCAATACGCTTCGTGCACCACTGGACGACCATTGCCAGCAATGCTGCTTCGAAGAAAGCAAAGGTGGGAAGTTGGTATGGGAGCGTGAAACTCAGCAGCAAACAAAATGCGGCGAACGAAAAACGGCCTAACACCATGCCCCTCAATAATGAGATCACGAAAGCAGGACCGTGCGCGCGATGCGACGACACGGAAAGGATTATCCCGAGCAGCGGGAAGACCGCGAGCAGCCCGCTCCAGGTTGGACCAGTCCAAGCCGACAACGATGTAACACCAAACGTGAGCGTGACGCCGGCCATCATCCTGCCTAGCAGGTCGAACCGAGAAAGCGGCGCTCCAAGAACAATGCTTGAAGTTTTGGGCAGAAACGACTGCCCAATCGAGACAGCTAGGACAGCAGCGATCGATGCCCAGAGAGGCGAAGTCGGCAGAAGAGAAAGACCGCACGCACACAGGAACCAAACGACGAGGCCGGCAAGTAACGCAATTGGCCACGGGCGCGAACGGCAGGTCCACGCATAAGCGAAATTGAACGCTTCGGAAGCTAGGATCGCCGCCAGCGACAAGGTCGCCGCGCGCGCTCCAAACGCGGCCCCGTGCGATAGCGTCAAGAGATACAAGATTGGTCCGGCTACGACGGGTAGTCCAGCCAGCCATCCTGCGATCGAGGGTCCCCACCACCTGCCGGACATTGAGACGACAAGCAAGAAAAGCGGAACCAACGTTAGCTTTAGCGCGAGCATGGCAGGCCGGGATTCTTAAAAACGGAGTGTACGGTATGAGGGCAGCGACGATGCCCTCGATGTCATTTGGTCTTTCCGACGGCGGCTTCGGCTGTCCGTCCTCTTTACTTGCCCGCTAGCGCAGTTGCTTGTGGAAGAACGTGGTTCCGCACGAGGTGCCGTCAGGCATCAGGGCGTAGTTCGGGACGCTGCCTACGCGCTCCCATCCTGCACGGTGGTACAGCCGCTCGGCATCACCGCCCGTCACGGTATCCAGGACGAGAACGGATTTACCAGCGCTGCGCGCTGACTCATCGACGGCCTGCATCAACCGTGCAGCAATTCCGCGGCGTCTGGCGTCCCGCCGCACCAACATTTTTGCTACGTCTGCACGGTGAGGCTGATTTTCCGGCTGCGCGATGATAAGTTGCACTGTTCCGAGGACGCGGCCCTTCGCGTCTTCGGCAACCAGCACGGTCCGTTCGTCGCGCATTACGCTGCGCGCAACGTCCGCCCAGAACTGCACGGCGGTTTCTCTGGAGATCGCAAGCATGAAGCTAACGGAAGCGCCTCCCTCTACGCAGTCGATGAGCACGTCCGCTAAGGGATCGATGTAAGCAGCAACCTCATCGGGGCGCACCGCGCGAATGTTAGTGTTGTCGTCCATCGTCCGCTCCGTAGCAAGGTTGGTTATCAACTCAACAGTCACTGTCTAGTGGCTGTTTAGTGGGCGGTCACGAAAACATATTCGCCTGAAGGAACTGCAGCAGTTTCTCGCAGCACGCGTACCGGTCCGAGTCGCTAAGCGATTTCGGCCGCAGGTTTCGGTGGGCGAGCGAGCTTATCCTCCAATGCTGCCTTCACATCGGGCCATTCCGTATCAATGATGCTGAATCGCACCGAGTTGCGCTTGCGGCCGTCAGGCATTATCCGTTCGTGCCGAACGATGCCTTCCTGTTTCGCACCGATACGCAAGATCGCCGTTCTTGATTTTTCGTTGAGCTCATCGGTTGTGAATTGAACGCGGACGCACTGCATCACTTCGAAGGCATACCGCAGAAGGAGGTACTTGGCCTCAGTGTTCGCTGCTGTCCTTTGAACGGAGCGGCTAAGCCACGTGTGGCCGATCTCGAGCTTCCTATTAGCTCGGTCGATCTTCCAGAAGCGAGTGCTTCCAACGATGGCGCCGCTGTCGCGGGCCACAACGACAAACGGGACGACATGACCTTCTTGATGCCCCCGCAATGCGGTAGCCACATATTGGTCGATGGTCGACGGACCGGGCACGACAGTCACCTTCAAGTTCCAGAGCTCGCCGTCTGCCGCAGCGGCGACCAGGCGAGGCGCATCAGCGCTGTCAAGAACGCGAAGGTCAATGGCGTTGCCAAGAAGGTTCAGCCGGGATGTGTCGTCCATAACCATGAGCGAGGTGTTGAGACGGTGGTGCGCTAGAGAATTGGAGGTTGGCCGCCGCCAATATCGATGCTTGCCATCGGGCGGAGGGGAGCCTGTCTTGCCTAATTGTCGGCGATCCAGCGGGCTATGTCGAATGACCGGTTATGCCGCCGACCTCCGCCCGACGTGGTCGGCCACACCCGACCCCATATCCGCCGTCGGACGTCGCCTTACGTGGATGACGGCAATCCGAACACGTTGGATTATACGTCCGCGTATGTTGGACCTCGACCGAATCTACTTCCCCGACGAAATACCGGAGCCAAAGCAGCTAGCACAGCAGCTATTCGGGCAAGGCCATGGTTTCCAGGACTTCGGGCGCGCAATCGTTGAACGAATCAATCTTAGGGTTGCTGTTACGCGATCTCCGTCACTGCGAGATTTTCTGCGCAACATTGGAAAAATTGTCGGAAGTAATCGTTTCGCCGCTCTTCCTGATGCACACCGAGCAGTGCGGAAGATAAGGGGGCGAGCAGTCGAGAGGGAGCAAGCATGCGGGCGGCTATGTCGCCCTGTTCCTTCAAAACCGCCCTATTCTCTCTTGCACTCGCCTGCGGTATCGCGAGCGCGCCACTTTCGTTCGCGGCGAGTCAGACCGTGCGCGTCGGCATCATGTCCGGCGAGGACGAGCACATCTGGCGCACCGTCACGGCGAACGCCGCGAAACACGGCATCACCGTGAAGCTCACGACTTTCTCGGACTACCCCCAGCCGAACGAAGCGCTCGCCCAACACGATCTCGACATCAACGCCTTCCAGCACACGCCGTATCTCGACGCGCAAATCAAGGCGCGTCACTACGATATCGTGCCGGGGGGGGGGGGGGGGGGGGGGGGGGGGGGGGGGGGGGGGGGGGGGGGGGGGGGGGGGGGTGGGCTGCGCCGAGAGGGCGCGGGAACTGTCTCTAGCCGATTCGCGCGAGAACGGTGGCGTGATCGGCCGCGTGTTGCGTGGGC
>NZ_JALQEA010000058.1:0-55891 GCF_023630965.1 Caballeronia sp. ATUFL_M2_KS44 | reverse complement strand
CGACAAGCGAAGAATTCGCTGGCCAAACATTCGAAAAACTCACGCTTGATCTGCGGCCAAATCCTTGGCGAACGGCACCGGTTGCAGGACAATCCGTCGCCCGCCATCGCGCGGCCCCGGCGACGCTTCATTAGAAGATGTCCTAAATACCTAAGACTTTGAGACAGTCATGAGAATCAGAACCATCATGCTCGCGGCACTGGGCTGCGTGTCCTCCACCGTCTTCGCGCAAAGCAGCGTCACGCTGTACGGCGTGCTCGACGAAGGCTTCGATTACACGAGCAACGTCGCATCGAAAGCGGTCTACGAAATGACGAGCGGCTATGCGTCGGGCAGCCGCTGGGGCATGCGCGGCGTCGAAGATCTGGGCGGCGGCACTCAGGCCGTGTTTCAACTGGAAAGCGGCGTGAACGTGAGCAACGGCGCGGCAGGCCAGGGCGGCCGCATGTTCGGGCGACAAGCGTACGTCGGCGTGCAGAACGCGCGTCTCGGCGCGGTGACGCTCGGCCGCCAGTACGATTCCGTCGTCGACTATCTCGCGCCGACGACCGCCAACGGCAACTTCGCGGGCTACCTGTTCGCGCATCCGTTCGACAACGACAACACGGACAACTCGTTCCGCGTGAACAACACGGTCAAGTACGCGAGCCCGTCGCTCGGCGGCTTCCGGTTCGGCGGCACGTATAGCTTCAGCAATGCTTCGGGCTTCGCGAACAACCGGCAATACAGCGTCGGCGCATCGTACGAAAACGGCGGCCTCGCGGCCGGCGTGGCGTATCTGCACGCGAACAACCCCGGCGGCACTGACAACGGCGCCATCGCGACCAACGACGCGAGCTTCATCGCGTCGCGCATGCAGGTCTTCGGCGCGGGCATCGACTACACGTTCGGCGCGGCCACGGCGGGCTTCGCGTACACGAACGCGAGCTATCGCGATCCGGTGACGAACGGCTATATCGGCGGATCGCTCGCAGCGGATGGCAACACGCTGCGGAACCTGCGTTACCAGAACTTCGAAGTGAACGGGAAGTATCAGTTCGGACCGGCGTTCTTCATCGGCGCGCGGTACGTCTACACGCGCGAAACGTACGATTCCACCGCGGGCAAGGTCGAACCGCATATCCAGTCCGCAGGCCTCATGGCCGACTACCTGCTCTCGAAGCGCACGGACGTCTACGTGCAGGGCGTGTATCAGAAGGTCGGCGGCCCGTCGACGCACTCGGTGCTCGATCAGGCGTTTATCCCCGGTGCGCAGGGCGTCTCGTCGAACTCGAAGCAGTTCGTCGCGCGCGTGGCGATGCGGCACGCGTTCTGACGCGATTCCGTCAATCGGCGTAAATAGGAAGGCCGTTCCGGTGCATGCCGGAACGGCCTTCGTGCATATTGCGGCGGTGTAATGCACTGATTACGCAGCGGAATACAGATTGCTGCCCTCGCGCGATGACGCCGCCTCATCGGCGATTGGAAACGAACAGGAGCATCGCATGGCACCGACACCCGCACTCTTCACCCCCGCGCGGCTGCGCGGCCTCGAACTCGCGAACCGCATCGTCATTGCGCCGATGTGCCAGTACTCGGCCGAAGACGGCTGCATGAACGACTGGCATCTGATTCATCTCGGGCAACTGGCGCTGTCGGGCGCGGCGCTGCTGACCATCGAGGCGACGGCCGTGCTGCCCGAAGGCCGCATCACGTGGGCGGATGTCGGCTTATGGAACGACGAAACCGAAGCCGCCATCGAACGCACGCTCAAGGGCATTCGCCGCTGGTCCGACATGCCGATCGCTATCCAGTTGAGCCACGCGGGACGCAAGGCGTCGACGGAAGTGCCGTGGGAAGGCGGCGCCCAGGTTCCGTCCGATGACCCGCACGGCTGGCAAACCGAAGCGCCATCGGCGGTGGCGTTCGCCGCGAACGAAACGCCGCCCGTCGAGCTGGATCGCACGGGATTGCAGCGTATCCGCGATGCGTTCGCCGCGTCCGCTGCCCGCGCCGCGCGGCTCGGCATCGACCTGATCCAGGTTCACGCGGCGCATGGTTATTTGCTGCATCAATTTCTGTCACCGCTTTCGAACCGGCGCGACGACGAATACGGCGGCTCGCTCGAAAACCGCATGCGCTTTCCGCTCGAAATTTTCGATGCCGTGCGCGCCGCGTTCCCCGAAGATCGTCCCGTGACGATTCGCGTGTCCGGCACGGATTGGGTCGATGGCGGATGGGACATCGAGCAGACCATTGCCTTCGCGCGGGCGCTTGCGGCGCGCGGCTGCGATGCGATCCACGTATCGAGCGGCGGCCTCGATCCCGCGCAGAAAATTCCCGTCGGGCCGAGCTATCAGGTGCCGCTCGCGCGCGCGGTGAAATCGGCCGTCAAGATGCCGGTGGTCGCGGTCGGGCTGATCACGGGCATCGAGCAGGCGGAAGGAATTATCGGAACCGGCGACGCCGACATGATCGCGCTCGCCCGCACCGCGCTCTACGATCCGCGCTGGCCGTGGCACGCGGCGGCCGAACTCGGTGCGCACGTGCGCGCGCCGAAGCAGTATTTGCGCTCGCAGCCGCACAAGTACCGGAATTTGTTCGAAGAGGACTGATGCGCGCCACGCGCCGGCGCCCCGCGTGCTATTTTTAAAGCGTCGCGCGTGGATGTCCGAAGCTGCCGCCATCATGAGTCAAGTCCGCTATCCGCTCGGCCCCGACGATCGGGTGCATCTCCTCTGCTGGCTGACGTGCGGCTTTCTCGGCGCGTACTACCTCGAAGGCGCGTGGCCCGATCCGTCGTTTCAGGTGCGCGCGGCGCATCGCTGGCTGGAGCGGCATCAGCGCGCCGCCGACTGGATCGAGACCGCGAAGCTGTCGGTGAAGGCGCAGGCGCTGGCATCGCGCTTCTCGTCGATGCTCGATACCGACGCGGGCCGGCGCGTGATCGAGCAGATCATCGAAGGCGACGAACTCGATTACGACAGCGTGCTGGTGCAGCGCATTCACCGCGCCTGCGTGATCGAATTGACGGAGCGGCGGCGGCCTTCGCGATAGGCGGCGCATCCGCGCGGGAAACGCGCCGCCGTCCTGCATCGGGATTGAAAGCGAATCAGGGCGTCGGAGGCGTTCCCAGATCGCCCGCGCTCGCGCGTTGCGCATCGAACACGATCCGCCGCGACTCGGCGTCGTAGCGGCACACCACGCGCGCGCCTTCCGCGATATCGCCCTTGAGCAATTCCTTCGCCAGTGCGTTCTCGATCAACTGACGAATCTGCCTGCGCAACTCGCGCGCGCCGAATTCCGGCCGATACCCTGCCTCGGCCAGATGACCGATCACGGATTCATCGAAGTCGAGCGCGATGTCCTGGCTATGCGCCATGCGTTTCACCTGTTCGAGCTGCAGCCGCACGATATGCCCGATCTCGTCGCGCCCGAGCGATTTGAACAGAATGATGTCGTCGATCCGGTTCAGGAACTCCGGCCTGAAATGCTGCCGCAGCACGTTCATCACGCCGCTTTGCAGCGATGCATCCGCGTCCGTGTCCGTGCTCGTGAAACCGAGCGTCGCGCGCTTTTGTCCGGCGATCACGTCCGAGCCGAGATTGCTCGTCGCGATGATCAGCGTATTGCTGAAATCGACGACGCGCCCTTTGCCGTCGGTGAGGCGGCCATCGTCGAACACTTGCAGCAGCACGTTATAAACGTCGGGATGCGCCTTCTCTATCTCGTCGAGCAGAATCACGCTGTACGGGCGGCGGCGCACGCGCTCGGTCAACTGCCCGCCTTCCTCATAGCCGACGTAACCCGGCGGCGAACCGATCAGCCGCGCGACCGCGTGACGCTCCATGTACTCGCTCATGTCGACGCGCAACATCGCGTCTTCATCGCCGAACACGACGCCCGCGAGCGCCTTCGCAAGCTCGGTCTTGCCGACGCCCGTGGGTCCGAGAAACAGGAACACCGCGATCGGCCGGTTGCGCCCTTGCAGGCCGGTGCGCGCGCGGCGCACGGCGTCGCTGACGGCGGTGACGGCTTCGTCCTGGCCGATCACGCGTTCGTGCAGACGCGCCTCCATGTTCAGCAGACGCTCGCGCTCCTGCTCGGTCAGTTGCGTGACGGGAATGCCCGTCAGCGTCGCGACGATTTCCGCGATCTGCGTGACCGTCACGTTCGACGTGTTCGTGCCGATGCGCTTCTTCCATTCATCGGTGCCTTCTGTGAGCTGCTTTTCCTTCGCGGCGATTTCCGCATCGAGCGCATGCGCGCGATCGAACTGCTTGCGCGATGCCGCATAGTCCTGCTCGCGCCGCAATTGCGCGAGTTCGGATTCGAGTTCGAGAATCGCGGCGGGCCGCGATGTGGCCGAGAGATTGACGCGCGCCGCCGCCTGATCGACGAGATCGATCGCCTTGTCCGGCAGGAATCGACCGGTGATATAGCGATCCGACAGTTCCGCCGCGCCGACGATGGCGTCGTCCTGAATCGTCACCTTGTGATGCGCTTCGAGCCTGTCGCGCAGGCCGCGCAGGATGTTGATGGTCTGCGCGACGCTCGGCTCCGCGACCAGCACCGGCTGAAAGCGCCGCTCGAGCGCCGCGTCCTTTTCGATGTGCTTCTGGTATTCGGCGAGCGTCGTCGCTCCGATCAGGTTCAACTCGCCGCGCGCCATCGCGGGCTTGAAGACGTTCGCGATATCGAGGCCGCCTTCGCCGCCGCCCTGCCCCGCGCCGACGATCGTATGCACTTCGTCCACGAAAAGCAGCAGCGTTTCGCGGTTCGCGGCGATTTCATCGACGATCTGCTTGATGCGCTCTTCGAACTCGCCGCGATACTTCGCGCCCGCGACGAGCGAATTCACGTTCAGCTCGATGAGCCGCTTGTCGCGCAGCGATTCGGGCACGTCGCCGGTAATCATGCGTTGCGCGAGCCCTTCCACAACCGCCGTCTTGCCGACGCCCGGCTCGCCGATCAGCACCGGATTGTTCTTGCGACGGCGCGCGAGCACTTCGACCATCGTCTCGATTTCGGTCGCGCGGCCGATCACCGGATCGAGATGGCCTTCGCGGGCGAGCGCGGTCAGATCGCGCGCGAACTTGTCGAGATGCGGCGTGCGCGAAGGCGGTCCATCGCCGCGCGGCGGACCGCCCGCGCCCACGGTCTGCGCGGTCTCGCGGCGCAGCGTCGCGGTATCGACGCTCATCTTGCGCAGCAGATGCCCCGCGAAGCTCTCGGGCACTTCCGCGAGGCCGATCAGCAAGTGCTCCGGCGCGACATAGCTATGCCGCAGTTGCCGCGACGCGATGAACGCGCGATCGAGCGCGCTTTTGAGGCGCGGCGACACGCGGATCATGCCGTCGGCGGGCGGCGTGCCGCCTTCGCGGCGCTGCGCGGTCGTATCGATGACGTTGCGCAATTCCGCCGGATCGATGCCCATGCCCTGCAGCATCGTCCCGATGACGGGGTTATCGGCGAGTTCGTAAAGCAGATGTTCCGTATCCACTTCGGGGCGGCCGAATTGCGCGGCGCGTTCGGCTGCGCGCATGAGCATTTCCTTCGCGCCGTCGCTCAGATAGCGTTCGAGTCCGACGCCTTCCGCGCCCGTCGCGCGTTCCGCGCTCGCCTGCTCCGGCGCGACGGGCTGCTCGGGCATGCCGCCCATGAACAGCGCCTCGAACGGCGAGAGCGCGCGCTGATGCCGCGTCAGTTGCGCATAGTGAAAGTCGCAGACATCGAGCACGTGCCGGCGGCCTTCGCGCAGCACCGCGAGCCGCACGGTGGCCGGCCGCGCGCCGCATATATCGCACATATGGGCCATTGCTGGGTTCCTGTTCCGTGAGGAGGGACGGATGGGCGCGCCGGCGTTGCGAAATGAACGCGGCGCGCGTCGATCAACTCAAGGCTTCAATACGACCTTGATACACCCATCTTTCTTGTCGCGGAAGGTCTCGTACATGCCTGCGCCCTCGGACAGCGGCACGGTATGCGTGATCACGAACGAAGGATCGATCTGGCCTTCCTGAATGCGGTTCAACAGATCGCCGCTCCAGCGATTCACATGCGTCTGCCCCATGCGCCACGTGAGCCCCTTGTTCATCGACGCCCCGAACGGAATCTTGTCGATGAGTCCGCCATACACGCCCGGCACCGAAAGCGTGCCCGCCGGACGGCACACGTAGATCATCTCGCGCAGCACGTGCGGACGGTCCGTTTCCAGCATCACGGCCTGCTTCGCGCGGTCGTACATGGCGTCGATGGAGCGCGTCGCGTGCGATTCCATCCCGACTGCATCGATGCATTTCTCCGGACCCTTGCCCTGCGTGAGATCGCGCAGACGCTCCACCACGCTCTCTTCCTTGAAGTTGATGACCGTGGCTCCGCCCGCGCGCGCCATCTCCAGACGCTCCGGCACCCAGTCGATCGCGATCACCTGCTTCGCGCCGAGCAGCACGGCGCTGCGGATCGCCATCTGGCCGACCGGACCCGCGCCCCAGATCGCGACCGTGTCCGTCGGTTCGATGTCGCATTGCACCGCGGCCTGCCAGCCGGTCGGGAAGATGTCGCCGAGAAAGAGCACTTGCTCGTCGGTGAGGCCGTCGGGAATCTTGATGTGCGTCTTGTCCGCGAACGGAATGCGCACGTACTCGGCCTGTCCGCCGGGATAGCCGCCCGTCAGGTGCGTATAGCCGAAGAGTCCCGCCGTGGTATGGCCGAAGAGCTTGTCGGCGACATCCTTGTTGCGGTTGCTGCGCTCGCACACGGAAAAGTTGCCGCGGCGGCACTGCTCGCACTCACCGCACGTGATGGTGAACGGCACGACGATGCGGTCGCCCTTCTTGAGCGCGCTGTTCTCGCTGCCCACTTCGACCACTTCGCCCATGAACTCGTGGCCCATGATGTCGCCGGATTCCATGCCGGGCATGAAGCCATCGAAGAGATGCAGGTCCGAACCGCAGATTGCACACGTCGATACCTTGATGATCGCATCGCGCGGATGCTCGATCACGGGGTCGGGCACGGTCTCGTATCGAATGTCCTTCTTGCCCTGCCAAATCAGCGCCTTCATTGCTTGCCTCCTGCTCGGGATGGATGGTCGCGTCGCGCGCGATGCATGCGAATGGATCGGCCGGCGTCATCACGCACGCCGGCACAACCGCAATGCGCTTCAAGCAACGCGTGTTCCGCGCCTTCGAACGGCGAACGCATTGCGCCTGAGGCTTGCAGGCGAGAGCCGCGCCGGAAATGCACGCACGTGCGAGCACAGCTAGACAGGCATTCGCTGCGACAAAAGTTCGACGCGAAGCTTTATTTCCGCGTTGATCGCGGATAAAAGCGCGAGCACCATCTTCGTTGCGACTTCCACGCACGCGGCACGGCGAAATCGTGCACACTGCCACGTTTCGCGCGCATCCAATCGCGATGGCGCGGCTTCTTCCAGACGATGATGGACAACACCACCACCGCACACATCAACGAACCGGGCGCCACCGACGCATCCGCTTACGCAGAATGCGCCCGCGAGCCCATTCATATTCCCGGCGGTATCCAGCCGCACGGCGTGCTCATCAGCGTGGACGCCGAAGGCGTCATCCTGCAGATCAGCGGCAACATCGAACCGGTCGCGCGCATGGCGCCGCACGCGTGCATCGGGCAGCCGCTCTCGATTCTGCTCGGCGAGCACACGAGCGAACGCACGCGCACGCGCCTTCGCGAACTCACGCGCGACGGCGCCGCCATTCATGTCGGCAACGTGAACATCGAAGGCTGGGCGCATCAGGGGCCGCTTGCCATCGTCGTGCATCGGCATGAAGGGCTGCTCTTCGTCGAAGTCGAGCCCGCGCAGGACACGGCCGACGTCTTCTCCACGATGTATCCGCTCGTGCGCACCTTCGTCACCGAAGTGCAGTCCATGCGCACGGTCGAGCAGATCTGCCAGTTCGCGGCGACCGAGATTCAGCGCATTGCGGGCTTCGGGCGCACGCTCGTCTACCGGTTCGATGAAGAAGGTCACGGCCACGTGCTCGCCGAAGCCATCGAGCCGGGCTATCCGTCTTACCTGAATCAATACTTTCCGGCCTCGGATATTCCGGCGCAGGCGCGCGAGCTGTATCGGCGCAACCCGATTCGCCTCATTTCCAACGCGAATTACGAGGCCGCGCCGCTCGTGCCGCCGCTGCATCCGCAGACCGGCCGGCCCACCGATCTCACGTATGCGTCGTTGCGCAGCGTGTCGCCCGTGCATCTGCAATACATGCGCAACATGGGCACGCTCGCGTCCATGTCGATGTCCATTCTCGTCGACGACAAGCTGTGGGGCCTGATCTCGTGTCATCACGCGACGCCGCGTCTGCCGCCGTTCGAAGTGCGCACCGCATGCGAGCACGTCGCGCAGATCGTCTCGTTGCAGATCGAAGCGCGCGAGACGCAGGCCGAAGCGCAATACCGCCTCGAATTGCGGCGCATGCTGTCGAAGCTGCTTTCGTCGATGGCCAATACCGACAGCTTCGTCGAAGCCCTCGTCAACGACGCGCCCGACCTGCTCGGCTTCACGCGTTCGTCGGGCGCGGCTGTGATCTTCGAAGGGCGCACGTCGCTGATCGGCGTGACGCCGAGCGAGCAACAGGTGAGCGCGCTCGTCGACTGGCTCGACAATCAGAGCGAAGACGTGGTGATGTCGGACCGCGCTTCGGAAGAATGTCCGGTGCTGAAGGACGCGGCGGATATCGCGGGCTTTCTCGCGGTGTCGATCTCGAAGATCTATCGCAACTATGTGGTGTGGTTCCGGCGCGAGGTCGTGCAGACGATCGAATGGGCGGGCGATCCGCGCGCGAAGCTCACGGGACTCGCCACGTCGCTTTCGCCGCGCGTGAGCTTCGACACATGGACCGATGTCGTGCGCAACCGCTCGTTGCCGTGGCGCGCCGCCGAACGCGAGATCGCGCTGGAGTTTCGCGCGGCGGTGCTCGGCATCGTGTTGCGCCGTGCCGAGGAAATCGCGCAGCTCGCGACCGAACTGGGCCGCGCGAATCACGAACTCGAAGGCTTTTCGTACACCGTGTCGCACGATCTGCGCGCGCCGTTGCGACATGTCGTGAGCTTCGCGGACCTGTTGCGTCAGATCGACGGCGACAAGCTCTCCGATCGCGGGCGCGGCTATCTCGATCGCGTGGTGACATCCGCGCGATTCGGCGGCCGGCTCGTCGACGACCTGCTCTCCTTCGCGCAACTCGGGCGTGCGGCGCTGCGTCCGCACAAAGTGGACGTGCATGCGCTCGTACATACCGTCATTCAGAACGATATCGAAGAGCAAAGCTCATCGCGGGTGCATTGGTCCGTCGATGCGCTGCCGTCCATCGAAGGCGATCACGTGTTCCTGCACGTGGCGTTCGCGAATGTCATCGCCAATGCGGTGAAGTTCAGCGCGCCGCGCGAGAAGCCGGCGATCGAAGTCGGCGCGTATGAAGGGACCGGCGAACTCGCCGGGCACGAGATCTACTTCGTGCGCGACAACGGCGTGGGCTTCGACATGCGATACGTCGACAAGCTCTTCGGCGTGTTCCAGCGCCTGCACGTGAACGAGCAGTTTCAGGGCACGGGCATCGGGCTTGCGAACGTGCGGCGGATCATCGAACGGCACGGCGGCAAGGTGTGGGCCGAAGGCGTGCTGGATCAGGGCGCGACGTTCTTCATGGCGCTGCCGAAGCAGTTCCGTCCGGAAAGCGGCGTGCGGCGCGATACGGCGGCTTCCGCGCTCGCGAGGCTCGCGGCGGGCACGGGCGGCACGGGACACGACATCGAACAGCTCGTGAAGCGCTCGCATCAGGACAAGAAGTAATCGCTCGATGCCGCAAAGACAAACGGCCGCGATCCTGAAGATCGCGGCCGTTTTGCTTCTTGAGAAGCGTGGTGCTTATGCGTGACGCTTAGAAGCGGTGACGCAGACCCACCGTCGCTGCGACCTGATTCTGCGTGGTCGAAGGCGACAGCGTGTTGATCATCGCGACGTTCGCGCCTGCATCGCCCAACTGACCGGCCGCGTGCTGGTACACGCCTTCGACGTACACGTCCGTGCGGCGCGACAGCGAGTAGTCCGCTTGCAGCGACACGGTGTGCCACTTCGGATCGCCCGAACCGTTCGAACCGCTCAGCTTGCCGTCGGTGTACGTGTAGGCAGCATCGAGGCTCAATGCCGGCGTCAGTGCATAGCGGCCATTCAGTTCGAAGTTGTTCAGATGCAGATTCGTGCCGGTCGGAATCGTGAACGTCGCGCCGCCTTGCGATGCCGCGATCAGGTTGTCGTAGTGCGTGTTCGTCCACACGAAGCCGACCGTCGCCGGGCCGTACGTGTAGTTCAGGCCCGCGCCGAACGTGCGCTGAAGATCGGCGGTCAGGTTGGTCTTGTTGCCTTCGCCCGCCGATACCGCGCCGCCCGCGTTGCCGTTACGCGACGTGTTCGTCTGCAGGTAAGCTGCGGCGAAGTTGAACGGGCCGTTGTTGTACGATGCGCCCGCGCTCCATGCGCGGTTGTTCGCGAACTGGCCAGCCTGGTTGCTGAAGCCGTACAAACCGCCGAACGTGAAGCCCGCGTAGTTCGCGCTGCGATACTTGACCGAGTTCTTGACCGAGATCGAGTTGTCGAGGTTGTCGTTGTCGAGCGGGTGCGCGCTCAGGTTGTTGCCGTAGCCCGCGCCTGCATCGGAGAGCGGCGCGAGGAAATCGACCATCGAATCATATTGACGGCCGAGCGTCACCGTACCGAACTGATCGCTCTTCAGGCCGACGTATGCCTGACGGTTGAACATGCCGTTGCCGTTGAAGCCGCCGTTGTTCAGGTCGAAGCCGCTCTCCAACCTGAAGAGCGCGTGCAAACCGCCGCCCAGATCTTCGCTGCCGCGCAGGCCGAAGTACGTATCCGAAACGGAACCGCTGCCTTGTTGCCAGTTGCTATGGCCGGCCGAGTTGTTGGTGTACACGAGGCCCGCATCCAGCATGCCGTACAGGGTGACG
This sequence comes from Caballeronia sp. ATUFL_M2_KS44, assembly GCF_023630965.1. Lineage (NCBI taxonomy): Bacteria > Pseudomonadati > Pseudomonadota > Betaproteobacteria > Burkholderiales > Burkholderiaceae > Caballeronia > Caballeronia sp. ATUFL_M2_KS44. The sequence goes on along the minus strand of NZ_JALQEA010000058.1, from coordinate 44,905 downwards.
CTGCTTTGCGCTTGTGCCGATGCAGCGAAGGCGCCGAGCACGCCTGCGACGAGGAGAGTTTTTTTCATGGTTGCTATGTGTCCTTTGTAGAGCAAAGGCTTCTCGAGGCGATGCATCTCTCTGCCTCGGGAAACTGGACACACTTTATGTGACTGCTTCAATCGCGTCGCCCCGTTTCAGCGAGTTTCGTCGGAAAGAATGTATTGCTGAAACTGGAATGGCAGTAGTCCGAAGTTTTATAGTGCTTTAAGGTCAGACGTTTAGCGTCATCGATACATACATCAGGGCGTTTTTCGTGTTGCAGAACGACGACGCGATTCAACCGGATTCTGGAGAAGTGCCTTGCGGCTCATGGTCTTAATGGCGCTTCCGAGGCTTGCTAATCTACGCTCCGTCTGATGTCTCGACTCCGAGTAGCAGCCTGAAGACATGGGGCGGTCTCGCGAGAGGAGACCGCCCCGCATCGTCTTCGATGCCTTTTATGTCACGCCGCCGGATCGAGCTTGACCTTGATCCAGCCCGGCTGACGCAGATCGAACGCCTTGTATGCGTCGATCACGTTCATCATCGGTTCGCGCACAGTGAGCACGCGAAGCGGATCGAACGATCCGTTGCTCACGCGTTCAACGAGCGCGGGCGTGATCGCGCGATGATTGCAGTTGCCCATCTTGATCGTGAGGTTCTTGTTCATCGCGATGCCGAGCGGAAAGAACCGGTCGTTGGGCGGATAGACGCCGATCACGCCGAGCGTGCCCGCCTTCGCGAGCGCGTTCACGGCCCAGTCCAATGCTTGCGTGGGCGCATTGCCCGGAATCCAGTTGCCGCCATCGACATTGCGCTCCGGCGTGACGGTGCGGCTCTCCTCTTCCGCCTGCTTCGTCTGTTCTTCCGATGCAGCCGGCCCGCCTTCGGGATGCACTGCATCGACGCCGACGGCATCGATCGCGCGGTCCACGCCGATGCCGTGCGTGAGTTCGAGTATCGCCTTGACGGGGTCTTCCTGATCGAAATTGACGGTTTCCGCGCCTTGCGCGCGCGCCATGTCGAGCCGGTCGTTCAGGCGATCCACGGCGATCACGCGCCCCGCGCCGAGCATCCACGCGCTTGCAATCGCGAACTGTCCCACGGGACCCGCGCCGAACACGGCGACGGTATCGCCGGGGCGCACTTCCGCGAGTTGCGCGCCGAAGTAGCCCGTGGGAAAGATGTCGGAGATGAGGATCGCGCGATCGTCATCGACATTGTCGGGCAGCTTGATGAGACTCGCGTTGGCGAGCGGCGTGCGCGCGTATTCCGCTTGCAGGCCGTTGATCGGCCCGGTCGATTTCGGTCCGCCGAAGAACGCGGTGCCCGCGGACGGTCCGTTCGGATTGGCGAGGTCGCATTGCGCGGTGTAACCGGTGCGGCAATACGAGCAGCATCCGCACGAGATGGTCGATGGAATCAGCACGCGATCGCCTCGTTTGAGATTGCGCACGCCCTTGCCGATTTCCTCGATCACGCCCACGCCTTCGTGGCCGAGTATGGTGCCGGGCACCATGCCCGACAGCGTGCCGCGCACCATGTGCAGATCCGTCCCGCATATCGCGCTCGATGTGAGGCGCACGACCGCATCGTGATCGTGCTGGATCGACGGGTCGGCTACGTTGTCGAGCGAAATGTTGCCTACGCCGTGAAATACGACTGCTTTCATTGTCCGGCTCCTTTGATTGCGTGGATCAAACCGTCGGCAGCAACGCGCGCGCCCGCTTTCGGCGGGCATAGCGGTTGCGTGTTCGGTTGCGTGTTTTCAAGGCGATCTCACACCTTCCTCACAGGAGCGCACCATGAACAAGGACACGACAGAAGGCATCAAGGAACAGGTGAAGGGCTGGGTCGATACGGCCGTCGGCACCGTCACCGGCAACGAAGACCGCAAGCTCAAGGGCGATGTCGAAATCACCAATGGCGCGAACCGCAAGGACTATGGCGATCAAAAGGACAACATAGAAAAGGGCGTCGAAGATCCGGGCGAGCCGACCAACAAGTAAGCCCGCCCCGCCCTTTTCTCTTCAACGCATCACGCCGCGCGCTTCACATAGCGCGCGATGAAAGTGCGCAACTCGTCGTCCGGAAAACGCACTGCCACGCGATCTCCGCTCACCATCTCAACCGTGCCTTCGCCATAACGACGCACGCGCACGCGATCGCCCTCATTGAACGCGTGCGTCTTGCGCTTGATGTTCGCGCCCTCGCCCGCATGCTCGTGCGACAGCGCGTGTTCGCGCACCTCGCGCGGGCTTTCCATCACTTCCGGCGGATGCAGGCAGTTGTCGCATGAGCCGCACGCGCCGCCTTTCAGTTCATCGTCGGGCGCTTCATATTCGACTTCGGCTTCCTGCGTGTGCGCATTGCCCGCATCGGATGCGAAGTAGTCGAGCAGCATGCGCCAGCGGCAACGCGCGCTTTGCGCATAGCCGATCATGCGTTCGAGCACCGCACGGTCGCGCTCGGCGCGGGCGGCGTAACCTTGCGCGGCATCGTCGAGTTGCAGGATGGCCTTTCCATCGTCGATGAGCTTCAGCCCGCCACGACGCGTGCGCCGTGTCACGCCCATGTCGTTCAACAGCGTCGCCGCGACGCGCAGCTTGTTCACGCCCACTTGAGGCAACGCTTCACGCAAGCGTTCGATCGGCTTCTCGACGGTCTGGCTCGCGTTCTCGCGTGCAAGGTCGCGCACGCTCTCGGCGACGCGGCGTATCGTTTCCGCGCTGGGATAGCGCCCGCCGAGAAAGAATTGCTGGACCTGCTTGTCCTTCAGTTCGAAAAGCAGAATGCATTGCGCGGCTTCGCCGTCGCGGCCCGCGCGTCCTGCTTCCTGGTAGTACGCGTCGAGGCTGCCCGGCACTTGCGCGTGCAGCACGAAGCGGATGTTCGGCTTGTCGATGCCCATGCCGAATGCGTTCGTCGCGACCATCACGCGCACGTCGTCGGCCATGAACGCGTCCTGTGCTTCGCTTCGCGCGTTCGCCGAGAGCTTGCCGTGATAGCGCTCCGCCGCGACGCCCGCTTCGACGAGCGCGGCGTGCAGCGACTCGCATTCGGCAACCGTCGCGCAATAGATGATGCCGCTGCCTTCCAGCGTGCGCGCCAGTTCGACGGCACGCGCGCGCTTGTCCTCAGGGTTCGTCAACTGCTCGACCGCGAAGTGCAGGTTGTCGCGATACACGCCCGTATGAATTACCTTCGCGCGACGCATCTGCAATTCGCGCACGATATCGTCGATGACGGAAGGCGTGGCCGTCGCGGTGAGCGCGAGCACGGGCGGCCGGCCAAGCGTCTTCACCGCGTGAATAAGCTCGACATACGCGGGACGAAAATCGTGGCCCCACTGCGAGATGCAATGCGCCTCGTCGATGACAACCAGCGGCACCGACGGCATGTCCTTGCCTGTGAGCGTCGCGGTGAATTCGGCGTTGACAAGGCGCTCCGGCGTGACGAAGAGAATGCGTATCGCGCCGGACGTGACCGCTTCCATCGCTTCGCGTTCTTCGGTGGCGGAGAGCGTGCTGTTGATGACCGTCGTCGCGACACCGGCTTCGATGAGTTTCACGGCCTGATCGCGCATCAGCGAAATGAGCGGCGATACGACGATCGTCATGCCATCCAGTTGCAACGCGGGCAACTGATAGCAAAGCGATTTGCCTGCGCCTGTGGGCATGACGGCGAGTGTGTCGTTGCCGTCGATAACGCTGCGTATGACCTGATCCTGTCCGGGACGTAGATGCGGAAAACCGAAGACTTTGCGTAGCGCGTTTTCGAGTTCGCGATCCAGCGGTCTGCGGGCGCGCGCAATGGCACTGCGTGTGTTGTCGTTCATGTATGTCGTTTTAATGTCGCCGCGCCTTGGTCTTTCCCATGCTTCATTCAAACGATGACGTGACGTGATGACTTCGCGTCCGCGTTAAAACGATTCGCATTTGTTCGAGACATTCGTGGTGTCGATGAAGGTGCGGTCATCAAGCAAGCAGCAGACCCAGCGATCGCAATGGAAGAAACAACAAAGCGGCATGCAAAGTTTGCGCGTTGCAATGTTAAGCACCGCACCGACCGATGCGACGGAGGAAAAAAGCAGAGCAACTGCGCAACGAACGAACAACTGCACAGCTCCGCGTGGCGGGTGTCCTGGCACGGTCGTTTCAAACCGATACATCTTTTACGGGCGGAAAGGGTCGAATGGTATGAGGCTTGCTGTTATCTTCGCTTCTTGAATCCAGCCGGAAGAATCACGATGAGAAGCATTGACGCGACCACCGCCCCCGATTCACGACAGCGCCGACCGGCGCAACTCGCGGAAGGGGAGCTGAAACATCTGGAATCGATCCTGGCCTGCTTCGTCGAAGGCAGCGTCGCACCGGGACGTTTGCCGACCAAATACTGGGACATGCGCGTCGCGCAACTCGATAGCGATTACGAACTCGTGCCTTCGCAAAGCCATCGCGTGGCATCGCTGCAGCGCAAGCTCGCTCTTCTCGATGCCGCGCTCAACACCGCCTCGGCCGCCGCCGACGCGCAAGAACGACAAAACAGGCGCGTCGCCGCCTGATCCAAGCGCGAGCGCTCGCATCGACGCTCGGCTCGCCCCACTCCGTTCGGATCGCCCTATTTCGCTCGCCGTATGATGGCGTGTGCTTCGCTTGCCGCGATGTCGGCGCGAAGCTCGGCCCATTTGCCGAGCAGCGAGGGATCGTTGGTCAGGAAATACGGCGCATCGGCAAAGGCGGGTGCTTTCGCATCGGCATGAGCGATTTCGAACACGCGCATGTCTTCGTCGTCGCATGCGCCCATGCTCACGAGTTCGCTGAACGAATGCACGTCTTTTAGCGCGACGTCGTAGATGGCCACGCTGTTCAATACCGCGATCACCGTCTTGCCGATGCGCGATGCCGCCTCACGGCTATCGGCCATGACGAATGCAATGCCTTCCACTGGCGTCGCCAATGTCACGCGAAAGAGCCGCGATCTGCATTCGTCACTGAGCTGGGTGGTCATGGTCTAAGCCGGCGCCGGAAGAGACGCGCGTTTCTGTTGGGGAGCGACGGCGTGAGCAAGCGGCGATCCCGCATCGCCGGCGAACGATGACACGCCGCCTTTAGCCAGTCTTCGTCAGTTATAGCATTGCTGGCCGGCATCGGCGTGACTCGCGATTGAATGTAGGCGCGACGGCTCCAGGAAGCCGCCGCGCGTCGTCGCATTACGTGCCGCTTCCGCCCATGTAGAACTCGTCGCGGTTATTGCCCGACGTGCGCACGCAAATGGGCGAGCGGTACAACGGCTCCGCGTACTTCGTGCCCGGCAGTTCGTCGCGGATCTTCGTGAAGAGCGGCGAGAGTCCGTTGTCGAGCCACGCGCCCCAGATCGCATCGTGATGATCGGGCAGGAAGAGCTTCGGCTTGAAGAGCTGCAGATGCTGGAACGTATAACCCAACTGCGTTTCCGCGATGGGATGCGGCGTCCACGGAAAGATGCCGACGTCCACGCCCGGCGCGACACTCGTCGCAAGCTGCAATTCCTCGGGACTCGGATTGCTCACGCTGTCGAACCATACGATCTTGAAGCCGTTCGGAAACGTGAACGTGAAGCCCATCGTGCCCTGCGTGATGATGTTCGGATCGTTCGATCCGCGCGCCGCCACCGCATCGTGTTGCTGCTGTTCGGCGGCGGTGAGCGGCGGGGCATCGAGCGCGTAGAGCGCGGCGAGTTGCGTCGTCAGTCCCGCTTCGATCGTGCTGTGAATGATGTGCGTCGGGCTGATGGTGATATCGCCATACGTGAAATTCTCCGTGTTGTTGCCCGTGACGGTGGTCGTCTGCGCGGCGGGCACGCCGAGCACTTGCGCTTCTTTCGTCGTGATCGCGGAGCCGATGACTTGCGCTTTCGTCTGCGCGGCGACGGCGGCGACATCGCTGATGTGATCCGAGTGCGCATGTCCGATCAGGATCACATTCGCCTTCTGCACCTGCGATACGGTGAAGCCGACCGACGCCGTGCGCGCGGGCCGGTCGTAATACGTGTCCATGATGACGACCACGTTGTGATACGCGAGCTCGTAGTTCGCGGTGCCGAGCCAGCGCAGCACGGCGGTGTCGCCTTGAGGAAGCGGTCCGCCTTGCGACGCCGGCACGAGGCTCTGACACGCGGGATCGGACGAGAGCGGAGCGTCCGCTGCGTTGGCCGGCGTGATGCCGGAATCGTTGTGGTCGTGACCGCACGCGGATAGCAACGAGGTCGTTGCAATCGCCGCGACGGTCAATGTGTGCAGCAAGCCAGCCCTTCTCATGACGCGTCTCCTTTGAAGACTACCGACAGGGAACTGAAAGCTCCTGAATCATGCGAAAGCTGACTTTGTCGCGATAGTAGTCTTCGTGAAAGACGCGCGTCTATATGCCGTGCAGCATTTACTTCAAAACGCAGCCGATCAGTCGCACAGCACGGTGGCCGCGTCTTTGCGTTCGACGGTGAGATTGACCGAACGCGCGCCGAGCGGCCGCGTGCGATGCCGCGTGCCCGCCGGCACGGTCAGCATTTGGCCCGCGTGCAGTTGCACGGCGCGGTCATCGAGATCGATCACGAGCGTGCCCTCGACGACGATGAACGTTTCGTCCGAATCCGGATGAAAGTGCCATTTGTAAGGCGCGTGCATCACGCTGATGTGGATGTCGTGATCGTTGACGCTCGTAATCACGCGATTCATGTAGCCATCGCGCACGGCGTCCGCGATGGCTTCGGGAGTGATGGGCTGGATCATCGTCGGCTCCTTTCAAAAGAGCAGGCTAATCCGGCGCGCATCGATCGGGCAAACGAATCGTTTTGGCGTGTATGTGAGCCGCTTTCACATCGCGCTGGCCGGGGTCATCGCGCCGCCTTCGACGCCATGCATCACCGCTGCGATGTTGCCCACGGCCGGCTGCACATAGACGGGCGGCGGCGCATCGAGCGGCAGCGGCGCGGGACCTGAATCGGTTGCTTGCGGATACACCGGCACCGGAGGCGCGCTTTGTCCGCTCGACGCGACCGGAAAGAGCGGCCCGCCCACGATGCCCACGCCGATGAACGGATGCGCTTCTGCCGCCGTCATGAATCCCGCGCTCAGTGCGAGCGCCAGCGCGATGTGTCGAATGGTCTTCATCTCGTTCTCCTTGAGAGCTGCTGTCCGGTTCGTCGATGAAACCATTTTGCAGCGCGAGAATGAGCGAAGAATGAGGACGCGTCAGAAGAGTGCGGTGTCTAGCGGAAGCAGGCTCGCCCACTTGACCGCGGTGCGCCGCTCGATGCCGTCATCGTGAATGGAACGAATCATCACACGCTCGCCGCGCGCCTCTCCCAATACTTCCACGATGCGGTTACGATAGCGCGCGAGTGTGCCTCTCGGTGGCTTGCGCGGCTCGCGTGTCTTGCGGCTGGCGCTCCTTCGGACGAATACGGCGTGCATGGGCGTGAAGGCGGTGAATGACGGCGCCATCATAACGATGCCCGCGCCCGCGCTCAAACGACAATCCCTCAATATTGCGACCCGCCACACCATGCGTCGAACCATTGTCCGCAATTCGCCCGTTCATGGCCGGGGCGTGTTCGCCCTCGCCGATCTGCCCGCGGGCGCCATGCTCTTCGAATACAAGGGGCAGCGTCTGTCGTGGAAGGAAGCGCAGCGCGCGTACGAAAAATCCAGCGCGGAAGACGGCCACACTTTTTTCTTCGGACTGGACGATGGCCGCGTGATCGACGGCGCGCGCGGCGGCAACTCGGCGCGCTGGCTCAATCACAGTTGCGCGCCGAATTGCGAAGCGGAGCAGGACGGCGAGCGCGTGTTCATCCGCGCCATCCGCGCAATCGGCAAAGGGCAGGAGTTGTTCATCGACTATCAGTTGACGGTCGAAGGGCGGCGCACGGCGGCGCTCAAACGGCTTTACGCCTGCCGATGCCAGGCGAAGCAATGCCGGGGCACGATGCTGTCGGACGGCTGAGCGTTCATCGTTCGAGCGCCTTGGCCACGAGCGGCGCCACCGCCTTCCGATACATCCCCGCCAGTTCGCGCGCGCGATGCACGAGCGCATCGAGGTTCGCGTCGAGTGCATCGTGCATCGCGGCTGCGAGGTCGTCGATCCGCACCGTGCGCGGCATATCTTCGATCTCCCACGTCTGCGCATACGCGGCCTGTTTGCCGATGCGCGCCGTATCGTCCGAATGAACGATGTTCACGCGCGGCAACGCATACGCCATCGCGACGATGCGTCCGTGCAGGCTGCTGCCCGCGAATCCCGCGCTGTGCGCGATGAGCGCGCAGATGTCCCACACGTCGAGCGAACGGAAGACCGTCACATCGCGATGACGCATGCGCGCCGCGAGGCGCTCGTACACGGCGATGTCGTCGTGCCACGTCGCCGCGCCCGCGCGGAACAACGCGATGCCGAAGCCGCTCTTCGCCGCGAGCGAATCCAGTTGATGCGCAAGGCGCGCGAGCGTGGCGTCGTCGCCGAAATCCGCGCTGAATTGCACCGCGACGTAGCCGCGTGCAAACGCGTGCCGCACGTTCGCCACGGCGTCGTGGCGCGCGCGGGCGCGAATGCGCTCATCGAATAGCTCCGCGACGATCGACACCGGATCGGGCATCAGCCGCGCCGCGATGCCCGCCGCTTGCAGCGCGTTTTGCGTGTGCATGTCGCGCACGCCGATGAAGTCGGCAGAGCGGAGTTTCGTCAGGACTTCGGCGCGAAAGGCGGCGTCGCGCGAATCGAGCATCACGCCGCCGATGGCGTTGCAGCATATCGACGACGCTCGCGCGAACGTCTCGCGCCCGGCGATGTACGGTGCAAGCGCGCCGGTATGAAGCGTCGCGCGCGCCCATGCGCGGCGGTCGTCGGCCCGTGCGCCGTGACGCGCGATGCACGCTTGCGCGTCCTCGGGCCGCGTGAACATCACGGCAGCTTCCCAGGCGTCGCAGGTCAGCACTTCGCCGCCCGCGTGGATGACGCTGACGGGCGCATCGCGCCAACGCGCCGCGAGCGGGGCCAGAGCCGCGACGTCGTGACCGCCGCAGTCGCGCAGATCGCGCGCCGCGAGACCGGCGATGACCGGCTGCGCATCCGGCCGATGCTCGCGCAGCAATCGCGCGATGACGTGCGCGAACAGGATGTCGCCGAAGTTGTGCCGGTCGAAAGCGCCGAAAACGATGACGGGCCGCGGCGCGAGCGCTTGAGCCGAAGCGTTGGGCAAATGGCCTCCTTGGTCAGCGATTCGTTGTCCATCGGAACGCGGACGCGCCGTCAAAGCGTCACGCGCGTCACGCCGCCGCTCGACAGCAGGCGAACGCGCTCGCCGGCGTAGAACATCTGTCCATCGTCGGCCTGGGTAATCGCGCGCAGATCGCCGTTGGCGAGCCGCACCGTGATCTCCACTCCATGATGGCGCTCGAGCCGCCCTTGCACTTCATCGCCCGCGACGGCGCCCGCCAGCCCGCCGATCACGCCCGTCAAGAGCGAGCCATGTCCGTGCCCGAACGCGCTGCCCGCCACCGCGCCGAGCAACCCGCCGCCGATTGCGCCGAATGCGTTCGGCTGGCCGTTGCCGGCATCGATCGTCACGCCGCGCACGCTCTCGACGGTCGCCATGCGCACCGTCTGCTCGCGCTGCGTCTGGAGGTTGCTGTAGACATCGGCGGAATCGCCCATGGTCGCGCAACCGCTCATGCCCACGGTGCAGGCGGCCGCCAGCGTGCAGACCGCGATGATCGACTTGTTCATGATTTTCTCCTCGGCGTGTGATGGGTTGGAAGGCATCGTAGCCACGCCGAATGAGCGCGAAATGAGGACGAAATGAGGACGAGCGGCGACGTGGCGCGCGGCTGATTCCGGACCGCGCACACGCCGTTCTCTTCGACGGTCGGAAATAACGGCCGCATCCGTCGCCGGGCGTTGACGAAAATGATTCGCACAGCGCTTACATCGCGCGATTCGTATCCTAAGATTCTTCTCACCGCAGGCAGCGGCATGAAAGGCACGCGTCGGCTCGACCGCCGCAGCTTCGGCGAAAGTAGTCGTGTTGTTCGAAAAAGAGCTTTCCCAAGTGTCAATAACTGGAGACAACGAATGAACGCAACTTTCAAGCTTTTGCCGTTGGCCGTCGGCGCGATGCTCGCCTGCCTGCCCGCCGCCCGCGCGGCTCAGGACAACGTCAACGCGCTTTCGAATTTCCGGCAGACGGGCAACACGCAGCCGGCCGAGACCATTCCCCAGACCGGCAAGACCGCCGACGCGCTGCGCGACAACCTCAAGCAGATCAAGCTGCCGCCCGGCTTCAAGATCGAGCTGTACGCGGTCGTGCCCGAGGCGCGGCACATGGCGATCGAGCCGTCGACGGGCGTCGTGTTCGTCGGCACGCGGAAGAATCGCGTGTGGCAGGTGACGGATCGGACGAAGCAGCGCGTGGCGAGCGATGTCGTGCAGTTCGCGTCGTCGGTGTCGTTCAAGGTGCCGAACGGCGTGTGCTTCTCGCCCGACGGCGTGCTCTACGTCGCGGAACAGAATCGCGTGCTGGGCTTTCCCGCCGCGCAGTTCTTCGGCGAGGGCGGACCGGACGTGGCGGCGGCCGTCGTCGTGCCGCAAGGCAAGCTGATACCGACGCAGTTCGAGAGCTTCAACCACGGCGCGCGTGCGTGCCGCGTCGGACCGGACAAGAAGCTGTACATCGCGCTCGGGCAGCCGTGGAACGTGCCGCCGAAGGACAAGCTCGCGGAACTCGACCGCAACGGGCTCGCGGGCATCATCCGCATGGATCAGGACGGCAAGAACCGCGAAGTCTATGCGCATGGCGTGCGCAATTCCGTCGGTCTCGACTTTAATCCGAAGGACAAGACGCTGTGGTTCACGGACAACCAGGTCGACGGCATGGGCGACGACACGCCGCCCGGCGAACTGGATCACGCGACGAAGGCCGGCGAGAACTTCGGCTTTCCGTGGTACGGCGGCGGCAAGGTGCGCACGGCGGACTACAAGGACCAGAATCCGCCGGCGGGCGTGGTGTTCCCGCAGGTCGAATACGCGGCGCACGCGGCGGACCTCGGCATGTCGTTCTACACGGGCAAGATGTTCCCGCAGAAGTATCAGGGCGGCATCTTCGTGGCGGAGCACGGCTCGTGGAACCGCACGAAGCCGATCGGCGCGCGCGTCATGTACACGCAGATCAAGGAAGACGGCACGGCCGGCGAAACCGAGATCTTCGCGGAAGGCTGGCTGACGGACAGCGGCGAGTACATGGGCCGTCCGGTCGATGTGCAGGTGCTGCAGGACGGCTCGCTGCTCGTTTCGGACGACTACGCGGGCGCGATCTACCGCATTTCGTATTCGGGGGCGAAGTGAGGCGCGCGGCGGTCGCGGGCGCGCTCGCTTGCGTGCTGCTGACGCTTTCGCACGCGTCGCTCGCTGCCGGCGATGCCAAGGCGGGGCGCGCGAAGGCGGCGCAGTGTCAGGCGTGCCACGGGCTGGACGGGATGTCGAAGCTGCCGGAAGCGCCGAATCTCGCGGGGCAGACGGAGGAGTATCTCGCGAAGTCGCTCAACGATTTCCGGTCGGGCGCGCGCCAGAACGAGTTGATGTCGGTGGTGGCGAAGGGCTTGTCGGATGCGGATATCGCGAATCTGGCGGCTTACTATCACGGGCTCGGGAAGCAGTGACGGGCTTCCGGCGCGTGTTGCCGGGCGACATCGAATTTTTTCGGGTAAACGCTTGACTTGGCGGACTAAGGGTTTATACTAGCTCTTGTCTCCTCCATGTCTCAACCGATGTGGATTCAAGCCCGCTCAATGAGCGGGCTTTTTTTTGGCCTCGTGGTTTGTGAGTTCGCGACGGCCTCGGTCTCGCGTCCGATCCCTTGGTTGTCCACAATTTCAGTGGGCAAGCATGTGGATATCCTGAGCAACACCGCCCCAACGCGTTGATCCGAAACGTGTTTCGCGTCCCGTGCGCGTGGCGTGCGGGTCGTTCAGTCGACGACCTCATCGGAGGAAAGATCGGCCCCATGAACGCCGCCAGCCCCCTTCTTTTCCACAGAAAAAGTGGAAGACCCTGTGGATATCCGTCTAGCCAACCGCCTAACGCGTTGATCCCAAAGCACTAACCGCCCGCGCCGCACAACGCGCCCGCATCGGTTAGCGGCCATCAACGACCTTCAGGCGCGCACGACGCCAGCATCGCGCCCACGCGATGAATCTCCGCACCGATCATCGATTGCGGCGCAGTCACGGCGTCCAGTTCTTCGGCGGCGGAGCGCGGCATCGCGAAAGCAATCGTGCCGGCCGCGACCAGCGCCACGATCATCGATAAGAACCAGGAAAAGACGTACATCGCCGGCACCTCGCAGGAAACTCGTCGTCTGGATCGGCGCTCGCGAACGTCAGCGCCTCATGTGCAGAGTAGAGCCCCGCAGCCGCGCAGACAGCCCCGCGGAAGGAGGGACTTGAAGGAGGGAAAGGGAATCAGCGCGTGTCCGGCGCCGGAACCGGCGACACGCCTTGCGCCCGCGCGGCGTCGTCCTGCGCGCGCATCGCGCGTCGAAAGCCTTCGCGTTCGCGCAGCCGCGTCCAGTATCGGGCGATGGAGTCGGCGAATCGCTCGCTCAAGCCCAAATGTTCCGCGAGCATCAGCGCATAGCCGACGGAAATGTCCGCCGCCGTGAAACGCCCCGCGCACAAGAAATCCTGACGCTCCAGCAGCGGCGCGAGCGTGCGCAACCGCGCGTGAAACCACTTCGCGTAATCTTCGGCGACTTGCGGCTGTCTGCGCTCCGGCGGCTCGAAATGCGTGTAGCGCAAGACGAGCGTCTGCGGAAACGTGAGCGTCGCTTCGCCGAAATGCAGGAAATTGAGATAACGCCCGAAATCGGCCTCGTGCGGGGCGACATCGAGCGCGCCCGCCGAATAGCGCGCCGCCAGATACTGGCAGATCGCCGCCGATTCCGTCATGAAAAGCGCATCGTCCTCGAAGGCGGGAACGGTGCCAAGCGGATTCACATCGAGATAAACACGCGCCATCATGCGCGGCGGAAACGGCAGCATTTTCAGCGCGTACGGCACGCCGATTTCCTCCAGCGCCCAAAGCGGCCGGAACGACCGCGCGCTGACGCAGTGATGCAGCGTGATCACGCCGCCGCTCGCTGCCGAAAACTCACGAGAGCCACGACGGCTTGCGCTTCTCGAGGAAACTGCGCACGCCCTCGCGTCCTTCGTCCGATGCGCGGATGCGCGCGATGCGGTCGGCGGTATCGGAGACGAGCACGTCGTCGATGGCGCGGTCCGCGAGTTCCACCACCAGCCGCTTGCACTCGCGCACCGCGTTCGGACTGTTCGACGCGACGCTCGCCGCGATGCCTTCGACAGTTTGATCGAGCGCATCGCTCGCGACGACCTGATGCACGAAGCCGATGCGCAATGCCTCGCCCGCATCGAAACGCTCGGCGCTCACGAAGTACCGATGCGCGGCGCGCGCGCCCATCGCGCGGATCACGTAAGGGGCGATCGTCGCGGGCATCAGGCCGAGTTTCGCTTCGGAGAGGCAGAACTGCGCCGTATCGGCGGCGACCGCGATATCGCACGCGGCGACGAGGCCCATGCCGCCCGCGTAGGCATCGCCCTGAACGCGCGCGATCACCGGCTTCGCGCTCGTGTAGATGGTGTTGAGCATGGTCGCGAGGCCGAGCGCGTCCGCGCGGTTTTCGGCTTCCGTGAAGCCCGCCATGCGCTTCATGTAATTGAGGTCCGCGCCCGCGCAAAACGCGGGGCCGTTCGCGGCGAGCACGATCACGCGCACACTGGCGTCGTCGTTGAGCGCGCGGAAAGCGGCGGTCAGTTCGACGATGGCCGCGTCGTCGAACGCATTGCGCACGTCCGGGCGATCGAGCGTCACGCGCGCGACAGGACCATCGACCGCGAGCTTCAGGCGTTGCAGGTTCATTGCGTCGCTCATGCTTTTCGTCTCCGTTGGCGCATCGCTTGAGCGTCGCTCAGGTTTCGCACGCGCCGTCTGTTCAGTTGCGACCAGTCTCCACGATAACCGCCCGCATCGTCAACTCGGCCACGTGAGCGCGACTCACACGATGCGCGCGGATCGTTGCTATCCATCATGTCACGAAGCCGCCGCGCGCGAACGCAATATACTCAGCTATATTACGGTGCTCGCGCGGCTACCGCGCCGTCCATCCAATAACAAAGGGGCTTCAAATGAAGAAAGGTTTCATCCGCACGATGCTTTCCGTTGCGCTCGGCATGGCGTGCGCGTCGGCGTTCGCAGGCGAAGTGCAGGTCGCGGTCGCGGCGAATTTCACTGCGCCGGTGCAAGCCATCGCCGCCGACTTCGAGAAGGACACGGGCAACAAGGTCGTCGCTTCCTACGGCGCGACCGGCCAGTTCTACGCGCAGATCAAGAACGGCGCGCCCTTCGAAGTGTTCCTCGCCGCCGACGACACCACGCCCGCCAAGCTCGAAAACGAAGGCATGACGGTGCCGGGCAGCCGCTTCACCTACGCGACGGGCGCGCTCGCGCTGTGGTCCGCGAAAGACGGCTACGTCGATGCAAACGGCGACGTGCTCAAGAAGAACGCGTTCACGCATCTCGCTATCGCCAATCCGAAGGCCGCGCCGTACGGTCTCGCCGCGACGCAGGCGCTCGAGAAGCTCGGCCTGACGCAAGCGGTGTCGTCGAAGATCGTCGAAGGACAGAACATCTCGCAGGCGCAGCAGTTCATCGCGACGGGCAACGCGGAACTCGGCTTCGTCGCGCTGTCGCAGATCTACAAGAACGGCAAGATCACGAGCGGCTCGGCGTGGATCGTGCCGGCGTCGCTGCACGAGCCGATCAAGCAGGACGCAGTCATTCTCGAAAAGGGCAAGGACAATCCGGTCGCGAAGCAATTCACCGATTATTTGAAAGGCCCGAAAGCCGCGGCCGTCATCAAGTCCTTCGGCTATCAGCTCTGATCCAACCATGCCGATCGATTCCGCCGATCTCCAGGCTATCGCGCTGACGCTCGAACTCGCGTCGCTGACGACGGCGCTCTTGCTCGTCATCGGCACGCCGATCGCGTGGTGGCTCGCGCGCACCGCGTCGCGCTGGAAAGGCGTCGTCGGCGCGGTCGTGGCGTTGCCGCTCGTGCTGCCGCCGACGGTCATCGGCTTCTATCTGCTCGTGCTGTCGGGGCCGAACGGCTTCGTCGGCAAGCTCACGCAGGCGGCGGGCATCGGCTTGTTGCCGTTCACGTTCGCGGGACTCGTCGCCGGTTCGGTGCTGTATTCGATGCCCTTCGTCGTGCAGCCATTGCAGAACGCATTCGAAGCGATGGGCCGCCGCCCGCTCGAAGCCGCCGCGACCTTGCGCGCCGGTCCGTGGGACACGTTCTTCGCGGTGGCGCTGCCGCTCGCGCGGCCGGGCATCGTGACGGCGGCGATTCTCGGCTTCGCGCACACCGTGGGGGAATTCGGCGTCGTGCTGATGATCGGCGGCAATATTCCGGGGCGCACGCGCGTGGTGTCCGTGCAGATCTACGATCACGTCGAAGCGCTCGAATACGCGCAGGCGCATTGGCTCGCGGGCGGCATGGTGCTGTTCTCGTTCGCCGTTCTTCTCTTGTTGTATTCGACGCGCCGACCCGCCGCCGTCCATGTCTGAACTCATTTCATCCCGCGCGGCGCTCGACGGCGCGACGAACCGCGACAACGCGAAAGCCATCGAAGCACGCTTCGTCGTCGAACAGGGCGGCTTCACGCTCGATCTCGACCTGACGCTGCCGGGACGCGGCATCACCGCGATCTTCGGCCATTCCGGTTCCGGCAAGACGACGCTGCTGCGCTGCCTCGCGGGACTCGCGCGGCCGAAGAAAGGACGGCTCGTCGTCAACGGCGAAGTCTGGCTCGACACCGAACGCCGCATCTTCCTGCCGACGCACAAGCGCCCGCTCGGCTACGTCTTTCAGGAAGCGAGCCTCTTTCCGCACTTAAGCGTGATGAAAAACCTGCGCTTCGGGCTCGACCGCGTGCCGGCCGCGATGCGCCGCGTCGATCTGATGCACGCGGCGGAACTGCTCGGCATCGCGCATTTGCTCGACCGGATGCCGGCCGGGTTGTCGGGCGGCGAGAAGCAGCGCGTGGGCATCGCGCGGGCGCTGCTCACGAGTCCGCGTCTGTTGCTGCTCGACGAGCCGCTCGCATCGCTCGATCAGAAGCGCAAGCTCGAAATCCTGCCGTATCTGGAACGCCTGCACGACCAGCTCGACATTCCGATGCTCTACGTGAGCCACGCGCCCGAGGAGGTCGCGCGGCTCGCGGATCATCTCGTGCTGCTCGACGGCGGCCGCGCGATCGCGAGCGGTCCGATCACCGAAACGCTCGCGCGGCTCGATCTGCCGATGGCGCTCGCCGACGACGCATCCGTCGTGCTGGAAGGCGTCGTCGCCGGCTACGACGCGCGTTACCAGCTCTTGACGCTCGCGCTGCCCGGCGCCCGCGCGACGCTGACCGTGGTCCACGCGCCGGCCGGCATCGGGCAGACAATGCGCGTCGCCGTCAAGGCGCGCGACGTGAGCCTCATCACCGGCGAGCGCGGCGACACGCAAAGCAGCGTGCTGAACGTGCTCGCGGCGACGGTCGTCGCGATCGCGGCGGACACGCATCCGTCGCAAGCCGTCGTGCGGCTGGACATCGACGGCTCGCCGCTGCTCGCGCGCGTCACGCGCTATTCGCTCGACCGGCTGGGGATCGCGGCCGGCATGCGCGTGTGGGCGCAGGTCAAGGCCGTGTCGCTGCTTGCCTGAGCGCGAGGTGCTGCAAGAGCATGATGGTCTTGCCATCGACGATTTCGCCGCGCGCGATCATCGACATCGCCTCGTGCAGCGGCAGTTCGATCACTTCGATTTCCTCGCCTTCATCGACGACGCCGCCGCCGTCGCCGATACACATCGCGCTTTCGTACTCGCCGAGGTAGAAGTAGAGCTTTTCGGTCACGGAACCGGGGCTCATGAACGCCTCGAAAATCTTCTCGATGCGTTCGACGCGATACCCCGCCTCCTCCTCGATTTCGGCGCGGATGCGCGCTTCCGGCGATGCGTCGTCGAGCAGACCGCCGACCGCTTCGATCAACATGCCGTCGTGGCCGTTGACGAACGCGGGCATGCGGAACTGGCGCGTGAGCAGCACGTTGCCGGTGCGCGGATCGTGCAGCAGAATGGTCGCGCCGTTGCCGCGGTCGTAGGCTTCGCGGCTCTGGCGCTGCCACGCGCCGTCGCGTCGGCGGAAATCGAAGATTACCTTTCTGAGCACGTACCAGTCGTCCGACAAGACCACCGTATCGACAATTCGCACGCGGTCCTTCGTCGCGATTCCATCCGTCATTCGAGCCTCCTCCGATCAGTTTTCCGACGATAGCGCCGTCACTCCGGCCGCCGATTATTACCGGGTAACGCGCCGAAAAAAACATCGGCCGCGATGTGATTGAAATTCTTCCGCAACTGGCATAGCGTTGAAAAATGCGCCGGACGGGGTTCGAGCGGGAGTCCAAAATTTCCTGCGAAGAAGCAACGGCGCGGGATTTTTTCTGGAGAACGTCGTGAATCGCCTCAAGGCTTTCGTTGCGGTGTCGGTGCTCGCGTCGGCGGGCGTGGCCGCCACCGCGCATGCATACGGCCATGTCGGAGTGTGGATCGGCGGGCCGCTGTATTACCCGGTCGCGCCCGTGCCGTATTACTACTATCCGCCGCCGCCCGTCGTGGCCGTGCCCGCCGCGCCGACCGCATACGTCGAGCAAGGCCAGCCCGCCGCCGCGCCCGCGCAGCCGAGCGGCTCCTGGTACTACTGCGACGGCTCGCGCACCTACTACCCGTATGTGAAGGAATGTCCCGGCGGATGGCGCGAAGTACCGGCGCAGCCGCCGCCTTCGCCCTCGAATTAAAAAACGCAGTCATGGCAAAGTCACTTTCATGAATTATCGAAGGCTCGTTATTCTTCTTTCGCTTACCGGCCTGACCGCGTGCACGGTGATGCCCACCGGACCCAGCGTGATGGCGCTGCCCGGATCGAGCAAGACGTTCGATCAGTTCCGCGCCGACGACGCATCGTGCCGGCAGTTCGCCTTCCAGCAAGTCGGCGGCGTCAGCGCGGATCAGGCGGCGGCGAACAGCGCGGTCGGCAGCGCGGTGGTCGGCACCGCCATCGGCGCGGCGGCGGGCGCGGCGTTCGGCGGCGGATCGGGCGCGGCCATCGGCGCGGGCGCGGGGCTGCTCACGGGCAGCGCGTTCGGCGTCGGCGCGGCGCAGACATCGGGATACGGCGTGCAGCGCCGTTACGATTACGCGTATCTCCAGTGCATGTACGCCGCCGGCGACAAAGTGCCGGTGTACGGCCCGATGCGCACCGCTCCGCCGAACGGCGCTTACTCCACGCCGCCATTGCCGCCGCCGGGCGTTCAGCCGCCGCCGCCGTCGAGTTGACCGGGCACACGTGTCTTAAAGAGTTAGTGGCGCGGATCGTTGGCGGGACGCGAACGCGGATGCACCGGGGCGACAAGCCCCGGTGCCACAAGCAGCCCGATCACCCAGCCGATGTAAAACCGCAGATCGCTCCAGAATTCCGCTCTCTCGTAGACGCGAAACGCCTGGACGTGCGCGAGCCACAGCGCCGTTTGCAGCAAGCCTGTGAGCACGAGCCACGTCAGCGCGATCACGCCGGTCGCGCGGGCGCAGCGTTCGAACGTCGATGCATCCCACTGTTGCCGCACGATCACGCAGCCCGCGAGCAGAATCAGCATCGCGGGGATGAAGCTCGTGATGAGCACGCGCGCTTCCCACTCGAACACGACGCCGCATAGCAGCCCGACGACGACCGCGAATATCGCCGACGGCCACGCGATCCACGCCGGGCCGCGCGCCGCGAGCCACGCTATCGTGATGACGAACGGCAGCGCCGCCCATTGCAGCGCGAGTGCCACGGCCGTCGCGAGGTTCTCGCTTGCCTGCTCGTTCGAATGGCTCGCGGCGACATACACGGTGATCGCCTCGTGCACGCACACGGCGACGAACGCGAAGCTCAGCGCCTCGCAGGCGGCGAACGCCGGCGATTTGGCTGCGCGTTCATGCGCGGAATCCGATGCGAGGCCGCGCACGCGCTCGAGCACCGGATCGACGAAAAACGCGAGGATCGCGCCGATCAGCAGCGCGGCGGCGGCATCGGTGAGCGAAAAATGTCCGAAGAGGGAGAACAGGCCTTGCCAGAGAAACTCGGGCGCGGCGGCGCAGATGGCCACCCATAACGCAAAAAAGAAGCCGTTCGATGCACGTCTGAGCGGCATGGCCACCTCGATGCGGGTTGAAACTCAGCTTCCCTCGGGCAAAGCCGCGCCCGCCACGCGCGCGGCGATCGCATTGCGCACGCGCGCGAACAGGTCGGCGGGAATGTCGAAGCACTCGTACGCGAGCGCTTGCGCGACGGTCACGACTTTCATTTCCTCGTAGCGCCGGCCGCTGCCGATCATCGCTTCGAACGCATTGGCGCGCTCGTTGATTTCGATAGGATCGGCGTTCACGAGCAGGACCGCGTGCGCGAGCACGGCATAGTGCGGCGCGTCATCTTCGTCCGGTCGATGCGGCACGCGTCGCCAGTACTGCGCCGTGCCCGCGATCTTGCGCGCATCGCCGCCGGGGCCCCACGCGAGGTTGAAGCGCCCGTCGCAGAACGAGCCTTCCACGGCCTTATAGTGCGTGAGGACGCCGAGCGTGTTGAGCGCATCGGCGAGGATGCCGCACAGGTGCAGATAGACCGGCTCGGCGAGCGCGCCCATCGTCGCGCGAACAGGGTAGGCAAGGCTCAGATTCAGGATGCCGGGGCCTTGCGGCACCAGCCCGCCGCCCGACAGTCGCAGCCGGACGGGGCAGCCGCGTTGCGCGAAGGCCGCGCGGGCATCGGCGAGCGGCGCGTATCGCTGATAGCTGCGCGGCACGATGAGCGATACCGGCGCGGTCCACAAATGCGCAACGGCATGGCCGGCGCCGGCGCGCGCGAGAAGCGCTTCTTCGGCGTCGAGCGGATCGCCGGGAAGCGAAGCGGAGTCGAGCAGTTCGAAGGGCATGAGATGGATGCTTGGCCGCGCCGCCATCGACGCTATGTCGCATGGTAGCGAAGAACGGCGGCGGCGGCCAAATGCGCGGCGGCGTCAGCCTTCGGCGCGCTTGACGTGCTCCTTCAACAGCGCGTTGACGTCATTCGCCTTCTCCATCTGGCTCATGTGGCCGGCGTCGTCGAAAACGCGCACGGTCGCGTTCTTCGGTGCGCTTTGCGCATGAGCCGCCGGAATGATGCGATCCTGCGCGCCCCAGATCACGAGCACCGGCTTGTCGGACGCGCCTGACGCTATACCCCGCGCCGGCTGCGCGCCCTGCTTGCCGCCCGCGAACAGCGCGCCGCCGAGCGCGGTCAGCGCTTCGCTGACGCCATCGAGCCGCTTGTACTTCAGCAGGTCGTCGAGCATCTGACGGCTCACGAGTTCCGGATTCGCGAACAGCAATTCGACGACCGGCTTCAACTCGCGACGCGACTGCGCGTTGACGAAGCCATCCGTGTACGCGTTGTTGATCTCATCGCCGAAACCGGCCGGCGAAATCAGCGCGAGCGATTGCACGCGCTCCGGCGCATCCACGGCCAGTTGCGCCGCGATCCCGCCGCCGAGCGAGTGCCCGACGAAATGCGCGCGATCGATGCTCACCGCGTCCATGAAACGCGCGACGAACTGCGCCAGCTCGGGGAGCGTCGTGCCGGCCAGGCGTGGCGTCGATTGCCCGTGCGCGGGTAAATCGAGCGCGAACACGCGATTCTGATCGGCGAGCGCATCGAGATTGAAGAGCCAGTTGTCGAGATCGCCGCCGAATCCGTGGATGAACAGCACTGCGGGCCGGCTCGCATCGTCGCCGCCGCGCGACGCGTAGCGCACGCGAATGCCGTCGACATCGACGAAGTGATACGCCGACGCCGCTTCCTCGCCCTCGCCTTCCTCATCGGCGGGCGTCACGTACGACGACACGTAGGCGTCGATATCGGCGTCGCTCACTTCGGCCGGCGCGAGCACGCCGAGCAGCGCCTTCACGGGCAGCGTATCGCCCGCCGACGCCACGCGGCGCCTGAGCAATCCCGCGTCCGGCGCTTCGACCGCGTTGGCGATCTTGTCGGTTTCGACATCGAGAATCGGCATGCCGACGGTGATCTGCGCGCCCTCTTCCACGAGCCACTCGTTCACCGTGCCTTCCTTCATCGACAAGCCCCATTTGGGCATCACAATTGGAGTGATTGCGCTCATCAGTGCTTGCCTCCTTTCATGGTCTTGCGGGCGGCGTCGGCAATCTGCGCGGCGCCCGGAATGTACAGGTCTTCGAGCGTCGGCGAAAACGGCACCGGCGTATGCGGCGGCGCGACCATTTCGATGCCCGCCTTCAGCGCGCCGAACGCCTGTTGCGCGACCTGCGCGGAAATGTCGGTGGCGATGTTGCAGCGCGGATTCGCTTCATCCACGACGACGAGCCGCCCCGTGTTCTCCACCGTTTCGAGCACCGTGTCCATGTCGAGCGGCGACAGCGTGCGCAGATCGACGACTTCCGCTTCGATGCCCTCCTTCGCGAGCATCGACGCCGCTTCGAGCGCGCGATGCACCATCAGCCCGTACGTGACGATCGACACGTCACGGCCGTCGCGCACGATGTTCGCTTCGCCGAACGGAATCGCATACGAGTTCTCCGGCACTTCGCCTTCGAAGCCGTACAGGTTCTTGTGCTCGCAGAAGATCACGGGATCGTTGTCGCGGATCGCCTGGATCAAGAGGCCCTTCGTATCGTACGGCGTCGACGGGCACACGACCTTGAGGCCGGGAATATGCGTGAAGATCGGCGTCAGCATCTGGCTGTGCTGCGCCGCCGCGCGAAAGCCCGCGCCGACCATCGCGCGGATCACGACGGGCGTTTCCGCCTTGCCGCCGAACATGTAGCGGAACTTGGCGGCCTGATTGAAGATCTGGTCGAAGCACACGCCCATGAAGTCGATGAACATCAGCTCCGCGATCGGCCGCATGCCGCACGCCGCCGCGCCGATCGCCGCGCCGACGTACGCGGATTCGGACAGCGGCGTGTCGAGCAGCCGGTCGCCGTGCTTCGCGTAGAGTCCCTTCGTCACGCCGAGCACGCCGCCCCACGCGTCTTTCTCGCCGTCCGCGCCTGCGCCGCCGACGATATCCTCGCCCAGCACGATCACGCTCGGATCGCGGGTCATTTCCTGATCGATGGCTTCGTTGATCGCCATCTTCATGCTCAGTTTGCGGGCCATGATGGTTGTCTCCTGGTGGTCGGCGTTTTAGTAGCTCACGTAGACATCGGTGAGCAGATCGGCGGCGGTCGGCTGCGGCGCGTCTTTCGCTTCCTGCACCGCGCGATCGATCAGCGCGGCGACTTCGCGGTCGATCGCATCGAGTTCGCCGGGGGCGATCACGTCGGCGTTCGTCACGGCCTGCGCGAACTTCTTGAGGCAATCCTTGTTCGAGCGGATATCGTCCAGTTCGCCGGGCGCGCGATACGTCTGCGCATCGCCTTCGAAATGGCCGTAGAAGCGGATCATCTTGCATTCGAGCAGCGCCGGGCCGCCGCCTTCGCGCGCGCGGCGGATCACTTCGCCCGCGGCTTCGTGGACGGCGAAGAAGTCGGTGCCATCCACGGTCACGCCGGGAATGCCGAAGCCCGCCGCGCGATCGACATAGCTGTCCACCGCCGTGCCGTAATCCCGCGCCGTCGATTCCGCGTAGCCGTTGTTCTCGATCACGAAGATCACCGGC
This sequence comes from Caballeronia sp. ATUFL_M2_KS44, assembly GCF_023630965.1. NCBI lineage: Bacteria > Pseudomonadati > Pseudomonadota > Betaproteobacteria > Burkholderiales > Burkholderiaceae > Caballeronia > Caballeronia sp. ATUFL_M2_KS44. Next base: position 22,028 of record NZ_JALQEA010000058.1, on the reverse strand, counting down.
AGATTCCACACCGCCGCGAGGTTCATGCTTTCGAGGAACGTGCCCTGGTTGGACGCGCCGTCGCCCGTGAACGTGATGCCCACTTCGCCCTTGCCGCGAAACTTCGCCGCGAGCGCCGCGCCGCAGATGAGCGGCGCGCCCGCGCCCAGAATGCCGTTCGCGCCCATCATTCCCTTGGACAGATCCGCGATGTGCATCGAGCCGCCCTTGCCGTTGCACGAGCCGCCTTTCTTCCCGTAGATCTCCTTCATCATCGCGACCGGATCGACGCCCTTCGCGATGCAGTGTCCGTGGCCGCGATGCGTGCTCGCAATGCGGTCGCCGTCGTTCAGGTGATGCATGATGCCGACGCCCGCCGCCTCCTCGCCCGCGTACAGATGCACGAAGCCGGGGATGTCGCCGCGTCCGAAATCGACGTGCAGGCGTTCTTCGAAATCGCGGATCGTGCGCATCTTGCGATAGACCGCCAGCAACTCGTCCTTCGACAAGGGCAAGCCGCCCGCATGCTGTTGCGACGCTGTCATCTCTGTCTCCTTTCGGCTGGTTGAACTACGGTGCATGGCTCACGCATGAGTCCGGCGCGCGCCGCGTAACGCATGCACGCGGCGACGTCGATACTTCGGAACGCGTTTTCGCGCAGGGTGATGGTCACTTCGTCGCCGGTGCCGAAGGCAAGCTCGCGTTCGCCGTCGAGCGCGACGATGCCCGCGCGCTGCTTCACGCGATGCGGCACGCCATCGGTCAGGCGCTGCCAGTTCGCGATCGGCACGGGTTCCGTGAGGCCGGGCGCGATCGGCGCGTGAAGATCGAATTCGCCGTGGCCGGGCGCGGCGAGTTCGACGGCGAGACCGCCCGGCTCGTGGCGTCCGAGCGGTTCGAGCAGCCCCGCTATCGCCGACATGCCGATGGCCTGCGGATCGGCATACGACACATACACGGCGGCGAGCGTGTCGATCTTCCAGAGCGCGCGCGCGCCGACGAAATGCTCGTGCGAGATCACGGCGTCCACGAGCGCGATGTCGTGACGCAGGCCGCCGTTGGCATCGCGGATATCGATGTCGAGCCGCTTGTTCGCGACGAGCGCCTCGCCTGCCGGAATGCGGCCGGTTGCGTACAAGCCTGTCGCGAGTCCGGAGATGGTCGGCTCGCGCATCTCGGGAAACGCGTTGTTCGTGCCGGTCGAAAGGCCCGCGAGCGGCACCGCGCCGCATTCGCGCACGACCGCGCGATGCGTGCCGTCGCCGCCGAGCACGATGAGCGCATCGGCGCCGGCGTCGCGCATCGTGCGTGCGGCGCGGAACGTATCGTCGACGCGCGCGGTCACGGGCATGTCGAGGAAATCGACGGCGGGCAGCGTGGCGTCGGGGCCTTGCCGTCGCGCGAGATGGCGCTGGAGCATGACCTTCAGGCCTTCGCGGTCGGGCATCATCGTGACGCGCGGCACGCCGCACGCCGCAAGCGACGAAAGAATCCGCAGCACGATATTCACGCGGTCCGCGAGCTGCAGACTGTTCGCGTTCGCGATCACGCGGCGAATGTCGCGCGCCGATACAGGATTCGCGATGATGCCGACGAGCGCCGGCCCGGCCTTCGCGCTTTCACGCATGCCTGTGTCTCCTGAATGCATTGGAATCGTTGTGGCGCGGATTAAGGCAAGGGGTATGCCAATGCGCGCACGGCGCGACTAGCCTGGGAGAAGCGCCGATTGCCGCGCGTTCGCGTGACAGGTGTCACAGCGCAGGTGTATCGCGAAGGTGGACAGGCGTATCGGCGGGCTAGCGTGACGCGTCGCGCTGATTCGGCGAGCGGATTCCGTAACGCTCCATCCGCCGATAAAGCGTCATCCTGCTCACGCCGATCTGCCGCGCGACCGCGCTCAGATTCCAGCTCGCCGCGCGCAGGTACTGCATCAGCAGCATGCCCTCGGGCGGCAGGCGATGCGGATCGAAGTCATCGACGGCGGCCGCGGATTGATGCGTGACCGGCGCGGGCGAGGATGCGCCGAAGCCTTCGGGCAAATCGTCGATGTCGATCAAACCGTGCGCGCACACCGCGCGCGCGTATCGCAGGACATTGCTCAGCTCACGCAGATTGCCCGGCCACGCATGCCGATGCAGCCGCTCGCGCGCCGCGGGCGACAGCGTGACGCCGCCGCGTGCGGTATCGGTATCGGCGTCGAGCAGCGTGCGGATCAGCCAGTCCAGATCGGTTCGCTCGCGCAATGGCGGCAGCGTGAAGCGCGCGCCGTTCAGCCGGTAGTAAAGGTCTTCGCGAAAGCGCCCTTCGCGCATCAGCGTGTCGAGCGAATGATGCGTCGCCGAGATCACGCGCACGTCGACCGACACGGGCCGCGACGCGCCGATCGCGAGTACTTCGCCTTCGGCCAGCACGCGCAGCAGGCGCGATTGCAGTTCGCGCGGCATGTCGCCGATTTCATCGAGAAAGAGCGTGCCGCCGTCGGCTTCCTGAATCAGCCCGCGTTTTCCCTTCGCGCCCGCGCCCGAAAAGCTGTTCGGCAGATGCCCGAACAATTCGCTTTCGATCAGCGTCTCCGGAATCGCCGCGCAATTCACCGCGACGAACGGCCCCGCGCGACGCGCGCTCGCGCGATGCAGCGCCTTCGCGAAGTATTCCTTGCCGCTGCCGGTTTCGCCGTTGACGAGCAGATTGATCGGCGAATCGACGAGCTTCGCGGCGCGTTCGAGCTGGCGCATGAGCGCGGCGTCGCCGCCGGATAGCGCGGCGAGCGGCGCGGGAATCTGAATGGCGCGGCTGGCGTTCGTGTTCGCGTTCGCGGTCGATGCCGGCGTGAAGCACGGCGCGGGCGGCATCACGCTGAGATAGAGCAGCGCGCCGCTTTTCGCGAGCGGCAACGCGCGCAACTCGCTCGGCCGCGAATAGACGAAGCGCCCGAGGTCTTCGACGCGCGCCTCGAACAGCGCATCGAAGCGCACGCCGATCAGCGACGCCGCCGGTTCGCCCGGCGCGATCGGCCGCCCGACTTCCGCCGCGAGCATTTCGTGCGCGCGTCGATTGTGTCCGGCGATGCGCCCGGTTTCATCGAGCGCGATCAGATATTCCGGATCGACATCGACGAATTCGGGCGACGTATGCAGCTTGAGAATCCAGTCCTGCCGATGCGCCCGCAGAAAGTTCGCGTTCTCGATATGCCCCGCGTAAATGCGCACGAGCTGCAGCGCGAGATTCTGGCTGTCGCGCGGCTGCGGCGATGAGAGCGCGGAAATGTCGAGGATCGCGGCGAGCGCGCCGCGCGAATCGAAGAGCGGCGCGGCGGTGCACGTGAGCGGAATATGCGTGGCGTCGAAATGATCGACCTGATGCACGGTCAGCGCCTGGCCCGTCGCGAGCGCGGTGCCGACCGCGCACGTGCCCGCGCCGGTCTCGCTCCACTCCGCGCCGAGATAAAGGCCCGCGCGGCGCAGCGCGGCGTCGGTGCTGGCGTCGCCGATGTAGTCGACCGTGACGCCGAGCGCATCGGTCAGGAGCACCACGTAGCCCATGCCCGCGACCTGGCCGTACAAGGTCTGGAGGCCGTGCCGCGCGATGCGCGCGAAATCGTCGATGCGCTGCTGATGCTCGCGCAGCCGCGTCTGCGGCAGGATGCGCGCTTCCTGCATTCGCGACGGATCGAGCCCGTATTGATGCACGCAACGCCGCCACGAACTCTGGATGATCGCGTCGTGCGCGCGCGCCGGCGCAAGCATCTGCGCCCGCGTGGTCGCCGCGACGACCGCCTCGATGTGCTCGCGTTGCCGCATGTCCATCGTGCTCTCCTTGAGTGTCTCCTTCCGGCGCGTCTTTTATTTTGCGTTGTTGCGTCGTTTGCGCCGCTCGATGTCGGGAAAACACGGGTCAGACCGGCCCGCGCGCGGCGTCTTTCAGGCCATATGATGCTCGAATCGGCAGAACGAGTCATTCGCCGGGCTTGCTGCAGTGCGGCACCGGCGAAACCAAAACGATTACGGATAAGGAGACGACCGATGACGAAGATCGCGTATGAGGACTTCGAGCGCCAGGTGGTGCAGCATCACCTCATCAAGGGCAATGTGTACGAGAACGGCGCGGCGCTCGTCGACCGCGCGAACCGGTGGATTGCGGAGCATCGCGTCGACGTGTTGAACATCGAGAGTCTTTCGACCTTCGGCGCCGGCGACGATACCAGCGTCAGCCATTGGTACTCGGGCATTCGCGTCTGGTATCGCACCGAATAGGGTCGCACCGAAAACGCTCAGCCGCGTCCGACGAACGGCATCTTGGTCGCCATGACCGTGTGGAACAGGACGTTCGCCTCGAGCGGCAGATTCGCCATGTAAAGCACCGACTGGCCGACGATCTTCACGTCCATCATCGGCTCGATGGCGATCTCCCCGTTCGCTTGCGGCACGCCGCGCGACATGCGTTCGGACAGCTCGGTCAGCGCGTTGCCGATATCGATCTGGCCGACCGCGATATCGTGCTTGCGGCCATCGAGCGAGGCGGATTTCGTCAGTCCGGACACCGCGTGCTTGGTCGCCGTGTACGCCGCCGAGTTCGGACGCGGCGCGCTCGCGGAAATCGAACCGTTGTTGATGATGCGCCCGCCTTTCGGCGTCTGCGCGCGCATCGTGCGGAACGCTTGCTGAAGGCAATAGAACATGCCGTTCAGATTGACGTTGACGACGCCTTGCCACTGCTCCGGCGTCCAGTCTTCGAACGGTCCCGGCGGATTGCTCACGCCCGCGTTGTTGAACAGCAGATCCACGCGCCCGAAGCGTTCGACGGCCGCCGCGAAAAGCTGCTCGACGGATTGCGGATCGGCGACGTCGGTAGGCACGGCGAATCCGCGATCGCCCGCGCCGGATTCCGCGACGACGGCTTCGAGCGGCGCCGCGCGCCGGCCCGCGAGCACGACGGACCAGCCATCGGCGAGCAGCGCGAGCGCCGCCGCGCGGCCGATGCCGCTGCCCGCTCCCGTGACGATTGCAATGCGTGAAGAAGTGTTGGTTGCCTCGGGCATGTCTCCGTTCTCCTGTTTGCGTGAGCGCGACACGTCGCGCCCCGTTGGCTTGATTGCGATCGGGAGAACATTATCGGCGAAAAGGCTTGCAGCGCCGTTTCAGCGGCTGCTCGACGCTTCCGTCTGCACGGTGCCCGCCGCGTTGCGCATGTGGCTGCCATCGCAGAAGACGGCGGTCATCAGCATCGGCACGACTTCATGGACGATGGCCGTGCTGCCCGCCTCGCGCACGCGCGCCTCGACGGAATCCTTCGATCCGACCACGACGACGCCGTACGCGGAATCGTTGATCGGCTGGCCTTTGCCCTGCTGGAACATCGCATCGCCGTGTTCGTAGCCGAGCACCGCGTAGACGCGAAAGCCGTACGCGGTGAGGTGGCTGTCGTACGTCGGCTTGAACGCGTTGACCGAATTGGCTTCGACGCGCATCGGGCTTGCGTCGATGGAGCCGTCGTCGACGAGCGGCGCGATGAACCGGTGCGCGCTCGACTGGCAATCGAGCTGACGTTCGAGCGAATGCGCGTGGCTCGGACCGGGCAGCACTCCGCCGGCCACGGCAGCCAGAACGGTGAACCTTGCGAGAGGAACGGTTTTCATGGCGGCGGCACGACAACGGTGATTGAGTTCATGCGATGCATCGCGAAGGCATGCAATTCGCGCGCCAGCCGAGCGAGCGCTTTAGGAATTCGGCGCTCTCGAAAATGGCCGATCGAACGTCGCGGCCATTCCTACAAATGGCGTGTAGCGGCATCGGCGTTCCGGCCCCGAAGTCGTTATATTGAGCGATTCATTCACACAGGATGCTCCGATGCCCTCGCTCTCCGATTTCCCGATCAGCCGCAAATGGCCCGCGCAACATCCCGAGCGCATTCAGCTTTATTCGCTGCCGACGCCCAACGGCGTGAAGGCTTCGATCATGCTCGAAGAGACGGGCCTGCCGTACGAGCCGCATCTCGTGCGTTTCGATGCTAACGATCAGATGTCGCCCGAATTCCTCTCGCTGAATCCGAACAACAAGATTCCGGCGATCATCGATCCGAACGGGCCGGGCGGCGAACCGCTCGCGCTTTTCGAATCGGGCGCGATTCTCATTTATCTCGCGGACAAGAGCGGCCAATTCCTGCCGCGCGACCCGGCGCGCCGTTATGAAGCGATTCAATGGCTGATGTTCCAGATGGGCGGCATCGGCCCGATGTTCGGCCAGGTCGGCTTCTTCCATAAATTCGCGGGCAAGGAGTACGAAGACAAGCGGCCGCTCGCGCGTTATGTCGCGGAATCGCAGCGGCTGCTCGGCGTGCTCGAAGGTCGCCTTGCCGGGCGCGAATGGATCATGGGCGACGAATACGGCATCGCGGATATCGCGGTGTTTCCGTGGGTGCGCAATCTGGTCGGTTTCTACGAGGCACGCGATCTGGTCGAGTTCGATCGGTTTGCTAACGTTCAGCGCGCACTCGATGCCTTCGTCGCGCGGCCGGCGGTGCAGCGCGGGCTGGCCATCCCGAAGCGGGATTGAGATCGCGGGCGATTGGTGGTATCGGAAATGCTGGGTCAAGCGCGTGTTCGTGCCTCCTTCGCGATCCGGCGCAGCCGTTTCGCACGCGAGATGAAACGCGTTTCGCATCAATGAGTTGGGGCGGTGTTGCTCAGGATATCCACATGCTTGCCCACTATTTCTGTGGATAACGGCGCGTTCGTCTTCGGCTTCATGCCCCGGTTTTTTGACGAGCGGACAGCGCGCGCGTGACGGGTTCACAATGAGCGATCACGCGCGCAAATCGCACGGCGGCCGAAACACGTTTTACATCAACGCGTTGGCTCGACGATGCTCAGGATATCCACATGCTTGTTCAGGATTTCTGTGGACAACGCGCGAGTCCCCTTGCGATGCATTCAACGGATGCCGACGTCATGACCGCCCTTCCCTTCTCACCCGTCGCCGGTCGCGGTTGCGCGCACCGCGGACGCACGCTCGCCGCCATCGCGCTGATCACCGTCGGCGTATCCATCCATGCGCAGGCGGAATGTCCCGGCTATGTCGAAACCGATGCCGGCAGCGCATTCGACGTGGCCGCGATCATCAAGGACAGCGGATCGCCGCAGACGGCGCTCGACAGGGTGCGTGGCGCCGTATCGAAGATCAACGCGGGCGGCGGATGCTCGATCTTCGCCAACAAGCGAGCCTGCGAAGAAACGGTCGCGCTCGCCAGCAAGGCGATGGTCGCGCTGCAAGCGTGCTCGTCGGCGTCGCCGCCGAAGAACGCTGCGCACGGCTGAATTCAGCGGACGAAAAAAAACGCGTGCTACCCCGAGGGGCAGCACGCGTTTTCAATGCTACGGAACGCGGTTCGACGATCAGCGATCGAGGAACGGACGCAGCTTGTCGGCGCGGCTCGGATGCATCAACTTGCGCATCGCCTTGCTTTCGATCTGACGGATACGCTCGCGCGTCACGTCGAACTGCTTGCCCAGCTCTTCGAGCGTGTAGTCCGACGCCGTATCGATACCGAAGCGCATGCGCAGCACCTTCGCTTCGCGCGGCGACAGCGCGTTGAGCGCATCGTCGATTGCAGCGCGCATGTTCGCGTGCACGGCGGCATCGGCGGGCGATGCAGCGCCCTGGTCTTCGATCATGTCGCCGAGCGTCGCGTCGGCATCCTCACCAACCGGCGTTTCCAGCGACACGGGCTGCTTCGCGATCTTGAGAATGCCGCGAATCTTCTCTTCGGGCATTTCCATGCGCTCGGCGAGCACCGACGGATGCGCTTCCTGACCCGTCTGCTGCAGGATCTCGCGCGAAATACGGTTCAGCTTGTTGATCGTTTCGATCATGTGAACCGGCACGCGGATCGTGCGCGCCTGGTCGGCCAGCGAACGCGTCACGGCCTGACGAACCCACCACGTCGCATACGTCGAGAACTTCCAGCCACGACGATATTCGAACTTGTCCACCGCCTTCATCAGACCGATGTTGCCTTCCTGAATCAGGTCGAGGAACTGCATGCCGCGGTTGACGTACTTCTTCGCGATCGAGATGACGAGACGCAGATTCGCCTCGATCATTTCGCGCTTCGCCTGACGCATCTTCAGCTCGGCGGCCGTCATCTGACGGTTGATCTGCTTCAATTGCTGCAGCGGCAGCGCGACGACGCCTTCGATGTCGATCAGCTTTTGCTGTTCGGCCTGAATTGCCGGCAGGCTGCGCTCGAGCGACGCGCCGTACTGCTTCGAACCCGCCGCTGCACGCGAGGTCCATTCGAGATCGGTTTCGTGACCGACGAACGACTCGACGAACTTCTCGCGCGGCATGCCACAGCGGTCCACCGCGATCTGCAGAACACGACGTTCGATTTCACGCACTCGCGCGACTTGCTGCTGGACGTCGGCGCACAGGCGGTCGATGGTCTTCGCCGTGAAGCGGATGGAACCGAGTTCGCGCTGAATCTCGGCGCGCGCGCGCTCGACGGCCTTCGCTGCCGTCGCGCCCGATCCCTTAGGATTGCTTGCCTGTTCGGCGAGGTCGCGCACGCGGGCGAAAATCTCGAGGCAATCGGCCTTCAACTGCTTCAAACGCGCTTCATTCGATGCGCCGGAATCGCCGCCTTCGAGGTCGCTGTCGTCATCGTCGTCGCCGTCGGAGTCGTCGCTGTCCGTATCGATATCAGCGGATTCCGTTACTTCGGGGGCCGAAATATCTTCCTCTACCGCGTCGTCTTCCTTCAGGCCGTCGACGAGTTCGTCGATCTTCAGTTCGCCGGATTCCACGAGCGCGGCGTCCGCCAGAATGGTGCCGACCGTCGACGGGCACGCGGCGATCGCCTGGATCATCTCGTGCAGGCCGTCTTCGATGCGCTTCGCGATCGCAATTTCACCGGCGCGCGTGAGCAGTTCGGTCGCGCCCATTTCGCGCATGTACATGCGCACGGGGTCCGTGGTGCGTCCGAATTCCGAGTCCACGGTCGAGAGCGCGTTTTCCGCTTCCTCTTCCGATTGCTCGTCCGCCACGACCGCAGGCGCGTTATCGCTCAGCAACAGCGTTTCGGCGTCGGGCGCTTGCTCGTACACGGCCACGCCCATGTCGTTGAACGTGCTGACGATGGTTTCCATCGCCGCGGTCTGTGCGAAGTTGTCCGGCAGATGGTCGTTGATCTCGGCGTGCGTGAGATAGCCACGCTCCTTGCCGAGTTGAATCAACGCACGCATCTGACGCTGACGCTCTTCGTCCTGCTCCGCCGTCATGACGACATCGGGCTGCATCGTGCCGGCCTGGCCTTTGCTCTTGCCCGCCTTGCGTCCTGCAGACCGACGCACCGGCGCGACGATATCCAGCTCCGAATCTTCCCGATCAAAACTTGCCATACTTTCTCCTCGACAGGTTTGCTCGGCGATGACAGGTCCCCGGAGCGAGCGTGACGGCCCGCGTGACATCGATAACAGCTTCGACAACGGACGGCTTGCTGAGAATCGCATCGAGCAAAGCGCGCAATCCACGCGTAGTACGTGCATTGCGTAAATTCCAAAGCGCCATCAAAGACGCAACCTTAGAGTATATCAGCGTTTGTTGCGACGCAGCAGGTTTATTTTCGTCTCGGTGAATACCCTCATGCGCGCCCTCGCCTGCTTTAGGCAACTCGCCTCGAAATGCGCTTTGGGTCTTGAACGTCATGCGGCGTTCGGTGATGGTCCTGCTTCCCCATTCATCCCCCATGTTGTGGCCGCTCCAGCCTGTTTCAACCGCAGTAAGCGCTTGAGCGCGTCGAGGTTTTGCAACGCGTGTCGAACTGGCGCTGCTTCAGGCGACGGCCGGAATTCGCGCACGGGCACAGCGCGTTGCTCACGCGATTCCGTTGCGGCGGCGTCGACGGGAACGATGCGGCCCGCGTGAAGCGCCGCAATGAAATCGCTGGCCCAGGCGCCCGCATGCACGCGAGGTTGAGCTTCGTCGCGATGATGGACGGTGATCGACTTCGCGTCGTCGGCTACGGCATAGCGGCGAAGTCCGTCGTGGCTGACGAAGGCGCGTCCCGCGAGCGTTTGGGTTTCACGCTGGACGTCGCTTTGGTGAGCAGAGGCAGTTTCGCGTTCGATGGTCTCGTGTTGTTTGCTGCGAACTCGGTGGGCGAAGTCAACCGGCGCTCGCAGCAGTGTGCGCAGGTAGCTGATCGGGTGCGTCGCTTTGCGCAGATGCTTCCACGTGGCTTCGACGACGTCGGAGAGGCGCTTTCCGTGGAAGCTCGCCTCGCGCATCAGTTTGAAGATCAGAAATTCACGAAATCCCAGCGTGCAAAGGCGGGCGAGATCGTGCGGGAGGCGTCCTGGCTGTCTCTTTTGAGTAGAAGGGTTTAGATCCTTATATATAGCACCGTCTGCCACCGTGACAGACGGCAGAGCCAAAAGAGACTCCGGAGCGGTGCGCACGTCAGTCTCCTGCAGGCGGTGGGTAGCTTCATCCGTCTGGGCCGGCTGCTCGACCAAGCCGAGCAGCGCCGCTGCCTTGTGGGTCAGGTGGATGTACGCGCGACCGAACAGTCCGGCACCGCCGTATCGACTCTGGGGAGGCCGAGTGATGAAGCCCTCGGATTCCAGATCGTCGAGGCTGCGATAGAGGGTGCGCATCGACTGCAGCGCGCGGCCAGTCAGCAATTCGCGGCGGGCAAAAATGGCGGCGAACGGCCGAGCAGCGTCGACCGTTCGGGCGAGTGCAGCGAGAACCGCGCGGGCTCGAGCGGGAAGAGCGGCGATGTGGTTTGCGCGATGCGCTGCCCGGAAGATGATCCATGGCAGGTTCGATCGATCGCAAGCGTACTCGTCGAGCGCCTGCTGATCCTCGTGATCGGCATTCGATTTGAAGTCTTGCGGGCGAGTTTGAACCTCGCCTGCAACGGAAAGTTGCGCGATATGCATGTCAAGTGCTTCCATTTCGAAAAATGGAGGACAAACGCTTGACTGCTAATCGCTATCCGCTAAACTTCGAGTTGTGGAGCTCGTGACCCGATTGGCGTCGGGAAGCGGACGGGCGATAAGCAGTAAAGCCCGAATTCAAAAGCCTTCGGTTGGCGCCGAAGGCTTTTGTCTTTTCAGAGTCAGTAATTACATGGCTGCCTCGTTACTTGTCTCTGCTTAGTCATTGATTTTTCAGGAGTTTCTACTAGAGCCATCTGCAACGTTGTTTTGATGAAGATGCTAAGTCATTGATTCTGCGAGAAAACCTAGTAGAGCCTTATTCCGGCGCACTCTCGTCGATCGATTTGTTGATGAAATCAGCGATGCGCTGCGCCCATGCCTCGGCCTCGTTCGCATCCTTTTCGTAAAAGCGGATGCCGACAACCCCGCTGCGGGTCGAAACTTCACACACCTTCCTCCGGCCCGCACGAACAACCGTTGTTCTAGGTGCGACCGCCTTAGGCTTCTCGGCCGCGAGGGCAACAGCCTTGTCTTGAGTAAAGGCTTCATCGCTGATCAACCGGCGAACCGCCTCGACGACCTTCTCCGACTTGCCGGCTTCCGTCAGCGCCGCGAGTTTCTGTGCGGCGTTACTTCCAAGACGCTCAGGCTTTTGCGCAAGTGCTTCTTTTGCCGCGTCGGGCAAAGCATCGAACGAAAAGATGCGAGTGACGTGGCTCTTGCTGAGACCAGCGCTTTCCGAAATCTCAGTGCGTGACAGTCCGCTCAACTCCTGCAGCCGTTTAAAGTTCCAATACTTTTCGAAGTCGGTGAGAGACGGCGACAGCAGGTTCGAAAAGAACGCCGCGAACTCAATCTCGCCTTCTTCGATAGCAGCGACGTTGGCGCGAACCGTGGTCCGGCCGAGTTCGCGATAAGCAGCAACGCGGTTGTGCCCGGCGACGATCTCGTAGCGGCCGTCCGATACGGGGCGCACCAGAATCGGCGTGGCGAGTGCGTGCTGCGCCAGATTCGCCTTCAATTCCTGAAATTGCTCGGCGGTCAACTTGCGTCGCCTGCCGTCTACTTCGACAAGCGCGTCGAGCGGCACTTCGAATGCCGCTCGTTGCTCCAGTTGTGCCTCTAGTTCCTTGATTCGCGTCTGTGCCGTGTTGATCCGATGCTGGGCATCCATCAACCTTCCGGGCGAGGTGCGCGGCTCCGAATTAACGACGCGCTGGGTCGGCTCAGTCGGCTTGCTGCCGATGTTCGCGGTCTTCGCGAGAAGTCTGTCCCCGATGCCCATTTATGCCTCCGGTTGATTCCACGCGCGCACGAACTGCGCGTCGAGGTGTTCTGCGAGCCGGTCGAGCGGCTCCTTGAATCGGTTGTACGCCGCCGTGCTGCCGTCGGGCTTCGACAGGTCATAGACCGTCGAAAGCTGCGCCGACGCCCCCTTCGGCACCGTCGATTCCGGGATCTCGAAGGGCAGCACGCGATCGCCGTATGCTTTCTGTAACCATCCCCTCACGACACGTGAGACGTCATCGGATTTGGCTTTAGTCAGAATGACATTGACGAAATCGAAGCGCTTCTGCTCGAGCACTCCCGGCAGCTTCTTGGCGATATCCGCAAAGAGATGCCAGAACTGCGTCGAGCTGGCGAAGTCCAGCGCTTCAGGAGGGCAGGGAAGCAAGATCGCGTCGGATGCGAGGAGCGCGTTGATCGTCAGGTAGCTGAGCGCGGGCGGGGTATCGATGACCACCGCGTCGTACTCCTCGGTGAGCGGCATCAAGCCTTTGCGCACGATTTCCCAGAACTCGAACGTGCTGTCGTTCAGCACCTTGGCCGGAATCTCGAATTCCGCGTCGAATAGTGACGACGACGCGGGGATCAGATCGAGGTTATGCCAGTACGTCTCTTGCACGGCGTATTGCAGCGTCGTCTGGTCGCCGTAGATCAGCGGCAGAAGCGTCTGGTCGTCCGAGATTTCGGCGTCGGGCGCCCAGCCGCAGAGCTGCGTCGTGGTGCCTTGCGGATCGCAATCTATCACGAGGACGCGCCGGCCCAGCAATGTCAGCGCCTGAGCTGCCGATACCGCGGTCGTCGTCTTGGCGACGCCGCCCTTGAAATTCGCGACGGTCACGATCCGTCCGCGCTTGCCTTCCGGCCGCCGGACGCGCTCCTTCGTGGCACGGACCCAAGTCAGTGCCTCTTCGAGCGTGAATTCCTTGCTTCGGCCCGCGCCCTTCGACGTTCCCGCAGGCAGTTCGCCCTTGGTAGTCAGGTACTGGAAGCGCTGCTTGTCGATCCCACACAGCGAGGCGACCTGCGCACTCGTGAACGTCGGCGCGCTCTTGCGTGGATACGGCTCCAGCATCGCGTCGCGGATCTGATTGAGAATGTCAGTGGCTTGGGCGGCCACCCCCAAGAGCGTTTCGATCGAAACGGATTGATCGACTTCGGGAAGCCGAGCGCTTAGCATGGAGTTCGCAGTCACTGGCGGGCCTGGGTAAGCAAAAAATTATTCGGTTTGTGGAAAACATACTGCAAACCGAAGAATAAACGGCCAACCGGTAAACCTCAAGTAAACTCTGAACTCTTTGTTGCGCGATCGCAGGCGGTTTTACGCCGCACTGTTCGTGTAAACCGCGGGATTTAGACCCGATCCGAGTCGACTTTACCTTTAAGCGTGCGTCGAAGGAACTGTTCGACGCCGAGTAAACGGCTGGAATCGTCGCTTTGGAGGTAGAACGCCGTGGTCGAATCGTCGGCGTGGCCGAGTCCTTTGCCTAGCTCGGATAAGTTCGCGCCATGAGCGAGCGCATGAACCGAGTGAGTGTGACGAAGCCAGTGCGTGCTGGCGCGGGCGAGGCGTCGTCCCGCGCCGGGCGTTTGCGCTTCGGCCGCCGCCGCAGCATTTGCAAATACATTCTTGAACAGTCTACCGATCCCGTCGGGCGTGATGGCGCTCGCTCCGCGCGCCTGGGCCAGAATCGGCGTGCCCGCCGGGCACGCGAGTGCATCCGGCAGACCTCGCAGCGCAAGGTTCTCGTGCAACAGTTCGACGACGACAGGCGGCAGCAGCACGGTTCGGAATGCGCGCCGCCCGCTGGCCGGCGCGACGCTTAGCCGCCAAACCGGCACGGCCACACCGGACAACCGGCCGACGGAAAGTGCGTCCGTCGTAGCGGCGGCAAGTTCCGACCGGCGCAGACCGGTGGCGTAGGCGAGGAGCAGCGCCAGCCGGTCCCGATGCTCCGCAAATGTATAGTGCGGTCGCGCGACGGAAAGCAGCACCGCCCGCCACTGTCCGGCATCGAGCGTGCGGTCTTGCGCGTCGAATGCCGGCGGCGTCGCCACGCGTTCGTGGCCCGCGAAGGGATTCGTCGCCAGATAACCGCTTTCGACGAGCCATTCGCACATCGCATTAAGAATGGCCCGTGCCGCTTCCCGGCTGCGATCGGAGAGCGGGCCAGCGAACGGTTTCCAGCCCGGAAGACATCGTTCGATCCGACCCCGAGCAATCCAGCGTTCCGCAGGTTTCGGGTCGGGCAGAAATTCGGCCAGATACGCCGCGCAATCGTCCGAATTGAGCGAGGAGAGCGGCTTCTCCTTTTCAATCAACGCCCAAAGCACCAGCCTTTCCGCCTCTCGCCGATACGCTCGCCGCGTGTGATCGCTTGCCGAGCGCGCATCGAGCCAGGCGGTGAGGGCGCGCAAGTCGGTGCCGAAATTGGCGGCGGCGGATTTCGTCGCACGATTCGTCCCTCGCGATCCATCGAGCGCGACAGGAACCCGCAGCGCTTCGAATGGCGCGATCTGGACGTGAACCGCATCCGTCGATTGGACCGGCGGAAGATCGGTCCGCCATTGCCGCCGAGGCACGAGCGAAAAGGGCGAAAGCGTGTGCCGGAGCGGTTCTGCATGCAGCGTCAGCCAGTCGACGATCCGCTGCGCACCCTTCGGCCCGAGCCGCGGCACGGATGTGTACCAGCGATGACGCCGCCGCTCGATCAGCGCGATGAGATCCGCGATCGTCGTCAGCCCGGCCGCCGAAAGCCGTGCGGTCACGACCGGCTCGAACCATCCGTCGATCGGATGATCCGGCTTCGGATCCTGGACGAGGCTCGCCTCCATGCGGGCGAGCGCGTTCGCCTGCCGCCGACGCAAGCGCGCGTTCCGGGTCGCCCGCCGGTCCGATGCCGCCGACGCGCTATGTCGAAACTCCTCCTGATACAGCGCGAGCAGCTCGGACTCGCCGTAGACGCCGTCCGGGTCGATCCGCTCGCGGAACGCATCGAGCGTCGGTGCTTCCGAAGGAGCCGCGTCGTCAATTGGCGATGGAATGCTGCCGGGACGCAGCCGAAGCAGATGCGCGGCTTCGACGTCTTGTGCGCGGCGCGCGAGAACCGAAAGCGTGTCGCGCAGGGCGGCGATTAGTCGACGCGTCTTGCGGACATCGGCTCCGGCTTCGCCATACGAAGCGTGGAGCTGGGCTTCCGAAACGCCGTCGAGGTAACCGCGATAGAGCGCAAAATGCTGCCGCGTGAGCCGTCGCGGCGCACTGGATTGCGCTGCACGCTCAACAGAGCGTGTCGCCACGACGCGCTTTTTGTCTTTGATATCAGCCATTTGGCGCGAGGTTATCAAGTGCCGTCGAATTTGACAAGGTAAATCGCTACGTCTGATAAGACTGATTATCAGGTATGCGAGTCGGGCGAACGCGCCAAGCACTCCGCTTGAATGTTCCAGGCCTGCGGAGCATATTCGAGCCACCACAGGCGCACTCTTCAGGAGACACGTGCCGATGCGCGACCCCCGACGCCCCGCGTACAAAGAGCCGGGCAACGACGAATTCCGCCCGAGTCTCCCCGAGGTGTACGCGTCGGTGCGAGTGCCCGTCGGCGTCGGATGGGTTCGACGCTTTCTCGCCTTCGCCGGCCCCGGCTACATGATTTCGGTCGGCTATATGGACCCCGGCAACTGGGCGACAGATATCGCCGGCGGCTCGAAGTTCGGCTACACCTTGCTCGCGGTCATCCTGTTGTCGAATTTGATGGCGATTCTCCTGCAGGCGCTCGCCGTGCGACTCGGCGTCGCGACCGGCCGCGACCTCGCGCAGGCGTGCCGCGATCACTACTCGAAACCGGTCAACCTCGCGCTGTGGATCGCGTGCGAGGCGGCGATCGTCGCGTGCGATCTCGCCGAGGTGATCGGCACGGCCATCGCGCTGCAATTGCTGTTCGGCATTCCGCTGATCGCCGGCGCGTTGCTGACGGCGCTCGACGCCTTCCTGCTGCTGCTTCTGGTCAACAAGGGCTTCCGCTTGCTGGAAGCGTTCGTCATTTCGCTGCTGATCGTGATCGCGGTGTGCTTCGCGTTGCAGATCGTCGCCGCGTCGCCGCCGATCGCGCAGGTGCTCCGCGGTTTCGTGCCGTCGCCGCGGATCGTCGCGAACAAGGAGATGCTGTACGTCGCGATCGGCATCCTCGGCGCGACGGTCATGCCGCACAACCTGTATCTGCACTCGTCGGTCGTGCAGACGCGCGCGTACGGCAAATCGATCGAAGCCCGGCGCGACGCGATCCGCTGGGCGACCCTCGACAGCACCATCGCGCTGACGCTCGCGCTTTTCATCAACGCGGCGATCCTGATCGTCGCCGCCGCCGTCTTCCACGCGAACGGCCACACGGAGGTCGCGGAAATCGGCGACGCGTTCCATCTCCTGTCGCCGCTCCTCGGACTCGGGATCGCATCGACGTTGTTCGCCGTCGCGCTTCTCGCCTCGGGCCTCAACTCGACGGTCACCGCGACGCTCGCGGGCCAGATCGTGATGGAAGGCTTTCTGCGCCTGCGTCTGCCGAACTGGGCGCGGCGGCTGATCACGCGCGGCATCGCCATCGTTCCGGTGATCATCGTCACGGCGATCTACGGCGAAAAAGGCACCGGCCAACTGCTCGTCTTGAGCCAGGTCATTCTGTCGATGCAGCTTCCGTTCGCGGTCGTCCCGCTCGTGCGATTCGTGTCCGACCGCCGCCAGATGGGCGTTTTCACGATCAGCCGATGGCTCGCCGCGCTCGCGTGGTTCGTGGCGGGCGTGATCGTCGTGTTGAACGTAAAGCTGCTTGCCGATACGCTGCTCTCCTGACCACAAACGGGAGACGCGCGCCATGACCGGCACTTTCATCGACATCGCTGCGGGCGAGGGCGCCACGATCCGCGCCTACGCGGCCCGGCCCGCTCGCGGCTCCGGTCCGGGGCTGCTGCTGTTGCACGACGCATCCGGTTTCGACGCCTTCATCCAGTCGACGGCCGACCGTTTCGCCGAGGAAGGCTACGTCGTGCTGGCGCCGGATCTCGCCGGCCGCGCGGCGAACGGGGAAGGCGTGTCGATCGAAGATTTCGCCGCGATCGAGGAAGCCTTGCGCGCGTTGCCAGAGCAGGCGGGCAAAGTCGGCGTGATCGGCTTCGGCGCGGGCGGCCGGCTCGCGACGCACGCGGCGGCGAACACGGACATCGACTGCGCGGTCGCCTACTATCCCGACGATCCCAACGCGTGCCTGCACGACCTCGCCACGATCCGCTGCCCGATGGTCTTTCATTTCGCCGACTACCAGCAGAGCGAGGCCTTCGCGGGCAAGCAGGATATCGAGCGATATGTCTATCCCGGCTGCCGCGCGGGCTTCGCTCGGCCCGACAGCCCGCAGCACGACAAGCCCGCCGCGCTGATGGCCTATTCGCGCTCGCTCGCGTTATTGCGCCAAGTGCTCGGGCCGGTCTTCGATCTGAATCACTTGTGGGAGCAGCATTGCTATTTCGAGTTCGCGACGCGCGATGTCGACGCCGTCATGCCGACGATGGTCGCCGAGCCTTACGTCAACCACGTGCCGACGATGACCGGCGGCGTCGGTCACGATCAGCTCAAGCGCTTCTATAAGTACCACTTCGTCGATTCGAACCCGAGCGACACGAAGCTGATTCCGGTGTCGCGCACGATCGGCGCGGATCGCATCGTCGACGAATTCGTGTTCTGCGCGACGCACGATCGCGAAATCGACTGGCTGCTGCCCGGACTCGCGCCGACCGGCCGCTACTTCGAAGTGCCGATGCTCGCCGTCATCCGCTTTCGCGGCGACAAGCTCTACAACGAGCATATCTATTGGGATCAGGCGTCGGTGCTGGTGCAGATCGGCGTGCTCGATCCGACCGGGCTGCCGGTCGCGGGGCGGCAGACGGCGCAGAAACTCATCGACGAGACTTTGCCGAGCAACGCGCTGATGCCGAACTGGGCGTCGAGCGAAGGCAAGCCGATCTGACGCCGCCGATATCTGACTAACAATAACTAACAGGAGACAGTTGAATGACCGATGCGGCCCAGTGCCCCTTTCACGCGGGCGGACCTTCAGAAATCGCCGCGCCGAACGGCTGTCCGGTAAGCCCGCGCGCCGCCGGCTTCGATCCGTTCAGCGACGGCTATCAGCAAGACCCGCCCGAATACGTGCGCTGGGCGCGCGAGCAGGAGCCCGTGTTCTATAGCCCGAAGCTCGGCTATTGGGTCGTCACGCGTTACGACGACATCAAGGCGATCTTCCGCGACAACCTCACGTTCAGCCCGTCGATCGCGCTCGAAAAGATCACGCCGACCGGCCCCGAAGCGAACGCGGTGCTCGCGTCGTACGGCTTCGCGCTGAATCGCACGCTCGTCAACGAGGACGAGCCCGCGCACATGCCGCGCCGCCGCGCGCTGATGGACCCGTTCACGCCCGAGGCGCTCGCGCATCACGAACCGATGGTCCGCGCGCTCACCCGCGAGTATGTCGACCGCTTCATCGACGAGGGCCGCGCCGATCTCGTCGATCAGATGCTGTGGGAAGTGCCGCTCACCGTCGCGCTGCATTTTCTCGGCGTGCCCGAAGAGGACATGGACACGCTGCGCGAATATTCGATCGCGCATACGGTGAACACGTGGGGCCGACCGAAGCCCGAGGAACAGGTCGAAGTGGCGCACGCGGTCGGCAAGTTCTGGCAGTACGCGGGCAAGGTGCTCGACAAGATGCGCGAGGACCCGTCCGGCGGCGGCTGGATGCAATACGGCATCCGCAAGCAGAAGGACATGCCCGAAGTCGTCACGGATTCGTATCTTCATTCGATGATGATGGCCGGCATCGTCGCCGCGCACGAAACGACGGCGAACGCATCGGCGAACGCAATCAAGCTGCTGCTGCAACATCCCGATGCGTGGCGCGACATCTGCGACGACCCGAGCCTGATTCCGAACGCGGTCGAAGAATGCCTGCGGCACAACGGATCGGTGGCGGCGTGGCGGCGGCTCGCGACGAAGGACGTGAAGATCGGCGGCATCGACATTCCGGCGGGCGCGAAATTGCTGATCGTGACGTCGTCGGCAAATCACGATCAGCATCGTTTCGTGGATGCCGACCTCTTCGATATTCGCCGCGAAAATGCGAGCGATCAACTGACCTTCGGCTACGGCGCGCATCAGTGCATGGGCAAGAACCTCGCGCGCATGGAGATGCAAGTCTTTCTCGACGAACTCACCCGCCGCCTGCCGCACATGCGGCTCGCCGAGCAGCGCTTCACGTATGTGCCGAACACGTCGTTTCGCGGGCCGGAGCATCTTTACGTCGAATGGGACGCGGCGATGAATCCCGAACGCACCGATTCTTTCGTGCGCGAGCCGCGCGCGGTGGTGCGCATCGGCGAGCCGTCGTCGCATGCGGTGAACCGCGCGGTGATCGTCGAATCGGTGTCGGCGTGCGCGGAACGCATCGTGCGCGTGCGGCTCGTTTCCGCCGATGGCCGTCCGCTGCCGCGCTGGACGCCGGGTTCGCACATCGACGTCGTGTGCGGCGACAGCGGCTTGTCGCGTCAATACTCGCTTTGCGGCGACCCGGCCGACGCGCACGCATTCGAAATCGCCGTGTTGCGCGAAACGGAAAGCCGCGGCGGATCGGCGTGGGTTCACGACAACGTGAAGCCCGGCGCGCACTGGCGCATTCGCGGTCCGCGCAATCACTTCCGGCTCGATGAAACCGCGCGCAAGCTCGTGCTGATCGCGGGCGGCATCGGCATCACGCCGATCAGCGCGATGGCGCGTCGTGCGCGGGAAATCGGCATCGACTATGAAGTGCACTACAGCGGACGCTCGCGCGCGTCGATGGCGCTCCTCGACGAGATGCGCGCGCTGCACGGCGATCGCCTGCGCGTGTTCGTGTCGGAAGAGGGCGCGCGCAACGATTTCGCGGCCTTGCGCGTCGATGATGACACGCAGGTCTACGCGTGCGGTCCCGCGCGGATGCTCGATGCGCTCATCGCCGCGAGCGCCGCCTGGCCCGACGATGCGCTGAAGATCGAGCACTTCGAATCCACGCTCGGCACGCTGGACGCCGCGCAGGAACACGCGTTCGAGGTCGAACTCAGGGACTCCGGCTTCACGCTGACGGTGCCCGCCGACCAGACGCTGCTCGCCACGCTCCGGCGCGCGAACGTCGACGTCCAGAGCGATTGCGAAGAAGGGCTGTGCGGATCGTGCGAAGTGCGCGTGATCGAGGGCGAGATCGATCATCGCGATCTCGTGTTGACGAAAGGCGAACGGCAGGCGAATCAGCGAATGATGACGTGCTGTTCGCGTGCGAAAGGTATGAAACTGGTATTGGCGATTTAATAGCCAATTGCGATCCACACGACGCAGGCGACGAGTCGACGAATGAAACCGATTTCACGCCTGCGTCATATCCACGCATTAGGCATGTATTAATTGATGCATTCTTTATTAAGCGTCATTTCAATAGTCTGCGACTTTTGGGCAATCAATGTTCATTTCTCAATGCCGGCGGGTCGCATAGTCGCAGGTTCGCATAACCTACGCATTCCTCATATGGCCTGCACAATAAAAAATGCTCAAAAACGGTTATATTGAACGTACGTTCGATCTCAGGCGCGTTTTGTCGCACGAAGGCGGCGGGAATTCTTACCATTCCTAGGGTTTTTACCTAGAAATATGCAATTTTTTGTCGATAGTTTCCGTTTAGAATTGCGATCAATTGGTGCGACGCACAAGCATCTTCGCCCATTAACTTTTTAAGCCCCTATTGAAACTTCGCGCGGCATTCACGCGGATGGAGCTTTGCGCCCCGGTTTATTTGGCTCGTGTTTGACCTGAGAGACTTAATTAAAGGCCCATATAAATGGACCACGTAGTTCGCTTGAAACCCGTAGTGATCGGCTTGACCCAATGGGAATGCCGACATCGGCTGCTTCTTGATGCCGATTTCCAGAATGCGCCGTGAATGCGGCGCGGCGCCGTCCGGGCAGACAGTCTGCTTCAGCCGTGCGCCCCCTCACGCCCCGCGTAGTGCGGGCCTCAATCCACGCGGAGCCGCGCTTCCCGCGCAACCGGGCCGGAACCGGCTTCCGCGATGTTTCTGGTTGTTCGACGAGGATCAAACATGTCTGACGTAGTGATCGTATCGGCCGCGCGTACAGCGGTCGGCAAGTTCGGCGGCTCGCTCGCGAAAATCGCGGCGCCGGATCTCGGTGCAGCAGTGATTCGCGCGGTGCTCGAGCGCTCGGGCGTGAAGCCCGAACAGGTGAGCGAAGTCATCATGGGTCAGGTGCTGACCGCCGGCTCGGGTCAGAATCCGGCGCGTCAGTCGGTCATCAAGGCCGGTCTGCCGGACATGGTTCCGGGCATGACGATCAACAAGGTGTGCGGCTCGGGCCTGAAGGCGGTGATGCTGGCGGCCAACGCGATCATCGCGGGCGATGCGGAGATCGTCGTCGCGGGCGGTCAAGAGAACATGAGCGCGGCGCCGCACGTGCTGCCGGGATCGCGCGATGGTTTCCGCATGGGCGATGCGAAGCTGATCGACTCGATGATCGTGGACGGCCTGTGGGACGTCTATAACAACTACCACATGGGCACGACCGCCGAGAACGTCGCGCGCGAATTCGGCATCACGCGTGAAGCGCAGGACCAGTTCGCGGCGCTCTCGCAGAACAAGGCGGAAGCCGCGCAGAAGGCCGGCCGTTTCAACGACGAAATCGTGCCGATCGCGATTCCGCAACGCAAAGGCGAGCCGCTGCAGTTCAACACCGACGAGTTCGT
>NZ_JALQEA010000057.1:0-456230 GCF_023630965.1 Caballeronia sp. ATUFL_M2_KS44 | reverse complement strand
GTGAACGGCGGGGCGATTGCGATCGGTCATCCGATCGGCGCATCGGGCTGCCGGATTCTCGTCACGCTGCTGCACGAGATGCAGAAGCGCGATGCGAAGAAGGGCCTGGCGTCGCTGTGCATCGGCGGCGGCATGGGCGTCGCGCTGGCGCTCGAGCGTCCGTGAGTGTGCGTGAGCGTGCATCGAGTAATGGCAACATGAAGTAAGCATCTCCCGGCGTCGCGCAATAAAAAACAATCGATGCGCCGCCGGGATTGAACCGAGTGGCAAGAACCTGAGAGAGGACTATTAGCATGACTAAGCGAATCGCAGTCGTAACCGGTGGCATGGGCGGTCTGGGCGAAGCAATCAGCATCAAGCTGAACGACGCGGGTTTCGCCGTCGTCGTGACGCATTCGCCGGGCAACACGATCGTGTCGGAGTGGCTCGCGCAGATGGATCGCGAGGGCCGCAACTTCCGCGCCTATCCGGTCGACGTCGCCGACTACGACGCCAGCCAGCACTGCATCGCGAAGATTCAACGCGAAGTCGGAGCGATCGATATCCTCGTCAACAACGCGGGCATCACGCAGGACACGACGTTCAAGAAGATGACGAAGGTGAACTGGGACGCCGTGTTGCGCACGAATCTCGACTCCGTGTTCAACATGACGAAGCCGGTGTGCGAAGAGATGGTCGCGCGCGGATGGGGCCGCATCATCAATATCTCGTCGGTGAACGGATCGAAAGGGCAGATCGGCCAGACGAACTACTCGGCGGCCAAAGCGGGCATGCACGGCTTCACGAAGTCGCTCGCGCTCGAAGTGGCGCGAAAGGGCGTGACGGTGAACACCATTTCGCCGGGTTATCTCGCGACCAAGATGGTGACCGCGATTCCGCAAGAGATCCTCGATTCGAAGATCCTGCCGCAGATTCCCGCCGGCCGCCTCGGCAAGCCGGAAGAAGTGGCGGCGCTCGTCGCGTTCCTGTGCTCGGACGATGCGGGCTTCGTGACCGGCTCGAACATCGCGATCAACGGCGGTCAGCACATGCACTGATGCGCGTGCGGCATGGCAGCCGCATCGCCGTATTTTCTTGGCAGCGCGGAGCGTTGGCTTCGCGCTGCGTCGTCAATTCACGAACGAATATCGCCGGCTGCGCGCGCAACGGCGCGTGCCGGCATCACTTCCAATGGACGATTCCTGCACGGGCGCACGTCCCTATAACGTGAATCAACTCGATTCGGCCATCGCGCATCTCGAACAGGTGCTGAACCTCGATGGCGCGAATTCACTCTTTTCGAAGACCTACTGGCGCGCTCGCGTCGAACAGGCGATGTCGACGCCCGGACTCATGCCGTCTCAGCATGCGCGGCTTCAGCGGCTGCTCGACCGGATCGAAACATCGTGAAGCGTCATGACGGCGGCCGGCGCACATTACGTGCGCCGGCCGCTTTCGTATGATCCGTGAAGGAATTCGAGGACGGTTGTACCATGCGTCCCTTTCGAATTTCAGTTCCACGAACGCATGATCGATTTCTTTTCAAGCCGCACGATGAGCGTGTCGCTGCTGCTCTGCGCGCTCGCGGCATGCGGCACCGCGAGCGAAATCACCGCTGGTCCGCAATCCGGCGTCTACAGCGTGACCGGCAAGGCGACCGGCACGCGCATGTCGTGGGTGACCGCGCGAAACCGGGCGATGGACGCCGCCAGCGATTACTGCAAGGCGCGCCGGCAACACGTTCTCGTGCGCTCGGAAAGCACGAGCGGCGTGCGATCGCTCGAAGAACAGACATCCACCGTCAACTTCACGTGCGTGCCTGAATCGACGAGCGCGGCGAACGCAACCAGCGGCTGATCCGCGCGTTACTGACTCGCCCCTTGTCCGATGCCCGCCTTCTTCTGCGCGTTCTGTATGTCTTGCGGATACGACGCATCGTCGCGACGCGCGGGGTCATAGCCCGCCGCTTCGAGCTTCTTCAGTTCGGCGTTCTTCTTCGCGCGCGCCTCCTTGCGCGCGGCCTTCTTCTGCGCCTTCGTCTGCGGCGCCGCCTGCGTGGTGTCGCTCGCGTCCTGCGCATGCGATACCGGCGCGGCGGCGAGCGCGAAGGCCGCCACGATCATCGACACAGTGAGTTTCTTGCCAGTCAGTGCGTTCATATCCTCTCCACGAATCGGTTGAATTGTCTTGCGACCGGGCAAGGCCGCAGGGATCGGTTGATGCAATTCGACAAAGCTTGCAGAACGATAAAGACAGCAGCGTGATTCGACGGCGCGCGAGCCGTTGATGGCCGCCGCCTCATTGTAGGGCGACTTGCGCAGGCGTTCAGCGGGCGGTGCGCGCGGCTCCGGGCGATTGCCGTCATACCGGTTATGATTCGCACCGGTCCACGAAAACAACAATTTTTGACGCGCCGCGACGTCACGCGCCCCTGTGCCGCCGCCGGCGACGCTCATGCCATTCGGAGCTGTCCATGCCTTTGCGTTCCGGTGTCGACGAATCGCGCTTTCGTCGAATTCTCTTTCGCAACATCGCGCTGCCGCTCGGCACGGGCGTCGTCACGGCGGTCGCGTTCGTCGCGCTCGTGCTGTATCTCGTGTCGGGCATCAACTGGGTCGAGCATTCGGAGCGTGTCATCGGCAACACGCAGGAAATCGGGCGGCTCGTCGGCGAAAAGGAAAGCGCGTTGCGCGGCTTCCTGCTGACCGGCGACGACGCCTTTCTCGCACCTTACGAAACCGCGCGGCCGAAGCTCGCCGCCGATATCGACACGCTCGCCGAACTCGTGTCCGACAACGCGCCGCAAGTCGACCGGCTGATCCGCATTCGCGCGTTGCAAGCGCAATGGGACAAGGCCGCCGATGCGCTCATCGAAGCCCGCCGTGATCTCGACGACACCGCCGCGATCGTGCGATCGGGACGCGGCGCCGCCGAGCGCACGGAGACGCTGCGCGAACTCGACGCGTTCCTCAATATCGAGCAGACGTTGCGGCTGCAACGCGTGGAATCGGCGAAGCAGCTGACGACCATCACCGTCGTCGGCTTTCTGATTTTGAGCCTCACGCTTTCCGTGATCCTCGCGATCTTCGGCCGGCGCGAACTGATGCAGTTATCGAACGCATTCGGTCTCGCCATCACCGAGCACGAAAAACAGGCGCGCGCGTTGCAGGAACAGGCGTGGCTGCGCGACGGGCAAACGCAACTCGCGGAGAAAGTGATCGGCCGGCTATCCGTCGACAAGCTGTGCC
Source organism: Caballeronia sp. ATUFL_M2_KS44 (assembly GCF_023630965.1). Taxonomy (NCBI): domain Bacteria; kingdom Pseudomonadati; phylum Pseudomonadota; class Betaproteobacteria; order Burkholderiales; family Burkholderiaceae; genus Caballeronia; species Caballeronia sp. ATUFL_M2_KS44. Next base: position 453,003 of record NZ_JALQEA010000057.1, on the reverse strand, counting down.
AGACGATCCTCGATTTCCTCGCCGATTACCTGAACGTGTCGCTCGGTGCGTTCTATGTGCGCGAACCGGACGGCGAATTGAAGCGCACCGCGGCCTTCGGCTTCGATCCGGAAAGCGGGCTTGCGCCGGAATCGCTGTCGGGCGTGAAGAGTCTCGTCGGACAGGCGGTGCATGCGCGCAAGCTCACGCGCATCGACAACGTGCCGTCCGGCTACTGGAAGGTGACGTCGGCGCTCGGCGCGAACACGCCGGGGAGCATCGTCATCTTGCCGATCGAAAACGAAGGCCGCGCGAGCGGCGCGATCGAACTCGGCGCGATGCACGCGCTCACCGAACGCGATCGGCAATTCCTTGAAACCATCGCGCACAATGTCGGCGATTTCGTCGAGGCGGCGCAGTATCGCGAGCGGCTGCAGCAAGTGCTCGAAGAAACGCAGCAGTTGAACGAAGAACTGCAGACGCAGCAGGAAGAACTGCGCACGACGAACGAAGAACTGGAACAGCAGACGACGGCGCTTTCGCACGCGCAGGCGTATCTCGCGAATCAAAAGGTGGAACTGGAGCAGACCAACGAACAGCTCGCCGATCAGGCGCGCGTGCTCGACGAACGCAACGCCGCGCTCAACGCCGCGCAAGGCGAGCTCGAACAGCGCGCGGAAGCGCTGCAACGCGCGAGCCGATACAAGTCCGAGTTCCTCGCGAACATGTCGCACGAGTTGCGCACGCCGCTCAACAGCTCGCTGATTCTCGCGCGGCTGCTCTCGGAGAACCGGAGCGGCAATCTCACGGCGGATCAGGTCAAGTACGCCGATACCATCTATTCGGCGGGCAACGATCTCCTCGATCTCATCAACGACATTCTGGATCTGTCGAAGGTCGAAGCGGGCAAGCTCGACCTTCACATCGAGGAAGCGCCGGTCGCGCGCGTGATGGAATCGCTTGCGCGCACGTTCGATCCGCTCGCGCGCCAGAAGAAGCTCGCGCTCGATATCAAGAGCGAGAACGCCGACCTGCCGAACCTCACGACCGATTTCCGTCGTCTCGAACAGATACTGAAGAACCTGCTTTCGAACGCGGTGAAGTTCACCGATGCCGGCCGAGTCTCGCTCACGCTGCGTTGCGCGGGCGAAGGCGCGGTGGAGTTCGTCGTGAAGGATACGGGCATCGGCATTGCGCGCGATCAGCTCGAAACGATCTTCGAAGCGTTTCAGCAAGCCGACGGCACCGCGAGCCGTCATTACGGCGGCACGGGCTTGGGCTTGTCGATATCGCGCAGCCTCGCGCATTTGCTCGGCGGACGGATCGCCGTGGAAAGCGCGCCGGGCGAGGGCAGCACCTTCACGCTGACGATGCCTCTCGTCTTCGAAGCGCCCTTGCCTGCACCCGAACCGGCGCCAGAAGCGCAGCCCGAGCCGGTGATCGACGATCCCGTCGAATTGCCGCCGAGCGTGCCCGTCATCGACGACGACCGCTTCGAAACCGCGCTGCATCGGCGTCTCGTGCTCGTGATCGAAGACGAGCCGGAGTTCGCGCGCATCCTGCTCGATCTCGCGCACGAACTGAACTATCGATGCATCGTGAGCGGCACCGCGAGCGAGTCGCTCAGGCTCGCGCAGGAACGTTCGCCGAGCGCGATTCTGCTCGACATCGGCTTGCCGGACCGCTCGGGTCTCGTCGTGCTGCAGGAACTGAAGGCGAATCCGAAGACGCGGCATATTCCGGTGCATGTGGTGTCGGCGTCGGACAGAACGGAGGCCGCGCTGCATCTCGGCGCGATCGGCTATGCGGTGAAACCGACGACGCGCGACCAACTGACCGGCATCTTCCAGCGGCTCGAAGAAAAGAGCAGCCAGAAGATCAAGCGCGTGCTGCTCGTGGAAGACGATGCGCGTCAGCGGCAAAGCATCGTCGAGCTGATCAGCGACAAGGACGTGGAGATCACGCCCGTCGAGTTCGGCCGCGATGCGCTCGAACTGCTTAAGACGACGGTGTTCGACTGCATGATCATCGACCTCAAGCTGCCCGACATGCAGGGCAACGATCTGCTGCGCGAGATGGCGTCGACGGATGCGTTCTCGTTTCCGCCGGTCATCGTCTATACGGGCCGCAACCTGACGCGCGACGAAGAAGCGGAACTGATGCGCTATTCGAAGTCCATCATCATCAAGGGCGCGCGTTCGCCCGAGCGTTTGCTCGATGAAGTCACGCTGTTCCTGCACAAGGTCGAGTCCGATCTTTCCGCCGACCGGCAAGCGATGCTGCACGTTTCCCGCGCGCGCGATCGCGTGCTGGACGGCCGCCGCGTGCTGCTCGTGGACGACGACATCCGCAATATCTTTTCGCTGTCGAGCGCGCTGGAGCATCAGGGCCTGAAGGTCGATATCGGCCGCAACGGATTCGAGGCGATCGAGGCGCTCGACCGGAATCCGAATATCGATGTCGTGCTGATGGACGTGATGATGCCCGGCATGGACGGGCTGGAAGCGACGCGGCGCATCCGCGAGGACGCGCGCTTCAGGAAGCTGCCGATCATCGCGATCACCGCGAAGGCGATGAAGGACGATCAGGAGCAATGTCTCGCCGCGGGCGCGAGCGATTATCTGGCGAAGCCGATCGACATCGACCGGCTGTATTCGCTGTTGCGCGTGTGGGCGCCGCGGCGAGTCTGAGGCACGCGGCGAGGCGTCAGATATTCAAGGCGCGCTTGTTCACCGCAAGCGCCGCTTCGCGCATCACTTCCGACAGCGACGGATGCGGATGCGAAATGATGCCGATATCTTCCGACGCCGCCTTGAACTCCATCGCGACGACCGCCTCGGCGATCAAGTCCGACGCGTTCGCCGAGATGATGTGAACGCCGAGAATCTCGTCGGTTTTCGCATCGGCGATAACCTTGATGAAGCCGTCCGTTTCGCCGATGCCGAGCGCGCGACCGTTGGCCATCATCGGGAACTGGCCGCTCTTGTACTCGCGGCCTTCGGCCTTCAGCGCCTGCTCCGTCTGCCCGACCCACGCAATTTCCGGATGCGTGTAGATCACCCACGGAATGCAGTTGTAGTCGATATGCGGCTTCTGCCCGTCGATGATCTCCGCCACCAGCACGCCTTCGTCCTCGGCCTTGTGCGCGAGCATCGGGCCGCGCACGACATCGCCGATCGCGTACACGTTCGCGACTTTCGTCGCGCAATGGCCGTCGACGGGAATGAAGCCACGCGCATCCACCGCCAGGCCGATCGAATCCAGTCCGAGATTGTCCGTGTTCGGCACGCGTCCGATCGAGACGATCAGCCGGTCCGATTCGAGCGTCTGCGCGCCGCCGTCCTTATCGCTATAAGAAACGGACACGCCTTTCTCCGACGACTCGACCTTCTCGATCTTCACGCCCAGATGAATGTTCAGCCCTTGCTTCTTGAAGAGCTTGGCGGCTTCTTTTTGCAGCGCGCTGTCGGTGGTGCCGAGGAAGTCGGGCAGCGCTTCGAGAATCGTCACCTCCGCGCCGAGCCTGCGCCACACCGAGCCGAGTTCCAGCCCGATCACGCCCGCGCCGATCACCGTGAGCTTCTTCGGCACGGAATCGAACGCGAGCGCGCCTTCGTTATCGGACACGATGCGGTTGTCCACGGGCACGTTCGGCAGATGCCGCGCTTTCGATCCCGTCGCGACGATCACGTGCTTCGCGGTATGGCTGCCGCTCGTGTCGCCGCCGCTCACGTCGATGCGAAAGTTGCCGCCGTCCTTGCCCGCGAGCTTGCCGTGGCCCTTGAGCCACGTGATCTTGTTCTTGCGAAAGAGAAACTCGACGCCGCCCGTGATCTTCTCGACGATCGCTTCCTTGCGGCCGATCAGCTTGCCGAGATCGAGGCTCACGTTCTCCACGTTGACGCCGTGATCGCCGAGGTGCAGGCGCGCGTTCTCGAATTGCTCGGACGACGCGAGCAGCGCTTTCGACGGAATGCAGCCGACATTCAGGCACGTGCCGCCGAGCTTCGGCTTGCCGGCCGGATTGATCCACTCTTCGACGCACGCCACCGACATGCCGAGCTGCGCGGCGCGAATCGCGGCGATGTATCCGCCGGGGCCGGCGCCGATCACGATGACATCGAAGTCGGCTTTTTGGGTGGAAGAGGAAGAGGAAGGCGCAGGAGCGGTCTGCGCGGCGGGCTTTTCAGGCGCGGCGGCCTTTTCCGCGGCAGGAGCGGGTGCAGCAGGAGCCGGTGCAGCGGCGGCTTTGGCGTCGGTGTCGATCGCGGCGAGCAGTTCATCGGCGTGAACGATATCGCCTTCCTGCTTCAGCACTTCCGCGAGCACGCCCGACGATGGCGCGGGCACTTCGAGCACGACCTTGTCGGTTTCGAGTTCGACGAGAATTTCGTCTTGCGTCACGGGGTCGCCCGCTTTCTTCTTCCACGGGAGCATGGTTGCTTCCGTGACGGACTCGGAAAGCTGCGGAACCTTGACTTCGACCCTGGCCATTCAGTTTCTCCTGTGAGCGCTGCTTTGCGATGGAACCGCGAGAAGCCACAGGATACGCCGTGTGCGCGGCGGGCGTACGAAACGCCGCGCCCGCCGCGCATGCACGGCAAGACCGCTCAGTGCGGCGACGACCAGCCCTTGTAGCTGCCCACATTCTCGCGTGTGACGAGCGTCGACGGCATCAGGATCATCGTGCTGCTCGGCTTCTGGCCGTTCATCAAGCCATAGCCGACGCTCACCGCCTGCTGCGCCATCGACCACGGATCCTGGCTCGCGGAAGCCTGAACGAGCGTGTCGCTCTTCAGCGCGGTTTCGATATCCGGCGCGCCGTCCACCGACGTGATCACGATGTTCTTGCGCTGCAATTGCTTCGCCGCGAGATCGGTGCCGATGGCTTGCGGATCGTTGATCGCGAAGACGCCGTCGAGCTTGGGAAAGCGCGTGAGATAGCCCTGCATCGCGTTCATGCCGCCTTCGCGCGAGCCTTTCGCGTCCTGATCGTCGGACAGCACCTTGATGCCCGGATTCTTCGCGAGCACGGTCTTGCAGCCGTTCACGCGGTCGATCACCGCCGACACCTGCGGCCCGTTCTCGATCACCACGTTGCCCTTGCCGTTCAACTTCTTCGCGAGATAGTCGCACGCGAGTTCGCCCGCCTGCACGTTGTTGGTCTGCACGGTGGCGTCCGCGCCCGCCGCCGCGACATCGACCGCGACCACGACGATGCCCGCCGCCTTCGCCTTCTTGATCGCCGGCTCGATCGCTTTCGGATCGACGGCGTTGATGAGGATCATGTCCACGTGCGCCGAAATGAAGTTGTCGATCTGCGTGAACTGCTTGTTCATGTCGTAATCGGACGATACCGACGTGACCCTCACGTTCGGATTGATCGTCTTGGCTTTCGCTTCCGCGCCCTTCGAAATGGTCACGAAGTACGGATTGCCGAGCGAGCCGACCGTGATGCCGATGGCCTTCAGCGGCTTGTCGGCGGCGTGGGCCGGGAGCGTCATCGTGAATCCGAGCGCGAGTGCGACGCTCGCGAGTAGTTTCTTCTTGCGCATGTTTGTTGTCTCCGGATGGGTCCGTTCGTGTTGGCCGGACGCGCGCGGACCTGCGCGCGCCCGGATGATGCAGATTCGGATTACGTGCGCGCCGATCCGCGCTGGCGGTAACGATCGAGCGCCACCGCGCCGATGATCACGAGCCCCTTGATGATGTACTGCCAGATGTCCGACACGCCGAGCAGCACGAGCCCGTTCGAGAGCACCGCGATGATGAGCGCGCCCACCAGCGTGCCGACGATCGACCCGACGCCGCCGACGAAGCTCGTGCCGCCGAGAATCACTGCGGCGATGGCATCGAGTTCATAAGACTGGCCGAGTTGCAAACCGTTCGCCGCATAGAGCCGCGCCGCCGACATCACCGCGCCGAGACCCGCGAGCAGGCCGGACATCGCGTAGACGAACATCTGGATGCCCCACACCTTGATGCCCGAGAGCCGCGCCGCTTCCGGATTGCCGCCGACCGAATAGATGCGCAGGCCGAGCACCGTTCGCCGCAGGATGAACCACGAGACGATGACGACCGCGATCGCGATGATGACGAGCCACGGCACGCCCAGCACCGTTTCGTTGCCGATGAACGCGAACGGCAGTTGCGGGTTGAAGATGGTCGTGTCGTGCCCGATGAGCCGCGCGATGCCGCGCACGGCGGTCAGCGAGCCTAACGTCACGATGAACGGCGGCAGTTTCAACAAAGCGATGAGCGCGCCGTTGATCACGCCGAAGCCCAAACCGACCGCGAGCGCCGCAGGCACGCCGAGCCAGCCCATGCCCGGCAGGTTCGATGCGAGCAGCGCCGTCACCGCCGCCGCCGACAGCACCGATCCCACCGACAGATCGATACCGCCCGTCAGAATCACGAAAGTCATGCCCGCCGCGAGCACGATGTTGATCGACGCCTGCTGCGTGACGATCGACATGTTCTGCAGGCTGAAGAAGCCGTCCGTGACGATGCCGAATCCGATGCACAGCAGAATCAGCACCGGCAGCATGCCGGCGGTGCGCATCAGCACCTGCATGCGTTCGCGATGCTCGATGCGCGTCTGCCGTTCGGCCACGCCCGGCGCGGCGACCTTGTCGTGCTGCTTGGTCAAGTTGCTCATGTCTCTCTCCGATATGTGCTATGCCGCCTGATCGAGCGCGGCCCGCGAGCCGGTCGCCAGTTCGATGATGCCTTCCTGCGAGATCGGCTTGCCCGAATGCCCGCCCAGCTCGCCCGCGATTTCGCCTTCGCGCATCACGAGCACGCGATCCGCCACGCCGATCACTTCCGGCAGCTCGCTCGATATCACGATCACGCCGACGCCCGAGCGCGCGAGATCGTTGATGATTCGATAAATCTCCGACTTCGCGCCGATATCGACGCCGCGCGTGGGTTCGTCGAGGATCAGCACGTGCGGGCGCGTTTCCAGCAGACGCGAGAGCAGCACCTTCTGCTGATTCCCGCCCGACAGCGCGCCCGCGTTCACGCGCGCATTCGGCACGCGAATCGAGAGCGCGGCGATCGCGTCGCGCGCCCGCGCATTGCCGCGCGCGATGTCCATCACGCCGGCTTTGGCATCGCGTCCGGCGACCGCGACGTTGATGTTGTCGCGCACGCTCATGTCGAGGAAAAGCCCCTGTCCCTTGCGGTCTTCGGTGAGATAGACGAGGCCCGCGTCGATGGCGTCGCGCGGCGTGCGCAGCTTGAGCGGCTTGCCGTGCATCGACACTTCGCCGCGCTTGCGTTCCTCCGCGCCGAAGATGAGGCGCGCGAGTTCCGTGCGTCCCGCGCCGACCAGTCCCGCGATGCCGAGCACTTCGCCCGCGTGCAGATCCAGACTGCAGCCGCGCACGCGGTTGCCGTCGGCGATATCGCGCACGGACAGCACCACGTGGCCCGGATCGTAGGGCGCGTGCTCCTTCTTGTAGAAGCCGGAGATGTCGCGGCCGACCATCATGCGCACGAGGCTTTCGGCGGACAGTTCGTCGCGCATCAAGGTGCCGACATACGCGCCGTCGCGCAGCACGGAAACGCGGTCGCTCAGTTCGTAGATTTCGGCCATCCGATGACTGATGTAGATGATCGCGATGCCTTCCGCGCGCAGTTGGCGCACGAGTTCGAACAGCCGATCGGTTTCGCGCGAGGAGAGCGGCGTGGTCGGCTCGTCCATCACGAGGATGCGCGCCTTCGCATGCACGGCGCGCGCGATTTCGACGAGCTGCCGCTCCGCAATCGACAGATCGCCGACGAGCGTATGCGGCTTGAACGCCGCGCCCAGGCGCTTGAGCACGTCCAGACAGCCGCGCTCCATGCCCGCGCGATCCACCAGCCTGCCGCGCCGCAGTTCGCGTCCGGCGTAGATGTTTTCCGCCACCGAAAGATTCGGCGCGAGGCTCAGTTCCTGATAGATCACGGCGACGCCGAGCGAGCGCGCGGCCAGCGGCCCGTCGATGGTGACGGGCTGGCCGTCGATCAGAATCTGCCCGCCCGCGTCGGCCTGATACGCGCCGGACAGGATCTTCATGAGCGTGGATTTGCCCGCGCCGTTTTCGCCCATCAGCGAATGCACTTCGCCGGGATAGACGGACAGGCGCACGTCGTTGAGCGCGCGCACGCCCGGAAACGTCTTGCTGATGCCGCGCATTTCGAGCAGCGGCGTGCCGGTGTGCGGCGATCCGGGGGAATCATGCGGCATGGTCGACCTCCTGCGATTTGACAGCCGCAGCGCGATGCAGCCCGACGCGCGGCGAGAAGTTGAAGAACATCGGCAGCGTGGCTGCGCCGATCGCGCCCGCGTCCGGGCCGAAACTGCCGCGCACGATGGCCGGCGTGCCGCGCGCTTCCGGCGCGTTGGCGGTCATCGTCGCGAAAAGACGCTGAATGATGCGGTCGAGCAGGCCGCCGTCGATGTCGGCGTCGAGCACGACCATCGGCACGTCGAGCACGCAGAGCGCCGTGCGCAAGGCGGGCGCGAGCGCTTCGATGCAGTCGTCGATCCATTCGTCGACGGCGGGAAGACGCTGCTCGATGCACGCCTGCAAGTCGATGCGGTTGTCCGCCGGCGCGCCGCAATGGCGCAGATGCCGCGCGAGCGCATTAAGCGACGCCCGTGCGAGCAGAATGTCCCACGCGCCCGGCGGCTGCGGCGCGGAGGGCAGGCGGCTCGGCGGCACGGGAATCACGCCGATGTCGCCCGCGTTGCCGGTCGCGCCGCGCAGACAGTCGCCGTCGATCGCGATGCCGCCGCCGATCGCCGAGCCGAGAAAAAGGTACACGAAGTCGTCGCAGCGGCGGCCGTGGCCGTAGAACAGTTCGGCGGTCGCGGCGGCGTTGCCGTCGTTTTCGCCGAAGACCGGCAGGCCGATCGCGCGGGACAACGCGGCGGGAAAGTCGGTTTCGTCCCAGGCGCGGAAGGTGTCGGCGCTGACGGTATCGGCGCTCACGCCCAGTTCGCGCAGCCAACTGCCGAGGTTGTACGGCTGCGCGACGCCCACGCCCGTCAGCCGATCGCGCTCGGCGGCGCTCAAGAGTCCGAGCATGCCGTCGATGTCGCGCTGGACGATTTCGAGCACGTCGGACGGATGCGGGAGCACGGTATCGATTGCGCTGCGGGCGAGCACTTCGCCCGCGAAGTTGACGAGCACCGTCTCGATGCTCGTGCGATCCAGCCGCACGCCGATGCCGAACGCGCCGCGCGGGTCGAGCCGCAGCATCGACGCGGGTTGGCCGCGCTGGCCGTCGAGCCGGCGTCCGGTGTATTCGATCAGACCCGCCTTCGCGAGCGAATCGACGATGCCGCCGACCGCCGTGCTCGTCAGATTCGCATGACGCGCCAGTTCGGCCTTGGATGCGGGTTCGGTGCGCCGCAGCGTCTGCAGGAGCAGACGTTCGTTGTATCGGCGCACGGTTGCTGAATTGCTGCCTCTGCCGCTCGGGGATTTCACGCGGTGTCTCCGGTGAGTGACCGTCGTCTGCGGCCATTAATTAAATCAAGTTGATTTATTTAAAGACGACGGCGCCTCGATGTAAACGAGGGAAATCCCGAAGAGCGTTGCTGGACGCGGCGCACCGCGTTCTTGCGAACAGTACGCGACACGGTTTGCAGACGGCTTTCTGCTGCGCGAAACGCCGGAATGCGCGCTGTGCTATCGTCGATGAGACTTTTTTGAGACGCCGCCATGTACACGATTTCGACCGCCGCGCACGCCACCAAGGCCGCGCAATACGACGACCTCTTGCAGCAGGTTCGCTCGCTGATCGGCGATGAAACCGATTTCATCGCGAACGCGGCGAATTTCGCGTCGCTCGTCTATCACACGCTGCCTGACCTCAACTGGGCCGGCTTCTATCTCTTCGACGGCGACGAACTCGTCGTCGGTCCATTCCAGGGCAAGCCCGCGTGCGTGCGGATCGCGCTCGGACGCGGCGTGTGCGGCACGGCGGCGCGCGATAGGACAACGCAGGTCGTTCCCGACGTCGATGCGTTCCCCGGCCACATTGCGTGCGATTCGGCGTCGCGCTCGGAGATCGTCGTGCCGCTCGTCGCAAGCGACGGCACGCTCGTCGGCGTGTGGGACGTGGACAGCCCGCAACCCGGCCGTTTCGACGAAGAAGACGCGGCCGGCATGGAAGCGCTGTGCGCGGCGTTCGTCGCGCTGGCGTGGGAGGCGCGTCGCGAACCTTGAAGCCGCGCGCGACTACGCGTCTACAATGGGCCGACCGCCGATTCCCCATCCGTCTCCATGAGAAGTCCCGCCCGCCGCCGTCTGCTCACCGCCTGCGCCCTGAGCGCGTGCGGGCTCGCGGCCAGCCGTTTCGCGGCCGCGCTGTCCGATGGCAAGGCGAGCGTCGCGCTCGTGATGAAATCGCTCGGCGATCCGTTCGTCACCTCGATGATCGACGGCGCGAAGAACTACCAGCGGCATTACGCATCGCAACTCGATCTGACGACGCACGGCACGCTCACGGACAACGACGTCGCGGGGCAGGCGCGCATCATCGAGTCGCTCATCGAGGCGAAGACCAGCGCCATCGTGATCGCGCCGACCGATTCGAAGGCGCTCGTTCCGGTGGCCGCGAAGGCGATCGCGGCGGGCATCATCGTGATCGCGATCGACAATCCGTTCGACGACGCCGCGCAGGAAGCCGCGCACGTGACGATCCCGTTCGTCGGCCCGGACAGCCGGCGCGGCGCGCGGCTCGTCGGCGCGTATCTCGGTTCGAAGCTGAAACCCGGCGATGAAGTCGCGATCATCGAAGGACCGCCGAACGACCGCAACGCGCAGCAGCGCACCGTCGGCTTTCGCGAAGCGATGACCGCCGCAGGGACGCGCGTCACCGCCACCGATACCGGCGACTGGACCTTCGAGAGCGGCAAGGCGATCGCGCTGCAAATGCTCTACGCGCGCCCCGGCTTGCGCGGCATGCTGTGCGCGAACGACAACATCGCGATGGGCGCGATCGAAGCGATCCGCATCGCCGGCAAGAAAGGGCAGGTGCTCGTGACGGGCTACAACAATATCGACGCCGTCCGCCCGATGCTTGACGACGGCCGCTTGCTCGCGACCGTCGAGCAGTTCGGCGCGCGGCAGGCGGTGTTCGGGCTGGACGTGGCGGTGAAGGCGCTGGTCGAACGGCGGCGCGAGCGCGATTTGTCGCCGTTCATGGAAACGCCGGTGCAAGTGGTGACGAAAGCGGCGCCGACGCGCAAATTCGGGCTGGGCAAAGGCTGATTAGCGGCTTTGCCCAGCGGCGGTCACTGCGCCGCGAGCAATCCCCGCGCGGCCAGATTCCGGTACAACGCGCGCACGCCGAACGTCCACGGCTCGATTTCCGTCGACAGTTGCACCGTGTTGACGAGCGCGCCGAGCGTCGGCGTGGAGATCGTCACGACATCGCCGAGATGATGCGTGAAGCCGCCGCCTTCCGTGTCGCGATCCTTGATCGGCGAGAACATCGTGCCGAGGAAGAGCACGAAGCCGTCCGGATATTGATGATGCGCGCCGTGCGTCTGCGCGACGAGATCGGCCGGATCGCGGCTGATTTCGCTCATGTGGCTCACGCCTTCGAGCACGAAGTTATCGTCGACACCTTCGATGCGCAGCGACAGGCTCGCGCCGCGCACCGTGTCGAGCGTGAAGGCGTCGTCGAAGAGACGCACGAACGGGCCGATGGAGCACGACGCGTTGTTGTCCTTCGCCTTGCCGAGCAGAAGCGCGCTGCGGCCTTCGATGTCGCGCAGGTTCACGTCGTTGCCGAGCGTCGCGCCGACGATCTCGCCACGCGCGTTCACCGCCAGCACGATCTCCGGCTCCGGATTGTTCCATTGCGACGTCGGATACAGCCCGACCGCCGCGCCGAAGCCCACCGACGACATCGGCTGCGACTTCGAGAACACTTCCGCGTCCGGCCCGATGCCCACTTCCATGTATTGCGACCACGCGCCGCGACGCTCCAGCTCGGCCTTCAGCTTCATCGCGGCTTCCGAGCCGGGCTTGATCTTCGAGAGATCCGCGCCGATCAGCTTGTTGATGGTGTCGCGCACTTCCTGCGCTTTGCTCGCGTCGCCGCCGGCCTGCTCTTCGATCACGCGTTCCAGCAGGCTCACCGCGAACGTGACGCCGCACGCCTTGACCGCCTGCACGTCGCACGGCGCGAGCAGGCGCGGGCTGTTGGCGGTCGAATCGAGCGTCGCCTGCAGCAGGTCCTGAACGGAACCGAGCGATTCCCCCGGCGCGTTGCGGGCGATATCGAGCGCGTCCGGACGATCGAAGAGATCGGCGGTCGTCGGGACGGCGCGCGTGATGTCGAACACTTCGCCATTGCGCACCGCGACGACGGCGGGACCATCGACGGGCGCGGGACGCCACACGCGGCCGATCAGCACGGCGTCGGCTAGGTCTTCGGGCAGGCAGGAGGCAATGGAGACGGGCTGCATGAGTGATTTACCGTGCGTCGGAAAAGGGAAATCGATCGTAGCTTGGGGCCGCGTGACTGTCCATCGGGTTGCATGTTTGTCCAATATGCTGGAGCATCGTGCTTCCTTCAGTTGATGCGTCTCATGGAAAAAACCTACGACGTCCCCGCGCTGCGCCGCGCGAACGACATTCTCGAAGCGCTCGCCGCCGCCGCGAAACCGGTGCGCGCCGCGACGCTCGCGGAGCACACCGGCCTCTCGCGCAGCACGCTTTATCTGATGCTCGACACGCTCGCGCGCATGCAATGGATCGAGAAGCGCGACGACGGCTACGTGATCGGCGTCGGCCTGTTCGAACTCGGCAACGCCTATGTGCGTCACGACAAGCTGCAGGCGGCGTTTCGCGAGGGCGCGGGCGCGTTCATCAACAAGCACAACGAGGTCGTGCAACTCGCCGTGCTCGACGGCGTGCAGGTGGTGTATGTCGCGCGGGAGGACGCGCATCGGCCGGTGCGGCTCGTATCGGATCTCGGCTCGCGGCTGCCCGCGCATTGCTGCGCGCTCGGCAAGGCGCTGCTCGCGGGCTTGCCGGACGACGCGGTCATCGAGCGATTGCCCGAGCGTCTCGAAGCGGTGACGCCGCGAACCATCACGCGCCGCGCCGCGTTGCTGCGCGAACTGGCGTCGATACGCGCGAGCGGTCTCGCAATCGAGCGCGAAGAAGTCGCCGAAGGGCTCGCGTGCTTCGCGGCGTATGTCGGCACGACGCCGGCGGGCAAGCGCGTCGCGGTATCGACGAGCGTGCCGGTCGGCCGGCTGGATGCGCGGCGCGAGAAGCAGATTTGCATCGGCATCGTGCAGCTCGCGGAGCAGTTGCAGCGGGCGTTGTGAGACGTATCACGCCAGCGCATGCGCTTCGGCTTCCTCATGAACTTCCCGTGCACGATGCGCCGCGATCAGCACATCGCAGCGTGCTTTCGCGCACACCACGTCGCGCAGGCGCTCGCGGCCGTGCGCCCAGCCGGAATCCGTCTCGCCGCCGAGCACGATGAGGTCCGCGCCCGTTTCGACCGCCGCTTTCGCGATGGCCTCGCCGACCGTCACGCCCGGCGGCAGCGTCATGCTGATGCCGGTTCCGTCGATGCCCGCGCTCTCGATCTGCCGCACGCTATAGCGGGTGAGCGCGCGGGCGTGGTCGTCGATGAGCGCGGCCGTGTCGCGCGTGTTGCAGTCGCCGGTGACGACCGCCCACCACGGCGTTTTATCGACGACATGCAGCGCGGTCAGCCGCGCGTTGCACTCGCGCGCGCGTGCGATGGCGGCGCAAAGGGCGCTCTGGCTGAGGCTCGTGCCTACCGCGACGAGAATGTGCTTGTACATGATGGCCTCCGGTTCGGATTGCCGCATCGGGATGAAAGCGGCATGGAGGCATGATCGGCGCGCAGACTTAGCAGCAAATGAGGGTTCGGCGCGCAGTCAGCGCCGCCGTTTCTTCCAGTCGTAACCGGCGGGCGGATCGGCCGCGCCCGGCTTGCCGACCGACTGCGGATTCTCGCTGCACAGCGTGACGAAGCTAATCGCATCGCCTTCGGCCTGGCGCTTTCGCAATGCTTCGACGAAACGCAAGGCCTCGCCGAGCGCGGTGGCATCGAATTTTTGGTGGCGCGCCTGGCTTTGCTCGCCGGCATCGCCATCGAGCCAGTAGACGACGAACATCGTGTTGCCTCGCTATGTGGGACGAACCCGCGACGCGCGGTGTTCGCTCGCGTCATTTTCCGTTCCATTCGTGGTGCAAAAGCTTCGCAAACTGTTCCTGCGATGCTCGCGTTCGGGCATCGGGTATTCCCGAAGTGCAAAGCGTGCGCCCCGCGTGCCGCCTGAGAATGCGCCCGGGTGTTGCGGCGCGGTACACGGGTTGCTCGATACCACGGACACTTCGAGGCCCACGACATGCAAACGATGCAACGACAGGCACACATCCCGGAAGAAGCCGTATGGCAGATTCCCGTGCGCGCCGCCCATCACGATGAGCCGCGCGTCCTGGTCGCCGACGACGATCTCGACGCCACCCGCGCGCTGTGTCTTGCGCTCGAAGATGCCGATTTCAGCGTGCGCGCCGTGCACACCGGCCTCGATGCGGTCACGCTCGCGCGCAAGTGGCGGCCCGGCGTCGTGCTGCTCGATCTGATGATGCCGCTCGGCGACGGCTGGGAAGCAGCGGAAGCAATCCGCGCGCTCGATCTTTCGATGATGCTCATCGCCCACACGGGCCGCACGTGTCCCGACGACCGGGCGCGCGCGCAGCGCACGGGCTTCAATGGCTATTTCATCAAACCGACGGAACCGGAGCGCATGATCCACGTCATGCGCACGTATTTCGCGACGTACGAGCCGTATCGCGCGCGCGAATGTTGAACGAAAGCGGCGGCAAATTCGGCGCGTTCAGGCGTTGACGCGTCGCGCGGGAATCTCGTCGATGGCGACGGCAGTCTGTTCGCTCTCGCACTCGACGTGCTGCTTCAACACGTCATCCCAATACTGGCAGTAGCCGGCCCAGAACGGCATTTGCGTTTGCGAGCAGGCATCGCTCGGCAGCGGATGCGGCAGCATCCGGCTCAGGCGGCCGACTTCCCTGCGCTTCCATTGAAGCAGCGCGCGTCGCGGGCCGCGGATGGCCGGACACAATTCGTTCATGTGCGATACGGCGTGCCAAAAACCTTCGGCGGGGCGCGAGGCCATCGACGTCAGAATGGCCGTGTTCGGGCGCGGTCCGCGTTCGTGACAAATGATCGCGCCGATTTGCCCGAGAATGTACATCGCTTTTTCGATAGATTGGTCGGCCGGCGGCTGCATGGCGTCCTTCGTTTCTGATGATCGTGTTTTGGCGCGGGAGGGTGCTGCGTAAGCGTTATCGAGCGCCGATCGAAGTCTCGCTTCGGTCGTTCTCGATATTGATACGTTGTTGCGCGACGCCATAAAGATACAGTATCGAAAATGCTTCGCACCGCCGATCGACAAAAATATACGTTTTTGAGATGGAGCTTCTGACGACGAGCCGGGAGAACACATCAATCGCTGTCGAGGCGCAGCACATGCCGCTCGAACAACGCGCGGACGTCCTTGTGCACGTCGTCGTTATCGCATGTCACCGCCGCGACGATGCGCTCTTCCGGCGCCACGAAGACGAACTGCTCGCCGAATCCCGCCGCGAAGAAATAGCGCGGCGCGATCCACCAGAGATAGCCGTAGTGCGCGTCATGCATCGGCGGGCCGCCTTCGCTGTGAACGGACACGGCGTCTTCCACAAACGATGCATCGATGATCTGCCCGCCACGGTCGAGCATCAGCGCGCCGAGCTTCGCCATGTCGCGCGCGCGCAGGAGGAGGCCGCGTCCGGCGAACGTGTGGCCGGCTTCATCGGCGATCCATTCGTAGGTATCGATGCCAAGCGGCGCGAACAGCTTCTCGCGCACGTATTGTTCGAGCGTCCGGCCCGCCACCGCTTCGACCGCGATGGACAGCAGTTGCACCGCGTGCGTGTCGTAGACGAACTGCGCGCCGGGCGCATGAACGATGGGCCGCGACAGCACGAACATCAGCCGGTCTTCGCCGCCGGCGAAGCGCTCGCACGGGCCGAGCACGCAATCGTCGATGGCGCTCTGGTCCCACTCGAAGCCCGCCGTCATGGTCAGCAGATGTCGCAACGTGATGCTTCCCACGCGGTCGTCGAGCGCGGGATTGCGCGCGGCGTCGATGAAGTCGGAGATAGGCGCATCGAGGCTCGGCAGCAATCCTTCGCCGAGCGCGATGCCGACCGCGAGCCCCACGACGCTCTTCGTCGCCGAGTTGATCTTTTCGAGCGTCTCGGGCGATGAATCGTGCCGATAGTGTTCGAAAGCTAGCTGACCATCGTGAAAGACAACGAAAGTGCGTACGCCGCTGCCTTCGGATTCGAGTGCGTGACGCAAGGCAGTGAACGCATTATCCTGATGCCTGGCGCTTGATTCGTTTCTGGATTCTTTTTGCATGAGCGTGAAGGAAGCGATAGGCAGGGAATCGAATAAGCAGGAAACCGAAGCAGTGGCCGCGACGGGACCGGATCGTGCTTGATGCGCAAGCAAGCCGGATGCCGCAGCCATCGTTCGAAATCTAACAGGAACCCGACCGTGCCCGTTCGACGACTCGCGACGCTGTGGCGTCTTGGCAGGGCATTCGTGCGTGAAAGCCGTTCGACGCGGGACGGCGCGTCGATGCAGCACGTCGCGCGTTTCTTCGCGCAACACGGCGCGCGCGCCGCGCCGCTCTCCGCGGGCGTGCCGGCGCTCACGCAGTTGCCGCGCATGCTGACGGCGGTGTCGGGCGTGCTCACGCGTCATCCGGCGCTGGCGGAAACGGCGGTGCGCGTGGCGTTGACCGAGATGGACGGCCTCTTCGCGCCTTACGATGCCGAGCAGTTTCGCGTCGCGTGCGCGCTCGCGCTGGCGGCCGCGCCCCGCGCCGATATCGACGGCGTGAGCCTTTTGCCGCTGCGCTCGGGCATTGCGGAGCAGACGCACGCGGCGCGCATCGGCGGCGTTCCGGTGCGTATCACGCTGCTGCGCGCCGACGCGCGTCAGGAGTTGATCGACGATCTCGATCTCGCGCTCGCCGCCGCGCGCTTCGCGGAGCGGCGTTCGCCCGTGGCGCGCGAACTTCACGCGGCCGAATGCGTGCGCCTCGCACGCGAGAACGTCGATTCGATGATCGACCTGCGCCAGCGCGCCGCCGACCAAAGCTATCTGCGTTACCGTCTGCGCGACGACGACCGCATCGCCGTGCCCGAAGTGCTCTGGGATTTCTGCAGCGACACGATTTTGACGACGCGCGCAATCGACACCGTGCCGCTCGCCGATGCGCACGCGCTCGCATCGCACGGCTTGGAACAGGCGGATCTCGTCGCGACGCTCATCGAAGCGTTCTTCGAAATGGCGCTCGGCCAGGGCTTCTATCACGCGGGACTGGACGCGGCGGGCGCGCGCGTGAGCATCGAGCCGGGAACGTTCGGGCAGATCGTGCTCGAAGCCGATAACCCGATGACCTTCTTCGCCGCGCACGAGCGCGAGTTCATGGTGGGCGTCTCGAATGCGCTGCTCGACGGCGATCACAAGGCGGCGGCGCGCGCGCATCTCGAGCACGGGCGGCCGGATACGCACTCGGCGCATCACGAGGTGCGCGTGGAAGCGACGTATCGGCGGGAGGCGGAGCGGTTCTCGTCGCCGCAAGCGTGCCGCGCGACGAACGTTTCGCATCTCTTCGGCGCGATTGGCACGGCGCCCGCGGAGCATCGGTTCAGCGCGGCGCACGGGCGGATTGCGTCGCGGGCCGTCATGCTCTCGCGGTCGATGGAAACGATCGAGCGCATGGCGCACGCGGTCGCGCCGGATGTCGATGTGTGGGTGATCGCGCGTCGCGTGATTGCGCGGCTCGCGGCGGATCAGTTCGGCTTGCACGGCCTCGTCGCGCATCTGGCGCGTGAAGCGACGCACTGGCCGCACATGCTGCCGCGCTTGCCGACGCTCATCGCCAAGCGCGCGGGCGCGGCGCAGAGCGGGTAGGGATCGTCGCGTGCGTCAGGCGCGTGCTTCAGGCGCGCGTGCCCGGACTCATGCGCTCCGCGATCGCGCGGCACGCTTCGCAGAGCGGGGCGACGTAGGTTTCCATCGGCGTTTCGCTTTTGCGGAACAGCGGAATGCTGACGCTCACGCAGCCGAGCGTCGCGCCGTTCGCCCCGACGATCGCGCTGCCGTAGCAAAAAATCTGCGCTTCGTTTTCTTCGCGATCTTCCGCATAACCGCGCGCCTGGCAGGCATCGAGTTCGGCGTCGAGCGCGCTTCGCTCGATGATCGTATTCGGCGTGAAGCGCTCGAACGCGATGCCGTGCAGCAGCGCATCGCGCTCGGCGCGCGGCCGCGTCGACAAATATGCCTTGCCGACGGAACTCGAATACAGCGTGACGCGCGTGCCGATGCGCGAGGCCATCCGCACGGCATGCGGGCTTTCGAGCTTTTCGACGTACACCATTTCCGCGCCGCTGCGCACGGCGAGGTGCACCGTTTCCTGCGTGGCGTCGCGCAAGGTCTGCAACGCGTCGGCGGCGGCGATGCGCAAGTCCGACCGCTCCCAGCTCCGGCTCGCGAGCGACATCAGGCGCGGACCGAGCGCGTAGCAGCCGCCGCGCGCGCTTTCCGTGACGAGGCCTTCCGCCATGAGCGCGCCGACGATGCGGTACACCGTCGGGCGCGGATAGCCGCTCGCCGTGACGAGACGCGCGATGCTCGGCGGTTCGGCGGCATCGGCGATCAACTGAAGCACCGCCATGAACTTCGAGAAGGCGGCGGTGCCGGTGGCCTTGGCGGCGTCGAGAGAAGCAGGATCGATGGACATGGCTTGCGAGGTGAGGTCGAAGCCCGAATTTACGCGACCAGATAGCCGCCGTCGACCGGCACGATCGCGCCCGTCATGAACGACGCCGCCGGCGACGCCAGAAACGCGACCACGCGCGCGACGTCTTCCGGCAAACCCCAGCGCTTCATCGGCGTGCGATCGAGAATCGCCTGCGAGCGCCCGCCGTCGTCCTGAAGCGCCTGCGTGAGCGGCGTCGCGATCCAGCCGGGCGCGACCGCGTTCACGCGAATGCCGTCCACCGCATACGCGATGGCGAGCGACTTCGTCAGTTGCGCGACGCCGCCCTTGCTCGCGCTGTACGCGGGCACGAGGCCGCCGCCGAAGAACGTCAGCATCGACGCCGTGTTCACGATCGTGCCGCCCGTTTTCGCGAGCAACGGACGCGCGGCGGCGCACATGCGCATCGTGCCGTTCAGATTGACGGCGATCACGCGCTCGAACGTCTCGATGTCGTGCTCGTCGCCGCGCTTGATCATGCCCGCGCAGTTGACGAGCACGTCGAGCGTATCGAGGCGCGCGAAGAGATCGGCGGTGCTGGCGGCATCGGCGACATCGAGCGCGGCGACTTCGATGCCGCCGAGCGCGTCGCGTTGCGCATCGGTCGGCGCGATGCCCGCGGCGATCACACGCGCGCCGAGCGTCGCGAACTGCTGCGCGATGCCCGCGCCGATGCCCTGCGTGCCGCCGGTCACGACGACGGTTTTGCCCTTGAAGAGATCAGCTTGAAAAGTCATGTCTGCGAGCCTCAAACGACGGGAACGGGCGACGCCTGCTGCTCGGTATCCTGAATCGGCGTGCGGACGACGAACATGTAGACGAGCGCGGCCGCGAACGCGACGGCGGCGGAGATCAGGAACGCGTTCACGAACGAGTGCGTCTTGTCGACGACGAGCCCGGTGATGAACGGCGCGAACGAGCCGCCGAAGTAACCGCCGAAGTTCTGAATGCTGCCGAGCGACGCGACCATGTGGCGCGGAGCCGCCACCGACACGAGCGCCCATGCCGCGCCGCTCGCCATGTTGACGAAGAACATCGCGGCGGAGAGATAGATGATCGCGAGCGTGAGATTCGGCGTGAACGCGGCCGGCACGGTGAAGAGCGCCGCGCCGATGAGGCCCGAGCAGATCGGCCACTTGCGGCTGCGGATCGGGGCGACGCCGCGCGCCATCAGGCCATCGGCGATGAAGCCCGACGACAGCATGCCGAGCGTGCCCGCGAGATAGGGAATCGACACGATCCAGCCCGTCTTCGCGATGGTCAGATGCCGCTCGTGTTCGAGATACGCGGGCAGCCACGTCAGATATAGCCACACCATGTAGATGACGCCCATGAAGCCGAAGATCATGCCCCAGGTCGTCGCCTTGCCGAACAGACCGCGCCACTCCGCGAAGCTCATGTTGCGCTCCGCGCGCTGCGCCGGTTCGCCTTCGGTCAGATGCGCGAGTTCCTGCGGTTCGAGCGCGACATCCTTGCGATTGCGATAAACGATGTACCAGCCGATCGCCACCGCGATACCGAGCACGCCCATGATGACGAACATGTTGCGCCAGCCGAACGAGAGCAGCAGCACGGTGAGGATCGGCGGCGCGAGCGCGGGCCCGATCGTCGATGACGTGACGAAGATGCCCGTCGGCTTGCCGCGCTCGCGTTGCGCGAACCATTCGGAGACGACTTTCGCGCCGGCCGGAAACTGCGGCGCCTCGCCGATGCCGAGCGCGATGCGCGCGAACAGGAACTGCTGCAGGTTCGTCACGAGGCCGCCGAACAACTGCGCGACGGACCACACGAACATGCCGAGGCCGAGCATGATGCGCGCGCCGAATCGATCGAGCATCACGCCGATGGGCAACTGCGAGAACGCATACGCGAACGAGAACGCGGAGAGCAGCAAGCCCATCTGCGAAGCGGACAAGCCGAGTTCCTGCGTGACCGAATGATTGGCGATGGACAGCGTGCTGCGGTCCAGATAATTCACGATCCCGGCGAGCGTCAGGAACGTGAGCGCGACCCATTGAATGCGCTTGAGGCGCGGCGATTTGCTCTGCATGTTGTCTCCTCCGAAGTCGCTTCGATGAGGCTTCGGTGTGGTTTATCGAATGCTTTGGTTCGAGCCGGGCGGCGATTAACGGATGAACTGATCGACGAAATCCGCGCCCAGGCCGACCGCGTCGTAATGCTTGCGGCACATGTCCACCTTGGTGAACACGTCTTCGTAGCCGGTGTAGTTGCCGTAGGGATCGCAATAGAACATCACGCCGTTCACCTGGAAGTACGTGATCATCTCTTCGACGTCTTCCGGCACGTAGAGCGTGTGCGTTTCGCCGGGCGGCTCGAAGACATAGCTGCCTTCGGTCGCGACCCAGTCGTGTTCGAGATAGCGCCAGCGGCCCTTCAGCACCATGCCGTGCACCGCTTGCGGATGGCGATGCCGCGACAGCACGCCGGACTTGCGCACGCGCAGCAGGTTCATCCAGTAGCCGGTGGAGACGTTCAGGCACAGCGGACGGAACCACACGTTTTCGGCTTGCGGCACCCACTCGCGCTCGTCCGTGGGAATGGCGTTCCCGACGACGATTTCCTTCTGCGCTTCCTTGGGATTGGGATACTGATACGGCGTCATGGCGTCCGCCGTGGGTTTGGGCGCGGGCATCGCGTCTCCTTTGTCCATATTGTGGATTAATGAATCAAATTATGGACAAATGTTCGCGCCAGCTTTCGTGATTGTCAAGATTTGCAACAGTCAGGGAAAACGCGAACAAAAAAAGGCGGGTCCGAATCCGGACCCGCCTTTTTCGTGCCGATGAATCGGCTAAAGCGACTTGCTTAACGACTTGCTGCTTAACGCGCCATCATCAGCATGTGGACGTTATGCATGACCCACACCGTGCCGACGATGACCACGAGCGACATGATGATCGTGTAGGCAAACGACATGGCGTTCCAGCGTTGTTCCTTCGACGAGTTCACGTGCAGGAAGAACACCACGTGCACGACGACCTGAACCGCCGCCAGCACAGCCAGCCACACGAGCCCTTGCTCGCCCGACAGCTTGCCGGCGGTCACGAGCCAGAACGATGCCGCCGTGAGCACGACAGCCAGCACGAAGCCAATCAGATATCCGCCCACGGTGACGTGCGGAATATCGCTATGCGTTGTATGCGTATGTGCCATTAGACGACGCTCGCAAGGTAGACGAAGGAGAACACGCAGATCCAGACGATGTCGAGGAAGTGCCAGAAGAGGCTGAGGCAGGCGAGCCGGCGCAGTTCGCGTTCGCCCAGAGCCGGCTTCTTCATCATCTGCACGGCGAGCACGACGAGCCACACCATGCCGAGCGTGACGTGCAGGCCGTGCGTGCCGACGAGCGTGAAGAACGCCGACCAGAACGCGCTGCGCTGCGGACCCGCGCCTTCAGCCACGAGATGCGCGAATTCCTGCAGTTCGAAGCACAGGAAGCCCGCGCCCAGCAGAAACGTGACGGCCAGCCACAGCAGCACGCCGCCCTTCTTCTGGCGATGCGCGGAGATCATCGCGAAGCCGAACGTCAAGCTGCTCGTGAGCAGCAGGCCGGTTTCGATCCCGACATCGCCCAGTTTGAACAGGTCTTTCGCCGTGGGGCCGCCCGCGAACTGACCCGCAAACATCGCGAAAGTCGCGAAGAGGGAAGCGAACAGCAGGCAGTCGGTCATCAGGTACGACCAGAAGCCGAATACCGAATGCGACGGCTGGTGGTCGTGCTCGTGCGCGTGTTGCGCGGAAAGTGTCGATTGCGACATTTACAGAACCTCCAGTTCCATTTCGCGGCCCGCGCCTGCCTTGGCCGGGGCCTTCGGCGGACGGTTCCGCTCTTCGGTCGCCTTCACGGTGGCGGCGGGGATGATATAGCCAGCGTTTTCCGCGAAGCTGTAGCCGATGACGACCGCTGCCACGCCGATCAGACCGGCGATAGCCAGCCACCAGATGTGCCAGATCGCCGCGAAACCGAGAGCCAGCGCGAACACGCCGACCAGGAAGCCCGCGCTCGTGTTCGACGGCATATGGATGTCGCGCAGCGGACGCGTTTCCACGCGGCCCGTTTCCTTCGCGTTCGCGAAGTCGTCGAGCTCGCGAACGGCCGGAACGTGCGCGAAGTTATAGACCGGCGGCGGCGAGCTGATCGACCATTCGAGCGTGCGGCCATCCCACGGATCGCCCGTGACATCGCGATAAGCCGGCTGATTGCGGCGAATCACGCTCACCACGATCTGCGCGACCTGGAACACCACGCCCAGCGCGATGATGCCCACGCCGCACGCGGCGACGATCAGGTACGGCTGCCATGCGGGGTTGTCGTAGTGCTGCAGACGGCGCGTCATGCCCATGAAGCCGAGGATGTAGATCGGCACGAACGCGACGAAGAAGCCCACGAACCAGCAGATGAACGCGTTGCGGCCGAGCTTTTCGTCGAGCTTGAAGCCGAACACCTTCGGCCACCAGTACTGCACGCCCGCGAAGTAGCCGAACACCACGCCGCCGATGATCGCGTTATGGAAGTGAGCGATCAGGAACAGCGAGTTGTGCAGCACGAAGTCCGCGCCCGGAATGGCGAGCATCACGCCCGTCATGCCGCCCAGCGTGAAGGTGATGATGAAGCCGACGGTCCAGAGAACCGGCGTCGTGAACTGCACGCGGCCGCGGTACATCGTGAACAGCCAGTTGAAAATCTTCACGCCCGTGGGAATGGAGATGATCATGGTCATGATGCCGAAGAAGGCATTGACGTTCGCGCCCGAGCCCATCGTGAAGAAGTGGTGCGCCCACACGAGGAACGACAGAACCATGATGCAGCACGTTGCCCACACCATCGTCTTGTAGCCGAAGAGCGGCTTCTTCGAGAACGTCGACACGACTTCCGAGTAGATGCCGAACGCCGGCAGAACCAGGATGTAGACCTCGGGGTGACCCCAGGCCCAGATCAGGTTCAGATAGACCATCGGGTTGCCGCCGCCGTCATTCGTGAAGAAGTGCATGCCGAGATAACGGTCCAGGCCGAGCAGCGCGAGCGCGACGGTCAGGATCGGGAACGTCGCCATGATCAGGACGTTCGAGCAGAACGCCGTCCACGTGAACACGGGCAGCTTCATCCACGTCATGCCGGGTGCGCGCATCTTCACGATGGTCACGAAGAAGTTCACGCCGGTCAGAAGCGTGCCCACGCCGGACAACTGCAGCGCCCAGATGTAGTAATCCACGCCGACGCCCGGGCTGAACTGCGTCTCGGAGAGCGGCGGATACGCGAGCCAGCCGGTCGTCGAGAACTCGCCGATGAACAGCGACAGGTTGATCTGGATAGCGGCCATGGCCGTCATCCAGAACGAGAGCGAGTTGATGAACGGGAACGCGACGTCGCGCGCGCCGATCTGCAGCGGCACCACGAGGTTGAAGAACGCCACGAGCAGGGCCATCGCCATGAAGAAGATCATGATGGTGCCGTGCGCCGTGAAGATCTGGTCGAAGTGATGCGGCGGCAGATAGCCGGGCGCGTCCATCGCGAGCGCCTGCTGCGCGCGCATCATGACTGCGTCGGCGAAACCGCGCACGAGCATCAGCCCGGCGACGATCAGATACATGATGCCGATGCGCTTGTGGTCGGTCGACGTCAGGTACTCGCGCCAGAGCCAGCCCCATTTTCCGAACTTCGTGAGAGCGGCGACCGTACCGAGCGCAAGGATCGCCATGAGGACGGTCGCCCCCATGATGATCGGCTCGTGATACGGGATCGCCTCAAGCGTTAATTTGCCGAACATGGCTTACCCCTTGGTTACACAATTCGCACCAACGGCAACATTCCCGTTGTTGTACTTGCCGACGATGTTGTTGAAGAGCTTCGGATCGACGGTAGAGAAGTAGCGCACCGCCACTTTCTGGCTCGGACGCGAGACGCCTGCGTAGACGTTCATGTCGAGGCCTTCGGGCGCGGTCTTGACCTTCTGGACCCACGAATCGAAGTCGGCCTGCGACATGGCGAGCGCGCGGAACTTCATGTCGGAGAAGCCTGCGCCGCTATAGTTGGCCGAGATGCCCGCGTAGTCGCCCGCGTGATCGGCGAGCAGATGCAGTTGCGTCTGCATGCCGGCCATCGCGTAGATCTGGCCGCCGAGTTGCGGGATGAAGAACGAGTTCATCACCGAGTCCGACGTGATGCGGAAGTTGACCGGCGTGCCGACCGGGAACGCGAGCTGGTTGACCGAAGCGACGCCGAGATCCGGATAGATGAAGAGCCACTTCCAGTCGAGCGCCACGACTTCGACGTTGATGGGCTTCACGTTCTCGACGTTGATGGGCTTGTACGGGTCGAGCTCGTGCGAGGTCCGCCACGTCAGCATGCCGAGATACAGGATGATGGCCGCGGGAATGGCCCACACCACGACCTCGATGGCCGTCGAGTGCGCCCATTTCGGCGCGTAGGTCGCATTTTTGTTGGATGCGCGGTAGCGCCAGGCGAAGATCAGGGTGAGCAGGATCACCGGAACGACGACGAGGAGCATCGTGTAAGTCGCGGTGGCGATGAGCGAGCTTTCCGCTGCGCCGATCACGCCTTTCGAATCGAGCACCTCGAGTTTGCATCCCGAGAGACAGACACTGGCCAACAAACCCGATAACAATGGCGCTGCTAAACGGTGAGTATTTTCATTCATTGCATTCGCTGGTTTTTTGGATCGAAGCGTCCTGGGAAGAACGCCGTTTCACGGCGTTGCGCCGCGACGCGATGATGCCACGCGAGATTTATCGCGATATTGCGAAAGTATGGAATTTGGTCTCAAAAGACGCGATTGCGACGCTGTGTCGCGCACGTTTAATCGTCTCGAGAAGTCGTGTGAAAAACAGTGACTTTTGTGAACTCATTATTCTGCCGGGGACGCCCGCAGTTGGGGAGTGCGCATGAAACACACTCTTTGCGATGTATCAATTTTTTGCATCGGTGGAGAGTTCCATTGCATGTTCGTCAAATCATGTGGTGATGCCTTTTTCGAATGAGTTTGAGCCGTCAAAATGTGAAAACCGGAGCCGGGTCATTCTCGTGATTTATCCGGCTTTTCAATGACCAATATCAAAAAAATGAAAAAGAAGCTATTTATTGCGGCCGCCATTCTGGTAACGCCGATGCTTGCTCGCGCCGCTTGCGAGGACATGATGACGGCGTGGATGAACGAGCTGCATCCGGGCCGCTCCGTCGATACCGAACGCAGCGCGTGCAAGGCGTGGCCCGCGAATCCGCAATTGACGCTCGCGGCGATGACGCTGCCTCACGACGACGAATCCGGCGCGGTGGATCTGGAAGTGCTCGTCGCGGATAGCGCGTCGGGGACGATCGTCGCGCATCGGTATCAGCCGAACGCGATCACGGACGATGCAATCCGCTTCTCGGACATCGCGCTCGATACGGCGCGCTATCAGCTCACGCCGGCGATCCGCGCGTTCGGCGTGCGCGTGAGCCATGAGGGGGCGTCGCGTCCGAATCCGTATGGCGAGACGTCGCTGAGCCTTTACGTGCTCGAAGGCGACACGTTGCGGCCGGTGCTGGACTCGATCGCGGTCGATCACGCGACCGGCGAATGGAACATGCGATGCGAAGGCTCCTACGACTCGACCACGCGAACCATCGCGATGGGGCCCGCCGGCCGCGATGGCTACGCGTCGTTGAAGATCGCGGAGAAGACCGTGCATAGCGACACGCGCATGGTGAAAGACGAATGCGTCAGCAAGGAGGCCGCGCCGAAGCAGTCGAGTGTCATGCTCGAATACCGCAACGGGCGGTACAGCGTGCCGAAGAGCATGCAGGCCGGCAGCTAACCGCTAACCACGAGCGCGCCGCCTACTCCTTTCTGACTAGCGGCCAACCGTCGCGCTCCTCCGCCCGGCGGATAGTCGCTCAACCCGACGCTCCCTATCCTCGCGATGAATCTTTCATCACGAGGACAGGACGATGAGCGTCGTCAACTCACCCGCGGCATCGTCGGTCACGGCCGACACCACTGCCTGGCGCGTGCTTTCCGCGAGCACGTTCGCATTCACCATCTGCTTCGCGGTCTGGATGATGTTCGCGATTCTCGGCATTCCGCTCAAGCAGCAGCTTCATCTCAGCGACACCGAATTCGGCCTGATCGCCGCCACGCCCGTGCTGACGGGTTCGCTTGCGCGCGTGCCGCTC
Source organism: Caballeronia sp. ATUFL_M2_KS44 (assembly GCF_023630965.1). Lineage (NCBI taxonomy): Bacteria > Pseudomonadati > Pseudomonadota > Betaproteobacteria > Burkholderiales > Burkholderiaceae > Caballeronia > Caballeronia sp. ATUFL_M2_KS44. Next base: position 425,935 of record NZ_JALQEA010000057.1, on the reverse strand, counting down.
GGCATCTGGACCGATCGTCACGGCGGACGCATCGTCTTCTTCTGCACGATGGCCGTCACCATCGTGCCGATATGGCTCATCGCCTACGCGACCGAACTGTGGCAGTTCCTCGTGCTCGGACTTTTCGTCGGCATCGCGGGCGGATCGTTCTCGGTCGGAACGCCGTATGTCGCGCGATGGTTTCCGAAGGCGCGACAGGGCCTCGCGATGGGCGTCTTCGGCGCGGGCAACTCGGGCGCCGCGTTGAACAAGTTCGTCGCGCCGGCATTGATGCTCGCCGCCGGCACGTGGACCATCGTGCCGAAGGGCTATTGCATCGCGATGCTCGTCACCGCGATCCTGTTCTGGCTGCTGTCGGCGTCGAACCCGGCGCATCGGAACGCGAACGCGCAGAGCTTCGCCGCGCAACTGGCCGTGCTCAAGGACCGTCGCGTGTTGCGGTACGCGCAGTACTACTCGGTGGTGTTCGGCGGTTATGTCGGCCTGTCGCTGTGGATGCCGCAGTACTACGTGAATCATTACGGCTTTCGTATCGGGCAGGCCGCGTTTCTGGCCGCGTGCTTCTCGCTGCCGGGCGGCGTGCTGCGCGCGCTGGGCGGCTGGATGTCGGACCGCTTCGGCGCGTATCGCACGACATGGCTCGTCATGTGGGTGGCGCTCGCGTGCTTCTTCTTCCTGAGCTATCCCGTCACCGATTTCACGATCCACGCGGCGCACGGCCCGCGCACTTTCCATATCGCGATGGGACCGGTCGCCTACACGGTGCTCATGTTCGTCGTCGGCGTGGCGATGGCGGTCGGCAAGGCATCGGTGTTCAAGTTCATCTCCGACGACTTCTCGTCGAATATCGGCGCGGTATCGGGCGTTGTCGGACTCGCGGGCGGGCTTGCCGGTTTCATCTTGCCTATTCTGTTCGGCATCCTGATGGATATCACCGGCGTGCAGACCACCTGCTTCATGCTGATGTTCGGCGCAACCGCCGTCAGCCTCGTCTTCATGCACTTCACGTTTCAGGCGAAACGCATCGATCGCGCTGCCTGAAGCCATCAAAGGCGCGACGCGAACGGACGCGCCGCGCCGTCATCATCGAGCAAACATCATGTCACGTTATCTACTCACTCAATGGGAGCCTGAAAACACGGGCTTCTGGCGCGAGACCGGCGAAAGCGTCGCGCGCCGCAATCTGTGCATCTCCATTCCGGCGCTCATGCTGGCGTTCGCGGTGTGGTCGCTGTGGAGCGTCGTCGTCGTGAATCTCGACAAGGGCGGCTTCCACTTTTCGAAGGACCAGTTGTTCTGGCTCACGGCATTGCCCGCCGTATCCGGCGCGACGTTGCGCATCTTCTACTCGTTTCTCGTGCCGATCTTCGGCGGCCGGCGCTTCACTGCCTTCTCCACGGCGAGCTTGCTGATTCCCGCGCTCGGCATGGGCATCGCGCTGCGCGATCCATCGACCGGTTATCCGACGCTCCTCGCGCTCGCCTTGCTATGCGGGCTGGGCGGCGCGAACTTCAGTTCGTCGATGGCCAATATCAGCTTCTTCTTCCCGAAAGCGAAGAAGGGCTTCGCGACCGGCATGAATGCGGGCATCGGCAATCTTGGCGTCTCGGCGGTGCAGTTCGTCACGCCGCTCGTCATCGCGACAGCCATGTTCGGATCGCTCGGCGGCGCGGGGCAGACCTACGCGGCGCATGGCGTCGAACGCAGCATCTGGCTGCAGAACGCGGGCTTCGTGTGGGTGCCGTTCATCGTCGTGTCGGCGCTGGCCGCGTGGTTCGGCATGAACGATATCGCCGACGCCAAAGCCTCGTTTGCCGAGCAAGCCGTCATCTTCAAACGCAAGCACAACTGGCTGATGTGCCTGCTGTATATCGGCACGTTCGGATCGTTCATCGGCTTCTCGGCGGGGCTCGCGCTGCTGACGAAAGCGCAGTTTCCGTCCGTGAATCCGACGGCCTATGCGTTCCTCGGTCCGCTCGCGGGCGCGCTCACGCGGCCTGTCGGCGGCTGGATATCCGATCGCATCGGCGGCGCGCGCGTCACGTTGTGGACCTTCATCGCGATGATCGCGGCGGTAATCGGCGTGATCTTCTCGCTGCCGCACGACGGCGCAGGCGGTAGCTTCGCCGGCTTCCTCGCGATGTTCATCGTGCTGTTCGCGCTGACGGGCATCGGCAATGGATCGACGTTCCGCATGATCCCGGTCATCTTCCTCACGCAGAAGCAACGCGAATCGGCGCGCGGCACCGAAGCCGCGAAGAAGCAGGCGCTCCAGGAAGCGGGCAAGGAATCGGCGGCGGTGCTGGGCTTCGCGGGCGCGATCGGCGCATATGGCGGCTTCTTCATTCCGCGCAGCTTCGGCACGTCGATCAGCGCAACGGGATCGCCCGACATGGCGCTCTATTGCTTCATCGCGTTCTATGCGCTCTGCGCCGCCGTCACGTGGTGGTGCTACGCGCGCCGCAACGCGCCGATGCCCTGCTGATCGCGGATTACCACCAAAGGCGTAGGCCGCATGCCGTACGGCTACGCCTCATGAAACGCGTCAACCGCTCCTTTCGATGAATGGGCGCGCACGCGCCACGCTCCTACACTCGAATCCACATCATCAATCGCCGCGCGACGCGTGAAGAACGCACGCGGCCGACTAGCCCGGAGAATCGGATGAGTCACTTTCTGGACCGGCTGAAGTTCATGTCGCGGGTCAAGTCCACGTTTGCCGATGGACACGGCGCGGTCGTCGACGAAGACCGCAAGTGGGAAAACGCTTATCGCAGCCGCTGGCAGCACGACAAGATCGTGCGATCCACGCATGGCGTGAATTGCACGGGATCGTGCTCATGGAAGGTCTATGTCAAGAACGGCCTGATCACGTGGGAAACGCAGCAGACGGACTATCCGCGCACGCGCCCCGACTTGCCGAATCACGAACCGCGCGGCTGTCCGCGTGGCGCGTCGTATAGCTGGTATGTGTACTCGGCGCAGCGCGTGAAGTATCCGCTCATTCGCGGCAGGCTCATCGAGCTGTGGCGCGAGGCGCGCAAGACGCTCGATCCGGTCGCGGCGTGGGCGTCCATCTCCGAAGATCCGGCGAAGGCGAAGCGCTACAAGAGCGTGCGTGGACTGGGCGGCTTCGTGCGCGCGGATTGGGAAACCGCGACGGAGATCATCGCGGCGGCGAACGCGCATACCATCGGCAAGTACGGGCCGGATCGCGTGATCGGTTTCTCGCCGATTCCCGCGATGTCCATGGTCTCCTACGCTGCCGGCGCGCGCTATCTGAGCCTGATCGGCGGCGCGTGTCTCTCGTTCTATGACTGGTACTGCGACTTGCCGCCGGCATCGCCGCAAATCTGGGGCGAGCAGACGGACGTGCCCGAATCGGCGGACTGGTACAACTCGACGTATCTCATGGTCTGGGGCTCGAACGTGCCGCAGACGCGCACGCCGGACGCGCATTTCTACACCGAAGTGCGCTACAAGGGCACGAAGACGGTGGCGGTGTCGTCGGATTACGGCGAGATGGTGAAGTTCGGCGATATCTGGCTCGCGCCGAAGCAGGGCACCGATGCCGCGCTCGCCATGGCGATGGGTCACGTCGTGCTGAAGGAGTTCCACGCGAGCGGGAAGTCCGCGTACTTCCGCGCCTACGTGAAGCAGTACACCGACATGCCGATGCTCGTCCTGCTTCGCGAGCACGAAGGCGCGCTCGTGCCGGATCAGTTCCTGCGCGCATCGCAGTTGCAGGGCGGGCTCGACGAAACGAACAATCCGCAATGGAAGACGCTCGTCATCGATGAAACGAGCGGCGATATCGTCGCGCCGAACGGAACGATCGGTTTCCGTTGGGGCGAGCAGGCGCAAGCCGGCCGCTGGAATCTGGAGCAGCGGGAAGCGGGAACGGGCCGCGAGATCGACCCGCGCCTTTCGATGACCGGCGCGCACGACGATGTCGTCGACGTGAGCTTTCCGTACTTCTGCGGCGAGCACGATGCCTTGCTCGCGCGGCGCGTGCCGGTGAAGCGCATCACGCTCGCCGATGGATCGAGCGCGATGATCGCCACCGTCTACGACTTGCAGATGGCGAACTACGGCGTCGATCAGGGGCTCGGCGGGCCGAACGTGGCGGCATCGTTCGATGACGACGTGCCCTACACGCCGGCCTGGCAGGAAAAGCACACGACCGTGCCGCGTCATCTCGTCATTCAGGTGGCGCGCGAGTTCGCGGACAACGCGGACCGCACGCAAGGCAAGAGCATGGTGATCGTCGGCGCGGCGCTGAATCACTGGTATCACAACGACATGATCTATCGCGGCATCATCAATCTGCTGATGATGTGCGGATGTATCGGTCAAAGCGGCGGCGGCTGGGCGCATTACGTCGGCCAGGAAAAGCTGCGCCCGCAATTCGGATGGGCGCCGCTCGCGTTCGCGCTCGACTGGTCGCGCCCGCCGCGCCAGATGAACGGCACGTCGTTCTTCTACAACCACACGAGCCAGTGGCGTCACGAGAAGGTGAGCGTCGGCGAGATTCTCGGTCCGGGCGCGGATGCGTCGCGCTACGCGAATCTCTCGATGATCGACCTCAACGCGAAGTCCGAGCGCATGGGCTGGCTGCCGTCCGCGCCGCAACTGGGCGCGAATCCGCTCGATATCGTCGATGCCGCGAAGCGCGAAGGCCGCGAGCCGATTGAATACGCGGTCGAGCAACTGAAGTCCGGCGCGCTGAACTTCGCATGCGACGATCCCGACAATCCCGCGAATTTTCCGCGCAACATGTTCGTGTGGCGCTCGAACATTCTCGGCAGTTCGGGCAAGGGCCACGAATACTTCCTGAAGTATCTGCTCGGCACGCAGAACGCGCTTTTCGATGACGAATCGAACGCGATCAAGCCGGGCGAAGTGAAGGTGCGTCCAGCCGCCGAAGGCAAGCTCGATCTTCTGACCGTGCTCGATTTCCGCATGAGCACGACGTGTCTTTACGGCGATATCGTGCTGCCGAGCGCGACGTTCTACGAGAAGGACGACCTCAACACGTCGGACATGCATCCGTTCATTCATCCGTTGTCGGAAGCGGTGCAGCCGTTGTGGGAGAGCAAGACCGACTGGGAAATCTACAAGGCCATCGCGAAGAAGTTCGCGGAAATTGGCGGCAAGCATCTCGGCACGCGCACCGATCTCGTCACCACGCCGCTGATGCACGACACGCCCGGCGAACTCGGCCAGGCGTTCGAGCCGAAGGACTGGCGCGCGGGCGAATGCGACCTGATTCCGGGCAAGACCGCGCCGTCGATGACGCTCGTCGAACGCGACTACACCGCGATCCACGACAAGTTCACATCGGTGGGTCCGCTGCTGGAGAAGCTGGGCAACGGCGGCAAGGGCATCAACTGGAACACGGCGCACGAAGTGCGCGAACTCGCGACGCTGTCGGGCGAAAAGCAGGGCCGCCCGCGTCTCGACACCGCCGTCGATGCCGCCGAAATGATCCTCACGTTCGCGCCCGAAACCAACGGCCATGTGGCGGTGAAGGCGTGGGAAGCGTTGTCGAAGATCACGGGCCGCGACCATGCGCATCTCGCAGCCGGACGCGAGCACGACAAGATCCGCTTTCGCGACGTGCAGGCGCAACCGCGCAAGATCATTTCCGCGCCCACGTGGTCGGGCCTCGAATCCGAGGAAGTGAGCTACAACGCGGGCTATACCAACGTCCACGAACTGATTCCGTGGCGCACGCTCACCGGGCGTCAGCAGTTCTATCAGGATCATCGGTGGATGCTGGATTTCGGCGAAGGCTCGTGCGTCTACAAGCCCGCGATCGATACGAAGACCATCGGCCCGATGCTCGATGCGAAGCCGAACGGCGAGCATGAACTCGTGCTGAACTGGATCACGCCGCATCAGAAATGGGGCATTCATTCGACCTACACGGACAACCTGCGCATGCTCACGCTGTCGCGCGGCGGGCCGCACGTGTGGGTATCGGAGGCGGAAGCGAAAGAAGCCGGAATCGTCGATAACGACTGGGTCGAAGTGTTCAACACGAACGGCACGCTGACGGCGCGCGTGGTCGTGAGTCAGCGCGTGCCGCGCGGAATGTGCCTCATGTATCACGCGCAGGAGAAGATCATCAACGTGCCGGGCGCGGAAACGAGCGGCATGCGCGGCGGCATCCATAACTCGGTGACGCGCACGGTGCTGAAGCCCACGCACATGATCGGCGGATACGCGCAGCAGTCGTACGGCTTCAACTACTACGGCACCGTGGGCAGCAATCGCGACGAATACGTGATCGTGCGCAAGATGAAGAACGTGGACTGGCTCGAAGGCCCGCTCAAGGAAGGAGCAGCATCATGAAGATCCGCGCCCAGGTGGCGATGGTCCTGAATCTGGACAAGTGCATCGGCTGTCATACGTGCTCGGTCACGTGCAAGAACGTGTGGACGTCGCGCGACGGCGTCGAATATGCGTGGTTCAACAACGTCGAGACGAAGCCGGGCATCGGCTATCCGAAGGAATGGGAGAACCAGGAGAAGTGGAAGGGCGGCTGGGTGCGCAGAAACGACGGACGCATCGAGCCGCGTCAGGGCGGCAAGCTCAAAGTGCTCGCGAACATGTTCGCGAATCCGAACCTGCCCGCCATCGACGATTATTACGAGCCGTTCACCTACGACTACGCGCATCTGCAGAAAGCGCCGCTTTCCGAAACGCCGCCGACGGCGCGGCCCGTGTCGGCCATCACCGGCAAGAAGATGGACAAGATCCACTGGGGGCCGAACTGGGAAGACGATCTCGGCGGCGAGTTCGAATCGCGCAGCCGCGACATGCTCTTCGAGAACGTGCAGAAGGAGATGTACGCGAGCTTCGAGAACACGTTCATGATGTATCTGCCGCGCCTGTGCGAGCATTGCCTGAATCCGGCGTGCGTGGCGTCGTGTCCTTCCGGATCCGTGTACAAGCGCGAAGACGACGGCATCGTGCTCGTCGATCAGGACAAGTGCCGCGGCTGGCGCATGTGCATCTCCGGCTGCCCGTACAAGAAGATGTATTTCAACTGGAAGTCGGGCAAGGCGGAGAAGTGCGTGTTCTGCTATCCGCGCATCGAAGCGGGCCAGCCCACTGTTTGCTCGGAAACGTGCGTCGGGCGCATGCGCTATCTCGGCGTGATGCTGTACGACGCGGATCGCATCGAACAGGCGGCATCGGCCGAACGCACCACGGACCTGTATCAGTCGCAACTCGATCTATTCCTCGATCCGCGCGATCCGCACGTGCAGGCCGAAGCGCTGCGCCAGGGCATATCGCAAAGCTGGCTGGATGCCGCCGTGCGCTCGCCGGTGTATCGCATGGCGTGCGAATGGAAGATCGCGTTTCCGCTGCATCCCGAATATCGCACGCTGCCGATGGTCTGGTACGTGCCGCCGCTCTCGCCGATACAATCCGCCGCCGGCGCCGGTCACATCGGCATGAGCGGCATCATTCCCGATGTGAAGAGCCTGCGCATTCCCATGCGTTATCTCGCGAACCTGCTGACGGCGGGCGATGAAGCGCCCATCGAGTCCGCGCTCACGCGCATGCTGACGATGCGCGCCTACAAGCGCGCACAGACGGTTCACGGCATGCCCGACGATACGATTCTGCGCGATTCGGGCCTCATGGCGTCGCAAGTGGAAGCGATGTATCAGCTCATGGCGATCGCGAATTACGAAGATCGTTTCGTGGTGCCGTCATCGCACAAGGAAATGGCCGAAGACAGTTTCGACGAGAAGGGCAGTTGCGGCTTTTCGTTCGGCAACGGCTGTTCGTCGGGTGTATCGAACGGATCGCTGTTCGGCGCGCGCACGCAAGGCGAAGTTGCCTACGCGGACTTGCCTAAGCCGCGCAAGAAAGCCGTCTGACGGAGGAATCACGATGTCGCTCTATCCCATACTTTCCGCTTTGCTCGACTATCCGGAGCAGGCGCTCATCGATGCGTTGCCGGAGATCGAAGCCGCGCTCGCAGCGTGGCCGCGCGCGCGGACGAATCTGTCGCCACTCGTCGATGCGTTGAAGACGCAATCGCTCATCGAATCGCAGGAGCGCTATGTCGCGACGTTCGACCGCACGCCATCGCATTCGCTGCATCTTTTCGAGCACGTACACGGCGAAAGCCGCGACCGCGGCCCCGCGATGGTCGATCTGCTCGACGAATATCGCTCGCTCGGTCTGGAAGTGACGCGCAACGAATTGCCGGACTACGTGCCGCTGTTTCTCGAAGTGCTCGGCCTCGTCGATCCGGCGAAAGCACAGTCGCTGCTCGACGAAGCGATACACGTGCTCAACGCCATCGGCGAACGGCTCGCGGCGAGCGCAAGCGCATACTCCGGCGTGTTCGCGGTGCTGCGCGAGCTTGCATCCGTCGAGCCGCGCCCGCTCACGCAACCGCCCGTGCGCGACATGGACGAGGCGCTCGACATGTTCGGCCCCGGCCACGATGGCGTCGAACCATTGCTGATGCCGTCGCGCGCAACGTCCACGCAGACCATCCGCTTTCATCCGATCGCAAAGGAGGCCCGATGAACACCTTCCTGTTCGGCATCTATCCGTATATCGCGGCGTGCATCTTTCTCTTCGGCAGCCTATTGCGCTTCGAGCGCGAGCAATACACGTGGAAAGCCGATAGCACGCAACTCGTCGAGCGCGGCAATCTGAGGCTCGGCAATATCCTCTTTCATATCGGCATTTTGGGGCTTTTCTTCGGGCATCTGTTCGGCCTGCTCACGCCCGTCGCGGTGTGGGACTGGCTCGGCGTTCAACATAGCGTGAAGCAGGCGGTCGCGATGATCGCGGGCGGCGTCATGGGAACGATGTGTCTCGCGGGCTTGGCGATTCTGCTGCATCGCCGTCTGACGAGCGCGCGTCTTTCGGCCATCACGAAGACCGGCGACCGCGTGCTGCTGCTGTGGATTCTCGTCACGCTGCTCTTGGGCTTGTCGACCATCGGCGAATCGGCTGGCCACATGGACGGCGCGATGATGGTCCGCCTGATGACGTGGGCGCAGCACATCGTCACGTTCCAGGGCGATGCCGCGAGCTACGTCGCCAGCGCGCCGCTCGTTTTCCGCACGCATCTCTTCATGGGCATGACGCTTTTCGTGATCTTCCCGTTCACGCGGCTCGTGCATGTGTGGAGCGGCTTCGCGTCGGTGACGTACGTCGCGCGCGCGTGGCAACTCGTGCGCAGCCGTTGAGCATGGACACGCGCGCGTTTCTTCCTCCGATGCGCGAGCGGCTCGCGACGCGCATCGTCATGTTGTCGGCGGTGGCGCTCGTGCTCGTGCTGACGATGATCGGCGGCACGCTGTGGCTCTCGTGGCAACTGCAAGGCGCGGGCGCGGCCATCAACGATGCGGGCAGCCTGCGCATGCGAGCGAACGCGGTCGGCATTGCGCTGCTCGAATCGCAACGTGAAGCGGGCACTTCGACGCTCGATGAACACATCGCGCAGATGAACGCCACGCTCGATCGTCTGCGGCGCGGCGATCCGGCGCGTCCGCTCTTCCTTCCCGACGACGCGCGCATTCGCGAGCAATTCGACAGCGTCGCCGATGCATGGCGCAACACGCTCGAACCACAGGCGCGCGATACGTCGGAGGCATCGCGTTATCTGGCGGCGCTGCCGTCGTTCGTCGCGGGAGCGGATGCGCTCGTGAGCCTCATCGAGAAGGAAAACGCGCGCAAGACCGCGTGGCTGCGCATGTCGCAGATGGCGCTCGCGGCGCTGTCGTGTCTCGGCACGGTGGCGATCGTGTACTTGCTGTATCTCTGGTTCGTCGCGCCCGTGCAGCGCTTGCAGGAAGGGCTCGCGCGCATCCAGCGGCGTGAGTTCGACGTGCGGCTTCCGGTCGAATCACGCGATGAAATCGGCAATCTCGCGGCAGGCTTCAACCGGATGGCCGCCGAATTGCAGGCGCTTTACGGCGATCTGGCCGCGCGCGTCGAGGCGAAGACGGCGGAACTCGCGGCGCAGAATCGCGAGTTGACCGCGCTCTATGAAATGACCGCGTTCCTCAATTTGCCGAACGACGTGCGCGCGCTGTGCGACGGTTTCATCGCCCGGCTCACGCGCCAGTTCGACGCCCACGGCGCGACGGTTCGCCTGCTTTCCGACGAGGACGATCACTTGCATCTCGTCGCATCCGTTGGCGTGCCGCCCGCATTGCTCGATGCGGAACGCTGCATGCCCATCGACGAATGCCTTTGCGGCGACGCCGCGATGCAGGGCGTGGCCGTCATCCACGATGCGCGGCGCATGCGTCCGCGCGCGTGTCAGAGCATGGAGTCGGCGGGCGTGGCGGCGTTCGGGATCGTGTCGCAAGGCGAGAAGCTCGGCGCGTTCTCGCTGCACTTCGATGCGGCGCGCGCGCTTCCCGCCTCCGAAATCAAGCTGCTGGAGACGCTCGGCAAGCACTTCGGCACCGCGCTGAAGAACCGGCGCCTCGCCGCGATGGAGCGGCGGTTCGCGGTATCGGAGGAACGCAACCTCGTCGCGCAGGGATTGCACGACAGCATCGCGCAGGGCCTCAATTTCCTGAAAATGCAGGTGCATCTGCTCGATGCCGCCGCGCGCGACGAACGCATCGACGAGATTCGCGAGATCGTGCCGCTGCTCGAAGGCGGTGTCGCCGAAAGTTACGACGACGTGCGCGAGCTGCTCAACAACTTCCGTTCGAAGCTCGGCCAGGGCAAGTTCCGGAACGCGGTGGAAAGCACCATCGAGCGCTTCCGTTCGCAGTCCGGCATACCGGTGGCGCTGGACTATCGCGAAGCGGGCGGGCCTCCGCTCGCGGCGGATCTTCAGTTGCAGGTGATCTTCATTCTTCAGGAAGCGCTCTCGAACGTGCGCAAGCATGCGGAAGCGCGTCACGTGAATGTGACGATCGTCAACGATAGTGAATTCAGTCTCTTGGTCGAGGACGACGGCCTGGGCTACGATCCCGACGACATGGGCTTCCTCGACGAAAGGCACGTCGGTTTTCACATCATGCGCGAGCGAGCGGAGCGGCTCTCGGCCAGGCTTCAACTGACCGGGTCGCCCAAGCGCGGTGCGCGCGTCGAACTCATTCTGCCAACTCATGCGCGTCAGGCGGTCTGACGCGCGCACGGCATCGCCGTCCGGGGAATTTCATCATGACCATCCGCATTCTGCTCATCGACGACCACACGCTGTTCCGGTCGGGCGTGCGCGCGCTGTTGCAACGCACGCCGGATTTCGAGGTCGTCGGCGAAGCAGCGGATGGGCACGAAGGCATCAAGCGGGCGAAGCAGTTCTGCCCGGACGTCATTCTGCTGGACATCAACATGCCGGGGCTTTCCGGCCTCGAAACCTTGCGGCTGCTCGTGCAGGACGTGCCTCGGGCGGCCGTGGTCATGCTGACGGTGTCCGAAGACGTCGACGAACTGACGGTCGCGCTGCGCGACGGCGCGTGCGGCTTTCTGCTGAAGAACATCGAGGCGGACACGCTTGCCGCGGCCATCCGCAAGGCGGCGGCGGGTCAGCCCGTGATCGCCGACGATATGACCGCGAAGCTCGTCGCGAGCATGCGCCGTCCGGCAGTGCAGACGGATGTCGCGCCGGTCGCGAGTGCGTCGATTGCGGCGTCCGATCCGCTCACGTCGCGCGAACGCGACATCATCCGCGAACTGTCTCGCGGCGCGAGCAACAAGGAAATCGCGCGCACGCTGTCGCTCGCGGAAAGCACCGTCAAGATCCACGTGCGCAACATCCTGCGCAAACTGAATTTCACGAGTCGCGTCCAGGTCGCGCTCTACGCAGCCGGGCGCGACGCTGCGTCCGTTCTCACCGAATCCATTTGAACGCCGCCGATGCCCCGAACGGGCCACGCGCGCGTCATTCGCCAGTCAGATCATGAATCGAAACCACGCTGAAACCTCAATCGCTCCGACGTCTTCACTTCACGGCTTTGCGCCGCTGACGATTCGCGGGCGCAGCCTGCTGCCCATCGTGCAGGGCGGCATGGGAGTCGGCATCTCCGCGCATCGGCTGGCGGGAAGCGTCGCGCGCGAAGGCGCCGTCGGAACGATCGCGAGCATCGACTTGCGCCATCATCATGCGGACCTGACCGCCGCGTGCAAGGCCGATCCGTCGCGCGAAACGCTCGAGCAGGCGAACCTCACCGCGCTCGCGCGCGAGATCCGCAGCGCGAAGGCGTTGTCGGAAGGGCGCGGCATGATCGCCGTCAACGTGATGAAAGCGGTCAGCGCGCACGCCGACTATGTGCGCGTGGCCTGCGACGAAGGCGCGGACGCCATCGTGATGGGCGCGGGCCTGCCGCTCGACTTGCCCGATCTGACCGAAGGCCGCGACATCGCGCTGATCCCGATTCTCTCCGACAGCCGCGGCGTCAATCTCGTCCTCAAGAAGTGGATGAAGAAGGGACGCTTGCCGGACGCGATCGTGATCGAGCATCCGGCGCACGCGGGCGGGCATCTCGGCGTGACGGACGTATCGGACATGAACAACGAATGCTTCGGATTCGCGCGCGTGCTCGAAGAACTGGAGACGGTGTTCAAGACGCTCGGCATCGCGAGAACGGATGTGCCGGTGATCGTCGCGGGCGGCATCAACAGTCACGAAGCCGTGCGCACGTGGCTCGCGGCGGGCGCGAACGGCGTTCAGATCGGCACGCCGTTCGCCGTCACCGAGGAAGGCGACGCGCATCCGGAGTTCAAGCGCGTGCTCGTCGAAGCCACGCCGGACGATATCGTCGAGTTCATCAGCGTGACCGGGCTGCCCGCGCGCGCGGTCAAGACGCCGTGGCTGACGCGCTATTTGCGCAACGAAGAGCGCATTCGCACGAAGATCGGCGCGCGCAGGCAGACGTGCCCGACCGCGCTCGAATGCCTGAGCGTGTGCGGCCTGCGCGATGGCATCGAGAAATTCGGCCACTTTTGCATCGATACGCGGCTCGCGGCGGCGCTGCGCGGCGACGTGGGCAACGGACTCTTCTTCCGTGGCCGCGAGAAACTGCCGTTCGGCGCGGCGATTCGCAGCGTGCGCGAATTGATCGAGCTGCTGCTCACCGGCACGACGAAGGCGGCCGCTGCGGGCTGCTGAATCGAGTTCGGTTGATGGTTGGTCGCCTGCGAGCCCTCGTACGCGAAAGGCGATCAACGAAGGAGCACGGCGCCATGGCTAAACGATTTCCTCTGCATCCGAAGCATCCGGAACGCAATTGCTGGGGCTGCGACCACTATTGCGCGGCGAACGCCATGCGCTGCGGCAACGGATCGAACCGCACGCAGCATCCGGCCGAATTGATGGGCGACGACTGGTACGCGTTCGGCGACTGGGGCCTCGAAGTCGCCGACGACGCAACGTCGATCGAGACTTCATCCGCCCGGTCGTAACGCGTTTCGAAACAGACTGAACGCAAAAGCGCACTGCGTATTCGGTCGACTCCTACGCGCCCGCGCGAACGCGCTGCCTAGAATGGGACAACTCAATTCACCGCGTTGTCCCATGCCTATCAAGCTCGAATTCGAAACACCGGAAGGCCGTCTTTCGCTGCGCGTCGACGATATCCAGTTCGTGGCCTATGACGCCGCCGAAACCTCGATGCGATCCATGTACACGTTCGTCGAGCGCATGCGTGACATGGGCCTCGGCGGTCTCGCCGAGACGCACGCGCGGCTGCTTGCACAGAACCGCGTCAACGTGATGGAACTGCGCGAAGCACACGACGACGCCCAAACGCTGCTCGCGTGCGGCGCTGTCGGCGATGCGATGGACGACACGATCATGCCCCGGCTCGCGATACTGCGGGAGAACATCGGGGAGACGCATCGGCAGATGCGCGCGAGCGTCGATCGGCTGGCCGCGTTGTCGGCGGCGTGTCATCGCGCATTGAGCCAGATTCCCGGTTACAAGCCGCCGAAGTCCGCGCGCCGTTGACGCATCCGAACCGTCAACCGCCGGAGTACTTTCGCAACAGCGCGTTGACATCGATGCGCTGCCCTTGCAGCAGAAGCAGCCGCGCGTGCAACACGAGATTCTCGATGAGAAGCAGCGCGGTCGTGAGCATGTAAGTGAGATTGACATCGCCGGCGTTCAGGCCGCTCGCCTGCAGGTTCCGATGCTTCTCCAGCAACGAAGTCAACACCAGACTGCGCAATTCCGGTTCGCCGAACGGCAGATCGCCGTAATCGACGGGATCTTCACGTTCGAGTTCCGCGAGCAGGCCCGTCAATTCGCTGATGGTCACTTCCATGACGTCTCCGGCGTGAGGTTGCGTGGACGGTGAACAGCGCCTTCATGATGCCACGGGAACGCACGCGGCAGCGTCGCGAGACGCGGCGTACACTGAATCGTCGACATTTTCCGCAGACGATCAGCACGATGGCCAGGCGCGCGCCCGAACCGTGGTATCACCCGCCGCAGGAAGAAGTCTGCGCGCTATGCGGCCGTCCCGTGCCGCCGTCCGAGCGCGACTTGCATCATCTCGTGCCGAAGTCGCAGGGCGGACGCGAGACGGCGGTGTTCCATCGTATCTGTCATCGGCAATTGCATGCGTTGTTCAGCGAGAAGCAACTCGCGCAGCAGTTTTCGACCGTCGAAGCGCTGCTCGCGGACGATCAAGTGCGCGGCTTCGTGCAATGGGTGAAGACGAAGCCGAACGAGTTCTATCAGCGCACGCGGCGTTCCTCGCGCAAGCCGTAGCCGCGCGGTCCGGGTGCGCCCCATCGCGCGCGCGGCACGTCCTTCTTCAGCGCCGACATGCCGAAGCGCTGCATGACGTAGCTCTCCAGCACGAGATACAAGTCCGCTTCGCGCGCGCGCGTGCCCCATCGGCTATTGCCCGCGACGGACGCCACCGTGAACCACGAGTGCGGCGGAAAAAGCTCGACGCGCAGCACGTCGCGTTCCAGAATCCTGAGCCGCCCGGTATCGGGATGAAATTCCGCCGTGACAGTGCCTTCCGGTAAATCGATGCTCACCCTCGTTGCATTCGCCTGCATGGTCTCGCCCTCTCTATGGTTCCGATACGCTAGTCGCACGTCTGTGACGACGTTATGACCGGCGTTCGCTCTCGAATAGTCCCGCTTGCGGAGGGCTCCAAAAGAGGCCGCCCGAGGCCGCCCGCCGTTCAAGCAGAGATATTCCGATAGGCATACAGTAACGAGAGTCCGCGCCGACGCCGAAGTATCGGCAGCATCGGCTATGAAGGTCGAACGGACGCAAAGCGTGCTGGCGAAGGTTGGCCTTCGCACATAAAATGCCGCGCCTCAGGCATTCACGCACCTGATTCAGCCGCGCGTTCCTTTCGCGTTTCCCAACGCGTGAAGGCGCGGATTCATGTCCTTACATCAAAATCAAAGAGGGAAATCATTCATGTTGAAAGCGTATTCGTATGCAGCGTCCGCAGCCGACAAGCCGCTCGGTCCGCTCGAAATCCAGCGCCGCGATATCGGTCCGAACGACGTGCGCATCGACATTCTTTTTTGCGGTGTCTGCCATTCCGATCTCCACATGGCGCGCAACGAATGGGGCGGCACGAACTATCCGGTCGTGCCGGGCCATGAGATCGTCGGACGCGTGTCGGAAGTCGGATCGGACGTGACGAAGTTCAAGGCGGGCGATCTCGCGGGCGTCGGCTGCATGGTGGATTCGTGTCGCGTCTGCGATGCCTGCAAGGAAGGTCTCGAACAGTATTGCGAAAGTCCCGAGAGCTTCACGCAGACCTACAACTCGCCGGACAAGAAGTCGGGCGGCGTGACGTATGGCGGCTATTCGACCTCGGTCGTCGTCGATGAAGCGTTCACGCTGCGCATTCCCGAGAATCTCGAACTGGCCGCGGTCGCGCCGCTGCTGTGCGCGGGGATCACGACGTATTCGCCGCTGCGCCACTGGAACGTGAAGCCGGGCGATAAGGTCGGCATCGTGGGCCTGGGCGGACTCGGTCACATGGGCGTGAAGATCGCGGCGGCGATGGGCGCGCATGTCGTGCTCTTCACCACGTCGCCGAACAAGATCGAAGACGCGAAGCGTCTGGGCGCGAGCGAAGTGGTCGTGTCGAAAGATCCGGACCAGATGGCCGCGCACGCGAACAGCTTCGATTTCATTTTGAACACGGTGGCGGCGTCGCATGACCTCGATCAGTTCATTGCGCTGCTCAAGCGCGATGCCACGATGACGCTCGTCGGCGCGCCGGAGCATCCGCATCCGTCGCCTTCGGTGATGAACATGATCTTCAAGCGCCGTTCGCTGGCCGGTTCGCTGATCGGCGGCATCGCGGAGACGCAGGAAATGCTGGACTTCTGCGGCAAGCACGGCATCACGTCGGATATCGAAATGATCCGCATGGACGAGATCAACACGGCGTATGAGCGCATGTTGAAGAGCGACGTGAAGTATCGCTTCGTGATCGACATGGCGACGATGGAGCGTTAAGCGCTGTCGTTCGGCGGCGCGCGGCGGCCCGGCGGAAGTCGAGGCGGCCCGCCGCGCCGCATGCGGCAAACTGTCCTTCGGCTTGCTGAAGAATGGAAAGGCGACGCAGAATCGCAAGCTGCCTCGCTATTTCCAGATCGGCCATGCCATGACGACGAAGCTCATCAGTTTCTTCGCAGTCCGCGACGCGCACGCGTCTTTCGAGAATCATCGGCGCTATTGCGCGAGGCGCGGCTACGCGCACGATTATGTCGATGCGAGCGGTATCGGCTGGACGCATCTGCGCATGGTGCTGAAGTATCAGACGCTGCTGCGCACGCTGCGCGCATCGGCTGAAGGCGATCTCGTGCTGCTGCTCACGCAGGATTGTCTGATCGTGCGCGACATCGCGTGCGAAGCGTTGCTCGATGCGAGCCGCGGCCATATCACCGTGTCGATGGGCGATGCCGAGAACGACACCGTCATCGGCGCATTTCAGTTGTGGCGCAACACGGCGGCATCGCGAGAAGCGGTGGAGCGCCTGTGCGTGCGTGCGAAATTCGGCGCGTCGGTCGCGAGCGAATCGGAACTGCTGCGCGCGACGTCGCCGTTCGCGTACATGACGTGCTTCGACGGCGTGCATCCGCTCACGCCCGCCGCGTGGCATATCGATCCGACGTGGACGCACTGGCGTGCGTTCACCATCGCGCTCGCCGATATTCCGGACGCGCCGCCCAATCAGCCCGTCCACGCCGATCTGCGCGATCTCTTCGCGGAGCACATCAACGATTGTCAGTCGAGAGCGCGGCCTTATCTGAGCCTGCCGCCGCCGTCCGCACCCGAATCCGCCGAGCCTGCCTACGAAGCGCTGAATCCCGACGCGCCTGTCGCGCTCGTCATGCTCTATACGCCGAACATCCGCGCGTACGGCGAAATCGCGGAGCGCAATCTGCGCCGCTATTGCGCGCGACACGGCTACGCGTTGCATCTTTATCGCGACGTGCCATCCGATGCCGGGCACGGCGCGAGCGGCAACTGGCTGAAGCCGTGGGTGTTGCGGCGCCATTTGCCGTCGCATGAGTGGGTCTTCTGGATCGATGCCGACGTGCTCGTGATCGACCAGTCGATGCCGCTCGATACCTTGCTCGCGAATCGCGATCGCGTGATCGCAATGGACATGAGCTGGCAGTTCAACTCGGGCATCATGGGCTTTCGACGCACGCAAGCCAATCTCGACGTGCTCGCCGAAGTGGAGCAGGCGATCGGCGGCGTGGCGGACAAGTCATCGACTTACGCGAGCGGCGGCGATCAGGAAGCGTTCATCAAGGTGCTGACGCGGCACGGCATGGCGAGCGACGCGGACCTCGTCGACTGCATCACGCTGAACACGCCTTATCAGCTTCAGCGCCCCGACAGCTTCATGGTTCATTACATGCATATGTGGCCGTCGCTGCGCGCGCTGGCGATGCATCGCGGCGATCTGGCGAGCCAGCTACACGAAAGGTAAATGTAATATCGCCGCCTTTGCTGCGACGCAAAAGGCTGAAAAGCTTGAAGAACCTAGTCGCAACTGCGGCTTTCGGTCAACTGTCGGCTAGCGCGTGTGCAGTAGAATGCGAACCTCATTCCACGATAAAACGGACGCATGTTGCGTAAGGCCTGGCGCGGGGAAGAACGGTTCTGGAAAGTCTGGTGGCTGCTGGGCCTGCCGCTGCACCTCGCATGGTGGGCGGTGTATCTGTACCTCTGGGGCACCGGCGTCTGGCCCGAATCGTTCCTGTTGATCACCATCTGGTTCTGGCCCGGCATGCTCGGCCTGTTCGCGGCATGCGCGGCGCTGTACCTCGCGTGGTGCACGGCGGCGTGGCGATGCTCCGGCAATGTCGATCGCCGCATGTGGACCTATGTCGCGCGCGTGCTGATCGGCGTCGGCCTCGGATCGTTTGTCACCGAATGCTTGCTGATTCTCGCCGCGCCGTTCGTATCGGGCTGACGCGCTGATCGCCCTCATCCGTCTCTCCCCCGACTAAGCGTTCCCGTAAAAGCCCCAAGCGACGATGCGCGATGACATCGCTACCATCACGCACATCCAACGGTAACGCGAAGGGAGACGTCGCTTGGCCTACGATCCGACTATCCGCAAGACGCCGGAAGAACTGCGCAGCCATCGCTGGTACGGCGTGAACGATCTGCGTTCGTTCGGCCATCGCTCGCGCACGGCGCAGATGGGCTATCACCCGTCCGATTACATGGGCAAGCCGGTGATCGCCGTCGTCAATACGTGGAGCGAGATCAATCCGTGCCACACGCATTTCAGGCAGCGCGTCGAGGAAGTGAAGCGCGGCGTGTGGCAAGCGGGCGGCTTTCCCGTCGAAATGCCGGTGATGACGCTCGCCGAGCCGTTCCAGAAGCCGACGACCATGCTCTATCGCAATTTCCTCGCGATGGAAGTCGAGGAACTGCTGCGTTCCTATCCGTTCGATGGCTGCGTGCTGATGGGCGGCTGCGACAAGACCACGCCCGGCCTGCTGATGGGCGCGATCAGCATGAATCTGCCTGCGATCTACCTGCCCGCCGGTCCGATGCTGCGCGGCAACTGGAACGGCCGCACGCTCGGCAGCGGCTCCGACACGTGGAAGTATTGGGCCGAACTGCGCGCGGGCAAAATCACCGAGGACGAGTGGAAGGGCGTGGAAAGCGGCATCGCGCGATCGCCGGGCCATTGCATGACGATGGGCACCGCGTCCACCATGACGAGCGCCGCCGAAGCGCTCGGCCTGACGCTGCCCGGCTTCGCGTCGATTCCGGCGGTGGATTCGCGGCATGCGCAGTACGCGTCGCTGACCGGGCAGCGCATCGTCGAGATGGTGTGGACGGATCTGAAGCCGTCCGACGTGCTCACCGCGAAGTCTTTCGATAACGCCGTCACCACCGTGCTCGCGATGTCCGGATCGACGAACGCGATCGTGCATCTCGTCGCCATCGCGCGGCGCGCGGGCGTGCCGCTCACGACCGCGCGCTTCGACGAGCTTTCGCGCGTGACGCCGGTCATCGCCAACGTGCGTCCGGCGGGCAGCTATCTCATGGAGGACTTCTTCTACGCGGGCGGACTGCGCGCGCTGCTC
This sequence comes from Caballeronia sp. ATUFL_M2_KS44, assembly GCF_023630965.1. Taxonomy (NCBI): domain Bacteria; kingdom Pseudomonadati; phylum Pseudomonadota; class Betaproteobacteria; order Burkholderiales; family Burkholderiaceae; genus Caballeronia; species Caballeronia sp. ATUFL_M2_KS44. The sequence goes on along the minus strand of NZ_JALQEA010000057.1, from coordinate 406,381 downwards.
GCCGAACTCGGCGATTTGATCGATGGGATGCAACTAACGGTCAATGGCGCAACCCTCGGCGAGAACATCGCGGGCGCCGAAATTTTCGACGACGACGTCATTCGACGGCGCAGCAATCCGCTCGTGCCGAACGATGGCCTCGCGGTCCTCACCGGCAACCTCGCGCCGGACGGCGCCGTCATCAAGCCGGCGGCGATGGAAGCGCATCTGCTCAAGCATCGCGGGCCGGCGGTCGTGTTCAGGGACTACGCGGACATGGCCGCGCGCATCGACGACGAAGCGCTCGACATCACCGCCGATTCGGTCATCGTGCTTCAGCATGCGGGACCGGTCGGCGCGCCCGGCATGCCGGAGTGGGGCCAGTTGCCGATCCCGCAGAAGCTGTTGAAAGAGGGCGTGCGCGACATGGTCCGCATTTCCGACGCGCGCATGAGCGGCACGAGCTACGGCGCGTGCGTGCTGCACGTCGCGCCGGAATCGTTTGTCGGCGGGCCGCTCGCGTTCGTGAAAGATGGCGATGTCGTCGAACTGGACGTGCCCGCGCGCCGCCTGCATCTCGATGTCGGCGACGATGAACTCGCCGCGCGCCGGGCCGCATGGACGCCGCCGAAGCGTCCGTTCGAGCGCGGCTTCGGCGTGATGCATCAATTGCACGTGACGCAGGCGGACAAGGGCTGCGACTTCGATTTTCTCGAAGAAAAGTTCGAAGCCGATGGCGGCGAACCGGAAATCCACTGAACGAAGCTCATCACCATGACGACTCAAGACATCGCCGTTCCGGACGAAACGCTCGACCTGCTCCGCCACGTCAGCACCGCGACGCTCACCACGCAGCTTTTCAAGCGCGGCCTGCGCAACGTGTTCCTGCAAGGCGTCGCGCCGCTCGTGAAGCCCGCGAAGGGCGCGCCGAATCTCGTCGGACCGGCGTTCACGCTGCGCAACATTCCGGCGCGCGAGGACATCGATCAATTGAGCGTGTTTCAGAATCCCGATCATCCGCAGCGCAAGGCCGTCGAAAGCGCGCCGCCGGGCAGCGTGCTCGTGCAGGATTGCCGCGGCGATCGCACGGTGGCGTCGACCGGTTCGATTCTCACGACGCGCCTCAAGGTGCGCGGCGTCGCGGGAATGGTGTCGGACGGCTGCGTGCGCGATAGCGGCACCATCGGCGATATCGGCTTGCCGCTCTTCTGCGCGGGCGCGAGCGCGCCGCTGAACCTCGCGAAGCATCACGCGGTGGACATGAACGTGCCGATCGCGTGCGGCGGCGTGGCGGTGTATCCGGGCGATATCGTCGTCGGCGACGTGGACGGCGTCGTGATCGTGCCGCGTCACATGGCCGAGCAGGTCGCGAAGGACGCAGCCGAGCAGGAGCGGCTGGAAGCGTTCATCGCCGAGCGCGTGGAAGCGGGCGCGGTGCTGCGCGGCACGTATCCGCCGAACGACGAAACGCTCGCCGCCTACGCGAAGTGGCGCGAGCAGAATTGATCATTCGCCCTGCACGAACGCCTTCAACAAATGATGCGCGATGGCTAACGGCTTCGGCGCCGAAAGACCGTCGGCGTGCGTGCCGTCGAGCATCGCGGCAGCTTCGGCGCGCGTGAACCAGCGCGCGTCTTCCAGTTCGTTCTTGTCGATGGTGATCTCCGTCCCGCCCGCGCGCGCGAAGCAGCCGATCATCAGCGACGACGGAAACGGCCACGGCTGCGACGCGAAATAGCGCACGTCCGCGCAGCGGATGCCCGCCTCTTCCAGCACCTCGCGATACACCGCGTGCTCGATCGTCTCGCCCGGCTCGATGAAGCCCGCGAGCGCCGAATACATGCCCGGCGCGAACTGCGGCTGACGCCCGAGCAGGCAGCGGTCGCCATCGGTGACGAGCATGATGACGACCGGATCGACGCGCGGAAAATGCTGCGCGCGGCAGTTGCCGCAGATGCGCCGCCAGCCCGCGCCCGCGTCGTCGGTCGGATGCCCGCAGTTCGCGCAGAAGCGATGCCGCGCATGCCAGTCGAGCATCGAACGCGCTTCGCCGAGCGCGCTGACGACCGGCGCCGCGACGAGTCCCTGCATCGCGATGGGCCGCAGTTCGACCGCTTCCACCGGCACGCCGTCGAGCGCGCTGACGGCGGCTTCGGCGCTCGTGTCGAGCGTGGACGCGAAAAGCGCGCGTTGGTCCGCATCGCGGCCGAGCAGCACTGTTTGGCGCGGCACGCCGAGCCTGGCGGCTTCATCGGCGTCGAAAAGCGCATCGAAACTCGCCTCGTCGCCCGCGATGCGCTTCACCAGCGGCACGTTGCCGACGAAGAGCAGGAAGCGCGTGGCGGCATCGTCGCGCAGACGGGCGACGAACGCGGCGTCGTCGCGTTTCTCGGACATGCGGTCGAGCGGATCGAATGTGAAACCGATGGTTTGGGGCGGCGTGGGCATGATGGCTGGAAAGTGGCGTCGGCGCGGGAAGGCAAGCGAGCATCCTAGCGAAGTTGACGCATCCTTGCTGACGGAGTCGAGACGGCCGATACCTTTCGGATTTATCCAGTGGCGGCCGCCTTAGGACGACTTCTAGAGTTTCATTCTTGCGATTCGAACAAGGAGAAACTCATGGAGCCGAATGTGACGGTATCGGTGAACGAAAAGGGCCACGCGGTGGTGACGCACGCGATGCCGCTCGTCGATTACTGCGTGCATCGCGCGCAAACGCTACGTGCGATGGTCGAGGCGCTGAGCGCCGCGAAACTTGCCGGCGATGGCGCGTGCGCCGCGTCGTCGGCGCTGGCGAAACCGCTGATGGAACTGATCCGCGCGCACGTCAGCGAACTCGAGCCGCTTTTCAAGACGCTCGATCAGCGCGCGTACGAAAAAGGTTTCGAGGACGCGAGAATCGTGAGCGGCACGAAGCGTGGGCAGCTCGAATCCGTGAAGGATCCGGTCGTCGCCGCCTGAGCGCGCGGACCATTTCACCGCGATGCGCCGGAGAGCGCATCGCGGCGAAACGTCAGCTTTTCGCGCTGAACGGCTTCACGCTCACGCGCACATCGCCATATTTCGCGGTCGCGCTGAACGCCTGGCGCACGGGCGGCTCATCGTTCGATTCGAGGCAAGCGGCGATGCGGCGCGAAACCAGCCCCGTCACCCCCGAGAGCACGCGATCGCAAATGCGCCCGAACTCGCGCAACTCGTCTCGCGTACTCGCGATACCCGCCGCGCCCGCGCGCTGCATCGCCCGCAACGCGCGCGCGCCGGTGTCCGCCGTGAGGACGACGACCGGCGTCTCCGGATAGCGCTGGCGCAGCACGCACAGCAGCTCGACGCTGTCGTCGCCGGCGGGCGCGTTTGCATCGAGCGCGCCGCCGATCACGATGACGTCGCCCGTCGTGTCCTGAAGCGTCGCGAGCAATTGTTCCGTGCTCGAAGCGCTCGCCGCGATGCAATAGCGCCCGCGCGCGCCGAACCAGTTTTGCAGTCCCGCGACGATCACGGGTTGCCCGTCTGCAACGACGAGTCTTATCTTTTCTGTACGCACCAATTTTTCCCTCGACCGTAGGAAGGTTGGAATTCCGGCCGCGCGCGATTCTTCGACCGCCTCGTGCCGGAACCCGTCACGGTAGCAAAGGCGCGCGCCGCCGACAATCGAATGAAGAATGCATCCGGTTCCATCGCGGGATGGTTGCCTTGCACAACGAAATGTTGCCGGTCGGCTTCACGAATTGTCGATTCACCGTGACGCCGATCGTCGTCAATAACCGATATCACCGATGTCACCGATACAACCGGTCCGGAGGCCGAAACGATGAGTCTCATGCTCTACGCCCACCCGTTTTCGTCGTATTGTCAAAAGGTGCTGGTCGCGCTGTACGAGAACGGCACGCCGTTCGAATGGCGGCCGCTCACGCCCGAAACGCCGCAATCCATGCGCGAACTCGCCGAATTCTGGCCGATGAAGCGCTTTCCCGTGCTCGTCGACGACGGCAAGCCGGTGATGGAGGCGACGGTCATCATCGAATATCTCGGGCTGTTTCATCCCGGCCCGGTGCGGCTGATTCCCGACGATCCGCGCGCCGCGCTCGACGTGCGCTGGATGGATCGCTTCTTCGACAACTACATGTCGACGCCGCAGCAGAAAATCGTCGTCGATTCGATGCGCGCCGCCGGTGAACGCGATCCACGCGGCGTCGCCGATGCCCGCGCGATGCTCGACACCGCGTACGCGTATCTCGACCGCCTGATGGCCGCGCGCGAATGGGCCGCGGGCGACACGTTCAGCCTCGCCGACTGCGCCGCCGCGCCGTTCCTGTTCTACGCGGACTGGACGCATCGCATCGGGGAGGCGCATGCCAACGTGATCGCGTATCGAAAGCGGCTGCTGGCGCGGCCGTCGTTCGCGCGCGCGGTGGACGAGGCGCGGCCGTATCGGCGATTGTTTCCGCTCGGCGCGCCCGATCGCGACTGACGTTTCTCAAAGGAGAACACGCATGGCATCGACACCTTCACTGATTCCCGCCGCCCAACTCGCGACGCGGTCCACGATGACCTTTCCCAACGAAAGCGCGGAGTATCGGCGCGCGCGCATCGCGTTGCTGGCCGAGGAAATCGAGTTGCGGCGGCATATAGAGCGCGTCGCGCGCATGCGGCGCGCCTTGCCGCCCGGCGGCGAAGTCACGGGCGATTATCTGTTCGAAGGCGAGAGCGGTCCCGTCGATTTCGCCGGTCTCTTCGGCGACCGGCAAACGCTCGTCACGTACAGCTACATGTTCGGGCCGCAACGCGAGCGGCCGTGTCCGATGTGCACGTCGCTTTTGTCGGCATGGGAAGGCGAGGCGCGCGACATCGAACAGCGCGTGGCGCTCGCGGTGATCGCGCGCTCGCCGATCGGAAAACTCGTCGCGTTCAAGAAGGAGCGCGGCTGGCGCGATCTCAAGCTGTATAGCGACACGAACGGCAATTTCAGCCGCGACTATCACGCGATCTCGAAGGAAGGCGGCGACGAACCCGCGCTCAACGTGTTCACGCGGCGCGACGGCGTGATCCGGCATTTCTGGAGCGGCGAGATGGATTTCGCGACGGCCGATCCGGGCGAAGATCCGCGCGGCGCGCCCGACCCGATGCCGCTCTGGACCGTGCTCGACATGACGCCGGAAGGTCGCGGCTCGAACTGGTATCCGAAGCTGGATTACTCCTAAAAGCGCGTTACTTCTGTCAACTTCAGTCATATCTCCGCGCGGGTGGTCAACTTCTGCCCGCGAGCAGCGTTATGGGCGAGCCGTTTCGCGGTGAATCGGTATTACGTGGAGAAGTTCGCTCATGGTCGCAAACGCATTCATCCGACGCGCGCGGGTCGCGGGACTCGCATCCGTCGGCGCGGTGGTCGTGCTCAATGGATGCGCGGCGCAGCAGCCCGTGACGCCGGTCGAGCCCATTAAGCCGCAGGAAGCGCCTCGCGAAGAGCCGCCGCAAGTGGAGGCGGCAACGGCTTCTTCCGTCGATGCTCCGGCTCCGGTGGAATCGGTGGAATCGGAAAGCGCCGCGACGCCGGCGGAACCCGAAGCGGCGTCGAAGCCGTCGCAGGTCGGCGAGGCGTCGTTCTACAGCAGCAAGTTTCAGGGACACCGCACCGCGAGCGGCGAGCGATACGACATGCACGCGCTGACCGCGGCGCATCGCACGCTGCCGCTCGGAACGTATGTGCGCGTGAGCAATCTTTCGAAGACGCGCTCGGTGGTCGTGCGCATCAACGATCGCGGGCCGTTCGTGAAAGGGCGCATGATCGATCTGTCGTTTGCCGCTGCGAGCGTGCTCGGCCTGCAGCATGCGGGGCGCGCACGCGTGATGCTCGAACCGGTCGAGCCCGTATCGCTGACGCTCGCGAAGCCGGCCGCCGCGCCCGCCCGGCCGCACGTTCATCGCGTGAAAACGAAAGCGAAGCCGATGAAGCTGCATCTCGCGCATTCCCGGCATCACGCGGCGCGGCTGCACGCGTAAGCGCCGCGCCATAGCAAAGCGAAGCAATTTCACCGGACGGATACAATGCGGCGGCGCGCATGACCGCGCGCCTTCGCCGAGTCATCCGATCCGACACATGAATTCATCGCCCCGGGCCTTTCTTCTCGGCCCGCTCCTGAAAAGCGTTTCGCGGTCTTTCTATCTGACGCTGCGCATCCTGCCGCCCGCGATGCGCGATCCCATCGGCCTCGCCTATCTGCTCGCGCGCGCGGCGGACACCATCGCCGATACATCGCTCATTCCGCCCGGACGCCGTCTGGACCTGCTGCTTTCGCTGCGCGCGCAAGTGAACGGCGAGCCGGACGATGGCGCGCTCGGGCGTATCGCGGGCGAAGTGGCCGGGCAGCAGGCGCAGCCGGACGAACGCGTGCTGCTCGAATCGCTCGGTCCGGCGCTTTCCACCCTCTCCGAGCTTTCCGCCGCCGACCGCGCCGCCGTGCGCGAGATCGTGACCACGCTCAGCACCGGCATGGAGTTCGATCTCCGCACGTTCCCCGACGAAACCTCGGGCGACATCGCCGCGCTCGCCAGATTCGACGAACTCGACCGCTACACGTATCTCGTCGCGGGATGCGTCGGCGAGTTCTGGACGAAGATGACCTACGCGCACATGCCCGGCACGCTCGCGGCCGCGCCCGACGCGATGCTCGCGCGCGGCGTGCGCTTCGGCCAGGCGCTGCAGATGACCAACGTGCTGCGCGATTGCGCGCGCGATCTGCGCATCGGCCGATGCTATCTGCCCGCCGACATGCTCGCGCGTCATGGTCTCGCGCCGCGCGATCTGCTCGCGGCGGACGCGTCGTCGCGTGCGCGGCCCGTGCTGGCCGAATTGCTGCGCGCGACGCTCCCGCTTTTTCAGGACGCGCTCGATTACACGCTCGCGATTCCGTCGGGCGCGGTGCGTCTGCGGCTTGCGTGCCTGTGGCCGATCATGATCGGACTCGACACGCTCGTGCTGCTCGCGCGCAACGACGCGTGGCTCGACCCGGCGCGCATCTCCAAGATCCGTCGCAACGACGTGTACCGCATCATGGCCGTGTCGATGCCGCTCGTCGCGTCGAACGGCATGGTGCGCGCGTGGGCGTCGCGCCGGATGAAGGCGATCGAATCCGCGTTCAGCGACGCAACTCCGCGATAATCCGCTCGGCCAGAAAATCGCACGGCGGCCGTTGCGACGCCGCGCTGCGCGCGAGCACGACTTCGAGCGCGGCGATTTCCGGCAGCCCTTGCGCCTGCCCGAGCAGCGTGAAGTGCGAAGGCACCGCGCATTTCGCGAGCGGCGTGACGGCGAGCCCGGCTTCGGCCATCGTCAGGAGACCGAGCAGGCTCGGACTCTCGTACGACGTGCGATAGCCGATGCGCGCCCGCTCCAGGCTCCGAATGGCGTTTTCGCGCGCGACGCTGCCCGGCAGGAACACCGCGATCGGCAGCGGCCGTTCGCGCCAGATGTCGGTGGCGCCGGGCGCGGCGGCCCAGACCATCGGCTCGTGACGCAGGAATTCGCCGGAAATGCCTTTGACGCGCGTCGCGCAGACGAGATCGACGTCGCCGTCTTTCAGCATCGGCGCGAGCGCGGCGCTCGGCAATCCGACCACCTGAATCTCGACCTTCGGATACGTTGCCGAGAATTTCTTGAGAATGGGCGGAAAGAGCGACGACGCGTAGTCGTCCGGCACGCCGATCACCACGCGCCCGGTCACGTCCGGCCGCACGACGGCGGCCCACGCTTCGTCGCGCAGCGCGATCATGCGGCGCGCGTACGCGAGCAGCACTTCGCCGTCCTGCGTCGGGACCACGCTGCGCGGCTTGCGCACGAACAGCGCCTTGCCGAGCGCGGTTTCCAGCGTCTTGATCTGCATGCTCACCGCCGATTGCGAGCGATGCACCAGCCCCGCCGCGCGGCTGATGCTGCCGGTATCGGCGACGGCGATGATCATCGAGAGAACGTCGAGGTCGAGGGCTTTCATGGTTCGGGGAATGCTGCTATCAGAAAATCTGAACGATCCTATCAATATTATGCGATTTTCTTTTAGATTCGCGCGCGGCATAGTGCCGGAAAAGGAGTTATCGATGAACGCGCGTACCGATCCCGCTGTCCTCGCCGCCGTGCAAGCCATGCCTGAGCCGTCGTTTGCGACGACCGCATCGGGCATTTCCGTGCCTTACGTCGAATGCGGCGAAGGCGAGCCGCTCGTGTTCGTGCACGGGTCGCTGTGCGATTACCGTTACTGGGATGCGCAACTCGCGCCGCTCGGCAAGCATTTCCGCGCGATCGCGCCGAGCCTGAGCCATTACTGGCCCGCCGTCGATGCCTTCGTGCAGGGCGAATTCAGCGTGCACGCGCACGTCGCCGAGATGGCCGAGTTCATCGTCGCGATGGACCTCGCGCCGGTGCATCTCGTCGGGCATTCGCGCGGCGGCTGCATCGCGTTTCATCTGGCGCGCGAGTATCCGCGCCTCGTCAAGACGCTGACGCTCGCGGACCCCGGCGGTCCGCTGCAAACGTCGCCACAGGCAACGCCCGCCACGCTGCCGCCCGCGACGAACGCGCTGCGTGCGCGCGTCGCGGAACTCATCGAACAGGGCGATCTGGACGCGGGCCTCGAAATGTTCGTCGATTCGGTCAGCATGCCGGGGTTCTGGCGCAAGAGCACCGAGCGCTTTCGCCGGATGGCGCTCGACAACGCGCTCACACTGCCGAAGCAATTCCGCGATCCGCTGCCCGCGTACACCCGCGAGGCCGCGCGCGACATCAAGTGCCGCACGCTGCTCATCGACGGGCAGAAAAGCCCGCGCATGTTCCGCAACAACGTCGAGAAGCTCGTGGAGTGGATCGAATTCGCGGAGCGGCAGACCATCGCGGGGGCATCGCACGGAACGAATGCCGCGAGCCCCGGCGCGTTCAATCGCGCGGTGCTGGGCTTCGCGGGCGCGTGGTGAGCGGCGCATGACGAACGATCATGCTTTAGGCGCGTCTTGCGCGGCTTTTCGTCCGACTTTTTCGAGACGTGTTGTGACCGCACAACCGAAAGCATGCGGTGCGCGGGCTAACATCGTTGCCACCTCATTGCCCGCGAGAGGCACTTGTGAGCACCGGCCACGACGATCTCGACGCATGGAAGCGCCAGCGCACCGTCACGCTGGCGTTCGAACTGGCCGATAGCGGCCGCCACGAAAATTTCGGCGACATCGCCTACGCGCTGCAATTCGAGCGCGGCCTGGCGACCACGCTGATCGACGATCCCGACATGCGCCGCCAGCTCAACGTGCGATGCGCCAACGCGCGCGAACGGGCGTCCGCCGAACCGCCGCCCGCCGCCGTCATTGCGAATGCCGCGCCTTCGCTCTTTCGCCGCGCCGCATCCGCGCTGTCGCGATCCGGCGCGCCCGTCGCCGCACTCAATTCCGCCACGTCCTGATCGCCATTTACGTCGGTTAAAGACAAATCGCCGGGTAAATGGCGGATTTGCACGAGAATCGCGCGCGTCAAAACCATTAAACTTGAGAAAGTTGAACCAGAAGCCCGGATCGTGCCGCGCGCGCGTTCCGGCGTTTGAACTTTGAGGAGGAATTGCTCGTGGCTAACGAAAAAATGCTGGCGCAGATGGCGGAGAAGCAGGGTTTCATCGCCGCTCTGGATCAAAGCGGCGGTTCGACACCCGGCGCGCTGCGCCAATATGGCATTGCCGACGACGCCTATAACGGCGAAGCCGAAATGTTCGCGTTGATGCACGACATGCGCGTTCGCATCATGACCGCGCCGGCCTTCACGGGCGAAAAGGTCATCGGCGCGATTTTGTTCGAACGCACGATGGACGGCGAAGCCGAAGGCAAGCCGGTGCCGGCGTTCCTGTGGGAAGACCGCGGCGTCGTGCCGTTCCTGAAGGTCGATAAAGGTCTCGAAGCCGAAGCGGACGGCGTGCAGATCATGAAGCCGATTCCTGGCCTCGACGCGCTCCTGCAACGCGCGGCGAAGCTCGGCGTGTTCGGCACGAAGATGCGCTCGGTGATTCATCAGGCATCGGAGAAGGGCATCGCGGCGGTGGTGAAGCAGCAGATCGAAGTGGGCGAGCAGATCATCGCGCAAGGCCTCGTGCCGATTCTCGAACCGGAAGTTTCGATCAAGAGCCCGGACAAGAAGGGCGCGGAAAAGATTCTGCGCGACGAACTGCTGAAGGGCCTCGACGCGCTGCCCGAATCGAGCCGCGTGATGATCAAGCTGACCATTCCTGACGAAGCCGATTTCTATCGCCCGCTGATCGAGCATCCGCGTGTCGTGCGCGTGGTGGCGCTGTCGGGCGGCTACACGCGCACCGACGCGTGCAAGCGCCTTGCCGAAAACCACGGCATGATCGCGAGCTTTTCGCGTGCGCTCATCAACGAGCTGAAAAAGTCGATGAGCGACAGCGAATTCAATTCGACGCTCGCGGAATCGATCGACGAGATTTACGAGGCATCGGTCGAAAAGGTTTAAATGCGGATCGCGTGCGCCGGGATTATTCCGGGCGCACGCGGATCGGCGTGTAAAGCGCTTAAAACGGCATTTCAGAGATTCAACTGCTTATTCACGTCGTCAATCCATCGGATTATTGATTGGGGTTTGTCAGCTTCAATCGCCCGCTGTCCGCTTCTATACTGATGCCACTGACATCCGAACGGCGAGCACGCCGTAACCCTCAGCGGCACCCATCATGCACGAACTGGCCTGGCAGATATTCATTTCGGTATCCTTCATGTCTGCGATAGTCATGCTCGCATGCACGATCACCACTTACCTCGATCTCTGGCAATTTCACGGCGACGCCCCGCGCCATGACGAACCGATGCGCTTTCGCATTTTGCGCTCCACCTGGTTCTTTTATTTCAGCGCCGGCATTTGCCTGACATCCGTGCTGGGCTTGCTCTACGTCACCTGAAAGCTACAACGGAAAGCCGCCCGCGAAGGCCTCGCGCAAATATCCGATGAAGAGCGCGACCGCGCGCGGCACATGCGGCGCATACGGCCGCACGACATAGAGCTGGTCCGCGAACGCGCCCACCGGACGCCAGTCCGGCAGCAACACCACGAGCTTGCCCGCCTGCACGGCTGCTTGCGCGGTGAAGTCGGGCAGGAGCGCGATGCCGAGATCGTCGAGCGCCGCATCGCGCAGCAACTCGCTATTGTTCGCGGAAAACGCGCCGTTGACCGCGAGCGTGTACGGCCCCGACGCCGTCTTGCGCGCGCCCTTGCGCACGAACGACCAGATGCTCGCCGCCTGCGTGCGCGGATAGAACAGGCAATCGTGGACGGCGAGGTCCGCGGGCGTCATGGGCGTGCCGCGCCGCTTCAGATACGCGCGCGTCGCGACGATGACCGAGTACGTATCGCACAGCTTCCATGCGACGTGCGTCTCCGGCGCTTGCGCGCTGTGGCGGATCGCGAGATCGAAGCCTTCGGTCGCAATGGACGTCAGCCGGTCCGATGCCTCCAGTTGCACCCGCACTTCCGGATGCGCATGCAGAAAACCCGCGAGCTTCGGCGTCAATTGCTGGCGCGCGAACGCCACCGGCGCGGTCACGCGGATCATCCCGCGCGCGACGCCCGCCATCTCCCGCACGCTCGAAAAGCTCGCGGCGATATGCTCGTACTGCTCGCGCGTTTCATCGACGAGACGCCGGCCCGCCTCCGTGAAGCGCACGCTGCGCGTCGTGCGCGTGACGAGCGGAACGCCCGCCGCGCGCTCCAGTTCGGCGATGCGCTGGCTCATCGCCGCCTTGCTGACGCCCAGCCGCGCCGCCGCGCCCGTGTAAGTGCCCTGCTCGGCGAGCACGGTGAGCCAGTGCAGATGCGTCCAGAGCGCTTCGATCTTTTGCTCGTCCATGTACAGATTGTTTGCCGGTATGAACAATGAGTTCAATCATAGCGTCTTTGCGGCGCCCGAAACGCTTCCTAAACTGACGGCATACCAGTTCGATAGCCCAACATTCCGCAGACGGGAGACATGATGCAAGCATTCAACGATACGGCCGACGTCGTCCACTACATCCACGGCGAGCGCGTGAACGGCTCGGGCACGCGCTCGCAGCCGATCTTCAACCCCGCGACGGGCGAGCGTCCGCGCAAGCTCGTGCTCGGCGAAGCCGCCGATGTCGAAGCCGCCGTCGCGAGCGCGAAGGCCGCGTTTCCCGCCTGGCGCGACATGCCGCCGCTGCGCCGCGCGCGCGTCATGCAGCGCTTCCTCGAACTGGTCAACAAGCATCGCGACGAACTCGCCGCGATCATCACCGCCGAGCACGGCAAGGTGTTCACGGATGCGCAAGGCGAAGTGACGCGCGGCATCGACGTGATCGAATTCGCATGCGGCATTCCGCAACTGCTCAAGGGCGATTACACCGAACAGGTTTCGACCGGCATCGACAACTGGACGATGCGCCAGCCGCTCGGCGTCGTCGCGGGCATCACGCCGTTCAACTTCCCGTGCATGGTGCCGTGCTGGATGTTCCCCGTCGCGATTGCAGCGGGCAACGCGTTCATCCTGAAGCCGAGCGAGCGCGATCCGTCGGCGTCGCTCTTCATGGCCGATCTGCTGAAGAAAGCGGGCCTGCCCGACGGCATCTTCAACGTCGTGCAGGGCGACAAGGTCGTCGTCGATGCGCTGCTCGAACATCCGGACGTGCGCGCGATCAGCTTCGTCGGCTCGACGCCGATCGCCAACTACATCTACGAAACCGGCGCGAAGCACGGCAAGCGCGTGCAGGCGCTCGGCGGCGCGAAGAACCATATGGTCGTGATGCCGGACGCCGATATCGATCAAACCATCGACGCGCTGATCGGCGCGGGCTACGGTTCGGCCGGCGAGCGCTGCATGGCGATCTCGGTCGCGGTGCTCGTGGGCGATGTCGCCGACAAGATCGTGCCGCGTCTCGCGGAACGCGCGCGTCAGCTCGTCGTGAAGAACGGCATGGAAGCGGACGCGGAAATGGGCCCGATCGTCACGCGCGCCGCGCTGGAGCGCATCGAAGGCTATATCGCGATGGGCGTCGACGAAGGCGCGCAACTCGTCGTCGATGGACGCGGCCTGAAGGTCGCGGGACACGAAGACGGCTTCTTCACGGGCGGCACGCTGTTCGATCACGTGACGCCGAACATGCGCATCTACAAGGAAGAGATTTTCGGACCGGTGCTCGCGTGCGTGCGCGTGAAGGACTTCGCGGAAGCCGTCGATCTCGTCAACGCGCACGAGTTCGGCAACGGCGTGGCATGCTATACGCGCGATGGTCACGTCGCGCGTGAATTCGGCCGACGCATCGAAGTGGGCATGGTCGGCATCAACGTGCCGATTCCGGTGCCGATGGCATGGCACGGCTTCGGCGGCTGGAAGCGTTCGCTCTTCGGCGACATGCACGCGTACGGCGAAGAAGGCGTGCGCTTCTATACGAAGCAGAAGTCCATCATGCAGCGCTGGCCCGAGAGCACGGAGAAGGGCGCGGAATTCGTGATGCCGACATCGAAGTAAGCGCGCCGCGCAGGAACATAACGCCCGCTTCTCCGTGATGGAGAAGCGGGCGTCGTGCGTTGAGCCCTTGAAACAGGACACTTTCATGACGAACAGCTTGATGAAATTGCTCGGCATCGCGAAGCCGATCATTCAGGCGCCGATGGCCGGCGTCAGCACGCCCGCGCTCGCGGCGGCGGTATCGAACGCGGGCGGCCTCGGCTCGCTCGGCGTCGGCGCGATGAACGCCGAAGCCGCGCGCAAGACGATTCGCGAGACGCGCGCGCTCACCGACAAGCCGTTCAACATCAACGTGTTCTGTCATCGGCCGGCGCGGGCGAACGCGGCGATCGAAAAGGCGTGGACGGACTGGCTCGCGCCGCTCTTCGCGCAATACGACGCGAAGCCGCCGCAAACGCTCGGCGAAATCTATACGAGCTTCGTCGTGGACAAGGACATGCTCGACGTCTTTCTCGAAGAGAAGCCGGCGGTCGTGAGCTTTCACTTCGGCTTGCCGTCGAGCGAGACGATCGACGCGTTGCGGCGCGCGGGCATCACGCTGATCGCATCGGCGACGAACGTGCGCGAAGCGGAAACGCTCGCGTCGGCGGGGATGGATGCGATCGTCGCGCAGGGCATCGAGGCGGGCGGTCATCGCGGCGTCTTCGATCCCGATGCCGGCGACGATCAACTCGGCGTGTTCGCGCTCACGCGCCTCTTCGCGCGCAAGTTCGACATTCCGGTGATCGCGGCGGGCGGCATCATGGACGGCGCGGGCATCGCGGCGGCGCTCGCGTTGGGCGCGCAGGCGGCGCAACTCGGCACGGCGTTCGTGCCGTGCGTCGAGACATCGATCGATGCGGGCTATCGCCGCGCCATTCTGAGCGATGCCGCGAACCACACGACGTTCACATCGGCGATCTCGGGGCGCATGGCGCGCGGTCTCGTCAACAAGTTCACGGATCTCGGCCGCCGCGCCGATGCGCCGCAGAATCCCGACTATCCCATCACCTACGACGCGGGCAAGGCGCTGCACGCGGCGGCCAAGGCGAAGGGCGACTTCGGCTACGGCGCGCAATGGGCGGGGCAAGCGGCGGCGCTCGCCCGCGAGATGCCCGCAGCCGATCTGGTGGCGCGGCTCGTCGCGGAACTGGACGAAAGCATCGCGGCGCTCGCGCGCTATTCGAGCGCGGACTAGCGAATCATGGCGCCGATGCAGGCGCTCCGCTCGCCGCATCGGATGTCGTTGGCAAGAGCGGCGGCATCGTCTGGAACACCGGCGGCGGCTGCGGCGCCTCTTCCGTCACCTGCGCTTCCGGCTCGGCGGGCGCACGCTTCACGCGCACCGGCTTTTGGGTGGCCGTCTGCCCCGGCTTCGGCGCAACCGGCTTCGACGCCTTGCCGAACGTCTTATCGATCCAGTCGCGCAAGCGCGTCACCATTGTTTGCCATGCGCCCGGCGGCGCTTGCAGGTCGAAGCGCGCGCGTGAATCGATCAGATGCGAACGCAACGCGCGTTGCGTGAAGTCGCCGACCATCGGCAACGCGCTATGCGCGCCTTGTCCCCAGTAGTCGCTGCGCAAGGTGACGCGGCTATCGTTGAAACCGACCCACGCGCCCGCCACCAGTTGCGGATGCATCAGGATGAACCAGCCGTCCGCGTTGTCCTGCGTCGTGCCGGTCTTGCCCGCGACATCGGCGCGAATGCCGAAGCGCGTGCGAATGGTCGAGCCGGTGCCGCGATTCACCACGTCGCGCATCACGTCGATGAGCTTGTGCGCCCCATCGACGGATAACGCGCGTTCCGGCGTGCTGTCGAACTGCGCGAGCACGTCGCCCTGCCGGTTCTCGATGCGCGTGACGAGCAGCGGCTCCATGTAATTGCCGTCGTTCGCGATGGTCCCGTAAGCCGACACCATCTCCTTCAGCGTGACCGGACTCGTGCCGAGCGCGAGCGACGGCACTTCGTCGAGCGGACTCTCGCGCACGCCCATGTTGCGTGCGAGCCGGGCGACGCGCGCCGGGCCGACGGTCTGCATCAATTGCGCGGTGATGCGGTTCTTCGAATACGCGATGCCGTCGCGCAAGCTGACCGGACGGCCGCTCGGCGGCGCTTCGTCGGTCGGATGCCAGGTCTCGTTGCCGGCCACGGGAATGGTGACGTCCTGATCGACGAACGTGTCGGTCGGCATCGCGCCGCGCTCGAAGGCCGCGCCATAGACGAAGGGCTTGAACGTCGAGCCGGGCTGACGGCGCGCCTGCTGAACGTGATCGAACGGATCCTGCGTGAAGTCGCGGCTACCGACCCACGCCTTGATCTGACCGTTGCGCGGATCGAGCGCGAGAAACGCGGCCTGCACGCGCGTCTTGTTCTCGCACACGGTCCGCATGAAATTGCGATCCGCGAGGAGATGCTTCAACGCATCCGCGTCGTTCGCACCGGCATCGCGGGCCGCGCGATACTCGCCCGTCTCGCGGACGAACGCACGCGCGAGATCCCCGTTCGCATTCGCGCAGCCGCCGCGCCCGCCCCACGCGGCATTCGCGATCGACTGCAACTGATTGCCCTGCCACATCAGCGATTGCATCGCCATCGACTGAAGGCGCGAATCGATCGTCGTGCGCACGACGAGGCCATCGGAATAGATATTGAAGTCGTGGTCGTCGGCCCATGCGATCAGCCATTTGCGCAACTGCTGCGCGAAATGCGGCGCGCGTCCCGGCTCTTCCGTCTGCCGCTCGAAGTCGATGCGCAGCGGTCGCTTCTTCAGCGCGTCGAGCTTCGCGGGCGCGAGGTGACCGAAGCGCACCATCTGCCCGAGCACGATATTGCGCCTGTCCAGCGCGCGCTCGGGATTGATGACCGGGTTGTAATAGCTGTTGCCCTTCAACATGCCGATGAGCGTCGCGCTTTCGAGCACGTCGAGCTGGCCGGCGGATTTGCCGAAGTACGTGCGCGCGGCCATTTCGATGCCGTACGCGTTGTAGAGAAACGGCACCGTGTTCAGATACGTCTCGAGAATCTCGTCCTTCGAATAGACGGCTTCGATCTTGAACGCGGTGATCGCTTCCTTCAGCTTGCGCGTGAGCGTCTGCGAGCGGCCGACTTCATCGGGATAAAGATTGCGTGCGAGCTGCTGCGTGAGCGTCGAGCCGCCCTGACGATTGCCCGAGAACGTATGCAGCGCCGCCGACGCCGTGCGCCGCCAGTCGATGCCGTGATGTTCGTGGAAACGCCGGTCTTCGGTGGCGATGAGCGCATCGATCACGTTCGGCGAGATCTGCTTCAGGCTCACCCATTCGCGATGCGTCGGCTTGAACTCGGCGAGCAGCTTGCCATCGGCGGAATAAATCTGCGCGGGTTGATCGACCTTGGCTTTGCGGATATCGCGGATGCCCGGCGTGAACGGAATCAGCACGAGCACGTAAAGCAGGCACAACGCGGGCAGCAGGAGAAGCGTGCGGGGCCGCACATGCGGGCGCAGCCGGACCGCCAGGCGGGTCAGCATCGCTCGCGCGATGGCTTTGAATTCGGACGCGGTCAAAACGAAACGGCGGGGCCGGGCAGGGAAAAGACTGCATCGTAACGCATCTTTACGAATTCCCTGCCGATACCGCCGCGCGCGTTTTACCGCGACGTCATGCCTTGCGGACGAACTCGGATTTCAGGCTCATCGCGCCGAAACCGTCGATTTTGCAGTCGATGTCGTGATCGCTATCGACGAGCCGGATGTTCTTCACTTTCGTGCCCATCTTCACGACGCCGCCCGAGCCTTTCAGCTTCAGGTCCTTGATGACGGTGACCGTATCGCCGTCCTGAAGAATGTTGCCGGCCGAATCGCGATACACCTTCGCGGCGGTGTCGGCGGCGGCGTCCGCTTGCGCGGTCCATTCGTGTGCGCATTCGGGGCAGACGTACGCGCCGCCGTCCTCGTAGGTGAATTCGGAATGGCATTGCGGGCAGGGAGGCAGGGCGCTCATCGGTAATCCTGTGTTGCTGGGTGAAAGCGCGAGAGTATAGCGCCGCGCGCCTTCGCCCTTATTGCGCTTATTTGCGCATATTTGTACTTTACGTGCCGGCGCTATCGCCTGGTTGCCATCCGAGACCGAGGCTCTTTTGCAACGAGACGAAGTCCTTCAGCAATTCCGCCTGCGCCGCGACCACGTCCTCTTGCGCGGCGAACTGCGTGCGCTGCGCATCGAGCAGGTCGATCAAGGTCGATACCCCCGCCGTGTAGCGCTGACGCACGAGCGTCGCCGAGCGCTCCGACGACGCCTGCACCAACTGCAGCCGCACGACATGCTCGCGCTGGTTGCCATAGCGCGAGAGCGACGAATTCGCGTCCTTCAGCGCGGCGAGCACGGTCTTTTCATAGCGCGCTTCGGCTTCGTCGCGCGATGCCTTCGCGGCATCGACACTGGCCGTCGTGCGCCCGAAATCGAACACGTTCCATTGAAGATACGGCACGCCCACCCACGAGAAGTTCTGCTTGCGCAGAAGGTGGCCGGGGTCCGATGCGGAGAAACCGATATCGCCGAGCAGCGACACCTTCGGGAAATAATCCGCGATGTGCTCGCCGATCTGCGCATTGCTCGATGCGAGCCTGCGTTCAGCCGCGCGAATGTCGGGGCGTTGCTGGAGCATCGTCGCGGGATCGCTGATGGATACCGACGCGGGCAGCGCCGGCAGCGGCGCGGGCTGCGCGAGTTCGGCATCGAGCGCGCCGGGCGCGCGGCCCGTGAGCACGGCGAGCTGATCGAGCGAATCGGTGATCTGCACCTGCAACGGCACGAGCGTCGCGCGCGTGCTGTTGACCTGCGTGCTGAGACGTTCGACATCGACTTCCGCCGCCGTCCCGCGCGCGCGGCGCTGCTCGGTGAGCGTGAGCATCTGCTGCTGATAATCGGCGGTGCGTTGCGCGAGCGCGAGACGCGCCTGCTGATCGCGCAGATCGATATACGCCGACGCCACTTCCGCCGCGAGCGACACTTGCGTGTCCGAAAGATCGGCTTGCACGGCATCCGCTTCGCCCGATGCCGCTTCGATTGCGCGCCGCGTGCCGCCGAAGAGATCGATTTCCCACGATGCATCGAAGCCCACAGTGTAGAAATCGACGGGGCCGCGACCGCCGGAACCATCCGATTGCCCGAAGATCGCCGTATCGGGCGAGCGCATGCGCAACGCGGCCGCGGACGCCGACACCTTCGGCAACGCATTGGCCCGCTCGCCGCGCAATTGCGAACGCGCCTGACGCAAGCGCGCCTGCGCCATCTTGAGGTCGGGATTGTGCGCCAGGGCCGCTTCGATCAGCGCGTTCAGTTGCGGATCGCCGAGCGCGGTCCACCATGCAGCGGGCGCGTGCGTGGCCACGACACCCTGAATCGGCGCGCGCACGAACGCGCCGCTTTTCACGGAGTCGGCGGCGACATCCGGCGCGCCGCGATAGTCGGGGCCGACGGTGCATGCAGCGAGCGCCAATGCCGCGAGCGGCAACAGGCGAGTGAAGCGAAAGTAGCGTGATGACATCTTCGAATGATTCATGGCGTCAGTGTCCGGCGGACGGCATTTCGCCGGGCTGGGGCGCGGGCGTCTTCAGAAGCAGCGCGAGCGGCAGGCACGCGAGAAGCGCGATAGCGAGTACATAAAACGTCTCGGAGTAAGTCATGACGATGGCTTGCTGGCCGATCTGCATCGACAACTGGCCGAGCGCCTGGAGCTTCGCGTGCGCCATGTCGCCGGTCTGCGCGAAGAAGCTGGCGGCGCTGCCGGCAATGCGTTCCTGACCGATGACCGAATTCGCCGTCACCGATTCACGGATGGCCGCCGCGTGAAAGTCGTTGCGCCGGTCGATGACCGTACCGAGAATCGCGAGGCCCACGGAGCCGCCGAGATTGCGCGCCATGTTGTAGAGACCGGCGGCATCGCCCGATTCTTCGCGCGAAACCGCGGCCATCGACGCCTGATTGAGCGGCATCATCGCGAGCATCTGGCCGAAGCCGCGCAGGATTTGCGACCAGAAGAAGTCGTGTCCGACGCTTTGGGCGGTCAGCGAGATGTCGAGCAGACAACTCGCCGCGAAGCAGAGCAGGCCGGAGATGACGAGGAAGCGCGAATCGACCTTGCCGAGCAGACGCGGCAGCACCGGCATGATGAGAAACGCGGGCACGCCGGAAATCAGCATGATCGAGCCGGACTGGAACGCGTTATAGCCCGCGACGATGGAAAGAAACTGCGGCAGCAGGAACGACACGCAATAAAGCCCCGCGCCGACCGCGAACACGATGAGAATGACGCTCGCGTAACGCAGGTTGCGCAACAGCGAAAGCCGCACGATAGGCTGCTTCGCGACGAACTGCGACACCGCGATCAGGATGAAGCCGAACACGGTCACGCACGTGAGCGTCACGATTTCATTCGATTCGAACCATTGATTGCGCTGGCCTTCCTCGAGCACGACCGTGAGCGAACTGAGGCCGATCGCCAGTCCCGCGATGCCGATCCAGTCGGCCTTGAAGAACGCTTCCCAATGCGGCTTGTCGGCGGGCAGGCCGCTCAAGAGCAGCGCGGCGAGCGCGACGCCCACGGGCAGGTTGATGAAGAAGCACCACGACCACGAGATGTTCTCCGCGAGCCAGCCGCCGAGCACGGGACCGAGCAGCGGCCCGAGCAGCACGATCAGCCCGAAGATGGTCATGCCGACGGGCATCTGCTGGCGCGGCAGCCGCGTGCGGATGATGGTCTGCGCGGTCGGGATCATCGCGCCGCCGGTGAAGCCCTGGCCGATGCGGCCCGCGACCATCATCGGCAGCGAATGGGAGAGGCCGCACATCACCGAGAAGAGCGTGAACAGCACCGCGTTGCCGAGCAGGAAATTGCGCAGCCCGAACACGCGCGTGAGCCACGCGGCGAGCGGGATCATCACGATTTCCGACATCAGATAGCCGGTCGAAATCCACGTGCCTTCGGTGCCGGTCGCGCCGATTTCGCCCTGAATCTGCGGCAGCGCCGAGTTGGTGATGGAGATGTCGAGCGTGGCCATCAGCGCGCCGAGCGCGCCCGCCGTGACGGCGATCCAGTCGGTGGCGCTCGCTCGGGCTTGCGCGTCGGTGTCAGTCATGGCGGTTTTCAGCGGCGATGCGCTTGCTTTGATCGGTGGCGGATTTCGTATCGACATCGACGGTCACGGACAGTCCCGGCAACAACACCTTGCGCGTTTCCGGCCCCGTGTCGACGCGAATGCGCACCGGCACGCGCTGCACGATCTTCGTGAAGTTGCCCGTGGCGTTCTCGGGCGGCAGAAGCGCGAACTCCGCGCCCGTGCCCGGCGAAAAGCTCTCGACGACGCCATGCAGGTCCGTGCCCTTGAGCGCATCCACATGCAGCGTCGCCGGCTGGCCGACACGCATGCGGCCCACCTGCGTTTCCTTGAAGTTCGCTTCGAGATACACGGTCTGCACGGGCACGACCGTCATCAGCCGCGTGCCCGGCTGCACGAACTGGCCGACGCGCACCGAGCGGTCGCCCACGCGCCCCGCGAGCGGGCTGTAGAGCGTGGTGTCGCTGAAATCGAGTTTCGACTGGTTCAACTGCGCCTGCGCCGCTTCCAGTTGCGCGCGCGCCTGCGCGATCTGCGCTTCGGTCGCGCCGATCTGCGTGGCGGCGGAGCGGGCCGCGGCCTGATTCGCGGCGAGCGTGGCGCGCGCCTGATCGCGCGTGCTCACGAGGCTGGCGAGACGCTCGGCGCTTTCCGCGCCGGTCGCGACGAGCGGGCGATAGCGGGTCACGTCGTCTTCCGCGTGCTGCAGGCTCACGCGCGAGACTTCCGCTTGCGCCTTCGCCTGATCCGCGTTGGCCTGCTGCTGCCTGACTTCGGCTTCGGCGCGCTGAATGTCGGCGGCGCGGGCGTCGAGCGTGGCCTTGGCCTGATCGAGCGATGCCTGATACTGCCGCGTGTCGAGCCGCGCGAGCGGGGCGCCGGCGGCGACGGCCTGATTGTCCTCGACGAGCACTTCGGTCACGTAGCCGCTCACCTTCGGCGCGATGGTCACGCTGTCGGCCTTGAGATAGGCGTCGTCCGTGCTTTCGATGAATCGTCCGACGGTCCACCACCGAACGCCCCACGCCACCGCGACGACGGCCGCGACGAGGCCCACGATAATCAGCAAGCGCCGCCGCGACGGTTTGCGTTGGGTGGTGACAGTGGAAGTGCCGCCTTCTGCGGGCGCTGCAACGGACATGTTTTCTCCGGGGGATGGGGTGAGCCGCATACTCGGCGGCTCGATGAATGCGTGTTGCGAGCGGTGCAAGCGCATGTTTCTCATGCACGATGCAACGCTCGCCAAACTAGACGATGTCGTCTAGTATGCACGAATCTAGACGGGGGCGTCTAGTTTGATCAGACAATGGACACGAGATGACGAAGCATCGCGACGACGGCACCGAACACCACGACTCCGAGCGCAGCAACGCCGCGCGTTCCCCGTTGCAGGCGCGCGGCCGTGCGCGCATCGAGGCGGTGCTCGACGCCACGGCCGAACTGATCGTGGAAAAGGGCCTCGCGGGCGTGACGATGCATGGCGTCGCGCGGCGCGCCGAAACACCCATCGGGTCGATGTATCACTTCTTTCCGGACCGCGAGAGCCTGCTTTCCGCGTTGTGGGATCGCCACATGGCGGCGACCGGCGAGATCGACGACGAACTCGGCCAGATCGATATCGAAACGTGGCGCGCGTTGTCGTCCGAGGCGGTGATCGATCGCTTCATGACGCCCTACATCACGTATCTGGAGCAGAACCCCGACTGCCTGATCCTGATGACCGTGATGCCGCACGACGACAACAAGAAGCGCGAGCCCGGCACGCTGCGAAAAGTGGTGGATGCGCGCATGCCGAACGTGAAGCCCGCCGAGCGCGCGCTCTACGTGGAGATTTTGCGGGCGCTCGCGAGCGGATCGCTCGCCATCAAGCTGCGTCCCGCAATGGGCGACGTACAACTCGCCAGGCGCTATCTGCGCGAGGTCAAACGCGCGCTGGCCGCGTATCTCGCGGCGGTGGAGGCGTCGGTGCTCGGCTGACGCTGTCCGCGCACGGCAAATGTGCGTCGCCTTTCAGAATCGCATGAGCATCAATACAAAATGCTTTCTATTGCGGGCGACGCAGTTATCAATTAGGCATACGAGGGTTTACACGAGACAGACAACGCTCGTTCTATTAACTAAGGCATCCTATCTTGTTAGGCAGCGATCGATTTTCGTGCGTCACTCGTGTTGTCAAATCGTATTTACATCGGGAGAATCGCCATGCGTATGATCGCTCGTCACACGCTCCTTGCCGGAGTGTGCATCGCGCTTGCTTCGCCGCTGACTCACGCCTATTCCTACGATAACGACGACAATTCCTCCGGCCGATGCACGCTTCCGCAAGGCACGGTGTCGCTCGTCGAGAAGCAGCTCTACACCGTGGTCAATCTCGGCGACGGCAACGGCGGCATCTTCAAGCCGAATCGCATGTGGGCGGCCATCGTGGATCGGCAAGGGCATCTCTGCTCCGTCATCAAGACCGGCGATGCATGGCCCGGCAGCCGCGCCATCGCCATCGCGAAGGCCTTCACCGCGAACGGCTTCAGCAACGACGCGCTCGCGCTTTCCACGGCGAATCTCTATGCGGCCACGCAGCCGGGCGGATCCTTGTATGGGCTGAACAATTCGAATCCCTTCGATGCCCGCTTTCTCGAACAGGGAACCGGCATCGGGCGCACGCTCGGCGGCGTCATCACGTTCGGCGGCGGCGTCGCGCTTTACGCGGGCGGCAAGGTGATCGGCGGCCTTGGCGTGAGCGGCGACAGCGCATGCGCCGATCACGCGATCGCGTACCGCATGCGCAAGCTCGCGGGACTCGGCGGCGTGCCGGCCGGTCAGGGTCCGGGCAATACCGACAACATCATCTATTCGACGGGCGCATCGCCGATGGGATTCGAGCATCCGCACTGCTTCCCGACCGATCTCTCCGCGAGCAAGATCGAGTCGGTGCACTAAAACGTTCCCCGCCGATGTCACTTCCATCGAGGGCGCCCAAGCCCTCGATGCGCACCAGCCGGTAAAATGCTGCGCCCGCCGTCATTCAGGCCGCGCCGCGCGACACCCGCGCGCCGGCGTCACGGACGGGCATGCGCCCCACGAAGGCAAGCCTGCGTCATTCTCTTCGACCACGAGCCGCATCATCGACGGCTGACGGGTCGTGAAGCCGTTCGCCGCGCGCCACGGCTTCGACCATCACACGACACGACATACGAGGAACGCTTCACATGCTTGCCCGAATCACCCGTCTCTTTCCGCTTTGGGCCGTTGTTGTTTCGATCGCCGCTTATTTCTCGCCTGCATCCGTGACCGGCATCGCGCCGCACGTCACGACGCTGCTCACCATCATCATGCTGTCGATGGGCGTCACGCTTTCCATCGACGATTTCCGCCGCGTCTTCACGCGCCCCGCGCCCGTCATCGCGGGCATCGTGCTGCATTACCTCGTGATGCCGCTCGCGGCGTGGGTCATCGCGAAGGCGCTGCGCATGCCGCCCGATCTGACGGCGGGCATGGTGCTGGTCGGCAGCGTCGCGAGCGGGACGGCGTCGAACGTGATGATCTATCTCGCGCGCGGCGACGTCGCGTTGTCCGTCACCATCAGCGCGCTGTCCACGCTCGTCGGCGTGTTCGCGACGCCTTTGCTCACGCGCCTTTATGTCGATGCGTCCATCGTCGTCGATGTCCACGGCATGCTGATGAGCATTCTGCAGATCGTCGCGCTGCCGATCGTCGTCGGGCTGATCGTGAATCACTTCTTCGGCAAGTTCGTGCGCAGGATCGAATGGCTGCTGCCGCTGATCTCGATGGTGTCGATTCTCCTGATCATCGCGGCGGTGGTCGGCGGCACGCAGAAGAGCATCGCGTCGGTGGGCATGGTGGTCGCGCTGGGCGTGGTGCTGCATAACGGCATCGGCTTGCTCGGCGGCTATTGGGGCGGCCGCCTGCTCGGTTTCGACGAAGCCGTCTGCCGCACGCTCGCGATCGAAGTCGGCATGCAGAACTCGGGTCTCGCCGCGACGCTCGGCAAGCTGTATTTCACGCCGATCGCCGCGCTGCCCGGCGCGCTGTTCTCGGGGTGGCACAACCTCTCGGGTTCGGTGCTCGCGGGCTACTGGGCGGGACGTCCGGCGAAAGGCGCGACGCGCGACGCCGATGCTTCCGGCGTCGCCGCGCGGCAAAGCTGAACGTCGTTCAAGCAGCGGGGCGCTCAGTTGCCGAGCGCCTCGCGAATGCGTTGCGCTTGCGCTTCGAGCGTCGCATCGTCCGCGCGCACGCGTGCATGCTGCTTCAGCGGCGCGTCGTGCCAGCGCGGGATGATATGAAAATGGATGTGCGGCACGGTCTGGCCCGCCGCCTCGCCGTTGAACTGCGCGATGAGCATGCCGTCGGGCCGCAGGGCATCGCGCACTGCCGCCGCTACGCGTTTCACCTCGCGCATGCATTCGGCGAGCGCGGCGTCGGAGACATCGTGAATCGTCGATGCTGCTTCTCTCGGAATGACGAGCACGTGTCCGTCCGATTGCGGCATCACGTCCATGAAGGCGAGCGTGTGCGCCGTTTCGCTCACCTTGATGCACGGCAGTTCGCTGCGAAGAATGCGGGCGAAGATATTGTTCGGGTCATAGTTCATGAACGGCTCCGTTGCGAAGAATTCGACGATGCCAAGTGTAGGGTCTTCCATGCACGGCCACGCGTTTTTCGCTTAGAATGCGCCCTCCTGGAGATGGCATTCCTCCAAACAACCGCCGGCTGTCCTGCCGGCTGATGATGCCTACGAGTTCCTGAGCGCAGGAGGTCGTGGGCCGTCCAAAGCGGCGTTCTGCCGCTCAGGTTTGATGTTCAGTCAAATCTGCCAATCATGAAGCGTCTTCTTTCCATCGGGCATGTCGAGCAATTCGCCATGGCGCCGCATCTCGTGCGCTGGCTCGCGCTGTCTTCCGTGCTGGGCGTGCTCGCGGGCTCCGCGTCGGCATTCTTTCTCTATTCGCTCGATGCCGCCACGAACACGCGCATCGCGCATCCGTGGCTGTTGTGGCTGCTGCCCGTCGCGGGGCTCGCCACGGGCTGGGTGTATCAGCGCGTCGGCAAGCCGGTCGAGGGCGGCAACAATCTGCTGATCGACGAAATCCACGATCCGCGCACGATCGTGCCCGCGCGCATGGGGCCGCTCGTGCTCGCGGCGACCGTCGTGACGCATCTGTTCGGCGGATCGGCGGGCCGCGAAGGGACGGCCGTGCAGATGGGCGGCGCGCTCGCCGATCGCGTCACGCAATTCTTCCGTCTCGGCACCGACGATCGCCGCATCCTGCTGATGGGCGGCATCGCGGCGGGCTTTTCGTCGGTGTTCGGCACGCCGCTCGCTGGCGCGATCTTCGGTCTCGAAGTGCTCGCGATAGGCCGCCTGCGCTACGACGCGCTGCTGGCGTGCGTGGCGTCGGCCATCGTCGCCGATGAAACGTGCAGGCTCTGGGGCGTCCATCACACGGCGTACGCGGTGCCGTTCGTTCCGCCGGTGAGCGCGATGGGCCTAGGCTCGGCGGTGCTGGCGGGCGTGGCGTTCGGCGTGGTCGGCATGCTGTTCGCCGATACGACGCACGCGCTGTCCGCGTTCATCAAGCGCCGCATTGCGTGGGCGCCGATGCGGCCGTTCGCGGGCGGCGTGGTGGTCGCCGTGTGCGCGACGCTCCTGAACACGCCGCAGTTTCTCGGCCTCGGCATTCCGACCATCGAAGCGGCGTTTCGCGGCGATCTGCCGGTCTACGATTTCGCCGGCAAGTTCGCGTTCACCGTGGTCACGCTGGCATCGGGCTTCAAGGGCGGCGAGGTCACGCCGCTGTTCTATATCGGCGCGACGCTCGGCAACGCGCTCGGTCAGGTGCTCGCGCTGCCGGTGCCGGTTTTGGCCGCGCTCGGTTTCGTCGCGGTGTTCGCGGGCGCGGCCAATACGCCGATCGCATCCACGGTCATGGCGATCGAGCTTTTCGGCGCGCATATCGGCGTCTATGCCGCCGTGGCGTGCGTCGTCAGTTATCTGTTTTCGGGGCACACGGGCATTTATCGGGCGCAGCGCGTGGGGCAGGCGAAGCATCGGCGTTTGCCGGAAGATATTCGCCTCGCCGATGTCGCCGCGTTTCGCAAGCGCGGGCAGGCAGACGAGCGTTCGTGATCGCGATCGCACGCCTTTGCCCGATGACAGGCAAAATACGCGGTTCAATCCCTGAACGCTGCCTTCGATCTTCGGACCGGCCGATGCTCGACGAGCGCATCGGCGCTTTCGCCCTTTATGAACCCTGCCAACCCCGACCGCTCTTTCGCCGCCGTGCGCGAATCGAATTCGCCGCGCTTTCTGCTGTTCCTCGTGTGCTTCTTCGCGTCCGCCGGGCAACTCGCGATCGACATCTACGTGCCCGCGCTGCCCGCGATGGCGCGTTACTTCGCGACGTCGCCGCAAGCCATTCAGTCGAGTGTGTCGGGTTACATGGCCGCGTACGCGCTCGGCCAGCTCATTTTCGGCCCCGTCGCCGATGCGTACGGCCGCAAGCGCGTGCTCGCGTTCGGCCTCGTGATCTTCACGCTCGGCTGCCTGCTTTCGCTCGCCGCGACGAATCTCGAAACGTTCCTGCTCGCGCGCTGCATGCAGGGCTTTGGCATCGCGACGACCAATCTGCTCGCGAAAACCATCATCACCGATTCCTTCGCCGGACAGGCGCTGATGCACGCGTTCACGTACATGTCGATTGCGTGGGGTCTCGCGCCGATCGTCGCGCCCGTGATCGGCGCGCACTTGCAGGAACTGTTCGGCTGGAAGTCGTGCCTCGTGTTCCTGCTGCTGTATTCGATCGTGATGTGGTTCCTCGTCTGGCGATACCGCGAAACCTTGCCGCGGCCCGTTCATCTCGCGCCGCGCACGCTCATCACGAACGCGGGCAAGGTGCTGTCGAGTCCGGTGTTCCAGAGCTGCTTTCTGGCGCAAGGGCTGTGCTACAGCATCCTGCTCGTGTTCAATATCGTCGGCCCGTTCATGGTGCAGAACACGCTGCACAAGCCGCCGACTTACTTCGGCTATCTCGCGCTCGGCATCGGCCTCGCGTACTTTCTCGGCGGACTGTCGAATCGCGTGCACGGTCCGCGTCTGCCGAGCGCGGAACGGCGGCTGCGCATCGGGGCGTGCACGATGGCGGTCACATCCGTCGTGATGCTGCTGCTCGCGTTGACGGTGGGCCTACGCGTGTGGACGCTCGCGACGCCCGTGCTCGTGATGGGCTTCTGCGCCGGCGCGATGTATCCGACGCTGATGGCGAAGGGCAATTCGCTGTTCCCGCACATCGCCGGGCTGACGAGCGCGATTCTCGGCTGCGCGTTGCTGCTCGTGTCGTCCTTGATGATGGGACTTGCGGGCTTCGTGTCGGTGCAGGTGCTGACGCCGCTGGCGGTGTTTTTCGTGCTGCTGGCGTTCACCGTCGTCGGCATGGTGACGAAGCTGCTGCGGCATCTGGAGCAGGCTGCGCCGGATGGGGGCGCGCGGCGGGCGGGTTGAACGCCCCGCTCACTCCGCCGCGAGCGCGTATCGCCGGCAATGCTCCAGATACCCGACCTCATGACTGCCCACCAGCTCGACGATGCTGCTCCACAGCCATAACGGCGCATCGATCGATTTCGGCTTCGTGCGCTTGAGTTCGGCGAGCCAGCTTCGGCGCGTCGCCTTGTCCATCTGGCGCGCGTGCGCCTGACCGACGACGAACGCCAGATAGCGCGCCACTTCCATCGCTTCCGCCTGGCCGATCTGCTCGATCTCGAGCTTGAGATCTTGCGGCAGGAGTTCGCGCAAGATCACGGGCTTGCCTTGCAACGTGGCGGCCAGCATGCGCTCGCCCAGATGCGGCGACAACGCGCGCGCGCCCGCGACGACGCGCTCGGCATTGTCGCGCGGCATCGCGGCGCCCGGATAACGCGGCGCGGCGGCCTTCACGCCTTCCTTGATATCGATGAGACAAAGATCGTCGCCCTCGACGACGCCGCCGTCGACATCGAGCAGCACCGCATAGCGCAGGCGTCCGAGCGAGCTGCATCCCTTCACCCAGTACGCGGCGTCCAGCACCGTGACGTGCCCGGTGTTCGCGCGGTCGCGCAGGCTCGTGGCGAGATTCGCGACCGTCGCCTTTTCGAAGAGCGCATCGATCTCGGCGCGCTCGTCCTTACTGACGGGCCAGAAGCGGCTGCCGAAGGGAATCGTCGGACGCGTGTCTTCGAGGCGCTCGCGCGCGAGATGCTTCCATGACCGGCGCACCGCTTCGCGCATCACGACGCGCACGACTTCGGGCTTGCGGCAGACGTCGTCGGAGGCGCGATCGCTGTCGAACGCGAGCGCGTAGCCTTCGAACAGCGCTTCGATCATGTTGATGGTGGTGACGCCCGGCAGCGCCGATCCGCGCGCCGCCGTGGCCAGCGACAGCCCGAGCCGGATCAGGTCGTGCACCGGATTGCCGATGACCGTTTGATCGAGATCGCGAATCTGCACGTCGATGCGGCCCTGCACGTTGCCGACCGGACCGAGATTGCCGGTGTGGCAATCGCCGCAAATCCAGATCGCCGGTCCTTCGGGAAGGCTGCGAATGTCCGCCTGTTCCAGCCAGTCGTAGAACTTCGCGGTGTTGCCGCGCACGTAGGCGTGCGTCGAGCGGGCCATCTTGGCGTTGCGCCGGGCGGTCAGGAGTTCCTGCCGCTTGTCGAAACTGGTGAGCTTGGGCTGCGGGGGATTACGCATGGAGTCGTGTTCTGATGGGAATCGATGGGGCGCGTCGTATGACTTGAAATCACCGGTCCGCGAAGCAACGCACGGCGTGTGCCTGATGCCGGCGAATGAGCGGTTGGACGGTGCGGTGGAACGCGGAGCAATCGCTGCTGGAAGCGATTGGCGTGGAAGAGGTCGACGAGGCGGGCGCGGACGCGATGTCCGCGCCCGCGCGAACCGCCGCTTACTTGAACAGCTTGACCGCCTGCGTGAGCGTGTTCGTGATGCCCCACGCGAGCGGAATCAGCACATACAGCCAGAACGCCACCAGCAGCGCCTTGTTCGACGAGCCGCGTTCGGAAGAAGTATCCATCGGAGAGTCCCCTGAATTCAGCCGGCGGTCTGCGCCGCCGTGTCCATGTGATGCCTGTCGTTCACGCGCGTGATCAACAGGTTGCAGAAGAAGCCGATGACGAGCAGCACCGCCATGATGTGCAGCGTCATCGTGTAGGCATCCGCCTTGGCGACGCCGTGCGCCACTTCATACGCGCGAATGTAGTTCACGAGCACCGGACCCGCGATGCCCGCCGCGGCCCACGCGGTCAAGAGCCGTCCATGAATGCCGCCGACGAACGCCGTGCCGAACATGTCCGCGAGATAGGCCGGGATGGTCGCGAAGCCGCCGCCGTACATCGAGAGAATCACGCCGTACGCGGCCACGAAGAGCGCGATGTTGCCCGCCTGCGCGAACTGCGGCACGAGAAAGTACAGCACCGCGCCGAGCGCGAAGAACACGAAATACGTGTTCTTGCGGCCGATCCAGTCGGATGCCGACGCCCACACGAATCGTCCGCCCATGTTGAAGAGCGACAGCAGCCCGACGAAGCCCGCCGCCGCGCCCGCCGTGATCGACGACTTGAAGCTCTCCTGGATCATCACCGATGCCTGGCCGAGCACGCCGATGCCCGCCGTCACGTTCAAAAACAGCACGAGCCACAGCAGATAGAACTGCGGCGTCTTGAGCGCCTGATCGATGTGCACGTGGTTCTTCGTGATCATCTTGTTCGCGGTCGTGGGCGGCGTCCATCCGGCGGGCTTCCAGTCGGCCGGGGGAATGCGGATGGCGAGCGCGCCGATCGTCATCGAGATGAAGTAGACGATGCCGAGCACCACGAAGGTCTCCGCCACGCCCACGCTCGTCGCGCTCTTGAAGTAGTTCATCAGCGCGACGGAGCCGGGCGCCGCGATCATCGCGCCGCCGCCGAAGCCCATGATCGCCATGCCCGTCGCCATGCCGCGACGGTCGGGGAACCAGCGAATGAGCGTCGATACCGGCGATACATAGCCGAGCCCGAGCCCGATGCCGCCGATCACGCCATAGCCGAGATAGAGCAGCGCGATCTGATGCAGATACACGCCGAGCGCGGACACGAGAAAGCCGCCGCCGAAGCAGCATGCGGCGGTGAACATCGTGCGGCGCGGGCCGACCTTTTCGAGCCACTTGCCCGCGAACGCCGCCGACAGCCCCAGAAACACGATGGCGAGCGAGAAGATCCAGCCGAGCGTGGTGAGCGACCAGTCGTCGGGCGCGGACTGCGTGATCCCGATGATCTTCGTGAGCGGCGCATTGAACACGGAGAACGCATACGCCTGCCCGATGCACAGATGAACGGCGAGCGCGGCGGGCGGCACCATCCAGCGTGAAAAGCCGGGGCGCGCGACCGTCGCCTCCTTCGAGAAAAAGCCCTGCGGGCCGTGCGCGGCCCCTTGCTTGATGGTGCTCATCGTGGTCTCCGTGGCGCGTCAATGGCGCGCTTATCCTTGTCGTACACCGCCGCGCGACATCGCGTCAGACATGTGATGAAGCGACATATGACGACGGTTGCGCATGACCTTAGACAAGAGCGATGCGCTTTGCAATATGAACCGTCCTGCCATAAGCGTTTGCCCCAAGCCGCTGTTCCGCATCGCTACAGCGCGCGTTGCACCTGTAGCGAAAGTGGACAGCGGGCGTGCAGCGCGTATGAGCGATTGCGCCCGTCCATCCAGGCTGCGCGGGCTTGTCGAACGATGGCATGGAACTCGCAGAGAAGAACGTGCGGCGGCGAGCATCGCAGCATCGCCGGCCGTTCATATCGACATGCGAGGAGCACATAGATGAATCATGCAGAGATGCAGTTCCTGAGCACGGACTATCCGTACAAGAAGCAGTACGGCAACTTCATCGGCGGAAAGTGGGTGCCGCCCGCAGGCGGCGAGTATTTCGACAACATCTCGCCCATCACCGGTGAGCCGTTCACGTCGATACCCCGCTCGCGCGAAGCCGATATCGAAGCCGCGCTCGATGCCGCGCATGCCGCGAAGGCGTCGTGGGCGAGGACGTCGGCGGCGGATCGCGCGAACGTGCTGATGAAGCTCGCGGACCGCATGGAAGCGAATCTCGCGCGGCTCGCGGTCGCGGAATCCATCGATAACGGCAAGCCCTTGCGCGAGACGATGGCGGCGGACATTCCGCTTGCCATCGATCACTTCCGCTACTTCGCGAGCGCCGCGCGCGCGCAGGAAGGCTCGATTTCGCAGATCGACGACGATACCGTCGCCTATCACTTCCACGAACCGCTCGGCGTGGTCGGGCAGATCATCCCGTGGAATTTCCCCATTCTGATGGCCGTGTGGAAGCTCGCGCCCGCGCTCGCAGCGGGCAATTGCGTCGTGCTGAAGCCGGCCGAGCAGACGCCCGCATCGCTGCTCGTGCTGCTGGAAATCGTGGAGGACTTGCTGCCGCCGGGCGTCGTGAACGTGGTGAATGGCTTCGGGCTGGAAGCGGGCAAGCCGCTCGCATCGAACAAGCGCATCGCGAAGATCGCGTTCACGGGCGAGACCACGACGGGCCGGCTCATCATGCAGTACGCGAGCCAGAACCTCATTCCGGTGACGCTCGAACTGGGCGGCAAGAGCCCGAACATCTTCTTCGCGGATGTCATGAACGCCGACGACAGCTTCTTCGACAAGGCGCTCGAAGGCTTCACGATGTTCGCGCTGAATCAGGGCGAAGTGTGTACGTGTCCGTCGCGCGCGCTGATCGAGGAATCCATCTACGAGCGCTTCATGGAGCGTGCGTTGAAGCGCGTCGCGGCCATCGCGCAAGGGCATCCGCTCGATACGAAGACGATGATCGGCGCGCAGGCATCGCAGGAGCAGCTTGAAAAGATTCTGTCGTATATCGATCTCGGCAAGCAGGAGGGCGCGCAATGCCTGAGCGGCGGCGCGCGCAATGCGCTCGATGGCGAGCTTGCCAACGGCTATTACGTGCAGCCGACGGTGTTTCGCGGCCACAACAAGATGCGCATTTTCCAGGAGGAAATCTTCGGTCCGGTCGTCTCCGTGACGACGTTCAAGAACGAGGAAGAAGCGCTGGAAATCGCCAACGACACGCTCTATGGCCTGGGCGCAGGCGTATGGACGCGCGACGGCACGCGCGCGTATCGCTTCGGCCGCGCGATTCAGGCGGGCCGCGTGTGGACCAACTGCTATCACGCGTATCCGGCGCACGCGGCGTTCGGCGGCTACAAGCAATCGGGCATCGGGCGCGAGAATCACAAGATGATGCTCGATCACTATCAGCAGACGAAGAACCTGCTCGTCAGCTATAGCGACAAGCCGCTCGGCTTCTTCTAAACCACTGCGCGAAGAGAGCCGCTGCATCGAAGGGCGGCTCGGGGAATGTCATGAGCGAACAGGAAGTCTCGCGCGTCGTCGCGACGGATGCGGCCATCGCGTTGATCGAAACGCTCGTCGCGGAGCATGGCGCGGTGCTGTTTCATCAATCCGGCGGATGCTGCGACGGCAGCGCGCCGATGTGCTTTCCCGCGAACGAGTTCATGGTCGGCGGCTCGGACGTGAAGCTCGGCGACATCGCGGGCGTGCCTTTCTACATGAGCGAATCGCAGTTCGAATACTGGCAGCATACGCAACTCGTGATCGATTGCGTGCCGGGCAACGGCGGCATGTTCTCGCTCGAACGTCCGACGGGACTGCGCTTTCTCACGCGTTCGCGCCTTTTCACCGACGAAGAGAACGCGTGGCTCGACAAGCATCCCGTCGAGCACGCGCAATGAACGCGATGCTCACCAGCGCGGCGCGCGTTTCTCGATGAACGCCTGCGTGCCTTCGAGCGTGGCCTCGTCCATCATGTTGCAGGCCATCGTTTCCGATGCGAGCGCATACGCCCCTTCGATGCCCGCTTCCAGTTGCCGATAGAAAAGCCGCTTGCCCGCCGCGACCGCTTCGCGCGGCTTGCTTGCGATGCTCGCTGCGAGCGCGCTGACTGCATCGTCGAGTTCGGCGAGCGGCGCGACGCGATTCACGAGGCCGCGTTCGCGCGCCGTGTTTGCATCGATGAAGTCGCCCGTCACGAGCATTTCGAACGCGGCCTTGCGCGATACGTTGCGCGAAAGCGGCACGCTCGGCGTGGCGCAAAAAAGCCCGAGGTTGACGCCCGATACCGCGAAGCGCGCATCATCCGATGCCACCGCGAGATCGCACATCGCGACGAGCTGACAGCCCGCCGCCGTCGCGATGCCATGCACGCGCGCGATCACCGGCTGCGGTATGCGTTGAACGGTCAGCATCATGCGCGAGCACCGCGCGAAGAGATCGCGGTAATAGTCGAGCGCGGGCTGCGCGCGCATCTCCTTGAGATCGTGGCCCGCGCAGAACGCACGCCCCGCGCCGGCAATGACGACGACCCGCGCATCCGATTCGCCGATGTCCTTCAACGCATGTTCCATTGCATCGAGCATGGACTCGGACAGCGCGTTGAATGCTTGCGGCCGGTTCAACGTGAGTTTCACCGCGCCTTGTATGCCGTATGCGTCGTGTTCCAGCAGGACGAGTGCTTCGCTATCGCTCATATCGCTCATCGAAGAATCCTTTAAACGTCGATTGCCGCAACCGAGCCCGCGCGCTTGCGCAACTCGTACTTCTGAATCTTGCCGGTCGATGTCTTCGGCAACTCGCAGAATTCGATTGCACGCGGCACCTTGAAGCCCGCGAGATGCGCCTTGCAGTGCGCGATGAGATCCGCCGCGCTCACTTCTGCGCCAGCCTTCGTTTCGACGAACGCGCAAGGCGTCTCGCCCCAGCGCGCATCCGGCTTCGCGACGACGGCCGCCGCGAGCACCGCCGGATGCCGATACAGCACGTCTTCCACCTCGATGCTCGATATGTTCTCGCCGCCCGAGATGATGATGTCCTTGCTGCGATCCTTGATGCGCACGTAACCATCCGGATAGCAGACGGCGAGATCGCCGGTATGGAAGAAGCCGCCGCGAAACGCTTCCTCGGTGGCCTTCGCGTTCTTCAGATAACCCTTCATCGCGATGTTCCCGCGAAACATGATCTCGCCGATGGTCTCGCCGTCGTTGGGAACGGGCTGCATCGTGAGCGAATCGCACACGCTGACCGCATCCTGCAAGTGATAGCGCACGCCTTGCCGCGCATTGAGCCGCGCGCGCTCGCTGATGTCGAGCGCGCTCCATTCGGCCTGCTGCGCGCAGACGGTCGCGGGTCCGTAGACTTCGGTAAGCCCATACACGTGCGTCAGTTCGAAGCCGAGCCGCTCCATGCCTTCGATCATCGCGGCAGGCGGCGCGGCGCCCGCGACCATCGCGTGTACCTTGTGCGCGATGCCTTGCTTCATCTCGTCCGGCGCATTCACGAGCAGGTTCTGCACGATCGGCGCGCCGCAATAATGCGTGACGCCTTCGCTGCGGATCAGATCGAAGATGGCCTTCGCATCGACCTTACGCAAACAGACGTTCACGCCCGCACGCGCCGCGACGGTCCATGGGAAGCACCAGCCGTTGCAATGAAACATCGGCAAGGTCCACAGATACACCGCGTGCTTCGGCATGTCCCATTCGAGGATGTTGCTCACCGCATTCGTATAAGCGCCGCGATGATGGTACACAACGCCCTTCGGATTGCCCGTCGTGCCGGACGTGTAGTTCAGGCAGATGGCGTTCCATTCGTCCGATGGCGGCAGCCACGCATAGTCGGGATCGCCGCTCGCGAGCAGCGCTTCATAGCCGATCTCGCCGATGGCATCGCCTTCGCCGGTGTACTGCGGATCGTCGACATCGATCACGATGAGCGACTGCGGCACGTCCGCGAGCGCCTTCTTCACCACGCCGGAGAACTCGCGATCGACGAGCACCGCCTTCGCCTCGCCATGCGTGAGCATGAACGCGAGCGTCGCGGGATCGAGCCGCGTGTTGAGCGTGTTGAGCACGGCGCCCGTCATCGGCACGCCGAAGTGCGCTTCCACCATTTCGGGCGTGTTCGGCAGCATGGCCGCGACCGTTTCGCCCACGCCGATACCACGCGCCGCGAGCGCCGATGCGAGGCGTCGCGTTCGCGCATACGTTTCGGCCCACGTGCGCCGCACATCGCCATGCACGACGGCAATCCGCGCCGGATACACGGACGCCGCGCGCTCGATGAAAGTCAGCGGCGTCAGCGCCGCGAAGTTGGCCGCCGTCTTGGGAAGGCCTTCGTCATACATATGGGCGGTCATGGTTGTCTCCTCGCTCTGTCTTTCGCGGATGCCGCTCATATTACGCGCGCCTGACGGCGCCACGCATCAGGTCTGATCGTCCAGTTTCACTTCGAAGCCGCGCTGCACGCCGGGCCGCGCGAACAGCGCTTCGTACCAGCGTTTGACGTTGGGAAAATCGTCGAGCGATACCTGATGCCGCTCGTGCCGCCACGCCCAGCCGAGAATCGCGAAATCTGCGACGGACAACGCGCCCGCCACGAATTCCGCTTCGGCGAGACGCCTGTCGAGGACGCCGTAGAGGCGTCGCGTTTCGTCGGAATAGCGCTTGAGGCCGTAACGCCGATCGCTCTCCGCTTCGACCATGCGGAAGTGATGCACTTGTCCGGGCATCGGGCCGAAGCCGCCCATTTGCCACATCAGCCATTCGAGCACCGGAACGCGCTCGCGCAGGCTCGCGGGAAGAAACCGGCCGGTCTTCTCGCCGAGATAAAGCAGGATCGCGCCGGACTCGAACACGCTGATCGGCTGGCCGTCGGGACCATCGGGATCGACGATAGCCGGAATGCGGTTGTTCGGGCTGATGCGCAGAAATTCGGGCGCATGCTGCTGGCCTTTCGTGATGTCGACGGTCCTGACCATATAGGGCAGTTGCATCTCTTCCAGCGCGACGCTGATCTTGCGTCCGTTGGGCGTGTTCCATGTATGCAGTTCGATGGTCATGTCGGTATCGCTTCGATGGATGCGTTCAAGTGAGTTCGGGCGCGATGTAGCGCTGGAATCCCGCGCGTTGCGACTGTCGCGCGTACCAGCGTTCGAGGTCGGGCAGCGCGGGCCGCTCCAGCTCCGCGATGCCGTACCACCGGCGCGCATACGCGGCGATGACGAGATCGGCGAGCGTGAACGCGTTGCCTTCGAGAAAGTCGCGGTCTTTCAGGTGCGCGTCGATCACGCGCCATAGCGTTTCGACTTCGCGGGCATCGGCTTCGAGTTGCTTCACATGGCGCTTGGCCGCGGGCGTGCGGATATAGCCCCAGAACACCGGGCGCTCCGCCGGTTGCAGCGTGGACAGCGTCCAGTCGAGCCAGCGATCGACGCTTGCGCGCAGTTTCGGCTCGGCGGGATAGATGGCGTTGTCCGCGCCGTATTGCATCGCGAGATAGCGGATGATCGCGTTGGATTCCCACAGCACGAAGTCGCCGTCCACGAGCGTCGGCACACGGCCCATTGGATTCATCGCAAGGTATTCGGGTTCGTGATTGCGCCCGAACTGCATGCCCGCGTCGACGCGGTCGTACGCCACGCCGAGTTCATCGCAGCACCACAGCACTTTCTGCACGTTGACGGAGTTAGCTCTTCCCCAGATCGTCGGCATCGGATGTCTCCCTGTTCAATAGTCTGTCGTTTGTTTCAAGCATAACGGCTATTAAGCGAGGGCTGCAATCGGGCTTTGCATGAACGGATGAGGCGTCGCCCACGTTCGCCGTCTTTTACTGTCGATGGCCGGCATCGCAATGATGGGCGAACACGAACGCTAACGAGCGGCATCAGGCAAGTCAACATGATTAGGATGGCGAATAAAAACAGGGCCGCGTCCGGGCGACTGTGGCGATGACGTCGCCCGCCGCGATCGCCGGCCCCGGCACCTGTTGCGTAAAAAACCACAGATCGCGTGCACGCGCCGATGCGTTGCGATATTTGATGTGATAAAAGTCCGCGTGCTCATTGCGTTTCTTGCTGCTGACACACGCAATGAGCGCATCACATCGAACAGAAATAAACGCATGGACACCATGAAGACGATCACCTCGCGCGCGGCCACCACGTTCGCCGCATCCGCCATTGCATTCGCCTGCCAATCCGCGTTCGCGCAAAGCTCAGTGACGCTGTACGGCGTCGCCGATGTAAGCGTGCGCTATCTGACCAACGCGAACGCCAATAACGACGGCAAGCTGTTCATGACGAACGGCGCCATCACCAATAGCCGTATCGGGCTGAAGGGAACGGAAGATCTCGGCGGCGGACTCAAGGCGATTTTCCGCCTGGAAAGCGGCGTTGAACTGAACAGCGGCCAGTATTCGGATAGCCAGCGCGCATTCAATCGCGCGGCGTATGTCGGGCTCGCGAACCAGTATGGCGCGCTGACGCTCGGCCGCCAGAAGACGCCGCTCTTCGACATGCTCGGCGACACCTACGACCCGCTTACCGTCGGCAATTACTTCGAGAACGCGTGGCTGCCGGTGGCGCTCGGCGCGGGCTTGTATGCGGATAACGCGGTGAAGTACGAGGGCACGTTCGCGGGCCTTTCCATCGGCGCGATGTACTCGTTCGGCACGAACTCCACGTCGACCGGCGCAGGCGGCTTCTCGGGCCAGGTGCCGGGACATCAGGGCGCGGGCAACATGTACGGCTTCACGGCGTCGTATGCAATGGGACCGTTGTCCATCGGCGGCGGCTATCAGCAGAACAGCGACAACGCCAGCAACAAGCAGAAGATCTGGAACGCGAACATCGTCTATACGGTCGGGCCCGCGAAGCTCTATGCCGGCTATCTGCATTCGACGGACGACACCGGCTTCGTCGACAGCCTGCTCGCGCAACGCAATCTCGTGTCCGGCGTGGACATTCTCAAGGGCTCGGGCCGCCGCGACGACGGCCCGTTCGCCGGCGTGACGTGGCAGGTGACGCCCGCGCTGTTGCTCACGGGCGCGTTCTACTACGACCACATGAAGAACGCGGCCATCGGCGGTGGCGAGACGGGCAGCGGCAATCGCTACACGGGCGTCGCGGTCGCGGAATATGCGCTCTCCAAGCGCACGGAAGTGTATGGCACCGTGGACTTCAACAAGGTGACGGGCGCGGGCGTCGTCGAATTGCCGGGCCGCTCCAATCAGACGGGCGTGTCGCTCGGACTGCGCAACCTGTTCTGATCGATGCCGATGGTGTCGGCATGTCTTGCGGGCGCGAAACTTGCGGCATAGCGCCCGGAGTCAAAAATCAAAGGAGACAAGAATGCCCGACACCACTCATCCGGACCCATGCAGGCTGGGCGTTGCGTTCATCGACGCCCAGTTGCTCGCGCTTTGCACGCACGCCGGCTTGCTGGCCGACTGGATCGAACATGGCGAGCGCGCGCCGGACTTCAGCGCGGTGGCGCGATTGATCGAGCATCGGCATGCGAAGCCCGAAGCGCACACGCATAGCGAAGACGGCATGCCGATGAAGAACGATCCGTCCGACGCTATGCAGTCGTGGCCTTCGTTGCCCGATGCCTCGCAGCGCATGTCGTTCGCGCTGCGCGTGCCGTGCACGAATGCGATTCTCGCGGTGGCGGATTTCTTCGACGTGCATCGGCTCGCGAGTTCGCGCACGCCCGAAGTGCAGTTCCTCATGCGCCTGCGCGATGCGGCCGTGAACGGCGGGCGCTTTCGCATCGGCGCGGATGAATATGTGCCGCACGCGGCGTATGGCGGTCTCATCATCGACAAGACGCTCGACGGCCAAGCCTTGTTCGGCGATGGCGGGCAAGCGGGCTTTATCGCGTTCGGCGATGTAGTGGGTCTGCTCGCGTACTTGCGCAAGCTCCTGAAGAGCATGCAGGCGGTGATCAGTGCAGGCGATGCCGGGTAACGCGTGACGGAAGCGGCCGCATGCAACGTACCGCACGCGGCCGTGATGCGTTATTGCGCCGGCGCGGTCTTGTGATGCTTGTGGTGCTTGTGCGTCTTGCTATACGCCGGGCGCTTCTGGTTGGACGGATAAGCGGCCGTTGCGAACGACAGGCTCGGTGCGGCGAAAGCCGCGAGCACGAACAGCACGAGAGTCTTCTTGATGGCAGTTTTCATCGGGATGCTCGGTAGTGAGTCGTGAATGACGCGATGGCGAACGATCATTCGTGCGCGTCGCGGGCAATGTCGGCACTGCGCTCGTCAGTTTAACCGCGCAAAAACTTGCCGCGCCAACGCTGCATCCCCGGTGTTGCGGATTCACCGCGCACGCTTCACGCTCACGCTTCACGTTCACGCGTTCGGTCCTTCGGGCAGCTTGCGCTGCCACGCGACGGCAATCGCGCTGCCGACGATCAACGCAATGCCCGCAAGCGAGAGCGGCTGAATGATTTCGCCCCACGCGATGTACGCGAACAACGCAGCCCACGCGATGCTCGTGTAGTTGAACGGCGCGAGCGCCCCGGCGTCCGCGCGCCGATACGCGACCGTCATCAGCAGTTGCCCCGCGGTCGCGAACGCGCCGAGCAGCGCCATCACGACGAGCGCCTGAAGCGTCGGCGTCTTCCAGCTGAACGCGAGCGTGCACGCGGTGACCACGGTGCCGACCGCGCTGAAGAAGAGCACTGTCGTGCGCGAATCGTCGGTGGCGCGAATGCGCTTGATCTGCATGATCGAAAGCGCGCCGAACATGGCGCACGCGAGCAGCAGCAATGGGCCGAACCATGTCGATTCGCCGCCGCCCGGCCGCACGACCAGGAGCACGCCCGCGAAGCCGATGCACGCGGACCATGCGCCGCGCGTCGTGAGTTTTTCCTTGAGGACGAACGGCGCGAGCACGACGACGATCAACGTCTCCGAATACGCGATGGCGACGGCCTCGCCGAGCGGCATGAACGGAAGCCCCGCGAAAAAGAAGCCGGACGCGCCGAGCAGCGTGAGCGCGCGCCACGTTTGCCCTTTGATGTCGAGCGATCGCATGCGATCGGCGAACGAACGCTTGCCGACGCAGCACATCACGAACGCCGGAACGAGGCCGAACAGCATGCGAAAGAACGTCACTTCGTTCGCCGGATACTGAAGCGCGACGACCTTCGCGAGCGCATCGACGATGGCGAAGCACAGCATCGACGTGAGAATGTAGCCGATGCTCGCAAGCGAAAGAGGGCCGGTACGTGGGGCGGTTATCGACGGCATGTGGTGTTCAATGTTTCGATGAGCGTGGCGAAGGCATTGCGCGTTTGGCGGCCGGCTTGCGCGGCTTCGGCTCGACGCCGATACGCGGATCGCGCGCGAGCACGAGTTCGGTCAACTGCTGGACGACGGTCTCGAAGTCCGGGCTTTCCTGCGCCACGTAAAGCCACTTGCCGAGCACGGGATGCGGCTTGAGCGCGGGCATCTCGTCGATGAGCGCGGCGTGGCGTTCGCGCGACGTGCACACGAGCAGGCCATTCCACGGCTTCTCGCGATCGGCGGCGACGAGGCACAGCAAGCCGTCGATATACGCGGCATCGCAACCGAACATGCGTCGGCGGATGTAGGTCGCGTCGTGCTCGAAGGCATCGAAGATCCAGAGCAGGGAATTGCGGATGGAAGCGGGCATCGTCGTTCAGTCAGTCCGCGCCGGCTGGCAATCCGTTTGAAACCAGCGATCGATTCGATGCTGCGCCGCGTGCAGATCGTCGGGATAGTACGGGTCGTACCACTTCGACGGATCGTAGCCCGCTTGCCTCAGCGCGGTCAGCTCGCTCGCGTTGCGCTCGCGCGAAGGCGGCGCGTGATTGCGCAGCGAGGCGAGATCGCGGCATTGCGTCTCTGACAGATGCCGCGCATCGTCGGGCGTGGCGCTCGCGGCGCAACCCGCGAGCAGCAGCGCCGCCGCGCAGATCATCGGGCAGAGTTTGATGAAGTCGTTCATCTCGCGTTTTCCTTTACGGCGATGTCGATTTTGCGTGCGATGCATCGTCGTAGACTGTGTCGAATTTTTCAAGTGAGGGGTGAATATCATGACTACCGGCACCGTCCGCCTGCACCGCGTCCTGCGCGCCACGCCCGAGCGCGTTTATCGCGCGTTTCTCGAACCCGATGCCATCGCGAAGTGGCTGCCGCCCTACGGCTTCACATGTCAGGTGCATCAGATGGATGCGCGCGAGGGCGGAACGCACAAGATGTCCTTTCGCAATTTCAGCACCGGACACGGCCACTCGTTCGGCGGCGAGTACATCGAACTCGTGCCGTTCGAGAAGCTGCGCTACACGGACCGTTTCGACGATCCGAACCTCCCCGGCGAAATGCACGTCACCGTTTCGCTGCGGCAGGTATCGTGCGGCACGGATTTGAGCATCGTGCAGGAAGGCGTGCCCGAGGTCATCCCGCTGGAGATGTGCTATCTCGGCTGGCAGGAGTCGCTGCTTCAGCTCGCAAGACTCGTCGAGCCGGATATCGCCGAATGATGCGCGACACGCGGCCCGCGCTCGCGTGTGTCACGCGTGTCTTGCGCGCTCAGGGCCGCGCCGCGACTTCGTCCAGATGCGCGAGCAGGTCGGCGGGATCTTCGTACACGCGCAGCGCGCCGGATCGCTCGAGTTCGTCGCTGCCGTAACCGCCCGATAGCAGGCCGACGCCGAGCGCCCGGCAGCGACGCGCCGCGAGCATGTCCCAGATGCTGTCGCCGACGACGACCGTATGCTCGATCGGCACGTTCAGGCGTTCGGCGGCGGCGAGGAACAAGTCGGGATCGGGCTTCGCGTACTTCACGTCGTCGCGCGTGATGACAACC
Source organism: Caballeronia sp. ATUFL_M2_KS44 (assembly GCF_023630965.1). Lineage (NCBI taxonomy): Bacteria > Pseudomonadati > Pseudomonadota > Betaproteobacteria > Burkholderiales > Burkholderiaceae > Caballeronia > Caballeronia sp. ATUFL_M2_KS44. Next base: position 364,039 of record NZ_JALQEA010000057.1, on the reverse strand, counting down.
TGCTTCGACGGATCGACGCCCAGCGCTTCCAGATTGACCGCCGCCGTTTCCATGCGTCCGCTCGTCGCGATGGCCCAGCGCGTGCCCGCGTCCGTGAGCGCGGCGAGCAGCTCGCGCGCGCCCGGCAGCGGACACACCTGCGCGCGCAGCTGCTTGTACGCCTCGGTATGCAACTGACGCAGCCGCTCGACGCGATCCGCGCTGATCTCGCCATGCGTCTCGCGAAGCAGCTGATTGGTGAACAGCCCGCCGCTCATCCCGATCTTGCGATGAATGCGCCACACCGACAGTTCGATGCCTTCCGCATCCAGCGCTTCCTTCCAGGCGAGCACGTGTTGATAGACGCTGTCGACGAGCGTGCCGTCGAGGTCGAAAAGAAACGATGTTTCGATCCGCATGTTCTGGCTCCGATGATGAAGTCTCATGATACGCACGATCCCTCGCGCAAGGGGCCGCCGCACCGCAACGATGCGATAATCGATGTTCGCGCCGCTAACCGGCCATGAAGCGGGAAAACCGCATCGAACCCGCATTTCAAGCATATAAACCGCATGACGGAGCCCATTTTGAGCCGCATCGACAATCCCGCCCGCGACCAGGAGGCCGGCGTCGCCGACTCCACGCAAGATACGACCCGCATCGACGACACGCGCATCGGCGCGGTGCGTCCGCTGATTTCGCCGGCGCTGCTCATCGACGAACTGCCGGTCACGCCCGGCGTGCAGACGCTCGTGGAAGAAAGCCGCGCGTCGATTGCGAACATCCTGCACGGCCGCGATGACCGGCTCGTGGTCGTCGTCGGACCGTGCTCCATTCACGACCACGATCAGGCGATGCAATACGCCGAGCGCCTGAAAAGCGTCGCCGAGCGCCTGCGCGACGATCTTTTCATCGTGATGCGCGTGTATTTCGAGAAGCCGCGCACGACGGTCGGCTGGAAGGGCTATATCAACGATCCGCGTCTCGACGGCAGTTTCCGCATCAACGAAGGCCTGCGCCGCGCGCGCGAACTTCTGCTCGACTTAAGCGGCCTCGGGCTGCCGACTGCCACCGAATTTCTCGACTTGCTGAGTCCGCAGTACATCGCCGATCTGATCGCGTGGGGCGCGATCGGCGCGCGCACGACGGAAAGCCAGAGTCATCGGCAGCTTGCTTCGGGGCTTTCGTGTCCGATCGGCTTCAAGAACGGCACCGATGGCGGCGTGCAGGTCGCCGCCGATGCGATCGTCGCGGCGAGCGCGAGTCATGCGTTCATGGGCATGACGAAGATGGGCATGGCCGCGATCTTCGAAACGCGCGGCAACGCCGACTGCCACGTGATTCTGCGCGGCGGCAAGAAGGGCCCGAACTACGACGCCGACAGCGTGAACGCCAGTTGCGCCGCGCTCGCGGCGCTCGGCCAGCGCGAGCAGGTGATGATCGACTTCTCGCATGCGAACTCGAACAAGTCGCATCAGCGTCAGGTCGATGTCGCCGAGGACGTCGCGCGGCAACTGTCGGCGGGCGAGAAGCGCATCACGGGCGTGATGATCGAAAGCCATCTCGAAGAAGGCCGGCAGGACCTGAAACCGGGCGTGCCGCTAAAGCACGGCGTATCGATCACGGATGCGTGCCTCGGCTGGACGCAGACCGAGCCGGTGCTGGAACTGCTCGCGGAAGCGGTGAGAAAGCGTCGCGCGCGATAAGCGTTGAACGAAACCGCCGCGCTCAGGCCGCGGCGGCGGCATTCAACGCATCGATCAGCACGAGCGGATCGTACGGCTTGCGCACTTGAATCGCGCGCGGCAACGCCTTGCGTTCGTCGTCGCTCAGTGCGAGTTCGTAGCCCGTCACGAACACGACGCCCAGCGCGGGCCTGTCGCGGCGCGCGGCCATCGCCAGTTCCACGCCCGATTCTCCCGCCAGATCCACGTCCGTCAGCAAGACGTCGAACTGATGCTCGCGCAGCAGCGTCATCGCTTCCTCCACGCTTGCCGCTTCCATCAGATCGAGTCCCATCGTGCGCAGCAGTTCGGCGCTGCTCGTGCGCACCAGCTCGTTGTCTTCGACGAACAGCACGCGCCGGGCGGCAAGCGCATCTTGCTGCGCCGTTTCCGACGCTCGCGCGGGCGTATCGCCGGTATCGGTATCGCGCGCGTTTCGCCCGAGCACGAGCCGGACCTTGCGCGCGAGCGCCTCGTGCGTATAAGGCTTGCTCAACAGGTCGATGCCTTCGTCGAGCCGTCCCGCATGCACGATGGCGTTGTCCGTATAGCCCGACGTGAACAGCACGCCGATGCCCGGCACGCGCTCACGCGCCTTGCGCGCGAGTTCGGTGCTGCGCAGCGGCCCGGGCATCACGACATCGGTGAAGATCAGGTCGATGGGCACGCCGCTTTCGACGATCGCGAGCGCGCTCATCGCGTCCTTCGCGCGCAGCACGCGATAGCCGAGATCGGCCAGCAGCTCGACCACGGTGGCGCGCACTTCCTCGTCGTCCTCGACCACGAGGACGGTTTCGGTGCCGCCCTTCGCCGGCCCGGCTTCGACGTTCGTTTCGAGGTCTTCTTCCTCGCGCGCGCGGGGCAAGTAGATGCGCACCGTCGTGCCGTGTCCTTCCTCGCTGTACACCTTCACGTGCCCGCCCGACTGCTTGACGAAGCCGTACACCATGGAAAGTCCGAGGCCCGTGCCCTGGCCTTCGCGCTTCGTCGTGAAGAACGGCTCGAACGCGCGTTCCCGCACTTCCGGCGACATGCCCGATCCCGTGTCCGTGACCGCGACCATCACGTACTGGCCGGGCAATACGTCGGCGTTGCGCATGGCGTAGGTTTCATCGAGCGATGCGTTGCCCGCCTCGATGGTCAGCTTGCCGTGGCCGTTCATCGCGTCGCGGGCGTTGATCGCGAGATTGAGCAGCGCGTTCTCGACCTGGAACGGATCGACGAGCGTATTCCACAGGCCGCCCGTGATGATCGTTTCGATCTCGATGCCGTCGCCGAGCGCGCGGCGGAACATGTCGTCGAGGCCGCGCACGAAGCGGCCCAGATTGACGACCTTCGGCGCGAGCGGCTGGCGTCGCCCGAATGCGAGCAGTTGCGAGGCGAGATTCGCGCCGCGCGCCACGCCCGCGAGCGCGCTGCGCACGCGCTGCTCGGCCTTCTCGTGACCCGCGACATCTTTCACGAGCAGTTGCAGGTTGCCGCCGATCACTTGCAGCAGGTTGTTGAAGTCGTGCGCGACGCCGCCCGTCAGCTTGCCGATGGCCTCCATCTTCTGCGCGATGCGCAGCGCTTCTTCGACGTGACGCAGCGCATCGGCGGTTTCGCGGTCGCTGGTGACGTCGCGGCCCACGCCGTGAATGCGCCGCGTGCGCGGATCGAGCGACAGCGTCCACGCGATCCATCGCCATCCGCCATCGATGCGCGCCAGCCGGCATTCGTAACGCACCGGCATGCCGCTCGCGCGCAGGCGGTCGATCTCGAACGCGGCGGTGGCCACATCGTCGGGATGCACGAGTTCGAGCATCGTGCGCGCATGCAGACGCTGCGCATCCATGCCGAGCACCGACGCCCACGACGGGCTCACGCGCAACAGCGCGCCGTCGAAGCTCGCGATCACGAACAGGTCTTCGCTCAGTTCCCACAGCCGGTCGCGGTCCGCGACGACTTCCGTCACGCGGCGCTCCAGCGTTTCGTTGAGATCGCGCAGCGCGGACTGCGCCTTGGTGCGCTCGGCGATTTCGTCCTGCGCGGCCTGAAAGAGCCGCGCGTTGTCGATGGCGATAGCCGCCTGCGCCGCGATGCCTTCGATAATTTGCTCGGCGCGTTCAGTGAAAATATCCGGCTCGGGATGCCCGAAAAACAGGCCGCCGAGCACTTCGCCCGTGCGCGACACGACCGGCGCGGCGAGATAGCTGCGCACCGCGAGATGGCCTTTCGGCATGCCGTGATGCGGCGCGTTGTGGCCGTAGCGCGGGTCTTTCGTGATATCCGCCGAACGGACGATGCCTTCGCCCTTGAACGTCGGCGCGAAGACGGACGTGTTGCGCGGCATCGGAAACTTGGCGAAGCTGTCCTTCGGCACGCCCGAAAGCGCGTAGAGCGTGTAGCTGCCGCCTTCGTTGTCGAGCACGTTGTAGAAGAACGAGCCGAACGCCGCGCCGGTCAGTTCCGTGGCGGCGTCCGTGACCACCTGCACCGCGCGCGACAGATCGAGTTCCGCCGCGATCGTCGTGCCCACGCGATTCAGCACTTCGAGCACGCGCGAATCCTCGCGCAATTTCCGCTCGGTCTCCTGCCGCAGCCGCGCGAGCCGCAGATTGCTCGACACGCGCGCCAGCAGTTCGCGGGCGGAGAAGGGCTTGGTCAGATAATCGTCGGCGCCGGCATCGAGGCCGCCCACGCGCGCTTCTTCGCCCGCGCGCGCGGACAGCAGCACGACCGGCGTCTCGCGCAGCGTCTCGTCCTCGCGCAGCGCGCGCAGCAGGCCGAAGCCGTCGAGACGCGGCATCATCACATCCGACACGATCACTTCCGGGCGCAGCGCGCGGGCGGCTTCGAGCGCGGCGGCGCCATCGGCGGCGACGGTGACGTCGTGGCCCGCCGACGCCAGCATGCGGCGCATGTAGTCGCGCAGGTCGGTGTTGTCGTCGACCACGAGCACGCGGCCCGTCAGCGCCGCTTCGCCTTCGGCATGCGCGAGCGGCGCGTCGATGTCGCTGATGGCGTCGATGGCTTCGTTCGCCGCATCGGACGTCCAGCGCAACGCGGCATCGACATAGCTGCGCGCACCGCTGCTCGCTTCGGCGCGCGAGGCGTCGTCGCGCGCGATGAGCTTCGGCTGCGCGGCAGGCAGCGTGACGCGGAAGCACGCGCCTTTGCCCGGCCGGCTTTCCACGCCGATGCGCCCGCCGTGCAGCTTCACGAGTTCGTGCACCATCGCGAGCCCGATGCCGCTGCCTTCCACCGAACGCCCCGTCGCGCCCGCCACGCGATGAAAGCGCTCGAACACGCGCTCGAGTTCGTCGGACGGAATGCCGATGCCCGTATCGCGCACGCACATCTCGATCTCGTTGTCGCCGCGCGCGTGCAGGGACACGATGATCGCGCCGTCGAGCGTGAACTTGAACGCGTTCGACAGCAGGTTCATCACGACCTTCTCCCACATGTCGCGGTCGATGTCCGCGAGCAGGGGCGTGTCGGGAATGTCGGTGCGAAGCTCGAGCCCGGCCGTTTCGATCGCCGAGCGAAACAGCGACGCAAGCTCCGCGGTGAACGCGGCGAGGTCGGTCGTCTGGCGATGAATCTCGATGCGTCCCGCCTCGATGCGCGAAAAGTCGAGCAGCGCGTTGACGAGCTTCAGGAGCCGCAAGCCGTTGCGATGAATCATCTCGACGAGCCGCACGTCGCCGGGCGCGACGCGCTCGTGATTGGCGAGCATCTCTTCGAGCGGGCCGAGCATCAGCGTGAGCGGCGTCCGGAATTCGTGGCTGATGTTCGAGAAAAACGTGGTCTTCGCGCGGTCGATTTCCGCGAGCGCTTCGGCGCGGCGGCGTTCTTCGTCGTAGGCGTGCGCGTAGCCGATCGCCGCGCCGATCTGCCCGGCGACGAGGTTCATGAACGCGCGATAGCCGTCGTCGAACAGGCGATACGGATTCAGCGCGACGACGAGCACGCCCGCGTGGCCGGTCTCGCCGGTCGGCGCGATCGGCATGAGGACCGCGCGCGTGGGTGCGGCGTTCCACGCGCCGCTCGGCAACGGCGCATCGAAATGGTCGGGCAGATTCGTCACGAGCCGCGACTGGTTATCGCGCAGGACTTCGTGGATCGGCCACGGTTCGCGTTGCCCGGCGTGGACCGTCTCGGGCGCGGCGCGATGCCCCGGCGCGATGCCGCATGCGCCGACGAGCGTCGCCGTCTGATGGCCGGGTTCGGCGGCGTAGAGGAGCGCGAACGGCATGTCGCGCGGCGCGTTGCGAAGCGCCTTCATCGAGCGTTCGCAGGCTTCCCGCCAGGTGCGCGCGTCGGCGGCGTAGGTCGCGAGTTCGCGCAGCACGAGAAGCTGGCGCTCGCCGAGCACGCGTTGCGTGTCGTCGCTGTTCGCGCAGATGATGCCGCCCGCGCCGCCCCGGTCGTCGGGAATCGGGCTATAGGAGAACGTGTAGTAGGTTTCCTCCGGGAAGCCGTTGCGCTCCATGATGAGCAGCTTCTGTTCGACGAACGTGCCTTCGACGCCCGCGAGCGCGGTATCGAGCAGCGGCCCGATGTCATTCCAGATTTCACGCCATACAACGGACGTCGGCTGGCCGAGCGCATGCGGATGCTTGCCGCCGATGATCGACTTGTACGCGTCGTTGTAGAAGAACAGCAGGTCGCGGCCCCAGCCGATCCAGATGGGCTGGCGCGACGTCAGCATGATGCGGATGGCGGTCTTGAGACTTTGCGGCCAGTGGATCGGCTCGCCGAGCGTGGTTTGTGTCCAGTCGAAGCCACGGATGAGCACGCCCATCTCGCCGCCGCCGAGGAGAAAGCTCGGGTCGCCGGGGCGCGATGTCATATCCGGGATCAGATTGCTGGAATCCATTGACGCTGTAGCTCCTCACGGGTCTTGCGATGCGGCCATCCACACCGCAGGGTCACGTTTCTACTGGGAAAAAGCTTCGGAATTTTCGCATGGAATCTGCGGACAGCCGGGCCGCCGTGCTCGTTCCGGAGCGCGCGCCAGTCCATAGCAAGCATCGTGACCGCGCGGCTGACACGCATTTGGCGGAGGCGCTGAACGCAAATAGCGCCAATGCCGATAATCGGCATTTCACGCAATCGCACCTCGATCTTTTGAAATGGTTTTTTACACTATACTCGAATGCATCCGTTATCGTTCGCCTTGCATTTAGGAATAGTGCGAAACCGGATTCGGCGGTATGGATTAAATCACTCTGTTAATCAATAAGACCATTCACCGCGACCGGACGATGCGTCCGCGTTTCGCGCGTCGTGGTGCTTTCTTCAATTCCTTTATCGGTTCGCATGGCCGCGCGCGGTCTATATCGACAAAGCCGTTCGAATAACGTTTATCCCCAGCACGAGAATCAACTCATGAATGAAGAGACGAGTCTTAATCGCGAGCGCCTCGCTGAAACGGAAACCATGCTGCGCCGCGAATTGGCTGATAATCCGAATTCCGTTGCAAAAAATAACAATCTGGCGCTCGTCCTTCGCCAGCTCGGCCGTCCCGCCGAAGCCGAACGACTGCTTCGGCATGCGCTGACGTTCCAGCCCGATTCGGCGGACATTCATCTGAATCTCTCGCTGCTTCTTTTCGATCAGCGGCTTTTCGGCGGGTGCGAAACCACGCTGAACGCGGCGCTGGCGCTGCGTCCGGATTTTGCGCTGGCCAAACATCTGCTCGGCTTGGCGCTTCAGGCGCAGGGCCGCATGGATGAAGCCGGCGACGCGTTCGCCGGCGCGATTGCCGACGATCCCGGTTTCGCACTGGCGCACCTGTCGCTCGGACGCTGGCTGCGTATTCGCGGGCGCTGGGCGGAAGCGGAAGCTGCATGCCGCCGCGCGATCGACCTGGCGCCGAATGATGTCGATACACACGTGGTCATGGGCGACGTGCAGTTCGCGGGGATGCGTCTGGACGAAGCCGACGCTTCGTACAAACGGGCGCTCGCGTTGGCTCCGCAGTCGGCTGACGCGCGTGGCGGACTGGGTCACGTCGCCCTGCGGCGCGCCGACCTGACGGAAGCCGAGACCCAGTTCAGGTCCGCGCTCGCGTTGCGTCCCGGTGCTGTCTCGCCGAGCCGTGGACTGATCGAAGCGCTGCTCCGGCAGGGCCGCGCCCATGAGGCGGAAGGCGCGCTGAATGACGCTTTGCAGAACATCGTCGGGCTCCCGGCGAGCTGTGCCCGCGCGCCGGGAGCGGTCGATGCGTTTCACAAGCACTCCTTCGGGCTGTGGCTGCTTCAGATGGGACGATATGAAGAGGCGTGGCCGCTGCACGAATTCCGTCAGATGGATTCGACGGAAGCCGCGGCGTGGGGCGTCAAATGGGATGGCGCGCCGAAGTTGTCCATCGTGAAGTGGAACGGCGAGCCGTTGCAGGGAAAATCGATCCTGCTCGCCGCCGAACAAGGGTTCGGCGACACGATCCAGTTCGTCCGCTTCGCCCCGCTGCTCAAGCGCCTCGGCGCGTCGCGGGTGACGGTCGTTTGCGCGCCCGAGCTCCTGGCATTGGTCGAAGGCGTCGAAGGTGTCGATGCGGCCGTCGATCGCAGAGCGCCGCTGGATGTCGCCGAATACGACCGCTGGTGCGGCCTGATGAGCGTGCCCGCCATTCTCGGCTTGTCGCTCGCGCAGATTCCCGCGCGGGTTCCGTACATCGCGTTGCCTCGCCGCCGCGTCGATGCATGGTCGCGTCGATTGAAGGCGGCCTTGCCGGGCCAAAAGCTGAAGGTGGGCCTTGTCTGGGCCGGGTCGAGCAGGCTCGGTCGTGTGACCGATGCCTTCATCGCGTTCGGCGACGACCGGAAGCGCTCGCTCCACCTCAACAAGCTGCTGCCCTTGCTGCGTATGCCGGATATCGCCTTCGTCAGTCTGCAACTGGGCGAACCGTGCGCCCAGCTTGACGAGCTGCCTTCCGATCTGCGTCCGATCGACATGACGCCGCACATCCGCGACTTCGCCGATACGGCATGCATCGTCGACAAACTCGATCTCGTGATTTCGGTGGATACCTCCGTCGCTCACCTTGCGGGCGCGCTCGGCAAGCCGGTCTGGATTCTGAACCGTCTCGCCGGCGACTGGCGCTGGCTGCTCGATCGAGAGGACTCGCCGTGGTATCCGTCGGCGCGCCTGTTCACGCAGAAGACAGAAGGCGATTGGGACGAAGTGATCGGCCGTGTCGTGAAGCGTCTGGAGCACTTGAGGCGAGGCGCGTGACGAAGCGAGTCTCAGTCAGCGGCATGGACAAAAGCTATATGTAAGGCTTGCTTCTTGCTCGTGCATGAACAGGTAATCGCAGGGAGAAAATTCATGCCTAAGCCGCACCGCACATCGACCGATCAGCTCGACACGATTCCCGACACGAGCAGCCCCGCCTACGCGAAGGCGAATCCCGTGATGCGCGCGTTCGACAGCTTCGCGAGCCTCGTCACGCGCTGGGCCGGCTCGCCGTTCGCCTTCGGCCTCGCGGTCACGAGCATCGTGTTATGGGTCGCCACCGGCCCGATCTTTCATTATTCCGATGGCTGGCAGCTCGTCATCAACACGGGCACGACGATCATCACCTTTCTCATGGTGTTTCTGATCCAGCAAAGCCAGAACAAGGACAGCGTCGCGCTGCATCTGAAGCTGAACGAGTTGCTCGCGACGCACCGCACGGCGAGCAACCAACTCATCGGCATCGAGGATGCGAGCGAGGAAGAGCTGCGCAGGCTCGCCGCCGCGTATCTGCGGCTCGCCTCGGACGCCAGAACGCGCGGCGGCGCGGCGCAATCGCCTGCATGTGAAGTCGAAGTCGAAGTCGAAGGCGCGGGCGACAAGGACGCGCGTTGAGCGTCCTTGCCGCCGCGAAGCCGCATCAGTCCTTGTGGCCCGGCAGCACCGCGCCGATGACCTGCTTCGCCGTATCGATAATGACGTTGCGCTGATTCGGATCGCCCTCGAACAGCGTCGTCGCGAACGCCTTCGCCTGTTGCAGCGTGATGTGCGGCGGCAGCGGCGGCACGTTAGGATCGGCTTTCACTTCGATCACCACGGGCCGATCCGACGCCAGCGCTTCGTCCCATACGGCGGCCATACACTCGGCATCGTCGACATAGAAGCCGCGCAAGCCGATCATCTCCGCGAACCGGTGATACGGCACCGACGGAATCTCCTGCGATGCCTCGAACTTCGGATCGCCGTTCATCACGCGCTGCTCCCACGTGACCTGATTCAGGTCTTCGTTGTTGAGCACCATGCAGATCCATCGCGGATCGGACCATTGCTTCCAGTACTTCGCGACGGTGATGAGTTCGGCCATGTTGTTCATCTGCATCGCGCCATCGCCGACGAGCGCGATCACGGGCCGCTCGGGATGCGCGAACTTCGCTGCAATCGCATACGGTACGGCTGCGCCCATCGACGCAAGGCCGCCCGATAAAGAGCACATCATGCCGCGTTTCACCTTCAGATCGCGCGCATACCAGTTGGCGCACGATCCTGAATCGCTCGTGACGATGGCATTCGACGGCACGCGCGGCGACAGTTCCCATACCGTGCGCTGCGGATTCACGCCGCTTTGCGCAGGCTCCAGCGCCCGCTTTTCGAGCTTCTTCCACCAGTCGCCCATCCAGCCTTCGATGTCCTTGCGCCATGCGTGATCGGTCTTCTGTTGCAGCAGCGGCAGCAGCGCGCGCAAAGTCTCGGCGCTGTCGCCGACGAGATTCACTTCCATCGGATAGCGGATGGACAGCATGTCCGGCTTGATATCGATCTGCACGCCGCGCGCCTGTCCTTCCTTCGGCAGAAACTCGGAGTAGGGGAAGCCCGAGCCGATCATCAGCAGCGTGTCGCATTCGGTCATCAGCTTGTAGCTCGGCTCGGTGCCGAGCAGGCCGATGGACCCCGTTACATAGGGCAGATCGTCGGGCAACGCGGCCTTGCCGAGCAGCGCCTTCGCGACACCCGCGCCGAGCTTGTCGGCCACGGCGATCACTTCATCGGTTGCCTGCAACGCGCCGGCGCCGACGAGAATCGCAACCTTCTTGCCCGCGTTGAGCACATCGGCGGCGCGTTGAAGATCATCGGCATAAGGCACGACTTTCGGCTCGCGATAACCGACACCGGAATGCAAGGTGCCATGCTTGCGCGGCGGCGGCTCGTACTTGAGTTCCTGCAAGTCATTGGGAAACACGAGCGCCGCGACCTTGCGTTCGCCGATCGCCGTGCGGATGGCGCGATCGACGAGATGCCGAACCTGCGCCGGCACGCTCGCCTGTTCCACGAAAGCGCCGGCGACGTCCTTGAACATCGACTGCAAATCGACTTCCTGCTGATAGTGCCCGCCGAGCGCGGCACGCGCCTGCTGTCCCGCGATGGCGAGCACGGGCATGTGATCGAGCCGCGCATCGTAGAGACCGGTGATGAGATGCGCGGCGCCCGGTCCCGAAGTGGCGATGCACACGCCCAGTTCGCCGGTGAACTTCGCGTGCGCCGAGGCCATGAACGCGGCCATTTCCTCGTGCCGCGCCTGAATGAATTCGATCTTGCCCTTCGCGCGATTGAGCGCGCCGAACACGCCGTTGATGCCATCGCCGGGATAGCCATAGATGCGGCGCACGCCCCAGGCGTGCAGGCGGTCGATCAGAAAATCGCCGACGGTGATGCTCATGATGAGGCCTCCGTGATGCGTTCGGAAAGGGATGCGGGAACCAGAGCCAGTGAGCAATGCACATGCCGTATCGATGCGATCGCGGCGATGTAACGGTCGCGTAAGAACATCGAAAACATGGGGCAATCCCGGATGTTTCGATCGTCCTAGGACATGCGTGCGGACAATTGGCTTCTGTATGGTGGACTCAAGACGGCGCGACATGCACGCACGAAGCAAAACGCTTCGCTTCGACGCCGATTCACTGACGCATCCGGACCACGAACATGAGTTATGTGCAGGCATCCATGAAGCAGGACACGACGCACGACACGACACGAACGGGACGCGGCCCGCTTCGCCGTGCGATGGCGGCATCGGCGATAGGCAACGCGACCGAATGGTTCGACTACGGCATCTACAGTTATGGCCTGACGTATATCTCCGCCGCGCTCTTTCCCGGCAGCACCGCGCAAGCGACGCTCTTCGCGCTCGCCACCTTCGCGATTTCGTTTCTCGTGCGTCCGTTGGGCGGCCTCTTCTGGGGACCGCTCGGCGACCGTCTCGGCCGCAAGCATGTGCTCGCGCTGACGATCATCATCATGTCGGTGGCGACGCTGCTCGTCGGCGTGTTGCCGTCGTATGCGAGCATCGGCATGTGGGCGCCGGTATCGCTCATCGCGCTGCGCATGATTCAGGGCTTCTCGACAGGCGGCGAATACGGCGGCGCGGCGACCTTCATGGCCGAATACGCGCCGGACCATCGGCGCGGCTTCTGCGGCAGCTTCCTCGAATTCGGCACGCTCGCGGGCTTCTCGCTCGGCGCGTTCCTGATGCTCGGCTGCTCGGTCTTGCTCGGCAACGACGCGATGCACGCATGGGGCTGGCGTCTGCCGTTTCTCGTCGCCGCGCCGCTCGGTTTGATCGGCCTCTATCTGCGCTCGAAGATGGAAGACACGCCCGTGTTCCGCGAAGCCGCCGCCGCAGCGCAACGCGAAGAGCAGGCGGGCGTGCCGCTGCGCGAACTGTTCACGCGCTTCTGGAAGCCGCTCGTTCTGCTGGGTGGCCTCGTGGTGGCGCTCAATGTCGTGAATTACGTGCTGCTCGCCTACATGCCGACTTTCATGAAGAAGGAACTCGGCATGAGCGACAACCTCTCGCTTCTGCTGCCGCTTATCGGCATGTTGTCGATGATAGTGTTGCTGCCGTTCGCGGGCGCGCTGTCGGATCGCATCGGGCGCAAGAAGGTGTGGTGGCTGTCGCTCGCCGGCATCTTCGTGGCCGCCGTGCCGATGTTCTCGCTGATGTCGCATGGCATTGCGGGCGCGCTCATCGGCCTCGCGGTGCTGGGCGTGCTCTACGTGCCGCAACTCGCGAGCATCTCCGCGATGTTCCCCGCCATGTTCCCGACGCAAGCGCGCTATGCGGGCATGGCGATCGCGTACAACGTATCGACGTCGATCTTCGGCGGCACCGCGCCGATGGTCACGGACTGGCTCATCGGGCGCACGGGCAGCACGCTCGTCCCGGCGTATTACATGATGGCGGCGTGCGCGGTCGGCGCGTTCGCGCTGCTGTTCGTCACCGAGACGGCGGGATGTTCGCTGCGCGGCCGCGAGATTCCGGGCGAAGCGGAGAAGGCAAAGCGCGTGGATTCGACAGCGGATGCCTGGGCCGATGCGGATCGCTATCACGCCTGAACGCAATCACGCATGAAACGGTGATGGCCCGGCAGAACGCGCCGGGCCATTTTCATTGAAGCATGCTCAATGCGCGACCTTCGCGGGCGCGGCGCTTCGCTTCAGCACGCGCGCCTGCAACACGATCACGAGCAGCAGGAACAAGCCGCGAATCACCGACTGCCAATACGCCGACAGGCTGATATACCCGAGCCCGTTTTCGAAGTTCAGCAGATTGAACACGAGCCCGAGGAGCGCGACGCCCGCGATGGTCATCGCGATGGAGCCTTCGCCGCCCGTCAGGCGCGTGCCGCCGAGCACGACCGCCGAGATCGCGAACAGCTCCCAGCCGACGCCTTCGTTCGGCTGTCCCGCGCCGAATTGCGCCGCGAGAATCGCGCCGGCGATGCCCGCCAGCAGTCCGCTCACCGCATACACCGCGACGAGCGTGCGGTCTACGTTCAAGCCCATCAGCCGCGATGCTTCCTCGCTCCCGCCGATAGCCAGCGCATGCCGTCCGAAGCGCGAACTGCGCAACGCGATCCACCCCGCGACCGCCGCCACGAGCGATACGATGCCCGGTATCGGCAAGCCGAGAAAATCGCCCTGGCCGAACGCGGCGAAGTTCGTGTCGTAAGAGATCGCGACGGCGTCGTTATGGCCGAGCAGGAGCGCGAGACCATGCGCGCCGAGACTCGTCGCGAGCGTGACGATGAACGGCAGAATGCGCATGTGCGTGATGACCATGCCGTTCAGCACGCCGACAGCCAGCCCCGCGCACGATCCCGCGAGCACGCCCGCCACCGCGCCGTGCGAACTCGCCAGCGCCGATACCACGCTCGCGAGCGCCGCCACCGCGCCCACCGACAGATCGATGCCGCCCGTGATGATGACGAACGCCATGCCGATGGAGATCAGCGCGAACATCGAGTTGTATCGCCAGAAGGAGGTGACGTTGTATGCCGACGCGAAGTGCTCGTAGCGCACGACGCCCAGCACCAGCAACGCCGCGAGCGCGATGAGAATGGGAAGGTTCTTCTTCATGTCATGAGCCCCGGCGACGTTGCACGTACACGGCGGCGATGATGATCGCGGCCTTGAGCACGAGCGCGGCGGCATCGGGAATGCCGTGCGCGAGCAGTGTGTAACGCAATAGCTGGATGATGAGCGCGCCGATCAGCGTGCCCGTGATGTAGGCCTTGCCGCCTGTGAGCGCGGTGCCGCCGACGGCGACCGCCGCGATCGCATCGAGTTCGACACCGAGGCCGACCACGTTCGCATCCGACGACGAATTCACCGATATCGATATCAAACCCGCGAGTCCCGCGAGCGCGGCGCACAGCGTGTACGCGATCATTTTCACGCGCGCGGTCGGAATGCCGCACAGATACGCGGCGTCCTCGTTGCCGCCGGTGACGAGCAGGTACTTGCCGAAGAGCGTCTTGCGCACGATCCACGTGAAGATCGCGACAAGCGCGAGCATCAGCAGGATTTGAAACGGCACGCCCGCGACCTTGCCGAGCGCGATCCACTGGAACGCGGGATTGTTGAACGCCTGCAGGCTGCCGTCGGTGACGACCTGCGCGATGCCGCGTCCCGCGATGAACAGCACGAGCGTCGCGACGATAGGCTGCACATGAAGCCTCGTCACGAGCAAGCCGTTGAACACGCCGCACGCCGCTGCCGCGAGCACGGGCAGCGTGAACGCGAGCAGCAAGCCCAGCGGCCCGTCGATGTTCATGAAGAGCATCGGCGCGAGCGCGCCTGCAATCGCCATCGATGCGCCCACGGACAGGTCGATGCCGCCCGTCGCCACGACGAGCGTCATGCCGATGCCGACGATCACGATCGTCACCACTTGCGTGAGATTCACGTTGAACGTCTGCAGCGACAGGAAGTGGTCCGTGAAGATGAGATTGAAGACGATCATCGCGACGAGCACGGCGATCTCGCGCTGTATCGCGATGCCGCGCTTCTTCTTCGCGGGCGCGGCCTGTGCGTCGGCTGTGAGCGGCGCGGCCGGTTGCGTCTTGTCGATCATGTTTCGTTTCCTTGCGCGGCGCTCGCTTGCGCCAGCGTCGATTCCTCGCCCGAGCCATACGCGATCGCATCCATGATCGACGCCTCGTTCATCTGCGCGCCGTCCAGTTGCGCGACCGTTTCGCCATCGCGGATGACGACCGCGCGATCGGCCACGGCGGTCAGTTCTTCGAGTTCGGATGCCGAGAGCAGCACCGCCATGCCCGCATCGCGCAACTCGCGCACGATCTTTGCGACATCGGCTTTCGCACCCACATCGATGCCGCGCGTGGGTTCATCGAGCAAAAGAAGGCGCGGGTTCGTCGCGAGCCAGCGCGCGAGCAGCACCTTCTGCTGATTGCCGCCCGACAACTCGCGCACCGGCTGATCCGGCGAACGCAACTTGATGCCGAGCGACGCGATGAAGCGATCGACGATCTCGCGCTGCTTCGCGACATCCACGATGCCGCGTTTCGTCAACGCAGGCAGGCACACGAGCGTGAGGTTGTCGCGCACGGAAAGCTCCGGCACGATGCCTTCCGCCTTGCGGTCTTCCGTGAGATACGCGATGCCGCGCGCGATCGCATCTTTCGGCGACCTGAACGCGACGCTATCGCTGCCGACCGCGAGCGTGCCTTGCGACGGACGGTCCGCGCCGAAGAGAAGCCGCATGGTTTCCGTGCGGCCGGAGCCGAGCAGTCCCGCGAGGCCGACGGCTTCGCCCGCGTGGACATCGAGCGAGACGTTCGCGACCTTCGCGCCCGCCGCGAGCGATTGCGCGCTCAACGCCACCGCGCCGCGCTTCGCGAGATTCGCTTCCTTCACCGCGCTGTCTTCGTGAACGACGGCGGCGAGCGTGCGGCCGAGCATCGTCGTGACGAGCTTGAGCTTGTCCATCTCCTGCATCGTGCTTTCGGCGACGGTCTGTCCGTCGCGCATGACGGTCACGCGGTCGCACAGCGCATAGAGTTCGTCGAGCCGATGCGACACGAAGATGACCGCGCGGCCATCGTCACGCAAGCGGCGCACGACGGTGAAGAGCAGCTCCACTTCGCGTTCGTCGAGCGAGGACGTCGATTCGTCCATGATGACCATCTTCGCCTCCGACGACACCGCGCGCGCGAGCGCCACCATCTGTTGAATCGCGGTGGAATAGTCGCGCACGGGTTTCTTCACATCGATTCGTAATCCGAACGATTCGAGCAGTTCGCTCGCGCGGCGCTGCACCGTCTTCCAGTCGATGAGACCGAACCGGCGCGGCTCGCGCCCGAGAAAGATGTTCTCCGCGACCGAGCGGAACGGCACGAGGTTGATCTCCTGATAGATCGTGCTGATGCCGGATTCGCGCGCTTCCTTCGGCGTGCGGAAATCGACTTCGCGTCCGTCGAAACGAATCGCGCCGCCACTCTTGCGATACGCGCCCGTGAGAATCTTGATGAGCGTCGACTTGCCCGCGCCGTTCTGGCCGATGAGCGCATGCACTTCGCCCGCGGCCACGGTGAGACGCGCGCGCTTCAACGCCGCGACGCCGCCGAACGCGATGTCGATGTCCTGCATGTCGAGTAGGGGAGTCTGGGCCATGCGGCTTGTCCATCGGAATGAAAAAGCGAGCGCCGGCGAACGGCGCCCGCAAGACACACACCTCGCTTCAAACGGTTCAATACCCGTACTGCATGCTCTGATCGACGTTGCTCTTGTCGTAGAAGCGGTCGGAGACTTTCACCCACGGCGGAATGGTCTCGCCCTTCGCGTACTTCTGCGCGACATCGCACGCGAGCGGCCCGAAGAACGGACTCGACTGCACGCTCGCGCCGAGTTCGCCCGCCTTGATCGCTTCGAGGCCGCCCTTGGTGCCGTCGATGGTCACGATCTGAATGTCCTTGCCCGGCTGCTTGCCCGCCGCCTTGATCGCGGCGATCGCGCCGAGCGCCATTTCGTCGTTGTGCGCATAGACGGCGGTCACGTCGGGATGCGCCTGCAACAGCGTTTCCATGACCTGACGGCCCTTGTCGCGCGCGAAGTCGCCGCTTTGCGACGCCACGATCTTCATGCCCGGATTCTTCGCGATGACTTCGTCGAAGCCCTTCTTGCGGTCGTTCGCGGCGGACGCGCCCGTCGAGCCTTCGAGTTCGATGATCGTCGCCTTGCCGTTGGTCGCCTTCACGAGCCAGTCGGCAGCGCGGTGTCCCTGATCGATGAAGTCCGAGCCGATGAACGTGATGTAGTCGCGGCCCGCCTTCGCCATCGACTGATCGATGTTGCGATCGACGAGAATCACCGGAATGCCCGCCTTCTTCGCCTGCATGACGACCGGCGCGAGCGGCTTCTCTTCGCGCGGCGGGAACACGAGCAAGTCCACGCGCTGCGCGATCATGCTCTGGATGTCCGACACCTGTTTCGCGGCGGAACTGTTGGCGTCGGTCATGACCATCTGCCAGCCGCACTTCGCGGCGATGTCCTTGAAGCTCTTGGTCTCCGCGAGCCGCCACGGGTTGTTGCTCTCGGTCTGCGCGAAGCCGACCTTGAGCGGCTTCTTGTTGGGGATCTTGGGCAGGGCGTCGTCGGCGGCGTGCGCGGCCGTGAAACTTGCGGAAAGCGTCAGCGCGGTCACGGCGGCGAGCGCGGCGGAAAGCGGGCGCAAGCCCGAGCGCGAATGGTTCTTGAGCGACAGCATGTCTTCCTCCGATAAGGATGATTCTCTTGTGGTGATGCCGATGCTTGTTGTTGCCCGGTCGATCTGCTGCGAGAGTGGCTGCTGTTGCTGCGTTCTATCGATGGACGGCGCTTTTTTATCGACCGTCAATCGCTAATATTATTAATGGCGAGTTGCCTGACTTCATTGATGACTCTGACCGATCCGCGCTCGATCAGCGGACCGTCGAGTTTCACCGTGCGATGTCGCACCGGCGCGCCGGCCGCGCGATTGTGTTCCTCCTGCAAGAGCGTTTCGACGGCCCAGCGGCCCAGGTCGTAATTAGGAAGCACGACGGTGGACAGCGGCGGATGCGTGTGCCGCGCGATTTCCTGATCGTCATAGCCGACGACGGAGACATCGTCGGGAACGCGCAGGCCGAGCTGCTTCAACGCCTCGATTGCGCCGAGCGCCATCAGGTCGTTCGCGCAGAAGATCGCGGTCGGCGGATTCGCTTCGCGCATCAGCGAAAGCGTCTGCTCGAAGCCCGTGCCCGAACTCCAGTCGCCCTCGCGCACGAGTTCCGGCGCGAACGGCAAGTCGGCTGTGGCAAGCGCGGTGCGATAACCCTTCAGCCGCTCGCGCGCCGCGTCCTGCCACGGCTCGCCGTTGATGTACCCGATCCGCCGATGCCCCGCCGCCAGCAGATAGTCGGTCGCCGTGTGGCCGCCCGCGACCTCCGCCGGCACCACCGACGACACTTTCGCCTCGCTCGAATAGCAGTTGAGCAGCACGGTCGGCACCTTCGCGAGCGCGGCGGGCAGCGTGACGCGGCGCGTGTAGACCGTCGCGTAGATCACGCCGCAGACGTCGCGATTGCGAAGCGTCGCATCCAGCACGCGCGCTTCGATCTCCGCGTTGCCGTGCGTCGAATACACGGCGAGCATGCGTCCGTGCGCGAACGCGGTCTCGCGCGCGCCGTCGATGCTGACCACCGGATGCGGGCTCGTCGAGATTTCGTCGGCGAGATAGACGATGAGATTGCGCTCGTTCTGCGTGTCGAGTGTGCCGAGCGCGTCGAGCGGATCGAGGCTCGCGGATTCGCGCGGCGTCATGCGATAGCCGAGTTCCTGCGCGGCCTTCAGCACCTTGTCGCGCGTGGCGTCCGAAAACTTCGCGCCGCTGGCGTTGTTCAGCACGAGCGATACCGTCGATTGCGAGACTCCGGTGAGCTTCGCGATGTCGGTCATCGTCGGGCGGCGTGGCGTGGATTTCTTCATTGCGCGAAGGCAGGGGTCATGAGCGAATGAAACTTACCACTAATATTAGCGATGAACAACGCGGGCGAGCACTAGCCAAATGGTGAATCCGCACCGGGTTTTCCCGGCTTATTACTAATAATATTGACGGCCTGACGACGCTCATGCGATTCTGCTTTCGATTCAGTGACGACCGAAGAACACGGAGGAGACGATGGGCCGGTACGACGAAAGCACGAGAGACGCGCTCGCTCGATCGTTCGAGAAGGATGGCTTCGTGCTACTGCGCGATCACTTCGACCGCGCGAAGCTCGAAGCGTGGCGCGATGCATTCGCGCCGCTGTTCAAGCCGCATGTCGATGCGGCGCGCGAGGCGTCGGCGAACGGCAATCGCGGACCGGGCCGCTATTACGTGACCTTGCCCTTCGAAGGCGAGTTCGCGGATCCGGCAATCATGTGCGATGAAGACATTGTCGGCATTGTCGAGCGCGTGGCCGGCTCCGATCCCGTGATGTGCCAGCTCGCCACCGATACGCCCGTGCGCGGTTCCGACTTCCAGGACTGGCATCGCGATACGCCGCCGCTCTTCGACGATGCGCCCGAAACGCCGTCGTTCCAGCTTGCGGTGAATTTTCCGCTCGTCGATGTCGACGACAGCAACGGCCCGCTCGAAACCACGCGCGGCACGCATCGCATGTCGCGCGAAGAAGCGCTCGCCGGTCTCGCCGATGGCCGCTTTCCGCCCGAGCGCGTGCCGATGCGCGTCGGCGACGTGATGATCCGCGACGTGCGCGGGCTGCATCGCGGCACGCCGAATCTCACCGACCAACCGCGCCCGATGGTCGTGATCGGTTATAGCCGCGCGTGGTATTTCCGGCCCGAAGTGCATATCGACGTGCCGCGCGCCGTGCTCGCCGATCTGCCGCCGCGCGCGCGCCGTCTCCTGCGCTACAGCCCGCAGGTCGAGCGCACCGCGCGGACCTTCGACGAAAGCTACCGGCAGTTCGCATATTGAGCGCCGATCCGAACGCGGGCGCGCCCGACGCGCTCCTCGAATTGCGTCACGGCGCGCGGCGTGTGCTGCTCGCGCCGCATATCGGCGGGGCGATCGCGGCTTTCTTCGACGCGCACGAAAGCGGCGAGCGTCACTGGCTGCGTCCCGCGACGCCCGATGCGCTGGCCGCGCGCAATCCGCTCGGCATGGCGAGCTTTCCGCTCGTGCCGTACTGCAACCGCATCCGCGATGCGCGCTTCACGTTCGATGGCGCGACCGTCGATCTCTCCGGCGACGGCAACACGTTCCCGCACGCGCTGCACGGCAACGCGTGGCGGCTGCCGTGGCGCGTCGATTCGCTCTCCGAAGCGCATGCGCGCCTCACGCTGCATCACGAGCCGTCGCGGGAAGCGGCGCATCACTGGCCGTTCGCGTACGAGGCGGCGCAGGATATCGCGCTCGATACGCAATCATTGACCGTCACGATGTCGCTGCGCAATCTGTCCGATCGGCCTATGCCGTTCGGCATAGGACATCACCCGTACTTTCCGCGCACGGCGAGCACGCGTGTGCACGCGCGCGTGGCGTCGATGTGGCATACGACGCCCGATCCGCTGCCGACGCACGCCGGGCCGCATCCGGGCATCGATGCGCTGGCATCGCCGGAAGGCATGTCGCCGGATGCGTTCGATCTCGACAACAACTTCACGGGCTGGACGCGCACGGCATCGATCGCGTGGCCGGACGAGCATCGCTCGATCACGCTGCAGGCGAGCGCGCCGTTCGATTTCATGGTGATCTACGCGCCGTCGGCGTTTCCGTCGCTCTTGTGCGTGGAGCCGGTGAGCAACGTGGCGGACTGGGTCAATCTCGATGTCGATCCCGCGTTGAAGGGCGGCGGCGTGCTCGCGCCGGGCGAGTCGATGAGCGCGAGTTTCACGCTGACGCCGCAAACGGTGTAGCGTGGGGGCGGCTTTGAACGACACGCGCATTCGATGAATACACGCACGCCTGCCACGCAGTTGCGGCCCCGCAAGACGCCGACGCAGCCGCGGTCCGCCGAAACGGTCGCCGCGATCGTCGAGGCCGCCGCGCAGATTCTGGAGACCGAAGGCATCGCCGGCTTCAATACAAACGCGGTGGCCGAGCGCGCGGGCGTGAGCATCGGATCGCTCTATCAGTATTTTCCGGGCAAGGACGCGCTCACGGTGGCGCTCATGCATCGCGAGTCGCAGCGTTTTCACGACGATGCCGCCGTCGCGCTCACGCTGGAAAGCGGGGAAGAGGCGCTCGATTATCTGATCGGCGCATCGGTGCGGCAGCAATTGCAGCGGCCGATGCTCGCGCGTCTGCTCGATGTCGAGGAGGGCCGGCCCGCGTTGCGCGGCGAAACGGACAAGCCCGGCATGAAGCATCTGTTCACGACGATCGTGCACCGCGCGATACCGCACCACGCGCATCCCGATGTCGCCGTCGCCGATGTGCTCGCGATCATTCGCGGCATGGTCGACGCTGCGGGCGAGCGCGGCGAGAGCGATATCGACGGTCTGCGGCGGCGCGTGCGCGCGGCGGTCTTCGGCTATCTGCGCGCGTAAATGCGAGCAACGCGCGGGCGCGATGCCCGCGATGCCCGTGACTCCCGCGTGCGAAAAGGCTTTGGCGGACCATCGCCCGCGCGCGCGATGCGAGTTGTTCGAGGTGATCGCGGCCAATATTCTGAGGTCTTTGGCGAACGCGGCATGGGGCCGCCGCCACGTTTGATCGAGACCGACGATGACCGCATCGCACGACACCATGAAACTGAACCACTTGAGCTTTCCTTCCGCCGATACCGCTGCGACCGCGCGCTTCTTCGAGCGGCATCTGGGCTTCACCGTTTCGGGCACCTGGGACAAGTCGTACATCCTGAAGCGCCCGGGCTTCGACGTTGTGATCGACGACGCCAGCCGCGACGTTCCCGCGTGGCCGACGAACTTCCACGTCGGCTTCGAATTGCCGAGCCTGGACGCCGTGCGCGACTTGTACGAGCGCTTCAAGGCGGAGGGCGTTCAAATGGAGACGGAAATCTTCAACAACGGACGCGGCTCGCGCTTTTTTTGCCGCGCGCCCGGCGGCGTGATGTTCGAAATGAACACGCGCCGGGACGCCGCGCCGGAATATCAAGGCACGTTCGACAACTGAGCGGAAAACCATGAAGGTTTTCGTCGAAGGGGCGACGTGCGGGGTCGGCTCCTCGGCGGTCGTCGGCGACTGCTGGAAGCGGACATACGTTAAGGATTGGGGAAAGGACGCGAAATCCCTATGTAGTAGGGATGCGTTAGGAAAGATCGGCTAGAACGAAGCCGGCAACGCGGGAACGGATGCGACGCCGGGAGGCGTCGATCAGGCCGCGCACTGAACGCGGCCTGTACACAACGAGCTACGACGAGACGCTGGTTACTCCGTCTTCGATCCGCTATTCGAGTTGCCCTTCTTCATCGAATGGCCGCTCTTGCTGCTCGACGAGTCCATCGTGCTTGCGCCCGATGCGCCCGACGTCGCGCCGGTCGTGCCGTGTGCATTCGGCGTGCTCATTCCGGTGCCGCCCTGGCCCGCGCCGTTGCCGCCGGCCGTGCCGCCGCCTGCACCGCCTCCGCCGCCGCCCGCACCGCCGCCGGCGCCCTGCGCAAAGGCAGCGCCCGACATACTCAGAACCAACGCGGATACCAGCAAGCTCTTCTTGGCGATCTTCATGGTGCCTCCCTTGAGTGGTGGTTATTGCGCGCCGCTTCGCATGTCCGGCGCGGCGTCGCGGCTTACATACCGCAATCCCCGTGCCGCGCGATGTAAGCGCGCATGAAGCCAGCCATCCCGATCAGCAAGCGACCCGTCAGGCAAGCGCCTCGTCACACCATTCGATGGCCCACGAACGCGCGCAATTCAAGGCGTCCCATTCGTTGGCGAACGAGTCGAGGTCGCCGGAATCGTGAACTTCCACGTGCGGTGTGTATTCGTTCGGCGCGCTCGTGATGCGGGCATGCGCGTAGAAGCGCCCGTCGTCGTCGTGGCGCGCCGTGCAGTCGATGTGAAAGTGCTTGTAGTCGAAACGCATTGAGCAGTCTCCGGAAGTGAAGTGGTCAGCTTCGACCGAGCAAGGCGATGTCACAGGAGCGATGCTTGCTCGATCGCGGTATGGCGATCCAAGGAGCAAACTCGTGACCACCCATCATGCGCATGGACAATCGACGGACGAAGACGACAAGTCCGCGCTCGAAGAATTCAAGGCGCTCGTGAACATGACGGCGCATCAATTGGAAAAATGGCTCGACACGGAAGAGTCCCGCGCAGTTGGCCAGAAAGACGGCGATTCGGAGTCCGTCGGGCACAAGTCGGGACGACGGATTATCGAATTGCTGGGCGCAAAGAAAAGCGACCTTCAAGCCGATGACTACGCCCACATGCGCAAGGTCACCGGCTATGTGAAACGCCATCTCGCGCAGCGCCCGCACGGCGATGTTGAGCATACGAAGTGGCGATATTCGCTGATGAACTGGGGACATGATCCGCTGAAGTGAAGCCCGGCGCAGAAGCGCAAACACGATTACCATACTGTATAAACATACAGTATCATAGGCAAGATGGAACTGTCCGAAAAGCTCGAAATTCTCGCGGATGCCGCGAAGTACGACGCCTCGTGCGCCAGCGGCGGCGCGCCGAAACGCGAGTCGCGCGGCATCGACGGCCTCGGCGCGAGCACAGGCTCAGGCATCTGCCACAGCTTCACGCCGGATGGCCGCTGCGTGTCGCTGCTGAAAATTCTGCTGACCAACTTTTGCCTGTACGACTGCCGCTATTGCATCAATCGCCGGTCGAGCAACGTGCCGCGCGCGCGGTTCACGCCGGAGGAAGTCGTCACGCTGACGGTGGACTTCTATCGCCGTAATTACATCGACGGCCTGTTTCTCAGTTCCGGCGTCATCCGCTCGTCGAATTACACGATGGAGCAGCTCGTGCTCGTCGCGAAGACGCTGCGCGAGAAGCATCAGTTTCGCGGTTATATCCATCTGAAGACCATTCCCGACGCCGATCCCGAACTCATCGCGCAGGCGGGGCGGTACGCGGACCGGCTGAGCGTGAACATCGAGTTGCCGACCGAAATCAGCCTCGAACGGCTCGCGCCCGAAAAGAGCGGACGCACGATCAAGCTCGCGATGGGCAACATTCGCGTCGCGCGCGAAGAAAGCGAAGCGGAGCCGCGCGCGCCGCGTTTCGCGCCGGCCGGGCAGAGCACGCAGATGATCGTCGGCGCGGACGAGACGGACGACCGCACCATCCTCGGCACGGCGGAAACGCTCTACGGCTCGTATCAACTGAAGCGCGTGTACTACTCCGCGTTCAGCCCGATTCCCGACAGCCCGACCGGCGTGCCGTCGAAGGCGCCGCCGCTCTTGCGCGAGCATCGGCTGTATCAGGCTGACTTTCTAATGCGCGGTTACGGCTTCAACGCGGCCGAATTGCTCGGCGATGCCGGCAATCTGCCGCTCGATGTCGACCCGAAGCTCGCGTGGGCGCTGGCGCATCGCGAGCGCTTTCCCGTCGATCTGAACGCGGCGCCCGCGCGCATGATCGCGCGTGTGCCGGGCATCGGCATGCGCAACGCGAAGCGCATCGTCGAATTGCGTCGGACGCGTCGCGTGCGTTACGCCGATCTCGCGCGCCTGCGCTGCGGCATGGACAAGGTGAAGCCGTTCGTCGTGACCGAAGATTATCGGCCGCCGCTTTCGGAGGCGTCGTCGGAGAATTTGCGGCGGGCGCTGGCCACGCAGCCCGTGCAGCTTTCGCTGCTCTAGCTTCGCCATGCGCGCGATCATCATCGACGACGATTTCGATGCTTGGCGCCGTGCCGCGCTCGATGCGTTGTCGCAAGGGCTCGCGCCCGAATCCATCGACTGGCGCACGCGGCAAAGCGAAGCGCCGGCGCTTTTCGAAGCCGACGCCGACGCCGCCACGCCGCGCGCCGATGCGCCCCAAGTCCGCGTTTCCCGCGACCTCGCCGCGCTCTTGAAAGACGCCGCGCATTTTCGCGACGTGCATCGCTGGGGCTTTCTCTACCGCGTGCTGTGGCGATGGACGCACGGCGACCGCTCCGTCGCGTCTCCCGCCGATGAAGACGGCGCGCGTCTCTACAAGATGGCGAAGGCGGTGCGGCGCGCGCAGCACGACATGATCGCCTATGTGCGATTCCGTCAGCGCGACGCGTCGCTCGGGGCGCCCGAATATGTCGCGTGGTACGAGCCGGATCACGACGTGCTCGCGTGGGGCGCGGAGCATTTCGCGGCGCGCATGGGCCGCTCGACGTGGCTCATCACCACGCCCGACGGCGCGGCCATGTGGAACGGCGAGCGTCTGGAGATCGAGCGGCGGCGCGCTCATGCATCCGCTCATGCATCAGAGTCGCCCGACGCCGCCGAAGACCTCTGGATGACGTACTACCGCAGCATCTTCAATCCGGCGCGTCTGAACGAATCCGCGCTCGAACAGAACATGCCGGTGCGTTTCTGGAAAGGCTTGCCCGAAGGCGCATTGATTCCGCAAATGCTGAGCGATGCGCGCGGCGGCGCACGGCGCGTCGCGCAGGCAAGAACGGTCGGCGCGCTCGGCGGCAAGACGGTGCAGGTCGAGGCGGAAGCCGCGCAGCCGGAACGCGACGCGCCGACCTCGCTCGATACATGCCGCCGCTGCGATCTATGGCGCAACGCGACGCAAGCGGTGCACGGCGCGGGGCCGTCGGATGCGCGCATCATGCTGCTCGGCGAGCAGCCCGGCGATCAGGAAGACTTGAAGGGCGAGCCGTTCGTCGGCCCGGCCGGACAATTGCTCGACGACGCCATGCGGCGCGCGGGCGTGCCGCGCGAGCAGGTGTATCTGACCAACGCGGTGAAGCATTTCAAATGGGAGCCGCGCGGCAAGCGGCGTCTGCACAAGACGCCCGCGCAGCAGGAAGTCGAAGCGTGCTCGTACTGGCTCGAACGCGAACTGGACGATACCGCCGCGCGCGTCATCGTCACGCTCGGCGCGACGGCGCTCACCGCGCTGCTCGGCAAGCGCGCGACCTTGCGCGAGCACGTCGGGCGCGTGGTGCCGTTCGGCGACAAGCTGATCGTCGCGACGTATCACCCGTCGTATGCATTGCGGCAAATGGACGAGACCGCGCGCGCAAAGACCGTCGCCGATATCACCGATGCGCTCGCGAAGGCGCATCAACTAAGCGCGACTTAAAACGCCGCGCGCACCACGCCGCCATCCGCGCGCAACGCCGCGCCGTTCGTCGCCGACGACAACTCCGAGCACACGTACACGACCATGTTCGCGATTTCCTCGGGCAGGATGAAGCGCTTGAGCAGCGAACTCGGCCGCGCGTCGGCGAAGAACGACTTCTCGACTTCCTCGAAGCTCTTGCCGCCCGAGAGTTTGTCGACGAACTCGGTGACGCCTTCCGAGCGCGTCGGCCCGGGCAGCACCGCGTTGACCGTCACGCCGGTGCCCGCGCACGTTTCCGCGAGGCCGCGCGAAAGCGACAGTTGCGCGGTTTTCGTCAGGCCATAGTGAATCATCTCGACGGGAATCTGGATGCCGCTTTCGCTGCTGATGAACACCACGCGGCCCCAGTTCTTCGCCTTCATTTTCGGCAGATACGCGCGCGACAGCCGCACGCCCGACATCACGTTGGCATTGAAGAAACGCAGCCAGTCGTCGTCGGAAATCTCTTCGAAGGGCTTCGGCTCGAAGATGCCCATATTGTTCACGAGAATATCGACGTCCGGAAAGCGCTGCACGAGCGCGTCGACTTGCGCGGCGTCCGAGACGTCGCCCGCGAAGCCTTCGGCCTGCGCGTTCGGCACGAGCTGGCGCAGCTTGTCGAGCGCGGCATCGACGGATGATTGCGAACGGCCGTTGACGATCACGCGCGCGCCTTCACGCGCGAGCGCCACCGCGATGGCGTGACCGATTCCCTTCGTCGATCCGGAAACGAACGCGAGCTTGTTGGCGATTTTCAGGTCCATGTCGGGTTCCTTTGAGTGGCGGTTGGGCAACCGGTGAATGGTAGCCACGCGCGCGCAATCGTGCTTGAACGCGGGCTCCTTGCGCGCGTAACTTCGCGACATAAATGTTCGATGGCGTCGTCGGAAGGCATCGTCCATAGTTGCGCCTGCGTGATCGACACAACGAAAGAAAGCATCGCGCGCCGACCCACTCTCGAGCCGCCATCATGTCCATCCAGATCCGCTTTCCTTCGTTCGATTCCATCATCAAGCACGCGCGCCACGCCGCCATTGCCGGCGTGATGACGAGCAGCGCGCTGTTCGCCGGCTGCGCGCAAGCGGGCGAATATCAGCCCGCGCCGGCCGTCGCGACCGCCGCCGCCGCGCGGCCCGACGTCATCTACGTGTATGCGTTCCAAAGCAGCGCAGGCGATGTGAAGCTCGACGAACACGGCATCGCGTCGAAGCTGAAGGCGTCGATGTCCGGCGAATCGCAGGCGCAGCAACAGTCGATGGAAGCCGTCGAAGCGCGCGAGGAAGTGGCCAACGAGATCGTCGCGAAGCTGCAGTCGATGGGCCTGCGAGCGGTCCGCGCCGACGTCCCGCCGCCCGCCAACCAGAACGTGCTCGTCGTGGAAGGCAGCATCAATACGATCGACGCGGGCAATCGCCGCCGCCGCGTGCTGATCGGTCTCGGCGCGGGCGAAAGCAAGGTCGGCGCGACGGTGCAGCTCGTCTACAAGCCGGCGCACGGCGTGCCGCAACTCATCGAACAGTTCGACGCCACCGGCGACAGCGGCCACGCGCCGGGCGTCGCGGAGACGGCGGGCGTCGGCGCGGTGGTGGGGCATGCGGCGAGTTCGCTCGTCGTTTCGGGCGGGCTGCACGCGGTATCGGAGACGAAGCGCGCGGGGGTATCGTCGGATGAAAAGCGTCTCGGCGAGGCGATCGCGACCCAAATCCGCAAGACGGGCGAGGCGCAAGGCTGGATGCCCGCGAACGGCTGATCCGCGCGCGAAAATCGACCGATCGTCCTAAAGAATGCCGGGTGCGCGCCGATAAGACGCAAACGCAAACAAGCATCTTCGCAATCCGGCACTCATGCACGGCATCTATAACTTCTGGCTCGTCGCGGCGTCGCTCGTCGTGGCGACGCTCGCCTCATACACCGCGCTCGACATCTCGGGCCGCCTCGCGGCGCTCTCCGCCTCGCGCATGCGCCATGTGTGGCTCGCGGGCGGCGCGGCGTCGATGGGCACCGGCATCTGGTCGATGCACTTCATCGGCGTGCTCGCCTTCTCGCTGCCGATTCCGCTCGGCTACGACCTGCGCATCACGGCGGCGTCGCTCGTGGTCGCGATACTCGTCTCGTTCTTCGCGCTCTCGGTCATCAATCGCGCGCAACTGACGTTCGCGCGGCTCGCGGCGAGCAGCGTGCTGATGGGCGCGGGCATCGCGACAATGCACTACATGGGCGACGCCGCCATGCGCATGCAACCGGCCATCGTCTACGATCCGCTGCTGTTCGCCGCTTCCGTGGCGATCGCGGTGGTGGCGTCGGGCGCGGCAATGTGGATCGCACGCGCGCTGTCCGATGCGAGCCAGGCGAACCTGACGACGAAGCGCATTGCATCGGCGTTCGTGATGGGCATCGCGATCACCGGCATGCATTACACGGGCAATGTGGCCGCGAACTTTCCGCTCGGCGCGATATGCGGCGCGGCCAACGATGTCGACGTGCACTGGCTCGCCACGACCGTCACGCTATTTACATTCGGAATCCTGATTATCACGCTCGTGCTGTCGCGTCTCGATACGCACAACGCGATGCTCGCGGGATCGGTCACGCGCCTGCATGGACAGATCGTCCACATGGCGACGTTCGACACGCTCACGGAATTGCCGAACCGCAGCACGATGACGGAGCGCATCGAGCGCGCGGTGAGACACGCGACGCAGAGCGGCACGCGCTTCGCGATTCTCTTCATGGACCTGGACGGCTTCAAGACCATCAACGATTCGCTCGGCCACTCGACCGGCGACGAAGTGCTGAAAGCGTTTGCGCGACGCCTGCTGCAATGCGTGCGTGGCGGCGATACCGTCGCGCGGCTCGGCGGCGACGAGTTCGTCGTGATGCTCGAAAACATGAACGCGCACTCCGATGCCGAGCGCCTCGCCGAACGCATTCTCGATGCGACGAAGAAAGGGCTCGTCGTGGGCGCGCATCCGTTGCAGGTGACGCCGAGTATCGGCATTGCGCTTTTCCCCGACGATGGCGAAAGCGTCGAGGCGCTGCTCAAGCACGCGGATGTCGCGATGTACGAAGCGAAGCGCGGCGGCCGCAGCACGTATCGCTTTTTCGAGGCGAGCATGAACGAAGCGGCGGTGCGCACGCTGCAGATTCAGCAGGCGTTGCATGAAGCGTTGAGCGCGGGCTATTTCTTCCTGTTGTTTCAGCCGAAGTTTCGCGGCGATGGCGAGCTTGCCGGCGCTGAGGCGCTCATACGGCTCGATCATCCGCAGATCGGCTTGTTGACGCCGCTCGAATTCATCCCGATTGCGGAGCGCTCGGGACAGATCGTCGAGATCGGCTATTGGGTCGTGCGCGAGACATGCCGGCAGATCACGCGATGGCGCGAAGCGGGACGTCCGCCGGTGAAGGTGGCGATCAATCTATCGCCGCGGCAGATGAACGAGACGGATCTCGTCGCGCGCGTGATGGACATTCTGCGCGAGGAGCATGTCGCGAGCGAGCGTCTCATGTTCGAGATCACCGAGACGGTGGCGATGCAGGACGCGCCGCGCACCATCGAAATGATTCGCGCGTTTCAGGACAATGGCTTTGAGATTGCCATCGACGATTTCGGCACGGGCTATTCGAGTCTCGCTTATTTGCAGCGCTTTCGTGCGAAGCAGTTGAAGATCGACCGCTTCTTCACGAACGGACTCGATGAGAACGGACAGGAAGGGCGCGCGATCGTATCGGCGATCATTGCGCTTGCTCACTCGCTCGATATGGATGTGGTCGCGGAAGGCGTCGAAACGAAATCGCAGCAAGACAGGCTGCGCGATCTCATGTGCGATGAGATGCAGGGGTTCCTGCTGGCGAAGCCGCTCTCGGCTCAGGCGTTCGAGGCGTTGCTGGAGACGGGGGCGGTGGTTTGAGGGGTCTAAAGTGTATTCGGGACCGCTTGTTGCTGTTTGCATCCGCAAACATCCCCACAACCGGAGCCCGTTCATGCCGACTTATCGCAAAGCACCGCTGGCCGCCATCGCTTTGTCCGTTGCAGCGCTCGTCACCTTGCCCGCCGTGCCTGCGCAAGCGCAGGACACCGCTGCTTCCACGCCCAAGCAAGTGAGAAAAGCCGAGCGCAAGGCCGCACGCGCGAAGAAGAACGCGGAGTTGAAAGACCTCGAAAAGAACGGCTACAACCCGTCCGGCGAACAGACCGACTATCCGAGCAACCTGCAAAACGCGCAGAAGCGCGTCAACGCGGAAAAAGCCGGGCAACCCGCGCCGGCATCGGCTCCCTGATTCACGTAACGGCGGCGTTCACGCCGCCATCGACTCATCGTCAAGCGGCATCGGCCAGCCGCACGCCTGCATTGTGCGGCGTGACGTTGCGCAGCATCGGCGAGCGCACGCCCGGCACGTTCTCCATTCCGAACACAGGCCGCGCAAGATAGAAGCCCTGCGCGAAGACATGCGGCCATTGCGCGAGCCACTGCGCTTGCGCGGGCGTCTCGACACCTTCGACCACGACCTTCACCTTGAGCCGCGCGAGCAGCGCGAGCACGGACGAGAACACGGTGCACGCGTTCGGGCAACGCGGCGCTTCAGCGAGCAGTTCCTTCGCGATCTTCACCGTGCCGAAGTTGATCGGTCCCAATGCGGCGAGACACGCGAAGCCGGTACCGAAGTCGTCCATCGCCACGTTCACGCCGCGGCTGCGCAAACGTTGCACAGCCTTCGAGATGCAGGGGAAACGCGCGAGATCCTGATTCTCGGAGAGTTCTATCTCGATGAGTTCGGGGGCGACGCCATGCGCATCGCACACGGTCTGAAGACGTTCGCTGAAGCCTTCCGACGATGCGATCGAAGGCGGCACATTGATCGCCACCGGATAGCACGCGCCGCTCGCCTGCAACGTGGCGATATCGTGCGATACCGCGTTCATCACGAAGTCCGTCAGTTCGGCGATGACCTCTTCGTCTTCGAGCGCTTCGTAAAAGCTGCCCGGCAATAGCACTCCGAACTCCGGATGACGCCAGCGAATGAGCGCTTCCATCTGAGCAAGCTCGCTGGTATCGACACGGTAGATACCCTGATAGGCGACGCGAAACTCATCGGTTCTTAGGCCCTGAAGCACGCGACGCTTCAGCGCGTAACCGGCATTCGGCGCGGCGCTCATCACGCGCGAACGGAGTGTTGTTGCATTCATGCTGTGCCGCCCTCAAACGATGGACCATCCGTTCAAATGCATGAGCCATGCCCGAATGAGACGTTTTGTAGAGCGATACAGCGGAGCGCCGGGAAAACCCTGAATGATGCATCGTTGCAGTGCACGATGCATGACTAAGGACTGTTTCAGAAGCGATAACCAGCTCATCGACTGCGGTAAAGGCAGGGGTTTGTCCGATGCGTCCGGTAAAGAGCGCTGCGGGCGTGAACGATCGTACAAAAACGCTTTGAAGTTTCTGCTGATCTTTTCTGGAACTTTTGTAATACGGACTATTGAAAGAGCACTCGCGTTCTATCAGACGATAGCCGCTTCCGCCACCGGACGCATGCGTTCGAGTGCGCTGCCGTCCTCGCGAAAAAGATGCACGTGACGAATGCTGAAGCCCACATTGAGCCGCTGACCTTCCACCGCGGGCGACTCGCCGGAACCCTTCACGTTAATGACGAGATCGTTCGGCAAGCGAATATGCAGGAGCGTCTCGCCGCCGAGATGTTCGATGACCATGACTTCGCCTGTGAGTCCACTGTCGATATCGCCGCCGCCCGATTCGATGAAATGCTCGGGACGTATGCCGAGCGTGAGGGTTTCCCCGGCCTTCACCGACGCGCCCGCGAACGGCAGCGTCAACGGTTCTCCACCCGGCAGTTCGATGGTCACGCCCGCGCCGTCGGCACGCAGCACACGTACATCCAGGAAGTTCATCTTCGGCGAGCCGATGAATCCCGCGACGAAGCGATTGTGCGGTGTGCGATACAACTCGAGCGGCGATCCGATCTGTTCCACGCGCCCATGATTCATCACCACGATGCGATCGGCCATGGTCATGGCTTCGGTCTGATCGTGCGTGACGTAGATCATCGTTGCGTTGAGCTGCTTGTGAAGCTTGATGAGTTCGAGGCGCATCTGCACGCGCAATGCGGCGTCGAGATTGGATAACGGTTCGTCGAACAAAAAGACCTTCGGTTCGCGCACGATCGATCGCCCGATCGCCACACGCTGCCGCTGCCCGCCCGACAACGCGCGCGGACGCCGCTCCAGCAGTTGCCCGATCTGCAGGATTTCCGCCGCGCGCTTCACGCGTTCCTTGATCTGCGCTTCGGGCAGCTTCAGCATGCGCAACCCGAACGCGATGTTCTCGTACACCGACATGTGCGGATAGAGCGCATACGACTGAAACACCATGGCGACGCCGCGCTGCGATGGTTCGAGGTCCGTGACGTCTTCGCCGCCGATCAGCACTTGTCCGGAGTCGCATTGCTCGAGGCCCGCGATGCTGCGAAGCAAGGTGGATTTGCCGCATCCCGACGGACCGACGAAGACCATGAACTCACGGTCGGCCACTTCGATATCCACGCCCTTCAGCACATCGACGCCGCCGAAAGACTTGCGAATCTGCTGCAAATGGACTGCGCTCATGCGTGTCTCCATCCAGAGCTGCGTGTCATGGCTGCATTGCGAAGGAGGATCGCAGTGCAGCATGGATTGCTTCGTCGATATTGTTCTTGACAACCCGTTCGGGGCCAAATATACAATTGTAAAACCGAAATTACAAGTGAAACGCAGCGGCTAGAAGGCCTGCATTTCGCGCTGCCACGCAAGAAGGGACGCACGACACGAACGTATCCGCTCAAGAAGATAGAAAGGAGACAAGGCATGAAAAAGCGCATCACGCAGGGCAGACATTTCGGTCCGATGAAGCACATTGCAATCATCACGCTATGGGCGGCAAGCGCGGCGTTCGCTGCATCGAATGCGCAGGCCTGGACGCTCAAGGAAGCGGCGCAACCGTATGCGGGCACCACCATCAAGGCTATATTTCTCGACCGTCCGGGATACAAGGCCGCACAAACCCTGATTCCTCAGTTCGAGAAGGAAACCGGCATCAAGGTGCGCTGGGAGGTGATTCCCTACGAGAACACGCGCGAGAAGGAAGTGCTGAACTTCGTCGGCGGCGGGGACCAGGACGTGGTGCTGGTGGACGTCGTGTGGATCGGCGAATTCGCGAGCAACAAGTGGCTCGTGCCTATCAAGAAGTTCACGGACGACCCGAAGCTCGCGGACCCGAATCTCAATCTGAAGGGCTTTTTCCCGATACTGCTCGACTCCTTCGGCACATGGGACAAGGTCACGTATGGCCTGCCGTTCGATAACTACTCGGGCCTCATGTTCTACAACAAGTGCATGTTGAAGGACGCGGGTTTCGACGAGCCGCCGAAGACCTGGGACGAACTGCTCAACACGTATGCGCCGAAGCTCACCAAGGGCGACAAGTTCGCGTTCGCGCTGCAATCGCGGCGTGGCGAAACGCAATCGGCGGACAGCTTCATGCGCGTGCTGTGGCCCAACGGCGGATCGCTGCTCGACGCGAAGTTCAAATCGAATCTGATGTCTCCGCAATCGCAGGCGGGCCTCGAATATCGGCAGAAGCTGATGAAGTACATGCCGCCGGGTATCGTCGATTTCGACCATGCGGAAGCGGTCAACGCGCTGGCACAAGGGCAGGTCGCGATGATCACCGAATGGTCCGCGTTCTACCCGACGCTCACGGACCCGAGCAAATCGAAGATCGGCAACTGTCTTGCCATCACCACCGAGCCGAAGGGTCCGGCTGGCCTCAAACCTGCGCTCGGCGGCTTCTCGCTCGCGGTCAACGCGAAGTCGAATGCGAAGAAGCAGGCGGCCTCGTGGCTCTTCATTCAGTGGATCACGTCCGAAGCCATGGCGAAGCCTTATCTCGAAGCGGGCGGCGTGCCGGCGCGCACGGCGGTGTATCAGGACAAGGCCGTGCAGGACAAGTATCCGTTCGTGAAGCCGATGGTCGAATCGTGGCAAGGCGGCGTGCCGGATTATCGTCCGCGCTTCCCCGAATGGCCGGCGGTCTCCGAGGTCATCGGCGAATGGGGCAGCAAGATGATGCTCGGTCAGGTCACGGTGAAGGAAGGCGCGCAGACCATCGGCCAGAAGACCGAGGACATCCTGAAGAAAGCGGGCTACTACGACGGCAAGAAGCCCTTGCTGAAGTAAGCGCGAACTGGCGGCACACAACACGGAACCGGAGGCGATTCGATGGCGAACGGCACTGTATCCGCGACACAGTCGAGGGGGCCGCGCAAGCATGCGCGTCGCTTCGGCATATGGCCGCGCTCGCCCGCCTTCTGGTTCCTGTTCCCCGCGATCTTCGCGCTCGCGGTCATCGGCATCTATCCGCTGCTGCTCGCGCTGTATAACTCGTTTCATCAGTACAAGCTGGCGGACCTCGCATCGGGCACGCCGTTCGTCGGCTTCGACAATTACATGGCGACGCTCTCGGACCCATCGTTCTGGGGCGCGCTAGGCCGCACTGCGTTGTTTCTTTGCTTGACGCTGCCTATCGAAGTCGCGCTCGGTCTATTCGCCGCGCTGATGCTGCATCGCACGGACTTGCGCATCATGCGTGCAGCCGCGCGCGTGAGTCTCGTGATTCCGATGGCGACGACCTACGCAGTCGTCGGCCTGATCGGACGGCTCATCTTCAATCGGCAGTTCGGCGTGGCGAATTACCTGACCGGTCTCGTTGGCTTACCGCCGCAAGACTGGCTTGCCGATCCCACGCTCGCGTTCGTCTCCGTGATGATCATGGATATCTGGCAATGGACGCCGTTCTGCGCGCTCATCATGCTGGCGGGTCTTTCCATGGTGCCGAAGGAAGCGGAAGAGGCCGCGCGCCTCGAAACGCCGAAGTGGACCATGATCCTGTGGCACTTGCAGCGGCCTTATCTTTTGCCCGGCCTGACCGCGATTCTCATTCTCCGTTCCGCCGACATGCTCAAGATGTTCGACGCCGTCTTCACGATGACGCGCGGCGGTCCCGGCACCGCAACCGAGTTCATCAGCGTCTATATCCAGCGCGTGGGATTCCGTCTCTTCGATCAGGGCATGGCGTCCGCGCAAGCCATCATCCTGCTGATTCTCACTATCGTGTTGTCGCGTCTTTATATTCGCTTCGTTTATCGGGAGGCCGCGTGAGCACATCCGTATCGCCCGTCGCGAATGGCGGCGTTGCAGGGCGCGGCAAGCGTGCGCGCGCGGCACGCCGGCGCGCGACCGTATGGCACTTTCTTGGACTCGTGGTCGTGTTCCTGTCGTCCGTGTTTCCGTTCTACTGGATGGTCACGACGAGTCTCAAGAGCCAGGCGGATGCGCTGGCGTATCCGCCCAAATGGATCTTCAGTCCGACGTTTCATCACTATTCCGCTGCGCTTTTCGAGCATGACGTGGCAGGCAGTCTGATCAACTCGCTCATCATCGCGAGTTCGACAACCGTGCTCGCCATCCTGCTCGGCACGCCTGCCGCGTATGCACTCGCGCGCTATGAGTTTCGCGGCAAGGAAGACCTGTGGTTCTGGTTCATCTCGAACCGCATGGTGAGTCCTGTCGTGCTTGCCGTGCCGTTCTTTCTGATTGCAACGAAGCTCGATCTCGTCGATACGCATATCGTCCTCATTCTGCTTTACCTCACGTTCTCGCTGCCCATCGTCGTATGGATCTGCACGGACCAGTTCCGCAACATTCCCGTCGAACTGGATGAAGCCGCGCGTCTCGATGGTGCATCGCCGTGGCGCGTGTTCTGGCGCATCAATCTGCCGCTCGCGATGCCGGGCATCGTCGTATCCGCGATCTTCGCGTTCATCTTCTCGTGGAACGATCTGCTTTATGCGCTCGTGCTCACGCGCACCGACGCCATTACGTCGCCGGTTGCCGCGACGAGCTACATGAGCGGCTATGAGTTGCCGTGGGGCGAGATCATGGCGACAGGCACGCTCATCGTCCTGCCGATGGTGGTGTTCGCGCTGCTCGTATCGGGGCGGCTCGTGCAAGGGCTCACGATGGGCGCGGTGAAGTAAGATCGCGCGGCCCTTCATTGCGACGACATAGAGAACATGAGCAAGACAGCACCACCCATCGCCATTGCAGTAACGGACGATTCGATCGACTCGGAAGAGGAATTGCAGGCGCGCGTCGCGTGGCATTACTACGTCGGCAATCTGACGCAACAGGAGATCGCGCAACGCATCGGCAGCAACCGCGTGCGCGTGAACCGGCTGCTTGCCGCGAGCCGCGAGTCCGGCCTCGTGCAGATCACCATCAACAGCAAGATCGCGCCGTGCGTGGCGCTGGAAGAAGCGCTCATGAAGCGCTTCGGGCTCGAAAGCGCCGTGGTCGTGCCGAGCGGCGCGAACACCGAGGCGAACAACGCGGCGCTCGGCATCGGCGCGGCGTCGTACTTCTCGAAGCAGATCGTGGCCGGGCAGACCATCGGCCTCGGCTGGGGCCGCACGATACGCGCGGTCCTGCGCGCGATGCCGCAGCGTTCGTATGGCGCGGTGTCGGCGGTATCGCTGCAAGGCGGGTTGTCACATTGCCCGAGCATCAATACGTTCGATCTCGTGTCGGACTTCGCGGACATCTGCCGCGCCGACGGCTATATCTTCGCCGCGCCGATCTATGTGAGCAGCCAGAAGGCGCGCGATGTGATCCTGCAGGAAGGCACCGTGCGCGAGACTTACGAGCGTGCGCGCAACGCGGACCTTGCGCTGCTGACGTGCGGCGATCTGACGGAGTCGCTCGTGGTGACGTATGGCATCGACAATCCCGAGCAATTGCGCACGCTGCAGAAAGCGGGCGCGGTCGGCGACATGCTCGGGCATTTCATGGATGAAGACGGCGAGTTGATCGATCATCCGCTGAATCGCCGCACGGTGGCGATCACGCTCGACGATCTGCGCAAGATTCGCCGCGTGGTTCTGGTGAGCGGCGGCCCCAAGAAGTTTCATGTGACGCGTGCCGCGTTGCGCGGGCGTTATCCATCGGTGCTCGTGACCGATGAAGACACCGCGCGACGCCTGTGCGAAGAGCGCTGACGAAGCCATGACGACCATCGACAGGAACCGCGAATTCGAAGGCAAGACCGTGCTCGTGACGGGCGCGGGCAAGGGCATCGGTCATGCGACCGTGCATTTGCTGGCGACTCGCGGCGCCCGCGTGATTGCATTGAGCCGCAGCGCCGACGACCTCGCCACGCTTGCAGAAGAGACGGGCTGCGAGACCATTGCAGTCGATCTCGCGGATGCCGACGCGGCACGTCAAGCCGCGCGTTCTGCGCAGCCGGTCGATTTGCTCGTCAATTGCGCGGGGCTCGTCGAGTTGCAGCCGTTTCTCGATACCACCGTCGAAGCCTTCGATCTCACGATGAGCGTGAATGTGCGCGCCGCGATGATCGTCGCTCAGGCGTGTGCGAAGAGCATGATCGAGCGCGGCAAGGGCGGCGCGATCGTGAATGTGTCGAGCTTGTCGGCGACGGTCGGCTTGCCGATGCATGCGTCGTATTGCGCATCGAAGGGCGCGCTCGATGCGATGACGCGCGTGATGGCCGTCGAACTCGGTCCGAACGGCATCCGCGTGAACGCGGTCAATCCCGTGGTCACGATGACGCCGATGGCCGAGAAAGCGTGGAGCGATCCCGCGAAGTCGGGACCGATGCTCGCGCGCATTCCGCTGAACCGCTTCGTGCAGCCGGTGGAAGTGGCGCGTACCATCGCTTATTTGTTGAGCGACGATTCGAGCATGGTGAGCGGCGTGAGCCTTGCCGTCGATGGCGGCTTTCAGGCCGGATGATTCGGATGCCTTAATTAAACTGAAGGAACGACGATGGAAGCACTGGTTCTCGAAGAGGCGCGGCGCATCAGCCTGCGTCCGTTCAGCTTGCCGCAGGTCGTGGGTCCGCGCGATGTGCGCATCCGCATCCATACGGTCGGTATTTGCGGCAGCGACGTTCATTACTATCAGCACGGACGCATCGGGCCGTTCGTCGTGAACGAGCCGATGGTGCTCGGACATGAAGCATCGGGCACGGTCGTCGAAGTGGGCGAGGAAGTCACGCATCTGAAAGCGGGCGATCGCGTGTGCATGGAGCCGGGCGTGCCGGACATGGAGTCGCGTGCGTCGCGCGAAGGCATGTACAACCTCGATCCCAAAGTGCGCTTCTGGGCGACGCCGCCGGTGCATGGATGCCTCGCGCCGTTCGTGGTGCATCCGGCCGCGTTCACGTACAAGCTGCCTGATAACGTGAGCTTCGCGGAGGGCGCGATCGTCGAGCCGCTGTCCATCGGCTTGCAGGCCGCGAAGAAGGCCGCGATCCAGCCGGGCGACGTGGCCGTCGTGCTCGGTGCGGGCACCATCGGCATGATGTGCGCGCTTGCGGCGCTCGCGGGCGGATGCAGCCGCGCGATCGTCTGCGATCTCGTGCAGGAGAAGCTCGATCTGATCGGCGGCGTGCAGGGCGTGACGGCGGTGAACATTCGCGAGCAGCGCGTGCAGGACATCATCGCCGAACTGACGGACGGCTGGGGCGCGAACATCGTGTTCGAAGCGAGCGGCAACGAGAAAGCGTTCGAAGGCATCGTCGATCTCTTGTGTCCGGGCGGATGCATCGTGCTCGTCGGCATGCCGCAACGCGCGATTTCGCTCGATGTCGTCGCGGTGCAGATCAAGGAAGCGCGCATCGAGTCCGTCTTCCGCTATGCAAACATCTTTCCGCGCGCGATCCAGTTGATAGCATCGGGCAAGCTCGATGTAAGGCCCTTCATTTCGCGCACGTTCCCGTTCGCGGAAGGCATCAAGGCGTTCGAGGAAGCGGCGAGCGGCGTGCCGACGGATGTGAAAGTGCAGATCGTGATGGAGTGAGAGCAGAACGACCGGGTTATCGTCATATGGTTCGATGGCGAATCGGCGCGGCGTTTCGCCTGTTCAATAGCGCATTCTGCGCGGCGAATGCCACCGCGCTTGGCGTATCGCAAACGCAAGGAGGTGCCCAAAACCTCACGCCCGTTCGCAACGCGGGGTTTATCAAATCGAAAGGAGACGCCTAGAATCAATCCACCGCGCCGGTCTTCGTCGCCTTGCAACAGGACATCTCATGCTGCAGCCATTTGCGTCGTCGGATTCGTTCACGATTGGAGTCGAACTCGAAGTTCAGCTCGTCAACACGCACGATTACAACCTCACGAAGGCCACGACCGAGTTGCTGAACCGCGTGCGCGCCGAGAGCTTCGCAGGCGCGATCAATCCCGAGACGACCGAGGGCATGATCGAACTGTCGACCGGCATATGCAGGCACTTCGATCAGGCGCGCAGCGAACTGCAAGGCCTTCGCGATACGCTCGTGCGCGCAGCCGATTTTCTCAATGTCGGCGTGTGCGGCGGCGGAACGAACTTCTTCCAGAACTGGTACGACCAGAGATCCGACGGACGGGAACGCTCCGAGTATCTGATGGGGCTGTATGGCGCGCTGTATCAGCAGTTCACCATCTTCGGTCAGCACGTGCATGTCGGCTGCCCCGATCCCGATTCGGCGCTCGTGCTGTTGCATTCGCTCTCACGCTACGTGCCGCACTTCATCGCGCTGGCCGCGTGTTCACCGTTCGTGCAGGGAAGCGACACGCAATTCCAATGCGCCCGCCTGAATTCCGTCGCGCCGTTTCCTTTGTCGGGACACTCGCCGTTCGTGACCACATGGGCCGAGTTCGAACAATACTTCGATCGCATGACATGCACGGGTCTGGTCAAGAGTCTCAAAGACTTCTACTGGGACATTCGCCCGAGTCCCGGCTATGGAACGATCGAAATACGCGTGATGGACACGCCGCTTCGCGTCGAATGGGCCGCTGCGATTGCCGCCTATATTCAGGCGCTTTCGCGCTATCTGCTGGTCGACAGGCCCTTGCGTCTCAGTGACCGCGACTACGAGGTGTATCGAACGAACCGGTTCAATGCATGCCGATTCGGTCTCGATGGCGCATGCGTGAATCCCGAGACCGGGCAGCGCGGCCCGCTCAGAAACGACATTCTCGCGACGCTCGCAGCCATCGCACCACACGCGCAAGCGCTCGGCGCGGAGGAAGGCATCGATCAGATCAGGCGCACGGTCACCGACGGCGTGAGCGATGCCGCCTGGCAACGCCGCGTTTATGGCGCGCATCGTTCGTTGCATGAACTGGTGCGTCAGCAGTGCCAGATATGGCGTGGTGAGCAGGTCGCGTGAAGTCGCGTGAAGGAGCGTATGCGATGCCGACACGAACAACGAACCTCGGACGCCGCGATTTTCTGCGCAGGTCGCGCGTCGTGCCGTCTGCGTGCTTGCTGATCGCGCTGGGTCGCGCAGGTCATGCACGAGCCGATGAACTCACCGCGACCCCCGCCTGCAACGACGAGCACGAGCCGACCCGCCCCCAAACCGCCGGCCCGTTCTTTCTTCCGCATTCTCCACAACGGACATCGCTGCTTGCGCCGGGCATGCGAGGCACGAAGATCGTTCTGAGCGGACGCGTATGGTCATCGCGATGCACGCCCGTGTCCGGCGCGCTGCTCGATTTCTGGCATGCCGATGACGCCGGTGAATACGACATCGATGGCTTTCGCTTGCGCGGGCATCAGTTCGCCGACAGCGAGGGACGGTATCGGCTGGAGACCATCGTGCCGGGGCTGTATCCGGGCCGCACGCGGCACTTTCACGTGAACGTGCAGCCGCCCAACGGACGCGTGCTCACCACGCAACTGTACTTTCCGCACGAAGAGCGCAATGCGCGCGACTTTTTGTTCGATCGACGGCTCCTGATGACGATCAACGGCGATGGCGTGAGCAAGACCGCCCGATTCGACTTCGTGCTCGCGCTTGCATGACGTCACGAGCGTGCATCGCGCCGGTGCACATGAAAGACCATCACTAGCTTATTCGACGAAACCCGCTTTCGTTATGCATATGCATTGGTTCCTTTGCAAGCCGATCCGCTTTACCGTGGGCGCTGCGGACGCAGTAAGCCCCGCACACACGCAACGGCACGACGGACATCCAACGACACGCAAAGGAACGGCATTACATGGCAGGCTTCAATCGACGTGATTTTCTGATTTCATCCGGCGCGGCTATCGCATCGACGGGCCTGTCATCACTGGCATTCGCACAGAACCCGGGCGCGCCCCCGAAGCGCGGCGGCACGCTCAACATGCTCATCAACCCCGAACCGCCCGTGCTCGTTTCCATCTTTCAGACGACGGGACCGGCGCTCGTCGCAAGCTCGAAAGTCATCGAAGGTCTGCTCGCCTATGACTTCGATCTCAAGCCCAAGCCGCAGCTCGCGACGGCATGGAACGTCAGCCCGGATGGCCTCAAGTACACGTTCACGCTGCGTGAGAACGTTAAATGGCACGACGGCCAGCCGTTCACGTCGGCGGATGTCGCGTTCTCGATCGATCTCCTGAAGTCCATTCATCCGCGTGGCCGCAGCACGTTCGCCAACGTAACGCGCGTCACCACGCCCGATGCGCGCACCGCGATCATCGAGCTGTCGAAGCCCGCGCCGTATCTTCTGAAGGCGCTGTCGGCGGGCGAGTCGCCTATCGTGCCGAAGCATCTCTATGCAACCGGCGATCCGCTCGCGAACCCGCACAACAATGCGCCCATCGGCACGGGGCCGTTTCGCTTCAAGTCGTGGACGCGCGGCGCGAACATCGTGTATGAGCGCAATCCGGATTACTGGGACGCGGGCAAGCCCTATATCGATTCGCTGGTCCTGAAAGTGATTCCCGATGCCGCCGCGCGTTCGGCCGCGTTTGAAACCGGTTCGCTCGATCTGGGCGGCGAAAATCCCGTGCCCTTGTCGGACCTGCCGCGCCTCACGCAATTGCCGCAGCTCGCGGTGGAAACGCGCGGCTATCGTTTCTTGCAGCCGCAAGGCGAGATCGACTTCAATCTCGATCATCCGATCCTGAAAGACTTGCGCGTGCGTCAGGCGATTGCGCATGCCGTCAATCCGCAGGTCGTGCAGAAGACGATTGCATACGGCTATGCGGACTTGTCGCCGACGCCGATCACGCCCGCATCGCCCTATCACGATGCCAAGCTCACGCCCTATGCCTTCGATACCGGCACCGCCGAGAAGCTGCTCGACGCGGCAGGTTACCCGCGCAAGAACGGCGGCCCGCGCTTCACGCTCACGCATGACTACTTGCCCTATGGCGACACGCATCGGCGGCAGGCGGACTATGTGAAGTCCGCGCTCGCGCGTGTAGGCATCGACGTGACCGTGCGCTCGCAGGACTTGCCGTCGTTTCTCAAGCGCGTGTATGCGGACCGGCAATTCGACTTCACGAGCATCGGCGTGAACACGCTGTTTGATCCGAGCGTGGGCGTGCAGCGGCTTTACTGGTCGAAGAACATTCGCCCCGGCGTGCCGTTCTCCAATGCGCCGCATTACAGCAATCCGCAAGTGGATGCGTTGCTCGAATCGGCATCGGTCGAAACGGACGAAGCAAAACGCGTGGCGCTCTATCAGCAGTTTCAGCAGATCGTGTATCGCGATCTGCCCATCCTGAACCTGATCGCGCCGCGCATGATCACGCTCG
Source organism: Caballeronia sp. ATUFL_M2_KS44 (assembly GCF_023630965.1). NCBI lineage: Bacteria > Pseudomonadati > Pseudomonadota > Betaproteobacteria > Burkholderiales > Burkholderiaceae > Caballeronia > Caballeronia sp. ATUFL_M2_KS44. The sequence continues at coordinate 321,195 of NZ_JALQEA010000057.1, read as the reverse complement.
CGAATCGTCGCGTGCATGACCATACGGTGTCGGCGCAAGGCCTCGAAGGCAATCTCGCCAACGTGTGGCTGAGCGCGTAAGGACACGCATCATGAACCGACGCACGCGCTTTCGCGCGATCGCACGCCGCACCGCATGGCAGGCGCTGCCCGCGATGCTCGCCATCGTGATCCTCAACTTCTTCCTGCTCAAGCTGATGCCCGGCGATGCAGCCGATGTCATCGCCGGAGAGTCGGGCGCGGCGACCGCGGAAACACTTCAGGCGTTACGCGCGAAGTTCGGTCTCGATCAGCCGGTGCTGCATCAACTGGGCTCGTATCTGTTGCATCTCGCGCACGGCAGTCTCGGCTATTCGCCGCGTTATGACGCGAGCGTCATGCAACTGATTCTTTCGCGTCTGCCGAACACGCTCTTGCTGATGGGCGCGGCGCTCGGCATGGCGATTGTCGCGGGCATCGCGCTCGGCGCGATCATGGCGCACTGGGAGGGCAAGTGGCCCGATCGCGTGTTGTCCGTGCTCGCGCTGCTCTTGTATTCGACGCCGGGATTCTGGATCGGCCTGCTTGCCATCGTGCTGTTCTCCGTGCGGCTCGGCTGGCTGCCGAGCGGTGGCGACCTGACCGTCGGCGCAGGGCTTCATGGCGTGGCGCATGTCGTCGATGTCGCGAAGCACCTGCTGTTGCCCGCCGCGACGCTTTCGACATTCTTCGTCGCGATCTACGCGCGCCTCACGCGCGCCGCGATGCTCGAAGTGCAGCGTCAGGACTTCGTGCGCACCGCGCATGCGAAGGGGCTGCATCCGTTGCGCGTGTCGGTGCGACACGTGTTGCGCAACGCGTTGATGCCGCTCACGACGATGATCGGCATTCACTTCGGCACGCTGCTTGGCGGCGCGGCCGTGACGGAGACCGTGTTCAGTTGGCCCGGTCTCGGGCGGCTCGCGCTCGATGCGGTCATGGCACGCGACTTCAGCGTGTTGCTCGGCGTGCTGCTGCTTTCGTCGTTTCTCGTGATCGTCGCGAACGTGCTCGTCGATCTGTTCCAGGCGTGGCTCGATCCGCGCATCGTCTGACTCTCTTCGAACAACCGATGTCTACCGATTCCACTGAACTCGCATCTTCGCCTCGCGACGGCTCCGCATGGCGCAATCAGCTCGCGGGCGCTCTGTTCGGCGCGCGCCGCGCGCGGGACGTGCACAGCGCGCGTGCTCCGCGCGGCGTATGGCGTGCGTTGTTGCGCAATCCTTCCGCGCTCGCCGGCATGATCCTTCTGACTGCGTTCGTCGTGCTCGCGTTGAGCGCGCCGCATTTCTTTCCCGGCGATCCGCTCGACATGGCCGCCGCGCCTTTCGAATGGCCCGGCGCCGATCCGTTGTATCCGCTCGGCACGGACTCGCTCGGACGCGATGTCGCCGCGGGCGTCGCGCATGGCACGCGCGTGTCGCTGTTGATCGGCGCATCGGCGGCGGCGATCGGCCTGCTCATCGGCACGCTCGTCGGCGCGATCGGCGGCTACTTCGGCGGCGTGCTCGACGACGTGCTCGTGCGCATCACCGAAATCTTCCAGACGGTGCCTTCGTTTCTGCTCGTGATCGTCATCGTCGCGATAGGGCGGCCGAGCGTGACGATCATCGCGCTCGCCATCGGCATTGCATCGTGGCCGACGGTTGCGCGCATCGTGCGTGCCGAATTCCGCACGTTGCGCCAGGCGGATTTCGTGCTCGCCGCGCGCAGTCAGGGCTTTTCCAGCGCACGCATCATCTTCGGCGAGATCCTGCCGAACGCATTGCCGCCGGTGATCGTCACGGCCTCGGTGATGGTGGCGAGCGCGATCCTCATCGAATCGTCGCTCTCGTTTCTCGGCATGGGCGATCCGAACGTGGTCACGTGGGGCGGCATGATCGGCGCGGGCCGCGATGCCTTGCGCACCGCGTGGTATCTGACCGCGATTCCCGGCGCGGCCATCGTGCTCGCCGTGCTTGCGCTGAACCTGCTCGGCGACGGCCTCAACGACGCACTCAATCCGCGCTTGCGGGAACGTAACTGAATGACCGGATATCGACGTGGCCAATCTTCTTGAAGTGCGCGACCTGCGCGTGAGTTTCGGCGCGCATCGCGCGGTGCGGGGCATCGATTTCGATATCGCGCAAGGCGAAACGCTTGCGCTCGTCGGCGAATCCGGCTGCGGCAAATCGGCGACGGCGCTTTCACTGATGCGTCTCTTGCCCGAGCCGGGACGCGTGAGCGGCAGCGTGCGTTTCGACGGACGCGACCTGTTGACGCTCGCACCGCGCGAGATGCGCGCATTGCGCGGCAGTCAGATATCGATGATCTTTCAGGAGCCGATGACATCGCTCAATCCGGTGTTGCCCGTGGGCGCGCAGATTGTCGAGACGTTGCGTCAGCATGAATCGCTTTCGAAAGACGCAGCGAGGAAGCGCGCCGTCGAACTGCTCGATCTCGTGCATATTCCGGAGCCGCATCGGCGTGTGGGCGATTATCCGCATGAGCTGTCGGGCGGCCAGCGTCAGCGCGTGATGATCGCGATGGCGGCTGCGTGCCGTCCGCGTCTCCTGATCGCCGACGAACCCACGACCGCGCTCGACGTCACCATCCAGGCGCGCATTCTCGATCTCCTCGATCAACTGAAGCGCGAACTGTCGATGTCGCTCTTGCTCATCACGCACGATCTCGGCGTGGTCGCGGAGCATGCGGATCGCGTCGCGGTCATGCTCGCGGGCGTGATGGTGGAAGAAGCGCCCGTCGCGCAACTCTTCACCGAGCCGCAGCATGCGTACACGCGCGGCTTGCTCGGCACGTCGCTTAACGTGGCGACGGACCTGCACTATCGCGAATGGAAGCTGCCCGAGATTCGCCACGCATCCAGCGATGAAGGCGCAGCGACGTTCAACGTGATACCGCTTGCGCCACGCATCATCGCGCGCGATGCGAGCGCGGCGCCATTGCTTTCGGTAGAGGATCTTCGCGTGGAATACGCGCATCGGCGAGGCAAGGGCGCGCTTACCGCCGTCGATGGCGTGTCGTTCGATATCGCGCGTGGCGAAACGGTCGGCCTCGTCGGTGAATCCGGATGCGGCAAGTCCACGCTTTCGAAAGCGGTCATGCGTCTCGTGCCTGCCGCGAGCGGATCCATTCAGTTGAATGGCGAGGACATTGCGCCGCTTACCGAACTCGCATTGCGACCGTTGCGGCGTCATGTGCAAATGGTCTTTCAGGATCCCTATGCATCGCTCAATCCACGGCGCAGCGTCGGCGAAATTCTCGAAACCGTGCTTGCCGTGAACGGTATCGGCAATGCGCACACGCGACGCACACGCGCCGCCGCCATGCTCGATTGCGTGGGCTTGCCGAGCGCCGCATTGCAGCGCTTTCCGCACGAGTTTTCGGGTGGGCAGCGCCAGCGCATCGGCATTGCGCGCGCGTTGATCCTGGAGCCTGCGCTCCTGATCTGCGATGAACCCGTGTCCGCGCTCGATGTGTCGATTCAGAAGCAGATTCTCAACCTGCTCGTCGAACTGAAGCGCGATCTCGGCCTCGCGTATCTCTTCATCTCGCACGATCTTTCGGTCGTGCGCTATATCGCGGATCGCGTGCATGTGATGCACGGCGGCAAGATCGTCGAGAGCGGCGATCACCGCGACATCTGGCGCACGCCGCGACACGCGTACACGCGCGCGCTGCTCGATGCGATTCCCGCCAACCGGTTCGACGCGCACGCCGCCTAAACCATTCAATCACGAGGACACCCGATGTCGGACCATCACACCCATTCGGCTTTGCAACACGCACTCGATGCGTTGCCCGCGCTCGCCGCCGCCATCGGCGAAGACGCGGCCGCACGCGAAGCGCGTCGCGAGCTGCCATTCGAAGCGTTCGCGCGCTTTCGCGAATCCGGACTCGGCAAGCTGCGCTTGCCCGTCGAATGGGGCGGCCTGGGCGGCTCGCTCGAAGACGTCTTTCATGTGATATCGACGCTCGCCGCGCATGAAAGCAACGTCGCGCATGCGTTGCGCATTCACTTCGACCAGACCGAAGCGCTGCTGCTTTCGCCGCGCACGCCGTTCAACGAACTGCAGATCGAACGCGTGTCGCAAGGCGCGATCTTCGGTGGCGCATCGACGGAAGCGGGCACGTCGCGGCCCGGCGAAATCACGACGCAACTGAAGCGCGATGGCGACCACTATCGTCTCACCGGCCGCAAATACTATGCGACGGGCACCGCCTTTTCCGACTATGCGCGCCTCAACGTGCAGGACGAAAACGGCGAACCGGTGGTCGCGGTCGTGCCGACGCAACGCGAGGGACTCAACGTGCTCGACGACTGGGACGGCATGGGGCAGCGCATGACCGCGAGCGGGAGTCTCGTGTTCGACGACCTGATCGTGCATGCGGACGAAGTCGCGCCGCGCACGCTCACGACGCTCGCGGGCCGGCACGGCGGCGCGTTGCGGCAGTTGCATCTGGTGGCGGTCGCGGCGGGCGTCGTGCGCAACGTCGTCGCGGATGCGAAGCGCTATGTGCTGCGTCATGGCCGTCCCGCGCTGCATAGTCCCGCGCCGTCCGCGCGTGAGGATGGCTTCATTCAGCAGGTCATCGGCGAGCTTTCGTCGCACAGTTATGCGATCGATGCCCTCGTGCGAGAGAACGCGCGCGTGCTCGACCGCTCTTCGCGCGCGATCCGCAACGGCAGCGCCGACGCCGATGCGCTCGTGCTCGAAGGCGCGCTCGCCACCGCGCGCACGCAGCTCGTCGTGAGCAAGCTCGCGCTGCATACGGCGGAGCGCATGTTCGAAGCGGGCGGCGCATCGGCGACGGCGCGCGCGCATAACTTCGACCGTCACTGGCGCAACCTGCGCACGATCTTCAGCCACAACCCGCTGCTGCACAAGTCGCGCGTCATCGGCGATTACGAGCTGAACGGCGTGACCACGCATCTTACCGAAGGGCGCGTGTTCTGACGCGTGCAACCAACATCGAACCGGAGTGTCATGCCATGAGCGGCGATTTCCCGCGCCAGTTGCATCTCAACATCAACGCGCTGCATTCGGGCTTCGTGCCGTCCGCGTGGCGCGTGCCGAATGCCGATCCGCGCGCGTTCCTCGATGTGAACCATTACGTGAAGCTCGCGCGGATCGCGGAGCGCGCGTGTCTCGACGCGATCTTTCTCGCCGATAACGCCGCGATTTCCGATCAGCTCGACATGCGCCCGATCACCGCGCTCGAACCGACGATGCTGCTCACAAGCGTCGCCGCCGCGACGACGCATATCGGGCTGATCGCGACAGCATCGACGAGCTATAACGAGCCGTACAACATCGCGCGGCGTTTCGCGACGCTCGATCTCATCAGCAAAGGGCGCGCGGGATGGAACATCGTGACGACGGCGGATTTGTCATCCGCGCGCAACTTCGGGCTGGACGCCGTGCCGGATCACGCGCAACGCTACGCGCGCGCCGACGAGTTCGCGTCGCTCGTGAAGTCGCTATGGAACAGCTGGGAAGACGATGCGTTCATCGCGGACAAGGCGAGCGGGCGCTTCGTCGATCTCGGCAAGCTGCATCCGGCCGCGCATCGCGGACGCTTCTTCGGCGTGCAGGGCGCACTCAATCTGCCGCGCTCGGCGCAGGGGCATCCGGTGCTCGTGCAGGCGGGCGCATCCGGCGACGGACGCGATCTCGCCGCGCGTCATGCGGAAGCGGTGTTCTCGGCTTCGCAGTCGTTCGATGAATCGCGAGCGTATCGCGAAGACCTCAACGCACGCGCGACGCGCTACGGACGCGGCCCGAACGCGGTGAAGGTGCTGGCGGGGCTGACCACGATCATCGGTTCGACGGAGGCCGAAGCGCTGCGCCGCCGCGACGAACTCGTCGATCTGATTCCGTGGCGCTACAGCCTGAACCGGATCGCGGGAACGCTGGGCGTGCCGGTGGATTCGCTTTCGCTCGACAAGCGTTTGCCCGACGATCTGCCGCTGCCCAACAACGGCAACGGCAATCACACGTTCTTCAACGCGACGCTCGCGCAGGCGCGCACGCATGGCTACACCGTGCGCGAACTCGTGCGTGCGCTCGCGGGCGGCAGCGGGCATCGCGTGATCGTGGGGACGCCGGAACAGATTGCCGACGACATCGCGCACTGGTTCGAACACGGCGCCGCCGATGGCTTCAACCTCATGCCCGACGTGTTGCCCGATGGACTCGAAGCCTTCACGGAAGGCGTCGTGCCGATTCTTCAGCGGCGCGGCATCTTTCGGCGCGCCTATGCGGGCGATACGCTGCGCAGTCATCTCGGGCTCGGCATTCCGGCGGGGCATCGGGCGACGGAAGAGGCGGCGTAGCGAAGCGGCTCACGCTCGATTGCTATCCGCCGCCACCGGAAGCTCCTCGGCCTTCCACCGCAGCATGCCGCCTGCAAGATTGGCCACCTTGCCGAAACCCGCCTTGGCCAGCAACACGCTGGCCTGAGCGGAACGCACGCCGGAGCGGCACACCGCCACCACCGGCCGCTCGCGATCCAGTTCGTCGAGCCGGCTCGTCAACTGCGAGAGCGGCACCAGCTTCGCGTGCGGCAAATGCCCCAGCGGATCGATGAATTCCGCGGCCTCGCGAACATCGACGATCTGCACCGCGCCTTCACGCTCCAGCAGCGCCATCGGTTCGATCTCCCATACGCCGCTGAAACGCAACGTCAGCGGAGCCCAGGCGGGCGTGTCGTCGGCGGGGGCGTCGCCTTCGGGCTGTCCGCAGCGCAGGTTCGCGGGTACCGCCACGGCCATATGCTTCGGATGCGGCAGATTCAGATTGCTCATGTTCCCCACGAAATCGCCGATGTCCACATCGCCGCCCAGGCGCGGATTGAAACGCCGCTCTTCCGCGACGCTCGTCACCGTGATCCCGCGATAATCGTGCGCCGGATACAGCAGGCAGTCGTCGGGCAACGTCAGGATCTGCTCGCGCACGGAAGCGAATAACTGACGGGCGCTGCCCTGCTGAAAGTCGGTGCGGCCGCAGCCGCGAATCAGAAGACTGTCGCCGGTGAAGGCCATGCGCTGATCGTCGAGCACGTAGGTCAGGCAGCCGTTCGTGTGACCGGGCGTGGCGCGCACCGTCAGATGGCGGCTTCCGAAGCCGATGCGCTCGCCGTGCGCAAGCGGCCGGTCCACGCCCTCGGCGCCCGCGGCGGCGGCGAGCGCGATCGCACTGCCGCTCTGCCTTCGCAAGCGCCACGCGCCGGTGACGTGATCGGCGTGAACATGCGTATCGAGCGTCGCCTGCAGGCGCAGACCGAGTTCTTCCAGAAGCGCGAGGTCGCGCGGCGCTTGCTCGTAGACGGGATCGATCAGCAGCGCCGCGCCGCTATCGCCGAGTAAGTAGGTGTAGGTCGATGACGCGGCATCGAAAAGCTGGCGAAAGATCATGACGGAAGCCCGATCAAAGAAGGACACATTGCGACACGGACGGTCTTACCTCCATTCAAGCCGTTAGCGGGCCAATGCTCAAGTAAGATGAACCGCACCGGACCGCTGCGGATTCGAGCGTGCGCTCGAAAAGCCTTCAGCGCGTACGTTTTCAATTGCGCTGTCCGATTCTTCGCAACATACTTGGTTCCACATTACTTGCCAGAAAAGCGCGCACCGGTGAATCGGTGCCGGAACGCGCGCCCGACGTTTCAATAAGAGCGATGACAACAATAATGGCCGATGCTCGCGAATACCTATAACCCGCTGTTGGTCGTTTGCTCGCTTCTCGTCGCGATCCTGGCCGCCTACACCGCGCTCGACATGGCCGGGCGCATTGCACTCGCCGAAGGACGCACGGCGCGCTGGTGGATGATCGGCGGCGGATGCGCGATGGGGCTCGGCATCTGGTCGATGCACTTCGTCGGCATGCTCGCATTCAATCTGCCGATCGCGCTCGGCTATGACCCGGCCATCACGTCGTTGTCGCTGCTCATCGCGGTGGCGGCGTCCATGTTCGCGCTGTGGCTCGTCTGCCAGAACACGCTGCCCATGCCCCGCCTCGTCGTCGGCGCGTTGCTGATGGGACCGGCCATCGCGGGCATGCACTACACCGGCATGGCGGCCATGCGCATGCGGCCGGGCATCGACTATGACGCGACGCTCGTCGCGCTGTCCGTGACCATTGCCATCGTGGCGTCGGGCGCGGCGTTGTGGATCGCCTTCCGCTTGCGGCAGCGCTCGGCGGGACGCTTCCTGTTGCGGGCAGTCGCGTCGCTGGTGATGGGCGTCGCCATCGTCGGCATGCATTACACGGGCATGGCCGCCGCGCATTTTCCTGCAGGCAGCATCTGCGATGCCGCCCGCGACGGCGCGAATTCCTCGTGGCTCGCGCTGGTGGTGATCGTCGTGACGCTCGCGGTGATCGCCATCGCGCTCATCATTTCCGTGCTCGATCTGCGGATGGAAGCGCGCACGGCGGTGCTCGCCGCGTCGCTCGCGGAGGCGAACAAGGAGCTTGCGTATCTCGCGCTGCACGACAGTCTGACCGGCTTGCCGAACCGCGTGCTGCTCGAAGACCGGCTCGCGCAACTGGTTCGCGGCGCGCGTCATTCGAAGCGTCGTTTCACGCTGATGTTCATGGACCTCGACAGCTTCAAGGCCGTCAACGACGCGCTCGGGCACCACGTCGGGGACAAGCTGCTCGTCGAAGTGTCGCGACGTCTTCGCGCCGCGCTGCCGTCGCACGACACGATCGCCCGCGTGGGCGGCGACGAGTTCGTGCTGCTGTCCAACGTCGAAGACGCGACGGCCGCCGCCGACGTCGCGCAGGCGCTGACGCGTGCAATCGAAGCGCCGTTCGAAGTCGAAACGCACGCTGTCCACATTTCGTTGAGCATCGGCATCGCCATTTATCCGGACAACGGCGCGGACCAACAGGAATTGCTGAGCAACGCGGATGCGGCGATGTATCACGCGAAGGCGCTCGGCAGTGGAAGCTGCTGCTTCTTCGAGCCGTCGATGCAGGCGGACGTGTACGAGCAGATGCAGCTCGCGCATGAATTGCGTTCCGCGGTCGCGGCGGGCGAAATGGTGCTGCATTACCAGCCGAAGTTCGGCGCGGCGAGCGGCGAGGCCGTCGGAGCCGAAGCGCTGCTGCGCTGGAAGCATCCGGTGCGCGGGCTCTTGTCGCCCGACCGCTTCATTCCGCTTGCGGAAAAGACCGGGCTCATCGTGTCGATCGGCATGTGGGTGCTCGACGAAAGCTGCCGGCAACTGAAGCTCTGGCATCGCATGGGACGCACCGGCTGGAGCATCGCGGTGAACCTGTCGCCGCTGCAGTTCGTCGACGACGGTCTCGTGAAAGCCGTGCAGGACGTGCTGCACCGGCACGACTTGCCCGCGCATTGCCTGATCCTCGAAGTGACGGAAACCACCGCGATGCGCGATGTCGATGTCAGCCTGACGGTGCTGAGGCAACTCCGGCATACCGGCGTGCAGATCGCCATCGACGATTTCGGCACCGGCTATTCCAGCTTGCTCTATCTGAAACGCCTGCCCGCGACGGAGCTGAAGATCGATCGCGCTTTCGTGCGTCAACTGTCGCACGGCACCGAGGACGCTGCGATCGTTTCGGCGGTCGTCGCGCTCGGCAGGACGCTCAACCTTCGGATCGTCGCGGAAGGCGTGGAGACGCATCAGCAACGCAAGTATCTGACCGATGTGGGCTGCGACATGTTGCAAGGCTTCCTGCTGGGGCGGCCTATGTCCGCCGATGCGTTCGTCGAGGCGCTGATGCCTTGCGATGCAGCGCTCATCGCAACTCATGTACGTTGACGAAGCTGTCCTTCTTTTGTACAAGGCGGTGAAAAGCGCCGGCTGAAATCGTGATGTAACGGAACGTGGCTTGCTCGAAACGCGTGTTCGAGCGAAGCACTCATCCACCATCACCGGTCTCTTCCCATGCCGACGAATTCCCCTCACGACGACGACAGCGACGACGCTGCACTTCACTCCGAAACGCCGCGCCGCCGCTTCCTTCAGCGCACCGGAACCGGCGTCGCGGCTGCGCTGATCGCGGGCGGCGTCGGCACGGCGCGCGTGGCGCAGGCCGCGCAAGGCACGCCCGGCGATGCCAACGCCGTCAAGCTTTCGCCCATCGCCGATACCGAGACCGAGCAGCAGGAAGAGACGCCCGATCCGCGCGCGCGCACCGACGAGCGCGTGGGCTTCGCGGTCGTCGGCATCGGACGGCTCACGATGAATCAGATCTTGCCGGCGCTCGCATCGTCGAAATATGCGAAGCTCGCCGCGCTCGTGAGCGGCGACGCCGACAAGGCGCACAAGGTCGCGCGGCAATACGGTCTTTCAGAGGACGCGGTCTACGGCTACGACAGCTTCGAGCGTCTCGCCGGCAATCGCGACGTGCAGGTCGTGTATATCGTGCTGCCGAACAGCATGCACCGCGAATACACGGAGCGCGCCGCGAAGATCGGCAAGCACGTGCTCTGCGAGAAGCCGATGGCGACGAGCGTCGCCGACTGCCAGCGCATGATCGACGCGTGCCGTAACGCGAACCGCCTGCTGATGATCGCGTACCGCAGCCAGTACGAGCCGATGGACCGTCTCGTCGCGAAGTGGATCAAGGAGAAGCAACTCGGGCCGGTGACGGAGTTCATCGCCGGAAATTCGCAGAATGCGGGCGATCCCGGCCAGTGGCGTCTGAAGCGCGCGCTCGCGGGCGGCGGGCCGCTGCCGGACGTCGGTGTCTATTGCATCAACGCCGCGCGTTTTCTGCTCGACGAGGAGCCGACGGAGATCATCGGCACCGTCATGCAGCCGGCGTCGGATCCGCGCTTTCGCGAAGTGGAGCAGAGCGTGCATTTCATCCTGCGCTTTCCGAGCGGCGCGACGGCCACGTGCGCGTCGAGCTACGGGAACCACGAATCGCGCTTTTTCCGCGTGCAGGGTGCGAAGGCGTGGGCGGAGATGAATCCCGCGTTCGGATACAACGGGCTGCGGCTGCGCAAGGGCATGCTCGTGGAGGAGAAGAACGCCGCGACGGAGATCACCATCGATCCGGTCGATCAGTTCGCGCGCGAGATCGATCACATGGCGCTGTGCGTCGTGCGCAACCGGACGCCGCATACGCCCGGCGAGGAAGGCCTGCAGGATCAGCGGATCATCGAGGCGATCTACGAATCGGCGCGCACGGGACGCGTCGTGAAGCTCTCGCCGCCGCCCGGACCGACGCGCGGGCCGATGCCGGACGAAGAGAAGTTCTAGAACGGCGGGGCGGTCAGCGCATCGCTTGCCATTCGGCGGCGCGTTGGCCGCCCATCACCAGACATTGCGATCTGAACGCGTCGCCCTGACTGCCCGCGGCGGCCTCGCTGAACCCTTTACCGAGCGCGTCGAGCCGGACATGCTCGGCGCCGCGCACGCACGACGGAGCGTCGACGTCGCGCGCCTGTGCGTGCAGCATGGCGCGATCGGCCACGAGATAAGCGACGATCGCGAAGACGGCGGCGTTGAACAGCTTTCTCATTCTTGTCTCCCTGCTTGTCTCTTTCCACTAGGCTAAGTGGCGGGGCGCTCCGGGCAAATCAGGGCAAGCACGGAGAGAGCGAACGATCGGTGACCTGTCGATGACACCGGAAACGGTCGATTCGAAATTGTCAACCGCGCCACACGCAATGAACTTGATCGTCGCCAATTCCCCGAAAAGTTTTTCTTTGAGTTATTCTCGTTAACCCTAGAAGTACGCGCCTTTCATTTTGGTTGCGCTCCGGGTTTCGGAACACTCGCGCAACCGTTCCGCTCGTTACCTCATCGTCAACCTCGCGGTTTCAGCATGTCATCCGGCGTTCCCGGCGACGTGCGGGACGCGTTTTGCGCTTCACGAATCGTCAAGCTATGCACCTGCCGTCAGTACTCAGCTTTCTCATCTGGATGCCAGTGGTGTCGGGCATCTTCGTGTTCACGTTCAGCGCGTCGGCCATGCTCGCGCGCGCGGCCGCGCTCTTCGGCGCGGTGCTCGGGCTGCTGCCGGTCGTGCCGCTCCTCGCGCGCTTCGATGCGTCGTCGAATGCGGTTCAGCTCGCCGAGCGTATCGACTGGTTGCCGCAGTTCGGCATTTCTTACCACCTGGGCGTCGACGGCATCTCGCTGTGGTTCTCCGTGCTCACCGCCGTGACGACGCTGATCGTGTTCATCGCGTCGTGGCGCAGCGTGACGAAACAGGTCGCGCAGTATTACGGCGCGTTCCTCGTGTTGTCGGGGTGCATGCAGGGCGTGTTTCTCGCGCTCGACGGCATGCTGTTCTTCGTCTTCTTCGAGGCGACGCTGATTCCGCTGTATCTGCTGATCGGCACGTGGGGTTCGGAGCGCCGTGTCTACGCGGCAATGCGCTTCTTCTTCATTTCGCTCTTCGGCTCGCTCGCGATGCTCGCCGCGCTGATCTATCTGTGGAGCCAGTCGCATACGTTCGACATCGACGCATGGCGCAACATGAAGATCGGCTTCGCGCCGCAACTCGTGGTGTTCGTGTGCCTGGTGGCGGCTTTCTCGGTGAAGGTGCCGATGTGGCCGCTGCATACGTGGCTGCCCGACGTCAATGCGGAAGGTCCGACCGGCGCGGCCGTGCTGCTCGGCATGTTGAAGATCGGCGGATACGGCATGCTGCGCTATGTGCTGCCGATCGTGCCCGATGCATCGCACTTCTTCGCCCCGGCGATGATCGCGCTGGCGCTCGTCGCCGTGATCTACGGCAGCCTCGTCGCACTCGCGCAGACCGACATGCGCAAGCTGCTCGCGTACTCGGCGGTCGCGCACATGGGTCTCGTGACGCTCGGTCTCTTCACGTTCGACCGCATGGGCACCGAAGGCGCGGTCGTGCAGATGCTGTCGTACGGCGTGGTGTCGGGCGCGATGCTGCTGTGTACCGGCGTGCTCGTCGACCGCACGCAGAACGGCTCCATCGATGCCTACGGCGGCGTGGTCAACACCATGCCGAAGTTCGCCACCTACGCGATGCTCTTCTCGATGGCGAACGTCGGCTTGCCGGGCACGTCCGGCTTCGTCGGCGAATTTCTGGTGCTGATGGGCGCGATCCGCTTCAACTTCTGGATCGGCGCGATCGCGGCGCTGTCGCTCATCTTGAGCGCGGCTTACACGCTGTGGATGTACAAGCGCGTGATCTTCGGCGCGATTGCCAACGAGCGCGTCGCGATGCTCAAGGACATCGGCAAACGCGAGTTCGTCGTGCTCGGCACGATGGCGGTGCTCGTGCTCGCGATCGGCGTGCATCCGAAGACCTTCACGGACGCGATCGGGCCGTCGGTCGAGGCCGTGCTGTCGGCGGCGCAATCTTCGTCGCTGCCCTCGGACGACAACGCGCCTTCGTACGATGCGCATCGCGTCGACGCGACGAAGCGTTTGCCGGGGTAAGTTTCGCTTGCAAATGACAAAGCCTCGCGGTGTGCTCATGCATCCGCGAGGTTTTTTTTCGCCTTACGCAAGCGCGAATGTCGATGCGCTCCAGCGTGAACAGCGCGGCTTATCAGTCTCGCAGGGGCGTAACTTCGGCGTGGCCGGCGTATTCGCGGAAATTACCGTTTGCATGCTTGTTGTCGTGCTTTGGATCGGTACTTTTGTTCCGTGCACGACGGCAAGCGTCCCGAGGAGTTGCGCCATTAGCAGCGCTTGAGTGCGAAAGAGAGCGTCAACCGTCTTTCGTCCGATGAATGCGCGCTCACGCACTTAAGCGTGACGAACGGTGCGGTACGGTAACGCCATTAAAACCGACCGTTCAGTTGCGCCATGAGCCTCGTCAAAGTCACCGCACAAGAATTGAAGATCGGCACGCCGCTCCCTTTCGCTGTCTATTCGGCCAACGGAAAACTGCTCCTTACACAAGGCTATTGCGTTCGTTCGGAGAGCCAGCGCGACAAGATACTCGCGGCAGGCGGTTTCCGCGACGAGGCCGCGCCTGCGACTGCGATTCGGCCTCATGCGGACGCGCCTGCACCCGGCGAAGTGCTCATCTCCACCGCGAAGCACGAAGCACCGGCAAGCGAAAACGTCATGCCCGCGAGCACGGGCGTGTTGCCGAAGTTCATCGATGCGATGCAACTCTCTCTCGTCGGCCGCAAGCACGGTCCCTTGCAAACCGATTACGTCGGCTCCATTGCGGGCCAGGCGCTGCTTCTCACCGCATCGCACGGACACGAGTTACTGGAGCCGGGCGTGGAAGTCGATTGCAAGGCGCTGCGCGGGCGCAAGGTGCATATGTTCCGCAGCAAGGTCATCGGGCGAAGCGAGACGCCGGTGCAACTCGTGTATATCGCGCAACCGGAAATCGTGCAGACGCATATCGTGCGCAGGCATGTACGCGTTTCGACGGAACTCGTGGGCCGGCTCATTCGCAACGACTGCATCGCCGCGGGCTTCGATGTGACTGTCGTGAACGTGAGTCTCGGCGGCGTTGCGCTGAGTACGCCGGACGCCATCGTCAACGTCGGCGAGCACTTCAAGCTCGCGCTACGGCTGCGCGCGGACGGCAAGATGCATGCGGTGGTGATGAACTGCATTGCGCGCAGTCTCAGACATGTCGATGGCGCGGTTCAGGTGGGTGTCGAATTCAGCAACCGAAGCGCCGATGTGACCGCCTTGCTAAGAGCGCATCTCTTCGAAATGGCGACGGGTAGCGGCGGCGATTGAGCGAAGCCATGCGCCGCGCATTTGAGTAACTGGAGTTGTGTTTTGACTCGCTTCGAGCGAAAAGCCTGCTTGCGCGCTGCATTCGTCTCCTGCTTCGATAATCGCACACCATTCAATGGCGAATAATATTTCGCTGTTTTTTATTGCCTTCCACGCTTGCTCAATTCAACGCACAAGCCGGAGCCGCTTATGACCGCGCCGGTACCAAGTCCGGCTGCGGCATCGCGGTGCGATCGTGTGCGCTGCCTGCCGCGGCCATCGGCGATCGCGAGACCACGACCGTACCCCATCCAACCGACGCGGATATCGACGCCGCCATCATGTGCCATCGCGTTGCCAAGGGCGCATCTCTTCGAAATGGCGACGGCCACATGCCGAACAGCCGGATGTCCCATATCGCGGCTTTGCATGACCGGCGCTCGCAATTCATCGACTCCGAAATGCCGGACGACGCGCCCGCACCGATCGCATCGAAAATCCAATAGAAGGTATTTTTCCGTGTCACGCAAAAACGCAACTCATTGCTTTTTTATTGCCTTGCGGCTTTCTATTCCGTAAAAGCAACTTTCCCAATTAATTGCCGCCGCATTATCAGTGTTCGGACATTAATCGCTGCGCTGAATTTCATGACGGCTTATTCGGATTTGATCTGAATCAATTTCCGCCGAGAATCACATGTTTAACTAGGCCTGTATGAACCGTGTTCATACCGTTAGCGCTTCAAATGGAAGTGCCGATGAGGCGATTTAATTAGTCGTTAAACTGTGGAGCATTAAAATGCCTGACAATCAAGTTCAACGGGTTATCGTTATGCCGCGGACGTGGATAAAATATTACGACGATGTCAATTACTCGGGGCGGACTCAAACGATCGCCCACCACGGCGACATGGTTCAGCTTTCGAATCCCGATGGATCCTGGATTCAGTATTCCCGCACTAACGGTCCACTGACGATCACTTTCAGCGATCTGGATACGACCAATCCGCAACAGGTCTATACCAACCGCATCGAGGAAGCGAGTGAAAACGAGTTGTCCTCGTTTGACGCGACGTTCCGTTTTGCAGCTCATCCGCTGAGGGCCCTTACCGTTGTCGCTCAACTCGTTGCCCGCGTCAAAATCTCACTGGACAGCTTGGTCACTTCGTCGCAAGGCACTGTCACTGTCCCCGATGCCCTTGCGGCGACATCGACCGTCCCGCAGAGCACGACGCAATTCACCAGTGTCACTGCCGCCGCTCTGCCGGAAGGGACGCTGGGATTCGTGGACGTGACGCAGCCGGTTTCCACGGACATCACTATCCGTTATGGCACCTTCGATCAAACGAACAATACGATCAACTGGACTGGCACCGGGACGATTTCCCTGTACTTCGAGAATGGCGAGGTGTTCTACAACGGTGTGTCCGGGCTCCCGGTTGGATGGGTCTTATCCAGGCCCGTGCAGACGCCGGATGGCGAATGGAAAATCGATATTCGCCAGGCTCGCCCGGGTATCACGATGCTTCAGTATCCCGAGACGTACTATTACGGCATTTCACAGTACGCGCCAATTGACGGTCTGAACGAATATATCCAGTACAACGAAGGCTTCTGGGCTTTAAATCCATGAGAGTCTCCAACCTCAGAACCGGAATACTTTTTTCTCAGGTCGATCAACTCGCGCGTTTCCGGCCCGCAGATTTTCGGCAAGTTATTTTTACCGAGCCGGAACAGCCAGATTTGCCGTCACTGTACGGCGAATCGAACTATCTTGCATACGCTATCGTGGCAGCAGGCGCTGGGTTTATCGTCTGGCTGAATTGCGAAATTAGCGACCCCGCGTATACGGACTTTTTCCCGAACAAAAGAGAGGAAAGATACACTTACGTAGCCAATCACAGTACTGGCTTGCTGTATGGAAACCGCGATGGCCAGGGGTCAGGTATCGAGGTGTGTACGATCGATTATGGAACCACGGACACTGACGGCTATTTCGTCGGTGCGGGAACGGGTTCGCTCACCTCGGAGCTGGTGGACGGCCAACTCGTTCTAACCGATGTCCTGGGTTTTCCCGCTAACTGGACGCTCACCACGCCCGTTAAACAAGCGGATGGCAACTGGTCCATTACATTGACCGACGCCGTTGCGTGAGTCATCTAGTCGAGCGCAGCGCCCTTTCTGCCTTCACGGAACCCCGAAAGGCAGGAAGGGCGCGTTTTTTTCCATCCGTGCTCACGGCGTCCGGATCAGGCGCTATCAAGAGCCAATACAGTAGCGGCACGATTTCATTCGGCCGGCAACTCCATATCGGCGGAAATTCAACGGTTAATGCAGAATGCCGAAATTCCCGTCGATGACGTGTCGCCCGCTAGGCGGCATGCCTCGACTCCAGCGCTGAATTCAACGCACAAGCCGGAGCCGCTCATGACCACGCTTTCCATCAATGGCCAGTCGCATACCGTCGATGCCCCGCCCGATATGCCGCTGCTCTGGGTGCTGCGCGATATCGTCGGGCTGACCGGCACCAAGTTCGGCTGCGGCATCGCGCAATGCGGCGCATGCACCGTGCATCTCGATGGCGTCGCCGTGCGATCGTGCGTGCTGCCCGTCGCGGCCATCGGCGATCGCAAGATCACGACCATCGAAGCCGTCGGCGCCACGCCCGCGGGCAAGAAAGTGCAGGACGCATGGAATCAGATCGATGTCGTGCAATGCGGCTACTGCCAGTCGGGACAAGTCATGTCGGCGGCCGCGTTGATCGCGACCGTCCCCCAGCCAACCGATGCGGACATCGACGCCGCCATGGCCGGCAACATCTGCCGCTGCGGCACGTATAACCGCATTCGCGCGGCCATCAAGCAAGCGGCGAAGGAGGCTTGAGATGTCGCGAGGACTACTCGAAGCGGGACGTCACGCAGCGAGCGCGGGCTTCTCGCGCCGCTCATTCCTCAAGCTCGGACTGACGGCGGGCGTCACGGCAAGCGGCGGATTCTTGCTCGGTTTCAGCATGCCGGTCGCGAGCCAGGATCAGGCCAAAGGCAAGTCGATCATTGGCGGCGATGGTATCGAGTCGCCGCAAGAGGGCGTCTTCGCGCCGAATGCATTCGTGCAGATCGACACGAGCGGCAAGGTCGTGCTGATCATGCCCAAGGTGGAAATGGGCCAGGGCGTCTATACCGCGTTGCCGATGCTCATTGCCGAAGAACTCGAAGTGCCGCTCGACAGCGTGACGATCGACCACGCGCCGCCCAACGAAAAGCTCTTCATGGACCCGCTCCTTGGCGGTCAACTGACGGGCGGCTCCACGTCCATTCGCTATGCATGGGAGCCGATGCGCAAGGCGGGCGCCGCTGCGCGCATGATGCTCATCGCGGCAGCCGCGCAGCAATGGCAATGCAATGCGTCGGAGTGTCGTGCGGAGAACGGGAAGGTCTTGCATGCTGCGGGCGATCGCACCGCGAGTTATGGCGAGCTTGCGCAGGCCGCCGCGAAAATGCCGGTGCCGCAAGACATCAAGCTCAAGGACGCGAAGGACTTTCGCATCGTAGGGAAACCTGTCAGGCGTCTGGACTCGCCCGAGAAAGTGGATGGCACGGCCGTCTTCGGCCTCGATGTGCGCTTGCCCGGAATGGTCTATGCGGCCATCGTGAATTGCCCGGTGTTCGGCGGCACACTCGCATCCGTCGATGATACGCATACCAAAACAATTCCAGGCGTGCGTCAGGTCGTCAAGTTCGATAACGGCGTGGCGGTCATCGGCGATCACACATGGGCCGCGAAGCGCGGCGCGGCGGCGCTCGCCATTCAGTGGAACGAGGGCGCGGGCGCGAACGTATCGACCCGGCTGATCGTCGATGCAATGGCGAAGGCGTCGGAAAAGCAGGGCGCGGTGGCACGCAATGACGGCGATGTCGGCAAGGGCTTCGCCAATGGTAAAACGCGCATCGATGCCGTGTATGAGCAGCCCTTCCTTGCGCACGCGACGATGGAACCGATCAATTGCACGGTCCATGTGCGCCCGGACGGTTGCGACATATGGCTGGGCACGCAAGTGCCGACGCGTATTCAGGGCGTCGGCGCGCAGGCAACGGGACTGCCGCCGGAGAAGATCGTCGTGCATAACCATCTGCTGGGCGGCGGCTTCGGCAGACGGCTCGAAGTCGACATGGCGACGCAAGCGATCAAGATCGGCAAGCAACTCGGCGTGCCGGTGAAAGTAACGTGGTCGCGCGAAGAAGACATTCAGCACGACATGTATCGCCCGTATTACTACGACAAGCTCTCGGCAGCGCTCGATGCGAACGGCAAGCCGATTGCGTGGACGCATCGCATCGTGGGGTCGTCTATTCTCTCGCGATTCGCGCCGCCTGCCGTGAAGAACGGCATCGATCCGGATGCGGTCGAAGTCGCGTCGGACCTGCCTTATGACTTGCCGAATCAGGTTATCGATTACGTGCGCCATGAACCGCTCAACGTGCCGACTGCATTCTGGCGCGGCGTGGGCCCGACGCGCGGGACGTTCGTCGTAGAGAGTTTCATGGATGAACTCGCCGTGCAAGCCAAGATCGATCCGGTTCAATACCGGCGCGATCTGTTAGGCAAGACGCCGCGTGCGCGCAACGTACTCGATGTCGCGACGCAAGCGGCCGCGTGGGGCAAGCAGTCGGTGCCTCAAGGGCAGGGGCAAGGGCGCGGCGTATCGGTCATGCACGCGTTCGGCAGTTACTTTTCGATGGTCGCGGATGTCACGGTCGACAAGGAAGGCGGCGTCAGAGTGAACAGGGTAGTGTGCGCGGTGGATTGCGGCATGGTGGTGAATCCCAGCACGATCGAAGCGCAAGTGCAGGGCGGCATCATCTTCGGTATCACGGCGGCGCTTTACGGCGAGATCACGATCAAGAACGGCCGCGTCGAGCAGAGTAACTTCACCGATTACCGCATGCTGCGTATCGACGAAACGCCGCCTATCGAAGTGCATATCGTGAAGAGCACGGAAGCGCCGGGCGGCATCGGCGAGCCGGGTACTGCGGCGCTTGCGCCTGCGATCACCAATGCGATCCATGCGGCAACGGGCAAGCGGCTAAGGCAATTACCCGTCGGCAATCAATTGCGCAGCGCCTGAGGAGCCCACTCATGAAAAGCATGTTCAAGCCTCTTGGTGCAGCGGCTTTTGCGGCCAGCATTGCGTTCGCGGCATTTCCACTGGCGGCGCGCGCGGATGCCGCGAGCGATGCGCTCATCTCGCGCGGCGCTTATCTCGCCAAAGCGGGCGATTGCATTGCCTGCCACACTGCGCCACGCGGCAAGCCCATGGCCGGCGGCTTGCCGATGACGACTCCACTCGGCGCGATCTATACGACGAACATCACGCCGGACCCGGATACGGGCATCGGCCGTTATACCGAAGAGGATTTCGTGCGCGCGTTGCGTGAAGGCGTGGCGAAGGACGGCCACAATCTTTATCCGGCGATGCCTTATCCGTCGTTTGCAAAGATCAACGACGACGACATGCACGCGCTTTACGCTTACTTCATGCATGGCGTCACGCCTGTGAAGCAAGCGAATCGCGAACCGGGCATGAAATGGCCGCTCAACATGCGCTGGCCGCTCAAGATATGGAACGCGGTCTTCCTCGATAAAGGCGTTTATAAGGAAAAGGCCGGCAAGGATGTCGCCTGGAATCGCGGCGCTTATCTCACGCAAGGGCTCGGACATTGCGGCGCATGTCATACGCCGCGTGGCATCGCATTTCAGGAGAAAGCGTTCGACGAAAGCGGCAGTGCGTTCCTGACCGGCGGCGTGCTGGACAACTGGTTCGGTTCCAATCTGACCGGCGATCACAACACGGGACTCGGACGCTGGTCCGAACAGGAAGTCGCCACCTTCCTGAAGACCGGTGCGAATGCTCATGCGACGGCGTTCGGTTCGATGACGAGCGTCATCAACAACAGCACGCAGGCGCTGAACGACAACGATATCGCCGCGATGGCGCGTTATTTGAAGTCTCTCCCGGCGGCGGGCGGCAATGGCAATGCGCCTTATTCGTATGATCCGAAAGCGACCAAAGTAGCTTTGACGCGACCCGCCGCGACGGATTCGGGCGCACGCGTGTATGCGGCTTTCTGCATGCACTGCCATGGCATCGATGGCCGTGGCTTCGCGCCGATGCTCGCGCCGCTCGCGGGCAATCCGAATGTGCTGGAGAAGGACGCGTCGTCGCTTATCAACGTGACGCTGAACGGCACCGAAGATCTCGTGATTCAGGGCGTGCCCGCGCCTTATCCGATGCCGCGTTATGCGCCCGTGCTGAATGATCAGCAGATAGCCGACGTGGTGACGTTCATTCGCGGTTCATGGAACAACGGCATGCCCGCGGTGAAGGTCGAGGACGTGGCGAAGATGCGCAAGGCCACAGAAGCGGCGCGCTAGGAAGCAAAGTCGATGACGTCCAGATGAATTGAATTCGACGGATGCGCCAGAAACTTCCGGTGGACGCGGGCGCTGATGCGCTCGTAGCCATCGCTTAACGCTTTAAGGAGGCGCTCGTCGCTTGCGCCGACGGGCGCCCAGAAGCATTGCTCCAGCGCTTTGCGCGTGATGTTGCATTGAATTTCCCTTTCGCGGGAAAAAGCGACGAAGCTGACCGAAGCGCGGTCCGCCGATATGGTCGCATTGATGGAGAGCTTGCTTGTCATGATTCGACAGAGGGTTTTCCGGTTTGCCGGTTTTATTTTGTCAGAAATCAGCTACTGTGCGCACTAGACTTGCAGTCTCCAACGTGTGCAAGCGGGCACTCGTTTAGCGATAAATATTTCCTTTTTTATCGAACGATCGTTCGTGTATCGCCTTGCGTCGGCTTTTTGCAAATCACTGACGGCATGGCTTCGACAAAACCCGGTCAAGAAAAACGAAACGAGACTTTCTCAGGTGTACTACTCTAAGAACGGTCAATTGAAGAAGCGGGGCGCATAGGTCGGTTCATTTCCGCTCCGCGAGTTCCCAACAATTACGCAATGCGCAAGCGGCGCGCATTGCGATCGGCAGGAGGGAGCATGAAGCATCCATCGCTGATGGACCCGTGGAGCCGTACCCTCGCCATGCTCGACGACCGTCCGAGCCGCGGCTCATATTCCAGCGACAAGCCCGCGCCGTTCACGCGTACATTCGACGGCGGCGTGCACGCCAGTGCGGACGAAGCGCACGCGCGCTGCGTCAATATCCGGCTTTTGGAGCGCCTGAGCGAATCGACGCTCGCTTTATCGTGGCACGATCCGACATCGTTCAATTACTCGGAGCAAGTGTGGGCACTATGCACCGCACGCAAACGCGGCGTATGCGCGCTCAGCGGGCAGACTATCCGGCGCGGGCAACCGGTGTATCGCCCAAGACGCGTGGGCAGTTCGGTGCCGCTCAATAGCGGCGCGATGATTCTCGCACTCGCGCTTGCGCCCGGCGAGCAGGACGCCGAGGCGCGAATAGAGTGAGTTGCTCGGCCAATCGCGCGCTATTTAAAAGCGCTTAAAGCAAAGGGCTGCGCGTGCGTGAATAACCGCTGGCGCGATCATAGGCCAGTCCCATCTGCAGGACTGCCAGATCCATTTGCGCCGGACCTATGATCTGCACACCGGCCGGCAATCCATTCGCACCGAAGCCGGCCGGCGCGCATAGCGCGGGCAATGAAGCCATCGTCGCTGCGATGACGGCTTCCATCCAGCGATGATACGTATCCATTGCACGATCGCCGATTGCGTGCGGCCAATCGAGCGTTGCGTCGAATGGAAAGACTTGCGTCGCGGGCATCACGAGAAAGTCGAAGCGTCCAAAGAGTGCGTTCAATGCCTGATACCACGACGAGCGGTCCCGTGCCGCGCGCGACACGTCCTCACCCGATAACCGCAAGCCACGCTCTATTTCCCAAACCGCCTCGGGCTTGAGCTTCGCGCGTTTGGCGTCGTCGCGATAGAGCGGCGCGTTATTCCCCGCGAACGAAAAGCTGCGCAGATCGAGCCACGCTTGCCACAAGCGGTCGAGATCGAAATTCACT
Source organism: Caballeronia sp. ATUFL_M2_KS44 (assembly GCF_023630965.1). NCBI lineage: Bacteria > Pseudomonadati > Pseudomonadota > Betaproteobacteria > Burkholderiales > Burkholderiaceae > Caballeronia > Caballeronia sp. ATUFL_M2_KS44. Next base: position 298,473 of record NZ_JALQEA010000057.1, on the reverse strand, counting down.
TCGGCCGGTTCGGCCACGCAACCCGCCGCTTCGAAGTGTCTCAACGCGGATGAGCATGTGTCGAGCAGTCCGGATTCCATCGCCAGATGTCCGCCCAAATCGCCGAGCCATCCGATTCTCGTCCCGCGCATATCGCGTTCGAGCGCGTGGGCGAAGTCGGCGGGACTATCGCTTCGGCGCGAAAGCGGCGCGCGTGCATCGAAGCCCGCCTGAGTCGAAAGCAGCAGGCCGAGGTCTTCGATCGTGCGCGCGATCGGACCGACGACGCTGAACTGCTGAAAGAACACATCGTCGCTCGGCGCATACGGCACGCATCCCGGCGACGTGCGAAAGCCGAAGACGTTGTTGAATGCAGCGGGCGTGCGCAGCGAACCCATCATGTCCGATCCGTCCGCGAACGGCAGCATGCGCAGCGCGACGGCAACCGCCGCGCCTCCGCTGCTTCCGCCCGCGGAGCGCGACGGGTCGAACGCATTGCGCGTCGTGCCATAGACCGGGTTATAGGTGTGGCCGCCCAGTCCGAATTCCGGCGAGTTCGTGCGTCCGATGAAAACCGCTCCCGCGCGACGCATCCGCTCGAAGACAATGGCGTCCGTCTGCGTGATTTCGCCTGCGAAGATGGGCGATCCTTTGGTCGTCACCATGCCTGCAACGGGCAAGATGTCTTTGGGCGCTTGCGGAAATCCGTGCAGCGGTCCAGAACGCTCTCCACGCGCGAGCTGCTCGTCGCGTTGACGCGCGATGGCCACGAGCGCATCGCGGTCTTGCATCGCGACGATCGCATTGACTTGCGGATTGAAGCGATCCACTTGTGCGAGATACGCGTGCATCACTTCCACGCACGATACGTCGCGCGCCTGAATGGCTTTGGACAGTGCGACTGCGTTCAGCGAAACGATATCGTTCATCAGTTAAAGGAGTGAGTTTGGGCGTACGTTTATGTTAGCGCGTCGCAAAGACTTTCTTCTCTGAGCGACGCACGCGTGCCGACAAGCATCGCGCGCTTGCCGCCGAAGCCGCGCACCTTGCGATATTCGAAGCCGTTTTGAAGGAGCGCGCGCTTGACATCGCCTGAACTCGTGTACGTTGCGAACGTCGCATCCGGTGCGCTGAGGCGAGCAAGCAGCGCGAAGTTCGCCGACGCCCACATTTCAGGATTCTTTGCGGGAGCGAATCCGTCCAGATAGATCGCATCGGCGTTCACGTTCAAAGCCGAGGCTTGACGCAATGCATCGTCGATATCGGCGAGAACGAGCGTCAATGTGACAGCGCCCGAATCGAACATGAGACGATGCATGCCCGGCGCAAGCGCGGGCCACGCGGCGACGAGTTCGTCGGCGAGCGGCATGATCGAGGCGTCGTCGATGATGGCTGCGTGCGCACGCTCCAAATCGTCTGCGTTAAACGGATACTTTTCGACCGACAGAAATTCGAGTGTCTCGCTCCGATTCGTGTCGTCGCGCCATGCAAGCCATGTCGCCAGAAAATTGATGCCCAGGCCAAAGCCGGTCTCGATGATCGAGAAACGCGTTTTGCCGCGCCATCGTTCAGGCAGGCCATTGCATTGCAGGAACACATGGCGCGCCTGCGCAAGCGCGCCCGCCGCGCTGTGATAGATGTCGTCATGACGCGGCGAATACAGCGTTCCGTCATCACGAAACGCCAGCGTGGCGGGACTGATTGGCTCGTTCACATTTCCGATGATTGCGACGACGATTGATCGAGCGTGATACCCAACTCACTCGCCATGCGTTCGACCATGGCGCGCAATTGAGCGACTTCATGCACGAGGCGCTTCTGCTCGGCCTTCAATGCTTCGAATTCGGAAGGCGCAAACGTTTCGCTGGCGGCGGCTTCGCGAACGGGCGCATCGGCAAAACTCACTGCGCCGCACAAGAGATGCATCCAGCGGCTCTCGCGTTCGCCCGGCGTGCGCGGCAACTTGACCACGCGCGGCGGATCGTTGTTGGCTAATTCGTCGAGAAAGCTCTCCACCGACGATATATCCGCGAAGCCATGCAGTCGCGCGCTGTTGGCGCGTAGTTCTGCGGCGGTTTGCGGGCCGCGCAGAAAGAGCGTCGCGAGCAGCGCCACCGATTGACTCGGCACGCCGAGCACGCGGTTGATGTTGTGCTCGAAACGCGGCACGCGGCTGCTGCTTCCCTCCAGCACGAGCGAAAGACGCTTGAGGCTGTCGATCGTCGTCAGCACTTCATCTTCGCTGACGTTCATGACCGGCGAGCGCGCCGTCTTCTGATTGCAGCCTGCGATAAGCGAATTCAGCGATAGCGGATACGTATCCGGCACGGTCTGCTGCTTCTCGACGAGCACGCCCAGCACGCGCGCTTCGAGCGCAGTGAGTTCGCGCAAGGCGGGACGGGGTGCGGCTTCGGTAGGTGTATTCATCGACGTTCGAAGTAATGCGGTCAGACGCCTATCATACCGGCGCGCCGACGCTTACTATCAAATGACGCACCGTCGTGCGGCATGTTGCTGTGCAGCCATCGAAATTGCCGCGCTTTTTTGGTGCAAAAACACTATGAATTGAATCATTCCAGTTCGAATCCTCGCGAATAAAGACGTTGTTCGCTTGGCATTGATGTTGCTGTGGTTGGTTCGGCACTGGGCTGCCCACGCAAGCGATGCACGCCGAGAGAAGGCATCGCGCTTAGAGGTCGCCTAAAGAAACAGGCAATGCCGGCTCGCGCGCAAACGAGTCGGGCATGCCGCGTCGCTAGGCGCTTCGAATCATTGCGAGTGCAACCAGAATGATTAAACGACAGGGGATCGCGGTCCCGGCCCGCACTTGATATGGAAGTCTCTCCATGACGCAAGCATTCTTCAACGAGATGTTCGAGCGCAATGACCTGGAAGCGCGTGGAGTGCCAGCGTCGGCGTTTCGGGGCGTGGGCGATCCACGCTCGCATTACCGGGAATTCATGGAATGGCTCAGCGCGCAGAGCGAGCAGCAGATCGACTTGAAGCGCGCGGAGGCGGATCTCAACTTTCGGCGCGTCGGCATTACCTTCGCCGTCTATGGAACGAGCGATGTCCCCGGCATCATTCCCGAACGCACGATTCCGTTCGATGTCATTCCGCGCATCTTTCCCGCAGACGAATGGCGCGCGCTGGAACGCGGTCTCAGGCAGCGCGTGAATGCACTCAACCGCTTTATTCACGACATCTATCACGATCAGGACATCATTCGCGCGGGCATCATTCCTGAGGCGCAGATCGTCGGCAATGCGCAGTATCGGCCGCAGATGCGCGGTGTCGATGTGACGCGAAATATCTATGCGCATATCGCGGGCATCGATATCGTGCGTGCGGGGCAGGGTGAGTTCTATGTGCTCGAAGACAATCTGCGCGTGCCGTCGGGCGTGTCGTACATGCTTGAAAACCGCAAGATGATGATGCGGCTCTTCCCCGATCTCTTCGCCCGCAATCGTGTGGCGCCTGTCGCGCATTACCCGGATCTGTTGCTCGATACCTTGCGTGCAGCGGCGCCGGCGAGCGCGGAGAATCCGAACGTCGTCGTGATGACGCCGGGCATGTACAACTCCGCGTATTTCGAACACGCGTTCCTTGCGCAGCAAATGGGCGTGGAGTTGGTCGAAGGGCAAGACCTGTTCGTCGATAAGGATCATGTCTATATGCGCACCACGCAAGGGCCGCAGCGCGTGGACGTGATCTATCGCCGCGTCGACGATGACTTTCTCGACCCGCTCGTCTTTCGCGCGGATTCCGCGTTGGGCGTCGCGGGTCTGATCTCGGCGTATCGCGCGGGCAATGTCTCGCTATGCAATGCGGTAGGGACGGGTATCGCGGATGACAAGTCCATTTATCCGTATGTGCCTGACATGGTTCGTTTCTATCTGGGAGAAGAGCCTATTCTCAACAACGTGCCCACATGGATGTGCCGCAAGCCCGACGATCTCAAGTATGTGCTCGCGCACTTGCCGGAACTCGTCGTCAAGGAAACGCATGGCGCGGGCGGCTATGGAATGCTGGTCGGACCTTCGTCGACAGCCGCGCAAATCGCGGAGTTTCGCGCGGTGCTCGAGGCGAATCCCGAGAAATACATCGCACAGCCGACGCTCGCGCTCTCGACTTGTCCGACCTATGTGGAAGCGGGCATCGCGCCCCGGCACATCGACCTACGACCGTTCGTGCTCTCCGGCACGGAAGTGCGCATGGTGCCCGGCGGCTTGACGCGCGTTGCCTTGCGCGAAGGCTCGCTCGTCGTCAATTCGTCGCAAGGAGGCGGCACTAAAGACACGTGGGTGCTGGAACGCTAAAAGACACGAAGACGCCAAAGATTAAAACATCAAGACGCGCTTAGACCATCAAGACTTAAAGCGAGAACAGCCATGCTTAGCCGCACCGCGGATCATCTCTTCTGGATGGCGCGTTATACCGAGCGCGCCGAAAACACCGCGCGCATGCTCGACGCAAACTATCAGCTCTCGCTCTTGCCGCAGTCGGACGAATATGCGGAGCTTGGATGGCGCGCCATGCTGTCGATTTCCGAACTGAGCGGGACTTACTCGGCGGCGCATCACGGCATGAAGAGCCGCGAGGTCATCGACTTCATGTCGCGCGACATGACCAATCCTTCTTCGATTCTCAGTTGCCTGCGCGCCGCGCGCGAGAACGCGCGTGCGGTTCGCAGTTCGACCAATAGCGAGCTTTGGGAAACGCTGAATACGACATGGCTCGATGGCCAGCGCCTGCTGGCGGACGGCATTCTCGATCGCGAGCCGTACACGTTCTTCGAATGGGTCAAGTTCCGCTCGCATCTGTCGCGCGGCGTGCAGCTCGGCACGCTCGTGAAGGACGATGCGTTTTACTTCATGCGGCTCGGCACGTTCATCGAACGCGCGGACAATACCGCGCGCATTCTCGACGTCAAGTTCGAAATGATGGAGCAGCGTGCCGACACGTCCGCGCAGCCCTTCGATTATCACCACTGGACGGCGGTGCTCGGTTCGGTTTCAGGCTTCGAGGTGTATCGCAGGGTGTATCGCGATGTCATCACGCCCGAGCGCGTGGCAGGGCTGCTCATTCTTTATCGCCACTGGCCGCGCTCCATGACGGCGGCCATTGCGGAAGCGGAACAGCTCATCGGTCAAGTGACCAACGGACATCATTCGGAAGCGGCGCGCCTCGCCGCGCAATTGAGCACCGAGCTTAAAAACGGTGATATCGGCGCGATTTTGCAAGGCGGCTTGCACGCGTATCTCGTGAATTTCCTTGCGCGCGTGAACGAACTCGCAAGCCAGATCAGCCGTGAGTTTCTGCTGCCGATCGCGCCGGAGGAGCCTGAGATCACGCAAGCTCCAGCTCAGACGCAATCGCAAACACAGTCGCAAACGCAAGGCTCGTCGAGTTGAACGTGCGCCTAGCGCCTGGCCGCCGCCGCCACGACACGATGCACGAAACGCAGCTTGTCGATGACCGGCGGCGCGAGTGCGAACGGATATCCGTCCGGCATGCCGAGGCTGCGGTTCAGGCTGTTCAGCACATAAGTAAGCGGAAACCAGCGATTCATCAGGTTATCGAACGTGGTTTCCTCGATAGGCGTCTGATCGGTGAGCGTGGGTTCGTTCGGGGTATCCGGCACGAGCACGAGACCGCAAGACACGGCTGTATCGAGCGTATCCACGATATGCAGGTAATGCGCCCACGTTTCCGCCCAGTCTTCCCACGGATGCATGGTCGCGTATGCGCTGATGTAATTGTCGGCCCAGTTCAGCGGCGGGCCTTCCTTGTAATGGCGATCGAGCGCGGCGGAATAGTCTTGCTGCTCGTCGCCGAAAGCGGTGCGAAATGCCTTGATGCGCGGTGTATCCGCAATCAGGCGATCGAAGAAATAGTGCCCTGTTTCATGACGAAAATGACCGAGCAGCGTGCGATACGGCTCGTGCAGCGAAGAGCGGATTTTCTCGCGATGCGCGTCGTCGGCTTCAGCAACGTTCAGCGTGATGAGGCCGTTGTTATGGCCGGTCATCACGCCCTTGCCTTCGGCGTCGGCTTCGAGAAACTGGAATTCGAGTCCGTGTTCCGGGTCTTGCTGACGCGACGTGACATCGAGACCCAGTTCGTCGAGCGTGTAAAGCAGGCGGCGCTTCGCGTTCTCTATGCGATACCAGTAAAGACGGTTCTCCGGCTGCGCCAGATTGGGAATGGTGCTCGTGAGTTGGCAAGAGCAGCAGAGCGTGTCCTCGGAGTCCGCGGGGATGACCCAGTTGCAGACATTCTCGACTGCATAGTTATGGCAAGGACGATAGAACAAATCCTTTGCAAGCGGATGCAGGCTTTTCCAGCGGCCATCGTCGGTTTCTTCAAAGGCACTGATCTGACTCAGCTCGGGCACGTAACCGAGCCGCGCGCCGCATTTTTCGCAATGCGTGTTTTCGAAAAACACGAGTTGATTGCAACGATTGCAATGAAAGGTCTTCATGGTGTGGACCGGAAGGAGGAACGGACCGAGCGTTGGCGGGGTGGGCCAGCGCGACGGTTGCAAGGAGCGTGCCCCGCCTGACTGCCCCAAGCGTTTCCAGAGAAAAACCGATCAAGGAGTTGCGTGTGTCCATTCGTGTCGCGTTGAACCATGTCACGCATTACCGCTATGACCGCCTCGTCGGCCTGTCGCCGCAAGTGGTGCGCTTGCGGCCCGCACCGCATTGCCGCACGCCCATTCTTTCGTATTCGATGCGCGTCGAGCCCGAGGAACACTTCATCAACTGGCAACAGGACGCATTCGCGAACTATCAGGCGCGGCTGGTTTTTCCCGGGAAAACACGCGAATTCAAGGTGACGATCGATCTCGTCGCGGAGATGGCCGTCTATAACCCATTCGATTTTTTTCTCGAACCGTCTGCGGAAACGTTTCCCTTCAGCTACGCGCCGGATCTGCTGCACGACCTTGCGCCCTATACGATCAAGCGCGAATTGACTCCGCGTTTCGCGGCGTTCGTCGAAAGCATCGACCGTTCGACGGCGCGTCCGACAGTGAATTTTCTCGTCGAATTGAATCAGCGTCTGGCGAATGAGATTCGCTATCTCATTCGCATGGAGCCGGGCGTGCAGACGCCGGAAGAAACGCTTGCGCGTGCGGCGGGATCGTGTCGCGATTCGGGCTGGCTGCTTGTCGAAACGCTGCGGCATCTGGGACTCGCCGCGCGCTTCGTGTCCGGCTATCTGCTGCAACTCGCGCCCGACGTTAAATCGCTCGATGGCCCGAGCGGAACCGAGGTCGATTTCACCGACCTGCATGCGTGGTGCGAAGTGTTTCTGCCGGGCGCGGGGTGGATCGGCTTCGATCCGACTTCGGGCCTGCTCGCAGGCGAAGGGCACATTCCCGTCGCGTGCACGCCGGAGCCGGATAGCGCAGCGCCCGTTTCCGGTGCGGTCGAGAAGTGCGAAGTCGAATTCACTCATGCGATGTCCATCGAGCGTGTGCTCGAAACGCCGCGCGTGACGAAGCCTTATAGCGACGATGACTGGGACGCGGTTCTGCGCATGGGCGCACAAGTGGATGCCCAACTTGACGCATCCGATGTGCGTCTGACCATGGGCGGCGAACCGACCTACGTATCGGTGCGCGACCGCGATGCACCCGAATGGAACACCGACGCGCTGGGGCCGACCAAGCGCGCATATTCGGTCTCGCTGATGAACAAGCTGCGCGCCCAATACGGCGCGGGCGGCTTCCTCCATATCGGTCAGGGCAAGTGGTATCCGGGCGAGCAATTGCCGCGCTGGGCCTTATCGCTTTACTGGCGCGCCGACGGCGAGCCTTGCTGGACCGACCCCTCGCTTCTCGCCGACGAACGGCACCCTGCGAACTACACATCCGACGACGCCGCGCGTTTCATTCGACATCTCGCGGGCAAGCTGTCTTTGGATACAAAATACATTCAGCCCGGCTACGAAGACACCTGGTATTACCTGTGGCGCGAACGCCGGCTACCGGTGAATGTCGATCCTTTCGACTCGCGCCTTGGCGACGAACTCGAACGCGTACGTCTGCGCCGCGTCTTCGATGCCGGCCTGCCTTCGGTGATTGGCTATGCGCTGCCCATCGCCCGCGAGGAAGCGGACGCCTCCGGCGCGGCGCGCTGGCAGACGGGCCCATGGTTCCTGCGCGACGAGCGCATGTACCTCGTTCCCGGCGATTCGCCGATGGGCTACCGCTTGCCGCTCGACTCGCTGCCGTGGGTATCGGAAGGCGACTACCCGTGGCAACACGAGCACGATCCGTTCGGGCCGTCCGCGCCGCTTCGTCGTGCGGCCGAACTCCGCATGCAATACATCCAAGACGCGGTTTTGCATGCTGCATCCGGCATGCCGCATGCAAAACACCAAATCGAGCCCGATGCCGCCGCCACGAGCGCGGACCGCGTTCCCGCGCGGGGCGAATCGGCGGCGTGGGTCGCGCGCACCGCGATCTGCGTGGAAGCACGCGATCCGGCGCGCGCTGCCGGCCCGAAGGCGGAAGCCGAGGCGTTGAAGGCGTCCGAGAAGGGCAGTCAGGGCAACAAGCTGATGCACGTTTTCATGCCGCCGCTTTCGGGCATCGACGAGTATCTGGATCTGCTCGCCGCCGTCGAAGCGACCGCTGCGGACTTGCGGATGCCCGTCATCATCGAAGGCTATCCGCCGCCGCGCGATGCGCGCCTGAAGCTGCTTCAGGTCACGCCGGATCCCGGCGTGGTGGAGGTGAACATTCATCCGGCGTCGAACTGGAACGAACTGGTCGATCACACCGAATTCCTTTACAACGCCGCGCACGAGTCGTATCTGAGCCCGGAAAAATTCATGCTGGACGGCCGCCACACCGGCACCGGCGGCGGCAATCACTTCGTGCTCGGTGGCGCGACGCCACCCGACAGCCCGTTCCTGCGACGCCCCGATCTGCTTGCGAGTCTCATCGCGTACTGGCACAACCATCCGTCGCTGTCGATGCTGTTTTCCGGTCTCTTCATCGGCCCGACGAGTCAGGCGCCGCGCGTCGACGAGGCGCGCAACGATCAGGTCTATGAACTCGAAATCGCGTTCGCCGAACTTCAGCGGCAAGTGGACCTGCTCGGCGGACGCGGCAGCGCGGCGGTGCCGCCGTGGCTCATCGACCGCATTCTGCGCAACATCCTGATCGATGTGACGGGCAACACGCATCGCGCGGAATTCTGCATCGACAAACTGTATTCACCGGACGGACCGACCGGCCGCCTCGGCCTGCTCGAACTGCGCGGATTCGAAATGCCGCCTCACGCGCGCATGAGTCTCGTGCAGCAATTGCTTTTGCGTGCACTCGTCGCGCGCTTCTGGCAGACGCCGTACACGGCGCGCCTCACGCGCTGGGGCACCGAACTGCATGATCGCTTCATGCTGAGCACGTTCGTGCAGATGGACTTCGACGACGTGCTCGCCGAACTGCGCGACGCCGGATTTGCATTCGAACGCAAATGGTTCGATCCGCATTTTGAATTCCGTTTTCCGCTCGTCGGTGAATACGATACGAACGGCATCTCGCTCACCATCCGCAACGCGCTGGAACCTTGGCACGTGCTGGGCGAAACGGGCGCAATCGGCGGCACCGTGCGTTATGTCGATTCGTCCGTCGAGCGGCTCGAAGTGCGCGCGATCGGCTTGAACGACAACCGTCATGTGGTGACCGTGAACGGCGAACGCCTGCCGCTGCAATCGACCGGACGCGTGAGCGAATACGTCGCGGGCGTGCGCTTTCGTGCATGGCGGCAGGCACAGGCGCTGCATCCGACAATCGATGCGCATGCGCCGCTCACGATCGATATCGTCGATACATGGACGGGCCGCTCGATCGGCGGATGTCAGTATCATGTTGCGCATCCGGGCGGGCGCAACTACGAGACGTTCCCCGTCAATGCATACGAAGCGGAAAGCCGCCGTCGCGCGCGCTTCTTTGCAAGCGGACATACGCCGGGACGCATGGATATAGAGCCGCGCGAACGCAGCCTCGAATTTCCGTTCACACTCGACATGCGTCGCCGTTGAACGCATCGGTCACGCGCGAACATCATCGACTAAGAGACGACATTGGCGTTCCAATCCACCTTGCCCTTCGATGCAACCGCCGCGCAACTCGATGCGCTCACGCTTCTGCGCGCGCTGCCCCCACGCGAAGGACGCTGGGATGAACTGCGCGATGCATCCGGCCAGTTGCGCGAGCCGTGGCGCCACTTCTTCGACCTGCTCGGCGAACAGGGCATTGCGCGCCTCGACGATGGCGTCGCGGCAGTCGCTCAACAGATCCGCGATAACGACATCACGTACAACGTCTATGCCGACAATGGCGAGCCGCGTGCATGGTCGCTCGACCTGCTGCCGCTCGTGATAGACGAGGACGAGTGGTCTGCGATCGAACGAGGCGTCGCGCAGCGGGCGCGTTTGATGGAAGCGATCATCGCCGATACATACGGTCCGCAAACGCTCCTTCAACGCGGTTTATTGCCGGGGGCGCTCGTGTTCGGGCATCCCGGTTATCTGCGTTCGGTGAAGGGCTTCATGCCGCCGGACGGGCGCTTTCTGCGGATCGTGGCGGTCGATCTCGCGCGTTCGCCATCGGGTGCGTGGACGGTCATCGCGCATCGCACGGAAGCGCCTTCCGGACTCGGTTATGCATTGGAGAACCGGCTGATCGTCGGGAGTCTCTTCACCGATCCTTTTCGTGCAATGCGCGTGAGCCGTCTCGCATCGACTTACTCGCAACTCGTGGCCACGCTCGCGCAAGCGGCGCGCGCGACGATGCGCGACGAAGAAGCGGATCGCAATGACGCGCCGCATATCGCGTTATTGTCGCCGGGACCATTCAGCGAAACTTACTTCGAACATGTGTTTCTCGCGCGTTATCTGGGCGTCACGCTCGTGGAAGGCAAGGACCTCACCGTGCGTCAGGACAAGCTGTATCTGAAGACGCTGGCGGGTCTCTCGCGCGTGCATGCCGTGCTCCGCCGGCTGGACGATGCATTCTGCGATCCCGTCGAATTGCGCGCGGATTCGAGCATCGGCGTGCCCGGTCTCTTGCAGGTCATGCGCGCGGGCAACGTGGCGATATCCAACGTGCCCGGCGCGGGCTTCACCGAATCGCCCGCGCTCAATGCATTTCTGCCGGGCATTGCCGATGCGTTGCTCGGTGAATCGCTCGAACTGCCCACGGTCCCGACATGGTGGTGCGGCGAAGAGGCCGCGCGGAGCGAAGCATTCGAGCACCTCGACGATGCGTTGCTCGTGCCGACATGGCCGGGTGCGCAAGCCGATCATGCGCCCGGCATCGAGGCGGGCGTGCAGAAACTCGCGGACTGGCGCGAACGGATCGAACGTACGCCCGATGTCTTTACGTTGCAGCAGAGCTTGCCGTTCTCATGCGCGCCGCGCTTTCATGACGGCGCGCTCGGCGCTCGCCCATGCGTCTTGCGTGTCTATGCGATCGCCGATGTCGATGGCACATGGCGCGTGATGCCCGGCGGCTTCACGCGCCTCGCGGCCGACAAGCGCGCGACCGTCTCGATGCAGTTCGGCGGCAGCAGCGTCGATACGTGGGTGCTGTCGAGCCAGCCGGGACCGGCCACATCGTTGCGCCCTTCGATGAAGCCCGGCGATTTGCGCAAGCATCGCATCGTGTCGAGCCGTGCTGCGGAAAACCTCTTCTGGGCAGGACGTTATGGCGAGCGCGCGGAGAACAACGTGCGTCTATGCCGCCTGTTGCTGGGTTCGCTCGACACGAGCGATGCAGACGCGATGTTCAGCACGCTCGTCGAACTCGCGCAGCAATGCGGACTCATTCCATCCATCGATACGCTTGCACGCAGTTCACGGCATGCGTTCGAACGCGTGCTCGTTGCGGGACTCGCGGAAAGCGCCACGCAGACGAGCATCGGCGGCAATCTCGCGGAACAGGCGCGCGCATGCGGCGAGATACGCGACAGGCTTTCGACCGATCACTGGCGCACGATCCTCGCATCACGCAATGACTTTCGCGATGCGCTCGCGCGTCTCAAGCTCGCATCGCCGGAAGCGGGTTTCGACTATGACCGCGTGATGCTCGCGGGCGCGCTCGAACATCTCGCCACGCAGCTTCTTGCAATCAGCGGCGCGCAAGGCGATCGCATGACGCGCGATGAAGCATGGCGGCTCATCTTTATCGGCAGAATGATCGAGCGTGTTTCGACGATGTCGACCTTTCTGCGCGCCGCCGCCGAACACGACACGCTCGGCTTGCCTGCGGGCTTCGACTTGCTGCTGCAACTGTTCGACAGCACGCTGACGTATCGCTCGCTCTATCCGGGGCGGCTCGAAGTGCCTGCGCTCATCGATCTGATCGTCGTGGACAGGACCAATCCGCGCGGACTCTATGGTGTCTATGCACGCTTGTGCGTGAAACTCGATGAAATCGCGGCTGCGGCAGGCGGCGCACGGCGCGCGAATTTCTCGGGCATCGTTCCTCACGTGGATGCCTTGCCTCAACTCGAAACGCTCTGCGAAACAAGCGATGACGGCCGCTATGCGAATCTCATTGCGTTATGCGATTCGATGATCGCATCGGTGAGCGCGGCATCGAACGAAGTCAGCGCGCGCTATTTCAGCCACGCGAATACGCTTGCCGCGCAGGTGTCGTCATGACCGCAACGCTCATTTCAAACGATAAATCCACGACGCTTGCGGTCACGCATCGCACGACGTACCGCTATTCCACGCCTGTCGAAATCGCGCAGCATCTCGCGACCATTCGTCCGTTGCATTGCCCGTGGCAGCAGGTGATCGCGCATACGGAGCGCATCGAGCCGCCGCCTTCGTATGTGCATAGCCGCGTCGATACATTCGGCAATGACGTGCTGTACTTTTCACTCGATGCCCCGCACGAGCGTCTTTCTATGACGAGTGAAACCACCGTGCGTTTGAGCCCGCGCTGGGACCGTCTCGATCCGCATGCAACGCCGCCGTGGGAAAAAGTCGCGCAGAGGCTGCGTTATCGCGCGGGCGCGGCGTTCGTGGCGGAGAGTGAGTATTGCTATGCGTCGCCGAACATCATGATGAACGACGCATTGCGCGAGTACGCGCGCATGAGCTTTGCAAAGGGCACGCCGCTGATTGCAGGCGCGATCGATCTCATGCATAGAATTCATTCGGACTTCGAATATAAACCGTCGTCCACGGCATTCGATACCCCCGCCACGCGCGCATTCGAACTGAAGCGCGGTGTATGTCAGGACTTCGCGCAAGTGATGATCGGATGTCTGCGCGCGCTCGGCTTGCCCGCGCGTTATGTGAGCGGCTATTTGCGCAACGATCCGCCGCCGGGACATCCACGGCTCATTGGCGCGGATGCGTCGCATGCGTGGGTGTCGCTGCATTGCCCGCAAAACGGATGGGTCGATCTCGATCCGACCAACGACGTGCTCGCCGACCTCGATCACGTGACGCTGGCGACGGGCCGCGATTACAGCGACGTGTCGCTATTGCGCGGCATGATACTCGGCGGCGGCACGCATCATGTCGATGTCGCGGTGAACGTGCTCGCGCTCTGAGCACATGACCACGCCTAACTCTGCGCGCGCCGCAAGCGCTCTCTGCTGTTGATGAGATGCAAACGCATCGCGGTGCGCGCTGAATCGGCATCGCCACGTTCGATGGCATCCGCTATCTGCTCGTGCTCGCGATTCACGCGCAGCAGATAGTCCGCATATTCATCGCGCGGAATGGACGTGGCCGTCAGACGCGTGCGCGGAAACATGCGCAGGCCGAGATGCTCCATGATCTCGACGAAATAGCGGTTGCCCGTCGCATGCGCGATCTCCAGGTGAAAGCGGAAGTCGGGCGACACGGTGCCGCCCGCCGTGTCCACGCTGCGCGTGAAATCGTCGAGCGCGGAACGCATCGTGGCGAGCCTCGCCGAATCGCAGCGCATGGCCGCGAGTCCCGCGCATTCGGTCTCCAGGCTGATGCGCAATTCGAGGATCGCGAGCGCGTCCAGCGAGCCGGCGACATCGGCGGGATCGAGCTGCAATAGCGACGATGCCGCTGCTTCGCATACGAACGTGCCGATGCCATGCCGCGTCTCGACGAGGCCCGCCGCCTGTAGCCGCGATAACGCCTCCCGCACGACGGTCCGGCTCACGCCGAAGCGCTGCACCATCTCCGCTTCGGTCGCGATCCTGCTGCCGGCCGCAAGCTCGCGCGATTCGATCTGCGCGCGCAGCGCATCGACAAGTTGCGTCGTGAGGCTGCGTCGGACGCCCGGCGCGAGCGTGGGCGATGCGTTGGAAGCGGCAAGCGAATCTGGCGGTGGCGTCACGGCGCTCCTGGCGTGGTTTTGACAAACGTTGACAAAACATTCGGTAAGTGATGATATGCGCCATGTTGTGATATGACAACGTACAAGAACAGTCGCGCGGGTAATCCCTAGTCGTGAATGCAGGAGACAAAATTCGCATGGCACATCAATTGGACGCGCCCGCAACGGGCGGCGGCTACACACGCTTGCTGCTGACGGGCGCGGCGGGCGGCATCGGGCGGGCGATCCGGCATCGCGTCGCCGAATTTGCATCTTGTATTCGAATCTCGGATTTGCCCGGCGTGCTTTCGAGTGATGCATCCGCCGGCGAGGAAGTCGTGCCGTGCGATCTTGCCGACCGTCAGGCGGTGGATGCGCTCGTCGCCGGTTGCGATGCCATCGTTCATCTCGGTGGCGTCTCGGTGGAGCGGCCCTTCGAGGAGGTTCTCGAGGCGAACATCAAGGGCGTGTTCAACCTTTACGAAGCGGCGCGGCGTCATGGCGTGAAGCGCGTCGTGTTTGCAAGCTCGAACCACGTGACCGGCTTTTATCGGCAGGACGAACGGATCGACGCCACGGCACGCAAGCGTCCCGATGGGTACTACGGCGTGTCGAAGTCCTTCGGCGAAGACATGGCGCAACTGTACTTCGACCGCTATGGCGTGGAGACCGTGAGCATTCGCATCGGCTCGGTGTTTCCGGAGCCGAAGGACCGCCGCATGATGGCGACGTGGATGAGCTACGACGACTTCCACAAGCTCTTGCAATGCGCGCTGTTCACGCCGCAAGTCGGGCACACGATCGTATTCGGCATGTCGGCGAATGCGTACACGTGGTGGGACAACCGCGAGGCCGCGCATCTCGGCTTCGAGCCGCGCGACTCGTCCGAGCAGTTCCGCGCCAAAGTGGAAGCGACGCCGCCGCCCGCCGCCGATGATCCCGTCGCCGTCCTGCAGGGCGGGGCGTTCACGGTCACCGGTCCGTTCGATCCCGTCGCGCCGGTTTAATGCATGCAGCATGCAGCATGCAACATGATGAATGCCATCGCGCGTAGTCAGTCGTCATACGTCGATTGCGCGTGAAGCAAAGGACATCGCCGCCATGTTTTCTCTCGACTTCTCTCCGTTGCTGCCTTACTGGCCGACGTTCCTGTTAGGCGCATGGCTCACGCTCAAGATGACGTGCGTGGCCGTGTTCTTCGGCCTGATACTCGGCATGCTGGTCGCGTTCGCGAAGCGCGCGAAGGTGCCGGTATTGACGCGCCTGTGCATCGTCTATGTCGAGGCCGTGCGCAACACGCCATTCCTCGTGCAAATCTTCCTGCTGTATTTCGGACTGGCGAGCATCGGACTGCGGATGCCGACCTTCGCTGCCGCCGCGCTCGCGATGACCATCAACATCGGTGCATATGCAGCGGAGATCATTCGCGCGGGCCTTGAATCCGTGCCGCGCGGACAGATCGAAGCAGCCGAATGCCTCG
Organism: Caballeronia sp. ATUFL_M2_KS44; assembly: GCF_023630965.1. Lineage (NCBI taxonomy): Bacteria > Pseudomonadati > Pseudomonadota > Betaproteobacteria > Burkholderiales > Burkholderiaceae > Caballeronia > Caballeronia sp. ATUFL_M2_KS44. The sequence goes on along the minus strand of NZ_JALQEA010000057.1, from coordinate 282,679 downwards.
GCTTGCCGAAGTGGCGCATCGCGTGGCATGTGATGTTGCAGCCGTCCATCGAGAAGGTTTATCCGGCGTTGACGAGTCAGTTTCTTTTGATGATGCAGGCATCCGCGATCGCATCGCAGATTTCCGCTGAGGAACTCACTGCTGTCGCCAATACGGTGCAATCGGACACGTTCCGCTCGCTCGAAACGTACATCGTGGTGGCGGCCTTGTATCTCGCGTTGTCCCTGCTCATCAAGCTGATTGCGTGGGCCATCGGCGAGCATGTTTTCAAGCGCCGCCGCGCCATTCGACTTGCGGCCAAACGCGCGGGCAAGACGCCGCCGGATCAGCAGCGCATCGATACCGTCATTCCCGGAGGCGCGGCATGAGCGGCGGATTCACTTACGCGCACCTCGTCTATCTGGTGCAATCCATAGGCTGGACGCTCGTGCTGTCCGCGCTCGCTTTCGTGCTGGGCGGAATAGGCGGCTTCGTCGTGATGCTTGCGCGCATCTCGCCGCGTGCGTGGCTCGCACGCACGGCGCTCGTCTATATCGAAGCCATTCAGGGCATCCCGTTGCTCATTCTGCTTTTCATCGTGTATTTCGGGTTGTCGGTCTATGGCTATCAGGTGCCCGCGCTCGTTGCGGCAGGCCTTGCGTTGATGGTTTATTCGAGTGCGTATCTCGGCGATATCTGGCGCGGCTGTATCGAAGCCATGCCCAAGCCGCAATGGGAAGCCGCCGAGTGTCTTTCGCTTTCGCGCTGGCAGAGCTTGCGGCTCGTGATCATTCCGCAAGCCATACGTCTCGCGTTGCCGCCCACGGTCGGCTTTCTCGTGCAACTCATCAAGATGACGTCGCTTGCTTCGGTGATCGGCTTCATTGAATTGACGCGCGCGGGGCAGATCATCAACAACTCGATCTTCCAGCCGTTCCTCATCTTCGGTTTGGTCGGCGTGTTTTATTTCCTGCTGTGTTATCCGCTTTCGCGCTGGAGCCAATCGATGGAGAACAAGCTCAATGTCAGCAATCGTTAAGGTCGATGAGATTCACAAGAGCTTCGGCGCCAATCATGTGCTGAAGGGCGTGTCGTTCGAAGTCAATAAGGGCGAAATGATCGCCGTGATCGGCGCAAGCGGCTCAGGCAAGAGCACGGCGTTGCGCTGCATCGACCGGCTCGAAACCGTCGACCAGGGGCAGATCGAGGTATGCGGCATTCGCGTGGACGATCCGAAGGTCGACTTGCATCTGCTAAGGCGCGAAGTCGGCATCGTGTTCCAGAGCTATAACCTCTTTCCGCACTTGACGGTCGAAGAGAACATCATGCTCGCGTTGCGGCACGTAAAGAAGCTCGCGCGCGACGAAGCGCGGCGCATTGCAACGAACGTGCTCGAACAAGTGGGACTCGGGCAGAAGGCCGAGTCGTACCCCGAGCAATTGTCGGGCGGCCAGCAGCAGCGTGTGGCCATCGCGCGTTCGCTTGCCATGTCGCCGAAGGTCATGTTGTTCGACGAAGTGACATCGGCGCTGGACCCGCAACTCACCGGCGAAGTGCTGCGCGTGATGGAAGACCTCGCCGCCGACGGCATGACGATGCTGCTCGTCACGCATGAAATGGCGTTCGCCAAGCGCGTGGCGGATCGCATCATCTACATGCATCACGGCAAGGTGTGGGAAGTCGGCGATGGCGGCATGCTCGACGCGCCGCGCACGCCTGAATTGCGCGCCTTCCTGGACAACGGGCTTTGACGGTTAGAAGCGATAGTGCGTTTCATTCCTTGAACATCAATAACGACGGAGACATCACTTGAAAGCCAGCCAATTCATTGCACGCGCTTCCCTTGCAGCGTTCATGTTCGCGGGCGCCATGCATGGCGCGATGGCCGATCAGCTCGACGACATCAAGAAGGCGGGCGTGGTGCGCGTCGCCATTGCAATGGGCACGCCGCTTTTCAGCTATGCGGATGAAAATCTCAAGCCCGCAGGCTCGGACGTGGATACCGCCGCGGCGCTCGCCAAAGATCTGGGCGTGAAGCTGGAGCTGGTACAGATCACCAACGCGGCGCGTGTGCCGACCTTGCAGGCGAAGCGCGCCGACCTCGTGATCGCGGACCTTTCGATCACGCCGGAGCGTGCGAAGGTCGTCGATTTCTCGACGCCTTATGCCGTCATCACGATCATCGTCGGTGGCATCAATAGCGCGAAGGTCAAGGACTATGCGGACCTGGACGGCAAGACCGTTGGTTTGACGCGCGCCACCGTCAACGACACGCTCACGACGCAACTCGCCAAGGGCGCGCAAATCCAGCGCTACGAAGACGATGCGACGCTCATCACGTCGATGGTCACGGGCCAGATCGATATCTTTTCGAGCACGCCGTCGAATCTGCAGGAGATGCAGCATCGCGCGCCGCAACGTCACATCGAAATGAAATTCGAGCAAAAGAATTTCGATCTCGGCATTGCAATGAACAAGGATCAGCCGCGCCTGAAGGAGTGGGTCAACAACTGGGTCCACACGAACATGCAGAACGGCAATCTCAATACGATCTACAAGAAGTATCACGGACGTGACTTGCCGGACGCCGTGCGCAAGAGCTAATGGCGGTTGCCTGGCGGCGGGTCATCCGCCGCCGGGCAATTCAGGACTTGCGCGTATAGCGAACCCACACGACGTCATTCTCGAGTTTCTCCACCGAGTCGAGCTTGAGATACGTCGGCTGCTGCCACTTCTCCATGCCGATTTCGAACGACGACGGATGCGTCTCGCGTCCATCGACGAGCGGAATCAGCAGCACACTGACTTCGTCGGCCAATTGCGCATTGACGAAAGCGCCCGACACGTGACTGCCGCCTTCGACGATCAACGTCTTGATCTTCAACTCGCGCTCGAGCGTATCGACCACGCGCTTCAGATCGATGTCGTCCTTTCCGCCGAACAGATACGAAGCGCCGATGGATTGCAGATAGGCGAGATAATCGTCCTCGACTGTTTCGGCCAGTACTTCGACGATATGTGAATCGAGCGCGGTGCTGCTTTTCCATGCAACGCGGCCTTTAGGGTCGATGGAAATGGCATATTGGCTCGCATCGCGCGTGGCGAAATAATCTGTGCGTGGAATGGGGTTCTTTGCAAGTCCGCGCGGATAGTCCCGGTCCTTGCCGTGTGAGATTTCCTGCATCGTCACGCGGCCGCAGACCCACGCATCGGCCTTGAAACGCGCAGCGGTTTCTTCATAGCAAGGGGAAGCGAAGCTGAGATGCCAGCCGTCGGTGAGACTGCGGCCATCGACCGACGACATCATGTGGCAAATGATATGCATGAGTGCTCCAGCGTGAGTAAGTGCAACGCTGGCGCAAGTCACATGCCTATTTTCTTCTTACACCCGAGTCAGTTCCGGGCTTCTCGTCGGGTGGCAGCGGGCCTTCCTCATCGATCGTGCTGCCTTGACGCCAGACATCCTTGCCGGCCTCGGACAGCTCTCCGCTACTCGCGTCCTTGCCGGACTCCGAGCCTTCGATTGCCAACTTGCCACCGGCTTGCTCTTGTGACGGCAGTTTCTTGCCTTCCTCAGCGGCAATGCGGTCCTCTTGCGATCTGCCTGCATACGTGGCCATAGATCCTCCATGAGAGTGCGGTTCCAGGCATTGAGCAGCAAGCAATAAGCCAAGGCCGCGCCGTCGTCCTCGCAAACTCACTCGGACAGAGAGTGTCTCTTCAGGCGCTTATGCTGGCTGTAAATAAATACAGTGCTTCGACCATGACTGAATTACTTTCACGAGGCCCGGCAGACGGCAAAAACTGCCATGTCTATCACCCGCCGGAAAATGCGCAGGCGTTATTGTTTGGCTGGATGAGACGCGCTCGCGACGCGCAAGTGCGCCACTATGCAATGGCGGACCGGTTATCTGCGTATGGCCGACGCCTCGGCCTCGCCGTGATCGGCATTACTGCGTTGACGGGAACGTCGTCGTTTTTGTCGCTTGCCACGAGCGCCGTCACGCCGGAGCTTCGCGTGGTCGTCGGACTGACGAGCATGGGCGCGGCCGTCCTGGCTTCGCTGCAGACGTTTCTGCGCTACACCGAGCGGGCCGATCTGCATCGAAGAGCAGGGGCCCGCTATGGCGCGGTCCGGCGACGGCTCGAAGCCATGCATGTCCGCGATGTCAGTGGCCGCGAGACCGCGGAAATGACCGCCGTGCGCGACGAACTCGACGGCATCGCTCAGGACGCACCGCCCGTTCCGCGACGGGCGATGCGATGCCCCGAGCCGCCTACGAACTCATCAGGCGTCCCCATTCGTAGTCGACGGCATCGGGACGCATCGGAAACACACCCGCCCCCGGCGTGAACGTCAATTCGCCGAAGTAAATCTTGTCGCCCGGCGCGTATAAATCCACGCGCACATATTCGAAACCTTCGGCGAGCGCGGTTGCAATGGCAAGCAGCTTGTCGAAGTTCTCCGGACGCGGCAGCGGCACGTCGCTGCGCGCGTAATGACCGATTGCGATGTCGAGGCGATTCCAGTCGCCGTCGTACATGTCGCCGCGCGGATGCTCGCCGAAGCGATCCGAAATGAGCGCGGTGAACACGGTCGGCTTGCGCTCGCCCGGGCGGAAGAAGCAGTGCATTTTGATGTCCGCGGGCACGATGCCGGTTTGTTCGAGCAGCAGTTCCTCGAAGAAAATACGCGGACTGATGGTGCGGTAATGCCGTTCGCGCGCAACACGATAAAAGTCGGTCGCGAGCCACTGCTGCGCAAGCGCGTGCAGTTCTTCGAACGTGGTTTCCGACTTGTCGTGGACGAGCTTGACGAATCCGCTCCCGTGATTCGCCTTCATCACGAAGCGCTGGGGCAGGGCGTCGAACACCTCGCGCGTAAATTTGTCCGGGGCGGCAAAGAGTTCGGGCAGATGTCCGTCGCCAATCCGGTCCCGCACATAATCGCGAACGGTCAATTTGTCTGTCAGATCGACAAATCGCGGGTCCGGATGAAGGCAGCGGTACAGGATTTTCTCATTGAACGTCCTCGGCGCATTGATGTTCGGAAAACGTCCGACTTTATGCAGATGCGCGATACGCAAGAAAATGCTGTCGGGAAGCCAACCTTTGGCGTTGTCGACCAGCCTTTTGGAAAGCGACATTCTTTCTCCTGGATAGGACGCGGTGTGTCGTTGTGTCAGTTAGCGAACGAATGATACTTACGTTTGTAAAATAGGCAACGACCAAGTTCCCTGTAATCACTGCCGGTAATGACATGCGGGGTATCGCACAGACGCGCGCTGCTTTCGGCGTTCATCGAACGCGGACGTTCGTCCGCCAGGAACGAAGCCCATCGGATAATCACGGGAACACATTGCGTGCCCCAGGTCAATATGCAAATCGCGATGGAAAGCGTGACGGCCGCACTTTCACAGTCTCTCGCGCGCGCCGAAAGTTCATGGCGTTCGAGCGAAATGCGATCGATTACCGCTTCGATGCTCGAATGGACCAGTTCGACGAGTAATACCAGTAGAAGCGTAGGATTAGCAAGAAACAAGCGCTGAATGGCCGGAACGAGCTTTCTTATTCCCACGCTGACTTAAAGCCTTTAGCTGAGTTTTTCAGCGCAAAGAGGCCCCGGAAAGCGCCGGTCAATTTTTCTCTTGTTTTCTTGTCCTCAACGATCGCGTTATTCGATTCACCCATGCATAGAGGCGCGTCGAGTAACTTAGGATGGCAAACCAATATTGCCGATTCGGGCGCGCCGTCGGTGGGCGATCCAGTGCCGGTTTGAACGACGGTTCCGCGCAAGCAGACACGCCGCCGATCGATTTCGACGACGCATCCGCCTGCCATACGGCACAGCATTTACTTCTGCGTGATCACGCCCTTGACGAACCAGTCCATTTTCCAGAGATCCTTGTCCGACAGCACTTGGCCTGCGGCCACGCGCTGCTGGCCATCGCCGGAGCCGAGCGGACCCGCGTAGATCTGCTTGCCCTTGATGATGGCGTCGCGCTCGGCACGAATCAGCGCCTGCTTGTCGGCGGGAACGGCGTCGCTGAAACCGGCGATATCGGTCCCGCCGTCCTTCATTTCGATCAGCGCGCCGTTGGGCGCGGGCTGCCAGTTGCCCGCCTTGATCTTGCGCACTTCGGGGATCAGGAACTTGTCCCACACCCACACGGACGAGCAAAGCGTCGACTTGGGGGCGTACTGTCTCATGTCCCTGTGATGCCCGGTCGCATGCACGCCGCGCTCCTGCGCGACGAGCTGAACGGTCGGCGTATCGGTGTGCGCGCCGAGCACGTCATCGCCGTGGTCGATTAAAGCGGTCGCCGCCGCACGTTCCTTCACGGGATCGTCCCACGCGCCGGTGTACACGACCGTGACCACCGCATTCGGATTGATCTTCCTCGCACCGAGCGCATACGCGTTGATGGTCCAGTTCACCACGCCAAACGGGTGCGCGGCGACGAAGCCGAGCTTGCCGGTCTTCGATACCGCCGCTGCCGCCATGCCGCAGAGATACTGACTTTCGTAGGTGCGGCCGTAGAAGGATTCGAGATTCGGGCCATTGGTCGTGCCCGCCGCGTTCAGGAACGCGACATCGGGATGACGGCTTGCGAGTTCCTTGAATGCATCGGAATAGCCGAACGCGGTGCCGATGATGATGTTGTTTCCACGCTTGATGAGTTGCTCGACAGCGGGCACGACCACCGCGGGATCTTCGCGAATGCTCTCCACGTAGGCGATCTTGTCGCCGAGCGCGGCTTCCATCTTGACTCGCGCTTCATCGAATGATTGAGTCCATCCGGCGTCGTTCTTCGAACTGAAGTACACCATGGCGATCTTGGGTTTGGCCTTCAGCGTGAAACCGTCCGCATACGCGGTGGTGGCAGCGCCACAGCAAGCAATCGACATCGCAAGCAGGAGACAGCGAGTGTTCATGGATCACCTTTTCTATAACGTTAGGATAACGACGCATTACTGATGGATGAATCGACTACGGAATGCGCAAGCTCAGCGCCGCTCTTCGCGAACGTAGGGTTCACCGAGGGCGCATGGCGTTTCGTCGTTGCCGCGCTGCACGACCGCGACCTGGATCATCACGGCGAGCGTGATCAGGTAGGGCGCGCAGAGCACGTAGTACTGAGGCAGGCTGATGCCCGCTGCGGCCATCTGCGGGATGAGCGCTTCGATCCCGCCGAAGAGCAGTGCGCCGATCAGCGCGCGACCCGGCGACCAGCGCGCGAAAATCACGAGCGCCACTGCAATCCACCCGCGTCCGCCGGTCATATCGGCGATCCACATATGCGTGCTCGCCACGGAGAGGTATCCACCGGCGAGTCCCAGCAACGCAGCGCCTGCCATGACGGCCAGAAACCGGATGCGCAGCACCGCGATGCCGGCGGCGTCCGCGGCCTGCGGGTTCTCACCGACCGAGCGCAGGCGCAATCCCCACACCGTGCGATTCAGATACCAGGCCACGGCCACGAAGATCAGCGGTGTCAGATACACCACGACGTTCTGATTGAAGAGCGAACCGACGAGCGGAAGATGAGCCAGCGGTCCGAGCGAGATGGCTTGCAGACCTTGGACCGGCCGATTGATCCACCCGGTCACGGTACCCAGCAGCCCTGTCAGTCCCTGACAAAAGAACACGAGCGCGAGGCCCGAGATCACCTGATTGACGCGCAACCAGACGACCATCACGGCGAACAGTATCGAGACGGTTGCGCCTGCGATCATCGACATGAAGAGAGCAAGGCCGGCATTGTTGAACGTGAGTTGAGTGCCGATGCCAGCGAGCGCACCGACGAGCATGATGCCTTCGGCGCCCAACGAAAGCACGCCGGCACGTTCGCTCACGATGAGGCCGAGTGCCGCGAGCGCGAGCGGCACGGCAACGTCCGGTATATTTCCGATCCAGCTAAAGAGCAGACTCATTCGGTGGTCCCCACGGGCGACAGGCGGTAGCGAGTAAAGAAGTCGGATGCCGCGACGACAATGACGAGAATCGCCTGGATGAGCTGCACCATCGAAAACGGTATCTGGTACAGCACCTGCAGGCTGCGGCCCGTGACGAACAGCACGGCGATCAGCAACGCGACCACGCTGGCGGCGATCGGGTTGTTGCGTGCAAGGAAAGCGATAAGGATTCCGGAGAATCCATAGCCGCTGTAGAAATCCTGCGTGAGGCGTCCGGCCTGTCCCGCGGTCACGGTGAATCCCGCGAAACCCGCCAGCGCTCCCGAGAGCAGCACGACGCCCGCCACGACGTTGCGCACGGGTATGCCCATTGCCTGCGCCGCGCGCGCGTTGACATTCACGAAACGCACATAGATGCCGGCCCGGCTGCGATGAAGAAACCACCATGCGGCGAGCGACAACAACACGGCCAGCAGGATCGCACAGCTATACCCGTTGACGATGTCGGGAAGCCGTTCTTCTGGCAGAAAGTTGCGCGAGTGAGGAAACGAATCCCTCGGGTCTTTCCATTGGCCGTACACCAGATTCAGCAGAAGGTTGGCCGCGACATAGTTCAGCATGAGCGTCGAGATGATTTCGCTGATGCCGAAGCGCAACCTGAGCACGAGCGGCAACACGGTCCATAGCGCGCCGCAAACCAGCGCTGCCGCGCCCATCAGCCACAGTCGCGTTCCGGGCGTGCTGGCATCGGCGAGCGCAACCGCAGTGGCACCGATTGCGCCCCACACCATCTGACCTTCCAGCCCGAGATTCCAGAATCTGGCGCGAAAGGACAGCGCGGCTGCGAGGCCGACCATCACCGTTGGCGCGGCCTGAAAGAGGACCGCGCGGACGTTGTCGGCATCGCCCAGAGTCGCGACGACGAATTCATCGAAGAGATCGCCTGCCGAAACGCCTGCGGCCATCAGGATCGCCACACAGACTGCAAGGCCTATCGCAACCGACACGGCCAGCACGACAGCTTGCTTGTGCCATGCAACGTCCTGGCGCAACTCGACCGCATAACGCCGCGACAACAGCGATGGCCGGCGCGTACGCCGATGAGTCGAGCTGGCGTCGCCGTCGAGCGCGGGGTCGGGAACGCGCACGTCGGTCTGGTTGGACGGTACGGTATTTGTCATAGATGCTCCATGGTTGCAGGACTCCTTATGAATGAGCGACCATCGCCTGGCCGATGGCCTGTCTGTCCACGGGCGCGCTGAAGTTGCCGACGATGCGTCCGCGCACCATGACACCGGCCCGGTCGGCGAGCGCCAGCACTTCGTCGAGGTCTTCGCTGATGACGAGCACGGCGGCGCCTTCATCGCGGGCCGCGCGAAGCCGCGCGTGGACCTGTGCGCTCGCGCGCGCATCGAGTCCCCGGCTGGGGCTATGCGCAAGGACGACGCCGGGGCGCCGGGCGAACTCGCGCGCGATCACCAGCTTCTGTGCGTTGCCGCCTGAAAGCAGCGAGACGCGTTGACGAAGCGAACGCACGCCGAGCACATCGAAGTGCTTGACGGCTTGGGCAGCGTCTTCTTCCATGCGCCGATAGTCGAGCCACAACGGATTGCCGTACCGCCCCGCATGCACCTGACCGATGGCGACGTTCTCGACCACCGAAAGCAGCGGGGCGAGCGCGAACGTCTGCCGGTCAGCGGGGATGCACGCGATACCCATCTCGCGACGATCGACCGCGCTCGCGCGACGCAGGTCGCCCGCGCCTTCGATCAGCATGGAGCCGTCGTCGAGCGGCAGCAGGCCCATGATCGCCTGCATCAGTTCGCTCTGGCCGTTGCCGCCCACGCCGGCAAGCCCGTAGATTTCGCCTGCGTGCACGGTCAGGTCGACGCCATCGAGCGCAGGCAAGCCCTGCCGCGCGCCCGATTGTGAAGCCGCGCTGCGCACGCCCCGAAGACGAAGGCGCGGCGCTGCGCGGTCGCCCATCGCAGCCGTATTCGACGGCTTCTCCGCTGCGACGGTCTCGCCCACCGCGAGCCGCACCATCTCCGCCTCGGACATGTCGGACGGCTTGAACGTATCGACGGTGCGGCCGGAGCGCATCACGGTGACGCGGTCGGCGTAGCGGCGGACATCGGCCATCTTGTGCGTGACGAGCACGACAGCCGATCCTTTCGACGCCAGAAGACGCATGGTTTCGAGCAGTCTCGCGGCTTCCTGGTCGGTGAGCACGGCAGTCGGCTCGTCGAGCACGAGAATGCGCGCGCCGGCCAGCAGCACTTTCAGTATCTCGACGCGCTGCTGTTCGGCCACCGACAATTGCGAAACGCGCCGGTCCGGATCGATTTCGAATCCGAGCGCCGCGCACTGCGAACGAATGGCCTCGCGCACCTTGGCGAGCCGTTTGCGATAAGCGAGCCGTGCGCCGTTCATCGGCATGCCGAGCAGGATGTTCTCGGCAACGGTGAAGCGGGACACCAGCTTGAAATGCTGATGAACCATGCCGATGCCGATACGCGCCGCATCGCGCGGCCCGCTCAGCCGCACGGGATGACCGCCGACCGAAATGGTGCCCGCCTCGGGCGCGTAGAGACCCACAGCCACGTTCATGAGCGTGGATTTGCCCGCGCCGTTCTCTCCGAGCAACGCGTGCACTTCGCCCCAGCTCACATCAAACTGCGCATCGCTCAACGCGATGAATCCATCGAATGACTTGTGGATTCCAACAAGATCGAGTGCCGTCGACATGCGAGTCCCTCGTTAGTATCGTTCGTGGTTCGCCAGGTAATCAGGCGGTTGCCTGCGTTTCTAATAGTTATGCATCTCAGTCTGCAGCACGGCCTTAAAGCGCTTCCTTCGTTCGAAGTCTCGACAGTCAAAATAGCGTCGAACATGCGCAGTCGATGCCGCATCCAATCTGCCGTGAGGGATGTGAAGAGCAGCCGTTAGCTCGTGTTATCTGTACAGATGCGTCGATGCGGCGCGTTGGCGGCAAGCGGTTCGAATCAACTGAAGACGTGGACAGGGAGCGCTCTGCACGCAGGAGCGTGCCGTGGCAGCGCTCATCTATCGCGACGCGTTATCGCGAGCAGCGCAAGATAGCGGCGACAGTCTTCAACCGCTATTCGCCGTTCACGCGTTCCTGCGTCGAGGCCCGCTTCTTTCATCCGATGGAACGCGGCGCGTGGCGTTCCATCCTTTGCCCTGGTTCAGCAGCAACGCAAAGCGGCCACGATTCGGTCGGGTCCGGATGCGTCTGCGCCGCGCGAATGCGCCTTCGATCGATCGCGGAACGCTTTATGCGAGGACTGGCGTGTTCTCCATACGTCATACCCGCTATCGCCACATGCCTTCCGACGTCGAATACACATCCTCCCGTCCTTCCGCAAGTGTCCTTCTCGCCCGCGACTGGGCTGACACGCCGCTCGGACCGCCCGAGCGCTGGCCGGTCGCGCTGCGCACCTTATGCGATGTCATAGACGGCTCCGCGCAGCCGATGTTCATCGTCTGGGGCCCCGAGCGCGTGCTCATCCATAACGGCGCTTACGTGTCGATTCTCGCGGACAAGCAGCAACACGCACTCGGACGCCCGTTCCTCGATGTCTGGTCCGAAATCGCCCGCGATCTCGCGCCGCTCGTCGATCAGGCGTATGCCGGCGTTCCCGTGCATATGGACGACATCACGTTGACGATGCTTCGTCATGGACGCGCCGAAGAAGCCCACTTCGCGTTTTCGTACACGCCAGTGCGCGTGGAGAGCGGCGGCGTGGGCGGCTTTCTGTGCGCGTGCGTGGAGACGACCGAACGCGTGCTCGCGGACCGGCAGCGGCGCGCGGTCGAAGAGCGGCTGCGCGCGACGCTCGCCATCAAGACCGTTGGCGTGATCCGCTGGGACGGCCAGTATCGTTTGGCCGACGTCAACGAAGGTTTCCTGCGCATGACCGGATTTACACAACAGGAAGCGCTCGGGCGGACGTGGCGCGAACTGACGCCGCCGGAGTTCTGGCCGGCGTCGGAGCGCGCGGTATCGCAAGTCATGACGCTCGGCGAGGCGGTGCCCTACGAGAAGCAATATTTTCGCAAGGACGGCTCGCGCTGGTGGGGACTCTTCGCGCCACGGAAGTTCGCCGACGGCGCGATCGAGATCGTCCTCGACATCACCGAGCGCAAGGAAGCCGAGAAGCGCTTGCGGGAGCGCGAGCAGCGGCTGCGGCTCATCGTCGAATCGGCGACGGAATATGCGATCGTCACCGCCGATTCCGATGGCCGCGTGACGACCTGGTCGCCGGGCGCCGCGCACACCTTCGGGTATCGCGCGGACGAGATCGTCGGGCGCTCGTGCGACATTCTTTACGTGCCCGAAGACGCCGAGGCCGGCGTGTCGGCGCAGGAGCTGGAGAAGGCGCGCCGCGACGGACAGGCTTCCAATACGCGATGGCATCAGCGCAAGGATGGCAGCCGCGTCTTCATGAGCGGATCGACGAATCTGCTGCGCGACCCCGCCGGCGCGGAGATCGGCTTCCTCTTCGTCATGCACGATGAAACCGAGCGCCGCCGCGCCGAAGAAGAGCTTCGCGAGGCGGAAGAGCGGTATCGCTTTGCCGCGCGCGCGACCAGTGACGCGATATGGGACTGGGATGTGATCACGGACACCATTCAGTGGAACGAGGCCGCCGAGGTGCATTTCGGCTTCGCGCCGGACGACATTCCGGAATCGAGCGCGTGGTGGAAGGAGCACATTCATGCGCAGGATCGCGAGAGCGTGGTGGCGTCGATCGAGGCGGTGATCGCGAGCGATAACGATAGCTGGATGGCCGAGTACCGGTTCGAACGCAGCGACGGCTCGTACGCCGATGTCCTCGACCGTGGCACCGTGCTGCGCGATGCCGAAGGCCGCGCCGTGCGGATGGTCGGCGCCATGCACGACCTGACGCGCCGCAAGCAGGCAGAAGCGACGCTGCGTCATCTGAACGAGACGCTGGAAGAGCGCGTCGTGCAGGAAGTGAGCGCGCGCCTCAAGACCGAAGAAGCGCTGCGTCAGAGCCAGAAGCTCGAAGCGATCGGGCAACTCACGGGCGGCGTGGCGCATGACTTCAACAACCTGCTGACCGTCATTCGCGGCGCGGCGCAAATGCTCGCGCTGCCGAGCCTGCGCGAAGAAAAGCGCGCACGTTATGTCAGCGCCATCGCGGAGACGGCGGACCGCGCTGCAAAACTCACGAGCCAGTTGCTGACCTTCGCTCGCCGGCAGGCGCTAAAGCCCGAAGTGTTCAACGTCGGCGAACGCATCGATTCGATCGGCGAGATGCTGCGCACCGTGGTGGGATCGCGCGTGAAGCTGACAATCGATTCGAAGTGCGAAATATGTTACGCCGATGCGGATATCAGCCAGTTCGAGACCGCGCTCGTCAACATGGCCGTCAATGCGCGCGACGCGATGGAGGGCGACGGCGAGCTGCTCATTGCCGTGAAAGCGGCGCACGCGGTGCCGAAAGTGAGAGGGCATGGCAAGGCGGACGGCGAATACGTGGCCGTGAGCATCACCGATACCGGCTCGGGCATCGCACCGGAAAACCTTGCGCAGATTTTCGAGCCGTTCTTCACGACGAAGGCAATCGGCAAGGGAACGGGCCTCGGATTGAGCCAGGCGTATGGCTTCGCGAAGCAGTCGGGCGGCGAAGTCGATGTGAAGAGCGTGCTCGGGCAAGGCACGACGTTCACCGTCTATCTGCCGCGCGTGCCCGCCGCGGTCGCGGAGGCGACGCTCTCCAGGACCGCGACGGAAGACACGCGCGGCCATGGACGCGTGCTGCTCGTCGAAGACAACGAGCAGGTCGGGCAGTTCTCCAGCGATCTTCTCTCCGAACTCGGCTTCGAGACATCGTGGGCGGCGAACGCCGAGGCGGCGCTGCGATTGCTCGACGAACAGCCGGACAAGTTCGCCGTCGTCTTCTCCGATGTCGTGATGCCCGGGATGAACGGCGTCGAACTGGGATCGGAAGTGCGCAAGCGTTATCCCGATCTGCCCGTGATTCTGGCGAGCGGCTATAGCCATGTCGTGTCGCAAGGCTTGAATCACGACTTCCAGTTGTTGCAGAAGCCTTATTCGATCGACGAACTCGCGCGGGCGCTGCGCAATGCCATCACAAGTCGCGTGAAATGACTCGGTAAGACCTGGAGGACCTTCAATGCACGAGCTTCACGGTGTCAGCGTGCTGCTGATCGAGGACGAAAGCAGCATTGCCATGCTCATGGAAGACATGCTCGAACTGCTTGGCTGCGACGTGGCCGGCTGCGCGTCGAATCTGGAGGACGCCTGCGCGCGCGCCCGAAGCGACTCATTCGATGTCGCCATTCTCGACGTGAATCTCGGCGGTCATCCCGTGTACCCGGCCGCGGCGATTCTCCGCGAACGAGGCATTCCGTTCGTGTTCAGCACCGGATACGGTCACGGCGGCGTAAGCAATGATTACCAAGGCGTAGCGATTCTGGCCAAGCCGTTCGCAATGGCAGATCTCGAACGCGCCATAGTCAGTGCCCTGGCGTCGCGCCGGTAGTTAATTCATCGCGCATTGCCGCTTCAAACGGGCGAAAGAGAATTCTTTCGCGTACACGCGCGCTCGCGCGTGATTTTCCCCTTGCGATTTCCCGTCTCTTTTACCGATTTCAGGCGCTTCGGCGTTTGGATGCATTTCCGTAGAGAGGGAAAACCCGCTGTCAATCGTTCTCTTTCTGTTTTTCCGACCGGAAAAAATGTCACTCCTGGACATTTAGCCGACACAGAGGCGATGCTCCACTTCGCCCTGTCAAATCTGCCGATCCCAAGCCCAGCAAGCCTTCAAGCGCCAATTTCATCGGTAATTCCCGTTCGAAGGCCTAACGATCGATCGCGCGATTTGGTCGGCTAAATGCCAAAAATCGGCAAATGTGACTTGAGTAAAAAATCTGATCAAACAAAAACCGGCCAATAATGACCGATCGACGGGTATTCATCTTAAATAATGCGAACGTTTGTTCCGCATCCGCAAACGATTGCAGGAGTATTTCCCACCTACGATATGAATAAAGCAAACCCTTACTTTTTTCCTAATCTGTTACATTCTGAAACGTCTTAGGCAGTTTTAGGACCCTATACTGCGGTCTCCTTAACGCCAACACGAATAAATTCCCGTGCCGTCTAACCAAACCATCAGATCGCAGGACGAAACTTCCTTGTTGAACATCGCCCAGCAGAGCAAGTCGCCCCTTTCGCGTAGAAGCTTCCTGTCGTTCATGATGGCAGGTGCCGGCAGTGCCGCCCTTGCCGCTTGCGGCGGCGGCGGGGAAGGAACCGGCGCCGACAGCGTCGTCAATGCACAAGCCGTTTCCAAGGCCGCCTCGGCAAGCGGAACGGTCATTCCGCCCGCAGCATCCATTACCGACGGCTCGGGCGCCGTCTGGACGCTCGTCGGCGGCCGCGTGACCCGCAACGGCAGCGGCGTGTCGACCGGCTCGTCCGTCGCGCTCTCGGCCATCCTGTATTACAACGGCACGATCTACGCGAAGAACTCGTCCGGCACGTGGTACAAGAACGGCAGCCCGTGGCAGAACATCGGCACGACGGACCCGCGCGGCGTCGCTTCGGCGGCGGCAGCGGTGACCAGCAGCAAGCCGCTCTTCTACGGCATCAACGGCCACCTCGCATACGGCTCGGGCATCTACAAGACGATGACGGCCGCAGCGCAGCTCGCCATCCTCAAGGATCTCGGCGTGACCAACTACCGCTGCGACGTCGCCGATTCGGGCATGGCGAAGACGCTCGCGGCAGCGCTCACGGGCGCGTTCAAGGGCAGCGGCGTGTCGATCCTGCCGGTGCTGAACCCGCTGTCGTGCGGCTGGAACACGTCGCTCAGCGAATCGTCGGCTTACACGCTCGGCTACAACCTCGCAACGGGCGCCGCGACGCAGCTCAAGGGTCTCGTGACGCACATCGAATGCGGCAACGAACTCGACGTTCCGCTGAAGGTCAGCGGCGACGGCAGCAGCGCGACGAACTGGAGCCCCGCGATGTGGCCTTCGCTGCGTGGCGTGCTGCGCGGCATGATCGACGGCGTGCGTGCAATCGA
Organism: Caballeronia sp. ATUFL_M2_KS44; assembly: GCF_023630965.1. Taxonomy (NCBI): domain Bacteria; kingdom Pseudomonadati; phylum Pseudomonadota; class Betaproteobacteria; order Burkholderiales; family Burkholderiaceae; genus Caballeronia; species Caballeronia sp. ATUFL_M2_KS44. The sequence continues at coordinate 266,678 of NZ_JALQEA010000057.1, read as the reverse complement.
CCCGACGATCAAGGTCGGCGTGGGCACCGGCATTCCGCTGTCCTACCGCGCATTGCAGATGCTGTGGAATGGCGTCACCCCGAACGGCACGACGAACGGTGCGAGCGGCGCAGCCTCGGTTCGCTGGGACTTCACCTGCTACCACTGGTACGAAAGCTCGGGCGACATGCTGTGCGGCTGGCAAAACAGCCAGTGCTACGACGTGCTGCAGGCGCTGAAGGATTCGTTCGGCGTGCCGATCTGGTTGACCGAGTGGGGTTGGAACGCTCAGAAGGACACGGCGGATCAGCAAGCCGCGTACATCCCGAAGGCGTTGGCCGAGTACTACTCGCTGAGGGACAAGTACAACATCGAGTCGATCCTGATGTACGCGGTCATCGACGACAACTACGGTCTCGTCGCAGGCGATGGCGTCACGAAGCGCGCGTCGTACAACAACTTCAAGAACTTCGTGAAGGCGAACCCGGTTTAAGCGGATCGCGCAACAAAGCAGTTCAGAACGCTCTGGCTCCTTGCGGGCCAGAGCGTTTTTTTCATGCGCGCGCGCTTAAGCGTGGCTTCATCACTTTGCAGGAATCAGGTACTTCGGCAACGCGCCGAGTTTCCACTGAAAACCTTCATTGACCGTGACCGTCGACTTCGCGCCCTGCCAGTCGATCTGCGTGTACGTGCCCGGCGGAACGGGAACGGATGTCGGCACGGGGTCCGCATCCACATCGCTTCGCCAGCCGACGATCACGCGGTCGCCCTCGCCGTACTGATACACCTTCGTGGCCTGGTCATCGACGAGCGCGTGGTCCCACTTGCGCGAGCCGATGTTGCGCATCAGCGTGGCGACCGCCACGTACGAAGGCTTCGGCGTGAGATCGAGCCGCACGAGGCCGAAGTTCGCTTCCTTGTCGGCGGGCTTCACGCCGTCGTCGATGAAGTCGTACCACATCACCGCTTCCACTGCGTTGAAGCGCCGCGAAAGCAGGAACGTGCGCGCCGCGTAAGCCGCCTGCTTCTGCTCGGAGAGGCCCGCCGCCTCCGGACTCGACGGCCAGCCGATCTCCGTGATGTACAGCTTGAGCCGTCCGATGTCCGGCCGTGGGTGAGACTGCGTCATGTTCCGCAGATACGGCCATACGCTCGGCACATTCACGCGCGGTAACGGCGAACCCTTCGCGGTATAGCCGTGATCCGGATCGTATGGCGACATGTACGGATGAATGCTGAAGGCGTCCTGATACTGAAGCGCATTGGCCTTCGCGATCTCCACGATGCAATCGCCGCCGGGACCGCCGCCCGCGCCGCCGCCGCCGCACGACACGACGGTCGCATCGGGACTCACCTTCTTGATCGCGGTATAGACGGGCTTGAGCAGCGCGATGTAGTTGTCATAGCCGATCTTCGGGAACGCGGGCTCGTTCCAGATCTCCCACGTCTTCACATCGCTGCCGAAGAAGCCGACCACCTTTTGCGCGTATCGCACGAACAGATCGCGCTCCTGGTCCGTTCTCGGGAAGGCTTGCGGTCCCTTGAAGAGGGAAGGGTAGGCGCGTCCGTTGCCATAGTCGAGCACGATCAGCGGCTTGATGTTCATCATCGCCGCCTGATGCACGTAGCCGCCATAATCGTTGACGCCGCGTCCGAGTTGAAACTTGCCCGGCGTCTTCTCGACTTCGCTCCAGTAGATTTCGTCGCGTATCCACGTGAAGCCCGCGCGCTTGATGAGCGGAAGCACCGTCGCCGGATTGCCCTTGCGCTGGCCGAAGTGCGTGGCGACGCCCGCGTCCGCGAAGCTGCCGTTGCCCGACGCGAGCGCGGCGAGGCTGACCTTCACGGAATCGCTTTCCGCGCCGCCGGGCGACACGACTTTGGCATCGAGAACATACAAGCCGGGACCGGGCAATGAAATCGATACGGACACCTGACTACCGCTCTTGCCGCCCGATACCGGCGCGCGATACGTATCGACCGGCGTTTGCGAAAGTTCGGCGTTGTCGTCATAGCGATACAGCGTGGCCACGACCTGCGTGCCTTCCGACACGCTTCCCGGCGGCAGCTTGAACGTGATGCGCTTGCTGCCGGCATCGTCGCTGATGAGCGAGCCCGGCGCATTCGCCACGGTGAGGCCGCTGTCGGCGAAGGCATCGTTTGCAAGCGCGAGGCCCGCGCACTGTGCCGCCAGCATGAGCGTGGCGTGTGCGATCAGTCGGGCGTGACGCGGGTAACGCGGCACGCCCTGCTTCATGCGAAGCACTGGCATTGAAACTCCTGTTGGCTGCGTACCTGTGGATGAATCGGCGCTCATTCGCCTTCGATGAGGTGCGCGGCATGCGGCCGTGGCGGACGCGGCGCGCGCGCTGGCGTGAAGCGCCGCACGAGCGCGCGTCGTGGTCCCTGATGCCACGCGGCGAGACGCTGTTCCGCGATATACGTCTGGAAACGCGGCCAGTACAGCAGCAGGTAGCCGAGCGGCACGAACGACGTGACCGTGGTGATGCTTACCGTCGACGAGATCAGCAGGAAGAGCAGAAGCACGAAGCCATCCGACGCGGTGAAGGCCACGACGCCGAACAACATCAGCGCGCTGAAAAGGCCCATGTCCGCGATCGATGCGGGCAGTCCCGCGAACGGCACGCCGGCCACCATCATGTCGCCTTCGATCAGGCGTATGTAAGGCAGATAGCGATAGTGCTTGAGAATCTCAGGCGCGGTGATGCCGGATATGAGGTCTTCGAGCCGTGCTTCGACCATGAACGGATAACCGCCGAAGCGATGCCCGAACGTCTCGGAGCCGAAGAACACGTGGTTCCCCATGTAGACCCCAAGCAGCGTCATCGCCACTGCGAAGCAGCAAAACACGATGAGCGGATGCGTGGCGCGCAGCGGCCTGCGGAAAGGGTAGAGCGCGGCGAACAGGAACAGCAGCATCGACGACTTCGAGAAGCTGATGACGAGACCGAAGAAATACAGCGCGACGACCCGCTTGTCGATGCGCTCGTTGGTCACGAGATACACCACGAGCGATGCCACCAGCAGCGACGAGAAGAAGCCCGCTTCACGCGACAAGCCCGACACGCGCGCGAAGTAGAACACCTCGAAGAAGTTGGTGTAGGCCGCGGTCGCATACGAACCCCAGATCATTTGGCCGAGCTGGCGCGGACCGAGCGCCATCGCGAGATCGCGGTTCACGTAGTACAGCACGAACTGCAGCGCGGCGAAGCCGATGTTGATCATCATCCACGTGTGCAGATAGAAGATGCGCCGCTGCTTCGTGTACATGAGATAGCCGATGCAGACCGCAATTGACAAGACGCGCACCGCTACCGTCGGCGATCCGATCAAACTCACTGCGACCGCAACCACGAGGGGTCCGCTCCAGCGGCGCGCGGTGGCGCCGAGAAAGCGCAGGAAACCGGGATCGAAGAACGGAATGAAGAGGTAGAAGTAAATCGTGAAGCCCGACACTTGCGGATTCAGAATCACGCAAGTGAAGAACATGAAGAACAACATCGAGATGGTACGTGCGTACATGGGTCTCTCCGGACGCTAGCGTCCATCGACTCGAATTGTTATGACGTGCTCAGCAAGACAACGCGCCAATGCCTGGGCGGCATTGGCGGCGGTCCGACTTACTGATCGGAAAGGGGACGATGCGCTTATTCCTCTTCCGTCGCCACGTTGGACATATAGGCGCTTGCATAGGCATACGTGCGCTTCTCGCTGCGGCGCTTGGGCACCGCATTGAAGATCACGCCCGCGATACGCGCGCCCGTGAGATCGAGCCGCTTGATGGCTTCCTGCAGTTCGCCTTCGCTCTGCGCGCTCGGGCGCACCACGACCACCGACGATCCCGCGTTCGCCGCGATCAGGTTCGCGTCGCTGACAGCAAGCACGGCCGGCGTGTCGATGATGACGAGGTCGTAGCGCTGTTGCAGCAGATCGAGGATCAACGGCAGACGCGGCGTCGACAGCATCTTCGACGGATTGGCCGGGAAGCGGCCCGAGGTCATCAGCGAGAGACCCGGCACGTCTGTATCGCGGATGGCCTGATCGATCTGGATCTTGCTCGCGAGCACTTCAGCAAAGCCGTTGCCGCCATGTTGTCCGAAGATCGAAGCGATGCGGCCGCGTCGCATGTCGCCGTCGATCAGCAACACGCTCTTGCCGGTTTGTGCGTGCAGCACAGCCAGATTCGATGCAACAAAGGTCTTGCCGGTGCCGGGCGTGGCGCCCACGACTGCCAGCACGTTGTTCGGCGCCGGCCCGATGTCGAGCATCAGCGATGCATGCACTGCGCGCAACGCTTCGACGGCCATGTCGCGATCGCCGAGGGCGGAAAGCAGGTGATGATTCGCGTCGTCGGGCAGGACCGTATCGGCATCGCGCTCGTCGCTCAGCACGCGGCGCGACGGGTCGCCCGCAATCGCACCGGGACGGCTCTTGCCGGGCAGGAGCGATGCCTTCGACGGACGATCGAGACGCGCCTGCATCGGACTGAAGCTGACCGCGCCGAACACCGGCAGGCTCAGACGGCTTTCGACCGAATGCGGGCTCTTCACGCTGCGCGAGAGTTGATCGCGGAAGAACACGAACAGAATGCTGAGGACGAGGCCCGCGGCCGCGCCGCCACCGATCACGAGCGGACGCTTCGGCTTCGACGGATCCGTCGGATAGATGGCCGAGTCGATCAGATGCACGTTGCCGATGGTGCCTGCACGCGTGACGGCAAGCTCGCTCGCCTTCTGACGCATTGCCACGTAGATGTCTTCGGCGACCTTCGAATCACGCGTCAGATCCATCAGCTTGCGTTCGGATACCGGCAGGCGGCCGAAGCGCTGATCGAATGCCTGTTTCTGGGCCTTGAGCGTCGCGAGTTGTTCGTCGATGGTGCGCACTTCGCGCGTCGTCGGTGCAAAGCGGGCAGCGGTCTGCGTGCGCTGCATCTCGAGCGTCGCGATCTGACGTTCGATGTCGATGCTTCCCTGCAGATACGAATTCGCTTCCGTACCGGGCTGCATCGAATTCGACGACATGCGGTAGTTGCTCAACTCGGTCTCGGTGCGCTTCAGTTCGCTCTCGAGTCGCGGCAGTTCGCCGAGAATGAAGTTGCGCGTGACGCTCGCTTCCTCGCGGTGCTGATCGACATGCGCCGCGATATAGGTCTGCGCGATCGAAGTCGTGATGTCCTGCGCGAGCTTCGGGTCCTCGTTTTCATAGAGAATCTGCACGACGCCGGAATCCTTCATCGATTCCATGACCTTCAGGTTCTTCGAGAAACGCGCGACCGCCTGATACTCGCTGAAGCGAATGACGTTGAATTCCGTGCCCGGACGAGCGACGAGCTTGTCGATCATGATCGACGTGCCGTCCGACGTCGCGACGCGGCCAACGGTGCCATGAAGGATCGAGTTGCCGTCGTTGTCGACGAGCTCATACGCGCCTTGCGGGAGCACGCGCAGCATGAGTTTCTTGTTTTCGAGGCGCGCCGGCACTTCGAGCTGGCTCACGTTCACGTCTTCACCGCCCCATGCGAACGAGCTGAAGCCGAGAAGCGGCGCAGTGGGTTGGCCCGGCGTGGCCAACATACTCGAAATACGGCCGAGCAGCGGCATCTCGCGCGGCGTGATGGAGATGTCCTGATGAAACTTCTTGATGACCGGCAGAAGCACCGCGCGGCTTTGAATGATCTGAATCTCGGCGTCCGTCGGCAATTGCGAAGGGACGACCTGTTGCTGCACTTGCCCGCTATTCACGCCGAGTGCATTGGGATTTGGAAAGTCGACCTTGACGAGCGCATCCGACGAAAAAACGGGCGTGGCAAGGAATGCGTAAGCCGTTGCCAAAGCCGTCACGCCGATGATGATCGACACGACGAGCCAGACGTTATCGACGATGAGTTTCCAGAAATCACTTGCAGAGAATCTATCGTCTCGGCTGCGCATCGGGACTGGATCGATCCCAAGAACTGGTGTGTTCATTAGAGGGTTTCCTTATGGATTCGAATGTCGGTCCAAAGATTCACGGCGCGCGGCGCAAGGAATACCGTTCCCGCGACCGCACGACCCGTAAAAAATTCCAACGTTTGCTAAAGAAGGAGAATGTTTGGGACGGCCAAACATCAGACGGTAGCGCCCCGCGGCAGAAAACTCGGGAAAACGCGTAGCCGTCGCAATACGGTTACCTTCCAGCCTAGTCAATTTACGGTACGTGCGCTAACGCACATTACGAAAAAAGGGACGTAGCAGGCGTGAAAAGTTTTAGCCGATCGCATAGTTAGGCTTGACTCGCGTCTGCTTTTGCTTCTAGCCACTAAATTCAATGGCTTACAAAAGCGAACGTGTAATCTCAACCTGCTGTTTGTAGAATCTGCATGAGTTTCTTTGCAGCGCCTTCCCATCTGAATTGCGATGCATGCGCCAACCCCGCGCGACGATGTCTCTCGCGCAATTCGTCGTTGGTCGCCATCGATTCGATCTTGGCCGCAATGTCCTCGACCGACGTGGCGTCGCAATACATGGCCGCATCGCCGCATACTTCAGGAAGCGACGCTTCAGCCGATACGATCACCGGGCATCCGCAATACATCGCTTCAAGCGGCGGCAAGCCGTATCCTTCATAGAGTGAAGCAAAAACGAGGCACGCCGCGCTGCTGTAGAGCGCCTTGAGTTCGCCGTCGGTGACGAAGCCCGCCCATATCACGCGATCCGACTCCGGCTGCTGTGTCGAATCACGATTGGCGAAGACGCGTGGATTCGCGCCGCCCGCGATGACGAACTTGAAGTCGTCGTCGAGGTGATTGAGCAGCCTGGTTGCAGCGAGCACGCGCTGAAGATTCTTGCGCGGGTCCAGGCTGCCGACGAGGATGCAGTACTTGTCTCTCTTGAGCGCGAGCTTCTGAAGAATGCCGGGTTCGGCCGTGACGCGATCCATGTGATCGGCGCCGGGCCGGATGACTTCCACGCGAGACTCGTCGAGGCCGAGATGATGGCAAATGCGCTCGCGTGAGAAGCGCGATACGGTCAATATCAGGTTCGCTTGCCTGCGCAGCACCGAGAATCTCAGGCGGTACCACATCACGAATTTCTTGGAGAAGCCATGCGGGACGTCGTAGACGGCCATGTCATGGATCATCAGCAGATGATGGCGCTTGAAAAGCGGCCCGGTATTGCAGAGACTGATGAGCGTATCGCGCCGCGATTCCAGCGGAAGTGTGATCTGCTCCCAGAGATTGCCCTTCAGATTACGAGCGATGTGCGTACGGCGCGCGGCCAGTCCCAGGTCGTTCGCATCGGGAGGCACGAGAACGGGAAGCTCGGTTGGCGACGATGCTCGCGACTGCATGGCGCGCGTGAGTTCATACGCAACGCGTTGCACGCCAGTGATGCGCTGTGATGCGAACTTACCGTTTATTGCAAAGCCCATCGAGTGTCCTTGTTTATTGCAAATGCTCATGCTGCATACGACGCGGACGCCGGCCCTCGCATCGAAAGACGTGCGCCAACACGCAGACGAACGGAGCAGCCTTTCTATCAGAGAGTAAGTCGCTTGTCATGCGTGTTCTAATTTATATGTGCGGTACCGGACGCAATTAATCGCGCTTAACAGGGAATTGCTAAAGAAATGCTTTCGTCATGACGATCGGGCGTTTTTATTTCGTTACTGAGTATTTCGTTCATTGCCGAAGCACGATGCATCGCTTAGAGTGTCGTCTTCGCGGGACGGTTGCTGCCTCCAGGACCAGCGCCTTTTAACTGACCAACGAAGTCACACAGGCTCGCATTCCATTTGCGCCTGCCTTGCGCGGTCCTGGCATCAACCATGCTAATAGTCGGTGCCTCGAGTCGTTACCATCGAATCAGCATGCGAACCATAACGTCGTACCGGGGAAGTACGGCTGCGCGCGCCGCGTGTGGCGCGACACACAGGAACGTATGGGACAGGCAATGTCATTCGTTACGCGCGTGCACTCGTTCATCGGGCTCATCGCACGCGCAATCGATATCGTCCGGGTTTTAGGCTTGTTTCTCGTGGCGACGGTCTCGATGTGGTTGTTCGAGACGGCCGAGAGACTCTTGAGCCGCATGAAGAAAAGCCGTCAATAAATCTGGCCGGGTCGCTTCACGTCTGCTGGCTTTTTAGTGAGCGGCGCGGTGGTTAGCACATTCAAATCATCATTGGCAGTCTGCCAAGCCCCGGGAGCGCCCATGTATCAGGAGATACTGTGAAAGTTGCCATTGTCCACGATTGGCTCGTGGTGTCGGGCGGAGCCGAGAAAGTATTGCAGCAGATCATCGACTGCTATCCGAATGCCGACATCTTTACGCTCGTCGACTTTCTGGAAGATCGCACCTGCCTCAGAAATCGTCCGGTTCATACTTCCTTCATTCAGAAGCTGCCTTCCGCGAAGAAGCGCTACAGGAGCTACTTGCCCCTCATGCCGCTCGCGATCGAGCAGTTCGATCTCTCCGGCTACGACCTCGTGATATCGAGTTCGTACGCGGTCGCCAAAGGCGTGATCACCGGCCCGGATCAATTGCATATCAGCTACATGCATTCGCCGATCCGCTATGCGTGGGACCTGCAGCATCAGTATCTGAACGAGGCGGGTCTTTCCAAGGGCATCAAGTCCCTTCTTGCGCGCGGGCTGCTGCACTACATTCGCGGCTGGGACGCCCGTTCGACGAACGGCGTGGACCATATCATCGCCAATTCGCATTTCATCAGCCGGCGCGTCAAGAAGGCGTACCGCCGCGATGCGACCGTGATCTATCCGCCGGTCGATGTCAGTGCGTTCGGCATGCGCACGCAGAAAGAAGACTTCTATGTGACCGCATCGCGCATGGTTCCGTACAAGCGCATCGACATGATCGTGAAGGCGTTCTCGATGACACCGGAGCGGCGTCTCGTCGTGATCGGCGACGGGCCGGACATGCACAAGGTCCGCGCGGCCGCAGGCCCGAATATCACGATCATGGGCTATCAGTCGTTCGAAGTCCTGCGCGATCATCTCCAGCGTGCGCGCGCTTTCGTCTATGCGGCCGAAGAAGATTTCGGCATCTCGATCATCGAAGCGCAGGCATGCGGCACGCCCGTCATCACGTTTGGCAGAGGCGGTGCGCTGGAAACGGTCATCGGCATTCCGCGCGAGCGGCCGACCGGCGTGTTCTTCAAGGACCAGACGCCTGCATCGCTGAATGAAGCCGTTTCGCGCTTCGAGCGCAATAGGCATGCATTCGACCCGCGAGTCTGCCGCGAAAACGCGGAGCGCTTCTCCAGCGAAATCTTCAAGGCCTCGCTCAGCTCGTTCATCGACATGCGGCTCGCGCGCTTCCAATCGGATGCGGCCGCCGATCGGCGTCCCGTGCATGGCGACGTTGCCGTGCCGAGAGGTGCTGTCGAATCGGTCGAGCCTCTCGAGTGATCGAGAGTCAATGATTAGGTGACCGTATCGAAGCGCTTGGCTTGCGCATGCGCCGCGTTCTTCTCGGTGTCGATGAGGGACGTGGCGGCAATCGTCCTGAAGCCCGATGCGATAGCCGCGAGCGCTCGTCCGATGGTGCGTGCGGCCATCGGCACATGTACCTTCGATGGCGCGTGCGCGTTCTCATGGCGCTCCAGTTCACTGGCGGCGTTGGGCGCCTGTCCGTAGAAGCTGAGAAACGGACCCGCGTTCGCCCTGGCGCGGGCATACATGCGCGACTTCTCCAACAAAGCCGCTAGCAGGTTCTGATCGATCTGATCCGCATGCCTTCGTAGCGTCTCGAGCGCCGCGGCCGCCACGGTCAGCGATTGCGCGAGCACCGGAAGATTGCGCCCGATGCCGACATCGAGCAGGCGAAGGACACGGGGCAGATCGGTCGGCGTGTCGGCAAGCTCGCGGTTAGCGAGCAGGATGGCCGCGTCAGGCGATCCGCGCGCGGTCTGGAACAGATTCACGGCATCCGCGAGCGTGAATCTGTCCCGCGCTCGAAGCCGGATGGCGACATGAGCGAGCGCACATGCAATGAGCGGATCGTCACGCACGCTATTCCAGTCGAAGCCGTTAGTGAGTTCTTCGGCGAGGCGCGGCGCCTGCACCATTTCATTCATTGCGAGAAGCGAGAGCAATGCACTGCGCGGTCCTTCCGATGCGCGAGAAACGACGACGCTCAATGGATACTCTTGTCCTTCAGCGCGCATGTTCGGCGTAAGAAGAACCTTCACGTGGCCCGCCGGAAGCGATACGAAGCACGGCGGCAACTCGGGTCCGCCAATCTGAAAGAGACATGGCTCGCGCATGTCCACTTCGAATTGCTCGGCATAAGCGCACGATCGATGCTGATGGATAACAAGCTCGACGGGGCGCCACGTTCCGAATCGCGGCGCCCATAGTTGTCCCCATACCTGATAGGCGGGCGTCTCGTCGAACGACACGCGCGACGCTTCCGCGAGATCGACATGCGCGGCGGCCCACGTGAGCCATTCGGGAATGTCGTCGGGAACGAGGTCGATCGTATGTTGAGCGAAGCGTCCCACGAACGGAATGCGGCGCGTGATGTTCGGACCGTTCATCGTCGACACCTTGACGACCACGGCCGACAAGCCGCTCGCGCCGGGCCGTCCCGTGCTTTCCGATGATCTGCCGCCGCTGTTCGTGTCGTCCGGCAATTCGACCGTGGTTGCGTGCTTCGTGGATATGATGACGCGCTCGACTACCGATCCCCGCTCGCTCTTGACCTCCGCAGGCAATGCGACGTCTTCTTTGTCGTCATCGCTCAACGACGCGAGACTGAGGATAACGACTCGGCTCATGACATGGGGCTCTCGGAATTAAGAAAGTACATAGTAGGTCAAATCAATGAGTTTGACTACGATCGACGTTCGTACCGCATGCTCCGTGCAAGGCGGCGCTTGAATGCGGGCGTCACTTCTTCAGCACATCGGGACTGGGCGCTGACGCGGAGTCGAATGCGTCGGCGTAAGGCGCGGGACGCGTGATGACGCGCTGTGCCTGCGCATCGAATACTTCTCGCGAGAAGCGGCGGCGGAATTCCTGCGCAAGCAAAGCGACCGGCACATCGCGAGCGGCAAAGACGCGTTCGACGAATGCGTCGTGATCGCCCGGGGGAAAGAGCAGCGCTTGGGGCAAGTAGGCATCGAGTCCCGAGACGCGCGCCACGACAATCGGCCGCTCGGCGAGTATCGACTCGATCATGACGAGCGGCACACCTTCGAATGCGGAAGGAAGCACGAGCGTGTCGCTTGCGGCGATATACGGAAGCACGTCACTCTTTTTGCCCAGTATGCGAACGCACTCCGACAGCACCGGGCTCGCTTCGACCATCGCGCCAAGGCGCGCCGCGTCCGGCCCTTCGCCGATAATCAGCACGATGCTGCGCCTGAATGCACCGGCGTGACGTTCGATCGATTCGAGCAGGAAGTCGTGACGCTTCTGTTCGAAATCGATCCGCCCTATGTGCGTGATGATCGTCGTGCCGTCATCGGGCAAACCGAGCGACGCGCGCGCTTCGGCGCGCGTGAGTATCGTGCGGCCGAAGCGGTGATCGACGCAATTCTCGAGGATCATCGTGCGCGCATGTGGTGCGAACATGCGCAACTTGGCGCGCAAATGCTCGTTGAGGGTGATGAACTCATTCGGCATGCGATACACGCCACGCTTGGCAAGCCACTTCGCTTTGTCGATGAGACGAGTGCTCTTGGGTCTGTCGTCGACGAGCGGCAGATAGCTGATGCTTCGCGTGCCCGACAAGCGCGCGGCAAACAGGCCCGCGAGCCCCGAGACGATGGTGCCTTGCGCGATCAGCAGTTTATGCGGCTGCAGCTTGCGAAGAATGGACGCGGTGAAGCGGGCCATGCGCAACATTGCGAGGAGATTGCCGCGTATGGATTCGGCGGTGAAGGGAAGGGCAATTGTCTGTACTTTGCGATGTTCGCTGGCAAGCTCGCTCACATATCGAAAGAGGGCCGCGTTCTCTCGCGGGACGAAGACATGCAAGGCCTCGATATCCGCACTCTGAACGAGTGCGAGCAAGAAGCGCTTGAGCATCTCTTCATGACCGCCGTTGATGCCGGAGTCGCAATAGATTCCCACCTTCACGACGTTCTCCCTTGTTGCGCGCATCGGAGCGCGTCTTTACGGCCTTCGTGACGACATGGACGAACTCGTTCCAGCATCCAAAGTTTAGTGACGGCTTGCTGTCGATGTCCAGAAAACATCGTTGAAGGGCGCTTTACCAAGGGCATGCATGCAAGCGGCTTAATATCAGAAGTAATGGATTTCAAGGAAGTCTCACGTGAGCCGCCATCGCCTCGGAGCGGGGCAGAAAGCGCTAAACGCGGTGCCGTTTCATTATTGGGGCCATCTAAACGTGCAGCCCTTCATGTCGTGCAGACCGGCGCGTCGCATATGCGCGACGCACGTGTGTTCAGCTTACATTCTTCCTGCGCAGAACGCTTGAACGATCGTTCGCAGGGCTATCGATATTGTTGTTCGAAAGCGTTTTCTCGGGTACATAACGGTGCATCGGTATGCTAACGTCGGTTGGAATCATCGTTTGAACCGTTGACATCAGGCCAGGCTTTCGCGTCGACATTGTTACTTGAGTCTCTGAAGCGTTCGTGTCGAAGGGTCGACTCTTTGTCGAGGCGACGCTGCCTCTAGCGGCAAATTGCCCGCCGAACGCGTATCGAGCGCCACATCGGTGCACTGCGCGTTGCGGACGGCACTCATTCGATCGGGTATGACCATGGACCAGCACGATGAGTTGCGGTCGCTTTACTCAGTCATCTGCCCTCGCTGTCAAAGCATCTCTCCGGCGGATGACATCGCATGCCCATATTGCGGCGCGGATCGCCACGGCGCAACGCTCACGAGAGCCGACGAATCGGCAGCCGTCATGTTGCGCGAGTCGTCCGGCATGGGACTCCACGCGCAAACGGAAGGCTACGAACCGGATTCCCGCGCTTCGGCGATCGAGGCCAGCAGAACTTCATTGCTTGCCTTGCCACGCGTGCTATCACCGAAGCCGAATCGCGCGATCTTACTCGCGGTCGGCATTTGTATCTTTGCCAGTGCTTACGCGTTGATGCGCGCCACATTCAATGACGGCGCCCGATCGCAACACACTGGAGTGAGTGCCGTAGGCACCGTGGGACTCGCCGCACCGATCACGCCGGCAGCCCGAACTAACGAACGCCAGGCGACGAAGACGAAAGAGGGTAGCGAATCCATTCCATTTGCGCCGGACCGCTTGCTTGCCTTCGAGACATCGCTACAACGGGTAGCTTTTATCGTGCCAGGGCCCGCGCAAACGACTCCTTGCAGTGTGACGCCCGCCGCGGCGCTCGGCCTCGATATGCTTTGGTGCAATTCACGCCCAAATCAGCGCGTGGCGAACGCTGTCGATTTGAATGAACAGCGCCCAATGAAGGTGGAGAATGCGAAGCCGGATCGTCTGATGAATGCGCGGCCTGCGACGAATGCACAACACACCGCGCGTGTCGAAGAAAAGCAACGGGTATCGCGGTCAGTAAGCAAGGGCAAGGCGACCGTTGCCTCCAGGTCGAACACGTGCTCACGAAAGGGCGATGCATGCATCAAGAAAGCGGTGAGTCGGGGATCGCGAACCGATAAGAAGCCGCAGCGCACAGCTTCGCGGGAGAAAAAGCTAGACACCGGTTATACGCAAAGTCCGACTGTCCTGCCGCCGGTCGTCAATCCCGCGATGACATCGGCGGGCAGTTGGACGCCCAGCACCGGCCCGGATCCATATGCCGCTGCCGTTCGCGAAGACAACGGTGGTTCCGTTCCGCACCCCCGTGCGACGACTCCAAACAAGGGGCGCGGTGAAGCGCATTAATCGTTAGCATGACGGAATAAACGAGCGCGAGTCATCGATGCATCGGCGTCGTCTCCGATTCCACCCGCGACATGATCGCCATGCGCCAACGGGCAAGATCGATGGTGTGCGCGGTGCAGAACGCACATTGCCTTTATAGTGCTTCTACCTGAAACGCCAAAGAGAAGAAGCATGAGTATCCAGACCCTCAACACGCCGGCCGCGCTGATAGACATCCGCCGGATGCGCCATAACATCGAACGCATGCAGTCGCAACTCGATCGGCTAGGCGTGAAATTCCGCCCTCACGTGAAAACGACGAAATGCAGCAAGGTCGTCGCCGCGCAAATCGAAGCCGGCGCGCGAGGCATTACTGTCTCGACGCTCAAAGAAGCGGAGCAATTCTTCGATGCAGGCATTCGCGACATTCTGTATGCCGTCGGCATGGTTCCCGCCAAGTTGCCGCAAGCGCTGGCCCTGCGACGCAAGGGTTGTGACCTGAAGATCATCGTCGACAGTCTGCAAGCGGCGCATGCAATTGCGAGTTACGGTCAGACGCACGGCGAGCGCTTCGAAGTGTGGATCGAGGTCGATGTGGATGGCCACCGGTCCGGCGTTCAGGTCGAAGACAACTTGCTGATTGAAATCGGCCGGGCGCTCGTGGACGGTGACATGACCTTGGGCGGTGTTCTCGCGCACGCAGGCTCCAGCTATGAATACGACACGAAGGAAGCGCTAGAGAAGATCGCGGAGCAGGAGCGCGCGCTGACGGTTCGTGCGGCCGAACGGCTTAGAGAGGCGGGGCTTCCGTGTCCGGTCGTGAGCATCGGGTCGACGCCTACCGCGCTTTCCGCGCAGCATCTCGAAGGCGTGACCGAAGTCAGGGCCGGAGTGTATGTGCTCTTCGATCTCGTCATGCACAACGTGGGCGTGTGCGAGATCGAAGACATCGCGCTTTCCGTGCTGACGACGGTCATCGGTCATCAGGAAGAGAAGGGCTGGGCTATCGTCGATGCGGGCTGGATGGCGATGAGCCGTGATCGCGGCACACAGCGCCAGTCACGCGATTTCGGTTATGGCCTCGTATGCAGCGAGGAAGGCGAGGTGCTCGGCGACTACGTGATGAGCGGTGCGAATCAGGAGCACGGCATCGTGTCGCGAGCCGGTTCGATCGATACGGAAATCGCGGCGAAGTTTCCCATCGGCACGCGCCTTCGCATCGTGCCGAATCATGCTTGCGCAACGGGGGCGCAGCATCCCGAGTATCACGCCATAGCAGAGGATGGTTCGGTCGAGACGTGGCCGCGATTCTATGGCTGGTAAGCGAAACTGACTGAAGTGAATTTGCCGCCGGATGCCTGTTTCAAGGCTTCCGGCGGTCTCGTCGATGCGCTTCAGGCTGCGAGCGCTTCATCGATCTTGTCGATGTCCACGATGGCTTTCACGGCCGCCGCATGCTCGCGAATCAGGCGATAGACGGTTTCGCCCGGCACCGTCTCCGATTCTAGCAATTGATCGGCAATGGCGCGCAACACCGGTTCGTTCGCCTTGAGCAACGAGAAACAGGCATCGTTGAGATCGTGCAGAAGTTCGTTCGCATGCGCAATGGCCGTCTTCAATTGCAGACCTGCGACCTGTTGCGGCAACGCGGCAAGACTGAACAGATTGCCCTCGCTGTTGAAGCCGAACTTCGACACCATATCCAGACCGATACGCGATGCTTCCTGCAAATCTTGAGCCGCGCCGCTCGATGCTTCGTTGAACATCAGCAGTTCCGCATTGCGCCCGCCGAGCAGCACTTGAATCTCATTGCGCATCTCCGTCTCGCGATAAAGATGCTTGTCCTGCGTCTTCGTGATGAGCGCGACACCCAACGCACCGCCGCGCGGCAGGATCGTGACTTCTTCGAGCACGCCCGTATTGAGCAATGCCGCGACGAGTCCGTGCCCGGCTTCGTGAATTGCAATGCGCGTGCGTTCGTCGTCGGACAAGGCGCGCTCTGCACCGTTTATATCGCCGATGCGCGCAATCTTGATCGCTTCGACAAAATGCCCGGCCGCGACTTCTTTCTCGCCGGCCTTGCGCGCAACGAGTCCCGCCTGATTGGCGATCATCGCAAGCGTGGCCGGCGAAAGACCGGTGGTGAGGCGTGCGAGTTGCGTGAAGTCGATGTCGCCGCTCTTCGTCTTCAGGCTCGCCGCATAAAAGCGCAAGATCTTCTCGCGGTCTTCGATATCGGGTAGACGAACCTGAATGGTTCGATCGAAGCGACCCGGACGACGCAGCGCTTCGTCGAGATTGTCCGGATGATTCGTCGCCGCCACGATGATCACGCCTTCGTTCGACGCGAAGCCATCCATTTCGGCAAGCAGTTGATTGATGATGCGATTGCTCTCGGCTTCAACGGGACCGCCGCCGCTATCCGTGCGCTTGCCGAGGCCATCGGCTTCGTCAATGAAGATCACCGTCGGCGCATTCTTGCGCGCAAGCTCGAACAGATGCTTTACTTTCTGAATGCCGACGCCGTAGTACTTCGCGCTGAAATAACTGCCCGTGATAGCGATAAAATTCGCGCCACATTCGCCGGCGAGCGCCTGAGCAAGACGCGTCTTGCCGACGCCAGGACCGCCGGTCATCAGAATGCCGCACGGCGCGCGCACGCCCATGCCGGTGAATTGCGCGGGCTCGGTGAGCCATGCACGCACATCGGTAAGCGCGGCCTTTGCTTCGCCTGCGCCGATCACATCGTCGAAGCGCATCGTCGGAGACTTGGCGAGCAGTTGCGCGCCGCCGCGCATCTCGCGTCGCATGAACCACAAGAGACCGCCGACCATCAGAACCGGCAGCAGTATGCTCAGGATATCGCGCAGACGATCGAAGTTGTCGGCCCAGCGCGCCATGCCGGTCTGCACATTCGCGTCCGGCAACCAGACCAGTTGATACGGAGCGTTCGCACCCGACTTCAAATCGCCGATCAGGAGCGCATTGGAAAATGAGCCGTTGTGGTCGGCCACATAATATTTCTCGCCGTGCTGCGTGGACACGAGAATCGCATCGCGGCTCACGCCGATTGCGCTGACGTCGTGAGCGCGAATATCGGTCATCAACTCGGAGACGTCTTTCTCGCGATGCGTCCACGGCGTGGCATCCGCACGCATTTCCTTCGCGACGCCGGGCAAAGCCAGCCCCTCATGCTGTGAGAGCGTTGCGTTGTGACGCCAGATGAACGCGCCAGCCGCAGCAGCAAGCGCAACGGTGGTCACGCCATATGCAATGAAGCGGCCAACGCGTGACCGCAGAAAATTCCTTACCGGTTTCATCAGGCAAATCCTGAACGGGTCCGCAATGCGCGGCCGTTAATGTATGGTCGGAGCGTGAGTCCGAAGTGTGTCGGGGGTATTGCTTCGGTGGTGGGATGTCCGCCGCGCGCGGCTTGACGATTGACCTTGAACCGCTGGAGAGAGCAGTGCGTCATGCATGCCGTTTTCTTAACGGCAATCGGCGCACCTTCTTGACCTGAAACGAAAAGCGGTACTTCTTACTCGCGTTTCGTCCATTCAAGTGTTTTCTTTAAAGCGTTTCTGAGGATATCACAGCATTAATTCGCGCTCCACGCGGTAAAGAATGCCGCCTCTTATATTCACTAGTTTTATCCGAACATGAAGTCGGCGTCTACGCATTTTCCCTATGTTACGATCGTAACAAGACTGCTGTAAACTGAGATCAATCTATCAAAACCTGTTGTGCATCGCGCAAGCGTGCAACTCACTCGATCTCATGGTGGAAACTGTCTCGAAGTCTGTCGTCGCGTGGCCCGGCAAGGCGCAGGCTCACACCAGCGCGCGCAATCCTGGCGTGCCGTTCGATCTCGCATGGCTCGAAGGGCTGCGAGTGAATCAATCGGCTGTATCGCGAAGAACGTCCACGCTCGGCACGCGTCGCGCCGTCAAGAAAGATGCGCAAGCGGCGTGGCTGCTCAAAGCCATTACCTGCATCGATCTCACTACGCTTAACGGCGACGACACCGCCGCGCGCGTCGAACGGCTCTGCGCTAAAGCACGCCGTCCTTTGCGCGACGATCTGCTGGACGCACTCGGCATGTCGGGTCAGCCCATCACGACGGGCGCGGTCTGCGTGTATCACCGCTTCGTCAGGACGGCCGTCGATGCGCTGGATGGCAGCGGCATTCCGGTTGCGGCCGTATCCACCGGTTTTCCCGCCGGCCTCAATCCCCATTCGCTGAAGTTGAAGGAAATCGAGGCTTCGGTAGCGGATGGCGCCAAGGAAATCGATATCGTCGTCACGCGCGAGCATGTGCTGACGGGGAACTGGCAAGCGCTTTATAGCGAAATGCGCGACTTCCGTGCCGCTTGCGGCGATGCGCACGTGAAGGCCATTCTCGGCACCGGCGACATTCACACGTTATCGAATATCGCCAAGTCGTCGATGATTTGCATGATGGCGGGCGCGGATTTCATCAAGACATCGACGGGAAAGGAAAGCGTTAACGCAACGCTCGACGTGTCGCTCGTCATGTTGCGCATGATTCGCGAATATCTCGCACGCACGGGCGCGGCAGTCGGTTTCAAACCCGCGGGCGGCGTGTCCAGCGCGAAGTCAGTGCTTCAATACCAGATCCTCATGAAGGAAGAACTGGGGCGCGCATGGCTCGAAGCCGATCTCTTTCGCATCGGCGCTTCCAGTCTTCTTGCCGATATCGAGCGGCAACTCGAGCATCACGTAAGCGGGCGCTATTCGGCGTTCAATCGTCATCCGGTTGCTTGACCAAGCACTCACACAGAAAGCCTCATGAGCGTAGCCGAATACTTTTCTTCGATGGAATACGGACCCGCACCGGAAGACGATAGCGCCGTGCGCGCATGGCTCGACGAACACGCCGGCCGCTTCGGTCACTTCATCAATGGCGCGTGGCGAGAAGGCGCCGATGACGAGCGATTCGATTCGCGCGAACCGGCGACAGGCCGCGTGCTTGCATCGATTGCTCAGGGCGCGGGCACGGATGTCGACGCAGCCGTGCAGGCCGCACACGGCGCGCTCGAATCGTGGCAAGCCTTGGGCGGCGCAGGCCGCGCACGCCATCTTTATGCTTTGTCGCGGATGGTGCAAAGGCATAGCCGTCTCTTTGCCGTGCTCGAATCGCTCGACAACGGCAAGCCGATCCGCGAGTCGCGTGATATCGATATACCCCTTGTTTCAAGGCACTTTCTGCATCACGCGGGATGGGCGCAGTTGCAGGACCGCGAGTTCGCGGACTGGGCGCCGCTCGGTGTGATCGGGCAGATCGTGCCGTGGAACTTCCCGTTGTTGATGCTCGCGTGGAAGATCGCGCCCGCGCTCGCGCTCGGCAATTGCGTCGTGCTGAAGCCTGCGGAATATACGTCGCTGACGGCGCTGCTCTTCGCGGAGCTGGCGCATCGCGCGGGCTTGCCGAAGGGCGTGCTCAACGTCGTGACCGGCGATGGCCGCACGGGCGCCGCGTTGGTGGAACATCCACGTGTCGCGAAGATCGCGTTCACGGGATCGACGGAAGTCGGTCGGCAGATTCGTGCGACGACTGCCGGATCGGGCAAGTCGCTCACGCTGGAACTGGGCGGCAAGTCGCCGTTCATCGTATTCGACGATGCCGATATCGATTCCGCCGTCGAAGGCGTGGTCGATGCAATCTGGTTCAATCAGGGCCAGGTGTGCTGCGCGGGTTCGCGATTGCTCGTGCAGGAAGGCGTCGAAGCGCAATTCATCGACAAGCTCAAGCGCCGCATGGAAACGCTGCGTGTGGGGCATTCGCTCGACAAGGGCATCGACATGAGCGCGATTGTCGATGACGTGCAGCTCGAACGCATTCGCGCGCTCGTCGAAAGAGGGCAAAGCGAAGGCTGCGCCATTCATCAGCCGTCGCGTCTCGCATTGCCTGAAGGCGGCGCATTTTTCCCTCCGACGCTCGTGACCAACGTTGCGCCCGCTTCGACGCTTGCGCAAGAAGAAATCTTCGGGCCGGTTCTCGTGACGATGAGTTTCCGCACGCCGGAAGAAGCCGTCGCCCTCGCGAACAATACGCGCTATGGCCTCGCTGCAAGCGTGTGGAGCGAGAACATCAGCCGGGCACTGGATGTCGCGCCGCGCCTGCAATGCGGTGTCGTGTGGATCAATGCGACGAATCTCTTCGACGCAGCCGTGGGTTTCGGCGGTTATCGCGAGTCCGGCTTCGGCCGGGAAGGCGGACGCGAGGGCATTTACGAATATCTCAAGCCGCGCGCCTGGTCCAAGCTGCCGGTACGCGATGAATCGAAAGCGCTTTCTCCGCAATCGGACTCACTGACGGATGCGGGCAATGTCAGTGCGATAGACCGCACCGCGAAGCTTTATATCGGCGGCAAGCAGACGCGTCCCGATAGCGGATATTCGCGGATCGTGCGCGCGCCGTCGGGCGCGATCGTCGGAGAAGTGGGCGATGGCAGTCGCAAGGACATTCGCGATGCGGTGACTGCGGCGCGCGGCATGACGAAATGGTCGGCGGCGACCGCGCATAATCGCGCGCAAGTGCTGTATTACCTGGCGGAAAATCTGAGTGCGCGTGCCGATGAATTCACTCGGCAACTCACTCTTCGCGCCGGCTGTAACGAGCGCGATGCGAAGCGCGAAGTGGACGCATCGATCGCGCGTTTCTTCACGTACGCGGCATGGGCCGACAAGTTCGATGGCGCGGTGCATGCACCGCCGCTGCATGGCGTGGCGCTTGCAATGCATGAACCGCTTGGCGTGGTGGGTATCGTGTGTCCCGATGAAGCGCCCCTGCTCGGTTTCGTATCGTTGGTCGCGCCTGCGCTTGCGCTGGGAAATCGCGTGGTGGTGGTGCCGAGCGAAACCTGTCCGCTGATGGCGACCGACTTTTATCAGGTTGCGCAAACGTCGGACGTGCCGGGCGGAGCGCTCAATATCGTCACCGGCGATGCGCGCACGCTCGCGCATACGCTCGCAAGACACGACGACGTCGATGCGCTATGGTGCTTTCACGGCCTCGCGCTCTCGGCGATGGTCGAGCGCGAGTCGGTCGGCAATCTCAAGCGCACGTTCGTCGATCAGGGCCGCGTGTACGACTGGCACGATGCATCGAGTGAAGGCTTGCCG
Organism: Caballeronia sp. ATUFL_M2_KS44; assembly: GCF_023630965.1. Taxonomy (NCBI): domain Bacteria; kingdom Pseudomonadati; phylum Pseudomonadota; class Betaproteobacteria; order Burkholderiales; family Burkholderiaceae; genus Caballeronia; species Caballeronia sp. ATUFL_M2_KS44. The sequence goes on along the minus strand of NZ_JALQEA010000057.1, from coordinate 245,703 downwards.
TTCTTGCGTCAGTCGGTACAGGTCAAGAATATCTGGGTGCCTTACGGAGATTGATCGAGGCATTGAATCAGTGAGTTTATTGGGCGTAGATTGCGAACGAGACACGCCCTTCGCATGGAGGAGACGCTGTGCTGAAGAACATCGATCCGCTGTTGAACGCCGATATCCTTTACGCGCTTGCCGCGATGGGTCATGGCGATGAAGTCGTGATTTGCGACGCGAATTTTCCTGCCGATTCCGTCGCGCGCCAAACGGTGCTGGGCAAGCTCCTGCGCGCCGATGGTGCGAATGCGCCGCGTGTCGTGCGTGCGGTGTTGTCGGTAATGCCGCTGGATACTTTCGTCGATGATCCCGCGGGCCGTATGGAAGTCGTCGGCGATTCATCCGCGCTACCCGCCGTGCAGCGCGAAGCACAACGCGAAGTGGATGCAGCGGAAGGGCGTGCATTGCCGTTCGCACCGATCGAACGATTCGCTTTCTATGAGCGCGCAAAGAAAGCCTATTGCGTGATTGCGACAGGCGAAGGACGCGGCTATGGCTGCTTCATCTTCAAGAAGGGCGTTCAGCTTGCGCCCGATGCACCGCAAGGGGACGCACGATGAGCGGTAGCGTCGTCATTCTCGGCATCTACGTGACGGACCTTGCGTTTCGCGCGCAACGCATGCCCTTGCTCGGCGAGACGGTAGCGGGGTCCGCTTTTGCAATGGGGCCGGGCGGCAAAGGCTCTAATCAGGCTGTCGCGGCAGCGCGTGCGGGCGCGGACGTGATCTTCTGCACGCGCATTGGCAACGATGCGTTCGGCAACATCGCGCGAGCCACGTGGGCTGCCGAAGGCATCAGTTCGCGCGCTACTGTCATGGACGAAGTGGCCACGGGCGCCGCGCATATCTATGTCGACGAGAACACGGGCGGCAATGCAATCATCGTCGCGGCGGGCGCGGCAGGCACGCTCGGCCCGGAAGATGTCGATGCAATCGAAGACGATATCTCACGCGCAGCCGTTTTCGTCACGCAACTCGAGCAACCGATTCCTGCTGCGCGGCGCGGCCTCGAACTGGCACGAAAGCATGGCGTGGCGACGGTGTTCAATCCCGCACCGGCTGTGCCGCTTACTGACGACATCTATCCGCTTTGCGACTACATCACCCCCAATGAAACGGAAGCGGCGGCATTGACGGGCATCACAGTAAGTTCTGTCGACGATGCGCGTCGCGCCGCGAATATGCTCTTAGCGAAGGGCGTTCGCGCCGCGATCATCACGCTCGGCGAAGCGGGCGCGCTACTGCATACCGCGAATGAATCGGTGCTGGTGCCGGCATTCGATTGCGGGCGTGTGGTGGAGACGGCCGGTGCAGGCGATGGCTTCACCGGCGGCTTCGCAGCGGCGCTCGCACGTGGCGAAAGTGCCTTGGATGCGGTGCGTTTCGGCTGCGCGCTCGCGAGCATTTCGGTGACACGCGCGGGCACCGCGCCTTCCATGCCGCGCCTCGATGAGATCAACGCGCTGCTCGCTGAAAGGAGCGTCACGCAATGAAAGCGTCGAAGTGGCTCGCCGACCGGCAATTCAACTTTCTTGTCGGCGTGAACTTACTGGTGATCGTTGTCGCGACGTGGCTTTCGCACGGCCAGTTTCTCGACATCGACAACCTGCAGTCCATGGGCGGACAGTTGCCCGAACTCGGCCTGCTTGCGCTCGGCATCATGCTTTCGATGGTATCGGGCAATGGCGGCATCGACCTGTCGGGTGTGGGGCTAGCCAATCTCTCGGGCATGGTCGCGGCAATGCTGTTGCCGCAGTTGGTATCCGCCGACGATTCGCCCGCGTTGTACACGGCGGTGTTCGTCTGCATCGTCGTGGCGATGGGTTTGATCGGCGGCTTGCTCAACGGCGTTGTCATTGCCAAACTAAAACTCACTCCCATTCTTTGCACGCTCGGCACGCAATTGCTGTTCACCGGCATCGCAGTGGTATTGAGCAATGGCGCTTCGGTACGCGTCGAGTACGTCGATCCTCTATCGAATATCGGCAACGGGACATTCCTGCAAGTGCCGATCGCATTCTGGATTTTCATCGCCGCCGTCTTGCTGCTCGGCTGGATACTCAAGCGCACGCCGTTCGGCTTGCGGCTCTATTTGATGGGCACCAATCCGAAAGCCGCGTTCTATGCGGGTATTCCGCGCGCACGCATGCTGATTCTCACCTATGGCATGTGCGGCGTGCTTGCATCGCTTGCCGGTCTCATCAGTGCGACGCATACGTCCAGCGCAAAATGGGACTACGGCAATTCGTATCTGCTGATTGCCATTCTCATCGCGGTCATGGGAGGCGTGAATCCGGCAGGTGGCTATGGCCGCATTGTCTGTGTATTTCTCGCCGCGACCGTGCTGCAGTTCCTGTCGAGCCTCTTCAACCTGCTTGGCGTGTCGCAGTTCTTCGGCGATTGCGCTTGGGGGTTTCTGCTGCTCGCTTCGCTCGCGTTCGCTGGTGGCGAACGCGTCCGTGCGATCTTCGGCATCGGCGGCGCCGCGCCTACGACTAAAGTTCCGCCGCCGCCTGCATCGACGGGACGTTGATACTCGCCATGTGATTTTCTTTAAAAGACCAATCGAGAGCCATTCGAAACATAAAGGAGACAGCGCAATGAAGCTCAAGAAATTCGGCACCGCTCTTACGGCAATCGCGCTTGCCGCAGGCGCGATTGCAGCCGCGCAAGCCGCCACTAACGAGACGATCGTGACCGTGGTGAAAGTGACCGGCATCAACTGGTTCAATCGCATGGACGACGGCGTGAAGGAATTCGGTAAAGAGAATCCGAATATCAACGTCTATCAGACCGGACCGGGCCGCGCCGATGCCGCGCAGCAGCTCAAGATCATCGAAGATCTGATCGCGAAGAAAGTCACTGCGATCGCAGTCGTTCCCTACGATCCGCCGACGCTCGAACCCGCGCTCAAGAAAGCGATGGATCGCGGCATCAAGGTCGTCACGCATGAAGCCGACAATGCGAAGAACACGATGGTCGACATCGAAGCGTTCGACAATACCGCCTATGGCGCGGGTCTGAACGAACGGCTTGCGAAGTGCATGGGGCAGCAGGGCAAGTGGGCGGTGCTGGTCGGCTCGCTCGGCAGCCGCTCGCAAGTGCAATGGGCCGATGGCGGCATCGGCAACGCAAAGGCCAAGTATCCGAAGATGGATCTCGTCGAGCCGAAGCTCGAAACGAATAACGACGGCGAGCGCGCTTATCAGGTTGCCAAGGAAGTCTTGCGCAAGCATCCGGACCTGACCGGCTTCCAGGGTTCCTCGTCGCTGGATGTGATCGGCATTGGCCGCGCGGTCGAAGAAGCGGGCAAGGTCGGCAAGATCTGCGTCTATGGCACCGGCTTGCCGACGGAAGCGGGTAAGTTCCTCGAGAGCGGCGCGATCAACGGCATTGCCTTCTGGGATCCGAAGCTCGCGGGTATCGCGATGAACAAGGTCGCGCAAATGCTCGTCGACGGCAAGACGGTTCAGAATGGCGCCGATCTCGGCATTCCCGGCTATAACAAAGTCACTGTGAGCAAGGGTCCGGGCAAGGGTGTGATCGTGCGCGGCACCGGCTGGGTAGATGTCGACAAGACGAATTACAAGCAATACCCGTTCTGATGTAATGCTTGCGGCGCGTGAGTTTCAGGCACGCGCCGCGCGAAAACATACGCCATGACCATAGAGACACCGCTTCTCGAAGTCGTCGACATTCATAAGCGCTTTACCGGCGTCTATGCGCTGCGCGGCGTGAGCCTTGCGTTCGAGCGCGGGCAGATTTATCACTTGCTCGGCGAGAATGGCTGCGGCAAGAGCACGCTCATCAAGATCATTTCGGGCGCGCAGCCGCCGGATGAAGGCGAACTCGTGATAGAAGGCGCGCGTCATGCACGCCTCTCGCCGCTGGATGCGCTTTCGGCTGGCATCGAGACGGTCTATCAGGACTTGTCGTTGCTGCCCAATATGAGCGTGGCAGAGAATGTCGCGCTGACATCCGAGCTTGCCGAACACGCGGGAAAGCTCGCGCGCACGTTCGATCGTCGCGCGCTTGCCGCCACCGCCGCGCGCGCGCTCGAAGCTGTCGGCTTGCCGGGCGATCTGAATTTTCAAAAGACTTTGATCGAGCAATTGCCGCTGGCCACGCGTCAGCTCGTGGCGATTGCACGCGCCATTGCCAGTGAAGCGAAGTTCGTCATCATGGATGAACCGACGACCTCGCTCACTCAAAAGGAAGTGGACAACCTGATCGCGGTGCTGGGCAAGCTGCGCGCTCAAGGCGTTGCGGTGCTCTTCGTCAGTCACAAGCTGGACGAGTGTTATGCGATCGGCGGCGAAGTCATCGTGCTGCGCGACGGCCAGAAAATGGCGCAAGGTCCGATCGAAAACTATACGAAGGCACAGATCAGCGAACTCATGACGGGCAAGCATCTTTCGACGGAGCGCTACCGCGATGAGAGCGATGCCCATGCGTCGCAAGTGGTGCTCGATGTAAAGGGCCTGGGACGTAAAGGCCAGTTCGCGGATGTGTCGTTTGCCTTGCACAAGGGCGAAATTCTCGGCGTGACCGGATTGCTCGACTCCGGGCGCAACGAACTGGCGCGCGCACTGGCCGGCGTCGCACCGGCGGATACCGGCATGGTGACACTCGACGGCATGCGCGTGCGGCTGCATTCGCCAGCGGACGCGAAGGCGCAGCGCATTGGCTATGTGCCCGAAGACCGCCTGAACGAAGGCTTATTTCTCGACAAGCCGATACGCGACAACGTTGTTACCGCGATGATCGCGAGCTTGCGCGACCGCTTCGGCCAGATCGATCGCAAGCGTGCGCAAGCGCTTGCCGAGCGCACCGTGAAAGACTTGCAGATCGCGACGCCCGATGTCGACAAGCCGGTGCAATCGCTATCAGGGGGCAATCAGCAGCGCGTGCTGATCGGCCGCTGGCTGGCAATCGATCCGCGCGTGCTCATTTTGCACGGACCGACGGTGGGCGTCGACGTGGGTTCGAAGGACATTATTTACCGCATCATGCAGCGGCTGTCCAAAGAGGGCATCGGCATTATTTTGATCAGTGACGACTTGCCCGAACTGCTGCAGAACTGCGACCGCATATTGATGATGAAGAAAGGCCGCATTGCGAGTGAGTATCGTGCGGACCGCCTGAACGAGGCCGATCTTTATCACGCGCTACTTTCAGAGGCAGCATGAGCATGAGTGAATCCGTCCGCCGCGCAGGAAACGAGACGATGGCGCCAGCAGTGAGCGATGTCTCTCCGCGTGTGCGCAAGGGCAATCTGTATGCGCAACTGATGCGCAACCCGGAGTGGTTTACGCTCGGGCTAATACTGGTCACGTGTTTGATCGTGGGCAGCCTCAACCCGCGCTTCTTTCAGTTCGCCACGTTGTTCGACATGCTGCATTCGGCGACGACCGTATCGCTGTTTGCGCTGGGCACGCTCGTGGTGCTGGCATCGGGCGGCATCGACGTGTCGTTCACCGCCATCGCCGCCTTGACGATGTATTCCATCACCAAGGCCGTATTCGCATGGTGGCCGGACTGTCCGTTCGTCTTTATTCTGCTTGCGGGCGCGGTGGGCGGCGTGCTGCTTGGCATCGTCAATGGGATGCTGGTGCATCGGCTAAAAGCGCCTTCGCTGATCGTCACCATCGGCACGCAGTATCTGTTTCGCGGTTTGCTGCTGACGTTCGTCGGCACGCAATTCTTCATGAATATTCCGCACAGCATGGATACGTTCGGCCGCTTGCCGCTCTTCTTCTATCACACGGCCGACGGACTGCGTGCGGTGTTGCCCGTGTCGGTGCTTGCGCTCGTGATTGCAGCCGTCGTCACGTGGTGGCTGCTCAATCGAACGATGATGGGTCGCGGCGTGTATGCAATGGGCGGCAGTCTCGCCATTGCGGAGCGTCTGGGCTATAACCTGCGCGCCATTCATCTCTTCGTATTCGGTTATACCGGTTTGCTGGCGGGCGTCGCGGGCATTCTGCACGTATCGACTAACCGGCTCGCGAATCCGTTCGATCTCGTCGGCACGGAGCTCGATGTGATCGCTGCTGTCATTCTCGGCGGCGCGCGCATCACGGGCGGCACGGGTACGGTCATCGGCACGCTGCTTGGCGTCGTGCTCGTGACGCTCATCAATAGCGTGCTGATTCTGGTGGGCGTGCCTAGCACGTGGCAGAAGGTGATTATCGGCGCGTTTATTCTCGTCGCGGGAACGCTGTTCGCTCTTGGACGCAGGCAGTAAGTTCGGTCAGGCGCGCTTTTGCTGCGCCTGTCCCTTTTCGGTGATGATCGAATCGAACTCGGCAAGTTCAGCGAAGCGCACGGCTTTCACCTTGCCGAACTTACTCGAATCGACGACGAGATGCCGCTCCACGGCGCTCGCCATGGCGGCCTGCTTGATGGCCACTTCATGGAAATTCCAGCACGTGACACCGCGCGCTTCGTCGGCGCCGCCCGCCGACATGAACGCCTTGTTGATGCCCATGCGTCTCAATGTCTCCACACTTTCATCGCTTGCAAACGATTCGGACGAAGGCACATATACGCCTCCAAGCAAAATCATGCGGACATTGGGCTTGCGCCGCAAAATCTCCGCGACGTTGAGTGAATAACACACTACCGTCAAATGCATTTCGGCGGGAATGTGACGAGCAAGCGTGGTCAGCGTCGTGCCGCAATCGATGAAAATGGTTTCGCTGTCCATCAGGAGATGCGCCGCATGGCCGGATGCAATGGCCTTCGCCTGCGCGAAGTGATCCTTCTCTTCGTCGATGGTGTAGCCCGCCGCGTTCGGTAAATCCGCTGCGCTGACGATATAACCGCCAAGGTAAGTGAATTGGCCGGGATGTGCTGCAATATCCCGACGAACCGTCATTTCGGATACGCCTAAAAGTGCCGCCGCATCGCGCAGACGCATGACGTTTTGTTTCTCTAGCGCGCTGGAAAGCGTGCGTAGGCGGTCGCTCTTGGCCATTGAATTCGCAGTCTCGCAACGCGTCGCCGCGGTGTTAGATTTTAGTCGTGAGTTGAAAGAATTATAACAATGCAAGGCGCATCGTCGTGCGCCTTGACTGTGCATAGCGGGTAAATACGGAGTGGGAATCTAGATCGCTTCGGCTTCGTCCAGCATGACGGACAGCGTGCCGGCTTCGCTTTGCACGCCCGCATCGAGATCGATCTCGTGAGGCGTCATCTTTGCGATGGCTCTCAAAAGACGCGGGGAAAATGTTGCGCCGAACAGGGCGATCGCATCATTACGTTCGCGTTCATTGGCATTCGCCAACGTCCGCAACTCCGCAAGCGGCAAGCCGACGAAGAGGTCCAAGGAATAAGGCGGAGCGTCGACTTCGAGCGTGGTTGCCGGTGACTCCGGAGCGCGGATTCGCAGGCCGGGCTGAAGATGATTCTCCAGTTCCATTGTCACTTCATAATTCGCTTCGGCTTCGAGCGATGTGCGCGCTTCGCTTTGCAAGAACGGCGCGACAGGCTGAAGGCGGGCAAGTTCTTCATCGGTCAGTAGCATGGCGGTTCTCCTTGATCGGCGTTCGATGGATCGCCTGATCCTAGCCCTTAAGCTAGATGCTTGCCCGATACTTCGACGAAATGCGAGATTGCATCGTTCACCGCACTCGCAGCGTCGCGATGAGGCGAGTGTCCGCAATTCGGCAGCTTCGCGAGTTGCGCGTGTGGAACGTACGCGTTGATCCTGTCGATCTGCTCCATCGATGCATATTCGTCGTCGCAACCCTGAATGGCAAGCAGCGGCCGCTTGATCGATGCAAGCGTTGCCGCAATATCCCAATGACGAAATTCGGGGGCGAGCCAGGCATCGTTCCATCCGTAGAAAGCCGAGTCGACGTCTTCATGATAGGGGGCGAGCCTTGCGCGAAAGCCCCTCGTTTCATAGGCGATTCTTGCGTTGGCGATTGCATCCACGGTCATTGCTTCGACGAACGTATGCGGCGCAAGCACGGCCGCGCCTGCGAGTGCTTCGGGAAATGCGCTTGCATAGAGCAGCGCGATGGAGCCGCCGTCGCTATGACCGATAACCCACATGCGCGCCCGCTCGGCATGATCGATGGCGAGCGCATCGAGGAATGCAGGCAGCACGGCTTGCGCTTGACGATGCAGAAAGTCGACCGGCCATTTCTCGTGCCGTGGTCGCGGTGTCGAGCGTCCATAGCCGGGACGCGAATAAACCAGGCCACGGCAATCAAGACGGTCGCACAAGGACTTGGGCCAATCTTTCCATAAGGCAATTGACCCCAGGCCCTCATGCAGAAAGAGCGCGATTGGCGCATCCGTGCGTTCAGCGTTGATCCATTGATACTCGATGTCAAGCGGATAAGGGCCGCAATTGAGTCGAGCGAATGTCACGTGGTCGTTCATGGCGTTCCAAGGTCTTTGGATGCGCCCAAGATTAACAGAGACCGCTTAGCCCGGCGACGCTGTCAATTGCGAATGGACGTCGTGTGCGAGTTCCAGCATGACTTGCCGGTCGATGCCGCCCGACACTGCATAACCGAAATCGCCATCGACCCAATAGAACACACTGACCGGGCCATCCTGATACAGCTTGAATGCAGTCGTATTCGCGCTTGTCTTGCGACGGGAAATGCAAAGCGTCACGCGTTCGCCTCTTGCGTCGCGGTACATGAATTGAGCCATTGGACCGTCATCGCCGGGAATGAGCCGGCCGCCCATCAATTGAAATCCGCTCTTGGTGAGCATGGGCGGATGCACGTCCGTTCCCAGCCTGTTCGACAGGTACTGCACGAATTCTTCTTCGCGGCCTTGGCTCATGTCCGCCGGACGATCGACCGTCGGCATATACACCACATGCGCAAGCGCGGCCTCGCGCGCCATGGTTTCGTTGTTGTCCGCGCCGAGCGCAATTGACTGCGATGCATTCGACCACGGCCCATACGCGTGCATGCCGAATCCGAAGCCTGCACCGATGCCGATGCCGAGCACGAGCGTCGCAGCAAGGCCCGCGAATTGCGGCCAACTGGCGATGCTCCATGTGCGCCGCTTGCGCTCCAGCGCGCGCAAACGAGACGGCACGGGCTCGTTCAGCACACGGTCGTAACGCTCATGAAACATGTTATTCAGCGAGAAATAATCGCTTACGCGCGCAGCCAGCGCGGGATTCGATTCGATTGCACGTTGAACCTGCTCACGACGTTCCGAGGACAGTGCGCCATCGACATATGCATGAATTTCTTCTTCGCTGATAGCAGTCGGTTGCTCGCTCATCGCACCACCTTCAGTTTTGCTCCGGGCTGCGCGCCCGCCATGAATGCTCTTAGTCGTTCGCGGCCGCGCGAGAGCCGGGACATGACCGTGCCGACGGGCACGTCCAGCGCGATCGCCACTTCCGCGTAGCTCATCTCTTCCAGGCCGACGAGCAAGATGACTTCACGCTGCTCGGCGGGCAGGCGCTGCAACGCATAGTCGAGATCGCGCACTTCGAGGGAACGCAACTGGTCGCCGGGTGCGGCGAAATCGCTCTCGCGGAACGCGTCGTCGTCGACTGAAACATGCACCGCGCGCGCCGACGCCTTGCTGAGTTGATTGACGAACACGTTATGCATGATCGTGAAAAGCCACGCGCGCAGATCGGTGCCGGCTTCGAACATCTTGCTTCGCGAGAGGGCGCGTTCGAGTGTGTCCTGTACGAGATCGTCCGCGAGTTCGCGGTTGGTCAGGAGCGCGCGCGCGTATCGGCGCAATCGCGGCACGTGCTCCATCAAGTCATTGCGGATGTCCATGTTCGATCCGTCGCTCATTGCCCGTCGCAGCCGTTATCAACTGCGGTCATTCAAAGAGATGAACAGGCGCGCCGGCATTTTATTCCCGCTTTTAGTGAATTATTTTCTCCAGAGACAGACGGTCGCTGAATAGAGTGTGCGCGCTCTATGCGATGTTCGTCGCTTCCTTGACGATACCCGATGTGTGCCGCAACTGATCGACGGTCAGCCGTATCGCGTCGATCAACGCACGCGCGGCCGGTGAAGGCGTGCTGCCCGCGCGCATCGTGAGGCCGATATCGCGCCGCGTGTTTTGCATGGCGATGTCGAGCACGACGAGTTGTCCCGCCTCGCATTCATAGTGCAATTGTTGGGCCGAAACGGCGGCAAGCATGTCCGTACGAGCCAGCAAGCCGCGAATGATGGCGAGGTCCGCCGTCTCGACAGTGGGCATCGGCGGTTTGAGCTTGAGGCGCCTGAATTGCGCTTCGAATATGCCCCGCGCGGGTGCGTGGCTGCGTGGCAAGACCCATTGGGCTGCGATCAATTCCTTGAGCGTCAGGTCGCGCTTGCTCGCTAACGGATGATCGCGCCGTGCAATGACCACCATGTCCTCCGACATGAGACGCTCGTTCGCGAGGCCGCTCGATGCATCGTTTGCTCTTAGCGCGCCGAGTACGAAGTCGATATCGCCCGCCCGCAATCCGGCGACGAGCGGTTCGTACGCGCTTTCATCGGTTGCGATTCGCACGCCCGGATATTGAGCGGCAACGCGCGCAATCGCGCCGGGAAGAATCAGGGTTCTGCCAAGCGGCAGCGCGCCGACGGTGACATAACCCTGAATGGTCCCGCGCAAGGCGGCCAGATCATCGGGAATATGCCGCAACTCATTGAGCGCGCGGCGCACGTGCAGCACGAAGGTTTCGCCTTCGCTCGTGAGCAACAGGCCGCGCGGGCTGCGATGAAACAACTGCATGCCCGCGCCGGTTTCCATGATGCGTATGGCGCTGCTGACGGCGGGCTGACTGAGGCCGAGTGTTTGCGCGGCGCTCGGCATGTGACGATGACGCGCCAGTGCGGAAAACAATTGCAGCCGCCGCGTGTTCAACAGAAACGCCGGCAACGCATTTCCCGATGCCGAGCGCCGACGCGACTGCCGCGCGGCGCACCATTGCGCGAGCGTTTCGAGTTCGAAGAATATGCGCTCGCAACGCAATAGAACAGCGCGTCCGGCGGGCGTAGGCAACATGCCCGATGGACGGCGTTCGAGCAGCGTTTCGCCTACCGCCGATTCGAGTTCCTGCAGCGAGCGGGTCACGGCGGATTGCGCGCGAAAGAGCGCAGATGCCGCGCGCGTGGCGCTGCCGGTCTGGACCACGAGTCTGAATGCGCGCAAGTACGCGAGATTGAGCAGTTCGCGGGTGTCCATGGAACTTGCCAAAGGAAAGGGGCGGGCATCAGTTTAATTTATCGCTTGCCGTTCAATCGTCGATGGTTCCATGCACGCCAAGCTCGCCGCGCTTCCAGTAAGCGGAGGCACGGATGCGCCGCTTGTCGATACCGCGTTCGTCGCAAAGCAACTGGCGCACCGAACGCATGAGCGTCGCTTCGCCGGCTGCCCACACATAACCTTCGCCATCGGGCAAATACAACTCGCGCAGCGCGGACAACACATCGCCCGATTGCGCGGACTCGTTGCGGTAACACCATTGCGCGTAGAGATCGGCGCGCGAATTCAGTTCGATGCGCGCAGAAGGATCGGCGACTTCGATCAGCGTGGCCGCGCGCGTGCCTTCGGGCAGTTCTTCGAGACGACGCGCGATGGCGGGCAGGGCGGTTTCATCGCCGATCAGAAGATGCCAGTCGAAATGCGACGGCACGACGAACGAGCCGCGCGGCCCGCCGATGCCGAGAGTTTGACCCGGCGCGGCCTGCGACGCCCACGCCGTCGCCGGACCGGCTTCGTGCAAAGCGAATTCAATATCCAATTCGAGCGCCTCGCGGTCGAAACGCCGCGGTGTGAAATCGCGCGCGATGGGCTTGGGCTTCGCCGGATCGAACACGGGACCGTCGGGGCCCGCTTCGGGAATGACGGGCATCGTCTCGCCGGGGTGCGGGAAAAAAACCTTCACGTGATCGTCGAAAGATGCGGTTTCGAAGTCGGCAAGCGCTTCGCCGGTGAACGTCACGCGGATGAAACGCGGGTTCATTGCATGCACGCGCTTCACTTGAAGCAGGCGGAACTTGAGCGCATGGCGCACGCGCGTGACTTCCAGATTGGAGCGGTCTTGCCGCTCGTTCGTCGCGGAATGATTCATCGTGTGGTCTTTAATCGTTGGCCTGTGTTTTTGCTTGCGGATTCGCGTCGCCCTGTTCGATCTCCGCCGTGGCACGCGCGAGAATGGCCGCGATACGGCGCTGCTCTTCCTGCGATGCATCGGTGCGCAGCAGCAAGGCGCGCTTCAACGCGTGCCGCGCGGCGATCAGTTCGGGCGCCCAGCCGCCGTCGGCTGCGGCGTCGTCCGGATCCTCGCCCGCGTAGGCGCGGCGTACGAGGTCCATCTTGCGTGCAAAATGCAAAAGCCTCGCGAGCATCAGATCGACGCGCTCACGGTTCGCAGCGAGATACGCGCGGCCCGACTCCGATAGCGCATAGCGCTTGCGGTTGCCTTCCAGTTCGACGGTTGCGTGGCCGAGTTCCTCCAGATACGTGAGCGCGGGGTAGACCATGCCGGGACTCGGCGCATAGAAGCCGTTGGAGCGGTCCGCCAGGGCCTTGATGAGTTCGTATCCGTGGCGCGGGGCCTCTTCGAGCATCGCGAGAAGCAGCAGTTGCAGGTCCTCCGATGAAAACTTGCGGCCACGCGGCATGCCGCCCATGTCGTCGGGACCGCCGCCGAATCCGCCCATCCCTCCAAAGCCACCGCCTCCGCCGAACCGCCCGCCGCCGTGCCGATGCCGGCCGACCATGCCCCAGCGTTCGAACATGAACCACGCGGCTCGGAAGGGCGAATCGAATTCAAAATGCCGTTCGGGGCCGGGCGCACCGGCGCGGTTGCATCGATGAAAACCTCGGGATTTCATGATCACACTCCTGTGGATATCGTAAAACATATCTAAAGATATATATCGTAAGAGTGTCTGTCAAGGATGTTTTCGGGCGTGCGATGCGCGAGCCAAACGAGCGGAACGAATCAGCCGTGGTGCCTGCCGATGAGACGCGCAAGCGCGGCGTTCTTGCTGCATCGCCCGGCCTTTTCCACGCGATGGACGAGCGCGGCACGTCGAAGCAGAGATCCACGTTTACCCTTATCCTTCTTCTTCCGCATGATCTGGGCTCACCCGAACACACTATGTCCGCACTCTTTTCACCGATCGAACTCAAAGACGTCAAGCTGCGCAACCGCATCGCCATTCCGCCGATGTGCCAGTACCGCGCGAACGACGGCTTCGTCAACGACTGGCACCTCGCGCACTACGCAAGCATCGCCCGTGGCGGCGCGGGCCTCGTGATCGTCGAGGCGACCGGCGTCGCGCCGGAAGGCCGCATCACGCCGGGTTGCACCGGTCTCTGGGACGATGCGCAAATCGAAGGAATGGCGCGCATCGCCGCTGCGATCAAGGCAGCCGGCGCGGTGCCGGGCATTCAGATCGCGCACGCGGGACGCAAGGCAAGCGCCAATCGCCCGTGGGAAGGCGACGACCATATCGCCGACGACGACCGGCGCGGCTGGGACACTTTCTCGCCCTCGGCAATCGCATTCGGCGCCAACTTGCCGAAGGTGCCCAAGGCAATGACGCTCGCGGACATCGAGCGGGTCAAGGCGGATTTTGCAGCCGCCGCCCGTCGCGCGAAACAGGCCGGCTTCGAGTGGCTCGAATTGCATTTCGCGCACGGCTATCTGGCGCAGAGCTTCTTCTCTGTCCATGCGAATCAGCGGGACGACGAGTACGGCGGCGACGCGATTCGTCGCGGCCGCTTCCTGCGCGAGACCTTTCAGGCGGTCCGCGAGGTATGGCCGGAGCGCTTGCCGCTCACGGCGCGCTTCGGGGTCATCGAATACGACGGCCGCGATGAAGAGACGCTGCAGGAGTCGATCGATCTCGTGAAGGCGCTGCGCAGCGACGGTCTCGACATGTTGAGCGTGAGCATCGGTTTCTCCACGCCCAAGGCGAGCATTCCGTGGGGGCCGGCGTTTCTCGCGCCCGTTGCGGAGCGCGTCCGGCGCGAGGCAAACATTCCGGTGTCCTCGGCGTGGGGCTTCGACTCGCCGGCCAACGCGGAACGCGCCGTGGCGCAGGAGCAGCTCGATCTGGTGATGATCGGTCGCGCGCATCTGGCCGATCCCCACTGGCCGTATCACGCGGCGAAGAAGTTGAAGATCGAGCGGCCGTCGTGGGTGCTTCCCGCGCCCTATGCGCACTGGCTCGAACGATACGCGGTCGCCGAGTAACGCTCGCCCGCATCGCGATGCGCGCCGCCGCGCGCATCACCAGAAGTAAGTCGCCTTGACGCCGAAGGTGCGCGGCGCCGCGAACGCATAACGATACGAGTCATCGAACGTGTATTCCTCGGCGGCCGTGAACACGCGCTGATTCGTCACGTTGCGGATGTAGGCCATCAACTCGATGTCCTTGCGGTTCGGCATCCAGGTCGCCGAGAGATCGGCGGTCAGATACGGCTTCTGATAGTCGTCCGCGTAGTTGTAGACCGTGAAGTGCTGGCCGCTCTGGAACTTCGCGTCCACGCGGCCGACGATGCGTCCCGCCGTCGTCATCCACGCATGTTCGAGTCCGAAGCCGACCGTGAACGCCGGGCTCTGCGGCGGCGCATTGCCGGCGAGTTGCACGTTCTGGCCGCTGCCATCGTCGACGACGAAATCGGTGAAGCGCGCGTGCAGCCACGCCACCGACAGCGTCAGCAGGCCGACGTGATCGACCAGCGCGCGGATATCGGCGTCGGCGCCATAAATGTGCGTGCGCCCCGCGTTGACGATGCTCGTTCCCGTGCGCCCGTCCGCGAACGGCACGAGCTGCGAGATCTGCTGGCCCGAATAGTCATAGTCGAAGACGCTCGCGTTGATCTGCACGCGCTGCGCGTTCCACAACGATTTCGTGCCGATCTCGATACCGCGCAGCGTCTCCGGCGCATACGATCCCGACGAAGAGAAGCCGCCCGACTTGTAGCCGGTGTCGTAGCGAATGTAGTTCATCACCGCCGAGGTGGGCGCGTATTCGGCCGCGAGGTGCACCGTCGGCTTCGACCAGGTGCCGGCGTTGTCCTGCGGCACGTGCGTATAGACGAACGGCGGCTCGTTCGAATCGGCGAAGAAGTATTCGCCATCGCGGCTCTTTTCGTCGCGCGTGACGCGCATGCCCGCGGTCAGCTTGATCTTGTCGGTCACGCGGTACGAGGACTGTCCATAAGCCGCCGTCGATGTCGTGCGGATGCCGTACGCGAACGCAAGCGTGGGCAGATACACGCCGCCGTCGAACGGCGATTCGTTCGCGCTATTGAGCGACGACGACTCGCGAAAGTACGACACACCCGCCTGCCACGACCACCGCTCATTGTCGAGCGAACTCACGCGCACTTCCTGGTTCAGCGTCTTCGGAAACTCGTTCTGCCGGTACGACACCGGCTCGGCGAAGCTCGGGCTGCTGTCCGCTGCGTGATGCCAGGTCAGATTGTCGTAGCTGCCGATATAGCTCAGTTCGACGTTGGGGAAGTCATAAGCGACGCTCCATCGCACGACCGTATCGTCGATGCTTTGCGATTGCGGCGTCGCATACGTGAACGTGCGCGGATCGGCCGAGAAGGGCGGCTTGTCGTGGGAGAGGTTGCCGTTCGCGTCGTAGATATAGGGAATGTCGAGCGAAACGGGGCCGACGCCCTTCAACGTCGTCTGTTGCGCGGTGAACAACATGCGCAGATGCGAGGTCGGTTCGAGCGCGACGGAGAGTCGCCCAGAGCGCGTGTTCTCGTCGTCACCGTCCGCCTGCGGCGCGTTGTTCAGATAGCCGTCGTGACGTCGCGAGATGGCGGCCACGCGAAACTGCAGGACGTCGTTCACCGGAACGTTGACCATCGCTTCCAGATTGCGCGTCGCGTAGTTGCCGAGATCGACCGATGCGCGGCCCTCGGCATTCCGCGATGGTTTCGCCGTCACGATATCGACGATGCCGCCCACCGCGTTGCGCCCGTACAGCGTGCCTTGCGGTCCGCGCAGCACCGAGATGTGATCGAGATCGTAGAGCGTGCCGCTCAATGCATACGGGCGATTGTTCGAGCTGCCGTCCGTCACGACGACCACGGACGGATCGCCGACCTCGGTCGTGTCGCGGCTCGATATGCCGCGTATCGTCAGCACGGGCACGACGGTTTGCACCTGCGCATAGCTTACGTCCGGCGCGATCGTGGCAAGCGATTTGATATCGCTCACGCCTGTGCTGTCGATGAAGGCATTGCCATAGACGCTCATGGCGACAGGCGTGCGCTCTTCGGGCGCGGGCAGCTTTTCCGCTCTGACGATGATCGGCTTCAACTGTTGCGCGCCCGGATCGCTTTCATCCGCGCGAACGCCGGGAGCAAGAACGAGGCTCAGGAAAAGCACGCTCGCCGCCGTCGAAGCATGGCGGCGATGAACGACTTCGGTATCAGGGAAGGACATGACAATCGCGGTCTGGATGCAGCACAACACCTGCGATTGCTACAGAGGCTGTCGGATACTGCTGGCCGTCCCCGCTCTCCGGAGGGATTCGGCTCGATGGAAAAATTTACTGCGCGCATGCGCCGGGAGGCGACGAATTATAACGTTCCCGGTGCAGCTTTGTGGTAGGGCGTTGCAGCGGCGCTTAGCGCTTCTTCGCCTCTTCAAGACATGCCGCCAGCTCTTCGAAATACGCCAGCGCCTTGCGCGTGGGTGTGACCGTCTTGATGCGCAGATCGCCGCTGTTTTCGTCGACCGATACGAGACCCTGGTTCTTCAGACTCGTCAACTTGCGATGCACGGTGGCCGGCGCGCCGGCGGCCGATAGCGCCATCGTTTCCGTGACGGTCAGCGCACGCCCCGCATGCCACGACGCCGTGAGTGCTTCCAGCAAGCGTTCCTCGACGGCGTCGAGTTGCGGCACCGAGGGCAATGCCTGGACCGCGTGAGCCAGATTCAGGAAGCGGAAATAGGCATCGAAGCTCTCTTGGGCCATGTAGAAACCACTGAAGGGGATGATTCGGTCATCGCATCGAGGGCAAAAAAGAAGATCGAGCGACGCAGCGTGCTTATCAAAATGATAAGCAAATACTAGCATCATTCGCGAAGCAGAGGCATCGGGAAGACGCGAAGCGTCCACTTGCCGGAGTTGCCATCAGGGGCACGTCCGTTGTTCAACAACGCGACTTCACTCGCATCACAGAAGCCGTTTTCCTACAAATGTAGCGGTTCGCAGGGCTAAGAAAGATACAACTCTTCGCGCACACAGCTACGAATGCCCGTGGCTGCGCCCATCGCTTTTTAGCAATATTCCACTCGATGGCCGTCGTCGAAAGACATTCGGTCATCGAAAGAAATTCTGTGTCCGATGGTGCGATCGGCAAAACCGTGCGCGCTGATTCCACTCGTTTAGAGGAGAACGATCATGAGGCGAGGTAATTTTTCGGTGGCTTGCTTGGTTGTTGCACTCAGTATCTCAGCCGTGGACAGCTTCGCCCAGTCCACATCGGGGCAAGACCAGGCGGCCATGCCCGAAAGCAGTGCTCAGGCGTCCACGAACATGACATCGCCGCCCACGTCCGGTACGTCAATGACACAGCAAAAATCGCGCGCGGACGTAATGCGCGAACTGAGCGATTTCCAGGCCAGCGGCGGGGCGGCAAAAATGCTCGACATCTATAAAGGGGGCAGCTAATCGAAAACACGACCGGGCAGAAGATGATTACGAACGTGAAGAATCGCTCGCGAATGGCAGTGAATGCGCGGCTAACTTTTGTTTGTTGTCCCGAAGTGATAGCGTTACGCAAGAAAGGCGGGGACTCGGGAGTATCGCCATGGGGTGGCCACGATTAAAGGTGCACACGTTCAAATCAGCGGCTCAGGAGCGTGCGTTCCGAATGGACTACGCGCGGCGTTTCTTTGGACAGCGGCGGCTCGCGATTGCCATCTTCACTGCGCTATGGATCGTGTTCTCCATCGCGGATTTCGGGCGGCTAGGCGTGCTCGATCCCTCTCATCGGCACCATGGCGAACTCATTTTCTTGCGCATTGCCGGGGCAATCGGAATGACGGTGCCCGTGCTGTTATGGACTCCACGCGCGCTCGACGAACGCTGGGCGGTCGCACTGCTCAGCGTCTGGACAATCAGTTGCTGGTTTGCCGTCCTGAGGATGGTCCAGATCTATCCGGACAATCTGGCCTGGAAAGAAGCCTACCCGATCCTGACGTTCTGCCTCTTCATGATCTTCATGGCGTTTCGGCTCCGGGTGGTCACGGCCGCGAAGTTGCTCGGGATATGCATTGCGAGCTACCTGGTGATGCTTTATCTCAGGCCGAGCGGACAGCCTGTCAGCGTGCGCCTCGATTCCGTCATTTCGCACGCGACGATGGTGCCGATGACCTTCATCGTCGGCTTGCTCGTCAGTATTCCGCTGGAACGCGCCGCGCGACGCGAATTCATGTATCGGCGATCCTTGCGCGCGGCCAAGGCGCGTGTCGAAGCGGCGTCGCGCGCGATCATCGAGCAGAACAGGCGCATGCAGGAACTCGTGAAGGAGAAGGAACGGTTCTTTTCATCGGCGTATCACGACATCCAGCAGCCGCTTGCCGCGATCAACCTGTTCATTCGAAGCGCCCGCACGCGTATCAGGGACGGATACGCGGTGGAGCGCGATCTCGATGTCATCGAGGAGACCGCGTTCGATATCCTCGATATGTTCAAGGACATTCAGGATTACAGCGAGCTTGGCTCCTATTCGCCTCGTCTTACGGCTGTCAACACGTATGACGTGCTGACCGAAGTGTTCAAGCAATATCGGGAAATGGCGCGACTGCGGGGCATCGATTTCAGAATCGCGATGCGGCGACGATTGCCGCCGTCCATCGAAACGGACAGATCGCTTTTCAAGCGGGCCTTGGCCAATCTCGTATCGAATGCGATCAAGAACACGTCGTCGGGCGGAGTCGTGCTCGGATGGGTGCGATTGAATGAGCGCGTGCGCATCGATGTGTGGGATACGGGAGTAGGTATCGGCTCTGCGCATCGCGAGGCAATCTTCTCCGAGTATTATCAGATCGACAATCCGGGGCGCGATCGTTCGAAAGGGCTGGGACTGGGGCTGTCGATCGTGCAGCGTGTCGTCGGCATTCTGCCGGGGCATGGCATGAGTTTCGCATCGGTCGAAGGGCGTGGATCGCGTTTTTCTCTCTACGCCACGGTGTCCGAATCGACGCCGGTGGCCGGTGCGAACGATCAGGATCGCGATGTCTGCACGCCCGATCTCACTGGCACGTACATGCTCTTGTGTGACGATGAATCGAGTGTCCTCGAAGGCTTGCGGCGTCTATTTTCGAGTGCCGGCGCGCTCGTGCACGCTGCGGATTCGATAGCCGGATTCGACGTCATTCTCGAAGACGACAGCCGCATTCCCGATCTCATCGTCACCGATATCCGGCTGCGCGACGGCACCACCGGCAAAGATCTGGCCCACCGGATCAGGCGTCACTTCGCCTGGGCGGGCGCGATTCCCGTTGCGTTCATCACGGGCGAACTCCTGTCCGATCGCGTCCTTCGCGACTTTCCTCAACCGTTCGTGCTTTTGCGCAAGTCCACCGCGCCGGAAGAGTTGCTCGCGGAGATCAGCCGATACGTCGCCGCTCACCGGCAGCCGGTTTCCGACCTGGCGAAGGATCGCTGACCGTAAGCGAACCGAGCGTGATGCCCTTGTCCGCCAGCATGACGATGAGTTCCGTGCGACGCCGCAGGGTGAAGTGCGCCAGCAGATGACTGATGTGTTTTCGCACCGTGACGTCTTCGAGCCCCATCTTCGACGCAATGGCTTTGGATGGAAGACCGCGCACGATCCACGCCAGCGTTTCGAATTCGCGGGGCGTGAGGCCGAGACCCGGCGCGTCCCAGATTTCTCCGTGAGCGTTCGGCGGTGCGTGTCCTGATTCGCGCGCCGGAGCGTCGTCGGCGTCGATCATGCGTCGCAATCCGCCGATGCTCGCTGCGGGCAGGAACACGCCGCCCGAGAGGACGGCACGGATGGCGGCATGCAGGGTTTCGGGCGACGACGATTTCGGCACGTAGCCCATGGCGTGAAGTTCGATACATCGGCCGACGGTCTCCACGCTTTCGTCAGCCGATATCACGACGACGGGCAGGGCAGGCCGCGCCGCTTTCAACTGCACGAGCGCGTCGAAACCGTGGCCGTCGGGAAGTTCGAGATCCAGAAAAACGATGTCCGGCTGTTCGGTCATCGCCAGATTCACGCCTTGCGACAACGTACTGGCATGAATCAGTTCGACATCCGGAAGAAGCTCTTTCATGAGCAGCGCGAGGCCGGCCCGAAATAGCTCGTGGTCATCGACGAGTAGTACGCGCATCTCATCGCCCCCGCCAATACGTGCATCGTCATTGCGAATGACGCAACCGTGATCGCATCGAGACTGACCGTGACGAGCGACCGCCAGCCAATATTACACGCGGTTCGGCAGTGAGACATCCTCGACTGCCATCGCCGATGGCGACGCAGAACGCTATATGCATCAGTTGGGCGATGGCCCTGACGACGACTTCACAACGACTGCGACCCGTTCGAGCAGGGCGTTCATCGCGAAGGGCTTGGTCAGCATGTGCGAATTCCGGTCCAGTTGCTGTTCGAGGGACACTTGCTGCTGCGCATAGCCGGTGATGAAAAGCACCTTCAACTCGGGCAGAGAAACGCGCGCCCGTTCGATCATTTCAACGCCGTTCATCCGAGGCATGCCGACGTCGGTCACGACGATATCGATGGTCGCTTCCGATTGCAGGACTTCGAGCCCCTCGACGCCATCGTTTGCTTCGATCACCTCGTATCCTGCATCGCGAAGAATCTCAGCCAGGAGCGTTCGTACGCCGGTCTCGTCGTCGACCAGCAGCACAGTCAGCGTGGCGGGCAATGCGATTGCCGTTCTGGGCGAAGCGGCATCCTGTGTGGCGGCGCGCTCCGGTCGCAGCTCAGGCAGCCACAGGCGGACCGTGGTTCCCTTTCCGGGCGCCGTGTCGATGCTCGCATGCCCTTGCGATTGTCGCGTGAAGCCGTAGACCATCGACAGACCGACCCCCGTGCCTTTGCCCATCGGCTTCGTGGTAAAGAACGGATCGAAGGCGCGTTCGGCGACCTCCGGCGTCATGCCGTCCCCGTTGTCGGTTACCGCCACCGAGACATAATCGCCCGGCGCGAGTCCAAAGCGCCTGGCCCGTTGCTCATCGAGCGTTGCATGATCCGTATCGATGTGAAGCTGGCCGCCATTCGGCATGGCGTCCCGTGCGTTGATGCACAAGTTGAGCAACGCGTTCTCCAGCTGCGGCGGATCGCAGTGAGTCAGCATCGGATCCGCATGCAGCCGTGTCTCGACTTTGATCGCGGGGCCGACGGTGCTCTTCACCAGGTCCGATATCTCGAGCACCAGCCTGTTCACGTCCACCGGCTTCGGATCGAGCGTTTGCTGGCGGGAAAACGCGAGCAGACGGTGCGTCAGTGCGGCGGCCTTCTCGGTCGCGCCCGAGACATTGTGCGCGTAGCGCCCGAGGTCGGTCACATTCCCCTGTCTGATGCGCAGTTTGATTAGTTCGGTATTCGAACTAACGATTTGGAGAAGATTATTGAAGTCGTGCGCGAGGCCTCCCGTCAACTGACCGATTGCTTCCATCTTCTGCGATTGCCGCAGCGCGGCTTCGACTTCCATCAAGGCGGCGGTTCGCTCTTGCACACGCGCCTCCAGATCTCGCGCGGCCAGTTTCAGTTCGAGCAGATGGGCGCGCGTCTCGTGCTGGCGCGCTCGCGCTCTTACGATGCCGCGCGCGGCGCTTTCGAGATCCTCTCGACGCAGCGGCCGGGCGAGCAGCGTGACATTGCCCAGACTCTTGAAAAGCGCCCAGCGTTTGCGGCTGCTCGTACGGTTGCCTGCGACGGTCAGGATAATGACGGGCAGGTCGGACCAGACCGGCTGTTGACGCAGTGCGCCGGCGAGCGCGAGTTCGTCGACCAGTGCTTCCTCCGTCACGAACAGGCCGGCGAACTCCTCGCCATCTTCCGTGGACAGACGCGCACCCAACTCGTCCAGGCTGGCGAGAATGCTCGTTTCCAGATCGATTGCGTTGATCGCCTGCGCGATGGTGTCCGCATCGATACCGGACGGCGCGCAAATCGCAATGGCACCCATGACGGGGCTAGCGTGTCGATTCATCGCGTGTTCCGTCGTCGGGCACGGCGTCCAGCAGTTCCTCATGCGCGCCCGTGTAGACCGGCACGCCGGTGAATATGCCGCGCAACTCCGTCAGTTCGGGGCCGACTTGCATGCCTGCCGATGACAGTCGATATTCATGGATCGCCAGATCATGCGCGCCGGTGCGACGCTTGACGATGGCTAAGGCGCGGCGCAGCGTTCCCGCGGCCTCGAAGAAGCGGCAAAGCACCACGGTGTCGCTGAGGAAGCTCAGATCGATCGGATTCTCGACATCGCCCACTACGCCTTGTTGCGCAAGCACCAGGATCGTCACGATGCCCTGCTTGTTGAGATAGCTGAGCAACTCGTGCAAGTGCAGTATCAGCGACTGTTCTTGAGGCATCGTGCTGAGATACGAGTTGATACTGTCGATGACGACCACGCGGACGTTGCGGCCTTCGACGTCTCTTCTCACTTGCCAGACGAACTCACCGGGAGAAATGCGCGACGGATTCATGCGCCGCCAGTAGAACTTCTCGGCGCGGATCGCATCGGTGGGATCGAGATTCATCGATTCGCTGCGACGCAGGAACGTCTCATAGGTTTCATCGAAGGAGAAGAAGCTCGCCGATTCGCCCGATTGCGTGGCAGCGAGCGCATAGCTCATCGCGAGTGTGGACTTCGCCGCGCCGGAGGGGCCGATCAACATGGTTGTCGTTCCGCGATCCAGGCCCTGCGGAAATACACCATTCAGGTCCTCGAACACGCTCAGAAGCGGTGCGCCCTCCACGACGCCCTGATGCTCCTCTGCAATCAGGCTCGGAAAGACCAGGAATTCCCCGGTGACGATCGCATAGTCGTGCCATCCGCTCTGGAAATTGACACCGCGCATCTTGGCAACGCGCAGACGCCGCCGCGCCGCGCCGTAGTCGCGCTCGAACAGGCGCAACGACAGCACGCCATGAACGAGACTGTGAAGATCGCCCTTGTCGGTTTCGGTCAAGTCGTCCAGCAGCATGACGGTAACGTTTCTTCCCTGAAGATATCGCTTGAGGGACGTCATCTGCAGGCGGAATTGCAGAGGGTCCTGCGCGAGCATCCGCACTTCGGAGACGCTGTCGATGATGATTCGGTCGGGATTCGATCGCTCGATTCGATCGATCAATTGCTGAATGGTCTTTCCAAATTCCACTTCTGCCGGAAACAGCACCGTCTGCTGCCGCTCGGGAAGCGCTTCCTCCGGTATGAGTTCGAAGAATTCGATCTCGTCGATATTCCATCCATGCGTGCTCGCGGCGGTCTTCAATTCCTCCGTCGACTCGGAGAGCGTGACATACAGGCATCGTTCGTCACGACTTATTCCGTCGAGCAGGAAGCGAAGACCCAGCGTGGTCTTGCCGGTACCCGGCGCTCCCTCGATGAGATGCAGGCGGTTCCTGGGTAGCCCGCCTCGAAGAACGACGTCCAGCTCCGGAATGCCCGTTTCAATAATTGGAAGATTTGACTGCTCAGCCATGCGACGCGCCTGATCAAAGGTAGAAACGCGTTTAATGGCAAGTTTCGGTCCTGAGGTGCTCGACGAAATGACAATGGTCTGCGGGACCTTGCGCCGGCGCGCATGGGGAATGGATGCTGCCGTTGCAAAGCGAGTGCTTGAGAGAGAACCTTTCAAGTGCCTTCAACTTCGCGTGCCTATCTGAATGAGTCCGATAGCAACGACCGATTCGATTTTCATTCCGATGACTTTCTCTGGCGGGGTTCGGCCGGACCTGCGGCGCGGACAGCAGGTCTGATTGCCAGCATGGTTTTAAGTTCTTCTTATTGATTGGCTGCGGCCGATTCAGTCCGAGAGCGTTCGTCGCTATCCAACTAGTCGACTTGGCAAGAAGCGCTAAAACAGTGAGTTGGACAATGCTGAGCGCAGCCGTTCAGTCGGATAGCCGCATCATCAACGAGCAGAGAAATGCGGTCCGAGAATTGCTCAAGGCGGTTTCATCACGGGGTGACTTCCCCCGAGTTGAATAAATGGAGCAACGATGAAGTCCACGGACGTTCTCTTCCTGATCGAGTCTCTGGAACGACGTGCGCGAGAGGAGCCCGAGTGGGCAGAGTGGCTTTTGACGCGCGAAGTCCATCAAATAGCCTGGCTTTCTGAAGAGTGGCTTCATTGCGACCTGGAGCTGAGGCAATGCTTGGCTGTGGTTCGCTCATACCTGGTCCTAAGACAGCCCTACGCGGCATTGATTCGCCTTCACGCGACCATGCAGCGGCTCGCTAATAAGATCTCGTCGGAACAAAACGTGGACAGACTTTGCGCGAGTGAGTTGCCTGGAGAATCTCCAGGCAACAAATTACTTGACGGCGCGAGTGCCGCAGAGGGACTCGCTGACATGTGCCACAGCACTATCCAGTCCGGAAGAGTCAGTGATAGCAGGTAAGTAATGCATGTTTTGTCCACCGGGACCGAGTAAATTGCACGCGCCGAGAGAGATTTTCGTTAAGATGCACGGCAATTCCTCATGCAATCCGGCAGGCGTACTGCGGCCGTCATCGAGTTCCAGAGGGATATGGACCTTTCCGCCTTCATCGAACAGGAAATCCCGGCAATCGTCACAGAGTGGGCACAGCAGGCGTTGCGTCTGGCGGGCGAGGGGCGACCGCTGTCCATCATCGATCTGGAAAAGGCCGGTGCGCAACTGCTTTCCAGCGTGGCCGCCGATATGCGTACCCTGCAAGAGGACGCCAGCCAGGTTGCGAAGTCACGAGGTGAGTTCGCCAAGGCGCCTTCAGCCGTCAAGGACGCCGCGCAACGACACGCCGACGACCGGCTGTCGCAAGGCTTCAGCCTCGACGACATCATTGCCGAATACCGCGCGTTGCGCGCAACGGTCCTGCGTTTGTGGCAGGAAACCGATTCGGACGGCGCAGCCGCTTTCCAGCAGATGATTCGCTTCAACGAGGCCATCGACGAAGCGCTGACGGAGTCTGCCCGCGAGCATCAGAAGCGCACGGAGAAGGAGCGCGCCCTGTTAGCGGGCATCCTCGCGCACGACCTGCGTTCTCCGTTGTCGGCCATCACCATTTCGGTCGAGTTGATAGACCGCGTCCCTGGCACGCCGCCGGTCGTCATGAAGGCCGCCGACAATGCGCGGCGCAGTGCCTCCCGCATGAAGCGCATGATCGACGATCTTCTCGACTTCACGCGTGCTCGCCTGGGCGAGGCGTTGCCGATGACGGTCTCGCCGCAAGACTTGGCGCCACTGTGTCAACACGCGCTCGATGAAGTGCGCACATCCTATCCCGACGCTCAGATCGAACTCACCATCAGCGGCGATGTGAGCGGCGTGTGGGACGGCGCGCGCCTCAGTCAGATCCTCGTGAACCTGCTCGTCAACGCGGTCCAGCATGGAAGGGGCGAGGTGAACTTGCGGGCGATCGGTGATGACGAGACGGTGCGAATCGAAGTGTCGAACGTGGGCGACCCTATCCCGGATCACGCGATGCGCGCCCTTTTCGATCCGCTGATGCGGACCTATACCCCTCCTGAGCGACGCGGCGCTGCAGCGGGCCTCGGCCTCGGTCTCTACGTTTGCGACTGCGTGGCCAGGCTTCATCACGGATCGATCGAAGTGGAATCCAGCGTGGACGCGACGACGTTCACCGTGAGACTGCCGCGCGTCACCGCTGCTTGACCGCCGGACAGCAAGCCCAACCCGTTTCCCGACGGGTGCCCATTCCGGCTTCAGTTTTCCTGATGAGCGGCCGATAAGAGGTTTGCGAACCCGCGTAAACCCTATCGCCGGACCTGTCATGAAACTCCGCCTCAAAATCCCGCTCGCTTTTGCAGCGGCCCTGCTTGTCATGTTTGCCGCCGCTTTGTACGGCGTCTTCGCCCTCGATCAGTCGATCGATGCTTACAGGACGGTCGTCGCGCGCAACGTCGCGAACGAGCGCATGGTGTCGGCGACGCTCGTCGCTTTCAAGTTGCAAGTGCAGGAGTGGAAAGACACGCTGCTGCGCGGAAAGGACCCGGCCAAGCTCGACAAGTACTGGACGGCCTTCCAGTCCCGCGAAGCGACGGTGGACAAGCTCGCCGACGAACTCGAACGCACGTTGCCGGCGGGCGAAAGCCGCGCGCTGATCGAGCAGTTCGCGACGGCGCATCACGCGATGGGCGACGGCTATCGGCGCGGCTTCGAAGCGTTCAAGGCGCAGGGCTTCGAGCCGTCCGCGGGCGATAACGCCGTCGCGGGCGTCGATCGTCAACCGGCCGCGTTGCTCGAGCAGGCCGCGAGAAAGATCGCCGCAGACAGCGCCGCGGTGTCCGAAGCGGCCGATCGCGCCGGCGAGCGGGCCACCGTCATCAGCATCACGCTGATGTTGGTCGTGCTCGTGCTCGCTTCCATCGGCGGCTATCTGTTCAGCCGGACCGTGTCGCGTCCGCTTGCGCGTGCGCTCGGCTGTGCGCAGGCAGTGGCGGCAGGCGACCTTTCGCTCGACTTCCATTCGAACGGCAAGGACGAGATCGCGGAATTGCTCGTCGCGCTCAAGCACATGCAGTCGAGTCTGGCGAGCGTGGTCAGCAAGGTGCGCATGAATGCACACAGCGTCGCGACGGCGAGCGCGGAGATCGCCTCGGGCAATCTGGATCTTTCGTCGCGCACCGAAGAACAGGCGGCATCGCTGCAGGAGACCGCGGCAAGCATGGAACAGATCACGTCGGCGGTCCGTCAGAACGCGGATCACGCGGCGGCGGCATCGTCGCTCGCAGGATCGGCGTGCGAAACCGCAGCCAGCGGCGGGCAGATGATGGAGCGGGTCGTCGAAACGATGCACGGCATCTCCGAAAGCTCGGCGAAGGTCAGCGAGATCATCTCGGTCATCGACACGATCGCGTTTCAGACCAACATCCTCGCGCTGAACGCGGCTGTCGAAGCGGCGCGCGCGGGTGAAGAAGGGCGCGGTTTCGCCGTGGTGGCGAGCGAAGTGCGGGCGCTCGCGCAGCGCAGCGCAGGGGCCGCGAGGGAAATCAAGGCGTTGATCGAGCAGTCCAGCGAGCGCGTCGAGACGGGTTCGGCGCTCGTGCGCGACGCCGGAAGCATCATCGCGGACATCGTCGCTTCCGTGCAGCGCGTGACGGGCGTCGTGGGCGAGATCACGTCGGCGTCGGAAGAGCAGCGCACCGGCATCGAGCAGGTCAATCTCGCCGTCACGCAGATGGACCAGGTCACGCAGCAGAACGCCGCGCTGGTCGAAGAGGCATCGGCGGCGGCGCACGCGCTGGCGGAGCAGGCCGGGTCGCTGCGGGACGCGGTCGCGGTCTTCAGGCTTCGGGACGATGCGGACGTCGCGCATCGGGCGCTGGTCAACGCGTGACGGCAGGCGTTCGCGATCAACGGCGGCGCGGGACGGCACGCGAAACCGCGCGTTCATTGCTACGCTAAGCGCGGAACGTCTTTCCCAGCTCTTTACCCGCGAGTCTGAAATAGTGGCGAAAGTTGTAGATCAGCGGTGACCATTTCAGCGGATCGATATGGTTGCCGTCCTTGACGAAGGCTTCGTGTGCATGCACCCGGACGATCTCGATCTCCGCCGCGACGCCGCCCCCCAATTGCTCGAGTTTGTCTCCGCCCATGCGATGGATGTGGCGAACCCTGGCTTCCAATTGCATCGGGCACTCGGCTACGCGCGCCGGTTTGACGAGTTCCGACGCCATCGGCGTGAAGTCGCCCGCTTCGAATTTGTCTTTCTCGAAGTGAAACTGCCTGGCCTTCAGATCGGGGACAGGATCTTTACCGGTAAGCGGCGCCAGTTGCTCCACCTGTTGCCACAGTTCGGGTGACGGAACATTGACGACGCACTCGGGATGCCGCATGAGGTTATCGGCGGTTTTCGTCTCGTCGAGGAGACCGAGCATCATGGTCCAGCCGAGTGCCCAGAATGACGATATGGGCGCGATATTCGTCGTTCCGTCCTCGTTGCACGAACTGACGAGTGCGACCGGCGTTCCGAAATAAAGGATCTTGGGGTCAATGGTTTCGAACGAGGTTTCAGTCATTGCGTCTCCGCACGATCGAGCGATTGGCCGCGCTAAGAGTACGCGGTCAATGCAGTATGCGCGGCTTGCTTGCCTGACGTTTCGCCCTATAGCGAAGTATGAAATCCGAGCGGCGGCCGGCCGTCGAACCACATCGGCAAGCACCACGCGCCGTCACCCACGCGTCAAACCCGCCCGCTCACCGGAATCGACGCGCCCGTGATGCATCGCGCCTCGGGCGAAAGCAGAAACGCGATGACCGCGCCCAGTTCTTCCGCCTTCACCCAGCGCGAGAAATCGGCGTCGGGCATGTCGCGGCGGTTCGGCGCGGTATCGATGATCGACGGAAGCACCGCGTTCACCGTCACGCCGCGGTCCTTGAGTTCCTCCGCGAGCGCTTCGGTGAAGCGCATCAGCGCGGCCTTCGACGCCGCGTAGGCGCCCATGCCCGCGCCGGCTTTCAGCGCGGCGAGCGCGCCGACATTGACGATGCGCCCGCCTTCCCGCGCGCTCAATGGCGCGAGCGCCGCTTTCGATGCGTTGAGCGCGGTTTTCACGTTCACGTCGAACATCGATTGCCACGTGTCGACGCTGCCGTCCGCGATCGTCTCCCACGCAAACGCGCCCGCGACGTTCACGAGCGCATGCAGGCCGCCCATGCGCTGAACGATCGTATCGATGGCGTGTTGCGCCGAATTCGCATCCGTCAGATCGATGCCCGTCACGATGCATGCATCGGCGAGCGGCGCGGACAGCGCATCGGCCTTGTCGCTGCGTCCGATCAGCGCGATGCGCGCGCCGCGTGCGGCCAGCACGCGCGCCGTCGCGAGTCCCAGGCTGCCGAAGCCGCCCGTGACGGCGACGATCTTTCCTTCGAGGCTGCTCATCACGCTCTCCATCACAATTCCACTCCGATTGCATGGCGTGTGATGAAGCATAGGACGGAACGCGGCGCGCCGCGCTATTCCGGCAACGCCGATCCAGCTTTTCCCTGCGCTTGCGCGAGGCTCTCGGTCCGCGCGCGGGCGCCGAGCAGCCAGACCGCCGCCGCGATCGTCAGCGCGCAGACGCCCGCCACGCCGAGTGCGGAAGAAAACCCGCTCGCGAAACTCTCGCGTGCGATCGCGGTGACCGCAGCGCCCGCCGGGCCGCTCAGGTTTGCGCCGGCGTGCGCGAGATCGCCCGCGAGGAGGCGGGAAAGAAAGGCCGCGTCGAATCCGTTACCGGCATGCGCGGAATGCGCGAGATCGCCCGCGTGCGCGTCGAGTGCGGCTTGCGTGCGTGTCGCGAGCACCGCGCCGAGCACGCCGACGGAAGTGACGATCGCGGTGAAGCGCGTGGTCGTGCTGATGCCCGAGGCCATGCCCGTCCGATTCGGCGGCACGCACGCCATGATCGCCTTCTGCGTGTCGCCGTTGAGCACGCCCGCGCCGAGTCCGGTGACGATCATCCCGGCCGTGATCAGCGCGTAATCCGACATGCCCGCGAACAGCGCCGTCAGCAGATTGCCCGCGCCGATGATCGCAAGCCCGAGCGTCAAGAGCGCCATGCCCGGCACGCGCTTGCCGAGCGCCGCGCCGATGTACGGGCCGACGACCATCGCGATCGCGAACGGCAGCATGCCGATACCCGCGCGCACCGCCGGCAGGCCGAATGCGTTCTGCAGATAGAGCGGCAGGAAGGTCATCATCACCTGCGCGCAAGCGGCGTAGCCGAACATCGCGAGCACGGCGGCGACGAAGCGCGGCTGGCGGAAGAGCGCGAGGTCGATCATCGCGTGGGCGCGCGAGCGCTGCACCCGCACGAAAACGACGAACAGCACCGCGCATGCCGCCAGACGCGCCTCGGTGCGCCAGTTCGCCCAGCCGTCCGCTTGCGCGTCGATCAGCGCCCAGATGCCGAGTGCGAGCGCGGCGGCGAACAGCGCGCTGCCCGCGAGATCGAGCGCGCCTGCATCGCGGTTGCGCGATTCGCTCATGCCGCGCCACGCGCAGGCCGCGAGCAGCGCGCAGACCGGCAGGTTCATCAGGAAGATCCAGCGCCATCCGGCCCATTGCGTGATGACGCCGCCGACGAGCGGCGCGATGGTCGTCGACAGGCCCATGCACGTGCCCCACACCGCCCACGCACGCGCGCGCGCCGCGCCTTCGTGGAAGGTGTTCGCGATGATCGCGAGCGCCGACGTGAGCAGCATTGCCGCGCCGACGCCCTTTGCCGCGCGCGCGACGTTCAGCGCGACCGCCGACGGCGCGAGCCCGCAGCCGAGCGACGCCAGCGCAAACGCGGCGAGCCCGGCGATCAGCATCCGCTTGCGGCCGATGCGGTCCGCGAGCGCGCCGGCGGGCAGCAGGCACGCGGCGAACGCGACCATATACGCGCTGACGACCCATTCGACGTCGGCGAAACCGGCGTGGAAATCCCGCGCGATGGACGGCAGCGCGACCGCGACGACGTTGGTATCGAGCGTGATCAGCGCGCACGTCGCGGACGCGGTGAGCAGCACGAAGCGGGCAGAACCCGCGCTTTCGTTCGATTCGGTCATGACGTGGGACGGAAAGACAATCGGATACGCCGATGCTAGCGGCGCGAGTCTTTCCTGTCATTGGCATAGAATCGCAGAATAATTAACGAATGTGTGAATACTGAAATGCCTGTCGAACTGCGTCATGTGCGCTGCTTCCTGAGTGTCGCGAGGCATCTCCATTTCGGGCGCGCCGCGGAAGAACTCGGCATCGCGCCGCCCGCGCTCACGCGGCAGATCCAGGAAGCGGAGCGGCTGCTCGGCGTGGGCCTCTTTCATCGCACGAAGCGTTCGGTCGAACTGACGGCGGCGGGCGTCGCCTATCTCGACGAAGCCGCGACGGCGCTCGATCATCTCGCGCGCGGCGCCGAACGCGCGGCGCTGGCCGAGCGCGGCGAACTGGGCAAGATCGTGATCGGCTATGTCGGGTCGGCGGTGTATTCGGGCGTGCTGCAGGCGACCGTGCGCGGCTTTCGGGCGTGCTTTCCGCAGGTCGAGATCGGCATCGAGGAAATCGTGATGCGCGACGCCGGTGCGCTGCTGGGCGACGGCCGCATCGACATCGCGTATGTGCGCCCGCCCGTGCCTCATCCGGAAAGCGTGGAGGCACGCACCGTGCATCGCGATGCGTTCATCGTCGCGTTGCCCGCCGATTCGCCGCTGACGGCGAGCCGCGTCATCGCGCCGGCGCAGTTGCGCGATCAGGCGTTCGTGGTGCCGGAGCAGGAATCCGGCACGCTCGAAGTGGCGCGGCGCGGACGCTTTTCGGCGCGCATCGTCGCGCGGCCGGGCACGCTTGCCGCCGTGCTCGCGCTCGTGTCGCTGGGCGGCGATGTCGCTGTCGTGCCGCGTTCGCTCGCGCAGTGCGTGACGGTGCCGGGTGTGGAGTATCGGGAGATCGCGGGGAAGGCGGTGCCTTCGGAAGTCGCGATGATGTACCGGCGCTTCGAGCGGGCAGCGGCGGTGCGGGCGTATCTGGATTTCGCGGCGCGAACGTAAGTGTCGTGCATCGCGACGTTCGATTGCTGCGCCTTTACGAAGGCACGACTCAGATTCAGCAGCCAGTCATCGGCAAGCATTTGATGAAGGCTTCGTGAGCATGAGTCCGCGACGCTCGACGCCGCCTACCATCGCAAAAGCCGCGGCCCGAGCCATGCGCCGATGAGCGCCGGCAGCAACATGCCCATTGCGTACCACACGCCCCAGAACGCGGGGCTCATCTCCGGGCAATGCAGGCAGTACACGATGGTGGCGGTCGAACTCGCCAGCAAGCCCGCGACGGCGCCCGCGAGCCGCAGGCGCGTCGGTGCGAGCGATTGCATCGCCCACATCGCGGCGGGAAACGTCGGCACCGAGAGCAGCAGGATATTGAACGGGCACGTGCGCCACGTATGCCCGAGCACGAGCGGCCAGCGCGCCGTGGAATCCGCCGCGTCCAAAACGAGCCAGCCGCCGATCCACACAGCGACGAACGGCAACGCGACGATCGCCCACGAATAGCCGAGACGCGCGCCCGGCCGCCCGATCCTTTCGATGGCGAGCATTGCGCCGATGGCCGTCGCCAGCGGAAACGCGAGCTTTGCCCAGAAGATGCCCGTGCGCGCGACGACGCCGATGTCATGCCGCACGCCGAACACGATGCTCATCAGAACGAGCGAGCCTGCCGCGCCGAGCAGCAGCGCCTGCGCGAAGCGGCGCGACGCGACCGTGCGATCGACGCGCGTCACCTGATTCGAGAGCAGGGTGATGAGTTCATCGGTTTTCATCGGAGTCCCCGGATCTTGGCGGCGAGTGCCTTGAGACCGCGATGCACGCCCACTTTCACGGCCGATTCGGAAAGACCCGTGATCCGCGCGGTCTCCGTCACTGACATGCCCTCCAGTTTCATATGAACGATCGGCAGGCGCTGCTTGTCCGGCAGATGTTCGAGCAGCTTGCCGACGTCGTGGCGCGCCTCTGCCGGTTCGTCGTCGATGGCGCCGAGCAGTTCCTCATGATCGTCGAGCGGGACGTTCAGCGAGTCGCGGCGCGCATGCGCGCGAAAGAAGTCCATCAGCTTGTAGCGCGCGATGGCGTGCAGCCACGCCGTCAACGGCTCATCCGGACGATACGTGTGCCGCGCGTTATGAACCGCCAGCAGAATTTCCTGCACGAGGTCTTCGACATCGTCGGGACGACGCGCGATGCGCTTGCGCAGATAGCCGCGCAAATGCCGCGTGAGGTCCTGCAGAAAGCCGCGATATGCGCTCTGGTCGCCATCGAGTCCGCCGATGAACAGCGCTTTCAACCGGCTTTCCGCATCTTGCAACATGGTTCCTGTGTATCCGGTGCGACGAGGCGAAGTAAGGGATGAAGCAGCGGACCACGCAAGCGCCGCTGCAAGAGAGAAACGGCCGCCGTGCCGCGGCTCGATCGCTTCAGGGTAGCCGAAGCCGTGATTCGTCTCAATAGCGCCTTCCTGATCCATGGTTGTCGTTCACCTCCTTGCTTACGTTAGTTCGCTGCCTGGCCGTCGCGCGTTACAGCGCGGCTGTAACTTTTTTCGGGCGGCGGGCGAACTCACCTGACGAAGACGAAGACGCAAATTCGATGAAACGCGTGTAACCGGCGACGCATCCGCGACGAACTAACCAGTAACCGACTCACAGGCCGACGATCAAAGGTGACCGACATGGAAACGACGGAAACGATCAAAGCGCCGCTGGCATCCGCGCACGAACGCTCGCCCCGCGATGCGCCGATTCATCCGCGATGGCTGCGCGTGACGCACTGGCTCAACGCATTGGCCGCGCTGATCATGATGTTCTCCGGCTGGCGCATCTACGACGCATCGCCGGTGTTCAGGCAGATCGTCATTCCGCCTTCGATCACGCTCGGCGGCTGGCTCGGCGGCGCGTTGCAGTGGCATTTCGCGGCGATGTGGCTGCTGGTCTTCAACGGCATCGTCTATGTCGTGCTGAACGTGGCGAGCGGCCGCTTCTTCTCGAAGTTCTTTCCGCTGTCGCCGCGCGCCGTGCTGCGCGATCTCGTCGCCGCGTTGAGCGGAAAGCTCTCGCACGCGGATCTGCGCCAGTACAACGCGGTGCAGAAGCTCGCTTATCTCGCGGTCATCGTCGATCTGTTCGTGCTCGTGCTGTCAGGACTCGCGATCTGGAAGTCGGTGCAATTCCCGCTGCTGCGCGACCTGATGGGCGGTTACGACAACGCGCGCATCGTGCATTTCTGCGCGATGGCGTTCATGGCGGCGTTCGTCGTCGTGCATGTGGCGATGGTCGCGCTCGTGCCGCGCTCGCTGCTCACGATGCTGCGCGGCCGCTGATGCAACCCGGACATGACGCCATGAAAACCGACGACAAGCGAATCATCAACGTGGATCGCGCATCCGTGCTGGCCGATGCGCACCGCGAACTCGACAACCCTTCGCGGCGCCTCTTCGGCAAGCGCGTGCTGACGCTGGGCGGGCTGTCGCTTCTGACAGGCTGCTCGCTGACCGACGACAAATCGGTGAACACGTTCCTCGCCGCCGTATCGCGTTTGAACG
Source organism: Caballeronia sp. ATUFL_M2_KS44 (assembly GCF_023630965.1). NCBI lineage: Bacteria > Pseudomonadati > Pseudomonadota > Betaproteobacteria > Burkholderiales > Burkholderiaceae > Caballeronia > Caballeronia sp. ATUFL_M2_KS44. The sequence goes on along the minus strand of NZ_JALQEA010000057.1, from coordinate 211,386 downwards.
ATCGCGCGCAGGCGTTGCTCTTCGACCCGAAGCGGCTCGCGCCCACGTACACCGAGGCGCAAATCACGCGGCCGTTTCCGTTCAATGCGTTCTATGGAATCGACGACGTGCCCGAAGTGAACGGCAACGACTATCGCCTGAAGGTGAGCGGTCTCGTCACGGGCCAGCGCGTATGGACCTTGCCGGAGCTTTACGCGCTGCCGCACGCGGAGCAGATCACGCGGCATATCTGCGTCGAAGGGTGGAGCGCGATCGGGCGCTGGGGCGGCACGCCGTTCTCCGAATTCCTGCGTCGCGTGGGCGCGGATACGACGGCGAAGTACGTGGGCTTTCGTTGCGCCGACGACTACTACGAGAGCATCGACATGCCCACGGCGCTGCATCCGCAGACGCTGCTGACTTTCGAATACGACGGCGAGCGTCTGCCCGCGAAGTACGGCTATCCGATGAAGCTGCGCATGCCGACCAAGCTCGGCTACAAGAACCCGAAGCACATCGTCGAGATATTCGTCACGAACACGTATCCGGGCGGCTATTGGGTCGACCAGGGATACAACTGGTTCGGCGGCTCCTGAGCGCCGCGCCATCCACCGGTTCCGGATTGTCCGGATGCCATGCAAGACTCACCAAGGAGAGAAGCAATGAAACGATTGATGACGGCAGTACTCGCAGCGGCGCTTTCGATGGGCGCGATCAATGTGTTCGCCCAGGCGAGCGGCGCGATGTCGAACGACGCCATGTCGCACGATTCCATGTCGCACGATTCGATGTCGAAAGACTCGATGAAGAAGGGCGGCACGTCGCACGGCTCGATGAGCAAGAGCGACAAGATGAAGAAGCACGATGCGATGGGCATGGACCATCCGGCATCGGGCGCGATGTCCCAGTAACGCGCGCGAAAAAGGACCGGGCGTGCGGACAAGCCCGGTCCCTTTCGCGTTCATCTATTTGATTAACTATCCCGCGATACATCCGCGTCGCCGCTGCTATAGAGCGGAACGGTCTTCCCGCTGGCGATACTGTTGCCGACAGCCTGAAGGTCGAGCGACGGCGCTCTCGCCAGCAGCACATAAGCGAGCCGGTTCGCGCGCCACGTGACCGTCTTCATTTCGCCGACCTGACCGGCGTGCACCGGCGCGTCGCCCTTGTTTTCCTCGATCACGCACAACGCGACCGGATCGCCGCGCTCCGGCAGATACACCATCTGAATGAGCGGGCGGTCATGGTAGTTCAGGCGCTGCACGCGCTTGAACTTGAGACCGGCCTGACGCAGATCCGGAACGTCGACCGGCATGCCGTCGCGCTGATGGATGTCGGCGAGCACCTGCTGCGTGCTCACCTTGTCTTCGCGCAGATTGGAAACCGTGTCGCGTCCGTACAGCACCTGATAGTCGGCCACGCTCTGCACCCACGGATCGGCGCCGCGATTGAACGGGTTGTAGCCGCCGAGATAGCCGGTCAGCACGCCCGAGCAGATCGCGCCCGCGACGAACGCCGCAGCCGCCCACTGCATCGGGATCACGGAAAAGCGGCGCGAGGCGCGCGAACGCTTGCGCTCTTGCGTCGTGCTCACGCTCACGAGTTCCTCGATACGGCGCGTGAGGCTTTCCGGCACGGGCGGCACCGTTTGCCGGTCGTACGCGGCGCGATACGGCAGCACCGACGCCTGCAGCGCCGCCGCGCGCGCCGCGAGTTCGTCGGAGTGCGCGATCGCCGCTTCGACTTCCGCGCGCTGCTCCGGCGAAAGCTCCCCGTCGACGTACGACATCAGCAGCGAATCATCGACATTCATCATAAGGATTCCCCTTTTCTGGCTGCTCCCGGCGCCTGCACGCTGAACCGCTGACCGATGGTCAGCCGCGCGCGCGACAGCCGGCTCATGACCGTGCCGATCGGCACGTCGAGCACGTCGGCCGCCTCGCGATAGCTCAATCCTTCGATCGCCACCAGCACCATCACGACGCGCTGCGCTTCGGGCAGCGCCTCGACCGCGTCGATCACCTGGCGATGCAGCAAGTCCAGCTCCGGATTGCGCGCCGAAGGATCGGCGAACGATTCGATTTCCTCGTCCTGCCAGTCCATGCTGCCCCGGCTGCGAATCGAACGTGCGCGCAATTCGTTCATCCACGTCGAATGCACGATCGAAAAGAGCCAGCTCAACGTCGACGTCCCCGGCTGCAACTGACTGCGCCGCTCCAGCGCCCGCACGCAGGCGCGCTGCACCAGATCCTCGGCGTCGTGCTGGTTCTGCGTGAGCCGCAGTGCGAACCGCCACAAGCGCGGCAACAGCGTCGGCAGAACGGTCGGCAGATCGTCGTCGTTCATCGGGGCAGCTCCTGTGATGGGCGCGCTCATGATTGACAACACTCGAAAAGCCGATCTATTCCGCGAATTTTTCGATTTTTTTTGCGGAATAAGCGGACGGGGGCAGTTGTTTTCGGGTCACGGATCGCGCAACGGCGCGCACTCGAACCGAATAGGAGACAGATCATGGAGACCCTCCTCGACCGCGCACGGCAGGCAGGCATGGCGGTCATGCTGGACGCGTGCATCGGACGCGAACGTTTTCATAGCATAGCCGCTTCGACGGCAACGCTCGAACGTTTTGCACAGCTTTGCGAAGCACCCGCCGTGAGCCGCGAAACGCTCGAACACTGGGCGGCGCTCTGCGAACGCGGTGACGTGACGGCCGTGGCGGCGTCGATCCGCCGGGCGCTCGCCTAAACGCGTCGCGTTTCGCACGCGGCGAAGCATCGGTATCAATTAGACATCCGAACGAAATCAACCTTCGCGATCAATGGCGACGCGAATTTTGCCTGTGCCGCGAGGCGCATTTTTCTCTGGAGACTGAAATGGCTTTCGACATGTTTCTCAAGCTGGGCGATATCAAGGGTGAATCTCTGGCGGCGGGTCACGCCGAAGAGATCGAGGTATTCAGCTGGTCGTGGGGATGCGCCCAGACCGGCACGATGCACAGCGGCACGGGCGGCGGCACCGGGACGGCGGCGGTGCAGGACCTTTCGATCAGCAAGTACGTCGACAAAAGCTCGCCCACCATCGTGCAGTCGTGCTGCCAGGGCGTGCACATGCCCGAGGCCGTGCTCACGCTACGCAAGGCGGGCGGCAAGGACCCGGTCGAGTATCTGAAGATCACGCTCAAGGAAGTGCTCATCAGCAGCCATTCGATGGGCGCGGGCGGCGGCGATCAGATCTCCGAGACCATCACGCTCAATTTCGCGCAATTCAACATGGAGTATCAGCCGCAGGACAACACCGGCGCGAAGAAGGGCGGCGTGGTGACGGGCAAGTGGAACATCCCGAAGAACAAGTCGGAATGAGCCGCCTCACGGACTAACCCACGCCTCTCACGGACCTCACCATGAATCGCGCAGATATCGCAGCCTGGCTCGCCGACCTCACGCCGGATCGTCCGTGCGGCGAGGACGAAGAGTACAGCGCCGATTTCCGGTCGCTGGAAGAGGCGATCGCCGGCAAGCCCGACGCCCAGTACGGCGGCACCGTGATCGCCGCCACGCCGCCCGACTGGACGCTCGCCCACGCGCTCTCGATGACCCTGCTGGAACGCACGCGCGATCTGCGCGTGGCGGTGCATTACACGCGTTCGAGCACGGTTCGCGAGGGTTTCGCAGGACTCGCGCGCGGCTTGGCGCTGATCGAAGGGCTGCTCGATCTGCACTGGAGCGGCGTGCATCCGCAACTCGACGCCAACGACGGCGACGATCCGACCGCGCGGGTCAACGCGCTCTCGGCGCTCATCGACGACGCGGGACTCGTGGGCGAACTGCGCGACGTGCCCTTCGTCGCGCCGCGCGGCCAGCGTGGGTTCTCGCTGCGCGAACTCGATGTGATGTCGGGCGAAGCGCCGCTTGCCGATGGCGACGAGATGCCGACGTTCGCGGCCATCGATGCCGCCTTCGCGCAGGCAGGCATGAGCGAAGCGCGGGCGATGGACGAGGCGCTCGCGTCGGCGAGGGCATCGCTCGCGAATATCGAGAGCACGCTGACCGCTCGCGTGGGGCCGTCGCGCGCGCTCGATTTCGGCTCGCTCGCCCGGCCGCTCGGACGTATCGGCGAGTTCGTCGCGGCGCGGGTCGGCGTGCTGGAGCCGGCTACGGGGGAAAGGAGCAGTGCGACGGAGACCGGCAGCAGTGAAGAGGGCGCGGGTTCCGGTCCGGCGACGCATCGCGCCGCCGCGGCCGGACCCGCCACGCCCCGGCGCATCGCGAGCGCGCGCGACGTGAGCGAAGCGCTCGACGCGATCTGCGCGTACTACGCCGAATGCGAACCGTCGAGCCCGTTGCCGGTGCTATTGCAACGCGCGCGGAGACTGGTCGGCAAGAGCTTCATCGAAATCATCGAGGACGTCGCGCCGGATGGCGCACATCAATTCAGGCATCTGGGCGGGGTCGTCTGACGGTCCCGAACACAAGCAAAGGAATGGACATCATGGCCAAGGAAAGCAGTCAGAAATTCATTGCGCGCAATCGTGCGCCGCGCGTGCAGATCGAATACGACGTCGAGGTTTACGGCTCGGAAAAGAAGGTCAACTTGCCCTTCGTGATGGGCGTGCTCGCGGATCTCTCGGGACAGCCCGCCGAGCCGCTCGCGCCCGCCGCCGAGCGGAAGTTTCTCGAAATCGACGTGGACAACTTCGACGAGCGTCTCAAGTCGATGAAGCCGCGCGTCGCGGTGCAAGTGCCGAACACGCTGACAGGCGACGGCAACGTCGCGGTCGACCTCACGTTCGAGAGCATGGACGACTTCACGCCCGCCGCGATCGCCCGCAAGGTCGAACCGCTGCGGCAACTGCTGGAAGCGCGCACGCAACTGGCGAACCTCATGACCTACATGGACGGCAAGACCGGCGCCGAAGCACTGATCGCGCGCCTGCTGGAAGAGCCCGCGCTGATGAAAGCGCTCGCCGCCCAGCCGCGTCCGAACGACGACGCCGATCAACCCCACACCGGAGCATGACGCGATGAACGATCTCAGCATCCAGCCACAGCGCAGCCCCGCCGTCATGGACGCGGCGCCCGAACTCGACGACTTCTCCACGCTGCTGCAAAAGGAATTCAAGCCGAAGTCCGATCATGCCCGCGACGCCGTGGAGAACGCGGTGCGCACGCTCGCGGAGCAGGCATTGCGCGACACCGGCGTGATTTCCGGCGATGTCCTCGCGACCATCGAAGCGCTCATCGCGCAGATCGACCGGACGCTCACCGGGCAGATCAACCTGATCCTGCATAGCGAGCCGTTCCAGAAAGTCGAAAGCGCATGGCGCGGCCTGCATTACCTCGTGAACAACACGGAGACCGACGAATCGCTCAAGATCCGCGTGCTGAACATCTCCAAGCCGGAACTGCACAAGACGCTGAAGAAGTATCGCGGGGTCGCGTGGGATCAAAGCCCGCTCTTCAAGAAGCTCTACGAGGAGGAGTACGGCCAGTTCGGCGGCGAGCCTTACGGCGCGCTCGTCGCGGATTACTACTTCGATCACAGCGGCCCGGATGTGGACCTGCTCACGCAGATCGCGAAGATCGCGGCGGCGGCGCACGCGCCGTTCATCGCGGGTGCGGACCCGGCTGCGCTTCTGATGGAATCGTGGCAGGAACTCGCGAATCCGCGTGATCTCACCAAGATATTCCAGACGCCCGAGCATGCCGCGTGGCGCTCGCTGCGCGATTCGGAGGACTCGCGCTACATCGGTCTCGCGATGCCGCGCTTTCTCGCGCGCGCACCCTACGGCGCGAAGTCCGATCCGGTCGAAGCATTCGACTTCGAGGAAGACACGGCGGGCGCGAACAGCAGCAAGTACGCGTGGGCGAACGCATCGTATGCAATGGCGGCGAACATCACGCGCTCGTTCAAGACGTTCGGCTGGTGCTCGCGCATTCGCGGCGTCGAGTCGGGCGGCGCGGTCGAGGGGTTGCCCGTGCATGCATTCCCGACGGACGACGGCGGCGTCGACATGAAATGCCCGACCGAGATCGCGATCAGCGACCGGCGCGAGGCGGAACTGGCCCGCAACGGCTTCATGCCGCTCGTGCACAAGAAGAACTCGGACTTCGCGGCCTTCATCGGCGCGCAATCGCTGCACAAGCCGGCTGAATACGAAGACCCGGACGCCACCGCCAACGCGAATCTCGCCGCGCGGCTGCCGTATCTGTTCGCGTGCTGCCGCTTCGCGCACTACCTGAAGTGCATCGTGCGCGACAAGCTCGGCTCGTTCAAGGAACGCGACGACATGGAGCGCTGGCTGCAGAACTGGATTCTGCAATACGTCGACGGCGATCCCACGCATTCCTCCGACGACACCAAGGCGCGCAAGCCGCTCGCCGATGCGCAGGTCATCGTGGAAGAAGTGGCGGGCAATCCGGGCTACTACACGTCGAAATTCTTCCTGCGTCCGCACTATCAGTTGGAAGGTCTGACGGTGTCGCTGCGGCTCGTGTCGAAGCTGCCGACGGCGAAGGCCGCGTGAAATCCAACCATTCCGTGCACAAAGGAGCCGCCATGTCCGAACCTTCCGCCCGCGACCGCCTGCAGCCTTCGTTGCTGGATCGCCTGACCGATTTCGAACCGCAAGCGCGTCACGAATCCCGCGAGCGTCGCGTGATCTCGGCGCGTGCGCTGCGCGAGAGCGTGCAACGCGATATCGGCTGGCTGCTGAACGCGAGCGGTCTCGGGAATGGAACGGACGCGGCGAATCTGCCGCATGTGGCGACGTCGGTGCTCAACTACGGCCTGCCGGATCTCGCGGGCCGCGACGTCGCCGCGCTCGCATCGGGTGCGCTGGAGCGCCTGATTCGCGATGCGCTGTGGGCGTTCGAGCCGCGTCTCGCGCGCGAATCGGTGCGCGTGACCGCGATCGACGACGCGAAAGGCGCACGCGGCGGCCACGTCATCCGCTTCGAGATCGAGGCGGACATGTGGTCGCAGCCGTATCCCGAACGCCTGTTCCTGCGCACGGAACTGGATCTCGAAGCGGGCGAGGTGCGCGTGTCGGACGCATCGGCGATGGAGCAGTCAGCATGAACCCCGCCTTCCTCAAGTACTACAGCCAGGAGCTTCAGCACGTGCGCGAGATGGGCGGCGAATTCGCCGCCGCGTTCCCGAAGATCGCCGGACGGCTCGCGCTGGATGGCGTCGAATGCGCGGACCCGTATGTCGAGCGGCTCTTGGAAGGCTTCGGCTTTCTCGCCGCGCGCGTGCAGATGAAGCTCGACGCCGAGTTCCCGCGCTTCACGCAGCATCTGCTGGAGCTGGCGTATCCGCACTATCTCGCGCCGACGCCGTCGATGGCGGTCGTGCAGCTTCAGTCCGATCACGCGAATCCGCAACTCGCGGGAAGCGCCGATGGCATCGTCGTGCCGCGTCATACCGCGCTGCGCGGCATGCTCGACAAGTCCGCGTCGACGCGCTGCGAATTTCGCACCGCGCATGCGGTCACGCTGTGGCCCGTCGAGATCGCGCAGGCGAAGTTCTTCACGCATGCGGGCGCGCTCGGCGCGCAATCGCCGGCGTTGCCCGCGAACGTCAAGGCGGGACTGCGCCTGCGGCTGCGCGCGACCGGCTCGCTCGGCTTCGACCGGCTTTCGCTCGACACGCTCGCGCTCTATTTGCGCGGCCCGGACGGTCTGCCGTCGAAGCTGCACGAACGCCTGCTCGCGCATTGCGTCGGCGTCGCGGTGATGCAGCCGGGCAATGGCACGAGCAACGGCGCGAGCGCTTCCACGACGCTCGCCGTGTTGCCGAAGACCGCGCTGCGGCCGCTCGGTTTCGCCGAAGACGAGGCGCTGTTGCCGGTCGGCCGGCAATCGTTCGATGGCTACCGGCTGCTGCAGGAGTATTTCGCGTTCGCGCCGCGCTTCATGTTCGTCGAACTGAACGGCTTGCGCGACGCGTTGCGTCATTGCCGCGGGCGGGAAGCGGAGATCGTGATCCTGCTAGATCGGGCCGATGCATCGCTCGAACGCAGCGTCGATGCATCGAACTTCGCGCTCGATTGCACGCCTGCCATCAACCTGTTTCGCCGGCGCACCGACCGCGTCGCGCTGTCGGAGACGGAGTTCGAATATCACGTCGTCGTCGATCGCACGCGTCCGATGGACTACGAAATCCATCAGATCGACGAAGTCACCGGCTACGGCGCGGGCGCGGATGCGCAGAAGCAGTATCGGCCGTTCCATTGCGCGAAGGATCTCGACATGCCGGGCGAAGGCGGCGCGTTCTATCAACTGCGGCGCGAGTCGCGGCGCGCGTCGGTGCGGCAGCAGCAGAACGGCGCGCGCAGCAGCTACCTCGGCAGCGAAGCGTTCATCGCGCTGGTCGATGCCGCTAGCGCGCCCGAGCGCGGCGACGTGCGTCAGCTCGGCATCAGCGCGTGGTGCACGAATCGCGATCTGCCGCTGTCGATGCCCGTCGGCGCGGGATCGACCGACTTCACGCTGGAGACCGAAGCGCCCGTCACCGCCGTGCGCTGCGTCGCGGGCCCGAGCCGGCCGCTGCCTTCGTTCGCGGAAGGCCCGGCGGCGTGGCGGCTGCTCGACCATCTTTCGCTCAACTACGCGTCGCTCGTCGATGCCAACGAGCACGAAGGCGCACGCGCGCTGCGCGAACTGCTCGCGCTCTACTGTCCCGCCGGCGATGCCGCCGCGCATCGCCAGGTGGAAGGGCTGCGCTCGGTGTCGTGCGCGCCGGTCGTGCGGCGGCTGCCGTCGCCGGGGCCGATCGTCTACGGGCGCGGCCTCGCGATCGCGCTGCATTTCGACGACGCCGCGTTCGAAGGCGCGAGCGCCTTCCTGCTCGGCGCGGTGCTCGCGCGGTTCTTCGCGCAGTACGTGTCGATCAATTCGTTCACCGAGACCGCCGTCGCGACGCTCGCGCGCGGCCCGATCATGCAGTGGCCAGCGAGGACCGGACGATGCGCGACGCTCTGACCATCGACGGCATGCTCGCGCGCGACGCCCGCCGCTTCGACTTCTTTCAGGCGCTGCGGCTGATCGAGCAGGCGCATGGCGAGCGTCCGCGTCTCGGCCGGTCGCTTTCCGCGCGCGACGACGCCGTGCGGCTCTCGCAAGACCCGGAACTGATCTTTCATCCGACGACGCTCGGCGATTACGTCTCCGGCGAGGACGGCAAGCCCGGCCGGCTCGCGGTGAATTTTCTCGGCCTGCTCGGACCGAACGGCCCGCTGCCGACGCATCTGACCGCGTATGTGCGCGAGCGCGTGCGCCACGCGAACGATCCGACGCTCGCGCGCTTTCTCGACGTGTTCCATCACCGGATGCTCTCGCTGTTCTATCGCGCATGGGCGGATGCGCAGCCGGTCGTGAGCGCGGACCGTCCGCACGACGATCGTTTCGCGGATTACGTGGGCAGCCTGTTCGGTCTGGGCGCGCCCGCGCTCGCCGGTCGCGACGCCGTCCCCGATTCCGCCAAGCGTCATTTCGCGGGCGTGCTTGCCGCGCCGACGCGCCACGCCGACGGGCTGCGGCTGATTCTCGCGCGCTTCTTCGGCGTGAAGGTGTCGATCGAACCGTGGCGCGGCCACTGGATCACGCTGCCGGAAGACGCGCGCACGTGTCTCGGCGGCGCGCGGCTCGGCGTATCGACGGTCGTCGGCACGCGCGTGTGGGACTGCCAGCACAAGTTCCGCATCGTGATCGGGCCGCTCGGTCATGCCGATTTCACGCGCTTTCTGCCGGGCGGCGCGAGCCTCGCGAAGCTCGCCGACTGGGTCCGCAACTACGTGCGCGATCCGCTCGACTGGGACGTGGCGCTGCATCTCACGCGCGATGAAGTGCCGCTGCTGCGTCTGCAGGCGAATGCGAAGAGCGGCGCGCGTCTCGGCTGGAACACGTGGCTCACGAGCGGCGCGCCGGTCCATGACAACCATCGGGTCGTGATCGCCGGGCAGGCGAAAACGGGCCAGAAGCCAACCCCAGGCAAGGAGATTCATCATGACTGAAATCAGCCGCATGGCGTTGTTCGGCAAGCTCGATCCGCTTGCCTATCGTGCGATCGAAAACGGCGCCGCGTTCTGCAAGCTGCGCGGCAATCCGTATGTCGAACTGGCGCACTGGATGCATCAGATTCTGGTCGCGGCGGATTCGGATGTGCGCCGCCTCGTGCGCCATTTCGAGCTGGACGAAACCGCGCTCGAACGCGATCTCACCGCCGCGCTCGATCGCCTGCCGCGCGGCGCGACGTCCGTTTCCGATATCTCCGCGCAAGTCGACGAAGCCGTCGAGCGCGGCTGGGTCTTCGGCTCGCTCATGTTCAATGCGGCGAAGGTGCGCACGGGGCATCTCGTGATCGGCATGTTGCGCACGCCGAACCTGCGCAATGCGCTTTACGCGCTGTCGCGGCAGTTCGAGAAGATCAGTTTCGATGCGCTCTCCGCCCGCTTCGACGCGCTGCTCGCCGGTTCGCCCGAAGCGCACGCTTCGGCTGTCCCCGAGGCCGCGGAAGCCGCGGAAAAGGCCGCCGCGCCGCTCGCGCAGAACGATGCGCTCGCCCGCTACACCGTCGATCTGACCGCCGAGGCGCGCGAAGGCAAGCTCGATCCTATCGTCGGGCGCGACATGGAGATTCGCCAGGTCATCGACATTCTCATGCGCCGCCGGCAGAACAACCCGATCCTCACGGGCGAGGCGGGCGTCGGCAAGACGGCGGTGGTGGAAGGCTTCGCGCAGCGCGTCGTCGCGGGAGACGTGCCGCCCGCGTTGCGCGACGCCGTCGTGCGCACGCTCGATGTCGGTCTGCTGCAGGCGGGCGCGAGCGTGAAGGGCGAATTCGAGAACCGCCTGAAGCAGGTGATCGAAGCGGTGCAGGCGTCGGAGAATCCGGTGATTCTTTTCATCGACGAGGCGCACACGCTCGTCGGCGCGGGCGGCGCGGCGGGCACCGGCGACGCGGCCAACCTGCTCAAGCCCGCGCTCGCACGCGGCACGCTGCGGACCATCGCGGCGACGACGTGGGTGGAATACAAGAAGCACATCGAGCAGGACCCGGCGCTCACGCGGCGCTTTCAGGTGGTCAAGGTGCCGGAGCCGACGGAAGCGGGCGCGATCGCGATGATGCGCGGCCTCGTGCGCAAGATGGAGCGGCATCACGGCGTGCAGGTGCTCGACGAGGCGCTGGAGGCGGCGGTCAAGCTGTCGCATCGCTTCATTCCGGCGCGCCAGTTGCCGGACAAGGCCGTGAGCCTGCTCGACACCGCCTGCGCGCGCGTCGCGGTGAGCCAGCAGGCGCTGCCGCCCGCCCTCGACGATGCGAAGCGGCGCATCGAGACGTGGACGACCGAAAGCGAGATCGTGGCGCGCGAAGCGGCGCTCGGCATCGATACGACAGAACGCGCCGCCGATGTCGCCGCGCGGCTCGACGCCGAGCGTTCGCGCCTCGCCGATCTGACCGCGCGCTGGGAAGCGGAACGCGCGCTCGTCGGCCGCATTCTCGCGGCGCGGCGGGTTATCGAAGAAGGCGGCGAGTCCGTCACGCTCGCGGACCTCAAGACGCTGACCGGCGAACTCGCGCAACGCCAGGGCGAAGCGCCGCTGATTTTGCCGGGCGTGGATGCGCACGCGGTCGCATCGGTGGTGCAGGACTGGACCGGCATTCCCGTCGGCCGCATGGTGCGCGACGAAGCCGCGAGCGTGCTCGATCTGGCCGAGACGCTGAATCGGCGCATCGTCGGACAGGATCACGCGATGAAGATGATCGCGCGACGCGTGCAGACCGCGCGCGCCGGCCTCGACGATCCCTGCAAGCCGGTCGGCGTGTTCATGCTGGCGGGCACTTCCGGCGTCGGCAAGACGGAAACCGCGCTCGCGCTCGCCGAGGCGCTGTATGGCGGCGAGGACAACGTCATCACCGTGAACATGAGCGAGTATCAGGAAGCGCATACGGTCTCGCTCTTGAAGGGCGCGCCGCCGGGATATGTGGGCTATGGCGAGGGCGGCGTGCTGACCGAGGCGGTGCGTCGCCGTCCATACAGCGTCGTGCTGCTCGACGAATTCGAGAAGGCGCATCCGGACGTGCACAAGCTCTTCTTTCAGGTCTTCGATAAAGGCCGCATGGAAGACGGCGAAGGCCGCGAGATCGACTTTTCCAACACGCTGATCCTGCTCACGACGAACGTCGGCACCGAACTCATCACGCATCTGTGCGGCGGCAGACATGAAGCGCCGTCGCCGGAAGACATCGCGCGGGCGTTGCGCGAACCGCTGCTCGAAGCGTTTCCGCCGGCGCTGCTGGGGCGCGTCGCGGTGATCCCGTATTACCCGCTAGACGCAGCGATGCTCGATGCGATCATCCGCCTGCAACTCGCGCGCATCGGGCGGCGCATCGGCGAGCGGCATCGCGTGAGTTTCGTGTATGACGACGCGGTGGTCGGCCAGATCGCGCGGCGCTGCACGGAACGCGCGAGCGGCGGCCGCATGATCGACGCGATCCTGACCAACACCGTGCTGCCGCGCGTGAGCACGGAGTTTTTGAGCCGTCTCGTCGATGGCCGCAGCGTGGAGAAAGTCGAAGTCGGCGTGAGCGACGGCGACTTCACCTATTCGTTCGATTGAGCGTTCGACTGAGTGTTCGATTCAGGAGCCAGCCATGCCACAACAAGTCGTCATGGGCGCGACGTTGCAATGCTCGTTCGGCGTGACGCCGTCCGCGCTCGTCGTGCTGCCCGTCAACCGCGTGCGCTGCGAAGGATCGATCGCCGCGAACATCATGGATCACGAGCCGCTCGTGAACATCATGCCGTTCGGCATGTGCACGTCGCAGGCGAATCCGGAAGTCGCCGCGGCCACGGCCGCCGCGTTGGGCACGCCGACGCCGATGCCCTGCGTGCCCGCGACGCTGACCCCGTGGGTGCCCGGCGCGGTCACGGTGCTGCTCGGCAACGAGCCGTCGCTCGACAACGTCTCCAAGTGCGTCTGCAACTGGGGCGGCGTGGTGACGATCGTCGATCCGGCGACGCGCGAAACGCAGATTCCCTAACGAGGCCGCGATGATGCTCACCGATACCGATCGCATCGCGCAGGTGACCTGCGCGCTCGGCAAGAACGCGCTCGTGCTCTACCGCATGCGCGGGCGCGAGGAACTGGGACGTCTCGCGCAATGGGATATCGAACTGCTCGCGGAGCGCTCGAATGCCGATATCGCGAAGATGCTCGGCAGCGACTTCTCGCTGTCGCTTGCCATTCCTTCCGGCGGCACGCGCGAGTACAACGGCATCGTCACGGCGTTCGAGCTGGCGCGGCCCGCGAGCACGCAGCCCAATCTCCCGGCGATGTATCGCGCGACGGTGCGCCCGCGCCTGTGGCTGCTCACGCGCGCGTCGCACTGCCGTTTCTTTCATCAGATGAGCGTGCCCGCGATCATCGGCAGCGTGCTCGCGGACTATCACATCGACTTCGAGAACACGTGCTCGGCGGCGTATCCGGCTCTCGAACATTGCGCGCAGTATCGCGAGACGGATTTCGATTTCGTGAGCCGGCTCGCCGAGCGCGAAGGCATTTACTACTACTTCGAGCATCGGGGCGGCAAGCATCGTTTGATTCTCACGGATTCCTCGCAGGTTCACGACGCGACGCCGCATTGCAAGGCGCTGCCGTTTCGCGCGCAGACCGGCGCGCCGCACGAACACGAGTGGGTCTACGCGTGGTCCACGGGCGGCGAAGTGGCGACGGGCATCGTCGAGATCAACGACTATGACTTCGAGAAGCCGTCGCAATCGGCGCAGCAAGGGCTTGTGGCGCGTGCGCATCGCGTGAAGCGTTTCGATGAAGCCGTCTACGCCATGCAGGAGCACGCGCCGGGCTACACGCGCCACGAGGACGCCGAGCGTCTTGCGCGCGCGCATGTCGAGGCGCATCAGGCGGCCAATGTCTTCGTGAACGCACGCACGACCGCGCGCGCCATCTGGCCGGGCGGCATCGTGCAGTTGAGCGATCATCCGCTCGCGCAGCATGACGGCGAATATCTCGTCGTCTCGGCTGAATACGAAATCAGTTCGGATGCCTATCTTTCTTCGTTGGATGCGCGCGACCGTCCGCCCGTTTTCGATTGCGCTTTCACGGCGCTGCCGCGAGACGCCGGATTTCGCGCCGCGCGCAGCACGCCGCGTGCAAGCGTCGCGGGGCCGCAGACGGCGGTCGTCGTCGGGCCGAAAGGCGAAGAGATTCATACCGACAAATACGGCCGCATCAAGGTGCAGTTTCATTGGGAACAGCTCGCGCCCGATGCGTCGCGCGAGTCGCTGCAACGCTGCTGGGTGCGCGTCGCGCAGCCGTGGGCGGGCAAGGGCTACGGCGCGTTCTTTCTGCCGCGCATCGGACAGGAAGTGCTCGTGCATTTCATCGAAGGCGACCCGGACCAGCCGCTCGTGATCGGCAGCGTCTACAACGCGGCGCAGACCGTGCCTTACGAACTGCCCGCGAAGATGGCGCGGACCACGATCAAGAGCAATTCGACGAAAGGCGGCAACGGCTTCAACGAAATGCGTTTCGACGATACGAAGAATGCCGAACAGTTGTTCTTTCACGCCGAGCGCGATCTGGAAACCTGGGTCAAGCACGACGCGCTCACGCGGATTGGCAACGAGCGGCATGTCATCGTAGAGAAGGACGACTTCGCGCGCTGCGGCGGCAATCGCAGCGACGCGGTGCAGGGCAGCCAGCGCACGCACATCGGCGGCAAATTTTCCCTCGATGTCGGCGGCGATACGCAACACAAAAGCGGGGCGAATATTTCGGTGGGGGCGGGTGTTAACGTCGATGTGAAGGGCGGGGCCAACGTCACCATCGAGGCCGGCGCGACGCTCACGCTCAAGGCGGGCGGCAACACCATCGTGCTCGGACCGTCCGGTATCGCGATCAGCGCGGCCGGGCCGGTGTCGATCGACGGCGTGGTCGTGCAGATCAACTGCGGCGGTGCAGGCGGCGGGGCGGGGGCGGCGAGCGCGTCGCCCGATGCGCCCGATGCGCCGCGCCAGGCCGACGACGGTTCCAGATGAACGGACACGAAGGAGACTCCATGTATCTCACGCTCACGGTGGAGAGCTATCAGGGCAGCGCGCCGGATGCGCCGCTCGCGAGCCGGTTCGGCACGGCGGGCGGCACCATCGGGCGCGGCCCCGGCAACGCGATGGTGCTGCCGGATGCGGCGAAAACCGTGTCGCGCGTGCATGCGCGGATCGACTGGACGGAGGACGGCTGGCGGCTCGCGGATCTCGGCAGCAATCCGAGCCGCGTCGGCGGACGTCCGCTCGCGGCCGGCCAGCGCGCGCCGCTCGCGGATGGCGACGTGCTGGAGATCGGCGGCTATCGGCTCGGCGTGCGGACGATGACGCGCGCGCCCGCCGAAGCCTTCGACGCGCCGCTCGGCGTGCACGACCAGCGCGGTTTCGATCCTTTGCACGCGGCGACCGATGAAGGCGTTGCCGCAGCGCTCGCGCACGATCCGCTCGCCTGCGCGGCGGTGCTGGCCGATTCGCCGCTGGCGGGGCCGCGCTTCGATCCGCTCGACGCGGCCTTCGGCTGCGCGCATGACGCGCCGCATCGGTTGGACGGCCACGCGGCGTTCGCCGGATCGCAGAGCGATCACGTGCCGCCCGAGCAGATCGCTTACGTGCCGCCCGTCCGTGCGGCGGCGCATGCGCCCGCAGTCGGCATTCCGCACGACTACGATCCGCTCGGCGACATCGCGTTCGCGCCTTGCACGAGCGCCGCCGCGAACGACGCCATCGCCGAATCGGCCTATGCGGCGCTGCTCGACGGCATGGGCGTCGATGCCGCCGCGCTCGGCGCCCGCGACGCCGCCGAGGTCGCGCGTCTCGCGGGCGCGATGCTGCGCACGGCGGTGCGCGGCGTGGTGGACGTGCTGCTGTCGCGCTCGGTCTTGAAGCGCGAGATCAGCCTCGACACGACCATGCTCGTCCAGCGCGACAACAATCCGCTCAAGTTCTTTCCCGACGGCGACGGCGCGCTCGCGCAAATGCTGCGCGGCGCGAGCACAGGCTATCTGCCCGCGCAGACCGCGCTGGAAGGCGCCTTCGACGATATCCGCCGTCACGAACTCGCGGTCCTCGCGGGCACGCGCGCGGCGATGCAGCATCTGCTCGGGCGTTTCGATCCGCGGACGATAGCGGCGTCCGGCACGCAACGCGGCTGGCTCGACTGGCTGCCCGCGTGCCGCAAGGCGCGCCAGTGGGATCGTCTCGTCGCGCTGCACGCCGAACTGACGCGCGCGAGCGCCGACGATCTCCAGGCGCTGTCCGGCAGCGCTTTCAACGACGCATACGAGCGGCAGGCGAGCGGTTTCGCCGATGCGAAGCCGCTTGCTTCTTCACTCTGAATCCACGCGCGAGGCGACGATGTCCAGGAACAACAAGGTGATCTGGTCCGAAGGCATGCTGCTTCAGCCGCAGCATTTGCAGCAGCACGACCGCTACGTGCGCGCGCAGATCGACGCGCGCTGCGCCGCGCTGCGGCCCTATGCATACGGCTTCTCGGAACTGGAGATCGATGTCGAGCAACTGAAGCTCGGCCGCATCGCGCTGATTGCGTGCGCGGGCGTGCTGCCCGACGGCAGTCCGTTTCGCCTTCCCGCCGACGACGAGCTTCCGCTGCCGCTCGCCGTGCCCGAGGACGCGCGCGATCTGACGGTCGTGCTCGCGCTGCCCGTCGCGCGTCACGGCGCGCCCGAGGCCGCGTATGCGGCGCAGGCCGGTCACGATGGCTTCGCGCGGCATCGCATCGCGGAAACGGAAGTGCTCGACAGCAACGAGGGCGCGACCGGCGCCGCGCTCGTGCAGGTCGGCAAGCTGCAACTGCGCCTCGCGTTCGAAGCGGACGTGGCGCACGCGCATACGTCGCTCGGGATCGCGCGCATCGTGGAGCGTCGCGCGGACAACAGCATCGTGCTCGATGCGGCCTACGCGCCGCCGTGCCTCGACTATCGCGTGTCGCGCCGGCTTGCCGGATTCGTCGACGAACTCACGGGCCTCATGCACCAGCGCGCCGATGCGCTCGCCGCGCGCCTCGCCCAGCCCGCCGCGACCGGCGCAGCCGAAATCGCCGACTTTCTGCTGCTTCAGGTGCTCAACCGGGCGGAGCCGTTGTTCGCGGGCATTGCATCGACGACGGGCTTGCATCCGCACGACCTGCATCAGCACGCGCTGCAACTGGCGGGCGAGCTTGCCACGTTCAGCCAGTCGGGGAAGCGTCCCGCCGCGTTTCCGGCGTATCGCCACGAGCGGCTCGACGAGACGTTCGCGCCGCTCGTCAACGCGCTGCGCGCCGCGCTCGCCGCCGTGATGGACCCGCATGCGGTGCCCATCGCGCTGGAGGAGCGCAAGTACGGGCTGCGCGTGGCGATCGTGCCGGATCGCGAACTGTTCCGCTCGGCGAGCTTCGTGCTCGCGGTCAAGGCCGATCTCGCGCCCGCCGCGCTGCTCAACGGCTTTCCGCAGCAGGCGAAGCTCGGGCCGGTCGAGCGCATCCGCGACCTCGTGAATCTGCAATTGCCGGGCATCGCGCTGCGTGCGCTGCCGGTCGCGCCGCGCCAGTTGCCGTTCCATGCCGGCTTCACTTATTTCGAGCTGGAACGCGGCGGCGATTTGTGGCGGCAGTTCGCGACTTCGGCGGGCGTGGCGCTGCACGTGGCGGGGGATTTTCCCGGCATCGAGTTCGAATTCTGGGCGATCCGTCCATGAATCCCCGGCTCCATTCGACGAAGGAACGCAACGTGAATGCATCGACCTTTCCGCAAGCCGGCTTCGATCCGGACGACACCATCCTGATTCCGCAACCGGGCGGACGCGTCGCGGAGCGCGCGCCCATGGAAGACGCGCCGCGCGCGCCGGCTCTTGCGACCGCGAGCGGCCTGAACCCGCTCGTGCGCGCGGCGAATCCGCTCATCGAACTGGCGCTGCCGCTGCGCCAGCGGGCCGCGATGACCGATATCGAAGGGCTGCGCGGCGAACTCGTGCGCATGGTGCGCGCGTTCGAACAGGAAGCGCGCGCGAGCGGCGCCGACACCGAAAAGCTCGCGGCGGCGCGCTATTGCCTGTGCACGTTCATCGACGAGGCGATCGCGGGCACGCCGTGGGGCAGCGGCGTGTGGGCGAGCCGCAGCCTGCTCGTGACGTTTCACAACGAAGCGTCGGGCGGCGAGCGATTCTTTCTCATCCTGCAACGGCTCGCGCAAGATCCGGCGCGCAACGTCGACGTGCTGGAACTGCTCTACGTGATCCTGTCGCTCGGTTTCGAAGGACGCTATCGCCTGATCGATGGCGGACGCAGCCAACTCGAATCCGCGCGCGAGCGGCTCGAACGCATGATCCGCGACCGGCGCGGCGCTTTCGAGACCGAGCTTTCGGTGCGCTGGCGGCCCGCCGAGCGCGCGCGCCGCCCGCTCGGGCAGCGCGTGCCGCCTTGGGTCTGCGCGGCGCTCGCGGGCGTCGTGCTGGTGGCGACGCACATCGCGCTCGCGATGAGCCTCAACCGCACATCCGATCCCGTATTCGACGCGCTCAACCGCATTCGCGTGAGCGCGCGCCCCGCCGCGCCGCCGAGCGTGATCGCGCCTGCCGCGATGCCCGCCGCCGCCGCGACGCTCGCGACCTTCCTCGCGCCTGAAATCCGTCAGGGGCTGGTGTCGGTGCGTGAGGCGGCGGACCGCTCCATCGTCACGATCAACGGCGACAACCTGTTCGCCTCCGCCAGCGCGACGCTCGATCCCGCCTACGACGCGCTGATCGCGCGCATCGCGGACGCGCTCAAGAGCGTGCCCGGCAAGGTCGTCGTGACGGGCCATACCGACGATCAGCGGCTCGTGTCCGCGCGCTTTCCGTCGAACTGGCATTTGTCGCAGGCGCGCGCGGAGAGCGTTCGCGCGATGCTCGCGTCGCTGACCGGCACGCCCGCGCGCTTTTCCGCGGAAGGACGCGGCGACGCGGAGCCGCTCGCATCGAACGATACGCCCGCCGGCCGCGCGAAAAACCGCCGCGTGGAGATCACGCTGCTCGCGCCGGGCGCGTCGTCGTGAGTCACTTGTAAAGCACAACAGCACGGAGACATCGATGAAAAAAGTTGCCGAAACGCTCAGGATGCCGAAATGGTTCACGCTGGCGGGCGTGCTCGCGCTGCTCGTCGTCGTGTGGTTCGAAGGGCCGCTCTTCGCGTTCAACGGCCACGCGCCGCTCGAAACGCCGCGCAGCCGCTGGATCGCGATGGCCGCGCTCGTCGCCATGTGGGGAATCGTCTGGGGCGCTCGGCTGATCGCCGCGCGGCTCGTGAATCTGCGCTTCACGAGCGGCATGTCGGGGCAGGGACAGACCGCAGCCGCCGGAAGCGCGGAGCTTGTGATCCTGCGCGAACGTTTCGAACAGGCGCTCGCGATCCTGCGGCAAGCGCGCATGAAAGGCGTCAACGGCCGGCAATGGGTGTATCAGTTGCCGTGGTACATGTTCATCGGCGCGCCGGGGACGGGCAAGAGCACGGCGCTCGCGCATTCCGGCCTGCGTTTTCCGCTGCGCGACAAGCTGGGCGACGAGGCGATCGGCGGTGTCGGCGGCACGCGCCACTGCGACTGGTGGTTCACCGACGACGCCGTGCTCGTCGACACGGCGGGCCGCTTCACGACGCAGGACAGCGACGCGCAAGCCGACGAATCCGCGTGGACGGGCTTTCTGCAACTGCTGCGCAAGTACCGGCCGCGGCGTCCGCTGAACGGCGTCATCGTCACGCTGTCGGCGGCGGATTTGGTGCGCGAGGACGACGCCGCGCGCGACGCGCACATCCGCGCCATCCGCAGCCGTCTCGCGGAACTGAGCGAGCGGCTCGGCGTGCGCTTTCCGGTGTATGTCGTCGTGACGAAGTGCGATCTGCTCGCGGGATTCACCGAGTTTTTCGACGATCTCGGCGAAGCGGAGCGCAATCAGGTGTGGGGCATCACGTTCGCGCTCGACGAAGCGCCGGGAGCGGGCGCGGGCGCGGCGCTCGCGGCGTTCCCCGCCGAATTCGATGCGCTCGGCACGCGGTTGCAGGCGCGCGTGCTGCATCGCATGCAGCGTGAGACGGACGTCGCGCGGCGCGCGCGCATCTACGGTTTCGCGCAGCAGTTCGCGGGATTGCAGCCGGCGCTCGGACGTTTTCTCGACGGCGCGTTTCGCGGCACGCGCTTCGAGGCGTCGCCGCTCCTGCGCGGCGTGTATTTCACGAGCGGCACGCAGCACGGACGGCCGATCGATCGCGCGATCAGCCGCATCGCGCAATCGCTCGGCTTGCGGCGCGACGCCGCGTATAACCGCGACGCGTCGGGCCGCGCGTATTTCATCAACCGGATGCTGAAAGACGTGGTGATCGCGGAAGCCGGGCTCGTCGGCGCGAACGCACGCTTCGAGCGTTGCAGCGCGTGGCTGCGGCGCGGCGCGCTCGCGTTCGTCGGCGTCACGCTGATGCTCGCGCTCGCGTGCATGGCGGTGAGCTATCAGCGCAATCGCGCGTATGTCGCGGCGTTCGAGCGCGAGACGCAGCACGTGGCGCAACTCTCGCGCGAAGCGAACGCCACCGCCGATCCGCTCGCCGTGCTGCCGCTGCTCGACGCGGCGCGCGCACTGCCCGGCGGTTACGCGGACGCGGCAAGGCCAGTGCCGTGGCTCACGCGGCTCTGGCTGTATCAGGGCGACAAGCTCGGCCAGGAAGCGCGCGTGACGTATCGGCGGTTGCTGGATCAGACCTTGCTGCCGCTCGCGGTCGGCAAGCTGACGCAGGAATTGCGCGACGGCGGCGGAGGAAATGATTCGGCATCCGAAACATATAAATACGAAGCGCTGCGCGCCTATCTGATGCTCGGCGACGCGCGCCATTTCGACGCCGCCGCGCTGCGCACGCATCTGGTTCCGGCGCTCGCGGGCGACGCCGCTCCGGCGCAACGCAGCGCGCTCGATGCGCATCTCGCCGCGCTCTTCGACAAGACGCATTTCGATCCGTCGCTGCCGCTCGACGACGCGCTCGTCAAGGCGGCGCGCGCGCGGCTGGCGCAGTTGCCGCTGTCGCAGCGCATCGGCAACCGCGTGGATGGCGAACTCGCGCAGGCCAACGTCCCGGCGTTCAGCGTGAGCGCCGCCGCCGGTCCCAACGCGCCGCTGCTGCTGCGGCGCACGAGCGGCGCGCCGCTCACGGCGGGCGTCGCGGGCGCGTACACGCGCGCGGGCTACGCGCAATACACGCGTTTGCGCGACGCCGCGCTCGGCAGCGTCGCGAAGGACGCGTGGGTGCTCGGCAGCGAGGACGCCGCGCTCACGCCCGACGGCATCGCTTCGTTGCGCGCCGCGCTCGACGAGCGCTACTTCGACGCCTATATCCGCGCATGGGACGCTCTGCTCGACGACGTGACCGCGGCGCCCGTCACCGGTCTCGCCGATGGCGCGCGCATCGCGAACGAACTGTCCGCACCGGATTCGCCGCTCAGGAAGTTCATCGTCGCGGCGTCGCGCGAAACGACGCTGGCGGGGAACGCACCGACGCGCGTCGACGATCATTTTCAGCCGCTGCATCAACTCGCGGGCAAGCCGGGCGACGCCACGGCGCTCGATCGCGCGCTCGCGCCGCTCAAGGACGCCGCCGTCTATCTCGATGCCGCCGATGCCGCGCGCAGAATGGGCCAGCCCGCGCCCGCCGCCGACGCGCTCGGCAAGCTGCGGCTCGCGAGCCAGACGAGTCCCGCGCCGCTCACGCCGGTCGCTGCGTCGATCGCCACGGCGGGCACGGCGCTCGTCGAAGGCGGCGAGCGCGCCCGGCTCGACGCGCAGTGGAACGCGAACGCGGGCCCGCTCTGCCGCCGCGCGCTCGATGGCCGCTATCCCTTCGTGCGTGCATCGACTCGCGATGTCGCCGCCGACGACTTCGGCAAGCTGTTCGCGCCGGGCGGCCTCATCGACGATTTCTTCCAGAAGAACCTCGCCGCGCTGGCCGATACGAGCGGACCCGTGTGGCAATGGCGCGCCGGCACGCCGCCGGCGGGCATGCCCCGCGACGCGCTCGCGCAATTCCAGCGCGCCGCGCAGATTCGCGATGCGTTCTTCCACGACGGCAGCCGCGACATGTCCATCCGCTTTCGCGTGAAGGCGCTCTCGTTCGATCCGGCGATCACGCACGTGAATCTCGACATTGACGGGCAGCAGCTTGCGCTCACGCAGGACGGCCTTCAGTCGATGCTGCTGCAATGGCCGAGCGGCAAGAACACGGGCCGCGCCAGCGCGCAGTTCGATCCGGCTTCCCCGGCGCAGTCCGCTGCGTTCGACGCAAGCGGTCCGTGGGCGCTGCTGCATCTCATCGACGCGGGCAGGCTCGACGCCACCGCGCAGCCGGACCGCTACAAGCTCACGCTCGATTCGGCAGGACGCAAGGCCGTGCTCGAACTCGATGCGACGAGCGTCGTCAATCCGTTCCGGCGCGCGCCGCTCGAACAGTTCCGCTGTCCGGAGCATGTGTGATGGCGTCGCCGGGCGTCGCCGGATGCTTCGGCAAGCTCCGCTGCAATGGCGACTTCGTGACGCGGCGCTTGCCCGCGCGCTTCGTCGATCCGTGGGATGCGATGTTGCAGGCGGGCCTGCTCGCGGGACGCGCGGCGCGCGGGCGTGCATGGCTCGACGCGTATCTGACCGCGCCGCCGTGGTGCTTCGCGATTGGCGGCGGCGTGCTGGGAGAGAGCGGCTGGGCGGGCGTGCTGATGCCGAGCATCGACAGCGCGCGCCGCCACTTTCCGTTGACGATCGCCGCGCCCGTCGAGCCGCACGCTTGGCCCGTCTGGCGCGCGCATGCGGATGCGTGGTTCGCGCGTTGCGCCGCGCTCGCGCTCGCGACGCTCGACAAGCACGCGCGTCTAGCCGATTTCGATGCCGGATTGCTGGCGCTATCGCTTGAGAATGACGCGAACGGCGCTTCGATGCCGCCGCATGCGGGCGCCTCGGAAACGAGCGTATGGTGGCACGCGGAAACGGTGCGCACGAGCGCAGGTTTGCCCGATGCCGCGTTCGTCGCGGCGCTTTTCGATGACTGCGTCGATTAACCGCCGTCGAAGCACGCGATGACCGCCGTGATGTTGTCCTTGCCGCCTGCATCGAGCGCGAGCGCGATGAGCCGCCCGCATGCGCCGGCGATGTCGTGCGGCGTCATCGCGGCGAGCGTCGCTTCGATCTCGCCGTGCGGCACTTCGCCGTGCAATCCGTCGCTGCACAGCAGGTAGCGGTCGCCGGGCAGCCACGCATGCGCTTCCACGGCGGGCGCGATGGACGGCAGCGGCCCGAGCGCCTGCAGCAGCATGTTGCGCGGCGGCATATGTTCGACGGCGCCCGACTCCAGCGCCTGCTGATAAAGCGTCTGGTCGCGCGACAGTTGCACGAGCGCGCCGTCGCGATACCGATAGAGCCGGCTGTCGCCGACGTGAAACGAAATCAGCCGCGCCGATCCGGCCGGCTGCCAGATGCCCGTCAGCGTGGTGCCCATCGCACGATGCGCGAGACGCTCGCGCAGGTTCATCGCGTGGAGCGTCGCGTTGGCGTGGCCGATCGCGTCGGCGGCGGCGCGCATCGCGCAGGCGGACGCATCGTGGACGGTGGCGTCGGGATCGTTGGGATCGTCGCAATGAGCGGTATCGGCGGCATCGGCGGCGAGTTGCGTGGCGATGCAGTCGAGCGCGGTCGCGCTGGCGCGCGCGCCGAACGCGTGTCCGCCCATGCCGTCCGCCACCGCGACGAGGTTCAGCGCCGGATCGATCAGAAAGCGGTCCTGATTGTCGCGGCGCATGCGGCCGGCATCGGTGACGCCGAACGCGGTGCACGCGGCAAGCCGGATCGGCGCGCGGCGGATGAGCGTGTCGGGATTCATCGGTCGTGCTCCTTCGGATTCGTATCGTGATGAGCGTGATGAGCGGGCTACGGCCCGACATCGCGCTGAAAACGCGCGCGGTCGTGTTCGTTGGAGATCGCCGCCGCGAGCCGTTCGTGCAGCGCGCGCAGGCTGTCCGCGCGCGCGGACTCGCGTTTCGCGATGATCGTCGCGATCGGGCCGAGATAGACGGCGAGCTTGAGCGCGGCGGCGCGCACCGCTTCGGCATCGAGGGATGAAGGAGCCGATGTCGAAGCCGATGCCGTGCCCGCAACGGACCCCTCCGCGAACGCCGCGACGAATTGCGCGCGGCCCTTGTCGGAGGGAACATGCGGCGCGAGCAGCGCGACGAGCGCGGGCAGGTCCGGCGCATCCGCGATGCGCGCCGCCGCGCGCCGCACGAGCAGACGCGCGACCGGCCCGATCTGCGCGGCGAGCCGCGCTTCGACCGAGGCGAGCGTGGCGGCGGGCCACATCGTCAGCGACGGCAGCGATTCGCCGCGCCACGAACCCGTTCCCGACGCGAGCGGCGCGGCTGGCGTCACCGTCTGCGCTTCGAGGATGGTGCAGTCGTCCGTGGCCGCGGGCGTGCCGTGCGAGGCATCGGCGAGCGCCTGACGCAGCGCGTCGGCGGTCTGAAAACGTGCGGCGGGACGGCGGGACAGCGCGCGCATCAGCACGTCGTCGATCTCGTGCGGCAGCGCCGGATTGCAGGCGGACGGCAAGCGCGGCGTCTCGTGCATCACTTGCCGCATCACTTCGGCTTGCGACGCGCCCGCGAACGGCCGGCATCCGGTCAGCATCTGGTAAAGCACGATGGCGGCCGAGAACAGGTCGGAGCGCCCGTCGACGGACTCGCCCGTGAACTGCTCCGGCGACATGTAGCACGGCGTGCCGATCATCGCGCCCGCGAGCGTCAGCGTCGACGATTCCACATGCGCGACGCCGAAGTCCGCCACCTTCAGCCGCCCTTGCTCGCTGACGAGCAGGTTCGCGGGCTTGATGTCGCGATGCACGACGCCATGCGCGTGCGCGAAGCCGAGCGCGGCGAGCAGTTGCGCGAACCAGTCGAGCGCGGTCGCGAGGTCGAGCGGACGGCCCGCGTCGAGCCAATGCTTGAGCGCGCGACCGTTGACCAGTTCCATCGCGATGAAGGCGGTGTCGCCGGTTTCGCCATAGTCGTACACGCCGACGATGTTCGGATGCGCGAGCCGTCCCGCCGCCTGCGCTTCGCTGCGCAAGCGCGTCATCAGACTTGCGCGCTCGCCGGTTTCGAACAGCTCGTGACGGACCGTCTTCAGCGCGACATGCCGCTCGATATGCGGATCGAACGCGCGATAGACCACGCCCATCGCGCCCGCGCCCAATATCGCTTCGATGCGGTACTTGCCGAGTTCCGTGATGCGCGGCGGGTCCATCGCGGCGGCGTTCACCTCATGCCTCGATCATCTTGAACGCTTCCACGAGGCTCGTCTTCATGCGCGCGAACGACGCCGCGAGCGAAGCGATTTCGTCGCGGCCGCGCTCGGTGAAGTCCGCGCCGTCGAGTTGTCCGAGGCTGGCTTCGTCGGCGGCGCGCGAGAGGGCGCGGATGCGCCGCGTGACGAGCAGATGCACCATCACGTTCAGCGCGATCAGCAGCAGCACGAACACGGCGAGCAGCGAGCCCAGGAACGTGCGCAGCACCGCGTCGCTGCGCGCGACCGGCAGCGCCATCGGCACCGAGACGAAATCCGCGCCGATGACATCGTGCATCGTCCAGTTGAAGCCGTTGTCGGGACCGTATTTGTCGATGAGCGTCTTCGGCGCCCGCGACGGCACGCTGTGACATTCCATGCACGCGGCGTCGTTGATGCGGTTCGGGCGCGCGATGTACAGGGTCTGCCCGGACGGCGTGTCGCGCAGTCCGACGATTTCCTTCAGTTCCGGCTTGTCGTGCAGATGGCGGATGACGTCCGTTTCCCAGTCCGATGGACGGTCGCGCGGATTGGTCGGATTGAGCATCGTCGAGCGATACGAATAGCCCGCGAGGCGCTTTTCCAGCGTCATCAGCGTTTCGACCGCCGAGAAGGCCGGCACCGACTGCGGCACGAAGCTGTATTTGAGCTGCGTTTGCAGGAGCGGCGTGACTTGCGTGGCGGTGTAGTTCTGCGCCGCGCTCGCCGCTTCCATGAGCACGCGCGCGTTCTGCACGGTTTCGTCGATGGCCTCGCGACGCAGCAACTCGCGCGCCGCGTACCCGGCCGACACGAAGCCGACGACGAACACCGCGAGAAACACCAGATTGAACTTGACGGCGAGCGACAGTCTCATGACTCCACCTCGGTTGATTGGTCCTGCACGGGCGCGGACACAGGCGCGAGCGCGCGCCGGCGCGGCATGGCGGGCGGCGGGCACAACACGCGCCGCCATTCGGGAAGATCGCGCAGGTTCTGGCGCACCTGGGCGCGAAACGGCGCGCTCTGCGCAAGCGGCCGAAAGCGTGCGACGAAGCTGCGCCGGATGGACAGCGGCGCGACGAGCCAGTCGGCGATATCGGCATAAGTCGCCGTGCGGCCCTGCGCAGGCGCGACGAGCTTCGTCTTCGCGGGCGTCGCGGCGGGCGCGAGCGGATCGCGAAACGGCAGCGGCATCGCGGCGATGAACGACTGCGCGGGGCGCGTGCCGACGTCCAGCGGCTTGCCGGTCGCGCGTTCGGCGTAGTGCTCGCCGTCGAGTGGCCGATGCGCGTCGGCATGTTCCGGCAGCGCGAGCGTCGTGCTGCCCGTTTCGATGAAGAGCGCGGTCGTGTCGCGGCTCGCATGCAGCACGGCGGCGCCGTCGCGCAGGCCGATGTCGAGCGCGGGCGTGCCGATCGACAGGGAATCGGCTGCGCTCGTTCGCGGACGCGCGACCTTGATCCAGCCCGAGAGCAGCGCGAACGCATCGCCGTGCGGCGCGGTATCGATCGCGATGCGCGTGTCCGCACCGAGCGCGACGATCGTGCCGTCGCCGGCTTCGATTTGCGCGCTGGCGTGTGCGTCGGTGGCGAGCAGATCGCCGGGCTGAAGCGCGATGGGCGCATCGACGTTGAACACGGATGTCGCGCGGATCAGCGTGACGGCGCCTTCGGGCAGCAGCGTCGCGTCACCCGCTTGCGCGCCGTGAAGCGCGCACAGACATGCGAGTGCGACGCCGAAGCGAATGGTGTGCAGCAAGGTCCGGGCGTTCATCGCGGCGATGCCTCGAAGCGTGAAGGGATTGCGACGAAAACAGCCGAGCGCGGGGTTCTATTCCAGAGTTTTTTTTGGCGCGTCGTGCTTCACGAAGGCCAACGCCTTCGCATGAGCGAAGGCGTCGGCGGGTTCATGCGCGAAGCGCTTCACGCGTTCAAAAAACCGAGCACGGCTTTGCGCACCTTCAAGTCCCACGTCTGCTCTTCCTTGTGGCTCGTGGCGAGCTTGAGCAGGCCTTTGATCATCGCATCGCCGGAATCGAAGGCGAAACCCGCATCGCCCAGATAGTCCGAGCCCCACACCTTGAGGCTGTCGACGTACTTGCAGCCGGCCGTGAATTGCGCCTGCGTGACGATGCTGTCGTCGTCCTTGAACATCGCGAGGAAATGCATCTTGTCGCCGCAAATGCCCGAGTTCAGCGCGAGCACGGAAAGCGCGGGAATCGGCACTGCATAGCGCTTGAACCAGCTATTGAAGGCGATGGGCCGCGTATGCAGCGCGTCGCGTTGCAGGCGTGCGTCCCAGTGTTCCTTCGCCTGCTCGCAGAACCGCTTGATACGCTTGATCTCCACGATCTTCCAGATGACCTTCGCGAGCGTTTCCATGATGGACACCACTGCATCGATGATGGTCGATGCGCCCTGGCTCGCGAACTGCAAGCCGAGGCTCGCGCCGCCTTTGACGAGATCGTAGACGCCGGAACCGATGCTCAGTTTCATCGCGCGCCTGATGGCTTCCACGATGGTGCCGGGATGCCCGGCGAGCACTTGCACATCGCGGCCTAGCACCCATTCGCGATACTTGCTGATGCTGCTGTCGACGGTATTCGCAATGCCCTTCGCGATATCGAGGCCCGCGCCGATGAACGGCGCAAGCGTGGCAAGCAGCTTGCCGCACAGGAAATCGACGAGCTTGCGCAAGAGCCCGGGCATGGTGTCGAGCGCGAATCCGCCGGGATCGCTGCGAATGTCGGCGACCTTCTCGCGAATCATGTCCCACAGCTTTTTCGCGCCTTCCGCGACTTTCGCGCGAATGGCCTCGTAGAGCCGCCGCGCCGCGCTGCTCAACGCGGGCAGTGTCAGTGCGGAAGCCGTGAGTTGATTCGACTTCACGAGCGTCGGTTCCTTGCGCTTCGTGATCTTCTTCTGCACCTGTTCGAGCGCGAGCGATGCCGACTTCTGCACGACGCTGTTGTCCAGTATTTCCGACGCACGCGCCGCCGCGACATTCGTATCCGGCGCGAAGCCGAGCCCGACGTTGGTGACATCGAAAGCGCCTTCCAGCAGTACCTGAAAGGTGTCGTCTTCCAGTTCGAGATTGCCGAAGAGATACAGCACGCCGAGCCGCGCGTTGATGAGCGCGGGCGTCATGAAGTCCTGCGCGCCGGCTGCGGCGTCCGTGTCGCCCTTGCCGCGTAGTTGCTGATCGAGCAGCGTGAAATACTTCGAACCGTTGCGCGAGGCGCTTTTCCAGACATCGTTGGGACCGGCTGAATCTTGCCAGCGCTCGAACGCCTTCACGAGCGCGTGAAATTGATGCACCGTCCGATTGCGGTGATACATGAGGATCTGCTGATCCAGCTCCTTCAGCGCCGCGCTGCGCACCTGAAGCAGCGCCGAGGTTCCTCTGAGCCATTCATCGTGGGGAACGATGTCGGGCAAGTGGGCGTAAGCGTAGGGCATGGATGGGTCTCCTCGAAAATCCGATGTCGTCGTTGAATGTCGGGGAGGCGCGCTAGCACCACGCGATATCGCTCAGCTTCACATAGTGCGTTTCGATTAGGCGGCCGCTGCGACTGCGCAGGTCCACCCGATAGATGCAGCCGAAGCTGAAGAAGTTGTGTTCGAGGACGAAGAGTTCGCGGTGCATGATGCCTCCTGCCGGTGCGATCGTGGCCGCTGTGGGATGTCGCGACCGTCGATAGCAAAACAGCGGGGCTCAAGGATTTGTTCCGCGTGGAAATGGCGATTTATTTGTGCGGGCAGGGCGGAATAAAGGCGCGGCTGAAGTGTCTGGCGTGCGCGTCGTCGCTCGTACTCATTGATCAGTCGATTGCGACTGCATCACCGAATCGCCAGCGCATCGTGAAGTTCGGACAAGACCCGCGCGCAGCAGTGCCCGAACGTTGATTCAGTGTCTTACTAGCGATATGCTTGATTCGTTCGTCGTCGAATAGCGTCAACCGGAGACAACCGATCGATGAAGCGCGCGTGGACCGTGTTGTGCATGTTCGCCTTGAGCGCAGCCCTATGCGGATGCGGCAAGAAAGGATCTCAGGACGCGGCTCAGGAGTCGGGCGCATCCGCGAGTCAGGCGTCCTCCGAACCGCAGGCATCGAGCGATGCAGTCGCCGCATCGGGCGCGCTGGCGCGAGGCCCGTTGGCTTCGGTCGGCCAGAAGCAGTTGCCCGACGAAGCGGTGGAAACGCTGCGGCTCATCAAGGCGGGCGGACCCTATCCTTTCAGCGAAGACGGCGTCCTCTTTCGCAACAGCGCAACGCTGCTGCCGCAACACGCTCGCGGCTATTACCACGCATACACGGTGCGCACGCCCGGAGCGGCCAATCGCGGGCAACGCCGGATCGTATGCGGTGGCCCGCGCAAGCAGACAGGCGACTGCTACTACACCGACGACTATTACGTGAGCTTCAAACGCATCGCGCAATGAGTGCCGCGGGCGCGATGCACGTATCGTCCGCGTCTATAAGCCGTAAGCGTGAATCTTGTGGTCGAATCCCGCGACGAAGAGTTGTCCATTCACCACCGTCGGCGATGTAAAGATGCCGCCCGCCACACGGTCCGCTGCCGGAAGATTGTTAGTGCTCCAAAGTTGTAATCCACTGCGTGCATCGACGGCGAATACTTCGCTTCCCACTCCGTCGGCGTAATAGACAACGCCGTTTGCAACGATGGGCGAGATCGACGGATTCTGCCCCGCCGAATTCACGCCGACCGGCAGATTCCACGCGATCGCAACCGAGCAGTCCGATTGAATGGATAGCGCTACGAGGCCATGGCCGACGATGCCCGAACTCGAATCGACCGGATTGCCGAGATAGATTCGATTGAGCACCGGATCGAAGGCGGGCAGGCCGATGAAATT
This sequence comes from Caballeronia sp. ATUFL_M2_KS44, assembly GCF_023630965.1. Lineage (NCBI taxonomy): Bacteria > Pseudomonadati > Pseudomonadota > Betaproteobacteria > Burkholderiales > Burkholderiaceae > Caballeronia > Caballeronia sp. ATUFL_M2_KS44. Next base: position 181,151 of record NZ_JALQEA010000057.1, on the reverse strand, counting down.
GCCGGCCGGTGTACTTCGGCCGATCTGGAATGAATAGATGGGACCGTCGGCGAGCGTATTGCGGTCATAGATATAAAGCCTGCCGGTTTTCTGCATCGCGGCCAGCATCGGGTGACATGATGCGGTTTGAAAGAGCAGGGGCGTCGCGCCGAAATCCACGTCGATGGTGGTGGAGAGCGGCGGGGCGTTCGCGGCATCGAGTGTCAGGTTCCTCGTGAGCCTCACGACATGTTCCGCATAAGGCGCGTTCTGTGCGTCCGGAAACGCGTTGCCCGTGGCCGTGTAAATCCACAGTCCGTTCGGGGAAATGGATACGCCGCCCGGTCCCCAGATGCCGCCTCCATCCGGACCGTTCGCGCCCGTCGTGTACCACCTGTTCAGAATCGCACCGTTCGTCGTCGAGACGCGCACGACCTGACCGTGATACGGCCGCACGTCGCATGGGCTGGCCGTGGTGATGTAGATATCGGAGCCGTTCAGCGTGGGACTGCCGAATACGATCGTTTTCGGCGATGCGCTCTGCGCGTCGATCAACTGAACCCACGGCATGACGTCGGCGCCCGTGGACAAGTCGAGCGCATGCAGAAAGCCGTAGCCTGTGACGACATACATCCGGTTGGTGCTGCGGTCCAATGTCGGCGTGCCGACTGTCCCCACGAAGCCTTGCGATGGATTGAAGTTGCTGCAGCGCGTTTGCACCGTGGGCGCCTGAACGCTCCAGATGATCGCACCCGTCGCGGCATTGAGCGCAACGATTCGCCCCGACCACGTGGCCGCGTAGACGACATCGGTTGGCCGGCCGTTGATCGGCACGCCCGTGATCAGCGTCGGCTGCGTGGTGATCGGGCCGCCTATGTCGGTCGTCCAGTGCGCGCGGAGTTGAGACACATTACCGGTATTGAGCACGCGCTCGACCGCGTTATAGCCGGAACGCTGTCTGTCCATGCCGAAGGTGGGCCAGTCGGTGGCCGCAGTGAGTGCCGAGGCGCCCGGCACCGTCGACGCGGTATTCCTGCTCAACTGGGGACTCGCGATGAAAGGCGGATCCATGCGCAAGCCGTTTCCCGGTGGCACACCTTGAGCGAGCGCAGTGGCATTCATCGACATAACCGATGCCATGCCGATGAGCATCGCAGCAAACCGACGCGCGCAGTGAGTTCGTTTCATGCCACACCTCTCGATCGAGAAGACGGAGTTGCACCGGTAGGGTATGGACGGGCTGGGTTTGATGGAGTACGAACTAACGTTCGCAAAAATGGAAGCGTGACGCGTCACTTCGTTATAGCAGGTCTGGATGCAAGCTCAAGCGCTTGCTCGATCAATCGCCAGGCAATGGCGCGACGTTACCGCGCTTGGAGTTAATTGTCTGGAGGGAGTGACTTTCAAAGATAGCCTGACGCTGCCACGTCTTGCGATGATGACTTACGACAGAAGACGTTCAGGCAACGCGACGCAAATGTTATTGGTGTTGCGCGATTTTTCAACTATAAAAGTCTCGGGAGACTCAGTGGCGAGCGACCTTCGCACGACCACCATCGACGGCCAGAGAGGTGCTTTCATGATGAATCACCCGCCGAAACGATTCGCAATTGCCATCGTGTTGTGTGTTGCAAGCGGTGGCGCTCTGGCGAAAACCGAAACGTGTCATCCGGCGTCGAGCAAACAGATTGCCGCACTGTTCGATCGATGGAACGATTCGCTCAAAACGGGCGATCCTCGGAAGGTCGTGGCGAACTACGCTCCACGTTCGATTCTGCTGGCAACCGTATCGAACAAGCCGCGAGTCTCGGTCGAGGATAAATTGGACTATTTCAAGCACTTTCTGGAAAGCAAACCCGTCGGCACCATTGACTTCCGCGACATCATGATCGAGTGCAACACTGCGATCGATGCCGGAACCTACACGTTCAAGTTCGGCGACGGTTCGACGGTGAAAGCGCGTTATACGTTCACCTATGTGTGGGACGGCCATAAGTGGCTAATTACTAGCCATCATTCGTCGAAGATGCCGGAAGGCGATTAAGCGAGACAGGCTGAGCAGGCGCGCCGTTGGCGCGAATGGCGCAGGCCGCTCCTCATGAAGAGAGTTTGCGTGGCAGAGGGCGATTCCTCTTCTTACGCCGGGTGTCTGGCCGCTTTCGCGCTGTAGCAGTGACATCCCATGAAATGGATTCTTCCATTTCCAAGGAGCCGTTTCGCCTACTCTGTGTGTGGCTCGACACCGCCCCTACGCCAACTAAAAGAATCGGTGCTGGCCGATTTAGTCGTATCAAACTCTTACCCCACATAGAACATACCCATATTTGCATAAGGAGTGCTATCCATGGATAGGCGCGATTTCATCAAAAAGACATCGGCCGTCGGCGCTGCCATCGCAACGACGAATGTAGCCGCTCAGAGTGCCGAAAGCGCTCAAGGCGGCAAGCCCAACATCTTGTTCATCCTTCTGGATGAGATGCGTTTCCCCCGCGTATTTCCGAAAGGCGTTTCGGATGCGCGTGAGTTTCTCAAGACCTATATGCCCAGGACGTTCGATCTCTGGCGAAAAGGCGTCAAGTTTTCCGGCCACTACACTGCGGCCTCGGCATGCAGCCCGGCGCGCGCGGCACTCATCACAGGGCTATATACGCACCAGAACTGGCTGCTCACGACCATTCTGGATTCACCCGACACCAAGGTTTCCATTCAACCGGTGTTGAATCGTCAATTTCCAACCTACGGCAAGATCCTGCAGTCTCTCGGCTACATCACGCCGTATATAGGGAAGTGGCATCTGTCGATTGTGCATAAGGGGCAAAGACCGCTTGCGCTCTATGGCTTCGAGGGCATGACATACCCCGATCCGACTGGCAGCAACCTGCAGGGCACGATCGGAGATCCGGGGGAAGGTTACTTGAGCGACACGAATATCGCCGATCAGGCAACGCAGTGGTTGCAGCGGCGCAGACCCGCAGACCCGCCGTGGTGTCTGACCGTCGGCTTCATCAATCCGCACGACAAGGAGTTCTTTCCTGCGGGCACGGAATTCAAGCGCTTCACTGAACTCTTTGCTTCGAACAAGTACAACCCGAACGGCTATTCGCAGTGGATCGACTACACCGCAGGCCCACCGACGTACAACTGGGAATTCAATCCGCTGCGCAATCCGCCGCAGTATGGGTATCCATCAACTGCGCCGAACTGGGAGTCCGGTGCGCAACTGGCCGCCAACAAACCGCCGATGCAAACTTTTAACCGCACACTTCAGGAAGCGGTCTGGGGTGGCGTGCAGGACACGCGTGGAACGGATTACGAAATCTCGGCTTATCCGCTCAATCCGAACTTGCCGCCGCCTTCCGTGATCAAGGGGGTCGCGAAGGCGCCTTTTCACTACTGGAAGCGGGGCCTCGATTCCTATACGCAGATCATGTCCATCGTCGATTCGAAGATTGGCCAGGTCGTCGACTCGTTGCCGCCTGCCGTCGCGAAGAAGACGATCATCGTGCTGACTGCGGACCACGGCGATTATGCGGGCGCTCACGGCCTGATCTCGGGCAAGACCGGGACGTGCTACGAGGAGGCGTTCAACGTGCCGCTCATCGTCGTCGATCCGACCGGGCAATACAACGGCGATCTCCATGTCGTCCGGAGCGGACTGACCTCGTCCGTCGATATCGTTCCGATGCTGGCCAGCATCGCCAACGGCGGCTCGCGAAGCTGGATCACCGGGGACTATGCGCAAATGTATGGCTGTCGTCACGACATGCTTCCGATGCTAAAGAGCGCGAGTGCGCCGGGGAGGCCTTATGTGGTCTTCGCGTCCGATGAAATCGTGCCCGAGGTGTACAACTTCAATTCGTCGGCTTCGCACATCATTGGCGTGAGAACCGACGAGGGCAAGCTCGGAACCTACTCGAACTGGGCGCCATCGACGACGACCATTACCGGCAAGAGCGATCTCGAGTATTACGACTATTCGACCGAGCGAGGCAGGCTCGAACTGGACAACCGCAGCGGGTCGCCCGCGGCGAACGACCTTTATCACCGATTGATGACGGACATCCTTCCGAATGAGTTGCAGGCTCCGTTACCCGGCAAATACGTTTCCGCGCAAGATACGGCGCAGTCGCGTTATATCGAGTACATCAGCTTGATCAACAGCGGAGGTAACTTCGAACTGCCGTTCAAGATCGGGGATGTTTGAGCATTGAGATAGCGGTGTCGGTGTTGCGGTGCCATGGGCGTGCTCGGATCAGAGATTGATCTGACCGCCCATCTCGACGACGCGGTTAGGCGGCAAGCTGTAGTATTCGGCCGCCTGCGCCGCGTTCCGCACGAGAAACGCGAACAGCCGTTCTCGCCATAACGACATCGCGTGACTCTTTCCCGTCGCCACGATCGTGTCTCTGCCGAGAAAGAACGAGACGTCGGCGGGATCGTATCGCCAGTCGGGAATCTGCTTCTCCACGAGTTCGAGAATGGCCGGGACGTTCGGAATCTCCATGAATCCATGACGCACCGTCACGGCATAACAGCCGTGGCCGAGGCTCTCCACACTCACTCTGACATCGTCGGATACATGCGGCGTGTTGTCGGTCGAGCCGGCCAAGAAAATGTTGATGCGATGCATCACGCCGTTATGCTTCAGGTTGTGCAGAAACGCGGTAGGCGTCATGCGGGCCACGCCGCCGGGAAACACTGCTGTGCCTTGCGTACGCATGACAGGATGTTCGCCTGCGGTGAGCGACTTGATGAGCGGCGCGAGTTCCAGGCTCTCACTTTTGATTCGCTCGACGATCGTTTCGCGTCCCTTGTGCCATGTCGTCATGACGGTGAATAGCGCGGCGCCTGCGAGAAGAGGAAACCATCCGCCGTCCATGATCTTGTTCGCATTGCTCGCCACGAACAGCGCATCGACGAGCGCCATCGGGCCGATGACCGCAATGGTCGCGATCGGTCGCCAGCGCCACAGGCAATGCGTGACGAAGTACATCAGGAGCGTCGTGAGCAGCATCGTGGATGCGACTGCAATGCCGTAAGCGGCCGCGAGATTGTCGGATGACCGGAAAAACAGAACGAGAAAGACGACGGCCACATACAGCGTGAGATTGATGAACGGCACGTAGACCTGACCCACTTCATGGCTCGATGTATGAACGATGGGTATGCGTGGAAGCATGCCGAGTTGCACCGCCTGCTTGGTCATCGAAAACGCGCCGGATATGACTGCCTGTGAAGCGATGACGGTGGCGAGCGCTGCCAGCAAAACGAGAGGAATGAGCGCCCACGCGGGCACCGACTCGAAGAAGGGCTGGCTGATGACCGACGGCTTGTTCAGTACCAATGCGGCCTGACCGAAGTAGTTGAGCACCAGCGCAGGAAACACGAGCAACAGCCACGACAAGCGGATGGGCGTCTTGCCGAAATGCCCCATGTCCGCATAAAGCGCCTCGCCGCCTGTCAGAGCGAGAAACACGGACCCGAGCACGATGAAAGCAGTACCCGGCGCATGCGCAAGATACTCGAGCGCAAACACAGGAGACACCGCCCGCAGAATGCCGGGCCGGCTCGCGATGTTCATCACGCCGGTCACCGCGAGCGTGAGGAACCATATCAACATGACGGGTCCGAACACTTTGCCCACCGCACCCGTTCCACGCTTTTGAAACCTGAAGAGCGCCGTGAGAATGACGAGCGCAATCGGGACGATCCACGTCGAAAGATGCGGGTCGACCAACGTCACGCCTTCGACTGCGGAGATGACCGAGATCGCGGGCGTGATCATGGAGTCGCCATAAAACATGGCCGCACCGAAGACGCCGAGTGTCAGCAGCACGCGACGAAGGCGCACGGGCGCCACGCCCGACGCGAGTGCGGTCAGCGCGAGAATGCCGCCTTCGCCGTCGTTGTCCGCGCGCATGACGAAGCATACGTACTTGAGCGTGACCACGACGATGATCGACCACAAGATTAATGAAACGATGCCATAAACGTTTGCCGGATTAACACCGCCAGCGGCTTTGAGACATTCCCTTAGCGTATAGAGCGGGCTCGTGCCGATATCGCCGAACACGACGCCGATGGCGCCGAGCGCAAGCGCAGGCGTGGCGCGTTTGGCTTGTGCAGCAGTCTGTAGGGCGGATGTAGACATAGTGCAAGCTGAGTGAATTGGCGGACGCGGGGCGCAGAGATTCAACCGTCGTGCGCAGAATCCGGACCTGACGGGCGGCGAAACCGGCGTGATGTGTGCGCTGGATAGCACATCGACTTTATTATCGAAAATCAGAACGGCAGGCTTACACACGCATTGCAGTCAGTTTTCATTGAGAACTGGTTCGGACGACGCAAAACAATTAGACATCCGAATGATCGAATCTGTGCATAAACGTGACGTGCGATCCCTCAGCGTGCGCAAGAACAGAAACGCTCGCGCGATCCGGCAACTCACTCCGAACGCAACGCGGAAGTATCGGCCGTCCAGCCTTATGGCTTGCTTAAGTCACGCGCGCTCGCATGCCGGTGAAAACGATAGCAATCTTTTGTGTCGCGTCGTACGTATTCTGTGCGGGCGTCCGTGACTTGCGACGCGCGCTGCATGCAGGCTATTCAACCGTTGGAGGGGATAAGCAATGCAAACGTATAGGTGGAAACAAGTCTTGGCGGCCACAGCCGTCATCGCGCTCGCGGGGTGTGGAGGTCATGACGACAACAATAGCGGGCCGCGCTATGTGTCGGATATCGCCGTGCCCAATATCAAAGCCGGTGTAAATTTCTCCTTCGATATCGGCGCGATTGCGGGCACGCGTTACGTCTTTACCGATCGCAATAACGCGTCTCTCGATTCGATCGATATCAATTCGAAGGCATTCCTCAAGACGATACAGGGAAGCGGCGACCTGGCTTTCGCGGGACTCGGCCCAGGCCCGAACGCTTCGGCAGGTCCGGACGGGGCGATCACGGTCGGCAATCTCGTGTATGTCGGAGACGTCAACTCGGTGAAGATCGTCGATCCCGCAGCAGGCGTCGTGCAGAGCAAGATCACCGTGAGCAGCACCGGCGTGCGCGCCGACGAAGGCTGTCTCGATCCGACGCACGGCATCCTGATGATCTCGAGCCCGGAAGAACCGACACCGTTCGCCACTTTCATCGACACGGCGACGCAGCGGATCGTCGCGAAAGTGACTTTCACCGATAACGCAGGAAAACCGACTGCGGGTCTCGAAGCGTGCAGGTACGACCCGACGGGCGACAACTTCTATGTGAACGTCGACGGCAGCACGGCCAACCCGCATGGCGAACTGGTCAAGTTGCCGGGCGCAGCCGTACGCGCCATCCCGAGCGGCGGCACGCAGAACTACACGGCGCTCGCCGGCGTCGCCATGTACGCGGAAGGCAATTGCGATCCCACTGGACTCGCGCTCGGACCGGGAACGGATATCGCCGTGGGATGCAGAGAAGCGACGACCGGCGCGCCATTGCTCGTGCAGATCATGAACCGGTCGAGCGGCGCGCTCGTTGCATCGCTTAATGCAGGCGGCGGCGATCAGCTCGAATACGATGCGCCGACTAACCGCTACTACAACGCGGCAAGCCGGTGGACATCGTCGGGCAACGCATCGACGAACGGGACGTGTTCGACCGCCTCGCCCTGCACGCCGGTGTTGACCATCATCGATGCAGCCGCGCGCAGTGTCGTGACGCGGCTCAACGCGGGCAACAACGCGCATTCCGTCGCAATCGATCCGGCGACCGGGATGATCTTCATGCCGTATTCGTCGGCGACATCGCCAGCGGGATGTCCGGGTTGCGCGGCGAATGGGTTCGTGAACGGCGGCGTGTCGGTTTTCGCCGCCAAGTAGTGAGTATCGCTAGCTAGCAGGAGAAGGGCGGTGCGTCGCGCCGCCCTTCGCATCAACGCGAAAATCGACTCACTTGAATAGCGTCATTTGCAGTACCTTGAAAACCACGAGTCCCACCGCGATCACCAGATAAGCGCGCAAGACGCCCATCCATACACGCGTCGCGAGCGTCATTTTCTGCGGCTTGAGTGTGTTCAGCGAAGGCATGCGCCACGCATTGCGCTGCGCGTGATCGACCGTCGCTTGCGGTGCATGCTTGTTCGCGCTTGCGCGACGCATTAATAGCGTAGAGGCGTAACCGACAATAGCGAGTGCGGTACCGCCGACCAGTACGTCGATAATCGTCTTGCCGGCGATGTCGGGATACATCACCGACGCCGTGAGGATGATCGACAACATCACGAGCATCCAGATCACCGAGCCCGTGAAGAGGTTGAGCTTCTTCGAGTTGACCCACGGACCGAGCACGGCTGCGTCGTTGCAAAGGAGCAGCAGGAACACCGTGGCGCTGGGCAGCAGCACGCCCGCCAGTGTTTGGACCGCTTCCGTCAACAGGCCGAGCGGACTTCCGGGAATCAGCACGATCGCCGCCGCGAGCGCGACGATGCCGAAGTACACCAGATAAAAGCCCTTTGCATCCGATACGCCGCGATGCAGCGAGTGACGGATCTTGAAGACGTCGCCGATGGCATAGGCGGTGGACAACGAGACGGCCGCCGCGCCGATGATGCTCGCATCGAGCAGCGCGACCGCGAACAGCGTCGCGCTGGTGCGGCTCACGTACTTCCCGAGGCCCGCAATGACGCCGCCCGCATCGGTGAAGTTGCCGGCCTCCGGATGGCCCGCGAAGAGCGCCGCGGTGAAACTCATCATCGCGACTGCGCCGATCAGCACGAACGCGATGCCGATCCACAAGTCCACCTTCTCGTACTTCATGAAGCGCGGCGTGATGCGCTTGTCGATCACATAGCTCTGCTGGAAGAACAGTTGCCACGGCGCGACCGTCGTGCCGACGATGCCGATCACGAGCAGCATCACGTCCGACAGCTTTGCATGAGCGGGCCAGTTGGGCACGACGAGATCGCGCGTCATCTGCGAGACCGGCGGATGAATTGCGACGAGCACCGGCACGAGCACGAGGCTCAGCACGCAAAGCCCCACCGCGAAGCGCTCGAAGCGCCGGAAGTCGCCGGTACTCACGGCGGCCATCGTCAGCGCGGCCGCGATGCAGACGCCCGCGATCCGGGGTATCCCGAAGAAGTCGAGTACGAACGTGATGCCGATGAATTCGGTGACGATGGTGAGTGCGTTGAGCAGGAAGAGATCGATCACGCTGAACGCACCCCAGAACTTGCCGAAGCGCTCGAAGATCAGTCGCGCATGGCCGACTCCCGTCACCGCGCCGAGACGTAGCACCATTTCCTGGTTGACATAGAGCACGGGCACGAGCAGCAGCATGGTCCAGAGCAGCGTCGTGCCGTAGTTCTGGCCCGCTTGCGTGTAGGTGCCGAACGCACCGGCGTCGTTATCCCCGACCATGACGATGAGGCCCGGTCCGAGAATGGCGAGCAGCGTGCGCAGACGCGCCCACCAGGTGCCGCGCGGTGCGGTGTCGTGATGCGCGATCGAGCCGAACGCGCCGCGAATGTCGCCGATGTGCGCGTCGTCGAGGACGGCGCCGCGTTGAGTGATATCCGGCGGAGAGACGTTGGATGGCGTGGACATGTTGGCCCCCGTGGCAACTCATGTTTTTTGGACAAACGTCGACTCTCGGCATCCGCACGCAACGACTGCTTGCGCATGCCGAGACACGCTTGGTGTGTCAGGAAAACAGGGCTTTCAAATGGCGCAGGAAACGGACCAGCACCGACTGACGCGCATCGAGCGCGAGCATCGCTTCGTAGTGGGCACGCGATGCGTCGCGCTGCGGCAGTTGCGAAAGAAGAAGGAAGTTCATGATCTGGCTCCGTGCGGCAGCAGCATGTCTGCTCACCGCGTCATGGGCGCGGGCCAGTCCGGCGGAGCTGAGCTGACTCAGGCTACCTGGCCGAAGTGTCCCCGCGACCCGGGTTCAAAAGGGTCGTGCGGCGTAAGGGACAACTGTCACTGTCGCTCATGGCGGCTCCTGTTCGATGTTCCGGAAGAACACGGTTGAGCGCCGTCCGGCATGCGCTTACCGCGTACGCGAGCCTGACGAAAGGCGTGCGTAAGCGCGGCCGCAAGCAAAAACGGCGGCAAAGCCAGACCGGCGCATGCGCGAAGGCGCTACGCAATCTGACGCGAATGAGGTGCACGTGGAAGTGACTGGAAAGTACTGCTGCGCGCACCGCTTGCCTGGGTGACAAACGGCGGCGTTGATAAGGCGCGGACGTGAGTCGCTCAGGCGGAAATCTGGTTCGAAGGTCGACTACTGCTTGTGTCCAAGGCGTTCGCCCAATTGTTGAAGACTGTCAATTTTATGGATTTAATTAAGTCGCCGTCAACCCTTTGGTGTTCGTTAGCGACACTTTCTTTTTCGTCGTGAAAACGGAATGAATCGCGTTTGGAATTTACGGGCGAGTCGCGTTAGGCAATCGAAGGGAAGGGCGAGTAGTTACAGACTTGCGAATGCATTTAAATATATGGGATCCTAACAAAAGGATACTAGTCGCAAGAGGTCGTGCATATCGAGTAGGTTTCAACAAAAAAAGCCCCACGCAGCCGCGTGGGGTTTTTTCTTGAACGCACGAACGAGCGATCAACTCACTGTGGGCCGCCATTTCAACAAGCGGTGCTCGACCGCCGTGAGCAGATAATCCGCCGCAAGCGCGACCACGGCCAGCACGATCATCGCCGCGAACACGCCGCTCGCATTGAACGCGCCTTGCGCCGTCGAGATCAAGAGGCCGATGCCCTGTTTCGAGCCGAGAAACTCGCCGACCACCGCGCCGACCAGCGCAAAGCCGAAGCTTACGTGCAGGCTCGCGAGAATCCACGAGAGCGCCGACGGAATCACCACCGAGGTCGTCACCTGCCGCCGTGACGCGCCGAGAATCTGCGCATTCGCGATCATGTAGCGATCCGCTTCACGCACGCCCTGGAACGCGTTCGCGAAGACGACGAAGAACACCATGACGACCGCGAGCGCGACCTTCGACGCCATGCCGAGACCGAGCGCAATCACGAACACCGAGCCGAGCACGACGCGCGGAATGGAGTTGGCGATCTTGATGTACAGGCTGAACACGTCGGACAGCAGCTTGTTGCGCCCGAGCACGATGCCGCAGAAGATGCCGCCCACCGAGCCGATCAGGAAGCCGAGAATCGTCTCTTCGAGCGTGACCCACACTTGCGTGAGCAGCGGGCCTTGCGAGGTGCCCTCGACGAACCATTCGACGATCTGTTCGAAGATCGCGGACGGCATCGAGAAGAAGAACGGGTCGATCCAGTGCAGCCGCGCGGACAATTCCCAGCCGCCGAGCACGAGCACGAGCACGGCGATGCGCAGTCCGATCACGAGCGCGTGGCGCTGCTTGATGCGCTTCTGCGCTTCACGTTCGACCTGCGCGAGCGCGGTCGGGTCGATGCCCGCGGGCATCGCTTGTTGAGGCGTGGACATAGTGATGTTCCTTTGGAGCGGGTTCAACCGATCTGCACTTCTTCGCGCAGGTCGTGCCAGATATCGCGCGAAATCTCGATGAAATGCGGGTGATAGCGGATTTCCGACGTGATGCGCGGACGCGGCAAGTCGATCTCGTAGACCTTCTTGAGCGTCGCGGGGCGCGCGGTCAGCACGAACACGCGGTCCGCGAGCGCAATCGCCTCTTCGAGATCGTGCGTGACGAACACGACCGATCCCGCATTCGCCGACCACAGTTGCAGCAGTTCGTCCTGCATCAGCGTGCGCGTTTGCATGTCGAGCGCGGAGAAGGGCTCGTCCATCAACAGGATTTCAGGCTTGTTGATGAACGTCTGCGCGAGCGCGACACGCTTTCGCATGCCGCCCGAGAGTTGATGCGGATAGTGCTTGCCGAACTTGTCGAGCCCGACGCGGCGCAGCCATTCGTTGGCTTCGTCGTAGGCGGCGGACTTCGACCGGCCGCGATACATGGGGCCGGCCGCGACGTTGTCGAGCACCGAGCGCCACGGAAACACGGCATCCGCCTGAAAGACGAAGCCGATGCGCGGATCGATGCCATCGACCGGCTGGCCCATCACGCGCACTTCGCCCGTCGTCGGCTTGAGCAGGCCGGTGATCATGCTGAGCGTCGTCGATTTCCCGCAGCCCGTCGGTCCGACGATCGCGACGAACTCGCCCTTCGCCACGGACATGCTGAAGTCGCGCAACGCGACGGTCGCCTTGCCGTCCGGCGAGATGAAGCGGCATGAAACGTGGCGCAGTTCGATGGCCGGTTGAGTGGTTTGATTCATCATTGAAGCCTCACTTGGACGCCGTCGCCGTGGCGGCCACGTAGTCGTTCGAATACGTGCGCGCGAGATCGATATGCTTGCCCTTCACCGAAGGATTGAACGCGGAGAGCACCTTCAGCACGGTGTCGGGACCATCGGCGGGCATCTTGCCGTCCTTCGTGAACATCGGCAGCGAGGCCTTCAGCGCGGCCACGTACAGGTCCTTGTTCTTCGCGTAATAGTCCTTCGGCATCTTCCCGGTGATCTCTTCGGCGCTATGCGTCGCGATGAAGTTGAGCGTCTTCGCGAACGCGTGCGAGAGCTTCGCGGCTTCCGTCTTGTGCGATTCGGCCCATGCGCGCTGCACGTAGAAGCTCGATGCGGGATACGTGCCGCCGAGCGCGGCGCGCGTGCCTTCGAGCGTGCGCATGTCGACGAGCACCTTGGCGTCGCCCGTCTTGAGGAGTTGCGAAACGGTCGGCTCGGTGGTCATGCCCGCGTCGATGCGCTCCTGCTTGATCGCCGCGATGAAGCTCGCATCCGCGCCCACCGGCAGCAGCGTGTATTCCTTCGACGTCACGCCCGAGCGTTGCGCGAGATATTGCGTGAGAAAGCTCGTCGATGAACCGAGGCCCGTCACGCCGAGCGTCTTGCCTTTGACATCGGCCATGCTCTTGATCTTGTCGGCCTGCTTCGTCGAGACCATTTCGACTTCGCCCGGCACCTGACCGAAGATCACGAGCGCCTGCACTTCCTTGCCCTTGCTTTGCAGGTCGATGGTGTGATCGTAAAAGCCGACGACGCCTTGCACCGCGCCCGCGAGCAACTCGTTCTCGGCATCGACGCCTGCGGGTTGCGAGAGAATTTCGACGTCGAGCCCTTCGTCCTTGAAGTAGCCGAGCTGCTCGGTCAGCTTCGCGGGCAGATAGATGATCTTGGTGGCGCCGCCGACCATGATGGAAATCTTTTCGGCGTGCGCGGACACGGACGCCGCCGCGAGTGCGAAGGTGATGCCGGACAAGACAGCGATCTGGCGAAGGGTACGCATCTGAAGTCTCCTTGTGTGTGGGCCGCGACGAAGTGCGACCCGCTTTTCGATTGTGTGCGGCGATTATAGGAACGCGAAACCTTCTGCCAGCTTTCTGCGGCGATGCCAAAACATGGGTGTTAACCCGATGCGTTCATTGCGCGAGACACCTCTACAATCGCGCACCATGAAGCTGCTTCTCGTCGAAGACAATCCGACACTGTCCCTCTGGCTCGCGAAGATGCTGGAACAGGACGCGTTCGTGCTCGAAGCCGTGCAGGACGGCGAATCCGCCGATCAACTGCTGCTTACGAATCAATACGATGTCGTGCTGCTCGATTTGAATCTCCCGCGTCTATCGGGCAAGAACGTACTGCGCCGCATGCGCCAGCGCGGCGATGCGACGCCGGTGATGATCCTGACCGCGAGCGGTTCCATCGACGAGAAAGTGGAGTTGCTCGGCGCGGGCGCGGACGATTATCTGGTGAAGCCGTTCGAAGTCCGCGAACTCGTGGCGCGCGTGAAGGTGATGATCCGGCGTCGCTCGTCATCGACGGCGAACGAAGTCGCGTGCGGCGATCTCGTCTTCGATATCGACACGCGCCAGTTCACGCTCAAGAGCGCACCGCTCAACGTGACGCCGCGCGAACGCAGCGTGCTCGAAGCGCTCATTCTGCGTCTTGGCAAGACGGTCTCGAAGGCATCGCTACTGGATGCGATCTTCTCGCATGAAGATCAGCCGAGCGAGGACGCGGTCGAAATCTACGTGTCGCGGCTGCGCAAGAAGCTCGATGGCAGTTCGGCCGCGATCGTCACGCTGCGTGGGCTCGGCTATCTGCTGCGCAAGAAGGACGATGACCAATAGCTTGCGCATTCGCCTGTTGTGGTGGCTGCTCGTGCCGCTCGCGATCTACGTGTTCGTGACCGGCAAGGCCGCGTACGACAACGCCCGTCACACCGCCGATCTCGTGCAGGAAAACACGCTGCTCGCTTCGGCGCGGATGATCGCGGGCGAAGTAGAGTGGTCCGATGGCCGCCTGCTCGTCGACATTCCGCCTGCCGCGCTCGAAGTGTTCGCATCGCCGCAAGGCGATCAGGTGTTCTACAACGTCAGCGTCGACGATGGCCGTCTGCTCGCGGGCGCACCCGACTTTCCGACGCGCAAGACATCGGCGGGCCACGATTCACCCGTCTTTTACGACGCCGCGATACACGGCAAGCCGATCCGCGCGGTCGGCATGGTGCGCCAGATGTACGACAACGGCGCGATCCGCAGCGTGCTCGTTTCTATCGGCAAGACGCAGGCTTCGCGCGATGCGATGCTCCGCGAAATCTGGCGTCCGCAACTCGTGCGGCAGATCGAGATGGTGCTGCTTGCCGTGGCGCTGACGTGCATCGGCCTCACGTTCGAATTGCGGCCGCTCCTGAAGGTGAAGGAAGAGGTGATGGATCGCGATCCGATGCAGCTCGAACCCTTGCGCGTCGAGCGAATGCATACGGAGTTGCGGCCCATTGTCGAGGCGATCAATCAGTGCATCGCGCGCCTCGGGCTTCAGGTGGCGGCGCAACGGCGCTTTATCGCGGATGCCGCGCATCAGTTGCGCACGCCGCTCACGCTGCTGGAAACGCAACTGCAATTCGCGCGGCAGCATCGCGAGATGGAGCCGACGCTTTCGGAAGCGCTCGCGGCCATGCAACGCAGCAACCGGTCGATGGTCGGCCTGACCAACAAGCTGTTGCTGCTCGCGCAGGCGGAAGCCGCGGACTATACGCAGCTCGCGAGGCAGAAGGTCGATCTCGCTGCGATTGCGCAGGACGTGATAGAAGATCTCGCGATGTTCGCGCAGAAGCACGACATCAATCTCGGCGCGGAGCTGGCCGAATCGGCGTGGATGATCGGGCATCAGGGATTGCTGTCGGCGCTCGTTCATAACGTGACCGAGAATGCGATTCGCTATACGCAAGCGGGCGGACACGTGACCGTCGCGGTGGCGCGCGACGAAACGCGCGTGACGCTCACCGTCACCGACGACGGCCCCGGCATTCCCGCCGAAGCGCGCAGCCGCGTGTTCGAGCCGTTCTATCGCGCATCCGCGGATACGGAAGGGACCGGGCTCGGGCTCGCGATCGCGAAGGAGATCGTGCAGGCGCATCGCGGGGAGATTGCGCTTACGCATCGCGAGCAGCCGATGCGCGGGGTCATCGTCACGGCGACGTTTGGGGCCTTATAGAGCGAAGAGAGTGTGACGCGCGGGGCACGATGCGTGTGAACCCTTCAATGCATGGCCGAAGCCGGACGCTGCCTGAACATCAGCATGCAGATGAGCATGAACGTCACCAGCGCGAGCGATGCCCCATAACGGCTCAAATCGAGTCCGCCTTGCGCGATGGGTTTATCGAGGAAGTCGCCGAGCACCGCGCCAAGCGGTCGCGTCAGAATGAACGCGCTCCAGAACAGGAACGTGCGTGAGATGCGCGTCGCGAAGTAGGCAATCGCGATCAGCGCGAGCAAGCCGCCGAAGATCAGCGCGGCGCCCGTGTAGCCGAGGCCCGCGGTATCGGCGGTCCAGTCGCCGAGTGCCGTGCCGAGCGTCTGCGAGAACATGATGGTCACCCAGTAGAAGATCTCGGCGCGCGGCGATGAAACGGTCGTCACCGATACCGAACCCATCATGCTGTACCAGACGCCGAGTGAAATCAGCAGCAACGCGAGCAGGATCGCACTGCCGCCTGCGTAGCCGATCCCGAGCGAGCGATCGGCGAAGTCCGCCATCGTGGTGCCGACGGTCGTCGTCGCGACGATAGTGAGCCAGTAAAGCGCGGGATGAAACTTGCGGGCCTTCATCTGCGCGCTGACGGCGGCGATGAATATGATCGCGAAGATGATCGTGCTGATCAGATAGCCGAGCTTCATCGACATGGACACGGCGTCGCCCCCGGTTTCACCGAGCGTCGTGGCCGCGATCTTGATGAGCCAGAAGCCGAATGTGACTTCCGGAACCTTGACAGTGAGTGCGCTTCTTTCTTGCATGGGTGCTCCACTTAATAGAACGAGCGCAACAGCGGTTGCTGCTGCGCTCGTCATGGTGCTCAAAGTTTAGTCAACCATTGCTTAAGAAAGTCTTAGCGCGCCGGGCACTTGTTCAGTCACCTTTCATGCATGTTGAAATTTCCTGTCATCGGCGCGATGGCTAAGCACGTCTTGGCGATGCAACATACGAAGCCGCGCGATCTCGCCGCGACAGTGCTCTTTTCAGCCGATGATTCGCGTCGAGCGATCAGTCGCGGTCGTGGTCATGACCGCGATTGCCGTCGAGACCCGGCAGCGCTTGCGTGCCTTCGGCCACGACCGAGTGCAGACGCTTCGCATCCACGCCGAGCAGATCCAGCATCGTCGGCGCGACTTGCGTCGTCAGCACGCGATCGTTCACTGTGCCGCCCGCGTGCTTGCCGCCGGGCGCATACACCACGAGCGCGAGATGATTGTCGTCCGGTGCGTTGCCGCCGTGTTCCTCGTCCTTCGCCGTGCTCGACGTGTAGATGACGCCCGGATTCGGCTGCACGATGATATCGGGCGTACGGCCTTCACGCGGATCGCCGAACGCGGCCGTCATGCGCGGACCATAGAGCAGATACGCATACGGACCATCGGCGCAGATGCCGGGCGCGTTGCAGCTCAGATTGTCCTTCAGTGTCTTGACGACCTGCGCAAGCTGATGCTGATCGCGCAGCCAGATAAGCCCGACATCGTCCGTTTGCGCGAAGCCGGTATTGACGAGCCCGGTGCCGTCGTTCAGATTGCCGCTCTTCGTCGCGTTCTGGCCGTAGTTGCCGTTCGGATCGAGATAATTGTTCGTCTGAAGCAGCTTGGAAAGCGTGTCGCCGTTCTTGACGAGCTTGCTGTGATCCGTCGGCGACTGACCATGCTTGGACGTCACGACGATCGCCGTCGACTGATAGAGATTGCGCTGCTTCAATTCCGCGACGATGCGGCCGAGCGATGCATCGACATACTTGATGGCCGCGCTCACTTGCGTTCCCGGCGTGAAGCTCGCATCGAGATAGCCGCCGTTCTTCGCGACCGGCGCTTTCTGCGCCACGCTCAGCGTCTGGAAGTTCGCGCCGAAGAGCGTCGGCACAGCGGCCGATGCCGTGCCCGTGGAGTCCTTGCCATCGATCTGATTGATGAGCGCCTGCACATGCAGATCGTCGAATACTTCGGTGTGCGTATAGACATCGGTGTAGTCCGTCTGCGTCTTCGGATCGATGGAGTTGATCTCCGTGCGCATCAGATCGTCGACGCCCGCGCCCGATGGTCCGTTGAGCCAGTCATAACCCCATGCATGCTTGTCGGCCCATGCGGTGCGCGCGTTCGGCACGCCCGCCTTGACCGCTTCGAAAACGGTATTCGTCTTCACATAATCGTGCGGATACACCGGCTTGCACGCGCCATTGACCTTCGCATGCGGAATGGCCTGCGGATTGAACGCGCCGCCGCCATCGAGATGCGTGAGCGCGCCGCCATTCTTCGCATCGATGCCGGTGGTTTCATCGAACACCACGTTCCAGCCTTGCGCGCCGCTGCAATTGGAGTCGGACGGCGAGTAAAGCGTGCGGTCGTAGGACACGTCATAGAAGAGTCCGGCGGTCTTCGGCGAACCGCCCGTCACGAGCGCGGCGAGTCCCGGAAACGAATCCGACAGGCCGGGCGTATGCGCGTTCGTGTAAGTCGTGCCGTCCTTCGCCAGCAGCGCGATGTTGGGACACGTATTGGACGCGATGCATCGCGCCACGTCCTGCTCGTGCATGCCGTCGAAGCTGATGAGCATCACATGCCTGATCGCGTGGGCGTGACTGTTGTCGCGATCGTGACCGCGATGATCGTCGTCGCCTGCCATCGCATGCGACGCATGCAATGCAGCCACCGCGAGGATCGCGGCGGCGATGGGGCGTTGCGGGATTGCGCGCTTGTTCGTCTTCCTCATGCCTCGACTCCGTTTGCTGTTGATGAACGTCTTGCGGAAGTCGCTTACTGTGCTTTCCAAATGCGGCGAGTCGATGAACAAGGACTTTCAGTTGGCTTTTATTTCACGTTTTATTTTTTCTGATGCCAAGCCATTCTTAAGGATCTCATAAGGAATGTTGAGGAAGAGATTCGATGCGAGGCGCGGCCGCGTTTCAATTGGCCAGGTGATACCGCGCCTTGAACGCCTGAGTGAGTTTCTTGTCTGCATCGCAGACTTTCATCGGCTTCAGCTTGCCGCCCGTCACGCTGGTGAACGCGTGCGTCTGCGTGTCGGTCGTGCCGGTGACGCAGCCGCATTGTTCGCCGCGATTCGTAGGAGGCATGTTGTCGGGCACGCCGTTCTGGTCGAGCGTCCAGGCGGCGTCGCGATCGTCCAGCGTCAGTTCGCCGCCGGGCAGCGTGTTGGTGATGATCCCGCAGCGCGTCTCGGCGTGCGCGCTGATCGACAACGCCGAAAGAACGATGGCCGCCGCGAACGTGAATGGCTTCATGATGTCCTGCTATCGAATCGAATGGGTTTGGATGCTCGCGCGTGAACCCGGACGCATGCCGGACTCACGCATGATCGATGAATCGCCGATTGACGCTTACAGCGTTTCGACCGGCTTCTGATCTTCGGAAGCCGACTTCGGCAGCGCGGCGATCTTGCCCGTGCTCGACAGACGAATCAGACCTTCGCCGATCTTCGCGGTGCTGACCGCCTGCGCGCTCACGGACGTGGCGACATCCTTCAGTGCGGCGAGACGCGGGAGCAGCATCGGATTGGCGGCGACGCCGGTCACGAGCGCACGGCTTCCGTCGGCCAGTTGCTTGTCCTTCAGCACGCCCAGGAAGTAGGTGAATGCCGCGTTGCCGAATGCCTTCAACTGGTCCTTGTTCATCGCGGCGAGCTTCTGTTGAATGTCGTTGCTCGCCAGCGCCTTCTGAACGGCGGTCGCTTCGTCTTCGCGAATCTTGTTGATGGCCGCGGCCTTCTCGGCCGGATCGGCGATCGCGTTTGCCGTTGCCAGTTCGGCTTCCTGCTTCGCGATGGCTTCCTTGCCTTCGATCGCGCGGAAGATATAGCGCGACGACGTGGCGATCATCATGTCGGCGTCCTGCGCGGTCTTGATGAAGAGATCGATGTCGGAGCCGGTCACCGTGCTCGCCGATGCACCGCCGCCCACAGCCGGAATCGCCGAGGTCAGATTGCCGAGACCGAAGGCGTTGGCTTGCGGCATCTGAATGGCGAGGCCGGTCACGATGAGCGCGCCGAGCAATGCGGAGTAGGTTTTCATGCGATGTGTTCCCGTGAGAGTTATTTCTAGTTGGTTTTAAGGAGGAGCTGCTTCATGACACCATCGAGACCCGAACGCGTGTCCGCGTCGAGATCCACGTTCTGTAGTTCGGCGATATTCGACTTGTCGGTCGAGGCCGGATACGCGTTCGTCGTGAATCCATGTTCGAGAATCGCCTGACCCGCGACCGTATCGCCCGCTTTCTGACGGTACGCGAGACGCACGTTGTAGACGGTCGCGCATGCGCCGCTTTCGCAATGCTGATCTTTCTGATCGATGCGGTTCAGCGCCTGAAGGCAGCGGTCATAGACGGCCGGCTTGAGTTCGAGCGTCGTCGAGAAACCGGTCGTGCCGTTCACGCGTGCCTTGACGAGCGCGGCGAGCGTGGGATCGACGAGCGTGATGGGCGCGCGCGTCGCGCTTGCATACGCGAGCTGGTTGAAGCGATCGAGCGTGACCGAGCCGATCTGATTCTTGTCCGACGGACAGAACGCCAGCCGCTGCGCGCTCGCCGATGCATTCGCAATGCCGTCGAGCAGCACGACATCGCCACGCGAAGGACGCGGCGGATCGCCCGCGACGGCCAGGTCCGTGGCCGCGACGACGGTATTGCCGTTGCGGCTCACGACGCGCGCTTCCCACGTCGGCACGAGCACGTGTTCGGTGATGTTGCCCGGACGGCCCGCGTCGTGCGACACCTGGAAGCTGTCGCCGGGCTGCAGGTTCATGCCGGGATCGTCGACTTGAAACGTATCGGACGATGCATCGGTCACGTTCAGTGTCACCGGCTTGAAGCGCACCTCCTTGGCGAAGCGGTCGGCGAGATCGCTGAGCGCATTCTTTAGGATGACTTCCTTTCTGTCCGCGACGTTGAAGCCGGACTGATTGGTCACGGTATCGTCGATGCGCTGATCAACGTCCGCTGCATACAGCACGCGTCCGTCCTTCGATACGAGTTCCGCGAAGGCCCACGCCTGATAGTGCTGCTGGGTCTTGTAGGCGAGATTGGTCGCGAGCGCATAGTGACGCGCGGGCGGCAACACCATGCGGATGAAGTAGTTCGGCAGCGCGCGTTTGCCGCTCACGTCATGACCGATTCCGGTATGACTGTCGATGGACGCCTGCACCTGACTGAAGTTCGCGTTGAGCGGCAGCGTGGCGAACGGCGCGTTGCTGCCGAGGCGGTCGGTGAAAAGCTGCGTGCTGACGGCATCGGACAGGTCGCTGTTGCCGTCGCTCACGATCGCCAGCACGCGCGGCTTGCGCACGTCGGAGAGCGCCATCGTGCCGGGGCGGCTGAACACCGTGCCGCTCGCGGGCTTGCCGAGCACCGGAACCGCGACCGCGTAGCTCTGCCCGGCGTAGACCACGCGCACTTCGGCGTCGCCGGCATCGAGCACGTCGCCCTTGCCGATGCCCGACTGCGATCCCTTGTCGAGCAGCGTGAAGCCGCGCCACGTATCCGCGACGGTGGCTTCGATCACGTACGGATTGAACTGGCTCGATGCCGCCGTCAGCGTGCTGTCGAGCAGCGCGGCGAAACCTGCGCGATACGCCGCGCTGACCTTTGCATCGAGATCGGCGCGTGAGAGCGATTGCTGCACGGTCATCACGTCATAGCGCGTCTGGCTGAACGACTGCAGCACTTCGCCCGTGACCGGATTGCTGAAGTACACGCTCAGCGTGATCGGCAAGTAGACGTCCGTCGTGCCGTCGCTCTTGTCGATCTGATAGCGCGACACGCGCGTCACCTGCACGGACAGCGCGAGCGTGCGCAGACGGTTCTTGCTGTCAATGGTCGGTTCGAGCGCGGAGAAATGCGCCTGCGCGCGTTGCTGAAGCATCTCGACCGTCTGCCCGATATCGAGCGATGCGCGAAAGCCGGGATCGATCTTGCTGCTCGCCGATGCGGTGCGTTCGGAGCCGGGCGCGGCATCGTCTAAGAAGATGCCGGGCACGACATACAGGCCGACCGATTGCGCGGCCTGCGCGTGCGGCACGCCTATTAAAGCGAGCGCGGCGATCAGTGCGGAGACTTTCATGCGCATGTCAGTGCACCGCCTTCTTGCAACCGTTCATGCACAGCGTGATGACGTTGCCGTCCACGGCGGAATCGAGGCTCGCGAACTGCGGGTTGGTGCCGAGCGCCATGGCGATCGCCTGATCGAGCGGATCGCTGCCGCGATACGTCGCGATCATTTCCACCTGACCGGCGCCGGCCTGACGCTGCGTGGCCTTGTCGAGTCCCGGCACCGACTTCAGCGCCTGGCCGAATGCCGTGCGCGTCATGAGCGGAAGATTGTCGCCCGTGAGACGGATCGTGTATTCGGCGCCGTACATCGTGCGCTTCTTGACGAACTCCTGAATGCGCTTGCCGACCTGATTGCCGAGGCTGCCCGCGAGCTTGACGGCGAGACGCGCGCGGCAATCGTCCGGCGATGCGCCGATCGCGGCTTCCGATTGCGTGGCCGAGCCGATGTCTTCGCCGGTCTTGGTCGAGAAGGTCTTCGTGCTGGCGACGCCCGTGCACGACTCCTGGCCCGAGCTTTTATCGACGCCGAGATCGTAGATCACCGACGAGCCGATCATCAGATAGTCGGCGGTCGCGTCCTTGCGCGCATAGTCGACGTACTTCGTCAGTTCCGCGCCGTTCTCCAACTGATCCAGCGTGATGGCGCGGTCGCCGAAGTAGCGGCTCTTGAAGATCGCGTTGTCGAGCACCTTGATGTCGAGATCGCCGAGCTGGCCTTTCAGCTCGTTATACGTGTAGTTCTTGCGGTCGGGTCCGGTGTTCTGCGGCTGGTACTTCACGAGCTTGCGGAAGTACGTGTTGTCGTGATCTTCGGCGTTCACGTTATGCGCGTAAGCCGAATTCGACGATGACGCCGCCGCGACCCGGCTGCTCGCCGCAGCGGCCACCTGACGCGACGCGGCGCCCGCCGCCTGATGACTGTTCTGGCTCGACGCATCGAGCCGTCCCGAGCCGCTCGCGGACATCGCCGCCGCGTTCCCGTAACTGTCTTGCGCGGCGCCCGCGACGTTCGCGTTGTACGCGGCGTTCACGCGATTGGCCGACTTGTCGTTGACGGCGAACGCGACCTGTTCCTTCGACGCGTAAGCGGCATCGCTGCTCGCCGCATAAGCGGCATGCTTCGAACTCGACGCGGCTTCCTTCTCGTTGTAATGCGAGCCTTCCTCGTGGCGGAATTCGGTGAGTTCCTCGAGCGGGGCGTGAAGGTTGGTCGGCGTCGTGAAGAACTCGTCCATCATCACGAGGATCGGCTGGCTGCGCGTGGCGTTCGTGTTCAGCGCAAGACCGAGATCGCTGATCTCGCTGCGCAGCGCCTTGTCGTCCATGCGAAGCGTCACCTTGACCTGATACTGGCCGTCGGCGGAACTGGGCGTGACGTCATAGAACGCTTCGTCGCCGATCTGCACGACGAGGTCGTCGAGCTTCGCCTGCACGTCGGCATTGCGGCTCGTTCCCGCGCCGACGACCTTGTCGAGTGCGGACAGCACCGCGTTGCGCTTCGCCTGACGCAGGGCCACGGTACGCACGGAGTTGACGTCGCCCGTGATCGCGGCGGAACCGACGCCGCGCGCCTCGATATCGAGCGCGTGAGCGCAGGGCGCGATGACGAGCGCCGCGACCGCGACGCTCAGCAGTTTCTGTTTGAAGAAAGTCATGTCGTTGCGTGTGATGGATTATTTGTCGTTCGGAAGCGAGACGGACACGTCGCCGGCACGCACCACCGTGCCCGTCGACGTTTCGACGATCGAGGTATCGCCGGCCTTCGCGAGCGGGCGCATGAGCCCGAAGCGCATGAGCAGCGCTTCGTATTCGCTCGATGAACGAAGCGGATCGAGATAGGAATCGGCATCGAGGCGCGTGATGTCGCGCATGCCGCGGTTCATTGCGCTTTCGAGCGCCGCCAGCGCGTCGATGCGATTGCCCACTGCCGAACGCGCATCGGCGGCGATCATCCAGGCATCGACATCGTTCGGATTGGAGGCAGTGAGTTTGTCTGCGAGCGACGCCGCCTGACCGAAGTTTTTATGGTCCAGCTCTGTGCGCACCGTGGCGACGGTCACCGGAACATCGCCTTCACGCGTGGACAGGCTTTTCTCGCTGTCCTTGCACGCCGACACGCCGAGCGTGAGGGCGAGCAGAAGCGGCGCAACATGAATGCTGCGAAACTGCATGGGTTGGTCTCCCCGTACTGGAAAATCGTGCTGCACCTGAGGTGCTTTTGTTCGTGTGCTCGTGACTACAGCCGGCCCTCGTAGGAGCTTAAAATCATTTTGGATATCTAATTAAATTGAAAGCTTTCTCTCAGTGAAATGACTGGACCCCGCCCAGCATCACGACTTACTGATTCAGCCTCTCACCCGTACGCTCATGCGATATTTATCTTTTTGAGTTGGATCAGAGCATATCATGTGCTTATCAATTCGATAAGAATCGTCTGAAGTTTTTTCGCGCGTTTTTACAGAGATTTGAAAGATGGTCGCGATAGGCGGCTCGCCGGATAAAAAACCCTAAAGTCGGCGCGAATGCTGCCGTTAATAACCGCCTTCGATCATCGAGTGAGTCGCGATGATGCGCGCTCCATCGCTCAGAGCGCTGCCACGCAGTCGATTTCGATGTCGAAACGCCCGGGCCATGCCGGCACGTTGATGAAGATGCGGGCAGGCGGCTCCGGCCCGAAGAAGCGCGCATAAATCTCGTTGACGACCGGAAACAGTTCGACCGATGTGCAATAGACATTGCACTTGAGCACCTGATCCAGCGACGATCCCGCCGTCTCGACGCACAGCTTCAGTTGCTCCAGCACGCGTTGCGTCTGCTGTTCGATGGGTGCATCGAGCACTTCGCCGGTCGCCGGATCGAAAGGCGGAAGGCCGGACACGTAGAGCGTGTCGCCGTGACGCGTGGCAACGGAGGTCGGCGCCTTCCAGCGCTCGAGCCAGGTGGACAGCGGTTCCACACGGATGATTTCGCGAGCCATCTGCTTCTCCTTGAATGCAAGACGTTTCTGCTGGCATGCAAAATACCAACGGCTGCGGCCGCGCGCCTGATATGTCGTCTGCTCTTGCGCCGCAACATCCGACAGCCACCGCGCGCGCATCCGATTGATTCTCCGCGAAATCGAAAGCGCGCGCATTCGCCGAGCCCTTGGCGGCGCAACGTGCTGCGGACCGATAACGCCTACAATCTCGCGTCTCCTGGCCCAAACGGATTTCCGCCCATGTCCCGATTCGTCCCCGTCGCGCTCGAACACGCGAGCCGCCTCGTCAACCATGGCCCGACCGTGCTCGTGACCAGCGCCCACGGCGAGCGCCGCAACGTGATGGCCGCCGCCTGGTCGATGCCCGTCGAATTCACGCCGCCGCGCATCGCCATCGTGATCGACAAGAGCACGTACACGCGCGAACTGATCGCCGCGAGCGGAACGTTCGGCGTTTGTGTGCCGGGAGCGGCGGCGATCGACCTGACGTATGCGGTCGGCACGGCGAGCGGCCGTGACATCGACAAGTTCGATGCATTCGGTATTCAATCGACAAAAGGCCAAATGCTGGGCGTGCCGCTCATCGAGCGCGATTGCGCCGCGTGGCTCGAATGCCGGCTGATCAGCGAGCCGCATACGGAAGCCGCATACGACACGTGTTTCGCGGAAGTCGTCGCAGCGGCAGCGGATGCGCGCGTGTTTGCGAACGGCCACTGGAATATCGATGAATCGAATGCAGAATTACATACGATCCATCATTTGGGCGCGGGGAAATTCGCGCGGGCATCGGACGTGCGGCAGGCGAGGGCGCTGCCGCGTTGATCGACTGGTGATTCGTCGATGCCTTGTCGCCGGCCGGCATGGCGAAGATCGCCGAAGGTGATTCCGGCCTTGAGCGATGCGGTTGCCGTGCTGCGCGGCATCGCCCGCCGGCAGACTTCGAAGCGATCCGCGAACGCGTGCAAGGCCGGCCGCTGCCGGCGGCACCGCAAGTCTGAAACTTACTTGCCGTACATATCGAAGTCGAAGTATTTGGCTTCGATCTTGCGATACGTCCCGTCGCGCAAGATATCCGCGATGGCGCCGTTGAGCGCGTCGCGCAGATCGGCGTCCGACTTGCGCACGCCGGCGGCGTCGCCATCGCCCATGATCTTCGGGTCGTACACGACATCGCCCGCGAACGCGAAGCCCTTGCCCGCGGGCGTCGCGAGAAAGCCGAGCTTGCCTTGCACGGCATCCATGAGCACGGCATCGACGCGGCCTGCGGTGAGATCGCTGTAAGCCTGGTCGTAGCTCGGATACGCCACGACATCCACGCCTGCCGACGCCCACTTCTCGCGCGCGTACGTTTCCTGCACGGTGCCTTGCTCGACGGCCACGCGCTTGCCCGCGAGCTTCGACGCCTCGGGCAGCAGATGCGCGCTTTCCTTCGCGATGAGACGCGTCTGGTTGCGATACAGCCGGTCGGTGAAATCGATCTGCTGGCGGCGCTTCTCGTTTGCCGCCATCGACGAAAGAATCACGTCGAACTTGCGCGCCTGCAGGCCGGGAATGAGGCCGTCGAAACTGCTTTGCACCCACACGCACTTCGCCTTGAGCTTCGCGCACAGTGCATTGCCGAGGTCGATGTCGAAGCCCTGCACCGCGCCGTCTTTCGCGACGGATTCGAACGGCGGATAAGTCGGATCGACGCCGACGCGAATGGTGCTCCATTCCTTGGCGGACGCCATCGTGCTCGTCGCCATCAGGGCGAGGGCGGCGGCGGTCATCATCGTGTATGCGCGTATTTTCATGTGGGCTCCGTGGGTGTGGTCCGGGTTCGTCGTGGATTCGTTGTTCAGCTTGGAAATTCGCCGCGCGTGAAGCCGTCGTCGAGCGCGATGGATTCGGCGATCTCATCGACCGTGACGGGTTTGATCGGCGCGCGAATGCGGTAGTAGCCGACATCGCCGACCGAACGTTCCTGCACTTGCGCGATCAGTTCGCCGACCGTGGTGCCGCACCATCGGCCCTGACACGGACCCATGCCGCAGCGCGAAAACGCCTTCATCTGATTCGGCCCCTGACAGCCGAGCGCCGCGATCCGGCGTATCTCGCCCGCGCTGATCTCTTCGCAGCGGCAGACGGTCACGTCGTCATCGGGACGGCGCAGCGAAGCGGGCGGCGTGTAGAGCGCATCGAGCAGCGGGCGCACGGCAAGATGACGCTTCATCGCGCGCAACAGGGGACGGCTGCGTGCATCGCGCGATGGCGCATCGAGCGCGCCGAGTTCGCGTGCGATATCGAGCGCCGCAAGCGCGCCCGCGTGCGCCGCGGCCTTCGCACCGCCGATGCCCGCGCCGTCGCCCGCAATCCACACGCGCTCCACGCTGCTGCGCCCGCGCGCATCCGTGCGGGGACGCCAGCATGCCGACGATGCATCCCACGCATGTTCGCAACCGAGCGAGCGCGGCAGTTGCGTCGACGGAATGACGCCCTGATGCAGCAGCACGAGCGGCGTGTCGATAACGTGCTGCACGCCGCTCGCATCGACGAAGCGCACGCGTTCGGCGCGGGCATCGCCTTCGATCGACAACGCGCTCGCGCCGCGATGCACCGGAGTGCCGGCGCGCTTGACCGCGCGCATCATGCGCAGGCCCTTGAGCAGATAGTCCGCGCCGGCGAGCGCGGGCAACGCGTGCGGCAGGGCGGCGTGCCACGCGCCGCGCGGCGTCGTGTCGATAATGGCGCGCACGCGGCGACCCGCATTCAGCAATTGCGACGCGAAGAGCCACAAGAGCGGCCCGCTGCCCGCGAGCACCGCATCCTGTGATGGCGCGAGCCCCGACGACTTCAGCAGCGTTTGCGCCGCGCCCACGCCCATCACGCCGGGCAGCGTCCATCCGCGCACGGGCCACGGACGCTCCTGCGCGCCGGTCGCGACGAGCACCGCGCGCGCCGCCACTTCGAGCGTGCCGCCGTGGCCGTCGTGCGGCCTGCGCGTGAGCATCGCGATGACCTCGCGGTTTTCGAACGCGATCTGCCAGACCACGCATCGCGCGAGATGCTTCGCGCCGCTGCCATTGAAACGTTCGATGAGCGTCCGCCCCGCGAGATAGTCGTCGCCCAGCACGCGGACATCGGCGAGCGGCGACTGCGCGGCATCGCGATAAATCTGACCGCCTGGCCCTTCGCCTTCGTCCGCGACGACGACATCGAGGCCCGCGGCCCGCGCTTCGATCGCCGCCGACATGCCCGCCGGCCCCGCGCCGACGATCAGCAGGTCGCACTTCAGTTGCGTCATGCGAGCCTCGCCTTGCCCGTCATCGCGCGCACGCGCATGCCGTTGCGCACGCGCGTCATGCACGCCTGCTCGTTCGGCACGCCATCGACTTCGACGAGGCAGTCGAAGCACACGCCCATCATGCAGAACGGGCCGCGCTGCGCGCCGCTCACGGGCGTCGTGCGGCACGCGGCGGCGCCGCTTTCGAGCAGCGCGGCGGCGACCGAATAGTGCGGCGGCACTTGCCGCTCGACGCCGTCGATGTCGATGCGGATCGTGCGAGTCGTGCTGCCCGGCATGACGCCGAGGGATTCAAAGAGCGTGGGCATCGGTCGGATTCGAAAAACGTGTGGCGACGAAGGGATGGAGAATCGCGGGCTTGTCGCCGCCCGCGATCCACGGCGCGATGACGTCCGCATGCGCGGCGGCGAGCGTCACGCCGCTATGGCAGATGGCGATGAACGCGCCCGGATGCGCGCGCGATTCCTCGTAGACCGGCAGGCCGTCGGGCGTCATGATGCGCAGCGCGCCCCACGACCGCACGATGCGCGCATGCGCGAGCAGCGGAAACGCCGTGCGTGCGCGCCGCGCGATATCGGCCATCACGGCGCGCGTCTGGCCGTCGTCGAAGCCGACCTGTTCCGCCGAATCGCCGAGCAGCACCGAGCCTTCGGGCGTCTGACGCACGACGAGCGTCGGATAGTCGAGGAAGGGCGCGAGCCGCTCCGTCACCATGATCTGCCCGCGCAACGGCGTGATGGGCGCGTGCATGCCGACCATCGGCGCGAGCCGCCCGTTGTCGAGTCCCGCCGCGAGCACCACGCGTTCTGCTTCGAGCGTGCCGTTCGCCGTGTCGATCTCGAACCGGCCCGCATGCGGACGAATCTCGCGCACCTCGTTGCGCGGCAGATACGTGCCGCCGTGAAGTTGAAACGCCTGCTGCAGGGCGCGCAACGTGTAGAGCGGACTCGCGTGGCCGTCGTGCGGCGAGTAAAGCGCGCCCGCGAGCGCATCCGATGCAGACGGCACGCGCGCCTTCAACGCCTTCATGTCGAGCACGTCGTAGGTGAGCGAAGCGTCCTGCGCGTGGATCGATTCGAGCAGCCGGCGACCGGTCTCGAGTTGCTCCGCCGTCTCGCACAACTCGATGCCGCCGGGCCGCTCGAAGCCCGCATCGACGCCGGTTTCGCGCAGCAGTTGCGCGGCGAATGCGCTCCACCGTTCCGACGATTCGCGCGACCATTGCGCGTAGGGCAGGCATCGGCCGCCCTTGCCTTGCACCCAGACGAGCCCGAAATTGCCGCGTGCCGCGCGATGCGCCGAGTCCGCGCCGTCGCATACGGCCACGCGCTTGCCCGTGCGGGCGATGCCATACGCGATCGCCATGCCGACGAGCCCGCCGCCCGCGACGACGACATCGAAACGGCCTGCCTTGTTATGGGCCTGCTTGTGCTGCATCGAATGCTTTTCCTGCCTGTTTGATGAGTCCGGCAGCCACTTTGGGCGAGGCAAAATTCCGCGTCAAATACCGATTCTTGGGTCGCCTATAATCCAATGTTATGGATACCACCGGACTCAAGATTCGCCAGATCGAAGCCTTTCGCGCCGTGATGCTGCGCCACACGGTGACGAGCGCCGCCGACTCGCTGCATATCTCGCAACCGGCCGTGAGCCGGCTCATTGCCGACCTGGAGAGCCGCGTCGGCTTCGTGCTGTTCGACCGCCAGCAGGGCCGCCTTTCGCCGACCGCCGAGGCGCGCGTGCTGTTCGAAGAAGTGGAGCGCGCGTTCGTCGGCATGGACCGCATCGCGCTCGCGGCGCAGCAGATTCGCGCGATGCGGCGCGGGTCGCTGCGGGTGGCGGGTTCGCCTGCTGTCGCGCTCGATCTGCTGCCGGCGGTGATCGCGCGCTTCGTCGAGCGTCACGCGGGCATCGACGTCAATCTGCTCGCGCATAGCGCAACGACGGTCGTGGAGAAAGTCGCGTCCGGCCAGTGCGATGTCGGGCTGATCGCGGAGCCTATCCCGCATCCGGCCGTGAAGAGCGAGCGGCTCACCCATGCTCAAATGCGATGCATTCTGCCGCGCGGGCATCGGCTCGCGCGGCGTGCGTCGTTGCGCCCCGCCGATCTGCGCGGCGAGCGCTTCATCTCCTTTCCGCAGAGCTTCGATGCACGCAGCGCCATCGATCGCGTGTTCGTGGAAGCGGGCGTGTCTCGCGATCTCGTGATCGAAGCGCAACTGTCGCAAGCCATCGTCGCGCTGGTCGCGAACGGCGCGGGCGTCGCGCTGATCGATCCCGTCACCGCCGCTTATGCGCAGCAGCGCGTCGCGGTGAGAGACTTCGCGCCCGCCGTGCAGGACCACTTTTATATCGTGACGAACGCATCGCAGCCGATGCCCGTCGTGGCCGAGACGTTCTGCGCGGACGTCAGGGAAGCCTTTGCGAAATTGGTGAACGCGTAAGCCCTTTTCAATGCGCTCGAAAGCATTCGCGAAGCGGCTTGCCTGATGCAATGAACGCGCCGATGCATGCAGGTATGAGGACTGCTATCTCGCGTGCTCCAGCGTGGCATCGAGGAGCGAATGTGATTGCGATACGCCGGCTTTCGGCATGGACATGCCGGCTCGGCGCGACGTGCGCGGTCGCGCTGTACGCCTTGTGCGCGTGGGCCGGCAACGGAGCATCGGCGAGTCAGGAATTGGTGGCGCACGAATCGACGCCGCTCGCGTATTTTCTGCGCAGCAAGGGACCGGCTGCGCATCCGGTGCTGCGCCTCGACTGGATACTCACGGCCATCTGCTGTTTCGTGTGTCTCGTCATCGCGGCGATGCTGATCATCGCCATGTTCCGGCGTCGCAGGCAGCAGGACCCGCGCGCGCTGACATCGAAAGGCGGCGTGAGCTTCGTCTATGTCGGCACCGCTATTTCAACGGTCGCGTTGCTGGGCATCGGCGTCTACATGCTGATTGTGCTGGCCGAGGTCGCCGATCCGCCGCGCACGCCCGCGCTCACCGTCACCGTGACCGCTTATGACTGGTGGTGGAAAGTCGACTACGGCGACGGCCCGACTCACTTCACGACCGCCAATGAACTGCACATTCCGGTAGGTGTTCCCGTGCTCGTGCAACTCAAGAGCGCCGACGTGATTCACGCCTTCTGGGTGCCCGAGCTGTCCGGCAAGACGCAGACGATACCGGGCGTCGTGAACCGACAGTGGATTCAGGCGGATCGCCCGGGCGTGTTTCGCGGGCAATGCACGCAGTATTGCGGCTTGCAGCACGCGCACATGGCTTTCGAGGTCTATGCACAGCCGCAAGCGGAATTCGAACGATGGTTGACCGCGCAGCGCGCGCCGGCGCGTGCGCCATCCACCGTGCAGGCCGTGCGCGGCGCGAAGCTCTTCGAGGAACGCTGCGCGGGCTGTCATACGGTGCGCGGCAGCCAGGCCGCGGGCGTGCAGGCGCCCGATCTCACGCACGTGCTGTCGCGCAGACTCATTGCGG
Source organism: Caballeronia sp. ATUFL_M2_KS44 (assembly GCF_023630965.1). Taxonomy (NCBI): domain Bacteria; kingdom Pseudomonadati; phylum Pseudomonadota; class Betaproteobacteria; order Burkholderiales; family Burkholderiaceae; genus Caballeronia; species Caballeronia sp. ATUFL_M2_KS44. The sequence continues at coordinate 149,817 of NZ_JALQEA010000057.1, read as the reverse complement.
CGGGCACGGTCGTCAATACGCCGGACAATCTGATGAACTGGGTTCAGCACGTGCAGGAGATCAAGCCCGGAACGCTCATGCCCGACATGAAACTCACGCCCGCCGAGGCGGGGGATCTGTCGGCGTATCTCGCTGCTCTCAGGTAAGGAAGACACGATGTCCGCAACGAGCGATCGCAGCATGAAGCAGACGGACCGCGTCGCGTTCCGGCGAGAGCCAGACTTCGGCCGCGTGCCGCAAGGTTCCGAAGATGAAAAGCGTTTGCGCGAGATATGGGAAGGCGAATCGGGCTGGCGCGGCTTCATCACGACGGTCGATCACAAGAAGATCGGCTTGCGCTATATCGTCACCGCGTTCGTGTTTCTGCTGATCGGCGGCGTGGAAGCGCTATTGATGCGTCTGCAACTCGCGCGGCCCAACGAAACGCTGCTCACGCCCGATCAATACGCGCAGCTATTCACGATGCACGGCGTGACGATGATCTTTCTCTACGCACTGCCGGTGCTGAGTGGATTCGCCAACTTCCTGTGGCCGCTCATGCTCGGTTCGCGCGACATGGCGTTCCCGCGCCTCAACGCGCTTTCGTACTGGGTGTTTCTGTTCGCAGGCGTGTTTCTGTATTGCAGTTTCCCGTTCGGTCAGGCGCCCAATGCGGGATGGTTCAACTATGTGCCGCTGTCATCGCTCGAATATAGCCGTGGCCCGAACATCGATGTCTATTCGCTCGGCATGGTGCTGCTCGGCATCTCGACGACCGTGGGCGCGGTGAACTTCGTCGTGACGCTGTTTCGCATGCGCGCGGTGGGCATGTCGGTGGACCGGCTGCCGATCATCGTATGGGGCACGCTGACGGTTTCGTTCGCGAACCTGCTCGCCGTGCCTGCCGTGAGCCTCGCGTTCTTCCTGCTATGGATGGATCGCAATATCGGCACGCATTTCTTCGATGTCGCCGCCGACGGCCGCCCGTTGCTCTGGCAACACCTCTTCTGGATGTTCGCGCATCCGTGGGTCTACGTGGTCGTGCTGCCGGCGATGGGCATCGTCTCCGATGCGTTGCCGACATTCAGCAGGCGTCCGCTCGTTGCATACGCGGCGGTCGCGATGTCGACGGTCGCCACGATGATCATCGGCTTCGAAGTGTGGATTCATCACATGTTCGCCACGGGCATCGCACCGCTCGCGCTCGCATTCTTCGGCGCGGCGAGCGTGCTCATCACGATACCGAGCGCGGTCGCCGTCTTCGCATGGATCGCGACCATATGGATGGGCCGCCCCGTGTTCACCGTGCCGTTCCTCTACTTCGCGAGCTTCGTGCTGATGTTCGTGATCGGCGGCGTGTCGGGCGTGATGACGGCCGCCGTGCCGCTCGACTGGCAACTCAATGAAACTTACTTCGTCGTGGCGCATCTGCATTACGTGCTGCTCGGTATCAACGTGTTTCCCGTCTTCGGCGGCATCACTTACTGGTTTCCGAAATTCACCGGGCGGCTCATGAACGAGACCATCGGGAAGATCGCATTCTGGATCGTCTTCGTGGGCTTCAATCTCGGCTTCTTTCCGATGCACATCTCGGGCCTTCTCGGCATGCCGCGCCGCATTTACACGTATCCGGACGGCATGGGCTGGGACACGTCGAATCTCATCACGACGATCGGTTCTTTCCTGCTGGGCGTCGGCGTACTGGTGTTCGCGGTGAATGCGCTCGTCTCGGCAAGGCGCGGGAAGATCGCGCCGCCGAATCCGTGGGATGCGCCCGGCCTCGAATGGTCCCTGCCTTCGCCGCCGCCGCCGTACAACTTCGCGGTGCTGCCGATTGTCGAGTCGCGTCATCCGATGTGGGAGGATCGGTTGCAGCCTTCGGGACGGAGTTCGAGTCTCGAAGAAGGCTATCTGCTTCATCAGGGGCGCGAGTCGCTCGGCGTGCATCCGTTCACCGGCAAGCCCGACGTCATTCTCAAGATGCCGGACGACGCATGGTCTCCGTTCTTCCTCGGACTCTTCACCGCGCTGACGTTTCTCGGCATGCTGCTGCGATCGCCCTCGATGACGCTCGCCGCATTCGCCGCGAGCGGCGCGACGCTGATTGCATGGATGTGGCCGCGTCGATCGCTCGCGCAGCGCGAACCGCCCCAAGCGGAACAGACCACGCCGGCGCGCAGCGCGAAGAAGCGGGACGCACTTCCCGTCGGCAGCGCGGGCGAACATTCGGGCGGATGGTGGGGCGTGCTCGCGCTCGTCGTGACCGAGGCGAGCCTCTTCGGTTATCTCATCTTCGGCTACTTCTATTCGCAATCGCAGACGCAACTCGCGTGGCCGCCCGAAGGCATGCCGAAGATCGGCATCGGCGCAATGAGTACGGCGGTGCTGATATTGAGCAGTGTGTTCGCGTGGCTATCCGAACGCACGCTCAAGAAGAGCCGCACGCGTCCGGCGTTCTGGCTGATGGTTATCGCCATTCTGCTCGGGTGTCTCTTCGTCGGCATTCAGATGAAGGAATGGCACGATCATTCATATGGTGTGAGCGCCCATCTCTACGGCTCTCTGTACTACACGATCACCGGCTTCCATCTGGCGCACGTGCTCGTCGGCATCGTGATTCTGGTGTTGCTCGCGACATGGATCGCGCTAGGTTATTTCGATGCCGAGCGCAATGCGGCCATGCGAATCGGCGGGCTGTACTGGCATTTCGTCGATGTCGTGTGGCTCTTCATCTTCACTTCGCTTTATGTGACGCCGTTCTGGCTAAGGGGCCATTGATGCAAGGCTCCGCACCCGACGCGCTGAAACTCACTCACGCCGAGAAGCGCCGCCTTGCATGGTGCGCGGGCGCCGGCTTCTTCATTTCGCCGGGCGCGTGGCTCTTGCAGGTGATCGTCTCCGAAACGATTTCCGCGCAAACGTGCGATTCGACCGTGCCGCTCGACTCGCCCGGCGTGGCGCACATGCACGCCTGGTTATGGGCGACATCCATCGTCGCGCTGCTTATTTCCTTCGTATGCGCGGCGCTTGCTTTCCACGGCTTCATCTTTCTGCATAAGAAACATCAACGCATGAAGGAGCGGACGAAAGACAGTGAGTTAAAAGAAGAGCCGCCTCGCGAAGAAGAGGAAATCAGCCGCAAGCGTTTTATTGCGTTATGCAGTGCGTTGATCGGTTGCGGATTCGTCGTCGGAGTCGCGTTCACGATCCTTGCGGAAGTGTTTCTCGTCTCTTGCAGTCAATGGCATTGATATGAACGCGCCAAGAAGCTCGACACGCCTTATCGCTTCGATGCTGCTCGCAGCGGCCACGGTGCTCGCCGGATGCAGCGGAAGCGCGGACGATCATCTTCCGCGCGACATCACCGCGCAATCGCCGATGGCAAGTGACCCGAAGCTCATCGCACGCGGCGAATATCTCGCGAAGGTCGGCGATTGCGCGGCCTGTCACGATGCCGCGGATCACACGCCGCTCGGTGGCGGCATGGCGGTCAATTCCCCGTTCGGCCCGATTTATGCCAGCAATATCACGCCCGATCCGGTGTACGGCATCGGACGCTATACGTTGAAGGAATTCTCGGACGCGATCCGCTATGGCAAGCGTCGCGACGGCAAGCGGCTTTATCCCGCGATGCCTTATGCGTCGTTCGCGCATATGACCGATGACGACGTGACCGCGCTCTATGCCTACGCCATGCACGGCCTCAAGCCTGCGGCGAAACGCGCGCCGGAGACGCATCTGCCGTTTCCGTTCAATCAGCGCTGGGGCATGCTGTTCTGGAACTTCGCGTTCGGCAATCACGATGAATACGCGCCGGACCCGAAGCAGAGCGCGCAATGGAATCGCGGCGCTTATATCGTGCAAGGTCTCGGACATTGCGGCGCATGTCACACGCCGCGCGGCCCCGCATATAACGAACTCGGCTATAGCGAGAAGTCACCGCTATATCTGACTGGCGGCGCGAACGATCACTGGCTGGCGCCGAATCTCACAGGCGATCCGGGAAGCGGATTGGGGCGCTGGTCGCAACAGGACATCGTCGATTTCTTGCGCACGGGACACGGCGCAGGCGCCATCGCCTTTGGTGCGATGGCGCCTGCGATCGAAGAGAGTACGCAATACATGACGAATGGCGATTTGAACGCGATAGCGGTGTATCTCAAGTCACTGCCGCCGCAGCACACGTACGGCAGTTACGACAACAACGCGCACGCCAGAGTGCAGACCGAACGAAGCCTGAAGACCGGCGAGAAGGAATTGCCCGGAGCCGGCGTGTATCTGTCGTTCTGCGCGCGTTGTCATCAGGCTGACGGAAGCGGGCAACCGGGCAAGGCAGCGGCGCTTGCGGGCAATCCGGCGGTGCTGTCGGATGATCCGACTTCCGTCATGCGTATCGTCATCGAAGGAAGCAAGAGTCCGGCGACCGAGACCGGACCCGCCGTGCAAAAGATGCCGGGCTTTCACGATCAACTCACGTCGAGTCAGATTGCAGACGTGGTCACGTTCATCCGAGGCACATGGGGTAATCATGCGAGGCCGGTGTCGGATAGGCAGGTCGAGCGGCTTCGCTCGGCGATCCATAAATAAAGCATCGTTTCAACGCATGACCGCTTCGGCAATACCGGCGAATGCGCAAAGAACGACCACGACGAGCGGCGGAACCTTCCAGCGTGTCAGAAGAAAGAAACCAGTGACGGCAATCGCGAAGTCGTACTTCGTGTTGATCGCGCTGGTCCAGACAGGCGAGTAGAGCGCCATCGCCAGGAGTCCCACGACGGCCGCATTCACGCCCGATAACGCAGCGGCCATGGAAGGACGCGCGCGCAACGCTTGCCAGTACGGTAATGCGGCAAGCACGAGAAGCAGGCCGGGCAGAAAGATGCCGGCCGTCGCGAGCAGCGCGCCGTAGAAGTGACTCTGCATCGCGGTCATGGTCCAGCCGAGAAACGCAGCGAAGGTGAAGAGCGGACCGGGAACGGCCTGCGCTGCGCCATACCCTGCGAGAAACGCACTCGACGACACCCAGCCCGTCGCCACGGTTGCCTGCTGAAGAAGCGGCAGCACGACATGACCGCCGCCGAAGACCAGCGCGCCCGAGCGATAGAACGCATCGAATATCCGGACCGTATGCGTTGAATCGAGCGACGCGAGTGCCGGCAGCCCGAAAAGAAGCGCACAGAAGAGAATGAGCGCGAGTGCGCCTGCAAGACGCGACACGCGAAACTCATGCGTGTGCTCGTGCGTCGTTGCGATACTTGCCGGTGCGTTCGTCCTGCACATTGCAACGCCGAGCAGCGCGCCCAGCAAGATAGCGATGAGTTGCGCGTAAGCGGTGTCGATGAGGGCGAGGAGGGCGATCGTCGCGAGCGCGATTCCCGCCCGCCGATGATCCGGACACAAGCGCCGCGCCATGTCCCACACGGCTTGCGCAACGACCGCAACCGCGACGAGCTTCAGCCCGTGAATCAGGCCGCTGCCGAAAGGGCCGGCCATCGACGGAGCAATGCTTGCAAAGCCGATCAGCAGCGCAACCGATGGCAGCGTGAAGCCGCACCATGCCGCAATGCCGCCGAGCCAGCCCGCACGCAGCAAGCCGATGGAGAAGCCCGCCTGACTGCTCGCCGGTCCCGGCAGGAACTGACAAAGGCCGACGAGATCGGTGAACGTTTCATCGTTGAGCCAGTGACGCCGCTCGACGAACTCACGGCGAAAATAGCCGATGTGCGCGACAGGTCCGCCGAACGACGTCGATCCGAGTTTTAAAAAGACCAGAAGCACTTCAAGTGCCGTGCCCGCGCGTCGATTGCGCGCCGACATGTTTGCTTCCATGGTGCGTTGGCTCACGTAAATGCCTTGTTCAATACAAGGCGAAGGTGAGCAACGATACACTGGCGCAGCGCCCGCGTGCGTGCGCCCTTTGCATCTACTTCAGTCCGCCGACTATGCGCTCCATCTCGTCTTCGCCGAAAGCGCGCATCGTCGTTGTGCGTACGTTGCCTATGCCGCCGAGCGCCAGTCCGAGACGTGTTGCCGTTTCGTCGTCGGGTGAGTCGAACGTGACAACGAGATCGTAGGAGCCGAGCGTCCAGTGCATTGCGCCGATGGTTACGCCCATCGCCTTGCTCGATTCGCGGAATGCGCGCGCCCGGTTGACGGTGTCCTTCGCGGTACGCACGCCCTGATCGGTCCAGTTGAGCAGCATGATGTAAGTGGCCATGTTGTCCTCTCGAAGTGAAGTGAATCTGCCGCACGCGTGCATCGTGCCGATCCGCGAAGGACGGCCTGCGCGACACGGCGTGCGCCGGATTTTCCATGCGTGCATAAAGACGCAAAGACGAAGGAAGACAAGGCGGCATGGCGCCTAAGAATGGGCGCTCGCGTGACAACGCCGCGGATGAAGGAACATCGTTTGAATGTTTCGCGTTCCAGTTGGCACTTGGCGCTTAACGCTCGCGCCAGATGCAAAAAAATTATAGGCCACGCATAGGGGCGCAACAGCCGCCTATCGTCTGACAACATCGCCTATTTCCCGGTCGCGTCTGTCGTATTGCTTACGACGAAATGGTGATGTAGTGAATTAGCAAGGTAAATCAATCAACGCGGCGTCAAAACGCAGCGCTTATCCGCCAAGTTTTGCTTCATTAAGCGCTTGATAAGACCGCACTGGTTAACGTCGATGCTGGCACGAAGAACATCTAAACGGACCGCACTATGTCACCCAAGCAGGTCAAGACCTTAGTCAAAGTTTCATGGCGGAATCTCTCGTCCCGCCGGTTTCACTGGAGGCATGGCGTCGAGGCCCGAATGATCCGCCGCGCGATCGAAGAGAAGCACGGAAGAACGGACCCCGCTCAATTGCGGCTCGCCGATGCCTACGCATCCGATGTTTTCGGCGACGCGTGTTACGCGCCGTGGCTGCACGTCTATACGGCGCTGAGCGGCAAGTTCAAGGAAGGCTGGATTCCCGATAACTATTACGGCTGGGTCGTGGTGCCGAAGCTGAAGGGACTCTACGGTCAGGTCTCGCACCTCAAGCCCGTTGCGCGGCTCCTCTTTCGCGACGACGCGTTCCCCGATCTCGCCTACTACGTGAACGGTATTTTCTATACCGCCGATCATATTGCGATTCCGGATTCGGAAGTCGCGAACATCGTGTTCCGCAGCACGGACAGCGTCGCGGTCAAGCTCGATCAGACTTCGCAGGGCAAGGGCGTCTTTCTGATGAATCGCAAAGAGTTCGATGTCGCGCGCATCCGTCAGCTGGGCAATGGCGTGCTGCAACGATTCATCGTGCAGCACGCATGGTTCGACCAGTTCGCATCGAAGGCGGTCGCCACGGTGCGCCTGACCACCGTCGTCGACGATGCGGGCCACGTCTCGTTGCGCGCCTGTTTCCTGCGTTTGGGCCGCGCCGCCGACACGTATATCCGCCCCGACAGCGAAGTGTGCGTCCCCATCGACCTCGCGACCGGACGCCTCTTCAGCAAGGGCTATCTGAGCGACTGGACCGACGCCCACGCGCATCCCGATTCGAAAGTCGCCTTCGAAGGTCTGACGTTGCCCGCGTTTTCCGCATGCGCCGACAAGGTCGTCGAGCTTCATGCGAAGGTGCCGTTCGCGCGCTGTATCGGCTGGGATCTGACTGTGGATTCCAACGGGAAAGTTGTGATACTGGAGTGGAACGCCGAACACAACGACGTGAAATTCAGCGAAGCGACGCAAGGTCCGTGCTTCGCCGATCTGGGGTGGGAGGCGCTCAAGTTGTCGGAACGGGATCGGCGCGTATCGCTGGCCGATAGTCCCTAAGCGGCACTACACGCGAGCGGACTCCGTGGCGCCCGCGTTGACATCGCGCGAAATGATGATGGCGGCTGTCTCCGCGAATGTCTGCGCGAGTTCGAGGTCCGAGGCCGTGGTCGATGGCGCCGATCGAATATTCATATGAAAGATCGCGATTGTCTTCTGCCCATGTAGCAGCAGACACGCAAGCGTCAGCGCGGTCAGGACCGGCCCGTCCTCGCGATCACTTCGAGCAGGTCCGTGCCCGCGAACGGCTTGATGAGCAGCTCGACGCCGCCTGCCCGGGCAACCGCGTGGCGCGTGCTCGCATTGTCGTGCGACGTGATGAACACGGCCGGCGGCCGCGACGCGCCTAGCTGTTCGTAGAGTGCCGGTCCGGACATGCCGCGAAGTTGAACGTCCAGAACGAGGCACCCGGCACGCTCGACGACATTCGCCGCCTGAAGGGCTTCGGCGCTTTCGAAAGCGAGCGTGTCGAATCCGGCCAGTTTGAGCAGGCGTTGAAGTGCGCGTCGGAGGCCATCGTCGTCTTCGACAATGACGATCGTATTTCTGGTATCGCTCATGGCCAGCCATGGTGAGATACCTGAAGTGTCGTGCGGGGAAAGCAGCGCTGCTATCGGGACGTGGGGCAACCGGATTGCCCTTGAGGGCAAGAAGGACTCAGCGGGCCAGCGTGCTTTCGAACGAACGGGTCCGCGAGTCGGACGAGTTCAGCGAGCGAGTGCGCGCCGAACTTGCGCATGATTTCCGCACGACACGATTTGATCGTGCGTTCGCTTAGCGCGAGTTCCGCCGCGATTTGCTTGTTCAGCTTGCCTTCGATAATGCCGTGAAGAACGAATGCTTCGCGGTCGCTGAGTGAAACATGAGCTTGTTGCGGCGATGCCGGTTCTGCGAATGCGCCCTGATTTGCAGCAAGCGCGCTTTCGATGGCTGCAAGCAGTGCCTGCGTGTCGATGGGTTTGAGAAGAAAGTCACTCGCGCCGGCCTTTATTGCAAGGACCGTTCTGGGAATGTCGCGATAGGCGCTAATGAAAATAATGGGAAGCGGCTTCTCGCGGCGTTGCAACGCATGTTGCAAATCCAGACCGCTCGGCCCCGGAAGCTCCACGTCGAGCAGCATGCAGCCCGGCAAAGGTCCGTGTTCTGCCACGAGAAAGTCGCCTGCGCTCGCATACACATGCACCGTGTAGCCGGCGCACTTCAGCAGGCGCGACAGGGCAGTGCGCATGGCTTCGTCGTCGTCCACCACGTGGATGACAGCATCGGCATGATCGATCAACGTTCGAGCCCTCGTATCGTCGCCATGTTGTCATGGCTGTCGAATCGTTTCTCATTTATCAATACCACAATCGAGCCGATGCAGTTACTGATTCGGAATCGAAGCTGACGTTGAAATGAGATTTTGCGGACTCACTCGAATGAGTCCGTTGCGTGGACTGTCTATGTCCGCAATGAGTGTGAACGAAATTGAAACGATCAGCGGCATGATCAAGAGAAATCGCCGGCCCGGATTCGTACTCCGCGTGCCGTAGCCGATCAACACATTGCAGAAGAAGCCGATGATGACCATCAGCGCCCATGCCGACGCGGGAATATGGTTCCACCAGGCCGCTTGCGTATAGCCTTGTGTGTTGATGACATCGTTCATTCCGCTGATGGCGAGCGCCGAGAGCGGACTCGGTTGCGCGCTCGCGCCGGAGCGGGCTTCGGTCCACAGTTGCGTTTGCAATTCAGTTGTCGTCGCGTTGATGTGCTGCAGTTCATCGCCGTCGGCGGTCTGATAGAACCTGATTCGCTGAGCGGTGTATCGCGCAAGGAGCGTGCGGATGGCCGACGCCTGCGCGGCGGGAAGCAGCTCCGCGCGCAGCACTTCCGTGCCGATTGCGTTCGCTTCCTCTTCTTCGAGGTTCTTGCGTTGATCGTAACGCCCCACCGCCATGGAAAGACTGAAGCCGATGACCAGTGCAAGCAGCGTAAGCGCAGCCGATTGCACGATGCCGAAGTCCTCGCGCATGTCATCGGCCATGGGCCGGGCGCGACGTAGCCTGGCGCCCAGATAGGCGGCCGCCGACATCAGGATCAAGGAAAGCACGAGGAAGCTGACCGGATGGCTAACCAGTTGTCGCACGCGTTCCCCCTTCCAATCCTCGACCGTTAGCGTTCAGTGGTGCGCTGCCGGTGAGCGGCTTGTCGTGGAAATCTGCCATGTGAAGACCGTCCGCGCAATCCGGATGTCGGGCAATGCGATTGCCCTCGAGGGCAATTCGTTTCTGCGAGCGGCCATTGCCCCGAAGGGCAGCAACGGTTGCCCAATATCCCTATGGTGCGCACCGAACGACGCGTGAAATATTCGTAGCGTCGTTCACACCAACAGGGGTCGAGCATGTCCAGGACATCAAGCTGGCTGGTTGCTCTTGCCGTCATCATCGATGCAGCGACGACCATGGCAAGCGCCGCGCCCAACCAGGCCACCGACGCGACACAAAAGGCGAATCAGGCGGTCGCGAGTTACTTGCCGTTTTCGAATACTCAGGATTTCGACGACGTGCGTCGCGGATTCATCGCCGACTTGCCGAGCGCGGTCATCAAGGGTAGCGCGGGCAATACGGTCATCGATCTTTCTCAGTACGATTTCCTGCATCAGACCGGCCCCGCGCCTGCCACGGTGAATCCGAGCTTATGGCGACAGTCGGAATTGCTCTCGGTACGCGGACTCTTCAAGGTGGTGGACGGCATCTATCAGGTGCGCAATATCGACCTTGCGAATATGACGTTCATTCGCGGCAAGACGGGATGGCTGGTCATCGACCCGTTGACTTCCACCGAGACCGCGAAGGCCGCACTCGATCTCATCAACGAAAAGGTCGAGCGGCTGCCCGTGACCGGTGTGATCTTCACGCACTCACATGTGGATCACTTCGCGGGCATTCGCGCGGTCGTGGATGAAGCGGACGCGCGATCGGGCAAGGTGCCCGTCGTGGCGCCGGAGGGCTTCATGGAGGAAGCCGTCAGCGAGAACGTCTTCGCCGGCAACGTGATGAGCCGGCGCGCGTCGTATATGTACGGGAATCTACTGCCCAAGAACCCCGAAGGCACCGTCGGCGGCGGTCTCGGACTCACGACCGCGGCCGGCACCATTACGCTTTTCGCACCGAACAAGATCATTTCGAAGACCGGCGAAAAATTGACTATCGACGGCATCGACATGGTGTTTCAGATGGCGCCCGGCACCGAAGCGCCCGCCGAGATGCTGTTCTACTTCCCGCAATTCAAGGCGATCGATCTGGCCGAGGACGCCAATCACACGCTTCACAACTTACTCACGTTGCGCGGGGCCAAAGTGCGCAGCGCGCAGAAGTGGACGAGCACGCTCGACGAAACCATCGACATGTGGGGCAGCGATGCCGTGGTTTCATTCGGCAGTCACCACTGGCCTCAATGGGGCAATCAACGCGTCGTCGAACATCTGGAGAAGCAGCGCGACCTGTACAAGTACATCAACGATCAGGTATTGCGCATGGCCAATCAGGGCATGACGATGAATGAGATTGCCGAGCAGTTCAAGCTGCCGGACAGTCTTGCGAAAGAGTTCGCCAATCGCGGATATTACGGCGACCTCAAGCATAACGTGCGCGCGACATACCAGTTATATCTCGGCTTCTGGGACGGCAATCCGGCGAACTTCAATCCTTATCCGCCGGAGGAAGAAGCGAAGAAATACGTCGCGATGATCGGTGCGCGCAAGATGATCGACACCGCGAGGGCCGCTTACAGGCAGGGCGATTATCGCTGGGCCGCGACTGTCGGGAACAAGGTGGTCTTCGCGGATCCGCAGAACCGGGAAGCGCGCAATGTCGAAGCGGACGCACTGGAGCAATTGGGCTATCAGGCCGAATCCGGACCCGCGCGGAATTTCTATCTGTCGGGCGCGCAGGAATTGCGCGGAGGCGTGCAGAAGGCGGCGACGCCCAACACGAGTTCGCCCGACATCATTCGCGGCATGACGACGGACATGTTCCTCGATTTCCTCGCCATTCACCTCGACGGACCGAGGGTGGCCGACAAGTCATATGTCTATAACCTGAGTTTCCCCGACACGAAAGAGCAGTATGTTTTGACGGTCAAGAATGGCGTGATGAACTACCGGAAAAACAGGCAAATCGATAACGCGGATGGCACCGTCACGCTGAACCGCACGACGCTCGACGACATCGCACTCGGCAAGATCAAGCTCGGCAATCTTGCCGATACGGGGCAGGTCAGGATCGACGGCGACGCCGCGAAATTCAAGGACATGCTCGGCAATTTCGACAAGTTCGATTTCTGGTTCACGATCGCCGAACCTTGAAACGCTTCACGCCTGATCTCGCGCCGCATCGGACACATGCTGATGCGGCGCGAACAGTCGGCTCTTTTCCTCGCATGGCAGCCACACGGTGAATGCGCAGCCGCCGCCTTCTCGCGGTTCGGCGCCGATGCGTCCGCCGTGACTTTCGACGATCGTGCGCGCAATGGAGAGTCCGAGCCCCATGCCATGCGTTTTGGTCGTGAAGAATGAATCGAAGAGTTTCGACCTGATTGCGTCGGAGATGCCATGACCGCGGTCCAGAACCATCAGTTCGACGCCGTGCTCGCTTGGCCGCGTCGATATCGTCAATACGCGCTTAGCGGCTTCCGTCTCCTGCATGGCATCCATTGCATTGACCGATAGATTCAGAATGACTTGCTGAAGCTGCACGCGATCACCGATGATGAGCGGACAAGCCGCGCTGAGCGTCGATTCGATTGCGATACGGCGGCGCCTCGCTTCGGGCGCGAGCAACGCCAGCGCATCGTCGACGGTGGCGTTCAGATCGAGTGACACGAATTCCACAGGCTGTTTCTTCAGCAATGCGCGCAAGCGTTGCACGACCTGATTTGCACGCACCGCGTCACGACGCACGTCAGCAAGAATCTGATGCAATTCGGAAACCTCGTGCTCCGGGTTTTCGAGGATCAATCCGGCTGCATCGGCATTGCTGAGAATGGCCCCGAGTGGCTGCCCGACTTCGTGTGCAATGGAGGCGCTCAATTCTCCCGCGGACGATATGCGTGCGGCTCTTGCCAACTCGTTTGCGCGCAACGTGGCGGACTCTTCCGCGAGCCTTCTCTTGCGACGCTGCCAGAGCAGTCCGGTGATGGTGACAGCTTGCAATGCCACGACGGCAAGCGCAAAGAGAACGGTGCCGCGATATTGATTCCAGAGCGAGGCAGGCACGTTGATCTGCTCGCATTCGTCCGGGATCAGAGCGGAACGGATGCCGAGTCGATCGGCTTGCGCGCGGTCCACGATGCAGCGCGATGGCTCGGCGGGCAACGTCGCACCGTTCGACGAAACCTTGCGCAACAAGATAGACGCAGCCAGTTCCCCCGCGCGACGTCCGTTGCGTTCATAGCTGATGACGGCGCCGCCTAGCAGCCCCTGGTCGAGATAAGTGGGAAACCAGCCGTAAATGGGTGCGCGCGATGCACGGGCCATTGGTGCAACCACTTCGAACGGAAAGAAAGTTCGACCCTCGCGGTCGCGATACATGGTGGTATAAAGCACGGCCGTGTCGGCGGGATCGAGCGAGCCGAGCCGCGTCTTCAGTTCGTCGAGCGTGAGTCCGCTCCATAAACTCACTGTCCATTCGCGAGATTGTCGCGACCGCGCCGCTTGCTCCGCGACGCGCGCGGTGAATTCGTCGAAGGCGGTATTCCCGGAAACGATGACGAGCTTGCTCGCGTGCGGCTGCAATGCTTCCGCGAGCGCGAGGGTGCTGTGCGCATCGAAGTGCCACGCGATATAGGCAAACTCCGGCGGCATGCGCGCGATGCGGCTTTCGTCGATGCTCGTGATGAGAACCGGCGTATTCGGCCAGATGTCGTTGTGATAGCGCCTGGTGAAGTCGAGCGCGAAATCGGCGATGCCGATCACGATGTCGATATGCTTGTCTTCGTATTTTTTCTTTAGAAGCGCGAGAAATTGCGGAGTCAGATCATTCGTGTCGAAGCGCAATTCGTCGAGAGAATCCGTATAAAACTCGACGCCATCCGGCGCAGCAGCGGTCAACGCACTGCGCAGTGCGCGAATCTGAATGGCGACGGCCGGCTGCGTGGGATCGGCGCCCGGAAGAATGACGACTCGCCATCGCGCGCCGGCATCGACGGTCGCGGACCACAGGCTCAGGACGAGTGCGAAGAGACACAGCCGCCGTCGAAGCGGACCGCCATGACGCAGGCATGCAAGCGACGGCGCAAGCGAGATTCCCTCGAACATATCGACTCCGAAGCGTACGACATGCAATATAACAGGCGACTTTCAAATTCATGATGCTGGAAGTCGATTGCCGGCACGAACGAAGCAAACGGTCAGGAATACGCGTATCGTGTGCGGTATCTCAAGCCTCGCAACAATCGCCATGAACCTCAGTCGCCCCGACCGGATAGATTGTTTCGCCATTGCCGCCACGTTGCTTACGCTCGCCGTGACGGGCTGTGCCTCGTCGTCGATGCAGTCCCGCGATACATCGCGTGATTCGCAAACGCAAAGTGCAAGTGCGATGTCGCTCGATGCGGCCATCGCCGGATCGCAACGCAGCGAGCGCGCGCGTGCGCGAGATGGGTATCGCCATCCGAAAGAGACACTGCAATTCTTCGATCTCACTCCGACGCAAACGGTACTGGAAATTGCGCCGGGCGGCGGATGGTACACGGACATACTCGCGCCTTACTTGCGCGACTCCGGACACTTGTATGAAGCGCAATATCTGAGCACATCCGCCGAGCTTGCCGCAGAAGACCGCGAAACCGATGCGAATTATCGGCGCAAGCTCGCAAATGCGCCGGCCTTATACGGAAACACGGTCGTCGGCACATTGCAGGCAGGGCAGTTCGAAGGCTTCGACGCGCACGAACGATTCGACCGCGTGTTCACGTTTCGAAACATCCACAACTGGATCAAAGACGGACAGGTCGATGCCAACCTGCGCGCGTTTTACGGCGCGCTCACGCATGGCGGCGAGCTTGGCGTCGAAGAACATCGCGCGAAGCCGGGAACGACGGTCCAGCAGATGATCGACTCGGGTTACGTGACCGAGGCGTTCGTCATCGAGCATGCGCAGGCGGCCGGCTTCGTGCTCGTCGCGCGCAGTGAGATCAATGCGAATCCGAAAGATACGAAGGATTATCCGCACGGCGTGTGGTCGCTGCCGCCGACATACGAGGGCGGCGATGTCGGTCGCGCACGCTATGCCGCAATCGGCGAGTCGGATCGCATGACGCTCAAGTTCGTCAAGCCGTAGCGATATCGCGCTTATATCAAGGCTCGCAATCGTGAGCGCGGGTCCAATGCGTTCCCGCCCGCGATGACTTCGCGCAGGTCAAAGTATTCAGCGCTTACGGCGTTTAGCGCCACTTTATGCGTTCATCAGCGCTATGCCTCCCGGTGATCCGGCGTCGAAGGTATCTTGCCCCCACTATCGGAAAGATTCTTGCGAGGAGGGGGAACATGGAAGCAAAACGCATTGAACGCATTGCCTCGGCCTTGCGACGCGCCGCCGAGCACGAAAGGCTGCTGCCTTATCAACGCTTTCACGCGATGTTCGGGCCGGACGATCCACTGGCGGCCCGCTACGATGCGCTCGAAAAGGCAGTAGCTTCGCTCGGCGAACTTTCGGCCGTTGATTATGGCGCGTTGCTCACGCTTTACAACGGGCTGCCCGGGCCTGAATTCTTTCGCCGCGCGCGGAAGCACCGCTTCGACGATTATGTCTCCGTGATGGGGGCGGGCATTCATTGGGAGTCGATCAAGCGCAAACGGGTGCTGGTCGAAGTCGAGCGCCGCCGCGTCTATGACGACGCCAAACTCAAGGCCGCGGGCCGCGTCGTCGAGACGGTGTGAATGCGGTGAACCTACCGAACTGAACGAGGCGCGCGTCGGGGACACGGCGCGCGAACTGCGACAAAGCCGTGTGCAGGGGCGTAGCCATGCGCACGGCATCGACGTTTCTATCTCGCGAACTAACTCCAGCGAGAATGCCAGTAAGTTTGCCTTCAAATCACTCCCCCCTCGATCAAGAGATCGAGGGAGAGTGCTATCTACACTGTGGTGATTCCGAGCGCTTCATGGGAGCGGTTGCAACGCGGTCCAGCGCGTCCAACCCGCTGCGCTGTTCGGCGTACTGAGGCGCAACGCACGCGAGCCATCGCGGAAGATCAGCGACTCGGTACGGCAGGCGTTCGTATCGCGAATGCCATACGTACCCACGTAACCGAGTTCGCGAGTGAACGGTAGATTGCCTTCGCGCAGCAGCGCAAGGTAAGCCTGGAATTCTTCTTCGCAGGTCTGACTGGCCCAGCGGTTCAACAGTGTCGCGACAAGTTCTGCATCACACATGATTTCCTCCTGATTCGCGCCGTCTCCGTTTGGCACGATGACAAAATAATTATTCTTGGCAAACTGACTCTGCAAACGCACAGGTCGATTCATTCATTTCGTTAATCACGACAGCATGCGGACGAATTGCGCCGGGCTCGTTGCGCGGCCGAACAGAAAGCCCTGCAGCATGTCGCAGCCCAACTCTCGCAGCGCCCTGGCCTGAGCGGCGGTTTCAACGCCTTCGGCGGTCACGGTCATGCCGAGCGCATGCGCCATCGCAACGAGTGCACGCGTGATCGCGATCGAATCGCGACTGTCGGGCAAATCCGCAACGAATAAGCGGTCGATCTTCAGATTGTGCAAAGCGAAGTATTTCAGGACCGACAATGACGCGTAACCCGTTCCGAAGTCGTCGATAGCGAGCTTCACGCCAAGATCGGCCAGCGCCTTGATCGTCGCTCGAACGGCCGTGTCGTCAGGCATCAATATGCCTTCAGTGATTTCGATTTGAAGCGCCGACGCTTCGAGTCCGGTCCATTCGAGGCAAGCGGCAACGCGCTGCATAAGGTCCTCGTCGAACTGGACCGGCGAAACGTTCACCGAGACCACCAGGCGCGGGGCAACCGTCGAACGCCATTGAGCGGCCTCGGCACAGGCCTGTTGCAACACCCAGTCACCGATGCTTTTCATCAGCCCGGATTCTTCGGCAATCGGTATGAACTCGTCGGGCTCGACGTCGCCGAGTTCGCTATTGGTCCAGCGCAACAGCGCCTCGGCGCCCACGGTCTCGTGCGACACGCTATCGAGCACGGGTTGATAGGCGACCCTCAATTCACCCGCTGCCAGCGCATGACGCAGCAACGCTTCGACTCTCTCGCGGCGCTGCGAATCAGCGTGAGCGGTCTCTGCGCAGACGGATCTCGCGACAGCGCCCGCGCGGCCATGCGAACCCGGCAGCGCTTCCTGACAGCGCAGGCAATGTGTCGAACCGCGCGCGCGTCCATTCGCGTGCAGTGAGTTGGTTTCATGAGTCATCTTTTGCATCCTATGCTGAGAGCCACGTAGGACCAGTGGCCGACAGTCAAAGCCGCTCACGCGACAACACGCACCGCGATGTGTCAACGGTGCGATCACGATATCGCGGCATGGTGTGGGCGAATATGGATCGAGACAATGAACGCGTCAATCAATTGTGAACACACGCTGTGTCTCTGCGCCATGGACAGCGGTAGCTATACGCTCGATGTACGCCGGACACTCGGCATCGGAGCATCTGTACAGATAGCGCCAGCAACCGGCATGTATTCGCCTCCGTCACGGCCGCCTGATTGAAATATCGACTGCACATGTTCAGTGCACTGTTTGCCGACAATACTTTCGCGGAAAACTTCGTTCGAGCGTGCCGGCAGTATGAATCGCCGGGTGCAGCAGAAGTTATTCAGGCAGCGTCGAATTTGAGCCGGATATTCAATTGGTATTTCTTCTCGTCGTCAAGATGTTTTGAATCGACGAGTGAGATGACATCCGCTCACACGTCCAAGCGACTGCATACGCCGTCCTCTAATCTTTTTCTTCCACCAACCAAACCGTCATGAAATCACGAGCTGCCGTTGCATTCGCGCCCGGAAAGCCGCTGGAGATTGTCGAAATCGATGTAGAGCCGCCTCGCCGGGGCGAAGTGCTGGTGAAGATCACTCACACCGGCGTCTGTCACACCGATGCCTTCACGCTGTCAGGCGATGATCCCGAGGGCATCTTTCCCGCCGTGCTGGGTCACGAAGGCGCGGGCATTGTCGTCGAAGTCGGCGAAGGCGTGACCAGCGTGAAGCCCGGCGATCACGTCATTCCTTTGTACACCGCCGAATGCGGAGAGTGCCTCTTCTGCAAGTCGGGCAAGACCAATCTGTGCGTGTCCGTGCGCGCGACGCAGGGAAAAGGCGTCATGCCGGACGGCACCACGCGTTTCAGCTACAACGGCCAGCCGATCTATCACTACATGGGCTGCTCGACTTTCAGTGAGTACACCGTGGTAGCCGAGGTGTCGCTTGCGAAGATCAATCCGCAAGCCAACCCCGAACAGGTGTGTCTGCTCGGTTGCGGCGTGACCACCGGTCTGGGCGCGGTGAAGAACACCGCGAAGGTGCAAGCCGGAGACAGCGTGGCCGTATTCGGGCTTGGCGGAATCGGCCTCGCTGTGATTCAAGGTGCAAAGCTCGCCGAGGCTGGCCGCATCATCGCAATCGATACCAATCCCGGCAAGTTCGATCTGGCGCGCGCTTTCGGTGCAACGGACTGCGTGAATCCGAAGGACTTCGACAAGCCAATTCAGCAAGTGATCGTGGAGATGACCGGCTGGGGCGTCGATCATAGCTTCGAGTGCATCGGCAATGTCAATGTGATGCGTGCCGCGCTCGAATGCGCGCACCGGGGCTGGGGACAGTCGGTCGTCATCGGCGTGGCGGGCGCGGGACAGGAAATCAGTACCCGTCCGTTCCAGCTCGTTACGGGCCGTCGATGGCTGGGCTCCGCCTTCGGTGGCGTGAAGGGACGCTCGCAATTGCCCGACATGGTCGAAGACGCAATGACCGGAAAGATTCAGCTCGAGCCCTTCGTCACGCATACACGGCCACTTACCGACATCAACGAAGCATTCGACCTGATGCACGAAGGCAAGTCGATTCGCACTGTCGTTCACTATTAAAGACTATTAAAGACCCGAAAAGGAGATAGACCATGACCACACTTATTCACCCCTCCGTCGATCGCGGCATTCAAAAGGGCGCCAGTGACTTTGCAGGCGGTACGTTGCGCTGTTCGTGCGCCCACGATCCAGTCGAAGTGCGCGTCGACAATCAGGTGTTGTTCAATCACGCGTGCGGTTGCACCAAATGCTGGAAGCCTGCGAATGCGCTGTTCTCGGTCGTGGGCGTCGTGCCGCGCGAGAAGGTCGCGGTGACGTCGCATGGCGAAAAGCTGAAGGTGGTGGACGAAAGCGCGTTGATTCAGCGTCACGCCTGCAGTGCCTGCGGAACGCATCTGTACGGACGCATCGAGAACAAGGACCACGCTTTTTACGGGCTGGACTTTATTCATAGCGAACTGTCGAATGAGAGCGGCTGGGATGGTCCTGGCTTTGCAGCTTTCGTTTCGTCTGTCATCGAAAGCGGCACGCCGCCCTCTGCCATGGCCGACATCCGTCAGACGCTGCGTGACAAGGGACTCGAGCCCTACGATTGCCTCAGTCCCGCCTTGATGGACGTTCTGGCCGCTCACTCGGCGAAGGCCAAGGGCACCTATCGCGAGGCCTGATCATGGAACGCATCGAGCAACACGCCAGCTACGGCGGCCGCCAGGAAGTCTGGAAACACGCATCGTCGACGCTCGGCTGCGAGATGAAGTTCGGTCTCTATTTGCCCGATGCGGCCTTGCGCGGAGAAAAATGCCCGGTGCTGTACTGGCTTTCGGGTCTGACTTGCACCGAGCAGAACTTCGTAACCAAGGCCGGCGCTCAGCGTTACGCCGCTGAGCACGGCCTCATCATCGTGGCGCCGGACACCAGCCCGCGCGGCGACGATGTACCCGATGATCCGGCGTACGACATCGGCAAAGGAGCGGGCTTCTATGTCAACGCTTCACAAGAGCCGTGGGCAACTCACTACCGCATGTACGACTACGTGGTGGATGAATTGCCGGCGCTCGTCGAAGCGGAATTTCCTGCAAGTCAGGCACGTGCAATCAGCGGGCATTCAATGGGCGGACACGGCGCATTGACCATTGCACTGCGCAATCCGGGCCGTTACCGCAGCGTGTCGGCCTTCTCGCCGATCGTCGCGCCGACACAGGTGCCGTGGGGCCAAAAGGCATTCAGTGCTTATCTCGGCGAAGATCGCGAGGCGTGGAAGCAGTACGACACGGTGGAACTGTTGAAGAACTCGGTCGAGCGTTTGCCGCTGCTCGTGGATCAGGGCGAGGCCGACGAGTTTCTCGAAGGCCAGTTGCAACCGCAATTGCTTCGTGCAGCGTGCGAAGCGGCAGACCATCCGCTGCAATTGAATCTACGTCCCGGCTATGATCATAGCTATTACTTCATTAGCAGTTTCATCGGCGAGCACATTGCCTATCACGCGGAAGCATTGCGGTAACTCATAGAGTCCGTGTGCGCCTTTCATTGAAGAGGGCGCACCGGCTCACGCGTTCGGCGCACGCGCGGAGACGCTTCGCAGGAAGGAGAGCAACTCCGGCGCCCCACAATATGCAACGTTGAATCGAAACCAGACGCTATCCGTGGATGGCGAGAGCATGAACAGGTCGCCTCCCACGAGCGCAATCTTCGCAGCTTTCGCTTCCGCCGTGATCGATTCCGCATTGAACTGGGCAGTGGGTTTGACCTGCCATCCCGCACTCACGAAGAGTCCGCCACGAGGCGTCGCGAGAGGCGTCATGCCGACTTCCGCTAGAAACGAGAGAAAGCGCTCGCGATCGTTTGCAAGGCGCATCCGCAGTCTATCGATATAACGACGATGTCCCGGATCCGACAACAGCTCGAATATGCATCGCTCATTCAATTCCGACGTCGTCAGGCCGCATGCCATCTTCGTACGGACGATATCGGACACGAGATGATCCGGGCAAAGAATGAATCCTGTGCGCAAGGATGGCGCGATGGTCTTGGAGAAGCCACCCAGGCAAATCACGCGATTCAATCCATCCAGCGATGCCAATGAAGGATCCGAGGGCAATGCCAGATCGCGATAGATGTCGTCTTCGACGATATGGAAATCGTATTGCTCGGCCAACGCGACAACGCGATAAGCCTGCGAAGCAGGCAACGTGGACGACAACGGATTCTGCAACACCGAGCTGAGAAAGATGGCCTTGGGCCTGTGTTCCGCGGCCATCTCGGCGAGCTTATCGACGTTCAGTCCGTCCGATCCACGCGGAACGCCGAGTATGCGCACGCCGTAGTTGCGCAAGAGATGGTTCGTGTTGAAGTAACCGGGCTCTTCGACGAAGGCCGTATCGCCGGGCTGCAGAATGGTTCGTGCGACAAGGTCGAGCCCGTGCGATACGCCGTTCGTGAGAACGATCTGCTCCGGCGAGACGGGACAGAATCGCTCCGTGAAACCACGGGCGAGCAGCTGGCGAAGACGCGGGAAGCCGAGCGGATGACCATAACCGACGAGACGCTCAGCCGGCATCTTGATGGCCTGCTTGACCGCCTGTAACAGCATGCTTTCGCTGCACCACTCGGGCGGAAGCACGCCGGAACCTACTCGCAGCAGATCGGGATCCTGATTCCACACGAGGACCGGCAGCCATGAGCCGCAAGCCGCTTCCTTTCGTATGGGCGGTATATCCCTCAGCGCCGTCACGTGCGCGGTGCGCGAAGTGACGAAGTATCCGGAGCCCGGCCGCGAACTCAGCACACCCCGGGAGACGAGCACATCGTAATCCGACGGGCTTGTCGGTGACTTCGTGCGAATAAGCGACGACATGCCAGAAGTGGCGAAGCGACCGGTACACTCTCGCCTCACCCTCCACGTCCAATTCATTGCCCCGGGTAAATGCCGGGACTTCTTTCACGTTCGGAACACTCACTTTTTGTCTCCTCTCTATTGACGGGCGCCAACGTCATGGCGTCGCCGTCCGTCCGGGGGTAGCTTGCCGATATGCTTGAATATGCAAGCCGAATGTAGAAAAACTAACTGTGGTTATTCAACTCACTTCGAAGCGGTGAAGTTCTCGAACAGCCAGCGGCGATACTCGATCGAGACGATGTCGGAGCCACGCACCGGAATCTCGCGATCGTTGCGGGTGTCTCCGTTGAAACTGAACCACTTCGGCCGCTGCGATTCGATGATGGCCTTGTCTTCGCCGAGAATCGTGTCTTCCAGTTCCATGAAGAACTTGTCTTCGGACGGATCCGTGCGGAAGTCGCGCGCCTGCCACCAGAAGATGCGCGTCAGGTTTTCCGTGACCGGAGACGGGCTCATGAAAAGCACGTAATGCGTGTTGTTCGGCATGCGGAAACTCACTCGCACTGTCGCCGGGAGAAAGACGTGATATTCGTTCACCGGCGTCGCCTTATCCGCTTCGCGCACGGGGAACAGGAACTTATAGAGGTCGGGATTGGGCGGCAGGTAGCCGCTGCGGTCGAAGCGCAACACCTGGCCTTCGCGCCAGACCTTCACCGTCTCCACGCCGGGGTTGTCCCGTGCGCCGATGGTGCCGTCGTGGACATACGGGAAATGCGCGAAATCGACGAAGTTCTCGAGCCGGCGCGGTGCGCTCGTCGCCCATTCGTAGTTCGGACCTTGCTGAACGCGGAAGCTCGGATCAGTGAGTTCCGGGAATTCCGGCAGCGGTGCGATCGGCTTTTCGAGTGCCACCCAGATAATCCCGACATGCTCGGCCGCGTAGTAACAATCGACCGAGACGTTCATCGCATCGGTCAGTTCTTCTCTCGCCGGAACGCGGACACACTTGCCGCCGCCGTCGAATCGCCAGCCGTGATAGGGACATTCGATCGCGCCATCCACGACATTGCCCAGCGCGAGAGCGGTGCCTTTGTGCGGACACCGTCCATGCATCGCGCGGACTTCGCCATCGAGCCGCGCCACGACAACCGATTCGCCCAGCAGCGTGACACCGAGCGGCTTGTCCTTCAACTGGTCGGAATAGGCGACGGCATGCCAGTACTTGCGCATCGCAGTGTAGAGTTCCGGCTTTTCTTCTTTCTCGACATTGATCTTGATATCAGCGAGGTTCGTCATATCGATTGCTCTCTCATCAAATAAAAACAGGCGATTCTTTATTCAATCCGGTTGGTCTCCAGCGCGCGCCATCGGGCTATATGTCCAGAACCAGCGCTTCGCCTTTGCAGCGGGATACACAGATCATCATGGTCTGATTCGATGCACGTTCCTCCGGCGTGAGCACGTGATCCCGGTGATCCGGCACGCCTTCGATGACTTTGGTCTCACATGTGCCGCAAATGCCTTGTCGACACGACGACAGCATCGCGATGCCGTTCTCTTTCAGCACGTCGAGAATCGACTGGTCCGGCGGCACGACCAGCGTCTTGCCTTGCCTTGCCAGCGTGATGGTGAACGTGCCGGCCTCGATTACGGTGTCAGCCGCCGGCGCCTTGAAGTATTCGAGGTGAACGCGTTCGGGCGGCAGCACGGAAAACGTCGTCGAAAAGGCATCCATCAGCGGCGTGGGACCGCAGCAATAAAAATCCGCATCGGGTCGGTGCGTGGCGAGCACATCGGCGAGATTCAGGGATGCCGCGCCGGGTTCGCCGTCGAACACGCAATGAAGTGCGCCTGCGTGATGGCTCG
This sequence comes from Caballeronia sp. ATUFL_M2_KS44, assembly GCF_023630965.1. Lineage (NCBI taxonomy): Bacteria > Pseudomonadati > Pseudomonadota > Betaproteobacteria > Burkholderiales > Burkholderiaceae > Caballeronia > Caballeronia sp. ATUFL_M2_KS44. The sequence continues at coordinate 126,291 of NZ_JALQEA010000057.1, read as the reverse complement.
CCGCGGCAAGTTCTTTCAGTTCAGCGAGAAATGCCGCCTTGGCCGGCGAACGGGCGCAGTAATAGAAGTCCCACGAGCGTCCGAGCTGACTCAGCCGCCGCGCCATCGCCAGCAAAGGCGTGACGCCGATTCCGCCTGCAACGAGAACCGAGTGCGTAGCAGTCTCATTCAGCGGAAAGAAATTGCGCGGCGCACTCACGGTCAAACGGGTGCCGAGTCCGACGGAGTCGTGCATGAACATCGAACCGCCTGCACCGCCCGCATCGCGATGAACGCCGATCACGTACCGGTGACGCTCGGGAGCGTTTGTCAGTGAGTATTGCCTGATCATGCCGGACGCAAGGTGCACGTCGATATGCGCGCCGGCCGTGAACGGCGGCAATTCCCCGCTGACAGGCCAAAGCTCGAAGGAGCGCACGGTTTCCGCTTCGATGCGGATGCCGCGCACTTCGACTTCAAACGTCTCCGACGACTTCATCGCTCCTCCCTGAACTCAGAGCAAGACTGTGTTGATTCGAAATACGTTGCTCTCCGGGTCGAGCAGAACCGCCTGATACCAGTGGTAGTAGGTTTCATACGGTGCCTTGATCAACGTGGCTCCGGCCTCGAGCGCGATGGGCACGAGCCTGTCCACGTCCTCCTGTGTATCGACGTCGAAATTGAGCAGGAACTTGATACCGCTCGTTTCGCTAAGATGAGAGAGTTGAAGTAAGTCGTATGCTTCTTGCGCATTGAATCCGATGCAACTCTTTCCCGTGTCGATGCCGCGAAAGATCGGCGACCGGATGGATTCGACTTCCCGAAAGCCGAATACCTTCTGATAGAACGCGCTCAGCTCCACGATGTCGCGGGCAAACACGTTGACGTAAGACAGATGTGCCATGTTCTTTTCCTGGGGACCGCCATTCTGATTTCGCTAAAGACGCCATCGGCTGAATGCGATTTCGGGCATCTTGCGTAATCGAACTTTTCCTGAACATGTTCAGTACGATTCGCTTTTCTCAAACGTCCCGTATGGGACCAATGAACGTGCAGGTTGAATGATCTGTACAGTGAACGGTCGTGCGGGGCGCCTGGGTTTTAAAGGGGCACGCCACGCAGCATTTACTCAACCGCTTCGCACAGAGATGCATTCCATACTTCGCTAATCATGTTTAGCCCGATTAGCGAAATGAAGCGTTTCATCTTTTCACCAGCCGTCCCGGATTTACCGGCGGCTTTTCCGCTTTGGCATGTTCGCCGCCTGGTAATCGTTATCACGATTCGCCTTTGCAGAGCCTTTGAAGTATTGACTCCATGGCGCGGATGCACGGAACCCGTAAGGCTCCGAACGAAATACCGGCGAGAAGCCATCAGTCGCGCGAGCGTTTCAACCGTGAAAAGCAACGTATTTTTTTCCTACCTGTTCTTGCGGCTATCGGTAGATAAAATTCATCTAGGAGCGATTCCATCCGCAGCCTTCGCAGCCGGATCGCAAAACAAACTACAGCGGAGACACCCCATGACTGGCTATGCAACATCAATGGCGGAGCGCATATCTGCGAATGACGCGATGCCGGACAGCGACTGTGAAGTCGCGACATTACCCATGCCTTCGCCTTCGAGGCGCGAACCGACTCAATTGGAAGAACTGCGCATCGAACGTCAGCGAGGCGTGAGCCTCGTGAAGCAGATCGTTGCGAAGCTCGATGCCATGGTCGAGTCGGGGCGCCTGCGTCCGGGTACGAAGACACCTTCGGTCCGGGAACTGGCGAAGTCACTCGAGGTGAGTACCTTCACGGTGGCCGAGGCTTCACGCTGCTGGAAACGGACATCGTGATCGTGCGGCTCAACGGCGAAATCTCCGTATTCGACGATCTCTGCCCGCATCGCGGCACGCGGCTTTCGCTCGGCCATGTGCGCGATGGCTGTCGTCTCGAATGCCCGTATCACGGCTGGCAATTCGACCAGGAAGGTGAGTTGACGCTCGCCCCGCAGCGCGCCGATCTCGCCGGGCAATTGCGCGCCCGAACCCGCAAGTATCTGTCGGTGGAGAAGTACGGCATGGTGTGGGCGTGCCTCGAAGACGAGCCGCATTTTCCGCTTCCCGAATATCCGGTCTGGGACGATCCCGCGTTCCATTATCTGGCCGTTTCGCCGGCGGAAGACTGGGATTGCAGCGCCCCGCGCCGTGTCGAGAATTACACCGACTACTCGCACTTCGCCATTCTTCACGATGGCTTTCTCGCGGACCGTGCCGTTCCGCAAGTGCCGCCGCACGAGGTATTCCGCAACGACCACAAGCTCGAGAACGTGCAAGAGGAAGGCGCTTGGGTGCGTGTGCCGATCGACTCGGCCGCATGGGGCGGGAAAGACAAGCCGGACGATCCTTATTTGCGCAAGCTCGTCATCGACCGGGCCGACGACATCGTCGCCGCGTGTCTGATGACCGGGCAGGAAGAAGCGGATCTGGCGAGCTAAGGAGACCTCAATGGAAATGGTGAATCACACGGTGATCAACCTGATCATCTTCGTACTGGCGATCTACGTGGGCTACCACGTGGTCTGGAACGTGACGCCCGCATTGCATACGCCGCTGATGGCGGTGACCAATGCGATCTCGGGCATCATCATCGTCGGCGCCATGCTGGCGGCCGGCCTGACCGAAGGCAATGTCGGGCGCGTGACGGGCACGCTCGCCGTGGCGCTCGCCGCCGTGAACGTGTTCGGCGGCTTTCTGGTCACGCAGCGCATGCTGGAGATGTTCCGCAAGAAGGCGCCGAAAGCGCAGCGCAAGGCCGGCGGCAACGTGGCGGAGGCCGGGCAATGATTGAACTGTCGATGAATTCGGTCACGCTGCTTTATCTCGGGGCCTCGGTCTGTTTCATCCAGGCGCTCAAGGGCCTGTCGCATCCGATCACGGCGCGCCGTGGCAACGCCTTCGGTATAAGCGGCATGGCGGTCGCCGCGGTGACCACGCTCATCCTGATCGTCAAGCTCAAGAACGAGTTCCTCGCGGCGGGCACGGCCGAGTCGCCGGTGGCCTCCGGGCTGATGCTCATCTTCGGCGCGCTGGTGGTGGGCGGCGGCATCGGCGCTTACGCGGCGAAGAAGGTCGAGATGACGAAGATGCCGGAACTCGTCGCCGCGATGCACTCGCTGATCGGTCTCGCAGCCGTGTTCATCGCGGTCGCGGCGGTGGCCGAGCCGGCGGTGTTCGGCATCACGACGCAGCAATCGCAGGAGATTCCGTTCGGCAATCGCATCGAACTGTTTATCGGCTGCTTCGTCGGGGCCATTACTTTTTCGGGCTCGGTGATCGCATTCGGCAAGCTCGCCGGGCGCTTCAAGTTCCGCCTGTTCCAGGGCGCGCCGGTGGTGTTCGCCGGGCAGCACGCGCTGAACCTGCTGCTCGCGGTGATCATGATCGGCTTCGGCGTCATCTTCGTGCAATCGCAGGAGTGGCTGCCTTTCGTGCTGATGCTCGCGCTCGCGTTCGTGCTGGGCGTGCTCATCATCATTCCGATCGGCGGCGCGGACATGCCCGTGGTGGTCTCGATGCTGAACTCGTATTCCGGCTGGGCGGCGGCGGGCATCGGCTTCTCGCTGAATCATCCGATGCTGATCATCGCGGGCTCGCTGGTGGGATCGAGCGGGGCGATTCTGTCGTACATCATGTGCCGCGCGATGAACCGCTCGTTCTTCAACGTGCTGCTCGGCGGCTTCGGCGGCGCGACCGGAGCGGCGGCAGGCAGCCAGCAGCAGCGTCCGGTCAAGTCGGGATCGGCCGACGATGCCGCCTTCCTGATGGGCAACGCGGAAACCGTGGTCATCGTGCCGGGATACGGTCTCGCGGTGGCGCGTGCGCAGCATGCACTTAAGGAACTCACCGAGCTGCTGAAGGAAAAGGGCGTGACCGTGAAGTATGCAATCCACCCGGTCGCGGGACGCATGCCCGGTCATATGAACGTGCTGTTGGCCGAGGCGGAAGTGCCGTACGATCAGGTCTTCGAGATGGAAGACATCAACGGCGAATTCGGCCAGGCCGACGTCGTGCTGGTGCTCGGCGCGAACGACGTGGTCAACCCGGCCGCCAAGACCGATCCCGGCTCGCCCATTGCCGGCATGCCGATTCTCGAAGCCTACAAGGCGAAGAGCATCATCGTGAACAAGCGCTCGATGGCCGCCGGCTACGCCGGACTGGACAACGAACTCTTCTACATGGACAAGACCATGATGGTATTCGGCGATGCCAAGAAGGTCGTGGAGGACATGGTGAAGGCCGTGCACTGACGCATACGGTCGAGCGGGACGAACGAGCGGCAGACAGGCGGATTTTTCCGACGGCTCTGCTCATCGTTCTCCCGCATTGCGGATCGCTTCGTTCCCGCGCCAGACTGAAACGTCATCGAGAGCCGCGACCGTCAATGGCGACGCGGCGCCGCGCCTTTACCGATGCCGCCTGACTCCGGCACATGAGCAGAAACGGGCGCCGCAGCGGAGAGTGGTTATGCAGTTAGATATGAGACTGGTGATGGCCTTCTCGCTCGTCATGCGAAGCGGAAGCCTCACGCAAGCCGAAGCCGTGAGCGGCATCTCCAAGGCAACGCTCAGCCGCCAGCTTCAGGTGCTGGAGGAGGAGCTGGGCGTGACGCTCTTCAACCGGCGCGCGCGCGGCATGACGCCGACGGAGGCGGGAAGAGCCTTCTACACGCATTGCGAGCAAATACTCGCCGACGTCTCCGGACGGCTGGAACTCGCCCGCGAACAATTGCAAGAGTTGGGCTCCGGCATTAGCGGCGAACTGACGATCAAGGCCGACAGCGAATTCAGCACCACGTTCGCCGCGCATGTCACGAAGCTGTTCATGGCGCGGCATCCGAACGTGAAGCTCAATCTCGACATCGCCGATTACCCCGGTTGCGTGAAAGCCGAGGAGATCGACGGCTACATCTGCGCCGACCTGCCGGACATTCCGGACCTCGTCGGCAAGCTGCTCGGTCAGATCGGCTATGGGCTGTACGCCAGCCCGTCGTATCTGCAGAAGAAAGGCGCTCCCGCGACGCCGATGGACCTGGCGCACCACGATTCGATCGTGAATCGGTCGGCCAGCGGCGACAAGGACGGCCTGATGATGCATTCGCAAGGCGGAGGCCAGCCGTATCGTCCCAAGGCCAATGTCACGACCAACGATCCCTGGATCATGAAGACGTTCTGCATCGACGGCTTCGGCATTGCCCTGTTGCCGGATTTCTTCGTGCGGCCCGAGCTGGGCCAGGAACTGCTCGTTCCGGTGCTGCCGGAGTGGAAGCCCAAGCCCAGACGCATCTACTGCGCTTATCAGAAACAGCGCTTCGCCGGAAGAAAACTGCGCGACCTGATCACGCTGATGGTCGATTGTGTCGAGGACATCGACACCTGTTCCGGGTACGTCGGAAGAAGCTCGGCTGGCATCGGCTAGACGGTTTGTAGTCGATTGTTTGGGGCCTCGCGTCGGCCAATTTAGTTAGGATTGCTATGCAATTAACCCGAACCTATGCGTATAGCTTTGTCAAACTGTACGGCTTGCGATGATCTTGCTATCCGTATAGAGACTGTCACACGCGTTCTGGCTAAAGTCGGCATCAAGGATGCGGCATGTCGACGAATTCGCATTCGACTCGCAGAAAACGTAAAGATAATCCGCTCCTTCGACATACCCGATTTTGACGTAAAGAAGAGATGTTATTGAACCGTTAAACACAAAAAAATAATCCTGCCCGGCACGCCCGGTCGGTGATCACGCACATCAGGAAGAGACAATGCGCAGACAATCGAGGTCGAAGGTCGTTGAGTTAGGTGCGTTTCTTGTTTTGGCGTGTGCGTCGCAAGGAGCGATGGCACAAAGCAGCGTGACGCTTTACGGAATTCTGGATGTAGGTCTTCAATACACGACGCGTGCGGACGGACAGCATTCGGCGGTCAACCTGCAGAATTACGGAAACATACCGACGATCTTCGGAATGCGCGGATCAGAGGATCTGGGCGGCGGGGTATCCGCGATTTTCGAATTGTCCCAATCGTTCAGCATGACTAACGGAATGGCGGGGCTTCCCGGTGAGGCGTTCGGGTGGCAAAGCTATGTCGGTCTCAAGGGCGGTTTCGGGAAGGTGACGGTGGGCCGCCACTTCTCCGTTCTCTTCGATGAGACGGTGACGTTCGATCCGAACTACTTCGCCGCCTATGGCGGGCAGGCGCAGCTCAATCCGCTGTCGGACATCATCGTCAACAACGCGATCAAGTACGTATCGAACAACTATGGCGGCTTCGTTTTCGAGGGGCTCGTATCGACGGGAGGCGTGGCAGGAAATTTCCGGTCCGGCCGTACCCTGGAAATCGGGATGCAATACAGCCACGGCCCGTTCAGCATGAGCGCGGCGCTACGGCAAAAGAACGGCGCGCAGACCGCAACGGCGGACACATCCGGGCAGACCGAAGAGATCGGCGTGATCGCCGCTGCGTACAAGATTGGCGCTGCAACGCTGCTCGCCGGTGTCGAGCGCACGACCGGAGACTTGTCGCCGGTGAAAACGGTGATTTGGGGCGGCGGGCGCTATGACGTTTCGCCGGATTTTCAGGTTCGCGCCGCGGCCTATCAGACGCTTTCGAACGATCCGCAGACGGGCAACCCGACGCTATATGTGGCAGGCGCTATCTATTCGTTATCCGTTCGCACGCAGGCGTATTTGAACGTCGGATTCTCGAGGAACTCCGCGCATAGCTCACAGACCGTTTATGAATATGGAGACGCGCCGCTCAATGGAGCGCATCAGTTCGGGGTGATGGCAGGCATCACACACCGTTTCTGATCGGCGCGTGGCTTTCACCGATGGTCTTCGCGTTCGGTCGAACCTCGGTACTCGTTCGCGAGTGACCTGTTTTGAAACGCGCTGCGGAGCGAATCGCCGTGACACGCCAGCATCTCGTCCCAGCGCAACTTGGGGCTCTTGGAACACATGAAGATTCATCAGCTTCGCGCTCTTGTCGCGGTCGCCGATACCGGCAGCGTGCGAGGCGCCGCGCGCATGCTCAACGCGTCACCGGCTGCGATCACGCAGAGTCTTCAGCAGATGGAAGGCGATCTCAGGCTCCAGCTCGTCGCGCGCACGCCGTCGGGCGTCACGCTCACGGCGGACGGGCGGACGCTGCTGGAGCACGCGCGTCTCATCGTCGGTCAGATCACGCGGGCGCATCAGGCCGTCGACACGATGCGCGGCGAAACGCGCGGACGCCTTTCCATTGCGGTCACGGCGTGGGTCGCGATGACGTTCCTGCCCGACGCCGTGCGCCGGTTCCGGCAGATCATGCCGGAGGTGCAACTCGAGTTCTTCGAGGGGTTGCTGGCGATTGCGAATCCCCGGCTGCGCGACGGCAGTCTCGACATTCACATCGGACGGCAGACGCCGGGCGAGATCGCCTCTGACTTCGCCTTCAAACCGCTCTTTCTGACGACGCTCGCCGTCGTCGCACGGCAAGGACATCCTCATGCGGAAAGCCGGGCGCTCGCGGACCTGCTCGTCGTCGACTGGCTCGTCGCGCACGATCCGCAGACCGAGGGAATCGCGCCGTACGACATGTTCAAGCGGCACGGCTTGCCTTCGCCGCGCAGCGTTCACTTTCTGCATTCGCTGACGGTTGCGGTCTCGTTGCTGCAAAGGACGGACATGGTCAGCATTTTTCCGTGGCCGCTCGTCGAGCGCTGCGCGCCACGCGAGTCGCTTTGCGCGATCCCCGTGCGCGAGCAGCTCGACGAGTCGCTGGTCGGCGTGGTCACGCGGCCGGGACAGCCGCGAAGCGCTGCGGCCGACTGCTTCGTCAATTGCCTGCTCGACACCATTCGCGATCCGGCATCGACATCGACGCCGGAGATGCGGCGCGTGATGAATTCCGTCGATGTGTTGATCTAGGCGTCGCTCCACGAAAAACCGGGAACCACCCGTGATCGACGATCGGTCATTCGTCTCTCTTCGAGGAATCGAACCAGTTGGGATAGTAGCGTCGAACAACCTCCCCGTTCGTCGCTAGCGCATGGCAGCGATCCAGCTGGAACGGCCGCCTGACCGATTGGGCATCGCGAGCGCGCTGGTTCGCCATCGTCTGAAATGCGAGCGTCGCGAGTATGCCGATCAGATCCGTCATGTGCGTGCAGCCGCGCGTGCCGCCGAAGCGCTCCCTCACCGCGCTGCTGAATCCCGGCGCAATGCGCAAGCCGACGAGTTTCCCGTAATCGTCCGCGATCCGCTCGCACGCGTCTTGATACGGAAACGCATCGAAGCATGCTTCGGCGGCGACGATATTCAAATCTGAATCGATCGTAATCCTAAGGGACATGTCGTGAACGGGCTCGCCGGCGCGACGTATCCCGGCAGGGCCCGTCTTGTCGTGCGTCTTGACATCGACGAGATGCGCTTCGAGGTCGTAGAGACCGCCCGGCCGCGCGTAGCCATGCGCTTCGATACGCCGCGTGTGCAGCAATTCCCGCTCTTCAACAGTAGACAGTGGCATGAAAAACTCGACGAAGGGCGAAGCCGCAGGCATCCGGCATCGCAGTGAGAAGACTCGGTTGTTGTCGCGTCGATGCCCCGACTCGTTCCATCCGGTGCCGCAAGCCGACACCTATTGCGCCTGTATAGAATATAAATTATATTTTGCACACACGGAACAGAGGAGGCGCGGTGAACAGTCCATTCGAAGACATTCAAATACTGGATCTGACGTGGGAATTCGGCCGCTACGTGGGCCGCTTGTTCGGGGATCTCGGGGCGCGCGTGACGCGTATCGAACCGCCGGGCGGATTGCCGGACCGCCGGGCGGCGACCTCGCCGGTGGCGACCGAGCGCGAGCCGGCGGTGTACGAATTCGAGTTCCTCAACGCGGGCAAGGGCAGCGTGACGCTGGATCTTGCGTCGCCGGAAGGCCGCGATGCGTGCGCGGCGCTCATGCGGGACGCGAAGGTGATCCTGCTGGAGCGCGGCGGTTTGCTCTACGACGAACTGCCGTGGGTGCGGGCGCAGGCGCCGTCGGCCGTCGTGACGTCGGTGTCGCCGTTCGGGCGCACGGGCCCGTGGGCGGATGCCCCGGCGACCGACCTCACGCTGCAGTCGGCGGGCGGCATCGCGTGGCTGTCGGGCCGGCTGGCCGATGGCCCGCTGCGTTTGCCCGGCCTTCAGGCCACGATGATCACCGGCGTGTACGCGGCCACGGCGACATCGCTTGCGCTGTACGACACGCTTTCGACGGGGCGCGGGCACGAGGTGGACGTATCCGCGCAGGAATGCATCGCGCATTCGCTGCAGAACTCCATCCAGATGTGGGATTTCGAGCGCCGGATTTCGATGCGCGGCGGCGAAGGCACGCGAGACGCGAGCGAGGACATGTTCGCGTGCCGCGACGGGCTGATCTTTCTCGCGGCGCCGCGCTCGCTCGGCGTGTCGTGGAACGCGCTGGTGAGCTGGATTCAGGAGACCGGACACGCGGCGGCGCAGGAACTCACCAGAGAGCGCTGGGCGGATCGCGTGTGGCGGCTGACCGGCGAGGCGAAGGCTATCTTCCGTCAGACGCTGGAATCGTTCACGTGCGACTACACGAAGGAGCAGCTCACGCAAGAGGCGCTCCGGCGCAAGATCGTCATGGGTCCGGTGGCGACGGTCAGCGACGTGCTCGACGATCCGCAGCTCAGGCATCGCGACTATTTTCAGCAGGTGGAACTGGCGCTCGCCGGCGCTCGCGTGAGCTTTCCGGGCGCGCCGTATCGTCTGTCCGAGCCCGTGTGGCGGCTTCGGCCCGCGTGCGCCGGCATCGAACAGCCGCAGCCGGCGTGACACAAGAGGAGAAGACTCAATGAAGCCGGATTTTCTGAAGGGCGTGCGCTTTACCGATCTCACCTGGGCCGGTGCAGGGCCGTTCGGTACGAAGGTGTTTTCGGATTTCGGCGCCGAAGTGCTGAAGATCGAGAGCACCACGCGCCTCGATTCCGTGCGCACGGCGGGTCCGTTCAAGGACGGCGTCGTCGGACTGAATCGCAGCGGCTACTTCGCGTCGCGCAACACGGGCAAGAAAAGCATCTCGCTGAATCTGAAGTCGGAAGAGGGCAAGCGCATCGTGCGCGAACTGGTCGCGCAATCCGATGTCGTGTCGAACAACTTCGGCCCCGGCGCGATGGACCGCTTCGGCTTCGGCTATGAGGCGCTGCGCGAGATCAAGCCCGACATCATCTATCTTTCGATGCCGATGTACGGCCAGGACGGCCCGCGCGCCGACCTGCTCGGCGTGGGCATGACGATCAGCGCCGTGACCAGCATCATGTGGCAGACCGCTTACGGCGCAGACGATCCCGTCGGTCCCGGCACGCATTATCCCGACCATGCCGCGAATCCGTATCACGCGGCGTTCGCGGTGCTCGCGGCCCTGGCGCATCGGCGCAAGACGGGGCGCGGGATGAAGATCGACTTGTCGCAGGTCGAGTCGACGATCAATTTCGCCGGGCCCGCCATCGTCGAGGCGAGCGCGACGGGCCGCGAGCCGCCGCAGATCGGCAACCGCAGCCGCAGCCATGCTCCGCACAACATCTTCCGCGCGAGCGGCGATGACCGATGGGTCGCGATCGCCGTCACGGACGATGCGCAGTGGCGCGCGCTCGCCGCGCTCATCGGACGCGCGGACCTGCGCGATGACGCGTCGCTCGCCGGCGCGGCGGGGCGGCTCGCATCGCTGGATCGCGTGGAAGCGGCCGTGGCGGCGTGGTGCGCGACGCATGCGCCCGACGAGACCGTCGCGGCCCTGCGCGCGCAACGCATCGCCGTGGCGGAAGTCGCGCATTCGCGCAATCTGATCGAAGCCGATCCGCAACTGGCGCACCGCGGCTACTGGCAGCACGTGCCGCATCCGGAAATCGGCGCGGTGCTGCTCAATTCGCCGCCGTATCTGATCGATGGCGAGCGCGTCGAGCTTCAGCCGCCGCCGCTGCTCGGCCAGCATACGCGCGAAGTGCTCGGCCGCCTGCTCGGACTGTCCGGCACGCAATTGGACGAACTCAACGATCAAGGAGTGTTCTCGTGAGCGAGTGGAAGGCGGCAAGCCCGTCGAAGGCGTTGCGCCGGGCGGCGGCAGTGGTCGGCATCGGCCATTCGGACTGGGCCGGCGACTGGAAGCGCGTGCGCGGCGGCGAAAAGCCGACCGACAGCTATGGCTACGGCGCGATCGCGTTTCGCCGCGCGCTGGGCGACGCGGGCATTCGCAAGGACGAGATCGACGGGCTCATCGTCGGGCCGACGACCGCGTACGAGCGCATGTCGGAAGTGCTCGGCATCGATCCGCGCTGGGGCGATCAGGCCGACGCGGTGCTGTCGGTCGCGCAGGCGGTGACTGCCGTGCAGGCGGGCCTCGCGGAAACGATCGCCCTCGTGTACGGCAACGACCAGCGTTCGGCGCAGATCCAGTACGGCGGCCCGCAGGCCATGGGCGGCGACGCGTTTCTCTCCTACGTGTATCACTCGCCGTGGGGCCTCACGTCGCAGGGCGCGCTCTACGCGCTGACGTTCCGCGCATTCTGCGAGGCGCGCGGCTTCGATCCGCTCGATCTCGGTCACGTGGCCGTGGCGCAGCGCGCGTGGTCGTCGATGAATCCGAACGCCGTGATGCGCAAACGGATCACGCTCGACGAATATCGCGCGTCGCAATTCATCTGCGAGCCGCTGCGCCTCTACGACTACTGCATGATCAACGATGGCGGCGTCGCACTCATCGTCACGACTGCCGAGCGGGCGGCGCGCTTCGCCAAGCCGCCCGTGTACATCGAGGCGATCGGGCGGCGCGATCTGAATCGCGGCGCCACGAGCCTCGAACCGCGCCTGACCGATTTCTACCTGTCCGCACAGCAGGATTGCGCCCGCCAGGCCTACGAAATGGCGGGTTTCGGCCCGCAGGACATGGACCTGTTCCAGGTGTACGACAGCTTCTCCGTGCACGTTCCGCTCGCGCTGGAAGGATACGGCTATTGCGCGGTCGGCGAAGCGGGCCGCTTTCTGCGCGAGGAGGGCATCGGTCCCGGCGGCAAGCTGCCGACCAACACCGGCGGCGGGCACCTCTCGGAAACGTACATGCAGGGCTGGGCGCATCAGATCGAATGCGTGCGCCAGGTGCGCGGCGAATGCGGCGAGCGTCAGATCGGCGATTGCCGTCATGCGCACTACACCTCGGACGTCGCCGGCAAGGCCGTTTCGATCATCTATAGCCGATAGGAACCGACATGAGTGACGAACCAACCGAAGTGCCGCGCACGCCGCAGCCTGTCATGGGCATGTACGACGCCGTGATGTGGCAGAGCATCAGCAATGGCGCGCTCGAACTTCAGCACTGCGCGTGCTGCGACACGACGCTTTACCCGCCGGCACCGGTCTGCCCGCACTGCCTGTCGGACGGGCTGCAATGGCGCGCGGTGTCGGGGCGAGGCACGGTGCTGTCGTGGGTGGTCTATCACAAGACCTATCTGGATGCCTACCCGGCGCCGTACAACGTGATCGCGGTGCGGCTCGACGAAGGCGCCGTGCTCATCTCCAACCTCGAGGCGCCGCTGCCCGAGGAAAGCTGGATCGGCAGAAAGGTGAGCATGATTTACAGCACGATGCCGGATGGCCTCGTGCTGCCCAGATTCGTGCTGTCCGAGCGCAACCCGGTGTCCTGAGCGAACGCCTCTCCGGGCGTTTCGCGTGCCCCAGGTTCGACTGTCCGAGCGCCATATATTTTATTTGCCCCTTACAATGACGTCCCTGCCGGGCGGCGAACCGCTCCGGCCGACACGACATCGCCCCGGGCCGGCCGTCTCCGGCGGACGGGGCCGCAGGCGGACAAGGCAGGACACTTTGGGGTTGATATGGTGTTTCAGACAAAGCTGGATCAGGTGGCCGAACGGCTGAGAGAGCGGATCATCTCGGGCGAGTACCGGCGCGGGGAGAAGCTCAAGCAGGCGGAGATCGCCGAGGAGCTGGGCGTATCCATCACGCCGGTGCGCGAGGCGCTCAAGGCGCTCGAAATGGAAGGCTTCGTCCTCAGCATCCCGCACAAGGGGTTGCTCGTGCCGGAGATCGATCGCGAAAGCGCGCGCGAGATTTTCGAGCTGCGCGTCGTGCTCGAACGGCGGTTGACCGAATGGGCGCTCGAAAAGATCACGGACGCGGAAATCGCCGAGTTGCGCACGATTCACAAGGAGCTGGCCAAGCTGACCAAGTCGCGCGAGCCGTTTCCCGTGCGCGCCGCCAACGTCCGCTTCCACTTCCGGATTTACGAGATCGCCGACCGTCCGCAGACGCTGCAGTTCGTCCGCGTGCTGTGGGCGAAGTATCCGTTCAATTTTCACGATGACCAGGCGGCGCGCTTCAAGCAGTTGCTGCACGAGCACGATGAAATCCTGCGCCGGCTCGAAGCGGGCGACCGCGCCGGCGCGCTCGCCGCGATGATCGAGCACATCGAGGCCGGCTGGCATCGGGTCGAGAAAAACGTCACGGAGGCGGCGAACGACTGAGTCGCCGCGGCGGGGCGGGAAGGTGAACTTCTTTCAGGAGACGCAAGGCAGCGATGAGCACTTCTTCTCACCCCGCTTCATCTTCGGACGCGCCGGTTCACGGCCGCACGCTGATCGTCACCGGTGGCTCGCGCGGGATCGGCGCGGCCGTTTCGCGCGCCGCGGCCCGCAGCGGCTATCGCGTGTGCATCAATTACCACAACGGCGCCGAGGCCGCCGAACGGCTCGCCGGGGACATCGCGGCTTGCGGCGGGGAAGCGTTCGCCTGGCAAGCCGACACGGCCGACGAGCACGCGGTCATCGCCCTTTTCGATGAAGTCACACGCCGCTACGGGCCCGTCACCGATCTCGTCAACAACGCCGGCGTGAGCGGCGGATCGACCCGTCTCGCCGATCTCGACGCCGCCGTCCTCGGGCGAACCCTCGCGGTCAACGTGATGGGCTATTTTCTCTGCTGCCGCGAAGCGGTACGGCGCATGTCGACGCAGCGCGGCGGCGCGGGCGGGCGCATCGTCAATGTGTCGTCGGTCGCGGCCACGCACGGATCGGCCGGCCGGCGCGTGCATTACGCGGCATCGAAGGGCGCGGTCGATACGCTGACCGTCGGCCTCGCCAAAGAAGTGGCGCGGGAAGGCATTCGCGTCAACGCCGTGTCTCCCGGCCTCGTCTTCACCGATTTCAACGAACCGGGCCGCGTCGAGCGTCTCGCAGACGAGGTGCCGATCGGCCGAGGCGCGTCGCCCGAGGAAATCGCCAACGCGATTCTCTGGCTGCTGAACGGCGATTCGGCCTATGTGCTCGGTGCCAATCTGGTGGTGTCTGGCGGCCGATAGACGTCCCGCATCGAAGCGGCATATCGCGCAAGACGGCGCGGCGTTTCTCCGTGCTAACCCTCGGTTGGAAAGAAGCAGATTGTCCGGCCGTTAAATATATTTTATATTTTACCCGATCAAATTCAGAATCGTGCCGCCGGCCAGCGAAGCCCGGCGGCCATACAAGGAGACGAACGTGCGCTGGAGATCTCGCTACTGGGTGTACCTGATGCTGTTCGCGCTCGCCGCGATCAATTATCTGGATCGCGTCGCGCTGTCGGTGTCGGCCGGGCACGTGCAAGCGGCGCTCGGCATCGACAAGGTTCAGCTCGGCTACCTGTTCTCTTCGTTTCTGTGGGGCTACACCCTTTGCCTGATTCCGGTCGGATTGCTCGTCGACCGCTTCGGCTCGCGCACGGTGACGGCGTTCAGCATGGCGATCTGGTCCGCCGCGACCGCGCTGACGGGCGCGACATCCGCGATGGCCGGCGTCGTCGCTGCGCGCGTGGTGATGGGCGTCGGCGAATCGGTCTGCTATCCGGCGGCGTCGCGCATCATTCGCGAATGGGTGCCGAGCAGCGAGCGCGGCACCGCGATGACGGTTTTCAACTCGGGCGCGTACTTCGGCCCGGCGCTCGGCGCGGTCGGGCTGTCGTGGCTCGTGTCGGTGTTCGACTGGCGCATATCGTTCGCCATCTGCGGGCTGGTAGGGTTCGTGTGGCTCGCCGTGTGGCTCGCGTTTTTCCGCCAGCCCGAAGAAGCGACGTGGATTTCGGACGAGGAGCGCGAAACGATCCGCCGCGAGCGCGAGACCGTATCGCAGACGAAGACGGTCGCCTCGGAGCCGGTGGGACTGCGCCGCATCATCGCCAGCCGCACGATGTGGGGACTCATGCTCACGCAGGGCGCCGGCGCCTACACGCAATATCTGTTTCTCACGTGGCTGCCGAACTATCTGCAGGCCGAGCGGGGCATGACGCTGCTAAAGAGCGGCACGGTGATGGCGCTGCCGTACATCGGTTCGATCGTCGTCTCGGTGGCGCTCGGCATGATGAGCGACCGGCTGCTGACGGCGCGCGCGGTGGAAGCGGGCCGCCGGCGCATCGTGCTCGGCGCGGTCGTGCTCGGCGGCGCGGTGATCCTGTTCGTGCCCTGGGTGTCGAGCATCGAAGCGATCCTGCTGCTCATCACGGTGGCGCTCGGCAGCGTCGCGACGGGCAACGCGCTCAACATCACGCTGCTCGGCGACCTGCTGCGCTCGAAGGCCGATCTCGGCCGCGCGACGGGACTGCTGTTGATCGGCGGGAACGTTTTCGGCTTTCTCGCGCCGATCGTGACCGGCTACGTGGTGCAGGCCACGGGTCGCTTCGATACCGCGTTCGCGGCGGCGGGCGGCCTGCTCGTCATGGGCGCGCTGTCGTCGTGGTTCCTCACGCGTTCGCCGATCGGCGAGCGGCCACAGGTTGCGCTGCAAGGCGACGCGACCGGACACATCGGAGGATGACATGAGCGATCCGCACAATAAGACCGCGCCGCCGCATATCGCGATACGTCCGGAATGGCTCGCGCAGCGCACCGAAGCGGCGCTCGACCCCGAGTTGCCGATCATCGACGCGCATCATCATCTGTGGGAATTTCCGGACAAGCGCTATCGCGCGCAGGATTTGCTCGACGATATCGCGAGCGGGCACGACATCCGCGCGACGGTGTTCGTCGAATGCAAGACGCATTACGACACGGACGGACCGGCGGATCGCGCCTCGGCCGGCGAGATGCGCTTCGCCCTGTCCGAGGCGCGCGAGGCGGCGGCGCTCGGCGCGTCGACGCGTGTGGGCGCTGCGTTCGTCGGCAATGTCGATCTGACGCTCGGCGCGTCGGCAGGGCCGGCGCTCGACCATCTGATGGACGCGTCGGAGGGGCGTCTGCGCAGCATCCGCAACATCGCCGTGTGGCACGCGGACCCGAACGTGCGCGCGTCGGCCGCGACGCCGCCGCCGCGCCTCTATCTCGATCCGTCGTTCCAGGCGGGATTCGCGCAACTGGCGCCGCGCCGGATCGCGTTCGACGCGTGGCTCGTCCACACCCAGCTTCCCGAACTGGATCGGCTCGCCGGCACGTTCGGCGAGACGCCGATCGTGCTCAACCATGTCGGCGGGCCGCTCGCGCTCGGTCCGTATCGCGGACGACGGGACGAAGTGTTCGCAGCATGGCGCGATGACATCGTGAAGCTGTCGCGTCGCGCGAACGTGCACGTGAAGCTCGGCGGCTTCGGCATGCCGCTCTTCGGCTTCGACTTCGAACGAGGCGAGTTGCCGCCCGATTCCGCGTCGGTGGCCGAGGCGATCCGGCCGTATGTCGAGACGTGCATCGAGGCATTCGGCGCGTCGCGCTGTATGTTCGAGACCAACTTCCCGGTCGACAAAGGCTGCTTCGGTTATGGCATCGCGTGGAATGCCTACAAGCGCGTGACCGCGGGTCTGCCGTCATCCGAGCGGATCGCGCTCTTTCACGACACCGCTGCGCGGTTCTATCGCATTGCGGCGTAGCCGTGCCGTGCCGTGCCGAAAGGCGCGGCGCATTCGTTACTTCCAAAACAATAAGGATACCGACATAAACGGAAAGCGTGAAAAGCCGCGATGCGTGCGCTTGGTAGATGCAAAATATAAAAAATATTTACACGGTGCTTTAGAAATATATAATGCATCGAAACGGGCTGGGCGACGAACCGGAACATCAGGAGACAGCAATGCAAGTGCAGAGAATCGGCAACACCGAGATCCGCAAGTTCGATGAAATCAGCCGGCTGCCGCTCGAAGCGCGCTGGCTCTTTCCGTCGATCGACGAGTCATTCGTCGAGGCGAACCGGAACTGGCTCGGGCCGAATCTCGTCGAGCCCGGATCGACCCGGCTCTACATGAGCTTTCACAGCTACGTCATCCGCACGAAGCACCACACGATCCTCGTCGATGCGTGCAACGGCAACCACAAACAGCGTCCGTCGATGCCGGCCTGGAACGATCTCGACACGCCGTATCTCGCCAATCTCGCGGGAATCGGCGTGAAGCCGGAGGAGATCGACATCGTGCTGTGCACGCATCTGCATGCCGATCACGTCGGCTGGAACACGAAGCTCGAAAACGGCCGCTGGGTGCCGACCTTTCCGAACGCGCGTTATCTGATGGCGCGCGTCGAGTTCGAACATCTGTTCGAGCAGCATCGCCGGCATCCGGAAACGCCGGTGAATCGCGGCTCGTTCGAGGACAGCGTGCTGCCGATTCACGAGCACGGCCGCGCCGATCTCGTCGAGCTCGATCACGTGGTCGAGCGCGAACTGGGCGAGGGCGTGTGGCTGTCGCCCGCGTGCGGTCACACGCCGGGGCACGTGCTCGTCAACGTGGGCGATCACGGACGCGAGCGCGCGGTGTTCACGGGCGACGTCATCCATCACGCAATCCAGTTCGCCGATCCAACCCTGACCAATCTCGCCGATTTCGACCCGCAGCAGGCGCACGACACGCGGCTCGCGCTGATGCGCCGCTATGCGGACACCGACACGCTGCTGATGACCGGGCATTTCCCCTCGCCGACGGCGGGCCGCATCGTGAGTCACAAAGACCTGTTCCGTTTCGTGTTCGACGGCCAGTAGCGCCACGCGCGGCCGCATCGCGCAGCACCTATCTCGCAACCGTCGCAGAGGCGGTATGAAAATGACAAGGAGACAACCGTATGATCAGTAAGACGCTGAAGACCATCGCGATCCGCGGGCTGCTCGCGGCGGCCATGAGCGGCGCCGCGTGGGCCGCGCACGCGCAGGAGACGATGAAGATCGGCGTGATCGCCTCGCTTTCCGGCGGCGGCACCGCGTGGGGCCTGGGACTTCAGCGCGGCGTCCAGATCGCCATCGATCAGCTCAACGACGCGGGCGGCATCAAGCTCGCCGGCAAGACCTACAAGCTCGAACTGATCGCATACGACGATCAGTACAACGCCGCGCAGGCCAAGACGGCCGCCGACCGACTCGTCAACCGCGATCAGGTGAAGGTGATCTTCGGACCGGTCGGATCGCCAGGCGCGCTCGGCTCGCTGCCGGTCACGGAGCCCGCGAAAGTCATTCAGTTCGTCGACGGCTACGCGCCGCAGATTCTGCGCAATCAGTGGAAGGGCGCCTACGTGTTTCGCATCAACAACAGCACGCAGGAGTTCTCGGGACCGATCGTTCAATGGCTGCACAAGAACGCACCGAACGCGAAGAAGATCGGCATGATCGCGCCGAATGATGCAACCGGCCAGTCCGGCGTGCCGATCCTCACCAACGCGTACAAGCAGAACGGCTTCGAAGTATGGACCGACGCCTACGAGCGCGGCACGAAGGAATTCACGCCGCTGCTGCTTCGCATGATGGCGCAGAACGTCGATGTGTTCGATCTCAACGCCAATGCGCCGGGTGAAGCGGGGCTGCTCGTCAAGCAGGCGAGACAGGTCGGCTATAAGGGCATCATCATCCAGTCGGGCGGCGCGGGCATCGACGAGCTGATCCAGATCGCCGGGCCGCTCGCCAACGGCATGCTGAAGTACGACGTCATCGACGAATCGCTGCCGCGCGTGAAGCCGTTCGTCACCGCGTATCAGAAGAAATACAGCGGCGTGATGAACGGCCTCGCGCCCGTGTACTACAACGCGGCGAACATGCTGTTCGAAGCCATGCGCCGCGCGGACAGCACCGACACCACGCAGATCCGCGATCAGCTCGAAAAGCTCGCGAACTACGACGCGCCGATCTTCGGCAAGGTCGTGTGGACCGGCGCGAAGGACTACGGCGTCGATCATCAACTGCTGCACACGTTCGTCATCAAGGAAGTGACGAATGGCAAGGCGTCGGTGAAAGCCGTCATCACGCCGTAAGCCTGCACGGCTTTTATCGCTGACGTGTTCCAGGAGCGTTTCATGTTCACTCCCGCAGTCATCGGCCAGGTGTTCGTGGATGGCATCGGCCTCTCCAGCATCTATATCCTCATCGCGCTCGGGTTCACGCTCCTGTTCGGCATCATGCGGGTCGTGAACTTCGCGCACGGCGCGTTCGCCATGCTCGGCGGCTATGCGCTGTACTACCTGTACGGCGGCTTCGGCCTGCCGTACCTGATCGCGGCGCCCGCCTCGGCGCTGATCGTCGCGACCGGCGCGCTGGTGCTCGAACGCGTCGTGTACCGCTTCTTCTATCAGCGGATGTTCCAGAGCATGATCGGCCTGCTCGGGCTCGACATGGCGATCATGTACACGGCGGTGATCGTCTGCAACGCGGAGGAGCGCTCGGTGCCGCCGAGCACCGATGCACTGCTTCAGTTCGGCGGTCTCGTGTTTCCCGCGCAGAAGCTGATCATCGCGGGCATCGCGGCCGTCGCGCTGCTCGCGTTCTACGTGTTCACGCATTACTCGCGCTACGGCCTCGCGATGCGCGCCGCCGCGCAGGACGTCGATATCGCCGAGGCGCAGGGTGTCAACAGCACGGCGATCTATCGGCTCGCCTTCTTCATCGCGATCTTCATGGCCGCGCTCGCGGGCGGCTTCTACGCGCAGACGTATGCGCTCTCGCCGTTCGTCGGCGAGCCGCAGTTGATGATCGCGTTCATCGTCGTGATTCTGGGCGGCATGGGCAGCATTCCCGGCGTCGCGCTAGGCGGGCTGCTGCTCGGTTTCGCGAACAGCTTTCTCGGCACCTTCTATGGCAGCGCCGCGTCGATCTTCGTGTCCTTCGGCGCGGTGATCCTGCTGCTGATCTTCCGTCCGTGGGGCCTGCTTGGAGCAAAAGAAGCATGAGCAAACAGTCGATTCTTCCCGCCACGCTGGGTCAGGCGCACGCATCGCCGCCGGCGCCGCAACCGGCCGCCGGGCGGCCGGCGCGCCGCTGGCTCGCGCATCCGGCGGTGATCGCGCTGCTGGTCGCCGCGCTCGTCGCGCTGCCGCTTTTGGGGCTCGACAAGTTCGTGCTCTCGGTGGCCGTCACGACGTTCATCACGGCGATCGCGGCCGCCTCGCTGCATCTCATCGTGCGCACCGGGCACGTCTCGCTCGGTCACGCGGCCTTCATGGGCATCGGCGCATACGTGTCGGCGATAGCGACGACGAACTACGCCGTGCCGTTCCCGATCGCGATGTGTCTCGCGTTTCTCGCGCCGGCGGTGCTCGCGCTGTTCGTCGGCCCGATTCTCCTGCGGCTGACGGGCAAGTACTTCGTGCTCGTCACGCTGCTGTTCGGCGAGATCGTGCGCACCGTGTTCGTCAACTGGACGAGCGTGACGGGCGGCTCCAACGGCATCTCCGGCGTGCCCGCGCCGAGCGAATTCTTCGCGGCTCCCGTGCCGTTCTATTACCTCGCGCTCGGCTTCGCGCTCGTCATCATCGGCATTGTCGGGCGGCTTCTCGGGTCCGAAGTCGGCCGGATCATCGATTCGGTGCGCGAGGGCGAATCGCTCGCGCGATGCTCGGGCGTGCCCGTGCTCGCCACGAAGGTCGCGGTGTTCGTGCTGGCGTGCGGCATCGTCGGCATCGCGGGCGCGTTGCAGGCGCATTTCGTCCACTACATCGATCCCACTTCGTTCGCCGTCGTGCAGTCGCTCAATCTCGTCGTCATCAACGTGATCGGCGGCATGTACACGCTCATCGGGCCGCTTCTCGGCACGGTGTTCGTCGTGCTGCTGCCGGAGTTCCTGCGCGGCTATGTCGAGCTTCAGCATGTCGTGTTCGGCATCGTGCTCATTCTCGTCATGGCGTTCTTCTCGGGCGGCATCGCCGATGCGGGCGTGCTGCTCGATCGCATGGGCTTCGGACGCGGAGGCCGGCGATGAGCGCGCGCCTGTTGCAGGTCGACAAGCTGTCCCGGCATTTCGGCGGGCTCGCCGCCGTGTCGGACCTGACGTTCCACGTGAACGAGCACGAGATTCTCGGCATTATCGGGCCGAACGGCGCGGGCAAAACCACCGCGATCAATCTCGTGAGCGGCATGATTCGCCCGAGCAGCGGCCACGTCCGGCTCGACGGTGAAGACATCACCGGGCTCACGCCGCACGTGCTCGCGCGCAAGGGGCTCGTGCGCACGTTTCAGTCGACCACGGTGTATGGCAGCCGCACGGTGTATGAAAACGCCGTGCGCGGCGCGTATCTGGGCATGTATCCGGGCGCGATGGCGGCGTTCTTCAACACGCGCCGCGCGCGTGCGATGCGCGCCGAAAGCGAGCATCGCGTCGCGGAGCTGCTTCAATGGCTGAATCTGGCCGATGTCGCGCACTTGCAGGCAGGCAGCCTGCCGTACGGCTATCAGAAGACGCTCGGCATGGTCATCACGCTGGCGGCGCAGCCGCGCATCGTGATGCTCGACGAACCGGTCGCGGGCCTGAGCGCCGAAGAAGCCGATCACGTGCGCGACACCATTCTCAAGATCCGCGCGCGCGGCATCACCGTGATCGTCATCGATCACAACATCCGCTTCATGAAGGGCCTGTGCGATCGCGTGATGGCGATGAATCAGGGACACGAGCTGACGACCGGCGCGCCGCTCGACGTCCTGGCCGATCCGAAAGTCATCGAAGCGTATCTGGGGAGAGGACATGCCGCAGCTCACCGTATCTGACCTGAACGTGCGCTACGGGCGCGTGATCGGCACGCACGATGTTTCGTTCTCGGTCGAGCCGGGCGAGATCTTCGCGCTGGTCGGCAGCAACGGCGCCGGCAAGAGCAGCGCCATCAAGGCGATACTCGGCATGGCGCAGTACGCGTCCGGCTCGATCACGTTCGAAGGCGAAGACATGCGCGGGCTGAGGACGAGCGAGATCGTGCGTCGCGGTATCGCGATCTCGCCGGAAGGACGGCGCGTGTTCGGGCAACTGTCGGTCGCCGAGAACCTTCGCATGGGCGCGTTCACGCGCGCGCGCGACGAGGCCGATCAACGCATCGAGCAGATCTATGCCTATTTTCCGCGCCTGAAAGAGCGCTGGAAGCAGCCGGCGGCGAGTCTCAGCGGAGGCGAGCAGCAGATGCTCGCCATCGGCCGCGCGCTGATGTCGAAGCCGAAGCTCTTCCTGCTCGACGAACCGTCGCTCGGGCTCGCGCCCATCGTCGTCGAGCGCATCGGCGACGTGCTGGACGAGATTCGTCACAAGGAGCAACTGACCGTGATCCTCGCGGAGCAGAACGCGCACTGGGCCATGCATCTCGCCTCGCGCGCGGCGATCTTCGAACTCGGCCGCACGGTCAACACCGGTCCGACCGAGCAATTGATGCGCGACCCCGCCGTGCAGGGCGCGTATCTGGGCATCTGAAATTCGTTACGCGTTCTTCGCCTTCCACGTATCGACGGGAATCAGCGGCATCTCGAAGACATCGGCCATGCGCACATAGTGATTCGCGTGCATGCGGCCGATGAGCTGCAACGCCTGAGTGTCGATCCAGCAGCGGTTCGCGTCGAGCACGGCCTCGTCCGGGATGTGCATCGCGAGCACTTCGCCGAGCACGAGCGAACGCCGCGTGCCAAGCTCGATGATCTGCATCAGCCGGCACTCGAACGACACGCGGCTTTGCGCGATGCGCGGCGTGCGGATCAGCGTGGAAGGCGCCGGCGTGAGTCCGGCTTCGGCGAATTCGTCCACGGACGGGCCGAACTCGATCGCGGTGATATTCATCTGTTCGGCGCAGTCGGCGCTCACGAGATTGACGACGAATTCCTTCTGCAGGCGCACGTTCTCGCCGGTGTCCTTGCGGTCCGAGTCGGAACGATGATTGATCGCGAAGCCGAGCGTCGGCGGGTCTTCGGCGAAGACGTTGAAGAACGAGAAGGGCGCGGCATTGGGCTTGCCGTTCGCATCGATGGTCGATACCCACGCGATAGGGCGCGGCGTGACCGTCGATGCCAGCAGCTTGTATCGATCGACCGGCTTGTAGCGGGAAAATTCAAAGTACATGACGCTCCTTCGGCGGATGAACGGTTGTGATCGCGAAGCGGGGAAGGGACAAGGAACTCACGAGGCGCGTGACAATATAGATTATATAATGCATTCTATTATCTGCATCCTTGAACGAAGATCGGAGCATTGATGAACGTGGGACGTCGATCCCGGGATGCGCAGGCGAGAAGAAGACCGCTTTCGCGGCGACGCGGAACAGCCGTCATTCCTTCGCGCCGATGACACGCCGTTCATCAGGAGACAAGCATGCAATCTGTCGATCCCGCTTCGGCGGTCTCTTCCCGCTCTGCATCAGAATTCGGCACTTCGGTCTTCGGGCGCATCACGCGCCGTCTGCTGCCGTTGCTGTTCATCTGCTATGTCGGGTGCTATCTCGACCGCGTCAACATCGGCTTCGCGAAACTGCAGATGGCGTCCGATCTCGGCTTCAGCGACACGGTGTACGGGCTCGGCGCGGGCATGTTCTTCATCGGCTATCTGGCATTCGAAACACCGAGCAACATGATTCTGTATCGCGTGGGCGCGCGGCGATGGCTCGCGCGCATCATGGTCACGTGGGGCTTCATTTCGGCGGCGATGCTCTTCGTCAGGACGCCCGCTGCGTTCTATGCGATGCGCTTCGTGCTCGGCATCGCCGAAGCGGGATTTTTCCCGGGCGTCGTGCTGTATCTGACGCAATGGTTTCCGTCGCGGCGTCGCGCAGGCGTCGTCGCCATCTTCATGACGGGCATTCCGGTGTCCGGCGTGCTCGGGGGACCGTTGTCGGGCTGGATCATGAGCCGCATGTCGGGAACGGGCGGCCTCGCGTCGTGGCAATGGCTGTTTCTGATCGAAGCGATTCCTTCCATCGTGCTCGCGGGCGTCCTGCTGAAGACGCTTCCCGACCGCGTCGCGGACGTCGACTGGCTCGATCAGGGCGAGAAAAACTGGGTGCAGGCGCAACTCGACGCCGAACAAAACGCGAAGCCCGAGGCGTCGCTGCGCCAGATGTTCGGCGATCGACGCGTCTGGCTGTGCGTGCTCATCAACTTCTGCATCGCGACGGGGCAATACGGCGTCAGCTTCTGGCTGCCGACGCTCATCAAGCGGCTCGGCCTGCACGACAACTTCCAGATCGGCTATCTCAGCGCGATTCCCTATCTGGCCGGCGTCGTCGCGATGCTCGTGCTCTCGCGCACCGGCGACCGCCTGCGCGAACGCCGCTGGCATGTCGCGGCGCCCGCGCTCGTCGGCGCGGCCGGCTTCGTGCTGAGCACGTTCCTTCAGCACGACACCACGCTGGCGCTGGGCGCGCTGACCATCGCGACCGGCGGCGTGATGGCGACGCTGCCGCTGTTCTGGTGCTTGCCGACATCGTTTCTCAAAGGCGCGTCCGGCGCGGCGGGCATCGGCCTCATCAATTCGGTCGGCGCGCTCGCCGGTTTCGTGAGCCCGCTTCTGACCGGCCTGCTGAACGACTACACGCACGACGCGCGCTACGGCGTCACGATGCTCGCCGCGTGGCTCGTGCTCGGCGCGGCGATGGTGTTGCGTCTGCCGCGCGCGCTGGTCAATCGCTGAGGCCGCGCGCCGCGTGATCGGAAAGTGGTTTTAAACATGGCGGGCGATGGCTCGCTCATCAAAGGTGAAAACGAATGAATCCAACCAACGAGTATTCCCTGTTCATCGATGGAGACTGGGTCGCGTCGGACGGCGATGCGCGGATCGCGGTGATCAATCCCGCGACGGGCGAGAAGATCGCCTCCGTCGCCGATGCGACCGACGCCGACATCGACCGCGCGGTCGATGCGGCGGCGGCGGCCTTTCCCGCCTGGAGCCGGCGCACGGCAGTGGAGCGCGCGGACTTCCTGCTGCGCCTCAACACGCTGATTCAGCGCGACCGCGAGCGCCTCGCGCGGCTGCTGACGCAGGAGGTCGGCAAGCCGATCCGCGAGGCGCGCGGCGAGATCGACTTCGCAATCGCGCTGATTCGCTTCGCCGCCGAGAACGCGCGCCGCGTGGAAGGCGATATCGTGCCGGGAAGCCGTCCGGGCGAAAAGATTCTGATCGAGAAGCTGCCGCACGGCGTGATCGCCGGCATCTCGGCGTGGAATTTTCCGGCGGCGCTGCTCGCGCGCAAGGTCGCGCCCGCGATTGCGGCGGGCAATACGATCGTCCTCAAGCCGCATGAGCTGACGCCTATCACGTCGCTCGAAATCGCGAGGCTGGTGGCGGAAGCGGGCATTCCGGCGGGCGTGGTCAACATCGTGAGCGGCGGCATTCCGGCCGGCCAGCGCCTCGTCGCGAATCCGGCCGTGAAGCTCGTCACGATGACGGGCAGCACCGCGGCGGGCAAGAAGATCATGGCCGCCGCCGCGCCGACGCTGAAGGAGGTCCGCCTGGAACTCGGCGGCAAGGCGCCTTTCATCGTGCTCGCCGATGCGGATCTCGAAGTGGCCGCGAGCGCAGCCGTCGAAGCGCGCTTTCTCAACGCGGGCCAGGTTTGCACGTGCAACGAGCGCACCTACGTTCACGAGGCCGTCCACGATCGCTTCCTCGAACTCGTGAGCGAGAAGATGCGCGCGATCAAGGTCGGCGATCCCTTGCAGGAAGACACGTCGATGGGGCCGAAGATCAGCGCGGCCGAGCTGGAGAAGGTCGAGCGGATCGTCGAAAAGGCGCTGCAGCAGGGCGCGCGTGCGCGGATCGGCGGCGGCCGGCTGACGGGCGGCGAATACGCGCAGGGCCATTTCTACGGCCCCACGCTGCTGACGGACGTGACGCACGAGATGGACATCGTGCGCGGCGAGGTCTTCGGCCCGGTCATGTCGGTGCTGAAGGTGCGCGACTTCGACGAGGCGCTCAGGCTTGCGAACGATTCGAGCTACGGCCTTTCCGCTTATCTCTTCACGAAGGATCTGGGCGTGCTGATGCGCACCGCGACGGAGCTGAACTTCGGCGAAATCTACGTGAACCGTTCGCTCGGCGAGGCGCCGCAAGGTTTCCATCACGGCTACGGCGACAGCGGCCTGGGCGGTGAGGACGGCAAGTACGGGCTCGAAGCGTACGTCCGCACGAAGACGATCTATCTGAACGCGTGACGCAGCGTGGCGCGCGGACGCACGAAGCGCCCGCGCGATCACGCATGCCGGGCATGTCAGGCCGGCACGAAGCGCGCGAGCGAGATCTCCGGCGTCACGTCTTCGAACTCCACTTGCATCGGCATGCCCATTTTCACGTCGCCGGGAAGAAGGCCGCTGCCGAAATTGCCGACGACGATCGGACCGTCGTCGAGCTGCACGAGGCACACGTGATACGGCAACTCGGCGCGAAAGCCGTCCCAGTACGCGCGATGGAACGTCGCCCAGGAAACGAGCGTGCCGCGCCCGCTCACGACTTCCCACGTCTGCGCGTCGGACAGGCACGACGGGCAGACCGGCGACGCCGGGAAATGCCGATGGCCGCATTGCCTGCACGCCTGCACCGACAACCGGTGTTGCCGCGCGAGGTTCCAGTAGCCCTTCGAGTATTCATCGATCACGGGTAACGGCTTGCCGTAGTCTTTCATCATGCTTCACCCCTTCGTATAGATGATCGAACGCGTGCACGGCGTGGCCGCGACGTACTGCACCAC
The DNA here is from genome assembly GCF_023630965.1 of Caballeronia sp. ATUFL_M2_KS44. Classification (NCBI taxonomy): domain Bacteria; kingdom Pseudomonadati; phylum Pseudomonadota; class Betaproteobacteria; order Burkholderiales; family Burkholderiaceae; genus Caballeronia; species Caballeronia sp. ATUFL_M2_KS44. The sequence goes on along the minus strand of NZ_JALQEA010000057.1, from coordinate 99,375 downwards.
TTCGCAGTCCTTCACCTGGCGCTCGCCGCATTCGCCGCGCAACTGCCGCACCGCTTCGACGTTGAGCGCCCAGCCCTGCATGTAGGAATTCGACAGATGCCCGCCGTCGGTATTCGTCGGCAGCCGGCCGTGCACGCCGAGCGCGCCGTTCTCGACGAACGCGCCCGCCTCGCCGCGCTCGCAGAAACCGAGCCCTTCGAGGCTGAAGAGAACGGTCGGCGTGAAGTTGTCGTAGCACATCAGCGCGTCGATGTCGTCGTGGCTGACGCCCGCCATTTCATAGGCCTGCGTGCCGGCTTCGCGCACTTCGTCGTACCAGAATTCGGGATCGAAATTACCGATGGCGGAGCGCTCGAACGCGTCGCGTGCGCCGACGCCCGAAATCAGCACCGGCGGCTTTCGCAGATCGTTCGCGCGCTCGCGCGTCGTGAGGATCATGCAGACGGCGCCATCGTTGATGAGGCAGTAGTCGAGCAGGCCGAGCGGCGCGACGATGCGCCGTATCGTCTCGTGATCCTCGATCGTGATCGGCTTGCGCATGACCGCGTCGGGATTCAGGATCGCGTTGTTGCGAAACGCGACGGACACCTCGCCCAGCTGCCGCGTCGTGGTGCCGTAGCGCTCCATGTGCATGCGGAACATGAGCGCGTGCGACGCGCCCGGCGAAGTCAGTCCCCACGGGTCCCAGAACGACGCGAACTCGTCGCCGCCGTAGTTCATGCGGCGCGAGCGCCCGATGTTCGTGTAGATGAGCGCGACATACTTCGCCGCGCCGGTTTCGAGCGCGAGCATCGCCTCGGCGATCGCCATGCCGGACATGCGGCCGTGGCCGGGCAGCGTCATCGTCCAGCGCGGATTGAGGCCCAAAATCTCGCCCATGCGCGCATAGAACGGCACGCGGCAGCAGAGCAGGCCGTCGATCTCGTTCTTGTCGAGTCCGCAATCGGCGATCGCGGCCTTGAATGCCTCCGCGCCGAGCGCGTAGTCGTCGACAGCGGGAAAGTCGCCATAAGGCGTGTTGCCGACGCCGACGACGGCGATCCGGTTACTCATGCCCTGCATCGGATTCATGCTTGTTCTCCGTTCGGTAGGGGAAGGTCGGTGCGATGCCATGCGTTCAGATCACGCCTTCCTCGCGCAGCGCGTCGATGTCCGACGCGGCATAGCCGAGCCACTGGCTGAGGACGTGCACGTTGTCCTCGCCGTAGCAGGGCGCGCCGCGATCGATCACGCCGCCGCTGTAGGCGGGCGTCGCGGCGAGCTTCACCGGGAATTCGATGACCGGCCAGCGGCCGATGCGCGTGCCCGTCACTTCCGTGAGCCAGCCGAGTTCGGCGAGTTGCGGATCGACATCGCAGCGATCCGCAGCCGTCTGGCACACGCCCGCGGGCACGCCCGCGCGCTGCAGGCGCTGCATGCACGCGTACGGTTCCTGGCTCGCCGTCCACGCGCCGACGAGCGCGTCGAGTTCGTCCTGATGCGCGAGGCGGCCGTCGAGCGTCGCGAAGCGTGGATCGGTCGTCAGCGCGGGCAGTTGCGCGACATCGGCGAAGGCGCGCCACTCGGCATCGTCGAAACAGGCGATGCCGATCCACGCGTCGCGTCCCGCGCACCGGTAAGCGCCGTGCGGCGCGGCGCGCTTGTACGGAGAGCGGTTGCCGTAGCGCGCGAAGACGCGGCCATTGGCCGACCAGTCGAGCACGGACGACGCCGTCTGGAAGATGCCCGATTCGCACTGCGACGAGTCGATCCATTGCCCTTCGCCGGTCCGGTCGCGGTGATAGAGCGCACCGAGCGCGGCCAGTGCGAAGCCGTATGCGCCGATCCAGTCGAGATACGAATAGCCCCAGCCGGCAGGCATCGCGGGATCGGGCAGACCGGACATCTCGGTGCTGCCCGCGAACGACGCCGCCACGGGGCCGACGGTGCGAAAGCGGCCATAGCGGCCGATCGTGCCCATGCCCGACTGCTGCACGTAGATGATGTCCGGGCGGATCGACTTCAGCACGTCGTAGCCGAGGCCGAGCCGTTGCAGCACGCCGGGCGAAAAGCCTTCGGCGACGATATCGCACTGGCGAATCAGTTCCTTCGCGATCGCGAGACCCTTCGGATGCCGAATGTTCAGCGACATGCCGCGCTTGCCCGCGTTCTTGTTGTTGAACTGTCCGCCCATGTCCGCATCGGTCACGCCGGGCAGCGGCCCGGTGGCCTTTTCGCGCGCCTCGCGTCCGCCGACGGGCGCCATCGCGGCAAGACGCGTGTCGGGGTTCGCCTTCCATTCCACCTTGATGCTCTCCGCGCCGAGCGCGTTCAGGAAGCGCGTGCCGCCCGCCGAAGCGAGGAACCACGAGAAATCGAAGATGCGCACGCCTTGCAGCGGAAACGGCTTGCCGTGCCGCGAAAGCGTCACGCCGGACGGCGACGGATCGCGCGGCCGCGCGGGCAATGTCGGCGGCTGACGGCCGGCGAGCGGCTGCGAGAGCGGCTTCAAGAGCGAGGCGTCGCCGTTGTGCTCGCCGATCAACGGCGCGCGCGTGCCGGGCTGCCACGCGGTCGCCGTGCCGAGCCATTTGCTCGTCGGATAGCGAAAGCTGCGGCCGAATTCCGGATGCTCGATATCGCGGAACGACGCCCGCGCGAGCCAGTGCTCGTCTTCGGCGTTTTCGTGCGGCTTGCGCACCGGCGCCCACAACAGGCCGGCGTCCTGGGCTTCGCGCCACGGCAACTGCGCGTAGTCGTACGACGCGACGAAACGCTGGATGACTTCGAGCATGTGGCGCGTTTCGCTGTCGACCTCGGTGGAACCCGGCGTGTTACGCGCCGTCATGTCGGTATCGGCCGAAGGCGGCTGCAGATCTTCGGCCTTGCCGAATCGTTGCAGGAAGGGCACGAGGCACGCCTTGTCGCGCGCGGATACGCCCCACGTCATGTTCCAGCGGCCGTCCGCCGTGCGGCTGATGTTCGGCACGTCGCTCGGCGCCTCGGAAGCGTGCCGCGCCGTCTGCCGATACAGCGGCGCATGCCGCATGACCCACGACATCAGATCGAGTTCGGTGTTGATCGACACGGCCTGATGGATCGCGCACGAGACGTCCTGTCCATCGCCCGTGCGCAGCCGGTGCATCAGCGCGGCGAGGATCGCGACGGCCGTCTGATCGCCCGCGATGTGATACGCGTGCCAGACCTGCGGCGCGATGGGCGGCGTGGAGTAGGTTCCGTCGGGACCGCGGTCGTAGCCGCAGTTCATCATCACGCCGCCCAATGCGAGATGGATCAGATCCGATGCGCGATAGTCCTTCCACGGACCGGTATCGCCGAAGGGCGTGATGCGGGCGTGGATCAGCGAGGGAAACCGGTCCGTGACCGCTTCGCCGAGGCCGAGGTCGCGCACGAGACGGCCGCACGTGCTGTCGAGCAGGACATCCGCGTGCGCCAGCAGTTCGAGCAATCGTGCGCGGCCCGCGGGACTCGCGGTATCGAGCGCCACGGATTTCTTGCCGCGGTTGTAGGCCCAGAAGTGAAGCGAGCGCTCCGGATCTTCGACGTCTTCATAAAACGGTCCGATGCCGCGCGTCGCATTGCCCGCTTGCGGTTCGATCTTCACGACTTCCGCGCCCAGGCCCGCCAGCAGGAGGCCGCAGTACTCGCCGGTTTCGTCGGCGACTTCGATGACCCTGAGACCGGACAGCATGCCGGGCAGCGTGGACGGGTCGGGCATGGCGGGGCCGGAAGCAGTGGAATGCGACATGGTTCTCCTTTGGCGGACCGGGTTCTATGAACGATCGATGCAAAGTATAAAATATATTTTATAAAATCGTCACGCTTTTCGGTCCGGACGGCGGCTCGTGGCGCGCCCGGCTGGCGAGCGGTGCGGGCGTGATGGCGGCGTACAATACGGCGTGTCCGGCCCGATGAAGAGGCCGAAGCGCGATAGCCCACATCAGGACAATCATGGTTTTCCTCACAAAACTCGATCACGTGGCAGAGCGCTTGCGTGAGCGAATCATCTCGGGCGAATACCCGCGCGGCCACAAGCTGAAGCAGGCGGATATCGCCGCCGAGCTGGGCGTGTCGATCACCCCGGTGCGCGAGGCGCTCAAGGCGCTCGAAATGGAAGGCTTCGTCGTCAGCGAACCGCATCGCGGTTTGTCGGTGCCCGACATCGACCCGCTGCGCGCGCAGGAAATCTACGAGCTGCGCGTCGAGCTGGAACGCCTGCTCGCATTCAAGGCAGCCGAGCGGGCGACCCGCGAGGACATCGCCGAGTTGCGCGCGATGCACAAGGAATTCGTCGCGCTGGTCAAGTCCGGCGAGCGCTACGCGATCCGCTCGGCCAACGTGCGGTTTCATTTCCGTCTATACGAGATCGCGGATTACCAGCAGACGTTGCAGTTCGTGCGCGTGCTGTGGGCCAAGTTTCCGTTCAACTTCCACGACGATCAGGCCGGCCGGTTCAAGCAGTTGCCGAACGAGCACGTCGAGATTCTGCGCAAGCTCGAACAGGGCGATGCGCAGGGCGTCGCCGATGCGATGGTCGAGCACATCGAGGCGGGCTGGCGCCGTCTGGAGAAAAACGTGACGGCGCCGCCGACCGCCGCCTGACCGCGCGGCCGGTCAGCGTCCGGCGCGCGCAGGACTCAGCGACGGCGCGGCTTCGCCGGCGAGCGGCGCGATCGCTTCTTCTTCCAGCAGCGAGCGCCCGCCCGTCTCCGGCAGCTTGAAATACAGCACCACGAAGGCGACGAGCGCGATCGCGCAGAGATAGAACGCCGGCGAGATCGCGATGCCCGTGCCCGCGACCAGCGCCGCCGCGATCAACGGGCCGGTTCCGGCGACGGGCCCCGCGCCGAGATTGAGCGCAAGCGCGCCGCTCGTCATCCGCGTGCGCGGCGGGAACAGTTCCACGACGACCACCGTGTTCATCACGTTGATGAGCGCCTGGAACGACGCGAAGATGACGAGCCCGGCGAACGCGAGCGGCAGCCTGCCCGACGAGAGCATCAGGAACACCGGCACGCCGAACGCCATGTGCCCGAAGATGCCGATGAGAAACGTCTTGCGGCGGCCGATGACGTCGGACAGCCAGCCCGCCAGCGGACAGAAGAGCCCGTAGAGCACGAGACTCGCGCCGCTCGCCATCACGGATTCGGTGCGGCCCAGATGACCGGTCACGGGCAGGTAGTTGACCATGTAGGTCACGAAGTAATAAAAGCCGAGTCCGGTGATGCTCGCGAACAGGAACGCGATGCCGATCATCCGGATGTCCTCTTTCAGCGAATCGAGAAACGGCGTTTTCGCGAGGCCCTTCGGCGCGCGCGCCTTGATTTCCTCGAACACCGGCGTGTCTTCGAGTTTCAGCCGCATGTAGAGGCCGATCAGCCCGAGCGGAACGGCAAGCACGAAGGGGATGCGCCAGCCCCAGGCGTCGAACGCGCGCGCATCGAGCATGCTGGAGATGGCGAACACGACGAGGCTGCCCGCGGCCACGCCGAACGCGGCCGTCATCGAAATCACGCTCGCCGCCACGCCCCGACGGTTCGCCGGCGCGTATTCCACGAGGAACGTGCCTGCGCCCATCCATTCGCCGCCGACCGACATGCCCTGTATGCATCGCGTGACCAGGAGCGCGGCGGTCGCCCACATGCCGATGTGCTGGTACGTCGGCAGCACGGCGAGCACGAACGTCGATCCGCTCATGACGATGATCGCGATGGCGAGCGACTCCTTGCGCCCGACGCGGTCGCCGATCATGCCGAGCACGATGCCGCCGATCGGCCGAAAGAAGAACGCGATGCCGAAAACCGCCAGCGACGCGACCAGCGCCACCGTCGTGTTGCCGGCGGGAAAGAACGCGCGGCCGATGTTCACCGCGACGAAGCCGTACACCGCGAAGTCGAACCACTCCATGAAGTTGCCGATCAGTGTCGCGACGACCGCGCGCCGCCTGCGCGTCGCGATGTCCGTTGTCGTGCCTTCGTTCGTCATGTTCAAGTTCGTCTCCGGTTAGTGTCGTGGTCAGCGCAGCGAGCGGTTCCAGTTCGTCGTCGGCGCGCCGGCGACGGGACTGTCGAAACTCAGGACGGCATCGCCGAGCAGGCAGCCGAGATAGGCGGTCTTGTTGCCGGGACCGCCGAAGACGAGGCTCGATACGCTCTTTAGCCGCGACCGGCCGGTTGTGGCCATGTCTTCGGGCGTCAGGGAATCGGCCGCATAGCGCGACGCGAGATAGCGGGCGTATTCGTCGTCGAGGTCTTCGAGCACGACCTGAGTCGATCCGTCCGGCCGGATGACGATGACGCGGTTGCTGCCGACGCACGTGACCCACACGCCGCCGAAAGCATCGAAACACAGGCCGTCCGGGAAGTCGGCGCCCTCGAACTGGCAGACGACTTCCTTCGGCCCGAGCGCCGGTCCCGGCTGCAACTCGAAGCGGCTCGTCTTCTGCGCGTAGGTTTCGTTGACATAGAGCCACTTGCCGTCCGGAGAGAACGCGATTTCGTTCGTGTAGCCGAGACCGTTCGCCAGAATGCGCGAGCCGCTCGCATCCGCCACGCCGATGAAACCGTCGGCGACGCGACGCGTCCACGCACGCGCCCGCGGGCGCATGCGCGTGCTGACGGTGAACCAGATCGCGCCGCGCTCGTCCTCCAGCACGAAGTTGGTCGGCGGCATCGGTGCGCCGTCCACGGTTTCGACGACGGGCTCGACCGTGCCGTCGCCATCGATCTGGAAGATGCCGCCCAGTTCGCTGCCCAGGTTCGCGAACAACACCTTGCCCCGTTTCGACAGCGCGATGCCGTTCGGCACATAGCGATGCGGATTGCCGTCGGCCGGCAGCACGTGGCGCGGCGATTCGCCTGCACGCCAGGTCGTGTAGCCGCCCGCGCCGTGCGCGGCGACGAGTTCGCCGCCAGAGAGTGCGAGCACGCATTCGGGACGCGTGAGACCGGCGGCGGATACGCGCAGGTCGGAGAATCCGAGCCGGAAGTCCGGATCGAGTGGATAGGACATCGAAGCGCTCCAACGTGAGTTCGACGGATGAGGGCAGGGCGCGCGAATGCGAACGACGGCTCGGCGGCGGCAAATCTGCGGAGCAATATAATTTATAATTTGCATTATTGTAAAGATGCGGTGCATTCGGTGCCATGTGAGTGCCATCTGCCGGAGAGGGCCGTCCGGCGGGCTTTACCGGCCGACGGACGCGCGCTGATGCGCCCAAATGCGGATAAACCCGCATTTGACAGTACGTATCAGTCTCAATACATTTGAAACGTTTTTTCGGCTTCGACGCCGCGTAAGCAGTCGCAGGAAGCAATTCAAACGTCGCGACGCGCTCGCGATGTAGATCGAAAATGAAACGTTTCATAAAAGCTGCGCACGATTTCGACAGGAGACACGCAATGGAAGGCCTGACCCGGCAAATCGGCCGATTCGCCGCCGAATTCGATATCGCGAACGTGCCCGACGTGTCGCTAAAGGGCGCGCAGAGCGGCATCGCGGATTGCGTCGGCGTGATGATCGCGGGCTCGAAAGAACCCGCGCCCGGCATCATCCAGAGCACGTGCATCGACGTGGAGAGCGAACGCGGCGCATCGGTCGTGCCTTCGCGCCGATGGCTCGCGCCGGCGGACGCCGCGCTCGTGAACGGCGTCTCGGCGCACGTGCTCGATTACGACGACGTCGCGCTCGCGGGACATCCGAGTTCGGTGCTCGTCCCGGCGATTCTCGCGCAAGGCTGGGCTTCGAAGCGCAGCGGCGAGGACGTGCTCGCGGCGTACATCGCGGGCTACGAAACGTGGGCGTTGCTCGACGATCTCGAACCGGGCCACTTCCACGATCTCGGCTTTCATCCGACGGCGGTGCTGGGCACCATCGCGACCACCGTCGCGTGCGCTTACCTCCAGCGGCTCACCGCCGAGCAGGCGACGCACGCGGTCGCGTTGAGCGCATCGCTGGCGTCGGGACTCGTCGGCAACTTCGGCAGCATGACCAAGTCGCTGCACGCGGGCCGCGCGGCGCAGTCGGGCGTGCTGGCCGCGACGTGGGCGAAGGCGGGCTACACGGCATCGGTCGATGCCATCGAACATCGCACCGGCTTCATGCACACGCATTCGCCGTCGCGCGTGCCGGATCTCGCCGCGCGCGAACATCGTCTCGGACACGACTGGCGCATGCCGGGCTACGGCATCAACATCAAGCGCTATCCGATCTGCTACGCGACGCATCGCGCGATCGACGCGGCGATCGGCCTGCGCGAGGCGCACGCGGTCACGGCCGACGCCGTCGCCGAAGTGCGCGTGCATACCGGCGAAACGCAGCGTCTGATGCTGCGCAACCGCGCGCCGCAGACCGGCCTCGAAGCGAAGTTCAGCATGGAATTCGCCATGGCGAGCGCGCTGCTCGCGGGACGCGTCGGCCTGCGCGAACTCACCGACGCATTCGTCGCGCGCGCGGACGTGCAGGAATTGATGACGCGCGTGCGCGTGACAACCACGAAGGAACTGGCGACGCAATGGGATCAGCCGTTCGCGCCCGTCGATGAAGTGACTTTCGTGCTGAGGGACGGCCGCGAGCTTACGGCCGATCCGGTGGCGCGTCCGAAGGGAAGCTGGCAGCGTCCGTTGACGCGGGACGAGTTGCGCGCGAAGTTCGTCGATTGCGCGCGGGACGTGCTCGGCGACGGCGCGGGTTCGCTGTTCGATCAGTTGTCGAATCTGAGGGCGCTCGGTTCCGTGCGCGAACTCGATCTCTTCAGCGCCGCGCTCGCCTGAACGCAGTCAGTCGCGTGGCGCGCGGCACGACCGGCGCAGCACGATCTCCGTCGGAATGGTGATGCGGCGCGTTTGCGACGACTTCACCGGCGACTCCAGCATGCGGCCGAGCAGCACTCGGGCGGCGTTGCGGCCCATGTCTTCGAGATCCCAGCGCACCGTCGTGATGGGCGGCGACGCAAGCTCTGCCAGATCGGTGTCGCCGACCGCGATGATCGACACGTCCTGCGGCACACGCACGCCCTTCAGCGTGAGGGCGCGCAGCGCGCCGGCGAGCATCATGTTGCCGCCGAGGATGATCGCGGTGGGCGGCGTGTCCATCGACATCAGCGATTGCACTTCCTCATAGCCGTAGGCGGCTTCGAGGCTGTCGAGCCGCAACAGCTTCTGGTCGATCGGTACGCCCGCGGCTTCATGCGCCAGCACGAAGCCCTTGAACCGTTCGCGTCCGGGCCGAATGCTGGATGCGCCCGTGATGAGCGCGATGCGCCGGTGCCCGAGCGACAGCAGATATTCGGCTGCCTGATGAATGCCGTTGCACTGATTCGACACGACGTGATCGCATTGCTCCGGAAACTCGCGTTCGACCAGCACGATCGGCACGCGCGCACTCTCGATCAGCTCGATCAGGCGTGCGTCGTATTCGTCGGAAGGCGCGAAAAGAAGGCCATCGACGCGACGTTGCAGCAGCAGCGTGAAGAGTTCGATCTCGTGCTCGACGTCGCCGTTGCTGTTGGCGAGGATGAACGCGTAGCCTTGGCGGCGCGACACTTCCTCCGCGCCCTTGACCATGGCCGCGAACAGGGGATTGCGCGAGTCGGGCAGCAGGCAGCCGATCGCCTTGGTCGATGCGGTTCTCATGCTCTGCGCGACGACGTTCGGCTGCCAGCCGGTGGCGGCGATGGCGGCCTCGACGCGCGCGCGGATGAGCGGCTTGACGCTCGGATGCTTGTTCGCGACCCGCGACACGGTGCCGAGCGAAACGCGCGCGGCGGCCGCGACATCGCGCATGGTGACGGTCGTCCTGGAAGGCGCGGCGCGCTTGTTCGATTGGGACTTCATGGATGATCCGGCGTGGCTTCCGCTTCGGGAGCCGAAGCAGTTCGAAAAGTGAGTTCGTTTCATCGGGCGCTGCGCGTTCGCCAAACGTCGCGGACGGCGGCGAACCTTGCAGATGCGTACTCTACGGCATTTCATGCCATGCGGTAAGCAGAAGGGTGCATCGGGGAAACGCGTTTTTATGAAACGTTTCATTGACGCTGCCGGAGCGCTCTCATAGACTGAATGCTTCTTCGGTTTTTGCGCGAATCGGGCGCGGTGTTCGTGTTTCGAAGGACATCGGCAAAGATAAAATGAAACGGTTCATCGTAGAGCGTAGTGCAACCAGACACGGGAGACACGATGCAAGACGAGCTGCCGCTTGCCGGCACGGTGATCTACGAACTTGGAACGAGCGTCGCGGCGCCTTATGCCGGACAGATCCTCGCGGATCTCGGCGCGCGCGTGGTCAAGGTGGAAAACCCGGGCGGCGGCGATCACGCGCGGCATTGGGGACCGCCGTTCTGGAACGACGAATCGGTGACTTTTCTCGCGCTCAATCGCGGCAAAGAGAGCATCACCGTGGATTTCTCGGATGCGCGCGAGTGCGAACGTCTGCGCCGGTCGATCCTCGACGAAGCCGATGGCGTCATCCAGAACCTGCGTCCGGGGCTGCTCGAGAAATTCGGGCTTGATCCGGACGAATTGATGAAACAGAAGCCATCGCTGATCTGGTGCGACATCGGCGCGTTCGGCAACGTCGGTCCGCTGCGTAAGAAGCCCGGCTACGATCCGCTCGCGCAGGCATCGACCGGAATCATGAGCATCACCGGCGAAGCGCAGCGCCCGCCCGTGCGCGTGGGCGTTTCGCTGATCGATCAGGGCGCAGGAATGTGGGCGGTGATCGGTCTCTTGTCGCGCATGCTCGCGCGCGGCCGGAACGGCGTGGGCGGCCGCGTCGCGACGTCACTATACGAAACCGGTCTCGCATGGATGACGGTGCCAATAGCGACCTATGGCGCATCGGGCAGGGTGCCGCGTTCGCACGGCTCGGGGCTAGCGCAGATCGTGCCTTATCAGGCGTTCCGTGCCGCCGATTCCTGGCTCATGATCGCCGCGGGCAACGACGGACTGTTCGCGCGGCTTGCCCGCGCACTCGGCCAGCCCGAACTGGCCGCCGATCCTCGCTATGCCACCAACGCGCAGCGCGTGCACAACCGCGAGACGCTGCTGCCGATGCTCGAAGCCGCCGTCGCGCAGCACGATTCCGACGAACTCTCGCGGCGTCTCGACGAAGCCGGCGTGCCCAACGCGCCGCTTCTGGACGTGGACCGTGTCGCCGCGCATCCGCAGACCGCCGCGCTCGGCATGCTCGAACCGTGCGACGGCGATACCTTGCCGCTGATGGGCGTGGCGATCACGCTGAACGGCGCGCGTCCGCGCGCGCGAGGCATCGCGCCGATGCTCGGGCAGCACAACGAACCGTCCGGCGTAACCGGCGCAATCAATCAGACATCCGGAGAGTCTTGTGGAAATTGAGCTTCAGACGACGTTCGAGACCTTGCGCATCGACCGCCCCGATGAAAGCGTGATGCGCGTCACGCTGTGCCGGCCGGAAAGCTCGAACGCGATCAACACGCAGATGGGCCGCGATCTCGTCGCGTTCTTCGAGCAGTTCGCGTTGTCGCCGCACGGGCAGCGCGTCCTCATTCTGACCGGAGCGGGCGAGAAGGCCTTTTGCGCGGGCGGCGACCTGAAGGAGCGCAAGGGCATGACCGATGCCCAGTGGCTCTCGCAGCACGCGATTTTCGAACGCATGGTGCGCGCGTTGATCGATTGCCCGGTGCCGGTGATCGGCGCCATCAACGGCGCGGCCTACGGCGGCGGCTGCGAGATCGCCGCGACGTGCGACTTTCTGTACGCGGCCGAGCATGCGCGCTTCGCCCTGACCGAAGTCACGCTCGGCATCATGCCCGGCGGCGGCGGCACGCAGACGCTGCCGCGTGCGCTCGGCGAGCGGCGCGCGAAGGAACTGATCTTGAGCGGCCTGCCGTTTTCGGCGCAAGAAGCGCAGCGCTGGGGACTCGTCAACGAAGTCGTGCCCGGCGCGGAACTGAACGACCGCGTGATGCAGATCGCGCTGCGGGTCGCGGCGAACGCGCCGATCTCCGTGCGTCAGGCCAAACAGGCGATTCATCGCGGCCTGCAGATGTCGCTCGCCGATGGCCTCGCCTTCGAGGTCGAAGCCTATAACCGCATGGTGCCCACGCAGGACCGGCTCGAAGGCGTGCTCGCGTTCAACGAGAAGCGCAAGCCGGTTTTCAAAGGTGTCTGACGATGACCGCGAGAGAAGAAGGCGATCGGGTCACCGTCCGGGAAGTCGGCTTGCGCGACGGCCTGCAAATGGTCCGCACGATCCTCACGCCGGCGCGGAAAATCGAGTGGTGCGCGCGCGAAGCGGCGGCGGGCGTGCGCGAGATCGAAGTGACGTCGTTCGTGCCGCCGAGCATCGTGCCGCAGTTCGGCGATTCGGCCGAAGTGGCGCGCGCCGCGCTTCGTATCGACGGATTGCATGCATCGGCGCTGGTGCCCAACCTGAAAGGCGCGCAGCGCGCAGCCGAGGCGGGCCTGCGCAAGATCGATTTCGTGCTTTCCGCGAGCGACGCGCACAACCGCAAGAACGTGCGGCGCGCGACCACGGAGTCGATCGAGGAGTTCGGCCGAATCGTCGAATGGCGCAAGGAGGCGGCGCCGGAACTCGCGGTGGGCGCGGGCATCGCGACGGCGTTCGGCTGCGCGATCAGCGGCGAGGTGCGCGCCGGGCGCGTGCTCGGCGTTCTCGACCAGTTGCTCACGCTCGGCGCGGACGAAATCACCATCGCGGATACCGTCGGCTACGCCAATCCGGCGCAGGTGCGCGCGCTGATGCGCGAAGTCATCGATCGCGTGGAAGGGCGGCCGGTGACGTGTCATTTCCACGATACGCGCGGCCTCGGTCTCGCCAACGTCGATGCCGCGACGCAGGCGGGCGTGCGCACCTTCGATGCATCGCTGGGCGGCCTCGGCGGGTGCCCGTTCGCGCCCAACGCGACCGGCAACATCGACACGGAAGACTGCGTGTATCTGCTCGAATCGATGGGCTTTCACACCGGCATCGACGTGCGCGCGCTCATCGAACTGCGCCGGGAAATCGAAACATGGCTGCCGGGCGAACCGTTCGCCGGCGCGATCAGCCGCGCCGGCCTGCCCCAAACCTACGACACGCGCGCGGGCCTCGCCTGAGCGCTCAACGGGAAAAGGAACCCGATTCATGAACCAGATTGCCGAAGCAGCAGACCTGAACGACGTTTCCATCTCGATCGACCGCGAAGACTATGCCGATCTGCGCGACGCGGTACGCCGGATATGCGCCGATTTTCCCGGCGCATATTGGCGCCGTCTTGACGAAGAATCGGGCTATCCGAGCGAGTTCGTGAAGGCGCTCACCGATGCCGGTTTTCTCGGCGCGCTGATTCCCGAGGAGTTTGGCGGCGCGGGCCTGCCGTTGCGCGCGGCGGCGGTAATTCTCGAGGAGATCAACGCGAGCGGCTGCGTCGCGAGTCCCGCGCACGCGCAGATGTACATCATGGGCACGCTCTTGCGCCACGGCAGCGAGGAGCAGAAGCGCCGCTATCTACCGAAGATCGCGTCGGGCGAACTGCGCCTGCAGGCGTTCGGCGTGACCGAGCCGACCACCGGCTCCGACACCACGCAACTGAAGACGCGCGCCGAGCGCCGTGGCGACAAGTACATCGTGAATGGCCAGAAGCTGTGGACATCGCGCGCGCTGTATTCGGACCTGATGCTGCTACTCGTGCGCACGACGCCCGTCGAGCAATGCAAGAAGAAGACCGACGGACTGTCGACGCTGCTCGTCGATCTGCGCGAGGCGAAGGGCAATGGCATCGAGATCCGGCCGGTGCATGCGCTCATCAATCACAACACGACGGAGGTGTTCATCGACAACCTGGAGGTGCCGGTGGAGAACCTGATCGGAGAGGAGGGCAAGGGGTTTCGCTACATCCTGGACGGCATGAACGCGGAGCGCATTCTGGTCGCGCAGGAATGCATCGGCGATGGTCGCTGGCTGCTCAAGAAGGGCGTGGATTACGCGAACGAGCGCAAGGTGTTCGGAAGGATGATCGGCCAGAACCAGGGCATTCAGTTTCCACTTGCGCGCGCCTACATGGAACTCGAAGCGGCCGATCTCATGGCGCGCAAGGCCGCCGCGATGTTCGCCGCCGGTCTGCCGTGCGGCGCGGAAGCCAACATGGCGAAGCTGCTCGCCTCGGAGGCGACCTGGCACGCCGCCGATTCCACGCTGCAGACGCATGGCGGCTTCGGCTATGCGCGCGAGTACGACATCGAGCGCAAGTGGCGCGAAGTGCGGCTGTACCAGACCGCGCCGATTTCGACGAACCTGATTCTGGCGTTCATTGCCGAGCACGTACTGGGCTTGCCGCGCTCGTATTGAAATCCTTGCCGTGACCGCCATCCCATTCGAAAAGGAGACACGCATGCCCTTGTTCATGACCGATGCGCAGAGGACGCCCGGGACGTTCGGACGCATCTTCGAGCCGGACGCCGGCTGGCTCGCGAAGCAGCCGCACGAGGAGGCGCTCGAACCGGAGCTGCCGATCATCGACACGCATCATCATTTGTGGGACTTGCCGGGCAGCCGCTATCTGATCAGCGAGTTAGCGGACGATATGCGGACGGGGCACAACATCGTGCAAACGGTGTTTCTGGAATGCCACGCCATGTATCGCGAGGACGGGCCGCCGGAAATGCGTCCGGTCGGCGAGACGACGTTTGCGGCGGGCCTCGCGGCGATGAGCGAGAGCGGCAACTACGGGCCGGCACGCGTGGCGCAGGGTATCGTCGGGATGGCGGATCTGTCGCTCGGCGACGCGGTGCGACCCGTGCTGGAAGCGCACATTCGCGCAGGCGATGGCCGTTTTCGCGGCGTGCGCTACGCGACCGCGTGGGACGCGAGCGAGGTTATCGGCAACAGCTACACGGCGGACGGTCCGCATATGCTCGCACGGCCGCGGGTGCGCGCGGGCATCGCGTGTCTGGCATCGCTCGGGCTTTCTTACGATGCCTGGGTGTTTCATCCGCAGCTCGGCGATGTGATCGAACTCGCGCGCGCGATGCCCGATCTGAACATCGTGCTCGGGCATTGCGGCGGACCGCTCGGCTACGGGCCGTACGCGAACCGGCGCGAGGCGGTGTTCGCGGAGTGGAAGCCGAAGATGATCGAGCTGGCCGCGCTGCCCAATGTCACGGTGAAGCTCGGCGGCATGATGATGCGGCTTGCCGCGTTCGACTACAACGTCGTGCCGGCGCCGCCTTCGTCGGTCGAACTGGCGGAAATGTGGAGGCCGTATATCGAGACCTGCATCGAGTTGTTCGGCGCCGAACGATGCATGTTCGAGAGCAATTTTCCGGTGGAGAAAATGGGCAGCAGTTACGTGACCTTATGGAACTGTTTCAAGCGGATCACGGCGGCTGCGTCGGCCAGTGAGAAAGCGTCGCTGTATTCGGACACGGCGCGACGCGTTTATCGTTTGGGGTGAGGAGTTGCGGCGATCCGAATGGCCGTCGTGATGATGGCGCGCGTGCAGGTGGACATGCTTCACAGCGAAGGTCCGGCGCGCGCACCGCGCGCGAGTGGTGTTGAGCGGAGGCAAAATGCGATATTCGGATATAGCCGCTACAAAATATGTCACGGCCAAATACAAATGTCGGGGTGCGGGCTAAATACAGATGTCGTATCTATCCAGGGATTTTGCGCTCACGCAGTGTTGAAGAAAGCGGGTTGAACGGGCAGGGCGCGGGTGCGCATTCAGGGTGCCTTGCCCGACCGATGAGCTGTATTAGCCGGGACTCGATCTGACAGGTAGTCGGGCCGATAGAGGGGAAGCGATCAATGGGGAATGAGTTTCTCCTTGGCGAGTTCCAGCGAATCGAGAAAAGTGCGCATCGGCGTCTTGCCGTAACACCACCGTCCCTGATGCTCCCGTTCATTGTTGTACTGGTCGAGCCACGCATCAAGGTCCGTCTGCAAGGTGGCAATCGATTCGCAGATCTTTTTGCGGAAGGCAATCCGGTAGAACTCATTGAGCATGGTCTTGTGTAGTCGCTCGACGATCCCGTTGGTTTGCGGCGATTTGGCCTTTGTTCGGGTATGGTCGATGTCTTCCACAGCCAGGTACAACTCGTATTCGTGATGCTCGGGGTTGCCGCAGTATTCGGTGCCGCGGTCTGTCAGCACGCGTAGCAGCGGGATGCCGAAGCCGTCGAAGAACGGGACAACGCGATCGTTGAGCAGGTCCGCTGCCGGCAAGGGCGTCTTGCGATCGTAGAGCTTGGCGAATCCAACTTTCGAGTAGGTGTCGACGAAAGTCTGCTGGTAGACACGGCCTACGCCCTTGAGATTGCCGACGTAGAACGTATCCTGCGCGCCGCTGTAGCCTGGACATTCGGACTCGAATTCGCCGTGCACTTCCTTCTCGTGCTTGGCGCGTTCGAGCGCGACGAGTTGCGCCTCGGTCAACACCAACCCCTCTTGGGCGGATTTGGCTTCCAGGGCCTTCAGGCGCTTCGACATGGTCTCCAGATCGTGGCGCAACCAGACGCTACGGACGCCCTGGGGCGAAACGGACAGCGCATGTCGTTTGAGGACTTCGTTGGCGATACGGATCTGACCGTGGGCTGGCAATTCGAGGGCCAGCTCGACAACGGCGGCCTCGATGTGCGGATCTACACGGTTCTTGAGCAACGGCCGCGGTGGGAAATCTCCTGCAGCGCAGCCTCACCGCCTCGATCCTACAGTTCCTTAAATCGGTAGAAACTATCGCGCGAGTAACCCATCACGCGACAGGCTTGGCTGACGTTGCCGAGTTGCCGGGCCAGTTCAAGTATGCCGACCTTGGCACGAATTACCTTCTGCTCCTGAGTCATGGCGGACTCCTTGCTGTTCGCGGCGCGCATTGCCGCTACAGGCTACGCCCTCCGCGCCAACGCGCGCCAGCACGAGAAACCAACCACTGTCAGATTTAGTGTAGTCCACTGCATGACATCTACTTCCCATCGACGCATCGCATGTGCGAGCAGCGCCAGCCTCTTCGAGTGACGTGTCATCTGCTCCGCCTCTGTGAGTGTCTCCCGGCTATTGCGATTCCGGCGGCAAAGCTCAGCGAGCAATTGGTTCACACGCGCGACATGCTCGACAATCGCTCGTTGCGCACTTTGCTGCTCCACTTTGGTATAGAGCTTCGCGAGTGGTTGGAGCGCGAGATTATGGTCGAAAAGCCACCACTTGCCTCCGTCGAAGAGGAGGTTTTGCGCATGCCGATCCGGGTTCGCGACAAGTTCATCCCAAGCAGCCCCTTTCGGTGCAACTTCGTCGTCACAAACCTTCTGCCAAATGTAGTCGACGGCTAGGGGATTGTCCTCGATTCGTTGCGCGAAGAACGGATCAGGCGGCTGGAATACGCTTCCGAAGAGCATGACCGGACCGTGCTTCAAATTCGCGGGATGTGAGGGAAGGTCTTCCAGATCGGCGATAACGAGCGCCGGCCTCGGAACCGGAAGTCGGAGGACCTGAGAAGCCAGGCCACATGCCAGCTCGATGTCTAACTGAGACGTCTGTGGGAGATATTTGGCAAACACTGGAAGACCAGGCTCATCCAGCCACGGCATGCCGGCCAACCCCTTCCACACGTGGTTCAAATGCTTGCCGTACACCTTGTCCGCAACGCCTAGCAAACGGTACACGGGCGGCCGAGACGCGATTTCGACCATGTCGGAAGGAACGTCCACATTCATAAGCTGCCCGCGCATTAAAGAACACCCCGGCGAAAAATCGCCCACTGATGGCGCCGCTTCCCGGTCGGCGCCGTGAGAAGTTTAGCAGGTGAGTCGCGAGCGGTAGCCAGCTCCGTTAGCTACAAAGCGGCTAGATGACGTGAGACCAAGGGAAAATACCTATGCCAACTCAAATCCTAATAGGCATATTCCGGCATAAACACACGATATAGTGTTTATGCCGGCACTGAACACAAGATCTTGTGTTTTTGCCGGGGTGCCCGTTGAGTCTTGCACACTCAACGGGCAATTTCAGGGGCATAGGGCCTGAAACGACATTGGATTCTAACCGCGACGAATGAGGATCCGAAGCGTAGTTACAATTCCGGCGCCTTGCCTCCGCACTTCCTATCAGGCAATCATCATGAGCAAACCACGACCGGACACTCACCCGGTGAATCGCAGCGCCGTTACGGGTCGCTTCGTCACTGAGCAATACGCCAAGTCGGATCCGCGAACAACCGAGCGCGAGCACGTACGCAATCCGTCTCCATCAATCCCTAAACGGTCGAAGTAACTTCACTGGATCGAGGCCGCTCACGGCGGCCTCACAACGTCGATGGAGACGCCATGCGATTGAAATTCTCAACGCTCCTTCCGATTCACGGACTGGGTGTACGCGGACTTGAAAGCACTCCCCTTTCGGTCACCGGCGGCGTCAACGGAATGCGTATGCAGTTCGTACCGCCGAGCCTTAGAAACCGGGGTCCCAGCCAAACGGAGGAATCCCGTGGAAAAACTAAGTCGAAAGACGAAAAGGCCCATGTCGAGAAAAGCGCACGTGCACAGGAAGCGAAGCGGAAGCCATGAGTGACGAGGAGGAACCGAAGGAACGTCAGCGGCTGTATGACGCCTATCGCACGGAGCTTGATAAGCGGCATGTGTCGAACGCTGGGAACCTAGACAAGTCTGTTCTCACCTACTCGAGCGGCGGACTGGCTTTCTCACTGGGATTTCTCAAGGACTTCGCTCCGCACGGTCACGCTGTCTTCCGGTGGTCGCTGCTCACATCGTGGGGCTTGTTCACTTTTGCGATCGCGCTGGTTGTCGCATCATATCCGGTAAGTCAAAAAGTAATCAGGATTCAGCTGGATCGTTGTGAGCGTTACTTCAAGGAGTCTGAGGAGGGCGCGTTCGACGAAAGTAGTCGATGGGAAACGTTGTCCGAGGTAATCACAATCCTTTCAGGTATTTCCTTCTGTGGGGCGTTAGCACTGTCGGCCATTTTCGTTGGTTTGAACATTTTGGAGCAACCATGACGAGCAAGACTAACTGGGCATATGCGCAGGACGGCGCGATCGGGATGAAGATGCAGAAAGCAGGTACTACGAAGCCGCAGCTAGTCGAGCGTGGAGCGACGGGACTTCCTTTGCAGCGAGTCGTACCACAGACCAAACCAGCACCACCCACCAGTCAAACGCCGAACAAGTCGTCGGGCTCGAAATAAAGCGCGAGAAAACGTGAATCGTCCGTGCTGATGAAATCTGACACAGGCTCGACCCGCTGGCTGCGAGAGCGCTGACCGGAGAGATGCCGGCCGCAAGCCACCAGATCAAGCAGGCCATGTCACACCTCAGTGAGAAAGCTGACCAGCAATACCTCGAGCGCAAGGGCGAATTCAACCGGTCGATGCAATAGATTGCTGAAATCGCTCGGCTGGGGTTTCGTAACCCAAGGTCTTTTTTGGGCGCTCGTTCAGCCGCCGCGGCACGGCGTTGATTCACATTGAGGGTGGCTGGCGTTCAACGCGGCGGCGATATGAATGACCGGTGTCCTTCGTTCAAAAGCCGTCCGAGGGCGGATCGATGAACGTCGGCAATGGCCGAACCGTGCACGCGACAACGCCTTCAGAGCCCCTGAATGATCACCGCCCGCTTCGTATCGTACTCATTTTTCGAAATCAGGCCACGCTTGTAAAGGTCGTTGAGGTCCGACAAACGCTGAGTGTTGCTTACCGGCGCCGCATCGACAGTCCGTGTGGGGCACGCTTTTGCGCAAAGATGCATGGCGTCCGTGCACTGATGCTGCGCCTGAATCGGGAAGAGGGTGAACTCTGCGAGAGTGGCCGGGGTTTCGTTCCGGTCTTGTGAACGCGTCCATGCCAACAAACTTTGCGTCCGCTTTTTTTTTGGAGCGGATGACTGTCTAGATGCGAAAGATCCACACGACGTTATCGCGCCGTCTACAATCACTCAAGTCGATACGCGTTTGCTACGTGCAGCGCAAATGCCAGCGACATGCACGGTTTGCTTCCGACGCATCGCTTCAGGGCGAATACTTCCTAACAAACTATAATCAACTCATGTCGTCATTCATTTGGAATCCATCGAAGGCGGGCAAGGACGGTCATCTTGCGGCTATTAAGAAGGAGTTGGTCGGCGCACAGGTTATCTCTATGTGCTCTGGTCATCTGAAGTTCGGTGGCATAAAGGCACTTGCGGGTGACCTGAAGAAAGCCGTCGATCGCGGAGCTCGCGTCATCTTCTACTCCAATGACAAGCACACAGAACAGGATGCCGCCGATCGGCTGGCCGAGCTGGGCGTCGAGCACATCGTTGTAGATCACACGCGATCGTACCTCCACACCAAACTATATTACTTCTAGGCGGGGGATCGGTATTCGGCCGTTTTGGGGTCAGCTAACATCACGGAGGCTGCGCTTACGTCGAATGAGGAACTGTCTTACGTTGTTGGCGGTATCAAGGGAGATCCTCAGCACCAACAACTCGCAGCGTATCTGGCGCGTTTAGACCGCAGATGTCGCCGCTATGAAGCTTCGAGGATCGACAAAGATGGAAACCGGATACCGCTTGTTTATCGATGACATCCGTGACCCGGTCGCAGCCGATTGGGTAATTGCACGTACGTCTTTTGAGGCCATCAAGTTTCTCGAAACTCGCGGCTGTCCGTTCGAAATCTCCTTTGACCACGACCTGGGTGGAGAGGACACTGCAATGGTTGTGGCCAAGAAGTTGGTATCGATGGACCTCGATGCTGGCGGCGGATTCATCCCTGCCGATTTCGTCTACTCAGTTCATAGCGCGAATCCCGTCGGCAAGGGCAACATCGAAGGCCTGCTCGATGCTTATCTCCTCGGAAGCGGCCGTTCTCTGAAGGCAACTCAGGCTTGGGTGCGAGTTCCGTGATAGGAGCAGTTGCACCTCTGGAGCGATACGCAGCCAAGGCCTCAATCTGCCAGGTTGCTGACGTTAAACGAAACCGTCGTCAATGTCAGCGAAGGCCGAATACGCGAACTGCGCTTACATCCGTGCCTGCCCGAAAAGTCAAGAACGCTGGCGCAAAATTCGATAGCGTGGTTGCGGAGTGGTTGCTAACTACGGGTAACGATAAGTCATTCGCAGAAGCGGCCGCGCACAGGCAATTGTGGACGTTTTGGAAGAGGTGCGGAGAAGCCGAAGCTGACTCTCGATCAACTGAAATTCGGTGAATGCTCGCGGCAAACGTTCGAGATACCGGCCTCCGGCCCGCCATCGCGACGGTAGAACACCGAAGCTGCACTAGCGTGCGATGGGCGCGTTACCCGACGGCGATGTGCGCCTGTGCGCTTGTAATTGCGCAACCGAACATGACGGGCTGGTTGCAGCCATCGCGCTTGGCCACATACATGGCCGAGTCGGCCCGAGTAAGCAGTGTCTGGGCGTCTTTTCCGTGATCGGGGCTCGTGCTTATGCCCACGCTCATCCGCGGTTGGACGTTTGTGCCATTGAGACTAACGGGGTGACTGACTGCTTCGATCAGGGCGTCTGCGAGCGCAGTTACATCGCTCAATGCGGCGCGTACCGATACGATGACGAACTCGTCGCCACCGTATCGCCCAATATCTTCGGTATCATCGATCGTCGCGGCTAGTCGCGCGGCCACCTCTGCAAGGAGCGCGTCGCCGCATTGATGGCCGAGCGAGTCGTTGATTGCCTTGAAGCCGTCCATGTCAATAAATAGCACGCTTACGCGCGATTCGTCGACGCGTGTCTGCAGCCTCGCGTTTAGTCGTGCGATAAGCGTTGCGCGATTCAGCAGTCCCGTTAAAGTGTCGCGTTCGTTCAGACGCTTCAACTCTCGAGATCTTGCTGCAAGTTTGAGCGATGTGCGATGCGTAACAAGGCCAAGCGACAGCGGATAAACAATGAGCATCGGTGCGCTTGCGATGGTGCTCGCAGACAGACCGCCCCAGTCAAATGCGACCCCGAAGCACACTATACCCGCTGTGCATCCCATCATGCACACCAGCGCGCCTCGTGCTAGCAAGCGTCCGCCGCCTGCCGCGACGTTGTTCATCATGAACATAAGCAGAATGAGGGTCGATGGTAGCCACGAATACTTCATGGCGACGACGATCATCCCACCGATAAAGTTATCGACGTAAATATTACGTCGCTCGGCCTTTCCGGGGAGCGCCCGGTGTCGTGCGAGAAGAAACCCGACGTGGGGCCAGGCGAAGCAATATGCGAGAACAAACAGCCGAGTGACGGCCGTTGCGTGCTGTGACCAGAGCACGGTCTGCACCAGGAAACATCCCATCGCGAGACCGACACAGCGGAGCCCGTAGGCGCGCCGCACGAAGCCGGTGCCGCGCGGAACTGCTTCGTCATGTCGCTCCCAGTGCAGCGAAGCCGCCGATTGTGCCTTCACCTTATAACGTCCTTGCGTCCAGGCGCGGGATCGCTTAGCGCGAGGTTAGCGCCGTCGGTTGGATCAAAGGCAAATGCAACTGTAAAGGCGTGGACAAGCATAAATCATCGTCGTGAACTTGGGTAACACGGGAGCGTGCGGAGGGGCAGGTGACTTGTTTACGGCCCGTTCCCGCGATGACTTTAGCCTCAGGCGCAACGGACCCAAGGACGGAAATCCGTGTCGCTGACCTATTTCGACGCTTTGGCAGGGTAGGGGCACCAGCTAAACCGGCGTCTCGCTGACCGGGCGCGCGCACTAATCTTCTCAAGGCCGGCGTACCACGCGCGGAGTGCCGCCAGTTCGTCAGCGGTCGGAAACGCGGACAAAGCGGGCAGATGGGGGGCGGTGTCCAGCGCGATAAAGGGCAGGGCGCGTTTTCTCGAGCGCGAGTTTAGTCCTAAAATGGGGCTATTAGGAAAGTGGAAGTTATCTTAATAGGGGAGTCTCGATATCGCATTCGATGGCAGATCTATTTTCAGTGGGCGAAGACCCCGATCTCACCGGCGATTTGCATATGGAGGAGTCGTCCCGACCGAGGAGACGACGGCGTTCATAGTTTCGCGGCGAACCACCGCGGCGAAGCTGTCTCCGTAGATGTAGCAGAGATCGGCATGCCGCAGGTGGGACCGCGGCTGCTTCCGACGACCACTCCCCGTCCCGGTCAATCGATCTGCTTTTGCCATATGGCGATCACACTTGCGCATAGGGCGACGCCGATCACGAAGTAGAAGCCATCGAGCGAACTGAGAAAGCTCGCCTGCTGTGTGACCATTCGACTGATCTCGTTCAGCGCGAGGCTCTTCGCTTGGCCTGCGTCATAACCCTGTCCTTCGAAGCCACCGATCAGCCGTCCGTACGTGACCTGGAACAGTGGGTCAAACGGATTCACGTGCTCACCCAGGCGCGACTGATGCAGCGCGAGCCGGTGCTGATTGAGAATGATCATCGTTGCTGTCGCAAACGAGTATGTCAACTGTTTGACAATGTTCTTGAAGCGATATCCGTGATTGAACTCTTCGACGGCGAATACGCGAAACGTCACGTTGGCGACGGGCAGCGCGATGAATAGCAGCAGCAAGCCGCGCAACAGGAGCGGAACAATGAGCCAGGGCATGCTGACATCGGGCGGCATGTTGACCATCCAAAGTCCAATGAACGCGGCCATCAGAAAGCCCGGCACGATCATCCATTTTTTGCGTGTGACTGACGCCGAGAAGCGAAAGTAGACGAAGGCCATCGTGATGGTCACAAGAGATGTAAAGCCGACGAGCCGCCCGGCGTTTTCTACTGGATAGCGCAAGCCTCCCTCAAGGAAACGAGAGACGAGGTAACCCATTGCATTGCTGATGTAATAGAAAGCAATGTAGAGGAGTATGCCTACCCGGAAGGTCTTCTCACGCAACGCATGCAGGCGAAGAAGTGGATGTGGATGATGCCACTGCTGCCATGCGAACCACGCGAGCGCCATCAGCCCTGCTGCCGTCAGCACGATGAGCTCCGGCGAAGTGCTGAAGAGCTCAAAGCGCACTTGTTGCATGACAATCTGTAGCGCACCTTGCGCGAATGCGAAAACGATGTACGGCCAGAAGTGCGCTTCGCCACGCTGTTCCGGAAGCACGCGGCCGGCATGCGGCACGGCGAGGAACGCGAAGGCGCCGAGCACAACACCGGCGAGTGCCGTAGATGTAAAAAGCGCATGCCAGTCGAAGTAGGCAAGTAGGTAGCCGCCGGCGAGTGGCGCAAGCGCGCTGCCCAGGAGAATCATGAGGAGGAACAGGCGCGTTGCCGCCGGTCGCTTCTTCGGCGCGAATCTGGTTTGAATGAGAATGCGGCACGCGCTCATCATCGGACCCATGAAATAACCCTGGAACCCGCGCGCGAATGCGAGTTCGATTGATGACTCGGAGACCGCCGCAGCCATCGCGCCAGCGGCAAAAACGAAAAGACACCCGCCGACGTATCGCCGAAAGCCGACTCGTTCGACCCACCATTGCTGCTGCAGGATGCCCAGCACCGAGGCGACTGCATAAGCACTGGACGACCAGACCAATTCATCGGGCGACGCGTTGATGCCGCCCGCGATATAGCTAGTGAAGAACGAAAAGATCGAGTTATCGAAGTAGTCCAGCCCCGTGGCGAGCGCGATGGCCCAAGGGAAAAAGTCGTCCCGGTTGCGCGTTGCGAGTGTGCGTGGCCGCTGTAGCATTTCGATGGTCATGACGCGACGTATTCCTTAAATTTTGCTCGCCGCGCTCGTATGCGAGCCGCTTGGTGAGAAATGCTTCCCGCCTTTCTCCGGCAATACGTCGCCGGATATATCCAAGGACATCACTCAATTCACGAAGCACCGCTCCGGTCTCTTTGGGTTCGCGCTCCATGCCTGCGGTCCGCCTGACCAGCGCGTCGAATTGTTGTGAAAGGGCACCTGCCGGACGCGGAGCTTGCGCTGTTCATCAGACATCCTTTTGATCATGAGTGAAATGCGGCACATGATAGCCGCGCAGATGACTGCGACGTACCGCCTTAAACTTTACCGAGTGGAGGCGGCGTGTCAACGCGTGGCCGTCAGTGGTTCAGTACATCCTAATCCGTAGCCCATTCAATCGACGTGCGAATGTAAGAGCAAGAAGTGCATCACTGCGTCGTCGGACCCATCGTTTGCATCAATTTTCGATCGCCTGCCAGCGTCGCCTACGTCTGCATATCCGGCGTGCGGAAAAGACCGAAGACGGTAAAGAAAGCTTAACCGTGGGCGTCCGTCAAGACCGGTTGCTGTTCTCTAATCGCGCAGTAGATGGTCGTATGGATTATTCATGCAATTCAGTGAATCCGCATCAAGTTGCGTAAATGAGTGAACAAGGGTTAACAGCGCAGAGAGATACCAAGACAGCACGGGAATTCTATGTTCCGGCGACGGCTGAAACTGTGAATTTTGAGTGTAATAGCGAAACATTTGAGTGGCTGGTCGTTGGTAGAACGATATTGTTGCCACGAGTAACGGCGGTTCGTACGGCCGAAGACGCGGCGTTGCACTTATTGACGCTAGCTGCCTGATCTTCATTGCTAAGCACTTGGATCGATCACGATACGACTGTTGGCATATAGACGCAACACGATCAGCATTGAGTTCCGTACTCTGAAACTGCGACGACGCAAAGATCCGTCTCCCGAACGTGATATCCATTGTGCGGCCAGACACCTACTCCAAGCGCATGGTATCGCCGCGCAGGTTCTGGCGGTCGTCAGCGAAATCTTGAGCGATTAAGGGATTGCTGCTCAAGACGGGATCGGCAGTCGATAGTACGTTGATTGCAGCACCCATTTCGGCAAAACGAGTCGGAAGCATGCGATCCAGCGGTTAAGACGGTTAAGGAAGCCCTGCACAACGCGCTTTGCATGCTTTCGTCCGATACAGACGACGGCAGGAGGCGAACAAATACCGAGTGGATTTGACGTTTTGTCGCGAACACGTTGGCCTGCCAATGTCCGTAGGCGAGTCGTTAGACTCACAGCTCGTAATTGAAGTGAGCGTCGGAGGCCGAGTTCGTTGTGCGATGCCCCATTAGGCTCGACGATACCATCGAGCTCAAGGTTGATCGGTGGAAGACGGCGAACGGCACGTCGATCAAAGCAAAGAAATGGGTCTTGCATCTGGTCAACGGTCTTCAACGTCCTGGCATCTTCTGCATCGACTGGCAGCCAGAAACGGCCCTTAAGCTCCGAGCGCGATCATGTGTTCGGCCGTGCAGTTCTTTCTACTGGACGAAAATCATGCTGCGTCGGTTAGCCGGAATCTGTGCCTGAAGGGCAATGCTCCTACGGGGAGTTTATAGGGTTGCGCAGTCAAGCGATTTCCGCGTGCCATCTCATGATTCGGGAAACGTGTGGGATTGGTTGATACGTCGTTGTGCTTCCACGACCAGCTACCGGTGGATGCGATGCTTGCCGTCAGTCTCTCGATGACGTCGCTCATCGTCGACGTGGAGGTAAAGGCTTCTAGTCTTCAACGACAAGTTTCCGAGGTTGTCGCGCACGAGTCGCAGACTCGTAACCGGAAAGCCGGAACCCTCACAGGTACTTTTTGAAAAATGGAGTCAGTTTCGCAAGAGCTTGGGCCACGGGCTCCGGCTTATCGTACAGATCGTAGTGCGACCAACCTTCGACGACGACAAGCTCCTTTTTCTTCGACGCTGCACGACCGATAATTTCGCAGCCGTCTCGATACGCCCCAAAGGCACCCACCTTGTCCCCGACCACGACCATCAGCGGCTGTGTAAGCAGTACTTCCGCCAGGTGGAACGCGTCCCAGCCGACCGCTGCGGCCTGGTGCGAGAACAACGAACGATTGAGACCGTTCGGTTTCTGTCCGCGAGGCGTGCGATAGTACTCGGTCGCGCCGGTTATGTCGGTCTCCGTGATTCCGCGTTTCTTCGCCTCCTCGGGGGACGGCGGGAGAAGATCATCGACGCGCAATGAAGTGCCGCGTGCTTCGGCCGTGCGCTGCTTCGCCATCGCTTCGAGCGCGCCGATGGGATCGTAGCCGCTGAATCCCTCACGCATGAGCCTTCCAAAGTTGGCGCCCGTGACGGTTCCCACTGCCTTGATGCGGCGCTCGGTCATTGCCGCGTTGATCGCGTAGCCGCCACCGCCGCAGATGCCGAGCACACCGATGCGATCTTCGTCGACATAGGGTAGCGTCACCAGATAGTCCGCGACATGGCGGAAATCCTCCACGCGCAGCGTCGGATCTTCAATGAAGCGGGGCACGCCTCCACTTGCACCCTGGAAGCTGGCGTCGAAGGCGACGACGACGAAACCTTCCTTGGCCAACGCCTCACCGTAGACGTTGCCGGACGTCTGCTCCTTGCAACTACCGATCGGGTGAGCACTGATGATTGCAGGATACTTCCCGGCTTCGTTGAAGCCGGGAGGAAAATGAACGTCGGCCGCAATATCCCAGTACGGTGTTTTGATGCTAACGGTCTTCATATGACTTACCTCGATAGACATAGCTACGTTTCACCTTGCAGGCGTCAGGCCATCACGATCGTCTTGGATTCCATGAAAGCCATCAAGCCCTCGATGCCGCCTTCTCGCCCGATTCCAGACTGTTTAAAGCCCCCGAAGCCGATCGAAAAATCGGTGCGAGGACCGTTATATCCGACCGTGCCGGATCGGAGTTGCCTGGCCACTCGCATCGCTCGCTCTCGATCGTTGGTGAAGACGGCTGCGTTAAGACCAAATGGCGTGTCATTGGCGACACGGATTGCGTCTGCTTCGTCGTTGACCGGAATAACGCTGAGCACCGGGCCGAAGATTTCTTCCTGAGCGATTGCCGACCGATTATCGACGTTGCCGAACACGGTCGGTTCGAAGAAGAATCCGCGTTTGATATGCGGGGGTCTTCTGCCTCCCGTCGCAAGCAGTGCGCCTTCCGCTACGCCCTTGGCGACAAATCGCTCGACCGTATCGCGCTGGCGAGCGCTTGCGAGCGGGCCCGACGTCGTTTCTACCTCGAACGGGTCGCCCAGCACGATTTTTCCCGCGACGTCGGACAGCGCCTGGACCATCAAGTCGTGTTTGTCGCGCGGCACGATCACACGAGTAAGGCTGTGACAGATCTGCCCGGTGTTATAGCCGAAATAAGACTGTCCCAGCGTCCGGGCGGCGGTCTCGATATCGTAATCGTCGAGGACGATTGCGGGCGATTTGCCGCCAAGCTCGAGCGTGACACGCGCCACGCGATTGCCGGCAATGGACGCGATCCTCCGCCCGGCGGCAGTCGAGCCGGTAAAAGTGATCTTGTCGACGCCGGGATGACGAACGAGTTCTTCGGAAACGTCGCGATCCGCCGTCACGACGTTAATCACGCCGGGAGGAAGGCCGATTTCCTCGCATATCTCGGCGAACATATAGGCAGAGCATGGTGCTTCGGGAGGCGACTTGATGACGACCGTGCAACCCGCGAGCAAGGCAGGTGCTGTCTTGTAGGCCATCAGTCCGGCAGGACCGTTCCAGGGAATGATTTCAGCGACGACGCCGACCGGTTCGTACAAGCGGTATGCCTGGTTTCCTGTGACCGCGCGATGTTCCTCTTCGAACGCGAACGTCGATGCCATTGCCGCATACTGACGGAACGCGCCGCTGATGAACAAGCCGATACGCGGCTGAGCGACCTTATACACGATGCCTGTTTCGGTCGACCATACGCGCGCGAAATCATCGTTACGCTCTTCAAGACGCTGCGCGAACCGTTCGAGATACGCCGCGCGTTCCTGCGGATTCAGACGCGGCCATGGTCCCGTGTCGAAGGCCTCACGAGCCGCGGCCACGGCGCGCTGCATATCCGCCGACGATGCCTTGGCCACCGTAGCCACCACTTCCTCCGTCGAGCAATCGAGCACGTCGAACGTTTCTTCGGTCGACGGTGCAATCCACTCACCGCCGATGAAGAGGCGCAGCGGATGCTTCAGTTGAATTGTTCTTGCTGACATTGATGCCTCTTTCGTCAGAATAGGAAGACGCCTTTGCCACCGGTCTGATTGTTGAAGTTTGCATAGGCTTCCCGCGCTTGTTCGAGCTTCCACTCGTGGGTGAAAAGCCGATCCACTTCCACGCCGTGATGCGCGATAAAGCGAGACAGTCCCGCATGGCAGTTTCGGAAAAGGTGAAGGATCCCAACAGCATCCTTTGCTTACCGATGAGGTCTTTCATGACGTCGAGGGTGACATTTCCCCCCACAGCGACGAGAGCGATACGCCCCCAAACCTGCGTGCTGCGCACCGCCTGACTCCTCGCTGATTCGACGCCCGCGCACTCCACGGCGCATGAGACACCCTTACCGCCGGTGAGCTTGAGAATTTCATCGACCGGGTCCAGCCTGCTTGCATCGATCGCGTGCGCGACGCCGAACCCCTTCGAGCGTTCGACGCGTTGCGGGTTGATGTCGGCACCGAATACCTCGACGCCCATTGCGGCCGCGAGCTGCGCCGTCGAGAGCCCGACAGGCCCCAGGCCGTAGACTGCGAGCGAATCGCGTGCGCTGATATTCAGGCGCAAAAGGGCGCCATACGCCGTGCCGGTGCCGCAGGCCACGGCGGCGCCGCCTTTGAACGAGACGTCCGCAGTCAGGTGAACCAGAGACGAGACGGGCACCTTCATGAAATCCGCGTGCCCGCCGTGGCTCGACACGCCATAAATTCGTGCACCTTGCTCGCAGAGCTGAGTCCAGCCGGTTCTGCAGTGATCGCAGCAGTTACAGCCTGCATAGTGGAAAACCATCACACGATCGCCGACCTTGAATGACCGCCGGTCGACGTCCGGTCCGACGGCCGCTATGACCCCGCAGGGCTCGTGTCCGCCGATGATCCTGTCGGACTCGGCGCGATCCGCAAGTCCGAGCATGGCGAGCGAATGCTTCATCCCATCGCGGTAGTAATGCAGGTCTGTGCCGCACATTCCCGAAGCCTTCATTTCGATGATGGCCTCTCCCGTGCCGGGAACGGGATCGTCGAAGTCACCGACCTCAACCCTGCAATCGCCTTGAAAAATCATGCCGCGCACTGAAGTCTCCAGTTCGTCACATCCGTCTTCGCGGATGGTTTCAAGCTCTTGCGAGCGGATCAATGGATCGTGAGCCCGCCGGTCGGACTAAGCGTTGCGCCCGTGAGATAAGCCGATTCGTCGGAAGCGAGGAACGTGACCACGCGGCCGATATCCGTCGGCGCCGCGACGCCGAGCGGACAACCGGCGACGATCTTTTCGTATTGTTTGCGGTGATGGTCCGATACCTTGCTCGCCTCGCCGAACACGGCCTCCCAGGACGGACTGTCGCGCACGACGGTGACGCAAACGCAGTTGACGCGTATCCGGTCGCGAGCGAGCTCTCTGGCAATCACCTTGCTTGCGCGGATCAATCCGCCCGCGAACGTCGACACGGCGGTTTGCCCCGATGTCGGCACGCGGCCGCCTTCGGAGGTCAGGAAGATGACGCTGCCGCCCCCGCGAGGGCGCATGAAGGGCAGTGCCGCCTGAACCGGTAGCAGCTTCGCGCTCGTATTCTCGGCGATGAGGGCTGCCACGCGCGCCAGATCGATTTCGGCGAACGGGCCGCGCACTTGCGGCGAGCGGGCTTCGTCGTCGTTGCCGCCCGCATTCGCGACGACGATGTCGATGCCGCCGTATCTGCGCGCGGTCTCTTCGGCGAGTGCTGTCATGTCGTCTTTGGATCGCACGTCGCCGGCGATGAAATCGGCGGTGGCGCCGCTTTGTCGCAATACAGCGAGCACGGCGTCTGCTTTTGCGACGCTGCGCCCGCTGATTACCACGGTGGCTCCAGCCGCCGCGAGCTGCAACGCGACGCCCTTTCCGATGCCGCCGGTGCCGCCGGTGACGACGGCCACCTTTCCTTCCAGATTGCTCATTGCTGTGCGCCTTCGATGGTTTAACAAGTCGGCTCGCGCGAGCCCGAATCAATCCTAGTCGCGCATCTCATCCAAAGCGATTGCCGTTTTTCGAACCTGCGCTTGATGTTCCGCGAATCGATTCGTGATGCATGCATTCGTATCTTTGCAACGCCGCTTTCACGAACCGTCAATCGTCACTACAGATCGCCAGGGATAGCATTCGAGGCAGGTCGAAGAGCACAGACAGAGCAAGGAGACAGATATGGAAGCAGCCGTTCAATCCGAGCGCGCCACGCAAGCGACAGCAGCCGACCGTCCGCTGTCGGGCATTCGCGTTCTGACCGTCGAAAACTTCATCGCCGCGCCGTTCGCGTCGATGTGGCTCGCCGATGCTGGTGCCGAAGTCGTCAAGATCGAAACGCCCGACGGCGGAGACTTCGCACGCAGCACCAGCCCGACGAAACCCGGCATCGACGGTAGGCCGAGCGGCTTGTCGTTCCTGCGCGCGAACCGCAACAAGAAGAGCGTGACGCTCGATCTCAAGCACCCTGAAGGCAAGCGGATCTTCAAGTCGCTCGCGGCCGAGGCGGACGTCGTGCTGGAAAACCTGCGGCCGAACGTGATGGACCGCCTCGGCCTCGGCTATGCGGAACTCAGTCGCATCAATCCACGGCTCATCTACGCTGCCATCTCCGGTTTTGGACACGCCGATAATCAACCGAGCCCATACGGCGACTTGCCGGCATTCGATATCGTCGGCCAGGCGATGAGCGGCCTCATGTATCGGCCTGAACGCAGCGGAGACCGGCCCGTCTATCTCGGCTTTTCGCTCGCGGACATTCAGTGTGGCAATCTCGCGCTGCATGGAATCATGCTGGCGCTGCTTCATCGGGCACGCAGCGGCCGTGGCAAGAAGATCGATATCTCGATGGTCGACGCATCGCTCGTTCTCAACGAAATCTCGGTCACCATGTACTCGGCAACGAAACAGGTCGCGCCGCCGGGCGTACACGCGGTCACCGCACCCTTCGGTACGTATCGGGTGGCGGACGGCTATATCGTCATAGCGGTGATCGGCGAGCACATCTGGAAGCGCTTCTGCGAGGTCATCGGCCGGCCCGAACTCGTCGACGATGCCCGCTTCGAAAGCGGCACATCCCGGCGAGAAAACATGGGCGCGCTGAACGCGCATATCGACGCATGGCTCGACGGCAAGTGCCGCGACGAAGCCCTGGGCCTGCTTCGCGCGGGCGGCGTGCCATGCTCGACGGTGAACGACGTCCCCGATCTTTTTGCCTGCCCGCACGTCGCCGCGCGCAACATGCTCATGCAACTCGACGACCCCGTGTGGGGCAAAATCCACGTCACAGGCAATCCGATCAAGATGTCCGACGTGCCCGAACCGGAAAGCAACTTGCCGCCGCTGCTCGGCGAGCACAACTGCGACGTCTTGCGCGACTGGCTCGGCATGAGCGAAGCGCAGATCGGAGCGCTGCGTGAACAGCATACGATCTGAGCGTGTCCGGCTCCCCGCCGATTGACGGCCGATCAGGGCGGGCATAGGCTCTGAACCATTCAGGGAGCCGCCATGACCGCACTGAGCGTCCACACACTGACCCGACGCGTCGATTTGTTCACGCTGCGCCTGTTTCTCTCGGTCGTCGAGGAGCAGCAGATGCGGCGCGCCGCTCAACGCGAGAACATCACGCCGCCCGCCGCGACGCGGCGCATCCAGGAACTCGAGGAAGTCGCGGGCATCGCGCTATTCGAGCGCATGCCGGGTGGCATGACGCCCAGCCCGGCGGGTGAAGTACTCGCGCGTCACGTGCGTCTCATGTTCGCCAATTTCGATGTCATGCGCCGGGAGATCGCCGAATTCACCGAAGGTGTCCGCGGGCAGGTCGGCATCAGTTCGACGAGCACGATCATCGTTCATTTTCTGGCGCGGGAGATAGCCGACTTCCGGCGCGACTTTCCGCTCGTGGATATCGATCTGCACGAGGATGCCAACGTCAACGTCGTCGGCGCCGTGCTGTCGGGCAAGGCCGATCTCGCGATGTTCTATGCGACGAACGACGTCCACCACGAGGGGCTCGATATCGTCGAATACCGCACGGACCGGCTCGCCGCGATCGTGCCGCGCAGACATCCGCTCGGCGAGCGCGCCAGCGTGACCACGCGCGATTTGCTCGACGAAGACCTGATCGGCATTTCGCCGACTACGTCGATGATGACCCAGTTGCGCCAGGCGGCTGCCGCGCTCGGCCGGGACCTGCGCCTGAAGTACACGGTGACGACCATCGAAGCGGCCCGCAGTCTCGTCAAGGCCGGGCTCGGCGTCACGATCCAGCCGGAGAGCATGCTGCCGAAGGAAGAACTCGCCTCGCTGACGATAGTGGCGCTAGACGAACCGTGGGCGAAGCGGCAACTGTGCATCGGCACGAAGCGCGGCGTGTCGCTGACGCCCGCGGCGAGGGCGCTCATCGCGCAACTCACGGCTTCGGCCGGCGAGTGAGCGCACAGCCTCGGACTGTAGCCTGCACCGCACTTCGAACTCGCGCTGCCTTCGGCCGGATCATGTCCGTGCATCCCATCGACAACGGCCTCGGGCTCGTGGCGCAATCATTCGCCGATCGTACGGGCCGCGCGGCGCGTGCGAGCTGCATCACTGTGTGAACGAGAACTGTCATCGCCTCTCCTGATTGGGTGCGCAATCGAATCGAACAATCACCTTAGGCGCGCAATCCCGGTCGAACAATTGCAATGATTCGAATTGGCGATTCGAATCATTCGAATCGACAGGCCGTGGCGGGATTCGGGAATATCGAAGAGGCGATTCGAAAACCATCACTAGGTTGGCCGATTTCGCCTGCCTATATTGAAGCGGCTCATTCGAAGCGTCCGCCATCAGGCATCCAAACAATCAGACAGGAGACGATGTGAACCCTTCTTCACCCCCGACACGAAGCAGTCTATTCGTGGTCATGCTGTGTTTTCTGACGATCGCGGTCGACGGCTACGATCTCATCGTCTACGGCGCGACCATCCCGCGTTTATTGGAAGAACCCGGCTGGAACCTGAGTCCCGCGAGCGCGGGGATGATCGGCAGCTGGACCCTCGCCGGACTGATGGTGGGCCTGCTCGGCGCGGGCCCGCTTTCGGATCGCATCGGACGTCGCAAGCTCATGATGGCAGGCGTGTTGTGGTTTTCGCTCGGCTCGCTGCTCTGCGCGATCGCGCATTCGCCGCAGGCGCTCGGCATCGCGCGTTTCGTCACCGGGATCGGGCTCGGCGGCGTGGTGCCGTCGTCGGTGGCGCTCACGATCGAATACGCACCGCGCAGCCGTCGCCAGCTCTACAGCGCGATCGCGCTCACGGGCTATCCGGTCGGCGGCGTGTTATGCGCGCTGCTCGCCATCGCGACGCTGCAAAGTCACGGCTGGCGTCTGCTGTACGGCTACGGCGCGTTGTATGTGCTGATCTTGCCGGTCATGTGGTTCTTCCTTCCTGAGTCCGTGAGCTATTTGCTGGATCGCGGCCGCACCGATGAAGCGCGTACGCTCGCGGCACGCTACGCAATCGATCTCGATGAAGTTGCGCGCGATGAAGAGGAGCATCGCCGAACACGCGTCGCGGCTGCGGGAGCGCGGGGGTACAGGTTGCTGACATCGCCCGAATTCCGGTCGGCGCTGCTTCTGTTCGCGCTCGTGTGCTTCTGCGGGCAACTTGTCGTCTATGGCCTCAACGCGTGGTTGCCGCAGTTGATGCGCAAGTCGGGTTACGCGCTCGGCTCGTCGCTGCAGTTTCTGCTGGTGATGCAGTGCGGCGCCGTACTGGGAAACCTGACAGGTTCGTGGCTCGCGGACCGGCTGGGGCCGAAGCGTGTGCTCGTGCCGTTCTTTCTGATTGGCGCGGTCTCGCTGCTCGTGTTGAGCCAGAAGCCGGATTATGTGTGGCTCACGCTCGCGGTGTTTGGCGCAGGCCTTGGTTCGATCGGCTCGGTGACGCTCGGTTACGGTTATATCGGCGCATATTTTCCGGCATCGTGCCGTGGCTCCGCCATCGGCGCCGCGCAAGGTATCGGGCGCATCGGCTCCATTCTGGGACCGATGATCGGCGGGTGGGTGCTCGGCTCGAACCTCGACCATCACTGGAACTTCTATGCGTTCGCGATTCCCGCCGTGATCGCCGCCGTGGTTGTGACGCTGATTCCGAAAGCCGCGCCATCCGAAGTCGCGTATGTGCAGGCAAAGAGCACATGACGGCGGCGAGCGATAGGTGAAACTCATGCGCGATGAATGGTGCAGGCTCGCCGAGGGGAGGGGAGTGTCATCGCGCCGGTGCTTCGATGGTCGAAGCGCCGGCTATTTCGCGTTAGCGCGCGCGTGAGACGTTCGTCGTGGTGAGGGTTGTGCGCGGTTCTGTCGATGGCATCACGAGCGAGTCGCAGAGCAGGCCACATGCACGGTCATATCTTCGGCTTGCGACGCAATACAGGCTTGCTCGGCAAGAAAGGCGCGGTCACGCGCAGTCGTAGAGACGCCGGGTGCGCGGCCGTTCAGCTTGTGCGATTCTGACGATGTATCGCATCGCCTCTTCACCATATATGTCGTTGCCTTCCCACGCACTCGCGTGCCCCGCGTCCCGCAAGCTCACATACTCGGCATGTGGGCAAAACCTCAGAAACTCTGCGACGCCCGCTTCGCTGACCACGTCGGAACGTTCACCACGCATGAGCAAAGTAGGCAACGTGAGCTTGCGCGCGGATGCGCACAGCCGTTGACGGCGGCGCCCCATGTCGCGTGGCCATGCGACGAAATGCGGATCCCAAGGCCGGCGATGGCTATGCTCGTCCTTCGGCCGCAGAAAAAGCGCGGCCGGCGAGTGGACGGCATCGTCGCACGGTTCGAAGCCACTCGACCAGCGCCGCAGCGATGACTGAATACGCGCCACGCCCGCCGGTTCCGTTTGGGGCGCAATGTTGACGAGAATGAGGGCACGCGCGTCCACATAGCCTTCTCCGACCGCGAGCAAGCTGGTTGCACCGCCCGTCGCAGCACCGACGAGCACGGGACGCACCATGCCCAACGACGACGCGATGCATTCCAGATCGCGCACCATGGCGACCTGACTGTCGTTTGCATCCGACGGCCAACCGGAGTCTCCGTGACCGCGGGCATCGAATGCGACGGCGAAAAAGCCTGCCTCGCCGAGCATCATGCCCGTCCGGCTCCATGAATGGCGTGTCTGTCCCGCGCCATGCAGCAGAATCACGGGGATGCCGCTGGGGTCGCCCCACGAGTCGCCAGCCAGAAGAACGCCGTCCGCGCTTCTCAAGCGATGCGTGGGTGGGGAATCGTTTATCGGAAGCGTGCCTGCGTCGATTGAGGACATCATTTTCATCTGCTTGCTCTGGACCTTGTTTCGAGGGCGTTGACCGAACTTCTTTCGGCCCCGCACATGCCCAATCTCAAGGCGAAGCGTGCCCGTGTCAACCGCTTGACCCATATTGTTCCGTATATCGAATTGATCGAAAAAGCCCAGCGTGGCCGAGCGCGCTCCGAGAGGGCATCGGCGATTGGCTTGAACGGCGGTTTCCGCTACGATCAGGCTCTCTCGAATCTGCCGCAGGCTGGGCTCATCACCGCATCATGTTCGCGGACCGGCCCGTCTTCGACACTCAACAAAGAACCCAAGATGGACAGGCTCCAAGCGATGTGCACATTCGTCCGGGTGGCGGAAGAGGGCAGCTTCACCGTCGCAGCGGAGCGCATGAACATGGCAACGGCGGTTGCGTCGCGCGCCGTATCCAGCCTGGAAGCGCACTTGCGCACGCGGCTCTTCAATCGCAGCACGCGGCGCGTCGCGCTAACGGAAGCCGGACAGCGCTATCTGGAACGCTGCCAGCGGATTCTCGGCTACATCGACGAAGCGGAGGCCGAGGCCGCAGACGCCCAGGCGCGCCCTTCCGGGCGCTTGCGCGTGCATGCGACGACGGGCTTTGGGCAGGCCTACATGGTGCCGGGCATTATCCGATATCAGGAGAAGTATCCTTCAGTCACGGTCGATCTGACGCTCTCGCAGCATGTGCCCGACATCATCGACGAAGGTTACGACGTCACGCTCCAGGTGAGCCCCGCCGAACTGCCCGACTCCGCGTTGGTTTCGCTGCGGCTCGGCACGGTGCACAGCGTGCTGTGCGCCGCTCCCGAATATCTGCGCGATCACGGCACGCCGCAATGCGTCGAGGACCTGGCGGCACACCCTTGCCTGCAGATTGTCACTCATGTCTTTCCACGAGACTGCTGGCATCTGGACGGACCCAAAGGTCGCGAAACGCTTGCGCTCAAGCCGACGACGTTTCAGGTGAACATTGCCGAAGCGCTTGCGGGTGCATTGCGAGAGGGCGTCGGCATCGGAGCGCTGCCGATGTCGTCAGCCGTGCCCGCGCTGGCGAGCGGGGCACTCGTGCGCGTGCTGCCGGAGTACCAGTTGCAGCAGTTGACGGTATACGCGCTATACGCCTCGCGCGAGTATCTCGACGCGAAAATCAGGACCTTCGTCGACTTTCTCAGGGACTACATTCCAATGTCGCTCGCCGCCGCCGACACCGCGCTGACCGTACAAAGAAAAGCGGCCCGCAAGGGCCGCTAGCCAACTATGCGCACGTGCGCCGGCGCATTCCAGCGCACTCAGAACTTGTGCCGCATCGCGATGCGCACGAGCACCTGGTTCTTTGTCGTCGATGCATCCGGCGCGGCTGTCCCGCCCGTACCGAAGGTGTCCGGAGCGAGCGATGCAACGGGCGCGTCGCCGACCGCGCGTTGCCACGCGCCGAGCAGGTAGACATCGGTGCGCTTGCTGAGGAAGTAGTCGGCGATCAATTGGACTTGGTGATACTTCGGGCTCGCATCGGTCGAATGCAGCTTGCCGTCGGTGAAGCTATAGATGCCGGCGAGCGAGAGGGCCGGCGTGAGGAAGTAGTTGGCATTGACTTCGTAGTTATCGAAGCTGAGCCGGTCGGTCGCCGAATCAAATTTCGAATGGCTGTAGACGAATGCCACCCTGCCGCCATTGAATGAATACGCGCCGCCCCCGCTTATCACGTCTTCCTTGGTCACGGCCGAGGGCAGCCCGCTGGTTCCCAGGGCGGAGGTGCGGGTTACGTTGATGTAGTCACCGGAAATCGCGCCCACCGCGTTGCTGTTGGGCGAATTCAGGTGCAGATAACCCACGGCGAGATTGACCGACGAAGCAGCATACGATGCCCCGAGACTCCAGACACGATTGCTCGCGAAACCCGAGTTCGCGGCGCCGGTATTGGCACTGTTGCTAAAGCCGTACAGGCCGCCGAACTTGAGGCCGCGAAAATCGGGACTCGCATATTTCACCGAATTGCTGATGCGAAAGTCGTTGTCGAGATTGTCGTTGTCGAACGGGTGCGCGAGGCCCGTATAGGGAATGCCGCTCAGCGCCTGAACGTAGTCGACGACGGAGTCGTACTGCCGTCCGAAGGTGAGGCCGCCGAACCTGTCGTGGCTCAGGCCGACCCATGCCTGACGGCCGAACTCGCGACCGCCCTGCTGGAGCGAGCCTGTGGCGAGCGCAAAGCCGTTCTCCAGTTGGAAGATGGCTTTCAGTCCGCCTCCCAGATCTTCGACGCCCTTCAAGCCCCAGCGGTTGCCTTGAAGCACGCCGGTCGTCATCGTGAAGTTGGATTTGCCGCCGTCGTTGTTGATGTAGTTGAAGCCCGCATCGAGCAGGCCGTATAACGTCACGCTGCTTTGCGCGTGGGCCATGCCCGCGCAGGAACCGAGTGCCGCAACCATTAGGATTCGCTTCTTCATCGACCAGTCTCCATGTTATGTTGGTAAGGAATGTGTTCCAAACTCGTGACGCTTTCGCATTGATTAGTCATCCGAAAGCTGCGCGCGTGTGCCGTTTTCGTCGAAGACACACATCACGTCTCTTTTTTTGCACACAATGAAGCGCGTGGCCATTGCCCGTCAACGCGGGCCCGCAAAACATTCCGTACTTCGAGACGCCGGCGTTTCTTTCGAACACTGTGAGGAGAAATTCGGCATGGAACCGAAGCGACAACCTGAATCTCGCGGCAGTCGGACGGCAAGGTCGCGAGCGGCGGCTCGCACCTGCCTGATCAGGCGAATGGACATAAACGTCTCGCGTATTTCCGAAGGACGGAACAGAAGGCGCCAGCCCGTTGACGCGCGGCGCGGCGAGTCTATGATCGGACACTGCTCGCTACGGAATGGGTCGCTTCCCGGCGAGCTTTTTACGTCGTCGAAATAGCGTTACCCGCCGTTGCCAGGATGAGGAAGGTGGCTATTCGAAGCGACACATAACACCATCTAAAATTGCTCTTCTTCCCTCTAGGAGAGCCGCATCTCGACAGGAGGAAACACTCTATGAAGGCAACTCAGGCATTCAAGCTGGCTGTCGGTGTCATGCTAATCGGTGCCTCGCTTCAAGCGTACGCTCAGGACGCCTCAGCACCCACCGGTGCCGCGAGCGGCACGCCTCTCACCGCTGCGCAGCAGAACAAGGCTTCAAGATCCGCCAACCGGGCGCTCTCCCGCAAGGTACGCGCCGCACTCGCAAGGGACAAGAGTATCAATGTCGCCAACGTTACCGTGCGCGCGAAAGAGGGTGCCGTGACGCTTCAGGGTACGGTGCCGGATTCATCACAAATCGACCGCGCCACCGAGGTCGCGCAGAGGGTAGCTGGTGTCGCGTCGCTTAAAAACGCGCTCACCGTTCGTCCTGCGGGAAGTTGAGCGAGCGCGGCATGACGCCGCGCATTGCCGTGCCGTCGCCTACTGAGGTAACCGGGCTGAAGGAAAGTCCGGCTGTCGCTTGCCGCGCATGGCGGCCACTCCTTCTTTGACGTCCGCGCCGAGGAAGCACAACATCTCCATGGCGAGCGAGTTGTCGAAGATGGGACCCGCCATGTGCATCCAGCTATTGAGCGACTTCTTGGTCGCGCGGATCGCAGTCTGGCTGCCGCACGCCAGCTTGGCGGCGATGGCCAGCGATTTGACCAGCACGTCGGCACGCGGCGTACTGAAGGTGACAAGGCCGATACGCTCGGCCTCTTTGCCGTCGACGAAGTCCGCCGTCATCAGGTAGTACTTGGCCTTCGCCATGCCGCAGAGCAGCGGCCATACGATGGCGCCGTGGTCGCCCGCCGACACGCCCAAACGCGCGTGACCATCGCTCAGACGTGCGTCTTCCGCCATGACACTGACGTCCGCGAGCAGCGCGACGACAAGCCCTGCGCCTACGGCCGTTCCGTTGATGGCGGAAATGATGGGCTTATCGCAGGCCAGCATGTTGTAGACAAGGTCGGAGGCTTCCTTCATCACGCGCATGGTAGCTTCGTGACTGGTCGACATCTCTTCGACCACGGACAGATCGCCGCCCGCGGAAAAGGCGCGATCGCCCGCACCTGTGACAACGATCGCCTTGACCGTGGGATCGTCGTTGGCCACGCCCCAAACCTGCGTCAGTTCCCAGTGCATTCTGTTGTTGGTCGCGTTCATGACCTCCGGACGATTCAGTGTGATGAGCAATACGCCGTCAGCCTGGCGCTCGAACAGAAGGAACTGAAAGTCTTCGTATCGCATGTGGGAATCCAGAGTTGAGTTGAAAGATGGCGACGCATATTGAACTCGCCGGCATCGATTGGCGCAACATGTGCGGCGCGGTCGTTCCGTACTTCGACGACCGTGCGAAACCGGTTTGCTGAAAGCGCCACGCGTGCCGCCGCCGCGTCATGAGTTCCGTCGCTTCTCAACCAAACATATGTTCGCGAGGTGAACGTTCGTGACTTTCATTCACCTGGCGTGTCGTGCAGTCAAAGTACGGAACGCGTTGATCGGTGCCGTTGACGCCCGGTTGCGGCAGGTCGCACGATGAGTGCAATGACAAACGCATTTGCAGCGGGTGGCTGAAAGCAGGAGAGGGTGATGAACGTGACGAGAAAGACCTTGCGCGACGCAATCGAGAGTTGGCTGACACCGAATGGCGCGATCCCCTTTCGCATCTACTTTCTGCGGCGTACGGCATGCAGACGATGCGTGAGGATCGATGCCCGGGCAGCGAAGGGCGATGTCGCGATCTGCTTCTTCCAGCACGAGGACGGCGCGTGGCATGTATTCCCGCCGCTGCCGCGTCACGCGACGATGCGTATCGCCTAGCCGTCGCCGCCGAATGTGCTCGGCGCCGACGTAGCGATCACGCGACGAGGCCGTGGAGCCCGAACTGTCAATGACGCCGGGCTTGCCTCGAAACTTTTTCGCCGAGGTTTCTGCGCCTCGGACATGACTTCTATAGTTCGCTTGCGAGTTCCGGCACGAGCGCGAAGAGATCGCCGACGACACCGTAATCGGCCACGCTGAAGATCGGCGCTTCCGCATCCTTGTTGATCGCGACGATCACCTTCGAATCCTTCATGCCCGCCAGATGCTGGATCGCGCCGGAGATGCCGACCGCCACGTAGAGCTGCGGCGCGACGATCTTGCCTGTCTGGCCGACCTGATAATCGTTCGGCACGTAGCCCGCATCGACCGCTGCGCGCGATGCGCCCAGCGCTGCGCCCAGCTTGTCCGCCAGCGGCTCCAGCACCTTCGTGTAATTTTCGCCGCTGCCCAGGCCGCGGCCGCCCGACACGATGATGCTCGCGCTCGTGAGTTCCGGGCGATCCAGCTTCGTCACTTCACGGCTGACGAACTGCGACTTGCCCGCGTCCGGCGCCGCGTCGATTTTCTCGACCGATGCGCTGCCGCCTTCAGCCGCAACCGGATCGAAGCCTGTCGCGCGCACCGTGATGACCTTGATCGGATCGCTCGACTGAACCGTTGCTATTGCGTTGCCCGCGTAGATCGGACGCTCGAACGTATCGGCACTGTCGACTTTCGTGATGTCGGAGATCTGTGCGACGTCCAGCATCGCCGCGATGCGCGGCGCGACGTTCTTGCCATACGCGGTGGCCGGCGCGAGGACGTGCGAATAATCCTTCGCGATGTTCAGCACGGTCGCCTCGACGTTTTCCGCCAATCCCGCTTCGAGCTGTGGCGCGTCGGCCAGCAGCACCCTGGAAACGCCTGCGATCTTCGCCGCCGCATCCGCCGCGCCTTGCGCGCCGTGGCCCGCGACGAGCACGTGAATGTCGCCGCCGATCTTTGCCGCTGCTGCAACCGTATTCAGCGTCGCGGCCTTCAGCGACGCGTTGTCATGTTCCGCGATTACGAGAATCGTCATGTCTTTCTGCTCCCTCTCACAGTACCTTGGCTTCGGTCTTCAGCTTTTCGACCAGTGTCTTCACATCCGGCACCTGCACGCCGGCCGCCCGCTTCGCCGGTTCAGTCACTTTGAGCGTCTTGATCCGCGGCGCGACATCTACGCCGAGGTCTTCGGGCTTCACGGTTTCCAGCGGCTTCTTCTTCGCCTTCATGATGTTCGGCAACGTCACGTAGCGCGGCGCGTTCAGGCGCAGGTCCGTCGTGACGACGGCCGGCAGCGTCAACGAAAGCGTTTCCGTGCCGCCGTCCACTTCGCGCGCGACAGTTGCACGGCCGTCGGCGATCGTCACCTTCGATGCGAACGTCGCTTGCGGGAAGCCGGCCAGCGCAGCCAGCATCTGCCCGGTCTGGTTCGAGTCGTCGTCGATGGCCTGCTTGCCGAGAATCACCAACTGCGGCTGCTCCTTGTCGACCAGCGCTTTGAGCACCTTTGCGACGCCCAGCGGCTCGACGCCGTCGTTCGACTGCACGAGGATCGCGCGATCCGCGCCGATCGCCAGCGCCGTGCGCAGCGTTTCCTGCGCCTGCGCGACGCCGACCGATACGGCGATCACTTCGGTTGCGACGCCCGCTTCCTTCAGCCGGACCGCTTCTTCCACGGCGATTTCATCGAACGGGTTCATCGACATCTTCACGCTCGCGATGTCGACGCCCGACTGATCCGATTTGACGCTGACCTTCACGTTCGCGTCCACGACACGCTTGACGGGGACCAATATCTTCACTTTGCATCTCCTTTCCATTCAACATTGAACCGAAGGCCGCGTGTGCGGCCATTACATTGGCATGGTGTTCACAGTGGCGGTTCGGTCGGCGTGGCGTCAATACCGCTCGAACGATGGTTCCGTACTTCGGAAGGCTGCCGGATCGCCTAATTCGCGGTTTCGACTGCAGCGAAATGCCGGTTCGATAAATCGAAATTGGACTGCCTGCCTGACACGCGTAAGCTTGAACGGGCACTTCCATGGAGACACTCTCGATGCACAACGCTAAAGGGCCGCTGGCAGGTATCAGGGTCGTGGAACTAGGTGGTGTAGGGCCTGTGCCGTTCTGCTGCATGCTGTTGTCGGATCTCGGCGCCGATGTCATTCGTATCGACCGGCCGCCCGGCTATGACGGCGGTCAGCCCGGCGATCCCCGCTTCAACCTGCTGAATCGCGGCCGACGCAGCGCCGCACTCGATCTGAAGAAAAAGGAAGCGGCCGAGGCGATCCTCAAGCTCGCCGGTCAGGCCGACGCGTTGATCGAAGGCTTTCGCCCGGGCGTCGCGGAGAAGCTGGGACTCGGACCCGACGCTTGCCTTGCGGCGAACCCCGCGCTCGTCTACGGCCGCATGACCGGCTGGGGGCAGCATGGTCCGCTTGCGCAGGCGCCGGGCCACGACATCAACTACATCTCGCTGAGCGGCGTGCTGCACTCGGTCGGCGTGGCCGGCGGACCGCCCGTGATTCCCCTCAATCTGGCGGGCGATTTCGGCGGCGGCTCGCTGTATCTCGCGCTCGGCGTGGTATCGGCGATTCTCGAGAGCAAGCGCTCGGGGAAGGGGCAGGTCGTGGACGCCGCGATGGTCGATGGCTCCGCTTCGCTGATGACGCTCTTCTACGGAATGTTCGCGAGCGGGTATTGGAAGGACGAGCGCGGCAGCAATCGTCTGGACTCCGGTGCGCCCTGGTACAACGTGTACGAGACTGCCGACGGCCGCTGGCTCAGCATCGGTTCGAACGAAGCGCGCTTCTGGCGCAATACGCTGGCGATGCTGGGCGTGCGCGAAGAAGAGATGCCTGACCAGCACGATCGTTCCCGCTGGCCGGAGATGCATGCGAAGTTCGCCGCGATCTTCCGAACGCGTACCCGCGACGAATGGTGCGCGCTCGCCGAGGGCCGCGATGTCTGCATCGCGCCGGTCATGTCGCTGGCGGAAGCACCGGACCATCCGCACTTGCGCGCACGACAGACGTTCGTCGAACGCGACGGAGTAATCCAGCCCGCGCCCGCGCCACGCTTCAGCAGAACGCCCGGCGAGATCCAGTCGGCGCCTGCGCTGCCCGGCGAGCATACCGACGAGGTGCTCGGCGACTGGGGATTTACCGCCATCGAACTCGAGACGCTGCGGGAGGCCGGCGCGATCTCGTGACATCGCCGCGGCCGTATGGGCGGCAGCCGATTTCGATATTTCGAATCGTCACTTCAGAAACGGTCAGTTGGTTTGCGGCGCGTGAAGTCATAAGCTCGTTCCACGATGAACATGCGGCTGCTTCCGCAGACGTCAACACATGGAGCGAAGACAATGGCTAACTTTCTCGACGACTCGCAAACGATGTGGCTCGAAACCGTGAACAAGTTCATGGACAACGAGATCACGGTCGAATACGTGCGCAAGTGCGACACGAACCGCGACTACCCGTACGAAGCGTATGAAAAAATCG
Organism: Caballeronia sp. ATUFL_M2_KS44; assembly: GCF_023630965.1. Classification (NCBI taxonomy): domain Bacteria; kingdom Pseudomonadati; phylum Pseudomonadota; class Betaproteobacteria; order Burkholderiales; family Burkholderiaceae; genus Caballeronia; species Caballeronia sp. ATUFL_M2_KS44. Next base: position 54,811 of record NZ_JALQEA010000057.1, on the reverse strand, counting down.
CGCAGCAAGGTTGGCTCGGCATCCTGATTCCGGAAACCGAAGGCGGTTCGGGCGGCGACATCTTCGATTATTCGCTCATGGCCGAAGGGCTCGGCAAGTTCGGCTTCGACTTCGCGTGCTCGGTGCTGGTGCCGACGTTCACCGCGATGAACATCATCAAGTTCGGCACGCAGGCGCAGAAGAAGCAATACGTGCAGCCGTTCATCGACGGCAAGATCCGCTTCTCGGTGTCCATCTCCGAACCCGATGCGGGCTCCGACGCCGCGAACACGAAGACGCGTGCACGTCGCGACAGCAACGGCGACTGGGTCGTCAGCGGCCAGAAGCTCTGGTGCAGTGGCGCCGCCGCGAAGAACACCGTGATCGCGATGCTGGTGCGAACGAGCACGGATGACAAGCACAAGGGCCTGTCGGTGCTGCTCATTCCGAACGACACGCCGGGCATGGTGATCAACAAGCTGCCGACGTTGTCGCGTCACGCGACGGGCACGACCGAGATCTTCCTCGACGAAGTGCGCGTGCCGGCCGATGCGCTGCTGGGCGAGGAAGGCCAGGGCTGGAAAATCATCACCGAACACCTCGAACTCGAACGTTGTGCGGTAGCCGCGGCTTATACGGGCAATGCACAGCAGGCCGTCACGACGGCCACGCGTTACGCACACGATCGTATTCAGTTCGAGCACCAACTGTACGACTTCCAGGTGATTCGCCACATGCTCGCCGACTGCCAGACCAAGGTCGACGCCGCGCGCCTGCTGTGCTATCGCGCCGCGCGGATGGCGGCCGATCACGTGCCGTGCAGCCGTGAAGTGTCGATGGCGAAGCTGTACGGCTCGGAAACGCTGAAGGAAAGCGCGTTGGCCGGCATGCAGATTCTCGGGGGCTACGCGAATCTGCCGGAAGCGGACATGGAGCGTTATCTGCGCGAGAGCATCCAGTCGACGATCGGCGGCGGCACGTCGCAGATCCAGCGCACGATCATCGCGAAGTCGATGCGCCAGTAACGTCTATCCATCTGTCGCCGGTGCGGCGCGCTTGTTGCCGCCGCGCCGCATTCGAGCATTCAACTGATCAGGAGACTCCGCCATGAGCGGCATCAACAACAGCATCAACATTCCCCTCGACGAACTGGAAGTCGGCATGAAGTTCCGCTCGCCCGGCCGCACCGTGACCGAAAGCGACGTCGTGATGTTCTGCATGTTCACGGGCAACTGGATCGAGATCCACTCGAACAAGGAATACGCGGAGAAGACGCGCTGGGGCGAGCGCATCGTGCAGGGCATGCTGACGTTCTCGCTGATCTCCGGCCTTCTGCAATTCGGCCCCGCGATCCAGGCGAACTATGGCGTCGACAAGATGCGCTTCCTGAATCCCGTGAAGATCGGCGACACGGTCTACGCGAGCGCCGAGATCATCGCCAAGAAGGAAAAGGACGACAAGTTCGGCGTCGGCACGATGTTGATCCAGGCGTACAACCAGCGCGGCGAAGTCGTGCAGCGCAGCGAATGGAGCCTGTTGATGCTCCGCAAGCGCGCGGACCTCGATGCGCTGATCGCCGAAGCGCAACCCGAGTTCAAGGTCTGAGGAGCGCAGCCATGACTCCTCGTCCGGTTGCGGCGATCGTCGGCATGGGCGATGCCTATGCATCGCGCGCGAATCGCAAGGATCCGCTTCAGTTGGCCGCCGAGGCAACGCTCGACGCGCTTGCGGAAGCGGGCATCCGCAAGGATCAGGTCGATGCGGTGTTCACGGGACGTTCGCCATGGGCCGACAAGCGTTCGCAGTGGAGCAACATCTTCATCTCGCACATGCAGATGCCGGTGACGATCACGAGCGAGGTGACGATGCATGGCGCGGGCCTGACGTCCACGCTCGCCATCGCTTCGCAGATGATCGCGGCGGGGCGCGCGCAATACGTGCTGTGCCTGCAGAGCGACGCGACCGAGCTGTTCGTCGACGCGGTCGCGATGGGCGCGGAAGCGGATGCCGATCCGCAGTTCGAGATTCCGTACGGCCCAACGATTCCAGCGCTCTACGCGCAGGCCGCGCAGCGCTACTTTCACGAATTCGGCATCACTGAAAGCGATCTCGCCGACGTCGCGATCGCGAACCAGCGCTGGGGGCGCCATCATCCGCACGCGGCGAAGGCGAAGTTCGGCGAGATCGATCGTGCGACGGTGCTGTCGTCTCCCTATGTCGCGACGCCGCTGCGCCGCTGGATGTGTTCGACGTGGGGCGGCGGCACGGGTGGCGCGTTCGTCGTGACGTCGCCGGAGAATGCGCGCAATGCACGCGATCCCGTGTATCTGCTCGGGTACGGATCGGCGACGACGCACGAATACCTGACCGACCGGATGAACATGCGTCATTGCCGGTACGAAAGCCTCGGTGCATTCCCGAACCTGACCACCACCGCCACGGCCGAGGCGGCGCGACAGGCCTATGCGATGTCGGGGCTGGCACCGTCCGATATCGACATGGCGCAGATCTCGGTGAATTTCGCGCACATGGGGCCGATCGTGATGGAAGACCTGGGGTTCGCGAAGAAAGGGCACGGCATCGACCTCTATCGCGAAGGACGAACCGGTGTCGACGGCGACCTGCCGACCGACACGAACGGCGGCTGGCTGTCGTTCGGGCAACCCGGCATCTCGTGCAACATGGACAGCATGATCGAGGCCGTGCGGCAACTGCGCGGGAAGGCACTGGGGCTTGCGCCGTCGCGCCGCCCCGAGACCGTGCTGGTGCAGGGCGCGGGTGGGATGCTGGCCGCCGGCGCGGTGGTGCTGCTGTCTACCGCAACGTGATACCCGATCGAGATCATTCATGACCGAAACGCATTCGCCGCATTTGCCACATTCCTGGCCGCAGCCGTACCGGCTGCTCGATGCGCAACCCTACTGGGATGCGCTGGCAGAAGACAAGCTGACGTTCCAGCGCTGCACTTCATGCAGCGAATCCGTGTGGCCGGCTCACTCGTTCTGCACGCACTGCGGTGCGAAGTCGCTCGACTGGATCGAGTCGTGCGGCCGCGGCGAGATCTATTCGCACAGCACGGTTCTACGTGGGCCGACACCCGTGTGGGCCGAGATCGCGCCGTACACGGTCGGTTTCATCCGGATGGACGAAGGCTACTACCTCTTCGCGCAGATAGACGAAGCACCCGAAGCGATACGGATCGGGCAGCGCGTCGAAGTCCGGTTCGTGCAGCGTGGCGCACAGAAGCTGCCTGTGTTCGTACTAGCGTCATCCTGAAGGCTGTTCATTCACGGAGGAGACATCGTGAATAAGCTGAACGAACACCCCGTCGACGGAGGCTGACATGGCCGGACCACTGGACGGTGTGCGCATACTCGACCTGACGTCGAATTTCATGGGCCCGTATGCATCGCTGTTGCTGGCGGACATGGGCGCCGACGTGTGCAAGATCGAATCGCGCGATGGCGACACCACGCGCAACATCGGACCCAGCCGCAATCCCGGCATGGGGCCGATCTTCCTGCATCTGAATCGCAACAAGCGCAGCCTCGTGCTGGACCTGAAGCATCCGGACGGCATCGCCGCGCTCAAGCGCATGGCGCAAGCCGCCGACGTGCTGCTCTACAGCATGCGTCCGCATACGATGGCGAGGCTCGGCGTCGGCTACGAGGATGTTCGCAAGCTCAACCCCCGCATCATCTACTGCGGCGCATTCGGCTTCGGGCAAAACGGCCCCTATGCGACGCGCCCGGCCTACGACGATCTGATTCAGGCTGCGGTCGGCATGCCGGTGCTGCAAAGCCGCAAGAGCGGCCCGCCGGCCTATGTCGCGACGGCGGTCGCCGATCGTGTCGTCGGCATGGCGACCAGCAATGCAGTCGCCATGGCGCTGTACTGGCGCGAGAAGACCGGCATCGGCCAGCAGGTATTCGTTCCGATGATGGAAACCTTTGCGCATTTCGTGCTCGGCGATCACTTGTACGGACACACATTCGTGCCGCCCATCGGCGACTGGGGCTATGCGCGGATGATGAATCCGGATCGCCGTCCCTATCGCACGCGCGACGGCTACATCGGCGTGAACGTGTACGCGGACCATCACTGGAAGCGCTTCTTCGTGCTGTCCGGGCATCCGGAGATGGCCGAGGATCCGCGCTTCAACAACATCGGCGGGCGCACCGAACATATCGCGCAGTTGTACGCGTTTCTCGCAGATGTCTTCGAGACGCGGACCACGGCCGAATGGGTGAGCACGCTGACCGAAGCCGACATTCCGGTGATCGAGATGAATACGCCCGAGACGGTCATCGACGATCCGCACATGAAAGCGGTCGGCTTCTTCGCGGAGCAGGATCACCCGTCCGAGGGGCGGATCCGCACGCTCGGCATTGCGCAGCAATGGAGCGAGAGCGTGCCGGAACTTCGCCATCCTGCGCCACGGCTCGGCGAGCATTCGGTGGCGTTGCTGACGGAGTATGGCTTCAGCCGCGCTGAAATCGACGGGATGCTGCGTTCCGGCGGCATCTATGCGCCGGTGACGGATGCCGCGCCGCAATCTCGAAACGTACTGGATCAGGAGAAGTGACATGTTGCGCGATCTGCCGCTGTCGGGTGTTGTGGTGGTCGAACTGAGCGACAGCGCGTCGGCGCCGTTCGCCGGAAGGATCCTGGCGGCGCTGGGTGCCGAGGTGTGGAAGGTCGAGCGCCCCACGGGCGATTCGGCGCGCGGTTGGGGGCCGAGCGAGTGGAGGGGCAGCAGCGCCGCCTATCACGGCCTCAATCGCGGCAAGCGCGCGATTTCCATCGATATCAAGGATCGGGATCAACTTGCGACGTTGCATCGGCTGATCGCGGAACATGCGGACGTGTTTCTCCACAACCTGCGACCGGGATCGAGCGCGCAATACGGGCTCGACGCCGACAGCCTGCGCGTAACCAAGCCGGAACTCGTCTGCTGCGAGATCGGCGCATTCGGCCATCTCGGGCCGCTGAACACGCTGCCCGGCTACGATCCGCTGATGCAGGCGTTTTCGGGGATCATGAGCATCACCGGCGAGGACGGCCAAGCGCCGGTTCGCGCCGGTGTGTCGATCGTCGATTTCGGTTCGGGGTTGTGGGCGGCCGTCGGCATCCTGTCTGCGTTATATCGCCGTCAGGTCAAGCATTGCGGCGCGACCGTCAACGGTTCGCTGCTGGAAACGGCGCTGGCATGGATGACGGTCAATGTCGCGAACTACAGCGCCGATGGCGATATGGGCGGCCGGCACGGCTCCGGCGTCGCGTTCATCGTGCCGCATCGCGCGTACTTGGCAAGCGACGGTCATCTGATCATCAGCGCCGCGAACGATGCGCTGTTCGCGAAGCTGTGCGCGGCACTGGATCACCCCGAGTGGGCGCTCGACGACCGGTTCGCGACCAATGCGGGGCGGCTCACGAACCGGACGGAGATAGACCGCCTGATCGGCGAGCGGCTGGCGACCGGTTCCCGCGCGGCCTGGCAAGCGAAGCTCCAGGCGGCCGGCGTACCCGTGGCGCCGATCCAGACGACGGCGGAAGTGCTCGGGCATGCGCAGACGCATGCGCTCGGCATTATCGAAAAGCCGTCGGACGACGAAATCGGACTGGTCGGGCTGCCGCTGTCGTTCGACGGCAAGCGCGCGCCGCCTTTGCATGCGGCACGGGACATCGGTGCCGACAACCCATTGCTCGAAACGTTGCTCGATCCGAGCCGCTAGCCTGTCGCCGGTCGCATCTCGTAAGATAATCCCGATGCGGATCTCGCCCGGCGCGCTATGTCGGCCGCAGGTTCCGACAACGTCATGAAGACGTGCATGAGGGGAGACATGAGTACTTTCAATCGCCTGCATCTGATCCGGCAGGTCGATCTGCTCACCTTGAAGCTGTTCTTGTCGGCGGTCGAGGAACAGCAGATCGGGCTGGCGGCGATTCGCGAAAACGTGGCCGCATCGACGGCGACCAAGCGCATTCAGGATCTCGAGGACGTTGCGGGAATCAAATTGCTCGAACGCGGCCCGAAGGGCGTTGTGCCGAGTCCCGCGGGCGAGGTCCTCGTCCGTTATATCCGCCGGATTTTCGACAATCTCGACGGCATGCGCGCGGAGATTGCGTCGTTCACCGACGGCATGCGCGGCGAGCTGACGATTGCGTCGGCGCGATCGATCATCGTGCCGTTTCTCGCGCGTGAAGTAGGCGACTTCCAGCGCGAATATCCCCTCGTGGATCTCGTGATCAGGGAACTGGAGAATGCCGAGGTCGTCCAGGCGGTCGCGCGCGGCGAGGCCGACGTCGGCGTATTCGCGGCGGCGCACAAGCTCGATCTCGGCGGTGTCGACGTGACGCCGTACCGGGAGGATCGCCTGATTGCCGTCGTTCCGCAGGGACACCCGCTTGCCGGGCGCGCGAGCGTCACTATCCAGGATCTACTGGAGGAAAATCTGATCGTGGTTGGCGCGATGCTCGGCGCGATCCAGGCGGCTGCGGGTCGACTCGGCAGAGCGTTTCAGCCGCGATACGGCGTCCGGAGCGCAGGCGTGGCCGTCAGTCTGGTGCAGGCCGGGCTCGGTGTGACGGTTCAGCCGGAATGCCTGGTGAGTCATGAACTGTTCAGCCGTGTTGCCGTGCTGGACCTGACGGAGCCGTGGGCCGTTCGGCGCGTACAGATCGCGACGGCACGCGGTCGTGAGCTGAATCCGATCGCGCGCGCGCTCGTCGAGCAACTGCTCGATCAACCGGGAGACACGCGGGCCGCGTGAGGCATCATCGACACGCGCCGGTCATCGGCATGACATGCGGCCGGTCAAACGATCTTGCGCGATCGCAATTCAGCGACCCTCTGCGCATCGAGTCCGAGCCCCGCCAGAATCTCGTCGGTATGCTCGCCCGTCAGCGGCGGCCGCGTATGGATTTCCGGCGGCGTGCGTGAAAGCGAAACGGGTGTGGCGAAGATCGGCACCTTCTTCGGTGCGCCGGGGTAATCCATCCAGTGGATCACATCGGCGGCCTTGATGGTGTCGTCTTCCAGCACCTGACGCGGCGAGTTGACCGGGCTGGCCGGAATGCGCGCCGCTTCCAGCGCGCTCAACGCTTCGGCCTGGGTCTTGTCCGCGCACCATCGGCTCATGAGATCGCTCAGGATCTCGCCGTTTTCGCCACGCAGCGTATCGTCGGCAAAACGCGGATCGTCGAGCAGTTCCGGCTGGCCAACCAACTGAGTCCAACGCTTGAACATCGGGCGGCCGATGACCTGGGTGATGAACCATCCGTCCCTGGCCTTGAAGATGTCGGAAGGCGCATAACCCGACGCGCGATTCGCCGTGGCCTGGCGGTCCAGGCCGAGCAATGCTTCCTCGATCAGCGCGCCGCTTGCCATGTTCAGCCCCGTGCATAGCAGCGAAGCGGTGACTTCCTGACCCATGCCGCTGCGCTGACGCTCGTAGAGCGCCAGCATGACGCCGAGTGCGCAGGAAAACGCCGTGGCGAAGTCCACCACCGGCACCATGGCCTTCTGCGGCCGGTCAGGCGTGCCCGCGATATACACGGCGCCGCTCAGCGCCTGGCCGACGCCATCGAAGCCCACGCGGTCGCGCACGGCCTCGCTATTGCCGAACGCGTTGGAGGCGACGAGGATGATGTCGCGCTTGATCTCGCACAGGCTTTCGTAATCCAGACTCAGGCTCTTGAGCGTGCGTGGCGGCATGTTGGCGATCACCACGTCGGCATCGGCTACCAGCTTGCGCACGATTTCCCGTCCCTCGGGACTATCGAGGTCGAGCGTCATGGAGCGCTTGTTGCGGTTTACTTGCAGAAACAGCGCGCCTTCGCCCTGTTCGGTCACGGGCACGATGAAGCGGTCTTCGCCGCCGCCGACGCGGTCAATGCGGATCACGTCGGCGCCGTAGTCGGCCAGCAGCGCCGAACAGAACGGCCCGGCGATGAAGCGTCCGAAATCGAGGACCTTGATGCCTTCGAGTACTTTCATGTGTGGTTCAAGTTTCGTTGAATGTCCCGGCAGATGAGCGTTGCCCGGGCTCGCGCGGCCAGCGTCAGCCCGGGTTCCGACACTGCACGAATCAGCCGGCGTTCGCCGCCGTGCGCACTTCTTCGAGCGCGGCCGGATTGTCCAATGACGACAGATCGCCCGGCGGCAGCCCGCAATACACGCTGCGAATCACACGCCGCATGATCTTGGAGCTGCGTGTCTTCGGCAATTGAGCGACGACGTGCACGTGGCCGGGGCGGAACGGCCGGCCCAGGCGCTTGTCGACATGACTGGAGACAATGATCTCCAGATCGGCCTCGGCGACACTCGAGTCGGGCTTCGGCACGACGAAGACGACGAGCTTCTGCCCCTTGTCGGCATCGGCCACGCCGATTGCGGCGGCTTCGGATACGTCGGACAGTTCAAGCACGACTTCTTCCACTTCGGCCGGTCCCAGGCGCTTCCCGGCGACCTTGAGCGTGTCATCGGAGCGCCCCATCATGAAGTAGTTGCCCTCGGGCGTGCGCAGCGCAAGATCGCCATGCACCCAGATGCCGGGAATGGTCTGCCAGTACGTTTCCAGATAGCGCTCGTCGTCGCGCCAGAACGATTGCGTCATGCCGACGAAGGGCGCTCGGATCGCCAGTTCGCCCACCACGCCCGTCACGCTCTGGCCATCGGAATTGACGACGTCCGCGGCGACGCCGGGCGACACCGTGTTGAAGCCGCTCGGTGGAATCGGACGGATCGGCACGCTCGCGAGCAAGGCGCCGGAAGCCTCGGTGCCGCCCGTGTAGTTGATGACGGGCGCCGTGCCGTCGCCGAAGCGCTGCAGGAACCAGTTGAAGTGCTCGGGCGCGATGCCTTCGCCTGCCGTGATCAGCAGGCGGACGGTCGAGCGGTCGCCCTTCAGAGCCAGCTCTTCGTGGCTGGCCATCCCGCGAATCAGCGTGGGGGCCGAACCGAAGTGCGTGACCCGGTGGCGTTCGACCACGCGCGACATGCGCGACCAGTCGGGGTAATCGGGCGCGCCGTCATAGCACACCAGCGTCGCGCCGCGCAGCAGGGCGCAGCCGAGCACCAGCGTGCCCGCGATCCAGCCCATGTCGGCGGGCCAGCAGTAGACATCGCCGGGATGCACGTCGAAGTGAATCAGCGAATCGTGCGCGATCTTGATGGGAAAGCTGCCATGTGTGTGCACCACGCCTTTCGGCTTTCCCGTGGTGCCGGATGTGTAGATCACCATGAACGGCGTGTCGGGCGTGACGGTAACCGGATCCGTGCCTTGTCCCTGTGCCGTGGTCGCGGTTTCCTGCCAGTCGAGGTCGCGAGGATCCTGCGCGGTTTCGCCCTCGACGCGTTTCCAGATCACGTGTTCGAGCAGCGGCAACTGGCGCCATGCGTCGCGCAGCGCACCTTCCACGTTCACGCGCTTGGTGCGGCGCGCAAAGCCCGTGGACGCGATCACGATGCGCGCTTCGGCCGCCGACAGGCGCGCGACGATCGCATCGACGCCGAAGCCGCTGAACAGCGGCACGACCAGCGCGCCGAGATGCACGATGGCCAGCAGCGAGACAGTCGCTTCGATGCCGTTTTCCATCAGCAGGCCGACGCGTTCGCCCTCTTTGACGCCATGCAGGGCGAGGCCCGCCGCGAAATCGCGCACGCGCTGCTCCAGTTCCGTGTAGGTCAGTGTGCTCACGCTGCCGTCTTCGCGTTCGGCCACCACGGCCTTTTGCTGTGACGTTGCAGGGTGACGAGCCCACGAATAGATCGTGTTCACCCAGTTGAGCCTGCCGCCCGGGAACCAGCTCGGAAACTGCGGGCCGCGCGAGAGGTCCGCATAGCCGCTCGGCGGCACGTCCCAGGCGATCGCGCATTCGCGCATCACGGTTTGCCAATAGCGCTCGGGCTCCGAAATAGACATGCGCATCAGTTCGTCATACGAAGGCACGTCCAGCGCGCGCATCAGCTTGACGATGCCGGCGTTCTGCAGTTCGCGCTCGCCCGGCTGCCAGATTTGGCTGGATGAGTGGCCGGCTTCGAGGTTGCTCATGATCGGTCTCCTGCCTTCAGGCGCGTTCGAAAATCATCGCGATGCCCTGGCCGCCGCCGATGCACATCGTCTCCAATCCAAAACGGGCCTGGCGGCGCTGCATCTCGTGCAGCAGCGTGCTCATGATGCGTACGCCCGTGGCGCCCACCGGATGGCCCAGCGAGATGCCCGAGCCGTTCACGTTGAGCTTTTCTTCCAGCGCTTCCATGGAGCTGCCCCATCCCTTGACGCAGGCGAGCGCCTGACACGCGAAGGCCTCGTTGAGCTCGATCAGGTCCATCTGGTCGAATGTCAGACCGGTGCGCGCAAGTACTTTCTGTACGGCGGGTACGGGACCGATACCCATGCGCGCCGGGTCGCAGCCCGCGGCGGCCCAGCCGACCAGCCAGCCCATCGGCGTGAGACCCAGCTCGTCGAGCTTGTCCTCGGCCACGATCAGGCAGGCGGCGGCGGCGTCGTTCTGCTGGCAGGCGTTGCCTGCGGTGACGACACCTTCCTTCATGATGCTACGCAGCTTGGCGAGGCTCTCCGGCGTCGTCTCGCCACGCACGCCTTCGTCCTGCTTCACGATCAGCGCATCGCCCTTGCGCTGCGGCACCGCGACGGGAACGATCTCCGCATCGAAGTGCCCGGCTTGCTGCGCGGCGGCGGCGCGCCGATGGCTGCGCGCGGCGAAGCGGTCGGATGCCTCGCGCGTGATGTCGTACTCGCGCGCCAGCGTTTCGGCGGTCTCGATCATGCCGCTGATGCGGCCGAAACGGCTCTCCGGTTGCGAACGTTCGCGGCCGCGGTCCAGACGGTCGTGCATCTTCACCGTGCCGGCGCGCTTGCCCCAGCGCATGTCGGTCGTGTAGTACTCGACGTTGCTCATGCTTTCCACGCCGCCCGCCATCACCACGTCGGCCGCGCCGGTCTGCACCATCATCGCCGCCGTGGCGAGCGCCTGCACGCCGCCGCCGCAGCGCCGGTCCAGCTGCATGCCGGCCACCTCGATGGGAAAGCCCGCCTGTAGCGCCACCCAGCGTCCGGTGCACGGCGTCTCGCCGCTGGCATAGCTTTGCGCGAACACGACGTCGTCGATGCGGGCGGGATCGAGTCCGGTACGGTCCACGATGGCGCGCGCGACGCTGGCGCCGAGTTCCTCGACGGGAACGCCCTTCAACGTTCCGCCGAACGCGCCCACGGGGGAGCGCAGCGGGGAGACGATGGCTGCTCGTTTCATTTCGAATGCCTCTTCAATGTCATCAATGTTCCGCCGCCATCGCTCGCCTGTCATGCGCTGGCAGCTATCGTTTCTTGATCTTGCGTCGCGCGATCAGCCGTAGCGTCCGCCCGTCACATGCAGCACTTCACCGCTGATGAAGCCCGCGCGCTCACTGGCGAGGAAGGCCACCGCATCCGCGATGTCATCCGGATGTCCGGCGCGCTTTATCGGCTGGGCGGCCACGGCGCGCTCCTTGATCGTTTCGTAGGTCGGAAGCGCCTGCACCATTTCCGTATCCATGAAACCCGGCGCGACGCAGTTCGAGGTGATGCCGTAGCGGCCTTCCTCCATCGACAGCGCTTTAGCCATGCCGATCAGGCCTGCCTTGGCAGCGGAATAGTTCGCTTGCGTGGGATTGCCCAGATACGCGCGCGAGCTGATGTTGATCAGCCTGCCCCAGCCCTGATCGATGAAATGCGGCATGACGGCCCGGGCGGCCAGAAAGGCGCCCTTGAGCATCACGTTCATGACGAAATCCCAGTCGTCCGCGCTCATCTTCACGAGGTATTTGTCGCGCGGCGCACCGGCGTTGTTCACGAGAATGTGCACGCCGCCGAAATGGGCGACGGTTTCATCGACGAGACGCTGGACGTCGGCTTCGCGCGTGATGTCGCCCACGATGCAGTGCGCGGCCAGTCCTTCATTCTCCAGTGCCTTCGCGGTGGCTTGCGCCAGTTCGCCGTTGATGTCGGTGACGACAACCTTCGCGCCCTCTTGTGCGAGACGCCGCGCCGTGGCGGCGCCCAGCCCGCGCGCCGAGCCGGTGACGATGGCGACCTTGCCGGTCAAACCGAGATCCATGTGTTTCTCCTGAGAACAAGTTGGTCAGCGCAGGTCGACCCGCGCATGGTTCAAAACCACGACGTCGCGCTCGACGGCGGTTACGCGCAGCGACACCGTGCTGCCGCGCACCCACATCTCGGTACGCAGCGTATCGCCGGGCCACGCCGGCGCCGTGAAGCGCACGCGCATGCCCGCGAAGCGCGCGTCGTCGTAATCGAGCACGGTACGCAGCACCGCATGCGCCGCTACGCCCATCAGGGCCATGCCGTGCAGAATGGGACGGGGAAAGCCGGCCGCGGCGGCTACGGCGGGGTCGGCATGCAGCGGATTCAGATCGCCGCTCAGGCGATAGATCAGCGCAAGCTGCTCGGGCGTCGCGAGATCGCATACATGATCGGGCGCGCCGCCGGGCATCGCATGGGGCGCGGGCGGCGCACCGTCGCTGCCGCCTGCGCCAAAGCCACCGTCTGCGCGCAACAGGCTCAGTTGCACGACGGTCGCCAGCGGGCGCCCCGTTTGCGCGTCGGCGATCTCGCGCGTCTGCTGCAGGAATGCGCCCCTGCCGGGCCCTCTGTCCCACAGCCCGGTGATGCGTGTCGTGCCCTCGATGCGGCCGCTGGCCGGCAACGGTGCGTGTATCCTGATTTCCTGCTCGGCATGCAGGATTTTTTGCCAGGTGATATCCGTGTCCGGTTCGCGTGCCCAGAAGCCCGGGTATGCAAGCACGTTCGCCATTGTCGGCAACGCACGCAGCGACTGACCGTCACTGCCTTCGTAGACATAGCGCAGTTGCCCTGCGTCGAGCGGATCGGCTCCAAGACCGAGGCCGAGGGCATAGAGTTGGGTATCGCGCAGCGAGTAAGCATGCTCGATGGGAAGAAATGGACGGTTCAACAAGTAATCGGCTCGGAGCGGCATGGCGAACGTGATGTCGTTTGATTCGAGTTCGTACGATGAGTCCGCTCCGCTCGCCGGTCAACGGAACCGCGACCATTGTTCCGTACCTTGGCAGACGTCCTGCCGGCCTCGAAGTCGACGCCAGTGCCAGTCCTATAGACGCGATTTCATTTTCCGGAACATATTCGCCAATAAGGTTGTTCCGGGTGGGCCGCCCGGCGCAGCATCCTGTCGTCCTCTTCTACTTTTTAAGCGTACCGACATGATTCGCGATCAAGAAACGCTCAACGGCCTGCTCGACTCCATCGCCCGGTTCGTGCGCGAGCGCCTCGTGCCCAACGAGGAGCTGGTAGCCGACACCGACGAGATTCCCGAGGATATCGTCGCCGACATGAAGGCGATGGGCCTGTTCGGTCTCACCATTCCCGAGCGCTTCGGCGGCCTGGAACTGACGATGGAAGAGGAAGTGCTCGCGGTGTTCGAGCTGTGCCGCGCTTCACCGGTATTCCGCTCGCTGCTGGGCACCACCGTGGGCATCGGTTCGCAGGGCATCCTGTTCGACGGTACGCCCGAGCAACAGGAGAAATATCTGCCGCGCCTCGCAACCGGCGAGCTGATCGCCTCGTTTGCGCTGACCGAGCCGGAAGCCGGCTCCGACGCGGCATCGCTTCGCACGACCGCCATCAGGGACGGCGACGACTACGTGGTCAACGGCACCAAGCGCTTCATCACGAACGCGCCCCATGCGGGCATCTTCACGCTCATGGCGCGAACCAATCCGGAGGACAAAGGCTCAGGCGGCATTTCGGCTTTCATCGTCGATGCAAAGACGCCCGGCATCAGCTTCGGCAAACGCGACAGGAAGATGGGGCAGAAGGGCGCGCATACCTGCGACGTGATCTTCGAAGACGCGCGCGTGCCGGCCGCCAACCTGATCGGCGGGAAGGAAGGGCAAGGCTTCAAGACGGCGATGAAGGTTCTGGACAAGGGCCGCATTCACATCGCCGCCGTGTGTGTGGCCGTGGCCGAACGCATGTTGTCGATGGCGTTGTCGTACGCGGTGGAGCGCACGCAGTTCGGCAAGCCTATCGCCGATTTCCAGCTCGTGCAGGCCATGCTCGCCGACAGCAAGGCCGAAATCTACGCGGCCCGCTGCATGGTGGTCGACGCCGCGCGCCGCCGCGACGACAAGCTGCCAGTGAGCACCGAAGCGTCCTGCGCCAAGCTGTTCGCGTCCGAGATGTGCGGCCGAGTGGCCGATCGCGCCGTGCAGATTTTCGGTGGCGCAGGCTATATGGCCGAGTATGGCATCGAGCGCTTCTACCGCGATGTGCGCCTGTTCCGCATCTATGAAGGCACGACCCAGATTCAGCAACTGGTCATCGCACGGGCCATGATTCGTGACGCTAATTAAGGATGAGGCAGAAGACGCAATGACGAATTTCAGCAAGCGTTGTGACACATCGCGCAGCGGCGAGCAGCGTGCCACGGATGAACAGGCGATCGACGCCGGAGAGTCATCGGTCGGAGTGCATTCGAGCGTTGTACGAAACGATAACGTCAACTGGGCATGGACGGGAACCACCGGCCATTACGACTGGATGGATCACGCGCCGCTCTTTCATCACCGCGACTGAGTTCCAGAGTACGGAACGCGACGACGCTTTGTTTTGACTCGTTTGCGCCTCGCCCGTGTAATGCAAGGCATCGGATGGACGCATGTTGCGCCGTTCCCTTCGATGCGTGGCGTTCCGCCGCGACCCATGCGTCCGCGCATTTTCTTGGCCGCTCAGAAGCCAGATCGAGACAATGGAGCTATCGATGTTGCTGCAGGCAAACCGGACAGCGCTGCGTTCCTCAGTGCATGAAGATGCGAATCGGTACGATGCGCCAATCGGAGGCCGCGAGAGTGCGGACGGCGCGCGCGCGTCGTCGGGCATGGTCGTGCCGCTGGCGCGAAGTCTCGCGATACTGGCGGCATTTCCACCGCACGAAGCCTGGCTCGGCAACCACGAGCTCGTAATCGAAACTGGCATTCCGGCACCGACGATTTCGCGGATCGCGCGCTCGCTCGTGACACTCGGATACCTGCATTATTCGCCGGAGCGCCGCAAGTATCGACTCGCCGCGCCCGTGCTGTCGCTGGGTTATGCGGCGACGGCCCATTCCAACGTGCAACTGCTCGCACGACTCGAAATGCAGGCATTCGCGACGCAAAGTGAAACTTACGTGATGCTCGGCTCGCGGGACCGTCTCGACGTGATCGTGCTGGGAACGTGTGTGAACGAACCGGCATCGGTCGATCTCAAGCTGTATGCGGGTACGCGCCTGCGCATCGCATCGTCGCCGATGGGCTGGGCCTTGCTTGCAGCAGTGCCGGAACTAGAACGCTTCTATCTGCTCGGGAACATCGAACGCAAGGCGGGACGCGACTGGGCCGGCCTGCGTCGCCGTATCAGCCAGGGCATCTCGCAGGTGCATAACGTCGGCTATTGCATGTCGATCGGCGAATGGGAGCCGGACCTGACGATTCTCGCCGTGCCGCTTGTGGTTCAGGACCAGACGCCCCTCGTCCTTGCCTGCGTCGGGCGCAGTGCGCGGCTGGGGCGTGCGCGCGTCGAACGGGAACTCGGGCCAAGGCTTGTTGCGGCCGCGCAGCGCTTGCAGGAGCAGGCAGGCGTCATCGACTGAAGCGAACATGGACAAGACCGACATGCACAAAGGCGTGACGCTGACCGTCGAACGCGGACTCGAGGTGCTCCACGCGTTTCGCGCGAACCGCGCTCCGTTGTCAAACGCGGAACTGGTACGTCGCACGGGTCTGCCGAAAGCTACCGTATCCCGGTTGACGACGACACTGATCTCGATCGGTTATCTGCGCCGCGTGGGCGGCGGGCGCCAGTTCGAACTGAGTGCCGGCCCACTGAGCATTGGTCACGCCTATCTGGAAGCGAATGTCGTACCGCGGCTGGTCGCGCCCGTCATGCAGCAGCTTGCCGACAAGCTGAATCTGTCGGTCGCGCTGGCGGTGCCGTATCGACTCGACATGGTGTATATCGCGTGGCGAGCAAGTGCCAACATCGCCACGCTGAGGCTCGGCGTCGGTTCGCTCCTGCCGATGGCGTCGACTGCCGTGGGGCGCGCCTATCTGTATGCACTGCCCGACGCGGTGCGCGAACCTTTGATGTCGGAACTGCTCGATGCGGCCGGAGACGATGCGGAAACGGTGCGCGCGAACCTGGATGCCGCATTCAGCGATCTGGAGGAATCGGGTGTATGCATGTCGGTAGGCGAGTATCAGCGCAACGCGTTTGGCATTGCCTTGCCGATCGTGGTTGGCCGAACCCGCACGTTGATGGCGCTTAACTGTGGAGCGGTGGAACTGGAGCCGGACATGACGGCGATCCGTCGGCGTGTGGCGCCTGCATTGAAGGCCGCGGCGTTGACGGTGTCCGGTATCCTGAGCGACGTCGACTGCGAGCCTTGACGGGCCGCGCGTCGCATCGCATTGCGCGAGCCTTGCGACCGCTCAACTGCGTGCATGAGGTTCGCGGGCCAGCCGTTCGCGATGATCCGGATGCGCGAGCGCGATGAGCTTTCGGATGCGCTCGGCGATCGAGAGGCCGCGCAGATCGGCAATCCCGTATTCGGTGACGATCACGCACGCGTCGCTGCGCGGCACCGTCACGGGCCCTGTCACGCGCGTCACGATGCGGCTGTGCCGCCCGGCGGTCGACGGCAGCGCGACCACGGGCACGCCTCCACGGCTGATCTGCGCCGCGCGCAGAAAATCGCCGACCCCGCCCACCGCGCCCACATAGGTGTCGCCGATGGCTTCGGCGTTGACCTGGCCCGTGAGATCGACCTCCACCGCCGAATTGATCGCGACGAAGCGATCGATCCGGCGCAGCACGTACGGATCATGCGTGTATTCCGTGCCGCGCAGCTGGAGCGCAGGATTGCGGTGGGCGAAACGGCGCGTGCGCTCCGAGCCCATGATGACGCCTCCGATGGTGATCCCAGTATCGATCGTCTTCCTCGCATTCGTCACGACACCCGCCTCGCACAACGCCGCGACGCCGTCTCCGATGCTGCCGGTGTGCACGCCGAGATCCCGCCTGTCGTGGCGTTGCGCCATCACCGCGTCCGGGATCGAGCCGATTCCCGTCTGCAGCGTCGCTCCGTCTTCCACCAGCGATGCGACGTTCCGTCCGATCATCTGCTCTACCGGTCCGGCCTCTGCCGCTCGTGTCTCCGGGAACGAGGCGTCCGACGCCACCCGCAGGTCGATGTCACCGTCTTGGAGATAAGGGCCGCCGTAGGTCCACGGCACGCCGGGGTGCACTTCCGCGACGATCGCGCGCGCGTGCCTGACTGCTTCGACCAGATACTCGCGTGCGAGCCCGAGGCTGTATCGGCCGTGTTCGTCCGGAGGCGATACCTGTAGCAGCACGACATCGATCCGCAGCCGACCGCTGCGAATCAGCTCCGGAAGCCGGGAGTAATGCACCGGAAGAATGTCGAGCACTCCCGCGCGCGCAAGGCTGCGATTGGTTCCGCTGCCGCAGTATGCGAGGAAATCGAAGGCGTCGGCATGCTCGGGTCCGAGTACTTCGGTCAAGCCGATGCCGAGGAAGATGCGGATTCGCTTCAACTGTTTGCGCTGAGCGACCAGCGCGCGCATGAGCGTCACCGGCTCCGCATGCGACTGACCCCACATCACGGTATCGCCTGGCCGAACGAGCGCGCAGAGTTCGCGGCAGTCGCCCGGCCGGCAGTCAGGGTTCGCGGCACGCGCGATCACGGTGTCGGTGTGGTTCATGCGTGGAGGAAGTGAGTTCCGATGTTGGGTGATCAGGAGCACGAAGGGCTGCGCACCGGCTAGCATTGCGATCCCGCTACATCTTCTTCAGCGTGTGGTACTCGGGCCATAGCGCCTTGACGAGTTCGCGCGACGCGCCGTACGCATGACAGCTATCGATCTTCCGAGGCTTGCCCTGTTCGTCGCGCTCACTGAACCTGGACGGCCGTTCGGTAACCATGGTCTGATAGGCGGCGCTCGCAAGTGGCCCGAGCAGTTCCTTCAGGTGCGTGCACGTATCGCCGGATGGCAGACGCTTGCGCACCTCGGTGTTCCAGCCTGGTCCGATGCGCAAGCCGATCAAAGTCTGCAGCGTGTCGCCGCCACCCTGGCACGGTGCATACGGATGAGACCGGATGAACGTATGGACCTCGCGAACGATCATGTCCTTGTCGAACATCAGCGTAACGCCGAGATCGTGAATGGGCGTTTGAGCGGCTACCAGACGCGCCCCGCCGGGCGGCGTGAAGTCGTGCGTCTTGCGATCCACGAGACGCGCGCTTACCTCGAACAGGCCATCGTTGCGTCGATAGCCGCGCATCTCGATCTGTCGTAGATGCAGTTCTTCGCGCGTGACGACCGGTTCGGCAGCGGAATCATCGTTGCAGGCCATGCTTCTACTCCAGTCGTGAGAACGCTCTTTAACTGTGGCGCAAGCTGAAAATCGACCGTCGCCAGAAGCGCACGGTCGCGGCCTCGGCTGGCCGTTGCCAGTTTGACTCTCGAATTCGCGAGCAGGCAATCACACCGGCGCAGTTCTTCCGTACTTTGGAAACAACGAGATGTTATAGCCGCGACGCCAGTCCTTGCGCGGTCTCCTTGAGCGCCGGCACGACGCGCGCTCTGATCGACGCGGTGTCGCGGGTGACATCGACCCCGCCGCAACTCGGTGCCATGCCGGTCTGCGGACGACCGGGCGCGACCGGCAACGCGATGTCGTGTGCGTGGCGTTGATATTCCCCGACCGCCATGCATAGGCCGTTCGCATCCAGATCGCGGAACGACGTTCGATCGACTTGCCGAATTCGCCAGCCTTCGGACCGGCCGCCGCCAGCAGTTGTTCGACATGTGACCGTGACCACATCGAAGGCTGCTTTGCGAGGCGACCATTCCATGACCAGTCCTGCTCGCAATTCCCCCGGCGACGTGCGGATTCCAAAGTACGGCACACCGCTGCCGCCGCGATTGCCCCAATGCGGCCTTCGCTCATCAAATAGAAGGTTAGAAAAGCAGCCCTTTTCGGAAGGCGAGGAAATAACAGATTCCGGGTCGGAGGCGTTCGAGCCGGGTACGGCTCTCATTTGCAGCCCATATTGAATTACAGTTGAATCCGATGCTTGCTGACTACGATAGGTTTCAGGCGATGAAAGATTGGCTCGAACAAGATATCTTGAGTGATGTTCAGACTCGATGGAACGTGGCTGCGCGTCGATGGGATGCACACGCGTTGACCTCGATCTACGAGCAAGATGCGTTGTTTTTCGGTGGCAGGCAAGGACAGTCGGTCGGCGCGCACGAGATCCTCGCCTACTTCGAGTCGTATCGAGGCGTGATCGAATCGGCGTGTCTCACGTTTGCGGAACAGAGGTTCATTCGTCTGACGGGTGACTGTTTTCTGGCGCAGGGGTTCGGCGAGTTCGATTTCGTTTTGTGCGGCAACAAGGCGACTCGGTCGCGATTGCGTACCACGCTCGTCATCACGCGACGCGGCGACACGTGGCGCATCCGCCAACATCATTTTTCCAGCGAGCCGTTATCGCCGCCAATTTAGGCACGCTGAACGCGCGATGGCCTGACGATAGCGAGATTTCAGGTGCGATTCGAGCGCGAAGAGGCGAGCGAGCGTTGCCCGGACTTACGCATCAGGTGATTTGAAGGCTCTTGTCCTGGTGCAGGCAGGAGTTCGCGCTTTTCAACGAGAAAATCCATGAGGACGCGCACCTTTGGAGGCATGCGCTCACGCGTCGGGACATAGAGATAGAAGCCTGCGAACGGCTTGCACCATTCGCGCAGTACGCGAATGAGCAAGCCGTCGGCCAACTCGCGACGTACCGCAATATCGACGTGCTGAACGAGACCGGCACCCTGGAGGGCCGCGCGAATCATGCTGTCGTCGTCGTTCGTGATCAGCGTGCCTTGAGGTTCGACGACGAAGCTATGGCCCTTTGCTTCGGGCGAGCTGAACTCCCATCGGAAAATGGCCCCGCTGCTCGTATGCCGATACGCCACGCAATCATGTGTCGCGAGGTCCGCCGGCGTTGCGGGAACACCGTGGCGTTCGAAATATTGGGGCGAGGCTACCACCGCCATTTCAAGCATGGGCGAGATCGGCACAGCAACCACGTGCGCCGCGAGACTCTCGCCCATGCGGATACCCGCGTCGCATCCCTCCGCAACGATGTTCGAAAGTCCGTCGTCCATCACGAGTTCCAGTTTCAACTGAGGAAATCGCGAGAAGAACTCGGATAGATGCGGCTCCAGCAGATTCCGTGCGGCGATCCTCGACGTGTTGACGCGCAGAAGGCCAGAAGGCGCCGCGTTCGTTTCGCCGACGTCGCGCACGGCCTGCTCGATCGCGCCAAGCGCTGGACGCAGTTGATCAAAAAGCCGCTGGCCCTCTTCCGTGAGCGACATCTCGCGCGTCGTGCGATAGATCAGCTTGACGCTCAGCTGCTCTTCGAGCGCCTTCAGGCTTTGCGACAACGCCGCCCGCGAAACGCCCATCTCGGCAGCGGCCTTAGTGAAACTGCCGTGTTGGGCGATGTGGGCGAATGCGGCTAAAGAGGGGAGACGCGAAAAGTCCATCGATCCTATTGGTAAGCCTGGCTTACGACTGTGATTGGTTATCTGATCTTGTCACGCAGCAATGCAGGTTCTAACATTTTCCCCATCGAGAACGCAATGATTTTCCGGGCGCTCGCTCAACACAGGAGTTCAGGACCATGCAGAAAATCGGAATCACGAACCGGAACGGACAGACCATCACGCTTGCGGCGGTCATCAATTTCCCGCAAGGATTCGATGAGCGTAAAACGTATCCTGCTGTGGTCGTCGCTCATCCGGGCGGCGGCGTGAAGGAGCAGACCGCAGGGCTCTACGCGCGCAAGCTGGCGGAGCATGGCTTCGTCACCGTCGCTTTCGATGCGTCTTATCAAGGCGAAAGCACCGGGGAGCCGCGACAGTTGGAGAATCCCTATGTCCGAACGGAGGATATCAGCGCCGTCGTCGACTATTTGACCACGCTGCCGTATATCGCCAAGGACAAGATCGGCGCGATGGGCATTTGCGCCGGCGGTGGCTATACGGCCAACGCCGCAATCAACGATCGCCGCATCAAGGCAGTAGGGACGGTGAGCGCGGTGAATATCGGCTCGATGTTCCGCAATGGCTGGGAAAACACCGTCAAGGATGCCGACGCTATCCCGATGCTCGAGCTTGGCGCCGATGCGCGCAGCGCCGACGCCGTGAAGGCAGAACACGCCGCGTTCCCGCTCGCGCCGATGCGCAAGGAGGACGCGCCGAATAAGGAGCTGGAAGAGGCGTGGGAGTACTACCACACGCCGCGTTGCGAACACCCGAACGCGCCGGGCTTCATGACGGCACGCAGCCTCACGCAGATCATCACGTATGACGCCTACAACAAGGCCGAAGCGTTCCTCACGCAGCCGCTGCAGATCGTGGCCGGCAGCGTGGCCGGAAGCAAATGGATGAGCGACGACCTGTTTGCGCGCGCGGCCAGCAAGGACAAGCATTTTCACGTGGTCGAGGGTGCCAATCATATGTCGCTGTATGACGGGGAAAAATTCGTCGACGAGGCCGTTGATGTGCTCGCGCCATTCTTCCAGCGTACGTTGAAGTAAGCGGCGAGGCCAGTTCGGGAAGGTCCGGTTCGCCGGAACCTTCGAACCACTTCGACAAGGAACTCATATCATGGCTTCAGACAAGGTCCGAAGCGTCACTTATCGCAATCTGGGATGGGACTCTGCGGCGGACATCCACCTGCCGCCGAACTTCGACGAGACGAAGAAGTATCCCGCCATCGTGAGCACGCATCCTATCGGCAGTTGCAAGGAGCAGACCTCCGGCAATGTGTACGGCGCGGCGCTCGCCAAGGAAGGTTTCGTCGTCATCGCCTTCGACGCGAGCTTTCAGGGCGCGAGTGGCGGCGAGCCGCGCCTCATCGAAGATCCATCGATTCGGGTCGCCGATATCCGCTTCGCGATCGACTATCTGGTCACGCTGCCTTATGTCGATGCAGACCGGATCGGTGCGATCGGTGTGTGCGGCGGCGGCGCTTATACGATACACGCGGCGATGACCGACCATCGGATCAAGGCCGTGACATCGATTACCGGAGTCAACTTCGGCAGACTGATTCGCGAAGGCTTCAGCAACTTCGATCCGGTCGCGGCGCTGGAAGCCATGGGCAAACAGCGCACGGCGGAAGCACGTGGCGCAGAGCGCAATGTGATCGACTACCTTCCGCCGTCGGTGGAAGAGGGTAAGAAAGCCGGGGTGACGGATATCGACGTGCTGGAGGCCACCGACTACTACAAGACCGCACGTGGCCAGCAACCGCACGGCGCCACGAGCGGGCTGTTTTCATTCAATAGCGCCGCGATGGGGTGGGATGCGTTCCTGCATGCCGAAGTCCTTCTCACCCAGCCACTGATGGTCGTCATCGGTGACAAGCCCGGTGGTTTCGGCGCATATCGTGACGGTTGGGAGATCTACGGCCGCGCGGCGTCGAAGGACAAACAGATCGTGGTGGCCGAAGGCTGGTCGCACTACGATCTCTACGACCGCCCAGAACCGGTGGCACTGGCGCTCGCCAAGGCCATACCGTTTTTCAAGGAACGCCTCTAAGGGCTATGGTGCCTGCTGATGTGTTGCCCGCATCGGCGGGTCCCTCGCGCATTTCCGCATTTCCTATAACCGGCTCGAGGATGACCATGACAAGCGTATTGATTCTCGGCGCAAGCGGGCAAATCGCGAAGTGGGTAATCGAATCGCTCGCGGCGCGCAACGACACGAAGTTGACCTTGCTTTTGCGCGATCCGAAAAAGATCTCCGGCAATGAGCCGGCGAACGCGAAACTTGCCATAGGTGACGTGCTGGACAAGGACTTTCCGAAGCAGGTCATGCCCGGCCACGAAGTCGTCTATGCGAACCTCACAGGAGAAGATCTCGACATACAGGCGCGCGCCGTCATCTCTACGATGCGGGCGACCGGCGTCAAGCGGCTGATATTTGTCCTTTCATTGGGCATCTACGACGAAGTGCCGGGCAAGTTCGGCGAGTGGAATAACGCGGCCATCGGCGAAGCGCTTGCGCCTTTCAGGCGCGCTGCCGATGCCATCGAGGCATCAGGGCTGGACTACACCCTTCTGCGCCCGGCATGGCTGACCGACGAGGACGAAGTCGACTACGAGTTGACCGAGCGCCATGAACCCTTCAAGGGCACGGTGGTGTCGCGCAAGAGCGTGTCTGACCTCGTCGTCAGGATCATCGCCTCGCCGTCGCTCCATGTCGGCGCAAACCTCGGCGTGAACAAGCCCGACACCGACGGCGAGAAGCCGTATTTCATTTAAGTGGGAAATTCTTCCGAATGGCATCGACAACAGACCCGATTTTCCAGGCATTCTCCTTCTCCAACGGCATCACCCTTCGTAACCGCGTCGTGATGGCTCCAATGACGACGTGGTCATCCAACGCGGATGGCACCGTCTCTGATCAGGAACTGACCTATTATCGTGCACGAGCCGGCAGTGTCGGCATGGTTTTGACCGGGTGCACGCACGTCATGGAAAACGGCGTCGGCTTCACGCACGAGTTCGCCGCGCATCACGATCGATTCATCCCCGGATTGCGGAAGCTGGCACAAGCCGCCAAAAGCGGCGGAGCGCCTGCGGTGCTGCAAATCTTCCACGCGGGCAACAAGGCCGTACCGGGATTGATTCCAGATGGCGAACTTGTGAGCGCGAGCGCGACAAAGGCGCCTCAGGGTCCTTTCAACGACGGCGTGACGGGCAGCCGCGCTCTGACTCACAATGAGATCCTCGATGTGATCCATGCATTTGGACAGGCCACGCGGAGGGCGATCGAAGCCGGATTCGATGGCATCGAACTGCATGGTGCGCATGGTTTTCTGATTCAGAATTTTTTCTCGCCTCTCTTCAATCAGCGCACCGACGATTGGGGCGGCTCGCTCGAAAGCAGAATGCGTTTCCCGCTTGCCGTGGTTCAGGAGGTCAAACGCGTGATTGAGGCTCATGCGGAGAGGCCGTTTCTCGTCGGTTACCGTATTTCTCCGGAAGAGGCCGGCGAAGGCGCATTGCGTATCGACGATACGTTCGTGCTCATCGATCGTCTGATCGAGGCCGGCATCAATTATCTGCATGTCTCGCTCCATGACCTGCTGCGCAACAAGCCGCAAGACCATACGGGCGCGAAAACCACGATCGAGCACATCATCGACCGGGTCGGGCAACGTGTGCCGCTTATCGCGGCGGGCTCGATCAGCACCGCTGCGCAAGCTCGGCAGGCGCGCGCCCTGGGGCTGCCGCTGGTGGCCGTGGGGCGAGGTCTTGTCGCAAGACCCGATTGGGTCGAGCGCAGTGCGTCAGAGCATGGCACTGAAGTCGATATCTCACTGGATATGTCACGGCATCCTGCCGAGCTCGAAATTCCCGAGAAGCTCTGGGACATCATTTCGGCAACGACAGGCTGGTTTCGTTCGCGCGACGCTTCGCTCGCTACGAGCTGACGATTTCTTGTAGTCCTCGTCGCTCGCATCCAGCCTGTCAGGACGTCATCTCTCAGGCACGCGTCGTCCCAATCCGGTTCGCAGGATGTTCGACACCCCGACGCAACGGTACGCGACGTCCTGTGTGATTTTCTCGCCTGCGATCGGGCTGACCATGAACGTGACCTTGTCGACGTGCGGATGCGTCGATAGCGCCGCGCCCGTTTCAGCGCCGCCCGTCACGATATTGAACACGCCCGGCGTCAGGTCGCTTTCCCCGACGATCCGTGCGAGCCTCATTACCGCGAGATTAGTGTATTCGGACGGCTTGACGATCACCGTGCAGCCACAGGCAAGAGCAGGCGCGATCTTCATCGCGAACGTCTTGACGGGGCCGTTGTACGGCAGGATCGCGGCCACCACGCCGGCCGGCTCGCGGAACGTCACGTACTGCATGTCCGAGGCGCTGGAGAACTGCGGGTATGTTTCGCCGTTGATCTCGTCGATCCAGCCGAGAAAATGATCGAAGATGTCCGCCTCCGACTTGGGCGACACGCGCGAGTTGTGGCTGAACGTGAACGGGATGCAGTTATCGAGCGTCTGCAACTGCGCAATCTCCCTTTCGGCGGCGTAGATTTTCTCGACGATGGGCTGCAGCATCCGCTTAAGACTGCGCGCGCATACGCGGCCACGGTCCTTCGTCGAAGGCGCTTCGCGCTGCGAACACCGCCTGATCGACGCCACGCGCGCCGGCTTCGACGAATGTCGTCATCACTTCATTGGTTGCCGGGTGAATCCGGTCGAAGCGCTGGTAGTTTCCGTCAAGCAAGTTTCCGTCGATGAACAATCGACCGGGCACGACGTTCAGATCGTCACGGATGCGGATGAGGCTAAGGGCATGAAATGTCCTGCCGAAGCTGAGACTGAGCGAAGCGTTAAAGCTAACGAACGATAGCTAGCTTAGATTCTGAGAGACCGCATTTTGCATTGGTGATATGCCCGGATGCAATGACGCTCGTTCCGTACAGTGAACGCGCTGGCCCGTCAAAAAGAAATGCGGTAATCTCTCAAACGAACATTAGATCGTCGTGAGTGCTTCCGCGACATTGGGAACGAGGAAAGAGACGTGCGAAAGCGAAATGTAAATCCCAGTGCGGATACCCGAGAGACCTTGCTGCGGCTGGCGGCGCGCTCGTTTGCGACGCAGGGCTACACAGCAACCACGATGCGCTCGATTGCGGACCAGGCCGGCATCGAGGCGGCCAGCATCTACTATCACTTTTCGTCGAAGGAAGAACTCGTCGACGTGGTGATGGAGCATGGGGCGGACAGCATCGTGCAGCACATCAATGAGCATTTCGGTGCGCTGCCCGAAAATGCGAACGCCGAGGACCGCTTCAGAGCGGCGGTGGTCGGTCAGATGAGTGCGCTGATCAAGTTTGGCGACTACGCGCTCGCACATGGCCGCCTGCTGAGCCAATTACCGGATCAGGTGCGTGAGCGGCAGATCAAGCGTCGCGAGCGGCATCAGCGACTGTGGACCACCGTGTTCGACGATCTGCGTGAGGAAGGTTTTCTGCGCGACGATATAGACATCGCGCTGAGCCGTATCTATGTGCTCGGCTTCATCAATTCCGTTCAGACGTGGTTCGATCCCAAGAAGGGGTCGCTGGAAAAAATCGCGGATCAATTTATTTCGATGTTCTTCGAAGGCGCTCAGTCACCGGGCAGGCAGCGGCGTCGCGGTCGCAAGAAGGAACTGGCCACTTCGTCGTGATCGGCAGTCGATTCACCTTCAAGCCGGAACCCGTGTAAGGGTTTCATTCCTGCCGGGGCGAAGCAAGCGCATCAGGGTCGCGACATTGCCGAGATTTTCGAGGTTGAAGACGCGCTCGATGATGTCGTCGATGCGCGCGGAGGAGAACACGTCTTCCGCGTTGTGGCGAAACTTGCCGACGAGTTCCGCGTTGCTCATGCAGGTGGACGGCTCAGGCGACGGACTTCCCTTGGGATAGCGGCGCGCCCCGGCGAACGTCCGGCCGCGCGCGCGAACCTCGATTTTCGCGGGACGGCTGGCGGCATGACTCGTCAACAGCTCGACGTAATTCGGATGGACTTCGTGCGTGACGCGATCCATCAGCTTCATGACAGATGCGCCGAACACGAACTCAGGGTCCTGCCAGGCCTTTCCAGGCGGGACGCGATGTGCACCGAGCGCAAGCCCGTGCGCGATGCTGAACTGCGCGTCGTGAACGTGGCCGATATCGCGATTGAGCCATACCGGTTGTTCGACGAAGCCTTCGACCCAAGCCTTGATGCTCTCGATCTCGTGCGGCTCGATATCGTTCGTTTCGACGATTTCAATGAGCGCGTCGAGCAATGCATGGAGGATGCGGCAGTGCGGGTAGGGCTTATAGGCCTGTTCGGTGATAAACCGCCAGGCTGCACCCAGTTCCGCGGTGATGCACTCAGGCTCCCAACGACGCGTGCCGATGAAGCGCGCAAAGCCGAACTCCCGGTCGTCCAGGATCTGCAGATCGCCACGGTGGCCGAGTTCCGCCATGTGAGCGGCAGTCATCGCTGATTGCGTCAGCGCGCCTGCGAGCAGGTACTTGATCGTCGAACTCGGCGCGTGCTGAAACCACGCAACCTGCGAATTCACCGGCGAGATGCTTCCGGCGATACCGAGCGCGTTCGCAACCACCGTCGCCGGCAACGCCTTGAGCTTGACGATCGCCGCCGTCGCGCCGAATACGGTGCTGCTGTAACCGTAGACCGGCGGCGGCGACACCTTGCCGTCTTTCGTGTCTCGCAGATAATCCATCGCCTTGCCGAGCCGATACGACATTTCGTGCGAAAGCGCCATCGCCTCGACAAGCGCCTTGCCCGTTACGCAGCGAGCTTCACCGACGGCGAGCGCGCCCGGCAGCACATAGGGCGTGACGTGACCGGGCGGCACGACGGCGTCCATGTCGAGCGCGTTGATCAGTTCGCCGTTGGCGAACGCCGCGCCGAAAATCGACGTTCGTTCGCCCGTTCCGATGACGGTCGCATCGCCGTTGCCGCCCAACATGCGAGCGTAGTCGATGCCGATCCGCCCCTTGGGCTGTTCGATCGCGGCCACCGCGCAGCCGATCGAGTCGAGCAGGATGCGTTTGCATTCTTCAACGACGGCTGCGGGAAGATGATCGAATCGGACATTCGATGTGAACGTGCCCAACTGCTGAATGAGACTGTCGGCCATGCTGGAATCTCCTGAAATGTTGTCGACAGTCGCGGAATCATGTTTGGCGATTCCGAGACGCGTCCGGCCGGTGTCGACAGCGAGGCGATGCAGCGCTGAAAGGACAAGGGACATTGAGGCTTACTTCACCTGAGCCGCGCGCTCTTCAGCCAGCAAGCGCCTGTAATGCGGCAACGCGGTCAGAAGCAGCGTCGCAGCGATCGCAGACGCAATCGCGCACACGATAGCGATCGACTGTCCGACCATCTTCGGATTCTGGAATACACGATCGGTCAAGAGTGCAATCAGCGTCGGGCCTGCACCGAATCCAACCAGTTGAGCGACGAACGAATAAATGGCGCCGACGGTGCCACGCATGCGACTGGGCGCGACGAGTTGCAATGCAGCGGCCATGCAGCCGGTGGGCAGACTGAAGAAGAACACGATGCCGGCTGCCGCGGCTAGCGCACCAGTCGCTCCCGGCACGAATGGAATGCTCGCGCAACAGAGCATCATCGGAATCATGGCGATCGCGGCGGTGCGCAGCGGAGCATCCTCATAGCCACGTTTCTCCAATTGACGTGCAACCCAAGGACCGGTCAGCGCGCCGGCAATGCCAAAGACCACAACCAGACCGCCGAAGCGGAAACCGACCAGCGAAGCCGGCATGCCATGCGTGCGAATCAGATAGGAGGGCATCCATGCGGGCATGCCGAGCACGACGATCGCAAGCATGCCGACGCCGAGCAAAATCCTCGCGTAGAACGCGCGGCGCTGCCAAAGATAGCTGGCCGAAGCGCCGGTCGAGAATTGCCGCTCGTCTTCGCGCGCGCTCATCACGCTGCTACGTGCGGGTTCGCGCATGGTGAGCAATACGACCAGCGCGAAAAGTATCCCGGGCAGCCCGATGATGACGAACGCGAGTTGCCAGGTCTGGAACTGCGTGAGGGTCGGAAAGTGCTCGTGAAAAGCGCGTGCGAATTCGATCACAAAGCCGCCCGCGACAAGCGAGAGCCCGCCGCCGAGCATCGGGCCGAGGATGAAGATGCTCATCGCGCGCGGCATCTTCTTCGCCGAAAAGCAGTCGGCGATCATCGAGAGCGCGAGCGGGAATACGCACGCTTCGCTGGCGCCGACGCCCAGTCGGGCGAGGAAAAGCCCCCGATACGTATCCGCGGTGCCACATAGTGCGGTGAAAACACACCACAGGCAGATGGAGACGAGAAGAAGATTGCGCCGGTTGGTCACATCGACGAGCCGACCGAACAGCGGCGATGCAGCCAGATAGGCAGCAATGAAAGCGAACCCCTGAACCAGGCTCAGTTGTGTGTCGGAGATGACGAGCGAGCGCTTGATCGGTTCGACCAGCAGATTGAGAAGCTGTCGATCGATGTAGGCGAGGGAATACGCGAGCGTCAGCATCACCAGTACATACCACGCGCGTCCGCTGTCATGGATGACGTGATCGGGAGATAGATGCAATGGCGTTTGCGCGCTGACAGCAGCGGCGTCGGACGGCATGTCGTTCATGGCGTTTCTCATTTCTCCTCCAATAAGAGCATTGAAAGTCGTGAGTTCTGCAAGGCAACTTGCGGGACATTCGAAAAAGGGCAGCTCGGACGACGCGACTGTCGGCACGCCGCATAGAAACACGTTATCTAATTAATGTTAGGTAGTTTGTGTATTGTTTGCACGGTGTTCCATGGGTGTTATCCATGAGTCGAATGCGTCGACTTGCTGTTGGCTCGCTCGGAGGACTGCATCCAGGCCGATGTCGGTGTAAACCCCAAATGACACCTCCAGATGTGAGGAGGAAACTAACTACCAATCGTTAGGTTAAGCCCGACGACGCAGGACGAGACTCTCTACAGGCCGAGACAGTGATGACCACCCAGATGAAACCCATTCGCTCCTTCCTCTTCGTTCCGGGCAACAAGCCGACGTGGATCGAAAAGTCCATCAATTCCAGGGCCGATGCGCTGATTCTGGATCTGGAGGACAGCGTGCCGCCCGCACAGAAAATCGAAGGGCGCGAGATCGTGAAGTCCAAACTGGGCTGGCTGGCCGAGCAGAAGCAGCGCGTCTGGGTGCGCATCAACCGCAGCGCACACCTGTACGATTTCGAAGACATTCTGGCTATCGTCAGCCCCGTGGTTGAAGGCATCGTGATTTCCAAGCCCTGCGGGCCGGAAGACATCCACACCGTTTCATCGATGCTCGCCGAAGCCGAGTTTCGCGCCGGCGTGGAAGTGGGTCATACGAAGGTGATTCCGCTGCTGGAGACGGCCCGCTCACTGCAACTGGCCTATGAGATCGCCCAGCACGAGCGCGTGCCCGCCATCGTGGGCGCGACGGCCAAGAACGCCGACGTGGCCCGCGCGCTCAAGACGGTCTGGTCGCTCGGCGGTCGCGAGACGCAGTACCTCAAATCACGCATCGTCATGGCCGCGCGCGCGGCGGGCAAACTGCCGATCGGCGGCGTCTGGCAACAGGTGCACGACCTCGACGGACTCAAGGTCTCCGCGGCCAACGACCGGCAACTGGGCATGAGCGGAGAACTGGTGCTGCATCCCTCCAACGTCGAGATCGTCAATCAGACCTACAGCCCCGCCGAGGAAGAGGTGGCGTTCTATCAAGGGATGATCGACGCGCTCGACAAAGCCCAGGCCGAAGGCCGCGCATCGTGCATCTACGACGGCGAACACATCGACATTGCTCATGCCAAGACGGCGCGCGAAATCATCGAACTCGCGCAGTCGTTCAACGGCTGATTGCTGACCAGAACCCCAGGAGACAGACAACATGGCTGGCCTTTACTTCGAAGAATTCAAGCCCGGCATGGTCATCGAACATGCCATCCGCCGCACCGTGACCGAGACCGACAACATCCTGTTCTCGGCCATGACTTACAACTGTGCGCCGCTGCATATCGATGCCGAATACAGCAAGAACACCATGTACGGTCAGCGTCTGGTGAACAGCATGTTTCTGCTGGCGCTGGTAGCGGGCATCACCGTGTATGAAACGACGCTCGGCACCACGCTGGGCAATCTCGGCTTTGGCGAAATCGCTTTCCCCAAGCCTACGTTTCATGGCGACACGGTCCGCGTCGAGACGGAGATCGTCGAGACGCGCCTGTCGAAGAGCCGCAAGGACTCGGGCATCGTAACCTTCAGACACATTGCCCGGAACCAGCGCGACGAGATCGTATGCACCGCTGTTCGCACCGGCCTAATGATGCTGCGTCCCGCCGACAAGGCTTGATTTCATCTTCGGAGAAGGACTAGGTCATGGACTACCAACTCAGCGCCGATCAACACGCCATCGTCGATGCAGCTCAGAAGATCTGTACTGACTTCCCGCTCGAATACTGGCGCAACAAGGACAAGAACCACGAATTTCCGCAGGAGTTCTTTGAAGCCGTCGCGAGCGGAGGGTGGCTCGGCATCTGCATGCCGGAAGATGTGGGCGGGGCGAATCTGGGCGTGACGGAAGCGGCGCTCTTCATGCGCGCGGTCGCAGAGTGCGGCGGACAGGCGGCGGCGTCCACCATCCACATGAATATCTTCGGCCTGCAGCCAGTCGTGCATTTCGGCACGGAGGCGCAGAAAAAGGCCTGGCTGCCGCCTTTTGCGCGAGGCGAAAACAAGGCGTGCTTTGCAGTGACCGAACCGGACACGGGCCTCGATACCACCAAGCTCAAGGTGACGGCGAAGAAGCAGGCCGATGGCAATTATCTGATTTCGGGCAAGAAGGTTTTCATCTCGACCGCACAGGTTGCCGATCACATTTTGATCCTCGCGCGGACCACGCCGATCGAGCAGGTGACGAAGCACAGCGAAGGGCTGAGCCTGTTCTACACGAAACTCGATCGCGACTACGTCGACATTCGGGAGATCGATAAACTCGGCCGCGCGGCCGTCGATACGAACGAACTGTTTATCGATAATCTGCCGGTGTCGAAGGGCGCGCTGATCGGCGAGGAAGGCAAGGGCCTGAGCTATATCTTCCATGGTATGAACGCCGAGCGTGTGCTGGTCGCGGCGGAGCAGATCGGGATCGGCCGCGCCGTGCTCAAGCTCGCGACGCAGTATGCGAAGGAACGCGTGGTGTTCGGCCGGCCGATCGGCAAGAATCAGGGCGTGCAACATCCGCTCGCGCGCAACTGGGCCGAGCTGGAAGCGGCGAATCACATGATTTTTGCCGCCGCGGATCTGTACGACAAGGGTCTGTCCTGCGGCTGCGAAGCGAACGCCGCGAAGCTGCTGGCATCGGAGGCCTGCATGAACGCGTGCCAGACGTCGATCCTCACGCATGGCGGCTTCGGTTACGCGAAGGAGTATCACGTGGAGCGGTTCATGCGCGAAGCCTGGATCGGCTACATCGCGCCGGTCACCCCGCAACTGATCCTGTCGAATATCGCGGAGCGTAAGCTCGACTTGCCCAAGTCATACTAGGCACGGCGGTTCGGGGCATCCCGGGCGTACGAAGAAGAACACTTTGGCGGCAACCGTTAATCCATCCGTTATCGGTCGCCAATCAGGCAAACGGAAGTCTGTGTCAGGCGGTTCGGTATATACAAGCCAGATTCCGCTTGCATGCGGGTTCAGGAGACAAGCATGACAGCCGCAAAACCCTTGCAGGGTATTCGTGTTCTCGATCTGACTGTGGCGTTGGCCGGGCCCTATGGATCACTGTTACTCGGCGGTCTGGGCGCCGAAGTCATTCGCGTCGAATCGCCCGGCGGCAGCGATATCGCGCGTAGCAACCCGCCTTATGTGGGCAAGGAAGGCATCCACTTCGGTGTCAGGCGCGAGGAAGAGGTTTCGCTAACCATCCTGAATCGCGCACGCAACAAGAAAAGCATTACGCTCGATCTGAAATCCGAGCAGGGCCTGGCTCTCTTCATGGATTTGGTCAAGGAATGCGACGTCGTCATTGAAAACGCCAGCGAAGGCGCGACCGCGCGCCTCGGCGTGGACTACGAAAGCGTGCGCAAGGCCAATCCTAAAATCATCTACGCATCGATCAAGGCCTTCGGCGAGCCTAGCCCTTACCCCAATCTCAAGGGGATGGACATCATCGTGCAGGCGCTGTCCGGCATCATGGACGTTACCGGTGTCGCCGACGGCCCTCCCACGCGATGGGGCCTGCCGATCGCCGATCTCGTCGCGCCGTTGTATGCGGTCAATGGCATCCTCGCCGCGCTCATTCATCGCGGAAAGACGGGTGAAGGGCAACGAGTACAGGTCTCGATGCTCGACTGCCTGTCGTCGATGGTGGCCGAGGAGCACTTCGATGTGTTCCTCGACAACGGTTACCCAAAACGCTCGGGCAATTTCCACGATCGCCTGGTGCCGTTCGGCGTGTACGCGACGCTCGATGGTCACGTGGCCATGGTCGCTTTCCAGCCCGACTGGTTCCAGAACCTCATGGAAGCCTTGGGCAAACCCGAGCTGGCCAAGGATCCGCGCTACGCCACGCGTGGTCCGCGCATGAAGCATGCGGCCGAGATCAACGCCATGATCGAAGAGTGGGCACGGCAGCGCAGCACGGAAGAGGTCATCCGCGAGTTGCAGGAAAAGCGCGGCGTGCCCGCGGCCCCGGTGCGCTCGCCGCTCGACGTGCTCAAGGACCCGGTATTGCAGGAGCGCGGCGCCGTGGTCAAACTGCAGCATCCGGGTCTCTCCGATGTCCACGCCATAGGCATGGGACTGCCCATCAGCTTCTCGCAAACGCCGGTGCAGTTCGACCAGCCGGCACAGGAACTCGGCGCATCGAATGAAGAGATTTATCGTGATCTGCTGAAGCTGCCGGACGATCGGCTGCGGCAACTGCGCGACCAGGGAGTGATCTGATATGTCCGCCGCATCTTCCCGTGGAGGCCCGCTCGCGGGCGTCAGGGTCGTCGAGATCGCAGGCATCGGCCCCGGTCCGCTGGCGGCGATGTTTCTGGCAGACCTCGGCGCGACCGTGATCCGTGTCGATCGCAAGGAGCCTTCGGGGCTCGGCGCGCCGCGTCCTGCGCAGTTCGATCTGGGGCTGCGCAATCGCAAGTCCATCCGCGTCGATCTGAAAGACCCGGACGCCGTTCAAATGGTGCTTGAGTTGATCGCCCAGACCGACGCGCTGATCGAAGGCTTTCGCCCCGGCGTGATGGAGCGGCTGGGTCTGGGGCCGGATACGTGTCTCGCGCGCAATCCTCGTCTCGTCTATGGCCGCGTGACGGGCTGGGGACAGGATGGCCCGCTTTCGACAGTCGCGGGGCACGATCTGAACTACATCGCCATCACCGGTGCGCTGCATGCAATGGGCCGCGCGGGGCAGGCGCCGACGCCACCGCTCAACGTGTTGGGCGACTATGCGGGCGGCTCTTTGTATCTGGCGTTCGGACTGCTCGCGGGCATCATCGAGGCGCGCGGTTCCGGCAAAGGCCAGGTCGTCGATGCCGCGATGGTCGATGGCGTGGCCTCCATCATGACAGTGACGATGGGTCTGCATGCGGCAGGCATGCTCGGCAAGGAACGTGGCACCAACATGCTCGACACCGGCGCGCACTTCTACGAGGTGTACGAATGCGCCGATGGAAAGTTCGTGAGCGTCGCGCCGATCGAGGGCAAGTTCTACAGGCTCTTGCTTGAAAAGCTCGAGTTACAGGACCATCCGCTGCTTCAAAAGCAGATGGATCGCACGCAATGGCCGCAAGCCAAAGCGGTGCTTGCCGCGAAGTTCAAGGAACAGTCGCGCGATGAGTGGACGCGGCGCTTCGGGCAACTGGACGTCTGCCTTGCGCCGGTGCTCGACTTCGACGAGGCATCGAGTCATCCACACATCGAGGCGCGTGGAACGTTGATCGATCTGGACGGAGTGACGCACCCCGCGCCCGGCCCACGTTTTTCACGAACGCCCGCCGCGCGACCCGAGTCGCCGGCGGCATTGAGCACCGACAACGCCGTCGATGCGCTGCGTGAGTGGCTACCGGACGAACGCATCGAAAATTTGCGCGCGCGCGAGACCTTCATCTGAGGCATGGGCCATACAAACCCGATCAACCGCCGGCGCATCGCCGGGCAACTTCGCTCCACGGTTCCAGCGCACGTTGAGGGCAGGGAACAGGGAGCAGGCAACGAGCTTACCGAAATGACATCGCATACTTCCGATTTGACCGCGCTGGATCGCCTCACGCGCGGACGCTCCACGTGTCGTGCCTACGAGCACAAGGCGCTGGATGCCGACCTGATACGCAGCATCGTAGGCATGGCAAGTCGCTCGGCTTCCTGGTGCAACGTGCAACCGTGGAAACTGGTTATCACTGAAACCCTGGAGAGTACGGAGCGCTTTCGCGAGGCGTTGATGGAGCGCGCGCGGAGCTGTCCGGACACCGAGTCCGATTTGCCATTTCCGCCGGGATATAAGGGCGTTTATGGCGAACGGCGGCGCGGGGCGGGCATCGCACTTTATTCTGCCCTCGGCATCGGCCCCAAGGATGCCGAACGCAGCGCCGAACAGGCATTCCGCAATTTCCGCATGTTCGATGCGCCGCACGTGGCCATCATCACCGTGCCTGCGGAGCTGGGTCCTTATGCGCTCGTGGATGCGGGCGGCTTCGTCTCCTCGTTTCTGCTCGCGGCCTATGCACATGGCGTGGCCACGACGCCTCAGGGCGCGCTCGCTCGCCACGCGCATTTCGTGCGCGAGTACTTCGGTATTCCCGATACACAGCACATGATTTGCGGCATTTCGTTCGGTTTTGCGCAGGCCGGACACCCGGTCAACCAGTTTCGCACCACTCGGGCTGGCATAGACGATCTGGTGCGCTTCGCCTGAGCGACGCAAGCATGAGCGACACGAATACTGCAGCCCGGCGACTGCTGGGCGACATCGCGCCCGGTCTGGCGAAACTGACCGACGACGTCCTGTTCGGCCAGATCTGGGAACGCCCGGGACTGTCGAAACGCGATCGCAGTCTCATCACCTGTGCCGCGCTCGTCGTCACAGGGAAGACCGAGCAGATGAGCGGGCACTTCCCACGCGCGATCGAGAACGGCGTCACGCGCGAGGAACTCATCGAACTCATTACGCACCTGGCCTTTTATGGCGGATGGCCCAACGCGGTCAGCGCCGCCGTGCGCGCGAAGGAAGTGCTGGGCGCGAATGAATAACAAGGGGAACATCCTGTCACTGCTGATTGACCACCCCGTGCCGCAGGTGCGCCGCCTCACGCTGAATCGCGCCGAGCGCATGAACGCGCTCGATGGTCCAACCTTGCAGAGTCTCAACGACGCGGTGCGCGACTGTGCTTCGGCTGCCGGCCAGGTCAAGGTGCTGGTGATACGGGGCAGCGGTCGGGCGTTCTGCGCGGGCAACGACCTCAAATGGCTCGCGAGCGGCGTGCTGGCTGACCGCGCTGCGCACATGCGTCATCAGGACCTGATGCAGGACACCTATGAACGCCTGGAGTCCGCACCGCAGATCGTGTTGGCGAGCATCAACGGCTATGCCCTCGCGGGAGGCTTCGAGCTGGCACTGGCCTGCGACGTGATTATCGCCGATGAAGCGGCTGAATTCGGCGATGAGCATATTCGTCGCAGCCTTCTTCCGAGCGGCGGCAGTTCTCAACGGCTGCCGCGCAAGCTGGGCTTGCAGCGTGCCATGTACTATCTCGTCACGGGCCGTCGCATGACGGGACGTGACGCCGCGGACATGGGGCTGGCTGCCTTGGCTGTTCCCTCTCTGCAACTGGAGAGCGCTACGCTCGCGCTGGCGGAGGAGATCGCCCAGGCTGACGCACTCGCGCTCGCGTCCATGAAGCAGATGGCGCGCCGCGCGATGGAGCTGCCACTCTCCGATGGCCTGCGCTACGAGCGCTGGATGCAGCATCGCTACCGCACGGAGTCGCCGTCCCTGGAGGCGGGTGTACAGGGCTTTGCCGGCCCTACGGGGAGCTGAATCGAACGAGAACGTTTGATGACGTTCTGTCCGGTATGACCGGCGAACCCGATTGGATCAAAGCGCACCATCGAAATCGGCGAGCTGCGCTTGCAGAAGCGCGGCCGTTTCTTTCAATGCGGGCGCGATGCGCTCGCGCTCGAACTCCAGATCCAGCTCGACGTCGGCTTTCCCGCAGCTCATTCCCAGGAGAATGCCCTCGCGACCGATACGTACAGGCAGCGCAACGCCCCACGTGCCACGCTGGAAGCCGCCCATCACGGCACATGTGCCGGTGGTTTCGAGCTCATGGAACGAGGCGTGAACGGCGTCCTCCAATGCGTCCCCCTGGGATCCGGCGCGCCGCTTGTGTTCTTCTATCAGCAGCGCCTGCTCCTCCTGAGGCAGTCCCCAAAGATATGCCCTGCCGATGGACGTCGTGCTCATGGGCAGTACCGAACCGACGCCGAGCCGCAAGGTGGCCACTTTGCGGCTCACCCGATAGTCGACGTAGAGCATATCCAGGCCATCTTGCAGACCGAGCGCTACCGAGACATCGAGCCGATCGGCCATTTCCTGCAGGAGGGGCTGCGCCGCTTGCAGCAATTCGTTCGATGCGAGATAGGCATGACCGATAGCCAATGCACCCGTCGATAGTTCGAATCCGCGGCTGCCCGGGACGGATCGCAAGAATCCCACCTGCAGCAGCGTAGAGGTCAATCTGGACACGATCGCTTTGGGGAGTCCCGTGCGTCTGACGAGTTCGGCATTGGTAAGGGCTGTGCGATCCGACCGAAACGCGCGTAGGACGTGCAGTCCGCGCTCGACCGTCATCAGCGTGGATCTATCGGCGGCATGTCCCTGTAGGGTGTTCATGGCAATCTGCTCGACAGTGTGATTTCCCCAGCCATTCGTACAAGCGCAGGTCCCAGTTCACGCATGCTCCGCGCCCGGCCGAGCAGCATCGACGGTCCCATGCAGCTCACGGCCAGCGGAGCTTCGCCGGGTAACCGGACCGGCGCGGACACCATGGTCATGGGCCGGCCCGATTCTCCCAACGCGACACAGAAGCCGCTTTCCCGCACCTGCCCGATGGCATCCGCGGAACGACGGCGAACGTGCTTCCATGTCTCGGTCGTGTCGGACGAGCGGTGAAGCTCGGCGCTTTTGAACAGAAAATCACGCTCGGCGTCCGGAAGGCTGGCGAGCAAGGCCCAGCCCGCCGCGGAGGAAGCAAGTCCCGATCTCGATCCAATTTCCAATTGGAGCGCGGCGGGGATCGAGTTCGTGCAGCAACCGTCGATCACGACCAGGTCCAGCCGGTTGCGAACGCTCAGTTGCACGTGTACCTGATGGCGATCGGCAAACAGGCGCATCCGGTCATGCGCCGCTTCGCGGATTTCGATGTCTGCCGCCGCGCGGTATCCCAAGGCGAGCGCCGAAGGATTGAGACAGAAACGTCTGCTGCTCGAATCGCAGCGCAGATAGCCCAGCGCGATCAGCGTGCGAGTCAGACGTGTCACCGTAGAGGCGGGAAGCCCGGCGCGCACGGCAAGTTCACGGTTGCACAGCCAACGATCCGCTGGCGTGAAAGATGAAAGGATGGCCAATGCGCGGGCAAATGGCGTCACCACAGGGCGCGATTGCCCCGAGGGCTGCGAACTCGAACTACCAGAGATTGAGCATGAATGTTGCATACCGTTGCCCGCTACAAAACCGGCTCGTCAAACTAACATTCATTAGAATGAAAATGGCCTCCGAAGTCGATTGGGGTTAACCTGATCCAGCCGGCTGTCGCTTACGAGCGGTGAGGGCATCGGTTTGGATCGACCAGCAGACGGGCGATCTGCGCTTCCGCCAAGCTCCCTAACCAAGCCAGCGTGCATCGGGCCAGCGGCCGCTCTCGAATGTGGACTTGACGCAGTCCAGCAGCACCCCGACGACGCAGCGCACGGGCGCCGTGGCTTGTCGGCTGCCGGGCGCTGCCAGCACGATAGTTCGCTTGAGCGCAGGGGAGATCAGCGGGGCCGCGCTGAGGGTCCTTCGCGCGACCTCCTGCGTGACACCCACAGCCGGAAGAATGGTCCAGCCGTGTCCTTGTGCAACCAGTTCCTTCTGGACGCTCAGCGCATTCGTTTCGGCGAACACCTGCAGTGTCAAGCCAGCCTCGGTCGCGGCGTGCTCGATGACGGCACGCAAACCCTGTGGCGCGGCGGGGAGGATGAAGGGCTCGCGTGCAACGCGCGCGAGCGTGAGCGGTCGCTTGCGGGACAGCATCGCCGAGGGCGCCGCCACTGCCCAGAGACTTTCCTCGAGCAGCGGCTTTACGTGCAGCGCGGATGTTTCCTTCTGTCCATAGAGCAAGGCGGCATCCACATCGCCGGCTTGGAGCCAGTCCTGAAGATGCCCCGCATAACCGATGGTCAGTCGCAGACGGATGTGCGGGTAACGCTTCGCCACTTCGCCTGCCAACAGCGTGGCCAGAACGTCCGACGTGCTGGCAAGCAGGCCGATACTTACGATGCCCGAAACCGGCCCTTCGACAGGCTGAATCTCCGCCTTGGCGCGCGCGACTTCGTCAAGGATGCGGCGAGCGTATTCGAGCATGGTCTTGCCCGAAGCCGTGAGCTGCATGCCATGGCGGCTGCGGTCGAAGAACTCCGTGCCCATGTCCTCTTCAAGCAGTCGCAGTTGCCGGGATACTGCGGGCTGCACGAGGTTGAGAAGGGTGGACGCCCGGGTTACGTTGCCGGTTTCGGCCACGGTGACGAAGGCACGCAGTTGCTTGAGATCCATCACACATACCTCGATGCTGAAAAATGATGGTGCGATCAGTTATTTCTATTTTTCCAATGATCCATCAAATATTACTATGACTCGACCAAAGCTACTTACGGATCTTCCTTCATGAGCGCCTCCATGCTTTCCGCCCCGGACCAATACCAGGAGATTCGTGACGCCGTGCGCGCCCTGTGTAGTCAGTTTCCCGCTGACTATCACCGCAAGATCGACGAGGCGCGTAGTTATCCAGAGGAATTCGTCAACGCCCTGACGAAGGCCGGCTGGCTTGCCGCGCTGATTCCGCAGGACTATGACGGCCCCGGCCTGTCGATGGCCGAAGCCTCCGTCATCATGGAAGAGATCAATCGTTCAGGCGGCAACTCTGGCGCGTGCCACGGTCAGATGTACGTGATGAACACGATCGTGTTTAGTGGCACCGAAGCGCAGAAGCAACGCTATCTGCCGCGCATCGCCGCGGGCGAGTTGCGCGTGCAATCCATGGGCGTGACCGAGCCCACCACGGGCAGCGACACCACCAAGCTCAAGACCACAGCCGTGAAAAAAGACGGGCGCTGGGTCATCAATGGCCAGAAAGTCTGGATATCGCGCGTGCAGCACAGCGACCTGTTGATCCTGCTGGCGCGCACCACGCCGCTCGACCAGGTGCAAAAGAAGAGTGATGGCCTGTCGTGCTTCATCGTCGAGCTGGACAAGGCAATCGGCAATGGACTGACAGTGCAGCCCATTCTCAACATGGTCAACCACGAGACCAACGAGCTGTTCTTCGACAACCTCGAATTGCCCGAGGATGCACTGCTGGGCACCGAGGGCAAGGGCCTGAAGGTGATCTTCGATGGATTGAACGCAGAGCGCACGCTGATTGCCGCCGAATGCATCGGAGACGGCTACTGGTTCCTCGAAAAGGCGCGGGATTACGCGAACGAGCGCAAGGTCTTCGGCCGTCCCATCGGTCAGAACCAGGGTATCCAGTTCCCGCTCGCCGAATCGTTCATCGAGCTCGAGGCCGCCAATCTGATGCGCTGGCGCGCCTGCCAGAAGATCGATGCGCGCGAGAACGCGGGCGTTGAAGCCAACATGGCCAAGTACCTGGCGGCCAAGGCCAGTTGGGAAGCCGCCAATGCGTGTCTACAGACACATGGTGGCTTTGGCTTCGCGTGCGAATACGATGTAGAGCGCAAGTTCCGTGAAACCCGTCTGTATCAGGTCGCGCCCATCTCTACCAACATGATTCTCGGACACGTGGCCGAACACGTGCTGCACCTTCCGCGCTCTTACTGATATTTGCTTGGCTTACCGATCATCATAATTATCGTACCCGTCATACCCGGGCAGATGCTCGCGGCGCTCGCCGAATCGTGGCAACGCAGGTGTATCTCGCCTATGGAATCTCCGGGGCGACCCAGCATCTGTCGGGGATGAAGGATTCCAAGGTGATCGTGGCAATCAACAAAGATTCCGAAGTACCGATCTTCGGCGTCGCCGACTACGCCCTGGAGGCTGATCTGTTCACAGCGGTGCCCGAACTGGTCAAGCTGCTGTAGCCGTGACCGGCTTTCATATCGATCTTCCCTGGTAGAGCGCGATGCATTCAAGTCTTGAAAATCCCGATTCCTACGATGCCTGGACCGGCCGCAGCGAAGAAAGTGCGGATCATGTCACCGAGGCGCCTGTGCGCCTCATGCAGGCCACGCTGGACAACTCCGATCCGGCGAAGTTGCCCGCCGAGCTGCCGCCGTTGTGGCATTGGCTCTATTTTCTGCCGGGCGAGCGTCAATCCAACATCGGCCCGGACGGGCATCCGCAGCGTGGCGGCTTCCTTCCGCCGATCACGCTTCCGCGGCGCATGTGGGCCGGAGGGCGGCTACAGTTTCTGCGTCCGCTGACCGTGGGCCAGCCAGTACGCCGCGTATCGACGATCAAGAGCGTCCAGGTGAAGTCTGGGCGCAGTGGTGAACTCGTGTTCGTGACCGTGTTGCATGAAGTCGCTGACGCCAGTGGCCTCGCCATTCGCGAGGAGCAGGACATCGTCTATCGCGATGCACCGGTGCCGGGCGCGCCCTCGCCACAGCCTGCTGCGGCTCCGTCCGACGAGCAGTTCAGCCGCACAGTCACCCCCGACCCCGTGCTGCTGATGCGCTATTCGGCGCTGACCTTCAATGGCCATCGCATCCACTACGACCGTCCCTACGCGATGCAGGAAGAAGGCTATCCGGGCCTCGTCGTGCATGGGCCGCTGATCGCGACACTGCTCATCGAGGAACTGCGCCGGGTTCATCCGCAAAAGACAGTTCGCCGCTTCGAATTCAAGGCCGTCAGCCCTTTGTTCGATACCGCGCCGTTCGCGCTCAACGGAAAGATCGAGGGCACGACAGCACGACTGTGGGCGCGCGGTCCGCAAGGCCAGTTGACCATGCAGGCCAGCGCGGAACTCGAATGACACCGAGCCAATAACCTGAGAGACGATACAAGCCATGTCAGAACCCAACCGCGGTGGCCCGCTCAGCGGCATGACCGTCATCACGCTGGAACACGCGATCGCCGCGCCGTTCTGCACGCGCCAGCTCGCCGACCTCGGTGCGCGAGTCATCAAGGTGGAGCGTCCCGGCGTCGGCGATTTCGCGCGGGCCTATGATCACCGCACGCGCGGTCTGGCCTCGCATTTCGTCTGGACCAATCGCTCCAAGGAAAGCCTGACGCTGGACCTCAAGCAGTCCGCCGCGCTCGAAGTGCTGGACGAACTGATCGCCCACGCCGACGTGCTGGTGCAAAACCTGGCGCCCGGCGCAGCGGCGCGAATGGGTTTGTCGTTCGAAACGCTGCACGCGAAATACCCGAAGCTCATCGTCTGCGATATTTCGGGGTACGGCGCGGACGGACCCTACCGCGACAAAAAGGCCTACGACCTGCTGATCCAGAGCGAGGCCGCCTTTCTCTCCATCACAGGCACGTCCGAGGAGCCCAGTAAGGCGGGCAACTCGATCGCCGATATCGCGGCGGGCATGTACGCCTATACGGGCATTCTCAGCGCACTGCTTCAGCGTGGCATCAGCGGTGAAGGCTCACATGTCGAAGTCTCCATGCTCGAAGCGCTGGGCGAGTGGATGGGCTTTCCCATGTACTACGCCTATGACGGCCAGCAGCCGCCCGGACGCAACGGTGCAGCGCATGCCACGATTTATCCTTATGGTCCATTCAAGGCTGGCGATGGCCGGGTCGTGATGCTGGGGCTGCAAAACGAGCGGGAATGGAAGCTGTTCTGCGACATCGTGTTGCGCCGTTCCGAACTCGCGACCGATCCACGCTTCGACTCCAATGTGCGTCGAGTGGAAAACCGCGCGGTCCTGAAGGAAGTCATCGAACAGGGTTTTGCGAGTCTCACTGCGCCAGATGTCATCGCGCGCCTCGACGAAGCCCAGATTGCCAACGCCGCGGTCAATCAAGTGGGCGATCTGTGGATTCACCCGCAGCTCCACGCGCGCCAGCGTTTCCGTCCCATCGGCTCACCCGCAGGCGAATTGCAGGCGCTGATGCCGCCCGCGACCGTCAACACCTTCGATGCCCGCATGGATCCCGTGCCCGCGCTCGGCGAACACAGCGCGACAATTCTGCGCGAATTGGGGCGTTCGGATGCCGCCATCAGCAAATTGCAGGCTGACGGAGTGATCTGACCCATGCGCACAAAAACTGAGTCTCCCGTGTGCCATGTGCGCAGTCTGCTGTTCGTGCCCGCCACCAGACCCGAACGCTTCGCCAAGGCTTTGGGTTCGGGCGCGAATGGCATCATCATCGATCTGGAAGACGCCGTTGCCGATGACAGCAAGATCAGCGCGCGCGAGCAACTCGCACAGCACTTGCCTCAACTGACCCCTGCGCAACTGGCATGCACCCTGGTACGCGTCAACGCGGTAAGCACCCCCTGGCACGACGCGGACGTTGCGCTGCTACGCGACTGGGTAGGCAAGGGCGTGACCGTGATGCTGCCAAAGTCCGATCACGCAGCCGCGATACGCGACGTGGCGCAAGCCCTCGGCCCCAAGGCGGCCATTGTGGCTCTGGTCGAGTCGTTGAGCGGTCTCGACGCAGCCGATTCGCTGGCGCGCGATCCTCAGGTGATACGTCTCGCCTTCGGCCATCTGGATTTTCAGTTGGACCTGGGCATGCACGCGTCGGCCGAGGAACCCGAACTGGCTTTCGCGCGCAACGCCCTGGTCGCGGCATCGCGCCGTGCGGGACTGCACGCACCCATCGATGGCGTGACGACAGACATCGGCAATACCGAGCGTTTGATTGCCGATGCCCGGCGCGCACGCGCGTTCGGCTTCAGCGGAAAGCTGTGCATACACCCGTCTCAGGTGGACGCAGTGAACGAAGTCCTGGACTATTCCGATGCCGAAAAGGCCTGGGCGCTGCGCGTTCTGGACGAGGCGGCGAAGCACGGTGGCGAAGCCTTCCGCCTGGAAGGTCTCATGGTCGATCTGCCGGTGATCCGCGCGGCCGAGGCGATCGTGGCAAGCATAGTTAAATGAGAGCCGGAAGCGCCTGATCAAAGGCGTGTGAGGCAAGATCCCCTGAAGACAACACAATGAACAGCGAAGACATTTTGGCCGAGTACGGACCGCGAGAGTCCATGGAGTACGACGTGGTGGTGGTGGGCGGTGGTCCCGGCGGCCTGTCGACAGCCATACGCATCAAGCAATGCGCGGCGGAAGAAGGCCGGGATGTGTCCGTCGTGGTGCTGGAAAAGGGATCCGAGCCGGGCGCTCACATCCTCTCTGGCGCGATCATGGATCCCAACGCACTGACCGAACTCTTTGCCGACTGGAAAGAGCGTGGGGCACCATTGAAGCAGCCTGTGACCGATGAGGCCTACGTGTTTCTGAGTAAGAAATCGTCCTTGCGCGTCCCCAACATGTTCCTGCCGCCGTTCGCGCATAACCGGGGGAACTATGTCATCAGTCTGGGCGCATTCACGAAGTGGCTGGCAGAGCAGGCCGAGTCGCTCGGTGTCGAAATATTTCCGGGATTCGCGGCCGCCGAAGTGCTTTATAACGAACACGGTGCGGTCATGGGTGTAGCGACGGGTAACCAGGGTATAGGCAAGGATGGCGAACCCAACGAGCACTTCCAGCTCGGCATGGAGCTTCATGCCAAGTACAC
This sequence comes from Caballeronia sp. ATUFL_M2_KS44, assembly GCF_023630965.1. Classification (NCBI taxonomy): domain Bacteria; kingdom Pseudomonadati; phylum Pseudomonadota; class Betaproteobacteria; order Burkholderiales; family Burkholderiaceae; genus Caballeronia; species Caballeronia sp. ATUFL_M2_KS44. The sequence goes on along the minus strand of NZ_JALQEA010000057.1, from coordinate 10,117 downwards.
GATTTTCGCCGAGGGCGCACGCGGCCATCTCGGGAAGCAGCTGATCGAACGCTATGAACTCGCCGCCGGGCGTGATCCGCAGAGTTTCGGTATCGGCGTCAAGGAACTGTGGGAAATCGATCCCGCGCGCCACAAGCCGGGCTTTGTCATGCACACCGCCGGCTGGCCCATGGACAGCGAGACTTACGGCGGCTCCTTCCTGTATCACCTCGATGAAAACAGGATCGCCGTGGGTTTCGTCACGGGCCTCGGCTACACGAATCCTTACCTGAGCCCGTTCGAGGAATTCCAGCGCTGGAAGACGCATCCGAGAATCCGCCACTACTTCGAGAACGACAAGGGCGAGATCACGGCGAAGCGCCTGTCCTATGGTGCGCGCGCCATCAATGCGAGCGGTATCAACGCGTTGCCCAAGTTCATCTTCCCGGGAGGGGCGATGGTAGGCTGCGAGGCGGGCTTTCTCAACGTGAGCCGCATCAAGGGCAGTCATGCCGCGATCAAGACCGGTATGCTCGCAGGCGAAGCCGCTTACGCGGCGGTGGCGGCGGGGCGCCACCAGGACGAACTGACGGAGTATCCCCAAGCGTTCGAAAAAAGCTGGCTCTGCGCTGAGCTGCACAAGGACCGCAACTTCAAGAACTGGTTTGCTCACGGGCTTGCTGTAGGTACGCTGATGAATGGCTTCGAGCAGCTCGTTCTGCGCGGTCGCATCCCCTGGACGCTGCGCCGCAAAAAACCTGACTACGCTTACTTGAAGCCTGCAAGCGCCTGCCAATCCATCGACTACCCCAAGCCCGATGGCAAGCTGACGTTCGACCGGCTTTCCAGCGTGTTCATCAGCAACACCAACCACGAGGAAAACCAGCCCGCGCATCTGACGCTCAAAGATCCGGACGTGCCCGTGAACGTCAACCTGATGACGTATGCAGGTCCGGAAGCGCGCTATTGTCCCGCAGGTGTGTACGAGTTCGTCGATGCCGACGTTCAGGGCGGCAAGCGACTACAGATCAACGCGCAGAACTGCGTGCATTGCAAGACCTGCGACATCAAGGACCCAACCCAGAATATCGTGTGGGTCACGCCTGAGGGTGGAGGCGGTCCCAACTATTCAGGCATGTAGACGAGGTGAGGAAGCGTTGCTCTACCGCATCGACCTTTGCATTTGAACGCGCGCCCGTCGTGTGAATCGAAGGGCGCGCTGGTTTGGCTATTGGCCGAGTCTTTGGAAGCAAGCCGGGATTCAGTGCTCCGTGGAGCACATGGCCGTCAGCTCTGCGGCTTTCATCGCCGGATTCATCTCACACAACGCAGCGAGCAGCTTCCGGGCTCTGTCCTCACCCAGTACGTCACCGGTGAGTTCCATGAACTTCGCGTCCTGCTCGTGTTCCGGCATGGGATTTTTGTCGGTGCCGATCGGATTTTCCACGAACACATGCTCGGAGGAGCCGTCTTTAAATGTGACCGTCACGTCCGCGACGAACTTGCCTGGGTAATCCTTCTCCAGCGCCGGTTCTGCAGTGATACGGATGCTGCGCGCCATGTCGATCACCGGGGCCATGTCGACCTTGCCCGCGAGATAATCGCGATGGATCGGGTAGCCATTCCCATTGCCCAACAGCGTGAACGCTGCCTGAATGGGCAAGCTGAATTGCACATGCTCGATGTTCTTAGGTTCGTAGGCATTCGCGTTGGACGTGCCGACGACGACGTTGAAGTGCGGCGTGATCTTCAGGTGCACGTCGGCAATCTCGTCGCGGCGCGCTGAAAACGGGCGCAGCGCGTCGATATAAGCATGCGTGCAGTAGCAGGCACAATAGGCTTTGAGCCAGACAGTAGCGATCTCGAAAGGCCGAGCCGGCGCGAAGCGATGTTCGGCGGCGTCGCCTGGCGTACGCTGCAGGAAAGCGCGGAAGAATCCCTTGTTTCCGCTCAGAAAAGCCCGCGGTCCGGTGATGCCTGCCGTGGCCATGTCGGCGGCCGCGATGCCATTGCGTGTGCCGATTCCCGCATGGATGCGCTTGATGGAGCCGCCGGTGGAGGTGTATTCAGTCGTGCCCGAAACATGACTCAGCGCAATCGCCAGCGCTTGCAGCGTCGTTTCGGCGTCGAAACCGCGCAGTTTGGCGGCAACGGCCGCGGCGCCGAAGTTGGACAGCGTGCAGTGCGGATGAAAACCGCGTTGCAGCAGGTCGGGCGCAGCAAGCCGTCCGATGCGCGCGTAGACCTCGTATCCGGCGACCATCGCGGTGATCACTTCTTCGAGCGACGAGCCGAGTTCCTCACCGATCGCCAGCGCAGCCGGGATGACGCAACTGCCCGGATGGCTGTAGCTGGGACCGTGGGCGTCGTCGTATTCGAACCCGTGACCGTACGAACCGTTGACGAAAGCGGCGTCCATGGCGCTCATCGTAATTGTCGAGGCACTGACGCGGCTTTTTCCCGGTCGTTGCTGGCTCGTCGCGTATCTGAGTAATTGCTCGGACCACGGCATCTTGGAGATACCGATCTGCAGGGCGAGTTGATCGCGCAGCAGCCGGTTGATGCCGGCGTGGGCGTGCGAATCAATATCTTCGTATTTCAGATCCTGGATGAACTGCACCACTGCCTGTTCCAGCGGTGGGCAATTGAATGGCACGGGGGATGGATTTTGTTGTGCGGCGGACATTGCTGTCTCCTTGAAAATTATGAGAGTAGTGTTCAGGCCCGGCGATAGACGGGCATCTTTCGACTCACCGATAACGCAATACCGGCGGCGATCAGTGCAACGATAGCCATCAAAATGAGCGCGGCGGTGTAGCTACCGGTTCGATCCTTGGTCAGGCCGAGCAGATAGGGGCCGGCAAAGCCGCCCAGATTGCCGACAGCGCCGATCCACGCAATGCTGGCCGCTGCGGCGGATCCCGAGAGCAGTTCCGTGTTGACGGCCCAGAACGCGGGCAATGCGCCAAAAACGCCGAAGGCCACGAGGCAGAAGAAAATGAGCTTCGCGGCGGGATCGGCGGACAGGCTGGCGCCGACGAGGGATACGGCGGCGATGAGCGCGGGCAACGCGATGTTCCAGCGGCGTTCCCGGGTGCGGTCGGAGCGGCGCGCCCAGAACACCAGACTGGCGGAGCCGATCACATAGGGAATGGCCGTGACGAAGCCAGTCTGCGCATTGCTCAATCCGAAGGATTTAACGATCTGCGGCAGGAAGAAGCCTACACCGTAGATCGTCAGAAAGAAGCCGAAGGCCATGGTGGCGAGCGTCCAGACTCGTTTGTCGCTAAAGACTTGCGCGATGGGGATGTTGTGGTCCTCGCGTCGCTGCGCGTCTTCCTTGCACATACGGTCGGATAGCCAGCCGCGCTCCTCTGCCCGGAGCCAGTGCGCGTTGTCGGGGGTGCCCTTGAGGTATTGAATGATGACGATGCCCAGAATAAGCGCGGGCAACGCCTCGATGAGGAACATCCACTGCCAGCCCTGCAGCCCGGCCAAGCCATTAAGCCCATGCAGGCTTAAGAGCATGCCTGAAATGGGCGAGCCAATCACCGACGACAGTGGTGCGGCAACCAGGAGATAACCCATGACACGTGCGCGATAAGCCGAGGGAAACCACAACGTGAGGAAATACGCGACGCCGGGGAAAAAACCCGCTTCGGCCAGACCCAGCAGAAGGCGGACGGCATAGAAGCTATGAGGGCCGACAACAAAGGCTGTCGCGCCCGAGATCAAGCCCCACGTAATCATGATGCGCGCGAGCCACACGCGTGCTCCTACGCGAACCAGCAGCAGGTTCGAGGGCACCTCGAACAGGAAATACAGGAGAAAGAACAGCCCTGAACCCAGACCGTATTGCGCGGCCGTCAGCCCAATGGCCTGGTTCATCTGCAGACTGGCGAACCCGACGTTCACACGATCGAGAAAGGATACGAAATAGCACAGCGCAAAGAATGGCACCAGACGCCGAAATACCTTGCGCATGGTGGTTTGCTCAAGCGAATCCATGCTGTCTCCGAATAGTATTTGTATCGCGGGAAGGCGTTGTGCAACCTTCCGCGCGTAGCGATTCCGCTTTCTGCCGGGCTCAGGCTTCGGTTGGTATCAGCGGGTCGAGCAGGGCGCTAACAACGTCATCCACTTCATCGAAATGAAGAATGTCGTTGACCATCCTGTCCACGACTTCCGGGGCGAGCGGGATGGCAGAGTAGGGCACGCAGAGGTCGAACTTGGCCTTGAAATCCTCTCCATTGAACGGATTCCTGGGGTGACCTTTTACGTATATGCATTCTTTCCTCGCTTCGCGCCCATCGCGTAGCTTCACAGTCAGGCGTGCGCCCCAATCGGATACGCCAGGGTTTTCCTCGGCGGTGATGCGCGTCATCAGCTCGCGTATTTCGGGCCGGGCGCGCGCCTCTTCGCTATACGACTCCAGGAAAACCTTGTCGTCAAATGCGGCAATGGCCACGACATAAGGCAGGCTGAACTGGCACTCGGGCACCGTGACCGGATGCCACTTCTTATCCTGAGGCTCGCACACGGCGCGCCAACTTGGCGTGGAGGTCTCGATGTGAATGCTGGCGATGTCGAGCGCTCCGAACGCCTCTTCCTTCATGAGCGCGCGGATGGCGTCGATGGACGAATGCGAGAAATAGCAGGCGCTATAGCCCTTGGTGATGATGTTTTGCAGTTCCCAATGCTCACCGAGATCCCTGAGGATAAAATCTGGATCGGTCTCCCAGCGCGCCGTCGCGAAGTAGCCCTTGGCACCGAGCAACACTTCGGCGCGCGGTCCGGTGATGCCGCGTTGAGCCAGCTGGCAACAGGTGATGGCGGCCTGGCTAACCAGTCCGTGATGCATGCGCACCATCAGCGTGGCGGGCGAATAGATTCCCATGGTGTTGGGTTGCGTCATGGTACGCGCGATGCCTTGGGCGTTTTCCAGTTCGTCCTGTGTCAGCCCGATCAATTTGCCCACGGCGGCCACGGCACCGAAAATATAATGGCCGCCGCATTCATGATGTTTGATCGCGCGATTGATGACCTTATAGGCTGTTCCCAACCGCACGAGAATTTCCTGACCGACCGCCATCGCAGCCAGGAACGCCTCGCCCGAAACGGGACCGCAAAGGCCGGTGGCAGCGAGCAGCGTGGGCACGATGTATTCAGTCACGTGACCAGCCTCCTCGTGCAGATCGCCGCAGTCCATGGCGCGCGGCATCGGGCCCATGGCCAGCGCCGCCTCGTTGGCCGGCACCCGACCGCCGTAGAAGGGCAGCGGCGTTTGAGGGTTGCCCCCGCGCTCTTTGACGAGCGAGACGATAGCGGGGATGCCTTCCATCGCGGATCCGCCAATGGTGACGCCCATGGCATCGAGGAGGGTGTGTTTGACGTGACGTACCACGTCGGCCGGCAGGTCGGCGTACTGGGTTTGCAATGCCATTCGGCAGAGCGTGGCCATCGGGTCTTCGCCCTGTTGCGGTTTGAATTGGCTCATTCCAAAGTCTCCGTTTATTTGCTTTTCGCAATTTTTCGTTTGTGCCGATGCGGGCATTACCCGCCATCAGACGCTCGAACTTGTGCGGGCGTACTTCGACATGACGTCGTGCAATTCTTCCGCTTGAGTCGCGGCGAAGTTCAATTTCGTTGTGTTGGGCAGGTTAGAGACGCCAGTCGGCGAGCGCGAGAGGCGGCTACATCACACGGAAGTTAAAATAGGAACACGCCTTTGCCGCCGGCCTGACTATCAAAGAGTCGATAGGCATCTTCCGCCTGATCCAGCTTCCAACGGTCGGTGAACAGCTTGTCCACGTCGACGCCGTGGTCCGCCACGAAATGGAGACAGTCCTTCATGCTGACTTCCGAGAACGTGTATGAGCCGATGATCGTGCGTTGCTTGCCGATCACGTCCTTCATGCCGTCCATGTTAAGGTTGCCTCCCACGGCCACTAACGCGATGCGTCCCCAAGGGCGGGTGCAGCGCACGGCTTGTTGCTTGGGAACGTCACCCCCCGCGCAGTCCATGGCACAACTCGCACCCAAGCCCCCGGTGAGCTTGTGAATTTCTTCGATCGGATCGAGCGTGCTGCCGTCTATCACGTGTGCTGCACCGAAGGCTTTGGCGCGCGCTACACGATCGGCTGCGATGTCCACGCCGATGACCTCCACGCCCATGGCAGCCGCGAGTTGCACGGCCGACAGACCCACGGGACCCAAGCCGAACACAGCAAGCGTGTCGCGCGCGCTGATTTCGAGTCGCAGGAGCGCGCCCCACGCCGTGCCCGTGCCGCATGACACGGCCGCTCCGGTGGCATACGAAACCTCTTCGGGAAGGTGGACGAGTGACGTAACGGGGACCTTCATGAAATGAGCGTGTCCGCCGTGCTTGATCACGCCGTGAATATCCGCGCCATGGCTGCACATCTGCGTCCAGCCCGTGCGGCAGTGGTCGCAGTGCTGGCAACCTTCGTAGTGAAACACTGCGACACGATCGCCTACGTTGAAGGCCCGGTGATCGACGGCCGAACCAAGGGCGATGATCTGGCCACAAGGCTCGTGGCCGCCGATCACGGGTGTGTCCTCCGACATGCCGCGCGAGGCCAGATCCTTGAAGCCCAGCGATCGAATCACGTCGGCGGGCTTGTTGCGGTAGAAGTGCAGATCGCTGCCGCACATGCCCGACGCCTTCATCTCGACGATGGCATCGCCGGGGCCAGGTACTGGATCGTCGAAATCCAGGATCTCCAGCTTTTTGTCGCCTCTGAAAACCACGCCTTTCATCTGTGTCTCCTCGTTGATAGATGACCCGATCGACGGAGTCCTTTTGCCGCGCGCGGCCGTTACAGGCGAACCATGATGGATTTGCTCTGCGTGTAGGCCTCGATCGATTCCTGGCCGAATTCGCGGCCCCATCCCGATTGCTTGTAGCCGCCGAACGCCATGGCCGGATCGGACTCACCGAAGGTGTTGATCCACAAGCGCCCCGCCTTCAGCGCGCGCACTACTTTGTGGGCGCGCGAGATGTCCCGGGTCCAGACGGCGGCCGAGAGGCCATAGGTGGTGTCGTTGCCTTGCAGCACGGCGTCCTCTTCATCCTTGAACGGGATGATGGACAGCACAGGGCCGAAGATTTCTTCCTGCGCGATCTTCATTCCGTTGCGCACGTTGTGGAACACCGCGGGTTCGACAAAGTAACCGGGACCCGTCCAGGCGTTGCCGCCCGCGCGCAGCAACGCACCTTCCTCCTGGCCCGCGCCGAGGTAGGACCAGACGCGGTCCCGCTGCTTCGCAGAGATCAGCGGGCCGAGCCGCGTGTCCGCCTCGAACGGGTCGCCGACCTTCCAGGTGGCGGCGACTTGAGCTACACGTTCGGCCACCTGGTCGTGGATGCTTTCCTGTACGAACAGGCGCGTGCCGGCCGAGCACACCTGGCCCGAGTTGCCGCAAAACGTTTTGACCGCGGCCTGCACGGCCCGCTCGATATCGGCGTCGGCAAATATCACGTTCGGCGCTTTGCCGCCGAGTTCCAGCGTCACCTTCTTGAGATTGGAGGTCGCATCGCGCACGATCTGCTTGCCGATCGCCGTGGAACCCGTGAAGGCGATCTTGTCGACGCCAGGGTGTTGCGCCAGCGCCGCGCCCGCCGTGGCCCCGAAGCCCGGTAGCACATTGACGACCCCGGGAGGCACGTCCGTCTCCTGGATCAATTCGGTGAGACGGATGGAGGTCAGGCAGGCGAGTTCGGCGGGCTTGAGGATGACCGTATTCCCACAGCACAGCGCGTTCGCAAACTTGATGGCCGCCATGAGAATGGGCACGTTCCACGGGATGATCTGTCCGCACACGCCCAGCGGCTCGCGCAACGTATAGATCAGTGTGCTGCCGTCCGATGGCACGGTGGTGCCGAGCACCTTGGAGCACCAGCCCGCGTAGTAGCGGAAGATATCGACCGCGGCGGTCACTGCGCCCTGCGCAAACCATAGCGGCATGCCGTTGTCCAGCGACTCGATGGCGGCCAACTCGTCGATGTGCTGCTCGATCTTGTCGGCGATCTTGAGCAGCACTCGCGTGCGGGCGTGAGGCGACATGGCCGCCCAGGACGGCGCGTCGAAGGCGTTGCGCGCAGCGATCACCGCCGCGTCGACGTCGGCGCTGTCCGCTTCGGCCACGCGGCAGAGCAGTTGCTCGGTTGCCGGATTGATGACCTCAAACGTCTTGCCCGATGCTGCGCCGGTCCACTCGCCGCCAATCAGCAGGCGCTTGGAGCCCAGGTTGATCCATTCGAGCGCTTTTGCGCGTGCGGCTTGCGCAGTGTTGGTTGCGGTTGTCATGAAATCTCTCTGCGAAAGGGGTGTGGCTCAGGCAAGCGGGACGTCGACCCGGGCGGACACCACGGCGCTCATCGGGTGGGTGCGGCGCACCTCGGGGTTGAAATCGGCCGGCGTCACGCACATGAACAACGTGTGTCCGTCGACGCCGCCCAGGGCGCACGCATAGCAGTTGCGATCGGCCGTCTGGATCTCGTCGAGAATCTCTCCACCGGGAGCCACGCGTAATGCGCGCGCCTTGGTGAAGTCGGCGACCCAGATAGCCCCTTCGGCGTCGACTTGCGAAATGCCGTCCGCAGCGACTGCGATTTCGGCCAACGATTGAATGACGTCGTCGTTCTGGGGGACGGCGCCGAAGGTTGCCCAATCCCGGCGTGGCGACAACGAGCCATCAGACTGAATATCGAAAGCGGACATGCGATTGCCGAATGATTCGGCCACGACCAGCGTGCGGCCGTCGATTACGGTTGAACCGTTGGGAAAGTGCAGGGGCTCACTGACCATGACGACCGATCCGTCGGGATCGACGCGCGCCAATCTGCCCGGGAGACGCGGAGCGAGCTTCATTACGTCGAAACCGAGATTGCCTACCCACGCGCGGCCTTTTGCATCCACGACCATGTCATTGGGCTCGAACTCGAGGAACGGGAATAGTTCGGCATGGGTCACCACGGACCCGTCGTGTTCGCGCCTTAGCAACTTGCGATCGTGCATGGACACCGCCAGCAGACGTCCGTCCGGAAGCCATCCAATGCCGGAGGGACACTCGGGCACGTCCATTTCCACGCGGACGTCCGTGCCGTCCTCGCGCATGGAGTAGATTCGCTCGGAGTACAGATCGCTGAACCAGAACCGCCCGTCGTGCCAGCGTGCGCCCTCCGTATGCGTCATACCGTCGAGCAGAACCGTCAGTTGTCTCATAGAGTAACTATTATTAGTTAGGTGGAACAGATACGACGTGGCTTTACGAATAGCCTGATCGTTCGTTACCGGGGCAATCGGGCCGAAGGAAAATCCGCCTGACGTTTGCCGCGAAATGCTGCCACTCCTTCTTTGACGTCCGCGCCGAGGAAGCACAACATCTCCATGGCGAGCGAGTTGTCGAAGATGGGACCCGCCATGTGCATCCAGCTATTGAGCGACTTCTTGGTCGCGCGGATCGCAGTCTGGCTGCCGCACGCCAGCTTGGCGGCGATGGCCAGCGATTTGACCAGCACGTCGGCACGCGGCGTACTGAAGGTGACAAGGCCGATACGCTCGGCCTCTTTGCCGTCGACGAAGTCCGCCGTCATCAGGTAGTACTTGGCCTTCGCCATGCCGCAGAGCAGCGGCCATACGATGGCGCCGTGGTCGCCCGCCGACACGCCCAAACGCGCGTGACCATCGCTCAGACGTGCGTCTTCCGCCATGACACTGACGTCCGCGAGCAGCGCGACGACAAGCCCTGCGCCTACGGCCGTTCCGTTGATGGCGGAAATGATGGGCTTATCGCAGGCCAGCATGTTGTAGACAAGGTCGGAGGCTTCCTTCATCACGCGCATGGTAGCTTCGTGACTGGTCGACATCTCTTCGACCACGGACAGATCGCCGCCCGCGGAAAAGGCGCGATCGCCCGCACCTGTGACAACGATCGCCTTGACCGTGGGATCGTCGTTGGCCACGCCCCAAACCTGCGTCAGTTCCCAGTGCATTCTGTTGTTGGTCGCGTTCATGACCTCCGGACGATTCAGTGTGATGAGCAATACGCCGTCAGCCTGGCGCTCGAACAGAAGGAACTGAAAGTCTTCGTATCGCATGTGGGAATCCAGAGT